>NZ_LMOS01000001.1:0-1005674 GCF_001424595.1 Curtobacterium sp. Leaf154
TGTGGGAGAGTAGGACGCCGCCGGACTTAACGTAGTAAGAACAGGGAACCCCTGACCATTCGTGGTCAGGGGTTTTCTGCGTTCACGGGGTTGTTCTGAGCGATCTGATGGCGGTGGTCATGCCAGCGGTGCGCACCGGCACGCTGTGTGCGTCGTTGCGTCGTTGCGCCGTGGTTAGGTCCACTGCGCGGGACCCGGTCTCTTGTCTGCCCGGGGACGGTTCTGGTTCAGGATCGTCGGGAATCGCGAACCGGAACCGTCACACGCGCTGCAGGGAAAGATCCCCGTCGTGCACGGAGTCGTAGGGTCGGAGCGGGGGGACTGCGAAGAACCGGGGACGTCGAGCATGAGCGCACCGATCTGGCTGATCGCGATCGGCGGGGTGTCTGTCGTCCTCGGCGGACTGGTGTACGTCGGGCTCTGGCGATAGCGGATGCACTGGAGCACGACGTCGATGCCCTTCAGGTGCGCTGCGGTGACCAGCGGCGCCTGACTGCGGAGTTGATCAGGGGAGGAGCTGGAGCTCCATCGCGCGGATCACCGCACGGGTGCGGTCGTTCACGCCGAGCTTCTCGAACACGTGGCCGAGGTGGGTCTTCACCGTGGCCTCACTGAGGAACAGTGCGCGCCCGATCGCCGGGTTGCTGTTGCCCTGGGCAACGAGGCGCAGGACGTCGAGCTCGCGCGGGGTCAGCGACGGGCCGGCAGCAGCGGGGAGGGATCCCGTCGCTCGGCGGACGAGCGCTGCGGCCGCCGATGGTGCCAGCGCGGTCTCGCCCCGTGCGGTCGCCCGGACGCCGGCGAGGATCTCGGACTCCGGGGCTGCCTTCAGCAGGTAGCCGGTGGCGCCGGCCTCGATGGCGGCGAGGATCTGGTCGTCGGACTCGTACGTCGTCAGGATCAGGACGCGGATGCCTGGGTCGGCGGCGAGGATCTCCGCCGTCGCCGCATCGCCGTCGAGCACCGGCATCCGGAGGTCCATGAGCACGACGTCGGGGCGTTCGGCCAGCGCCACCGTCACTGCGGCGCGGCCGTCGCTGGCCTGACCGACGACCGCGATGTCGGCGGCGTCTTGCAACAGCGCGACGATGCCCGACCGGACGATCGGATGGTCGTCAGCGACCACGACACGGATCACCGGGTCACCTCTGCGAGGACGTGGCGTTCGACGGCCGGGAGGCTCGGCTCGGGTCCGGTGGGCAGGCTCGCGTCGACGACGGTGCCGCCGCCCGGTGTGCTCGTGATCGTGCAGGTACCGCCGGAGAGCGCCAGCCGTTCGTGGAGGCCCCGGAGACCGTGCCCGGCAGTCGGCACGCCGGTGTCGAACCCGACGCCGTCGTCGACCACGCGGACGCCGACGTGTTCGGGCGCGTGCTGCAGGACGATGCGGACGGACCTGGCATCGGCGTGCGCGCGGATGTTCGCGAGGGACTCCTGGACGACCCGGAGCAGCACGACCTGGGCGTCACGGTCGAGCTGGCCGTCGGTCGCGTCGACGGCGACGGGCGTGCCGGTCTCACGGGTGTACCGCTCGGCGAGCCGGTGCAGGGCCCCGGCGAGGCTGCCGCTCGTGGCACCGGCGACCCCGGCGGCGATGAGGGCACGGGAGTCCTCGAGCGCCGCTCGTGCCGACTCCTCGAGGACCGCCAGCCGTTCGTCGAGCGCGGCTCCTCGGTCGTTCGCCAGGTCCTTGCGGGCGCGTTCGGTGAGCATGACGATGCCGGCGAGGTTCTGCGCGACGGTGTCGTGGATCTCGCGGGCCAGGCGCTCCCGTTCGCTCGCGACGCCCGCGCTCCGGTGGGCATCGGCGAGGGACTGCTGGGTGGCGCGGAGTTCGTCGAGGAGCTGGCGGCGCTCCTCGGACAGCCCGGCGACGCTCGAGATCCACACGCCCATCGCGCAGGCACCGATGACGCTGATGCCCTCGATGAGCAGGGTGCTGACGAAGGCGTCCGGGCCGTCGGAGACCTGCAGGCCGATTCCGCTCGCGATGCCGACCGCGACCGAGAGCAGGACGCCGGTGCGGACCCGCTCGGACTGCACCCAGACGAGCGGGAACGCGATGCACTGCACGAACGCGGTGCTCGGCACCACGGCGGGCAACACCAGGGCGGCGACGAGGACCAGCGGCAGGAAGGCCGCGGCGGCGCGGGGGCTGTCGTAGCCGCGGTGGCCGAACACGACGTAGGCGACGACGAGCACCACGACCGCGGTGTACGCCGGCCAGCGGGTCGACCACGGGGACCAGCCGAACGCGGTGATCACCGCGGTGAGGGCCATCGTGCCCGCGAAGAAGACGTGCAGCCAGCGGTTGCGCATCCACGTCTCGCCGTTCATGTGCCCAGCATCCCACCAGCGGGGCGCCATCAGGCGTCCTCGCGGTTCCACCGGAACGTCAACAGGCAGGCCACCGTGCCCAGGACCAGCCACGCTGCCAGCACGAGGGCTCCGAGGCCGAGGTGCCACGCGCCTCCCGGCTCACCCGACTCGAACGCACCGGGCAGGAAGACGGAGCGCATGCCGGACGCCATCCAGCGCAGGGGGAAGACGGACGCGACGTCCTGCAACCAGGTGGGGAGCTGCGTGAAGGGCAGGTAGACGCCGGAGATGAACTGCAGCACCAGCACGATCGGGACGATGGTGGCGGTGGCGCGGCGCCCCTCGCGGGGGAGCGCCGAGACCGCGATGCCGAGGACGCAGCTGGTGGCGATCCCGAGGACCATCACCCCGGCGAAGACACCCCACCGGCCCGCGTCGGTCGGCAGGTCGACGCCGAACACCAGGCCCGCGATCGCCAGCAGCAGTGCGGTCTGCACGAGCGTGGTGACGAGGACCATGCCGATCTTGCCGACGAAGTACGACAGGACGGGCAGCGGTGTGCCGCCGAGTCGCTTCAACGTGCCGTCGCTGCGCTCGCTGGCGATGTCGACGCCGAGGGACTGCGTGCCGGAGAGCAGGATGCCCGTCGCGACCAGGCCGGGCAGGTAGTAGGTGGCGTAGTCGGCGCTGACGCCGGGGCCGGCCTGGATGTCGGCGGCGCCGGAGAACGCGACCGAGAACAGCGCCAACATGATGATCGGGAACAGGAACGTGAAGAAGACCGAGTCGGGAGCGCGGAAGTAGGTGCGGATCTCGTACGAGATGCGGCTGGTTGCTGTCTTCACTGCTGTCCCACCATGTCGAGGTAGACGTCCTCGAGGGACGGACGGATGACTTCGAGGTCGTGCATGGGGGCGCTGCTGCTGCGGACGAGCGCCGTCGGGTCGGTGGTGCGCTCGTCGTGGAGTTCCCCGCCGTCGTCACGCCAGCGGACCCGGGGCGTGCGGGCCTCGGCGCCGCCGATCTCGTCGATGGGTGCGAGGTCGAGGAGCTTCCCGTCGGCGATGACCGCGGCCCGGTCGGCGAGCTGGGCGGCTTCGTCGAGGTAGTGCGTGGTGAGCAGGATCGTCGTGCCCTCGTGCTGCACCTGCCGCAGGAGGTCCCAGAACTGCCGGCGGGCCTCGGGATCGAAGCCGGTGGTCGGTTCGTCGAGGAACAGGACCTCGGGGCGGCCGATGATGCCGAGGGCGACGTCGACGCGGCGGCGCTGGCCTCCGGACAGCCGGCTGATCCGGGTGTTGCGCTGCGTCTCGAGTCCCGTCGCGGTGAGGAGCTCCTCGACGCTGCGGTGCTTCGGGTACAGCGTGGCGAAGTGGTTCAGCTGCTCGGCGACGGTGACGTTCGGGGACTCCGCGCTGGTCTGCAGGACGATGCCGATGCGTGCGTTGTGGCTGCGGCTCGTCCGTGCGGGATCGTGGCCGAGGACGCGGACGTCGCCGGCGGTGCGGGACCGGTACCCCTCGAGGATCTCGACCGTCGTGGACTTGCCGGCACCGTTCGGGCCGAGGAGCGCGAAGGTCTCGCCGCGTTCGATCGTGAAGGAGACGTCGTCCACGGCGCGTTTACCGGTGGCGTACTGCTTGCCGAGGTGCTGGACCTCGATGGCGGGGGACTCGGGCATGGGTCAAGCTTCGCCGCCCGGTGGCCGTGGGGGATCGGCCGGGGCGGTGGTCTCGGCATCGTCCGATCGGGGGATGGTGCTGGCGGGGGAGGTGGTTCGGTTTCCGGCCGGTGACGGTTCTGGTTCGCGATCGTCGGGGATCGTGAACCGAAACCGTCACCGTCTCAGTACTGCGGCCGGATCCAGTCCGTCGGCTGCACGAAGCGGGCACGGGGCAGGACCTCGTCCGGCTCGGCGGTCCGCACGCTCGTGATGATCGTGTCCTCGCCGTACTCCGACAAGCGGCGGGCGATGCCGTCGCGTTCGTCGATCACCAGTGTCGCGCGGGTCGCCGGGTTCTCGCGGTGTTCGAAGGTCACCAGGATCGAGTGTTCGCCGATGTGCTGGACCAGGATCGGGTGGAAGCTCTCGGGGCCGCGGCCCCATCGGAGCATCAGGTCGGGCACGGCCATCCGGACGACGGGATCGGAGACCATGCTCCGGGCGAACGAGATCTCGTCCGGACCGTCGTCGGGGTCGTGCAGCACGCCGTCGCGGTAGGAGACCGGCTTGGCGCGCTGGCGGACGAGCGTCCAGGTCTGCGCGGCCTCGTCGATGTCGACACGGAACTGCCAGTACTTCTGCCGGGACTCCTGGTGGATGCCCTCGAGGACGTACCGGGCGGGTCGGCGGAGGGCGGCGAGCTCCTCGGCGATCGCAGGACCGTCGGACCGGGTGAGGAGTTCGTCGAGACGCACGGTGCCAGCATGGCGCACCACGTGCCGTGGACCGCACCCCCTGACGGGCGGGAGGCGCGGGGCGGGGTGGTGCCGGGCCTCCAGGCCGTGGGGTGGTCGCGTCAGGTTGCGTCAAGCAACGTGCGCGTAGACCGGGAGGATGCAGGTCGTCGGAGTCGAACAGTTCGGAGGGCCCGAGGCCCTCGCCGTCCACGAGGTGCCGGAGCCGCACGCCGGTGCGGGTTCCGTGCGGATCCAGGTGCAGGCGTTCGCCGTGAACCCGACCGACACGGGGGTGCGTGCCGGGCAGCGGGACAGCTCGCAGGCCTCGCCGCCGTACGTGCCGGGGATGGACACCGCCGGCGTCATCGACGAGGTCGGACCCGACGTCACCGGGTGGGAGGTGGGCGACGAGGTCATGGCGATCGCGTTGCCGCTCAGCACGCACGGTGGGGCGTACGTGCAGGAGCTCGTGGCGCCGGTGGGGTCGTTCACGCGGATCCCTCGTGGGACGTCGATCGAGGCTGCGTCGACGGTGCCGATGAACGGGCTGACCGCGTTGCAGATCCTGTCGCTCGCTGGGCTGTCGCGTGGGGACACGCTCGCCGTGACCGGGGCTGCCGGGCTGCTCGGGAACTACATGGTGCAGCTCGCCGTCGCCGCTGGGCTGACCGTGATCGCTGATGCCGCTCCGGCGGACGAGGCGCTGGTTCGGTCGCTCGGGCCGGCGCACATCGTGCCGCGTGGTGATGGGTTCGCTGCCGCGGTGCGTGCGCTCGTGCCGGACGGGGTCGATGCGCTCGCCGATGCTGCGGTGCAGCGTGGGGTCGTCGTCGATGCTGTTCGGGACGGGGGAGTGTTCCTGGACGTGCGGGGATGGTCGGGGGACGGCTCGCGGGGGATCCGGTTCGAGCAAGTGGCCGTGTTCTCGGAGTACCGGTCGTTCGACAAGCTCGAGCAGCTGCGGCATGCGGTCGAAGGAGGGACGGTGGTGCCGCGGGTGGCGGAGGTGTTGCCTGCCTCGCGGGCTGGGGAGGCGCATGAGCGGCTCGAGGGTGGGGGGACGCGGGGGCGGTTCGTGTTGACGTGGTGAGTTGATGATGTCGTGCTTCCGACGACCCGATTGCGTGAGAATAGCGAAATGTACCTTCACGATGCCATCCGCGAAGTTCTGCGACAGCACAACGCTCCAATGAGCAGCCGTGCGATCGCTGAGGAGATTAATGCCCGGGAGCTGTACTCTCGAGCGGATGGGCGTTCGCTCAAAGCGTCGCAGGTGAGCGCCCGTGCCGGTAACTACGGTCACCTGTTTGAGCGGACGGTAGACGGCGCTATCGAGCTCCGGCCCTGAAGTGGTGAGTCCAGCTCTTCGGCCAGATGACCTACCCCTTCTTTGGGCGTCCCGCTTGCTGCGTCACCAAGTGTCTGATGACGCTGATCACGGTGGGACTGTAATCACGCCACGCGTCATCGATCTTCGAGAGGTCTACCTTTCCGGTGTGGACCTGCTCGCAAAGACGAAGCCATCCCTCACCAGCCGCGAGAGTGAGAGCAGCAGCCACTGACGCGTTGACAACACTCCCAACTCCCGGGATCAACTTGATGAAACTGCGTGCGAGAGCACGACCAGCGAGCTGAGCGCTCATCTGTGCTGCCGCTGAAACGGACATCATCGTCTTGAAGTCGAGATCGTAGATCGCCGAAACTCGTCCCATCATGGCGAGCTGAATCGGCGCCAAGGCGACTGCGTCCGCTACCGGGATCGGAACCGCAGCCGCAGCTGCAGCGCCTGTTGAAGCCGCCGCGATGACCGAGCGAGCCATCTGGCGCTTCCAGGGAAGGTTGAGTCGTTGAGCGACGCGAAATGCATCCTTCGCATCGTCTGGCGACAGTTCGAGGGTCTGCGTGAGGAGATCACCAAGTCCGTGACCCGGCCCTTTCCCGTTCTTCGTTTGGGTTGACGTCAGAACGACGCCCTGCAGGGGGATGTCGACTGGCCTCCCGTCCGAATCGACAGGCTCATCCAGCCAGTCCTTGAAAGCCTGTACGCCGTGTGGCGGTTTGAAGGATCCCGCGATGGTCCGGTCCCAGTCCACTTTCGTGAGGACGAGCATCACGGGCAAGCCGGCGTCATCCAGCTCTCGGATCATGTCGATGTCGGCGCGTGTCAGTCGATCTGCGGTGGAGTTCACGCAGAACCAGACGACAGCGATCTGTTCTTCGTTTGGCCTCTGCGCAACAATGCGAAGGTGCTGCCGCAGTGAATCAGCGGGTGATGCCGTCGAACCGATCTCAAACCCCTCGAAGTCCCAGATCCCAAGAGTGTCGTCGGAGTAGTAGTGGACACCCTCAGTGACGGGAAGGCCTTTGCCGACCTTCGCGAGGTCCCGGCCGAAGACCGCGTTGACCAGTGAGGACTTGCCGACACCTGTGCCACCGACCACCGCAAGGTTGAAGCGCCCGTACTTCACCTTCGCTTTCGCATTGGCCTCGAAGAACGGTGTGTCGTCGATCGACAGGTCATCGTCGAATTGTTCGCCCTGCGTTTCGGTCATCGTGCGTCGACCCTCCATCTGTCGCGGCACCTCGTGCGAGGAGTCTTTGCGCTTCCACATCAATCTAGCGCCGCGCCATCACGGATCGAGCGGCTCACGGGCCAGTCCGCTCATCTTCGGCGGGAGTTGCGGGATGGCGCACTTGTGCGGGAGTGGCCTGCTCCCTCGCAGCGCAAACAACCTCAGTGATCCCATAACATCTGGAAGGTGAGGACCCCTCCCGACGGTCCCCAGATCAGGAGGAGCTCGTGTCGGATCAACGACTGCAGGACGAGCGGCTGGTAGCGGCGCTTCGCTTCCTCGTCGACCATCCGGAGCCAGTTCGCCGGCGTGAGGTGTGGGACGCGATCGGCGCCGACATACCTATGAGTGCCAGCGAGGCGACGTTCGTGTCGTCCAGGCCCGAGCCTCGCGGGCGGAACGCATTCTGGTTCGGCACTTCGATGCTCGGTCGCGCGGGCTTCCTGCAGAAGTCGGGTGACGGTCTGTGGACGATCACCGATGAAGGCCGGCGTGTCGTTGAGGAAGCCCCCGATCCCACGGAGTTCCGAAAAGTGGCCACCCGCTCCGCGCGTGAGGTCACCAAGACGCTAGTGGCTGATCGTGCAGCTCGATTGGGCGTCGCGATCCTGCCGCCGGACGTCGGCGCGGAGCGTGTCCGAGAGGCGTCCGAGCGGTTCCGAGAACGCGGTCTTCGCCAGCTGGGCTCGGTCTTCGCCGAGCATCGCTCCGTCTGGCGCACGGACGTCACGGCGGAGCTGATCCGCTGCTTCGTCGAACGGGCGGACGTGGCGGGAGAGAGCTTCCTTGACAAACTCCGTGAACAGTTCGCGGACGTGAGCGATGATGCACGCCTGCTCATGGCCGAATTGATCGCTTGGCAACTCCTCCCTCTGCAGACCCCGGGGGAGCGAAAGAAGCGGGAGCGTGTCGAGACGCTGCTTAGCCTGATGCACGAACCAGTCGTTATCCCAGCCGACGTCGACCAGGCCTTCCGGTCGTGGTCGTTCAACCCGGGGCAGGGCATGGCCCAGGGGATCCACAACGCGCTCTCGATTGTTGTGCGGCTCGTCGACCAGTGGGTCTCACTCGCCGATGACGAGCGCGAAGTGTTCCTCGACGACCCGTGGGCATGGCGTGACTTGGTCGCCGCGGTGCCTGGGACGCCGTTCCCGACGCTGCGCAACGAGCTGTTGTACCTCGTGCACCCGGACTCGTTCGGCGAGGTCGTTTCAGCTGTCGATCGCGAACGCATCCGCTCGGTGTTCCGCGGCGAGGTCGCCGGCGACGCCGATGCCAGGGAAGTGGCTGACGATCCCGATCGTGAGTTTCTCGAGATCACACTCGCACTGCAGACGAAGGAGAACGGTCCGGCGGTCTACTACCGCGAACCGCTGAAGTCGAAGTGGGCAGGAGCCCTCGACCCTCGAACAGGACCGGACGACACGGTCAAGGTGCTGCCGCCGGTCGACCCCGCACCAACAGACGGACGGACACCCTTCACGCTGGTTGACAGCAAACTCGCCACCGCCTTGCACATGCCGCAGGCCTGGCTGCAAAACACCCTCGACCTCGTCGAGCGTCGCAAACAGGTCATCCTCTACGGCCCGCCTGGCACCGGGAAGACGTTCCTCGCGCAGGCGCTGTCGAAGCACGTCACGGACGGCACCGACGGCGAGACGACCATCGTGCAGTTCCACCCGACGTACTCGTACGAGGACTTCTTCGAGGGCTTCCGCCCCGTTGCCAACGACGACAGCGGCAACCTCGCCTTCACTCTTCGGAAGGGACCACTCCGGCGCCTCGCCGACGCGGCCGCCGCCAACCCGGAGGCGAACTACTTCCTGGTCATCGATGAGATCAACCGCGGCAACATCGCGAAGGTGTTCGGCGAGCTGTACTTCCTGCTCGAGTACCGCGACAGCGAGATCTCGTTGCTCTACAGCGACGAGCCGTTCACCCTGCCGAGCAACATCTTCGTCATCGGCACGATGAACACCGCCGACCGCTCGATCGCGATGCTCGATGCCGCGATGCGGCGCCGATTCGCGTTCATCGAGCTGCACCCGGAACGCGAGCCAGTGCGGAACGTGCTGTCGCGCTGGGCGGCGACCAAGGGCCTCCAGGACGATCGTGCCGACCTGCTGACGCGACTCAACGCGCAGATCCAGGACCACGATGCGAAGGTCGGGCCGTCGTTCCTGATGCGTGATCTCGCCGGGACCGGTCTGCAGGACGTGTGGCGGTACGAGATCCTGCCGCTCCTGGCAGAGCACCATTACGGCGAAGGCGTCGACCTGGAGGCGCGGTATAGCCTGACAACGTTGCGTCGCCAGGTGACGCGCGACGCTGCGGACGGGGCCGCAGGTGCTTCCGTCGACGATTGAGCTGCGGGAGGCGGAGCAGCCGGTGGTACACCGATTGCCGCGGCCGGTCGCCGTCGGGCTCGCGTCGGCGAACATCGCGACCGTTGCACCCACGCTCGGCGCTGACGAGTACCGCGTGAGCGGTGTCCGGAAGGTCGGTGTCGTGCGGATCGCCGGGCACACGGTGTGGTTGAGGCCGAAGACGCCGGTGCGACGGCTGTTCGCGATGCTCGGGTATGCCCGTGCCGGGAGTGCGATTTGGACCGAAGACGACTTCGGCTTCGAGGAAGACGATGACCTCGTGCCGGCGTTGGCGCACGCGTTCGTGCGGCAGGCCTCGCGGGCGTTGGCCGGAGGACCGCTTCGCGGCTACGTCACGCGCGAGGATGCGCTGCCGCTTGTGCGTGGTCGGTGGCGGATCGGGGACCAGCTGACCCGGCGGGGTGGGCAGCCGCTGCCGGTCGAGGTGTCGTTCGATGACTACGTCGAGGACATCGCGGAGAACCAGGTGTTGCTGACCGCGGCGAAGCGGTTGTTGCGACTGCAAGGTGTGCCGGCCGATGTGCTCGAGTCACTGCGGTGGATCGTGCGGGTGCTCGACGAAGTGTCGGCAATCCCGATCGGGGCTCCCGCGCCCGTGGTCCGGCCGGATCGACGGAACGCGCGGTACTCGTCGGCGCTGGCGTTGGCGTCGCTCGTGCTGTCGGGTTCGTCGGTCGAGCAACGGGCCGGCTCAGTCGTCGCGTCAGGGTTCCTCGTCGACATGTGGTCGGTGTTCGAGGACTTCGTGTCGGCTGCGCTGCGCGAGGCATTCAAGCCTTATGGGGGAGTGCTTGTATCGCAGTACCAGTCGACGCTCGATGTCGAGGGGACGGTGAAGATCGCGCCGGACCTCGTGTGGCTCGTCGACGGAGAGGTGCGGGCGTGCATCGACGTGAAGTACAAGATCGAGAAGCACGGGCAGTACCCGAACGCGGATCTTTACCAGATGGCGGCATACTGCAGGCGGTTCGGGTTGAGGGAGGGGTGGCTTGTGTACGCCGGAACCGGCAATCAACGCTCTTCAGTGCAGTTGATGTACGGTCCGACAGTCACGCGGAGTCCGGTCGACCTGAATCAGATCGAGTCTCAATCGGACTTTCGCCGATTCAGTGCTCGCGTTGCGGGCGAACTGCCTAGTAGGGAGTCCCGACCGACGTGATGAGCGCGTCGGCCGGGATCCACCTCACTGGGGCTTGGGTCCGCTGCGGTAGTCCAGAGCGGGAAGCGCCGCGACGATGCGAACCGTTTCGACACTGACTGTCGTGATGCGTTGGATCAGCTCGACGATGTACGCCGGGTTGTCGTGTTCGACTCCCCAGTCGTTGGGATCGTTGACGATGCCGGATGCCTTGTCGGTCTTGACTTGGTACCGCTCAATGATCCAGTCGAGGGCGGACCGGGAGCCGAGCTTGTAGTCATGCGCCTCAGTCGGGATGCCGGTGATCGTCAGACCCGGTGCGACGGTGATCTGTGTCCGGTCTAGATTGCCTGGCTTCCCGCCGTACTTCATCTTTGTCACCCGGAGCTCAGGAGGCACCGGACCGCTGAAGGTCAACGCGTACAGCGGCGCGGACTCGTACCCGATGTGCAGCTCTGACAGCGCCCGACCGGCATCTGCGAAAGAACGAAAGTCGGCGGGATACCTCAGCTCCGGGATGCGCGGCAGCATCTTCTTCAGGTCTGCAACGAAGTTGTGTCGGTACTCTGCGGAGTGCATCAGTCCGTACACGGCAAAAAACACATCGTCGGCTGTCACATCGGCGCCGTACAACTCCCGGTAGCGGACGAGCGCCGTGTCGGTGACGTTGTCACGACGTTGCGGGCCATCGAACAACGTCAAATTGCTGCCCTGCTGCTCGACGTCGTAGACGTACCTTGGGAAGAACTGCCCGCCTTGTCCGAAGAAGTTGAGATCAGGAATCGCGTCCAGCATCAGTGCGCAGAACGGAGCATTAGTGCCGCCCGTGTTCAGATAGAAGCCAATATTGTATTGACTCGGCACAAAGATACGGTCGAGCTGGTAGACCATGTCATTGAGTTGCCGGTCAAAGTAAACCATTTGACTATTGAACGGCCTGTACCGCGATTGGACTATCTTGCCGTAATCGAATTCATATTTAAGACCGCGAGCGAGCCGGCCTTTATCTGCACGGTTCCAGCTAATCTTTGTAGCGTCGAAATCGATGAACTGATCTACTGCCTGTGAGGCGGACCCGGAGGTCGCGAAGCGGTCCACCTCATTGTTGTAGAAATCGATCATCCGGCTCATGTTTGACCGCAACGCTATTTCAGACATGTTGTACGCCCAAGCGTCGCGGGCCGTCGCCAGGCCTCGCGAGTACGAACCAAAAATCCCTGATTGGATGTCCGTCTTGTCGCCAATAGGAGTGAACATTTCGAAGACGTCATTGCGTTGGTTGATCCAGTCGCCGTGCTCGTTCGGGATGATCTGCTGCCACGGCACGCCGTCGGAGTCGCGGTACTGCTCGAGGAGGCCCAGCTTGTCGTCGCGGGTGAGGTAGTCGCCGATGTCGCGGTAGTGGATCGTGCCAGATGAAGGCCTGTCCGGGTTTTTCACTAGCAACGATATTGCGACGGACGCTCGGCTGCCCGCGCCGAACACCTTTCCGCCTTCTCGTCGAGACTCTTCGCCGGCAGAGCGTTGGTTACCGCGGAGGTTGATAATGTAGAGCTCGGTGAACTCGTCCTGGAGGGCGAGGCGAAGGCCGGCCGCGGTGTTGCCGTCGAGGAACCCACCGTTGGTGACGTAGGCGACGATGCCGCGGTCCTTGATCCGGTCGGAGGCCCACCGGATGGCACGGATGTACGAGTCGTACAGGCTGTTCTTGTTCTGCCCGGTTGATCGCGCCGCGTACGTGTCGGCGATGCGCTTGTCGAGGTACGGATACTTGAGGTTTTGGTTGTTGTCGTTGGCGGAGTCTTGTCCTGATGAGTAGGGCGGGTTGCCAACGATGACGCGGATGTCAAGTTCGTTCTGCTGCTTGACGCGCTCGTTGTTGTCGCCGAACACGCCTTGATCGTCATACGTGTCGTCGTCCTCGGCGGATTGGAACGTATCGGTGAGGACGACCCCTGGGAAGGGGACGTACTCACCCCCCTGGAGACCGTTGTAGGTTGCTTCGATGTTGACGGCGGCGACGTAGTAGGCCAAGAGAACGATTTCGTTCGCGTGGAGCTCGTGCCGGTACTTGTGCGCGAGGTCCGCCGCACTGATGAGGCCGGACTGTAGGAGCCGAACGATGAACGTGCCCGTGCCGGTGAACGGATCGAGGACGTGCACGCCGCGGTCGGACAGTCCAGCACCGAAGTGATCGCGGCTGAGGCGGTCTGCACTCCGGAGGATGAAGTCGACGATCTCGTTTGGTGTGTACACGATGCCGAGGCGTTCTGAGGTGTTGCGGAAGGCTCCGCTGAAGAATTTCTCGTAGAGACGCTTGATGATTGTCTGACGTCCAGCGGCGTCGGTGATTCCTGCGACGGTACGTTGGACGCCCGCGTAGAAGCCAGCAAGATCGCTGGTCTCGGTCGCCAAGTTCTGCTCCTCGAGCGCGTCGACCATCCGCTGCATGACCTGCGACACCGGGTTGTGGTCGCTGAACGCATGGCCGGCGAAGAGGGCGTCGAAGACGGGTTGCGTGATGAGGTGCTGGGAGAGCATCTCGATCGCCTGCGGCTCAGTGACTCCCGGATTGAGGTTGTCCTGCAAGCCCTTCACGAAGCGCGTGAATTCCGTGCGGAGCTCCGCGTTCGAGCCGTCGACAAGTCCCGTGATGCGGGCGATCTGTCGAGCGGCGATCTCCGCGACGTCCTTGGCCCAGTTCTCCCAGTAGTCGCGTTCGCCGACCTTGTCGACGATGCGCGCGTAGATGGCGTTCTGCCAGTCCGCGCCGAGCGCGCTCATGTCGAGCGGAACCTGTGATGTTTCGGGAGTCGCGGAGTCCGGAGCGGATTCGGGCAGGTCAGCATCGGAGAAGTTGGTTGCGATGACCGGTCCGGTGTCCGTACGACCGTTGAGGTCGATCTGCTCGATTTTCGCCTCGAATCGCTCGTCATGCGCGCGCAGCGCACGCAGGACGTCCCAGACGACCTTGAACTTGGCGTTGTCGTTCAGAGCCTGTTCAGGCGACTGGCCCGCGGGCACTGCGATGGGAAGGACGATGTACCCGTAGTCCTTGCCCGGAGCCTTCCGCATGACTCGGCCGACCGACTGCACGACGTCGACCTGACTGTCTCGTGAGTTCAGGAAGATGACGGCGTCGAGTGCAGGTACATCGACGCCCTCGGACAGACAGCGCGCGTTGGTGAGGATCCGGCAGACGTTCTGATCGCTGGTGTCCGCTTTCAGCCAGTCGAGATGCGCGTTGCGCTCGAGGATATTCATCCCACCGTCGACATGCCGAGCTTCGAGCCGGTAGGTCTGGGCGTCGCCGTCTTCCGAGAGATCGATCCGGCGCCCGGCGATGCTGTCAGGCCGGACTCCATCGACTCCCTCGTAGCCGTCGAGGAAGCCTCGCACGGTCTTCGAATCCTTGATCGAGCGGGAAAATGCGACAGCTCTTCGCAGGGGTTGATGTGCGTTCGGGGTCGTGGTGTCGATGCCGTGCACGCCGCGCTTGGCGAGCCCGTTGTAAATGCCGACGATCCGGGCGGCGTCGGGGATGTTCAGTTCGCCGTCGGCCGCGAAGGTCTCCTGGAACGCACTCCCGATCGAGTCCTCGTCGATGGTGAGAACGAGCACTCGGTAGTCGGAGAGGAGGTCTCGCTCCACTGCTTCGCCGAACCCCAGGCGGTGGAAGACGGGGCCGAACACGCTCTCGTTGTCCATTGAGTAGATGACGGCGGAGTTCTCGTCAGCCTGGTTCTTCGCAGATTCGGCGTAGATCTTTGGCGTTGCAGTCATGTAGACGCGGGCCGAGGTCTTGATCGCATCATCCGAGTGCACGCGCAGGAAGGCCGATTCATCTGCGCCCTGACGAGAGAAACCAGCGGTGCGGTGCGCTTCATCGCAGATCACGAGGTCGAAGTCCGCCAGCCCTTCAGCCTGCGCCTTGGCGACGACATCGATCGACTGATACGTCGAGAAGAAGACGGTCAAGCCGTCGGGCTCATCGGCCTTAGCAACTTCCTTAAGTAGCTGTTGCGTGTTCGTGGTGGCTGGGTAGGCGAGATCAGCGACCGTGAAGTCTTCGCTGACTCGTCCGACCTTGCTGTCCGAGCACACGGCGAAAGCCCGGAGCGGCATGGCTCGCTCCTGGGACCACTCTCGGAGTGTCTGGGACAACAACGCGATCGAGGGGACCAGAAAGAGTACCTTTCCCCCGCGGCCGGCAACAGCTTCCGCGATACGAAGGCCGGTGAACGTCTTGCCCGTGCCGCACGCCATGATCAGCTTGCCGCGGTCGGTGCTTTCCAGGCCAGCCTGCACCGCGTTCAGCGCTTCTACCTGGTGCGGGCGCAGTGACTTCTGAACGGGGGCAGCAAGCGAGTCGGGGTGGTCGAAGGAGTACTCTGACCAATCGATCCCACTGTGCTCGAACTCCTCGATCGGGATCTGCGCGGTCGGCAATTGCTGATCGACGAGGGCCTCGAGCGCGTTCTTCCCGAGCGGAGCGGTGGCGACGATCAAACGCGATGAGAAGGCTGCCTTCCCCGATGCCGTGAAGAACGAGTCGAGGTCACTCTTCTGGATGGTGTTCTCCGGGTCGTGGAACTTGCACTGGATCGCGCACAACCCGCCACCATGACGCTCCCGTGCAACGAGATCGATGCCGGTGTCGGTCTTCCCGTTTCGGTCAGGCCAGTCTTGCCAGAGCCATACCTCGTCGAAGCGCGCCGTCCACTTCGGGTCGGTTGTCAGGTATGCACGAGTCAACCGTTCGAAGAGGCGGCCCTTGGTGCGCTTGTCCGGAGCGATGGTCGCGTAGACGTCGAGCAGATCGTGGATGGACATCGCCATGATGCGGTTCCCCTTGAGGTGCGGCTGGCACGGAGGCCAGGTCGGAGCGAGATCGAGACTAGCTGGCGAGATCGTCTGGCTGGTCCTGCGGCTCGCGGTTCACCGGCTTTTCCGTGTCAGCCACCACGTTGAGTGGCGTCCCCTTCGCCGCGTTGACGATCCCGAAGGGGACGTGAACACTCGGCACTTCGTTGGCCGCCCCGCGCAGGTGATCCACTTGGTCGTCGAAGAAGATGTGCGGACGGAGGACTCGCAGGATGCGAGCCTTCTCGACACCACCGAGGAAGAACGCATCGTTCACCCGGAGGCCCCAACCCTGCAGAGTCCGAACGACTCGTTCGTGTGCCGGCGCATTCCTCGCGGTCACGATCGCGACGTGCACGCGACGGTTGTAGGTCGGATCGGTCCCAACCAAATCCTCTTCGATGTCTTGGATGCGATTGATCCCGCGCAAGAACCGTGCCATCAACCCCTCCGGCATCGCTTCGTCGGTGTGAGAGGCCTCGTTCTCATGGAAGGCCGCGAGATCGGAGGCTTGCATGATGCGCTCGGAGGAGTCGTCCGTCAGGACACCGTCGAAGTCGAACGCGATGCGTAAGTCAGTGCCGGTTGGATCCTCTGCCGGTGTGCCGACAACGCGACCGGCAGGCAGGCCGCGGTCGATCGCAGCTCGGACGTCGTCGTCATTGGCGGAGAGGAACAACGACATGTTGAGCGCCTCCATGTATTCGTGCGACGACCGGCCCTGCATGAAGATCGCCCGCGAGATCGCGAGGTCGTGCGCTTCGAGCGACCGCATCACTCGTAGTCCCGTCTCCGGGTCGTTCCGGGAGAGGATGATCACTTCGACCAACTGCCCACCGTCCGGGCGCAGGTCGTTGAGAGACAGCAAGCGGCGGATGAACGGGAATGCGACGCCCGGGAGAAGTGTGTCGTCGAGGTGCTCTTCCTGGTGCTTCCGGTACTCGTCCTCCCCGTACTCGCGGAAGATCTTGTCCGAATCGGACAGGTCGAACAGTGCGCTCGAGGCGACACCGACGACCAACATGTCGTCTAGAGCAAAAGGCATTTCTGTTCCTTGTTTGGTGCTCATGCTGAGCGAGTCGAAGTGTGTTGTGAGAGAGGAGAATCAGCGGCAGGACTAGATGTGCCGAAGTTGTCATCGCTAGTAAGCGTGCGTCGCCACCCAGAGCCCGTCGCCTGCCCGCGTCATACCGACGTGCAACTGCCGCCGCTCGAGTTCCCGGCGCTCCCGCTCGGCTTCGCTCGTCGACTCAGGGGTGTCGAGTGGTCTCGGCCTCGGTGCGCTCGGCGATCTCGTAGCGTCCCGCCTGCTGTTCAGCTTCGTTCGCCTGCCGCCGGTGTTCGTCGCTGCAGAGGTTCCGGCGATGGTCATGGTGATGCTCCCCGGGGAGTGTCCTGATCACACCGGCGTCCCCCTCGAACGCTCCGGTACTGCGACATCCTCTCTCGTGAGCAACCGTCACGGGAGCTCCCCATTCTGGGGGCTGCCCAGCGTTCGAACAGCTCGGCGGTCGTCGCCTAGCGTCTCCATAACGAGGGGAATGGGAATGGTCTGGGACATCCCGATCGGCACGAGCATCGGACGGCGCGAGCTGCACAGCCGTCTCGGCGGTGGCAGCTCGCAGGACGGCATCACGCGTGTCGTGAAGACGAACGAAATGCTCGTCTTCACGAACGACGGCGGCGGGGAACATGGCTACGGCGTCCACGAGGGCCTCCGCGGTGACGGCTTGTTCCGCTACAGCGGGCAAGGACAGAGCGGCGACCAGAAGCTGACCGGAAACAACAAGGCGCTGGCGGGTTCCGAGGCAATCGGCCGCCCCATCCGCGTGTTCCGGGGTCAGGGGACCCTGACCTACGTCGGGAGCTTCGCGCTCGCTGATCAGCCCTACACCTGGGAGCGCTTCCCCGGGACCGGTTCGTCTCCTGAGCGGGACGGACTGGTGTTCAACCTCGTCGCCGTCGACGCGGACACGTCGCTCTTACCCGGCCTCGTCGACGAGGCCGGCGACCCTTCCGGCCGCGCGTCAGTGATCGGTGCCTCTTCAGCCACGTCCGCCTGGCAACCGCTCGACTTCAGCGAGTACCAGGTGCGGCGGGTCAACCAAGGCGAGCCGGCGCGATCCGTCTCCCGTCGCGAGTTCGAGCTGCAGACCCGCTTCGGCGAATGGCTCCGCGCTCGGGGTGAGGACGTGCAGGTGCTGCGTCTCACGGACGACGGTGTGACGATCGTGCCCGATCTCTACGTTCCGACGATCGGCCAGGTCGTCGAGGCGAAGAAGTCGACCGCGCGGGCGTACGTCCGAACCGCGATCGGGCAGGCGCTCGACTACGCGGCGGTCGCGAGACGTCACGGTCTGGCGGTGACCCCGGCAGTCCTCCTGCCTTCCGAGCCCCAACCCTCGATGTTGGAGCTGTGCACCTCGATCGGGATCACCGTGTGGTGGCCAATATCGAGCGGTGACTTCCGGGAGGTCAGGCCGTAGCCCCGGCTCTGCTCAGGATCCTCACTGTGGGCAGATCTGGCTCGGCCCAACCGAGCGAGCCGAGTTCGGCGGGGAGGACCCAGCGCAACTCGTCGTGGTCCGTGCTCGACGTCGGTCCGTCCGCGGCCCAGGCGACTCGGTAGGTGGCGAGGTCGATGTCGACGTTGCCGACACGGGTGAGGGAGCGGTCGATCGGTTCGCCAACGATGACGTCCAGACCGAGCTCTTCGTGGAGCTCGCGTAGCAGGGGTTCCGCAGCGGGCTCTCCCGGCTCGACCTTCCCGCCGGGGAACTCCCATTTCCCCGCCGCTGGTCGACCAGGTGCCCTTCGACATGCGAGTACGCGACCGTCAGGCCGAGTGAGTACGCCGGCGACGACCTCGATCATGCGTTCCATCCTGCCTGAGAAGCCCGGCACGGTACGAGCGATTGCACTCCACTGATCCAGGGCATGCTCGACGTAGGCGGCTGCATCCTCAGGACGTTCGTGCTCCCAGAACCGCAACACCCTCCAGCCTTCCGACACCAAGATCGCCTGGTTCTGCGCGTCCCGCTGACGATTGGCGAGCAACTTCCGACGCCACAGCTCGGCGTTCGCCTTCGGAAGCTGGGCGTGCTCCTCGCAGAAGTGCCAGAAGCACCCGTCGACGAAGACCGCGATCCGTGCACGCGGGAACACGAGGTCGGGTCGAACACGGCACTGACTGCTCACGCGCCGATCGACGAAGAACCGTCGCCCTCGGCGGTGCAGTTCACGGCGCAGCGCGAGCTCGGGCGCGGTGTCCCGTCGACCGAAGCGGGCCATGTGCCGCCGACGAGCGTCGTCTGCTTCCCAGGTCCCCACGCTCCGATCCTCGCCTGACGACGGTTCGGGCGAGGATCGGAGCGATGGTCTGTGAACGGATCGGCAGTGGATCGCTATGTGGAGGAACGGGCGATCAGCGCGAGTCGGCCGCGGTCGCTCCGACAGGCGAGACCGGCACGTTCAGCGGTGCATCCGGAGCGACAGGGTCTCCCGGCGAAGTGGCCGACTGCGCCTCCAGATCAGCCCGCACCGAGTCCGACACCCCGAACAACAACGTCGCCACGAACCCCACGACGTACGCCACCACGAGCCCCGACCCGTACCCGAGCAGCGCCCACCCGTACCCGGACGAGCCGTTCAGTAGCGGGATCAGGGACAGGTCCGAGGCCCCGATGGCGATCGCCCCGACGGAGTGCCCGAGCTGGTCGAACAGCCCGACGACGCCGCCACCGAACGCCCCACCGATGCACGCGGTGATGAACGGCCGACCCAGGGGGAGCGTCACGCCGTAGATCAGGGGCTCCCCGACACCGAGGAACCCGGCCGGCAGTGCACCACGGATGGTCCGCACCAGCGAGGCGTTCGACCGGAACCGCACCCACAGCGCGATGCACGCACCGATCTGCCCGGCACCACCCATCGCCAGGACGGGCAGCAGCACGGTCCACCCGGTCTGGTCGATCAGGGTGGTGTGGATCGGGATGAGCCCCTGGTGCATGCCGGTCATGACGAGCGGCAGGAAGAGTCCTCCGAGGACGAAGCCGGCGAAGGCCCCGCCGTTCGCGAGCAGCCAGGTCGCAGCGGTACCGATCGCGACCGAGACGACACCGGCGACGGACATCAGGATCCCCAGCGTCACCGGCCCGGCGACCAGCACGGTCACGGTCGGCACGACGATGAGCGCGATGACGTCCCGGCGTGACCCGGCGCATGAAGCGCTCGACGTAGGCGGCGAGGATGCCGCCGGCCAGCGCACCGAGCACACCGCCCTGCCCGGGGGCCAGGGTCTCGCCGAACACGGTGACGTTCGCGACACCGGCCGCGACGATGATGCCGCCGACCGCGCCACCCAGGATGGGCGTGCCGCCGAACTCCATCGCGACACGCTCTTCGACAGCACTGCCATCCCGACGAACACGGCGAGCAGGGACAAGAAGCCGGACGAGAGCACCCCGAGGAACGGCGTCAACGCAGGCACCCACCCCAGGTTCGTCAGGATCCCGTTGATCCCGGCGATCAGCCCGCAGGCGATCAGCGCGGGGAGGAGCGGGATGAAGATCGCGGAGATCTTCCGGATCGCGCGCATGGTGCGGCCGTCGGAACGGGACCGCGCGGTCGCCTTGATGGACGCACCGCGAGCAGCGAGCTCCTCGGGCGACGCACCAGGCCCGCCAGCCGCAGCCGGCGGGGCGGCCGCGCGCAGGGCCTCCAGGCCGTCGGCCACGCGGTCGACGAGACCCGGGCCGAGCACGATCTGCAGGTTCGAGCCGGCCGCGATGGCGGCCATGACGCCGTCGGTGGCCTTGAGGTCCTCGAGCGCGACGGACGAATCGGACACGACCTCGACCCGCAGGCGGGTCATGCAGTTCTCGACGTCGGCGATGTTCGCGGAACCGCCGACGGCGTCGAGGATCTGCTGGGCGAGTTGCTGTGCATCGGGCATTGCTGTGCTCCTCGGGGGGAAGGAAACGAACGGGGAAACGGGGTTCACAGCACGGCGCGCAACGAGCCGGCAGCAGCATCGAGGCGCTCGCGGGCATCGGCAGCGGAGGCGCCGGTCAGGATCACGGCGATGGCGGTCTTCACCTCGCCGTCCGAGGCATCGAGAGCCGCCTGGACCTCGGCGGGGGGAGCGCCCGTGACGTCCTGCACGAGCGAGAACGCCCGGGCGACGAGCTTCGCGTTCGTCGCTCGCACGTCGACCATGCGGTTGCCGTACGTCTTGTGGCTGCGCACCATCGCGAGCGTGGTGAGCATGTTCAGGACGAGCTTCTGCGCGGTGCCCGCCTTCAGGCGGGTCGACCCGGCGATGAACTCGGGGCCGACGACGACGTCGATGGCGATGTCGGCCTCCCGCCCCGCGGCCGAGTCGGGGTTGCACGCGACGGAGACCGACAGGGCGGAGCGGCGCCGGGCCTCCAGGATGGCCGCGATGACGTAGGGCGTCCTGCCGGACGCGCTGATCCCGACGACCACGTCGTCGGCTGTCAGGCCGAGCGCGTCGAGGTCGCGGACAGCGGCCGCTTCGTCGTACCGAGGGTGGGCGGGAACTCGCTGGCGTCGAGGACGCCGAGCCGGCCCGGCGTGCCGGCGCCGACGGAGACGAGTCGGCCGCCACGCGCGAACGCTGCGGCGATCGAGTCTGCCGCCAGGGCGATGGCCAGCGGACTAGCGCCAGTGCTGAAAGTAGCTTGCGTGTTACGTAGTGGGCGGGTGGCTGCGGTTCAGTGGTTCCGGTTCCGGTTCGCACAACGGGAGTCAGGTCGCGCCGCGGAATCGTGCGGCTCAGACGCGCTTTGGTTGTGCGGGCGGCCGTCCTCGTCAGGCCCGCGAGACCGGGGAAGCCACGACGGTCGCCGCCCGCAGGTACCGCCGCGACCGACGAACCGCTCGCAGCAGGATCGGCGTCATGATCAGTGCGGTGATGAGTAGCGCTGCGCAGAGGAACCGGGGGAACGCCGAGCCGAAGACATCTTCGTCCGCGAGCCTCGGGAACTGGATGCCGGCGACGCCGACGTAGAGCAGCAGGAACTGGCCGAGGGCGAGCGGCTGGTAGGTGGAGAGCAGTCGTGCGTGCTCGCGTGCTCGGAGGGCGAGGTCGGACTCGGGTGGCTGGATCGGGCTGCCGGTCTTGATCGCTTGCGTCACCATGCGCTTGCCCGCAGGGGAGAGCCCCGCCGTTGTGGTCTGCATCGCGGTCGACATCCCGATCGTCGTTGCGAGGATCGAGAAGGTACCGGCCAGGCCACCGACGGACGCGCCGAAGCCGACGACGGTGAGGACTGCGACAGCGCCCGACTCGGTCGTGGCCAGCAGCCCGCCGATGACGGCGCCGACGACGGCTCCGATCAGTGCGAGCAGGGTCGTCCGTCGCCAGGCTCGCCGTGCTTTCAGTTCGAGTTCCCCCATGCCCCCACCCTACGAGCGGATCGCCCGACCGTGACGACGGCCGCGACGATGACGATCGGTGCGACGAACAGCCAGTAGGTGAGCTCGGTGTTGGTTGTGACGACGCCGGCCCAGACGGCAGGGCGATCCGGCATTCCGCGTCCGAACAGCCCTGCGACGAGCAGGTACAGGACGCCCGGCACGGATTGGTAGCGATCACCGAGCACCGCGCGGCTGGCCACTGCGAGCGCGCAGAACGCGATCGTGTTGCGGATGGTGGCGAGCGAGACAGCGGGGTCTGCGCCGAGGGCGAGGCTGACGGTACTGATCGCGCACACCAGTCCGATCACCACCAGGACGGTGCTCAGCTCGAGCAGGTCGGTCCGTCGGGTCGGAGCGGGGAACGGTGCGCGACTGATTGATGCACCCGCCGCGATCGCAAGCACCAGCGGAGCGACCGCAGCGACGGGGATCATCGCGAAGGGTGCGCCACCGCCGAACGAGGGGAAGAGCATGCCGATCGGGCCGAGCGCGATCGAGAGCACCGTCAGGGCCGTCGTGAGTCCGAGCAGCGGCAGGGTGCGGTGGACACGCAGCCACCAGATCACGAGGACGGCACCGCGATGTGGCCGACCGAGCAATCCGTCAGCCGGTCGATCGTCGCGGTGACCCACGCGGCTTGAGCGGGGACCGGAGCACGACGGAGGTCTCGCAGAACGTCGGGGTCGTCCAGCTCGAGGGCGGGTTCCACCTGGTCGGCGTGCACGATGCCCTCGGCGGCGACGTCGATGAGCCATCGGTCGGCGACAGCGGCATCGTTGAGGCGTTCGGCGTCGTCCTCCTCGGCGCCGCAGTACGCCACCTCGGCGTCGCCGAGCAAGGAGGTCGTGATGCTGTGGAGCACGTCCGCGTCGGTCATCCGGACCTGGACGATCATGTTCAGGATGTCGGGCGTCGACGGCGCGTTGCTCGCCCGGATGGTCGACGGCACCTTCATGCCCGAGCGGCCGAGGTTCTCCGCGGCCTTCCGGATCACCGACTGCGAGTCGTCGGTGGCGCGTTGCTCCGGGAAGAGGCAGATCGTGGGCGCCGCGCCGCTGCAGATCGCCTGCGCTTGCGGGCGGTCGACGATCGGTGCCGCGCCGAGGCCGGAGCCGCTGGTCAGCGCGACGAGGGTGATCACGACGAACGAGCTCGCGCCGATCTGGAGTCCGAACCGGCGCGCACGGTCACCACTCGAGCGTCGAGCGACCGCGATGACGAGCAGACTGCACCCGGCGAGCAGACTGAACGCCGTCACGATGACCGGTGCCCGGATGTCGAGCGCGGTCTCGACCGAGCAGCAGTCCGCCATCACGAGACCGGCGAGGTACCGGAGTGGGAAGTAGTCCACGGACCAGGTGAAGCCGAGCCAGCTGTACGAAACGAGCAGGCTCAGCGGGATGGACACCACCGGCGGGAGCCACCGCCCCAGTGCGAATCCGATGCAGCTGTGGAAGAACAGGATCCCCGCGAATGCCAGACCGACGAGGGGCGACGGGCTACCGGGAGCGCCCCAGGTGTCCCGACTCATGAGTGCGACCGCGACGAGCTGGAGCAACAGACCGGCGGCCAGCGGTGTCCACAGGTGATCGGTGACGACCGCTGCACTGGATCGGCTGCTGGACTCGATGACGGGCGTCCCAGCTCGGAAGCGCTTCCCTTCCCAGGCGCCAGCTGTGGCAGCGATGCCGCACGAGAACACCAGGTAGATCGCGGAGCCAGCCATCGCGGCGGGCCAGTAGCCGGCGACCGTCGTCTCATCTGCGAACTGCACGCTGTACGCGACGACGCCGAGCAGCCCAGGAATGAGGAGCCACAGTGCTGCTCGGCTGCGCCAGGGGATGATCGGGCGCATCAGTCGTCCTCGCTCGTGAACCGCGCGTAGGAAGCGGTGATCGCCTCGGCGGACAAAAGGTCTGCGAACGGCTCGGTGAACGACGCGACCGAACCAGCGAACGGCACCCGGCCGTCGACGAGGACGGTCACGTGGTCGTAGGTCGCGGCGACGTCCTCGGTCTGGTGCGTCGAGACGACGACGGACACTTCCGTCGGCAGGTTCTGGATCACCCGCGCGAACCGCGCGCGCTGTGCCGGATCGAGTCCGGCCGTCGGCTCGTCGAGCAGGATCCACTGCGCGCCGGACACCAGCGCGCCGGCAACGCCGAGCCGCCGGATCTGGCCGCCCGACAACGACGACGCTCGTGCGTCGGCTCGGGTGGCGAGATCGACGGCGGTCAGCGCGGCCGTCGAGCGATCCCAGGCGTCGGCGCGCGACAAGCCCTTCAACCAGCCACAGTAGGCGACGTGCTCTCGAGCGGTCAGGCCCGGGAAGGTGCCGCTCCGCTGTGGAAGCCACGCGACGCCGCGGCGGTACCGTCGGCGGTTTCCGCGCGCGCCCGGTTCCCCCAGCCCCTCGATGTTGATCGTCCCGGTGCGGGGACGGAGCGTGTCGGCGACGAGTCCGAGCAGGGTCGACTTGCCAGCGCCGTTCGGCCCGAGCAGGACGCTCGCTCCGGTCGGGAACACCGTCGACAACCCGGAGAGCACCGTGTGGTCCCGCCGGTACCCGAAAGTCAGTTCGTCGATCTGTATGCCCACTGCGCCCCCTTGAAACCTTGTACTGGTGTTTCACCGTACAGTAGCGTACACTCGGCTCGGACAGCCCGGGCCGTCACCTCAAGGGGGAAGTGCAATGGTCAATCTCAGTCGTCGTCTCGCGGCAGCCGTCGCAGGGGGAGCCGTGGCCGCCACGGTGTTCGCGGCAGCGCCGGCGTTCGCCGAGGGTTCCTGGTCATCGAAGCTGACCGGTGTCGCGATCGGCAAGAACTCGAGGAGCTGGCAGGACTCGCACAAGGACAAGGTGCGGACTGCCACGACGTTCGCGAGCTGCCGGATCTCGGGGAACGCGAGCGGATTCCGATCCGCCACCGTCCGGCTCTACGACGAGCGCGGCCTGTTGCCGGACAAGAGCATGGGGTCGAAGGTGAACAAGTGCGGCCGGAGCGACTGGGGCGTGATGACCCGGCCTGATCGGTACCACTGGACGATCACGGCGCTCAACGGCTCCTCGTACGAGCCCGCTCTGCGGCTGTCGGTGTCGCGGGTGCGGCAGGCCTACTGAGTCAGCGCTGGCGGGCGGCTGCTTCGGTGGCCGCCTGCACGTAGCGTCGTGCAGCCCGGGTCTGACGCAGGATGACGGGGGACATGGCCGCAGCCACGACGAGGAGGGCCACGCAGATGATGCGACTGAAGCCAGCCATGTACGAGTTGTCGTCGAACAGGTTCGGGATCTGCGGGCCCGCGATCCCCGCGGAGAGCAGCAGGAACTGGCCGAGTGCGACCGGTTGGTAGGCAGCGCGGAGACGAGCGAGGTCGAATGCCCGTCGTGCGAGGTCGGAGTCGGCCGGTTCGATCGGGGTCCCGCTCGCGATCGCCTGAGCGAGCGTCTTCCGGCCGAAGCGCGAGAGGCCATCGATCGGCGCTTGCATGTCGGAAGATCGGCGGAGCGTCGTGGCGATCATCGACAAGGTTCCGAGAATGCCACCCACTCCCGCAGCGATGCCGAGGATCGCGAGGGTGGTCTCGAGCGCACTGTCCTGCCGGGCGAAGAGCGATCCGCCGATCGCACCGAGGACCACACCGATCGCGACGATGACGGCGGTTCTGCGCCAGGCTCGGCGAGCAACGGCTTCGGGGGCGAGCGGCGCTCCGGTCACGGACGTCATGCGACGGAGGCCGGCGCAGGAGCGCGGCGCTCGTTCTCGGCCGTGGCAGCTTCGGCGTAGCGCCGAGCTCGGCGATGTCGGGTGACCAGCAACGGCACGAGGAACACGACTTCGATGACGAAGAGCGCGAGGACGACCCGGCTGAAGACCACACCGCCGCCGTCGCTGACGACACGAGCGAAGTGCGGAGCCGCGACCGCAGTGAGGAGCAGGAATCCCTGCCCCAGGAAGATCCCGTTGAACACGGCGGTCCCGCGGGCGAGGGTGAGCGCACGGTGCTGCAGTTCCTGGCCCGCGTCCTCCGCGAGCGGAACGCCCGAGCGGATGGCCCTGCGACGGTCTCTCGTCAGGCCCTCGGTCGCCTGCGTGATGATCGACGATGCGCGCGCGCTTGTGGGGAGCAGGGAGAGCATCCCGGCCATGCCGGCCAGTGTCGCGACGCACATGAAGATGGCCAGGGCGACGGTCCAGCCGTCCTCGCCTCGCGAGGTTGCCCAACCTGCCACTGCACCCGCGACCGCGGCGATCGACACGACCAGGGCAGTGCGACGCCACGCGCGCCGGATGATCCGTTCGTCTTCCTCCACCCGCTCACCCTACGAGGAGGCGCGTGACGGTGTTCTCGAGGCGTGCTGACGGTTCCGGTTGACGACCCCGGGGGATTCTGAACCAGAACCGTCACCCCCGCCGGTACCGCGTCGCAGGCTTCCCCGGCCCGTCCGCCCGTTTCGTGTCCGTCGCGACCAGCTTCGGCAGCATGGCACGCCGGAACGAGTCCGGCAGCAGGCGCTTGCCGAGGACCGCCTCGTGCAGCTGCCGCAACTCCGACATCGTGAACGGCTCGTCGAGCAGCACGTGTGGATCCGGGGTAGTGCCGTAGACGGAGCGGAGCCGAGCGACCGCGAACCCGAGGATGTCGTCGTGCCCGTGCACCATCCCGCGCGCCTCGACCACCGGCGCGAGCCGTACCCGGGGCTCGTCCAGGTCCAGGGCATGAGCCGGCACGACGTCGAGGTGCGCCACCGACAGTACCCACCCACGGTCGTCCCGCGCCGGATCGTCGAACACGTGGAGCTGCTGCGGTGCGAGCCCGCTCACCCCTGCCTTCTGGCGGAGTGACCGCAGCACCGCATCCGCGAGCCGCTCACCCTCGTGCACGAACGTTCCCGGCAGTCGCCAGTCGCCCTCGGTGGCATCGCGGACCTGCACGACGGACAGCGGTCCGCCCGGGGGGACGGTCAACACGGCGGTGTCCACGGCGACGGAGGGCCGCGGGTAGTCCGTCAGGCGCCGGCCGCTCGCGTCGCGGTACTCGTCGGTCATGCCCGCGAGTTTACGCACACTTGCGCAAACGTGGCGAGTGGTGCAGGATCGCTTTTACGCAATCCCGCGTAAACCCGATCCGGAGGTCCACATGACCAACCCGCAGATCCACGACCGAGCCGTCGGTGCCGTCCTGGGCTCCGCCGCCGGCGATGCCCTCGGCGCCGGGTACGAGTTCCGTCCGGCAGTGCCCGAGCCGACCCCGATCACGATGACCGGTGGCGGCTCCTTCGGCTGGGCGCCGGGGGAGTGGACCGACGACACGAGCATGGCCGTGCCGATCCTCCGCACGGTCGCCCGCGGCGACCCGGCATCGGAGTCGGCCCTCGACGGCCTGGTGGCCGCCTGGGCAGCGTGGTCGGTCGACGCGCCCGACGTCGGCATCCAGACGCGCAACGTCCTGACCGGTCTGGAGGCGCGGACCGCCTCCGTCGCGCGGGCTGCGGCCCGGCGAGAGCACGAGTCCAAGGGCCGCTCCGCCGGCAACGGATCGCTCATGCGGACCGCACCGCTGGTGCTCGCCTTCCTGCGCGGTGACGTCGGCGAAGAGGAACGGCTCGCGGCTGCAGCTCGCGCGATCAGTGACCTGACGCACTACGAGTCGGACGCGGGGGACGCGTGCGTGCTCTGGTGCGCGGCGATCCGGCACGCGGTCCTGACCGGCGAGCTCGACCTCCTGCGTGGGATCGACCTGCTCGACCTCGACCGTCGACGACTGTGGGTGGAACGGATCGTCACGGCCGAGCACTCGCAGCCGGTGGACTTCACGGAGTCGAACGGGTGGGTGGTGTCCGCCCTGCAGGCCGCCTACGCCGCGGTCAAGCACAGCTCCTCGCTCGAGGACGCCCTGATCCGCGCAGTCCGCACCGGCAACGACACCGACACGGTCGCCGCGATCGCCGGTGGCCTCGCGGGTGCGCTGTACGGAGCATCGTCGCTGCCGGCCGAGTGGCGTGAGCTGCTGCACGGCTGGCCGAACCTGCGCGCCGATGACATCGTCGCGCTCAGTGAGCAGGCGCTCGCCGTCTGACCGGACCGGCGTCGGAGGCTGCCGTGGGGGGAGCCTCCGCCGTCGGGCTGGTCGTTCTCGTGGGGCCGGCCCACCGCTCTGGAGGCGACCACATCGGCAGCGCGGGCGGTGGAGCGGAGGTGAGTCGGGCCTCCAGGCCGGACGCCGAGCAGGCAGCCGATGCAGACGTCGAAGACGGCGTTGAGGAACGCGGCGACCAGGGCGACCGCCGCACCGATCGGGGCGGCGTACGGCACGCCGAGCAGTGCGTGGCAACGATCGCGCTGACGAAGACCCACGCCGACCACGTCGTGCTCCTCGGGTCCGCCGGGGTCACGGACGTTGCGCCGAACGCCGACGCACTGCAGGTGCCGAAGGGTGAGGTGTTCGCAAGCCAAGGAGCGAAAGACGGGTGGGCGATCACCGGGCAGAACCTGTCGGGCCGCCAGGACCCGACGGACCCGTCCTGGGGCGCCCATGACTTCAGCGCCGAGACGCAAGGGTCCGGTGCTGACACGCTGAACGGCATCACCCATCACGGCCCGTACGACGGTCGCGAGGGCAATGATCAAGGTCGCTACTCGTACTTCGACAATGCGACGACCGCGCAGTACAACACTGCGAAGGCAACGATGGGTCTTGGCGATCAGATCCCTGAAGCTGGTGCTCCCTTCGATCGGATGCGGCAGCAGACGAAGGACAATTGGTTCATGTACGAGTGGCAGACAGGACTGACCGGTGATCCGACTCAATGACCGACGGGCCGTCGTGGGTGCGTTGTGCGCACTCGTTGCGACTCTCATCACCGGCTGCTCTGACACCGGACCCCACACCCCAGCGAGCAAGGATTCATCCATGACGTTGCAGGAGTCACATCAGAATGTGCTCGACATCTTCGCCGCGATTACGTCGGTTGTCGGAGAGGATGGATGGGCCGAGGGGACCGAGTCGGAATGGAACGGCTGCTCCTCGCAGGGTGGAGCGGGGGCGCAGTTCATGCTCACCGCGATCCGGAATCAACCTCTCTCCGGTACGCCGGATGATGTGACGAAGCGTGTTGCAGCCGCGCTCAAGTCGAGGCTGGGCATGGAAGGTATCCGCGTACAGCACGACGAGACGTTGTCGCCTCCCCGGACGGTCATCGGTTACCCGAACGGCTACAACGGCGGGACCGCTGCCGACGGGTACGGATTGCAGTTCCAGACCGATCCCGGCTTCGTTGGAGTCATCATCTACGGGCACTGCGTGCCCGGAAACCCACCCAAGCTCGGGACACCGCTGAATCCGCGCCCTTCCGAATCGTCGAAGCCGTCAGGCAGTTGAGCCCCTCCCGCGGTCGAGGGATGGTCCGGTGATCGCCCGCGCTCCGTCTCTCGGCGCTGGCCAAGTGTGGGAGGCGGGACGGACGGCGTGCTGCTGTTCGAGGACGTGGCAGACAGGGACGCAGTTTGACCCCGCGGTGTAGACGCTTGACCGTGATGTGCGCACTGGGCGCCTCCGCCGTTCTCCTCTTGACCCGTAAGGAGTCGTCGTCGCTCATGAGGTTCGGGATCTGCGGTCCCGCGATCCCGGCGTAGAGCAGCAGGAACTGGGCGAGCGAGAGGGGCATCGACAGCGCCGCACTCCGAGCCCCGTCGAAAGCACGATGCGCCATCTCGGAGTCGCGCGGTTCGATCGGCCTCCCGGCGAACACGGCGCGGCGGACGCTCCGTCGGCCCGTTCGGTCGAGCTCGCGGACCGGCCACTGCATCGTCTGAGCCAGCTTGATCGTCGACGGGAGGATCGAACCGGTCCCGCTCAACCCGCCGAGCGCCAAGGCATACCCGAGGACGGTCAGGAACCGGCTCAGCGCATCGTCGCCGCTCGGCAGCAACAGCCCGACGACCGCCTCCGCGACGACCCCGCCGATGGCGATCCAGATCGTCCGCCGCCGAGCGCGACGGGCGATGCCCTCGTAGTCCCCCATGCACTCCAACCCACGAGGACCGCCCGCTTCGCGTGCGTCGCGGAGGCGAGGCGCGCCTCCAAACCGGACCGCCCTGCCAGCGCGGCCTGGGCCGCGGGGGTGAGTCGCGCCTCCCGGAGCAGGCAGCCGATGCAGACGTCGAAGACGGCGTTGAGGAACGCGGCGACCAGGGCGACCGCCGCACCGATCGGGGCGGCGTACGGCACGCCGAGCAGCGCGAGGAGCAGGGCGACCGCGGTCACGAACAGGCCGACCTGCTGGGCGAAGGTCGGGGGTTCCGGAGCCTCGAGTTCGGCGGGCGGGCCCAGGCGCGGGCGGACGACCCGTCGGAAGAGTGCGCCGTAGGGGTGACGGCGGATGCCGGCGATGCCTCCGACGGCGAACAGCACGACGATGACCGCGAGCAGCACGATGCCGGCCACCCACGTCGCGGGGATCAGCGTGAGGACGATCGTCGCGGCGAGGAGCACCGTGGTGATGGCGGCGCCGAAGCGCGGGGAGCGCGGGTCGATGCCGCGGTCGGTGTCGGTCGTGGTAGTCATCGGGACTCCTGGGTGCCGGTGGTGCTTGAGGTACCTGTGCCGCGTGTGGTGTCTGTTCTGCCTGTGGTCAGGACGGTGTCGAGGGCTGCGGCGAGTTCGGGTGGGCGGGGTGGGCCTCCGAAGCGGGTGCGAACGATCCGGGAACCGTCGACGAGCAAGACCGTGGGGGTCTGCAGGACGTTGAAACGGCTCGCCAGGCCGGGGTGCTCGGCGAGGTCGATCTCGATGCGTCGAACGCCCTCGTGGTGGTCTGCGACGGCGTCGAGCAACCGGCGCGTGGCCGGGCAACGAGCACACGTCGGCGTGGAGAACTGGACGAGGGTGGCACGACTGCCGAACGCATCGGCGGAGGCGAGGTCGTCGACGGTGCTGGCGGTGCCGTCGGGCGCGGTCGGGCTGGGCTTCGCGCGGCCTGTCCTGGAACGCAGGAGCAGCCCGAGGACGGTGGCGAGGGCGAGAACCCCCGCCAGCACGGCGACGGCCACGATGACGGTCATGGTGTGACCGTACGTCGTGGTGCTGTCCGCACGGAAGCACGTGTCCGTTCGTGACGGTGCCGGGCGGTCTGGCGGTCCGGCGGTCCGGCGGTCTGGCGGTTCGGCGCGGCCGTCGCGTCGTTCAGCCGTCAGACGAGCCGCCCGCCGGGGTGGGTACACCTGCGCCGTGAACAGCGCACCTTTCCAGCGTCGGCGGCGGACGGCTCACCTGCCTACGATCGAGGCTGTGACTATCGACGTGACACCCGGGCGGTACCGGCACTTCAAGGGGAACGACTACGAGGTGGTCCTGGTCGCTCGTGACGTGGAGACCGAGGAGCCGGTGGTCGTCTACCAGGCGCTGTACGGCGAGCGGGGGCACTGGGTCCGCCCGCTCGCTGACTTCACGGCGCACGTGGCGCGCGACGGGTACGACGGGCCGCGGTTCGTGGCGGTCGCCGACTGATCGCGCACGGCTTCGGTGTCGGCGGGCGGCCCTAGGCTCGCAGGGCACCAGAGAGACGGGGGAACGCATGCAGATCGGCGTCGACGGGCACGTGCTGCTCAGCCCGAGTGACCTGAGCACGTGGTCGGCCTGCGAGTGGGCGTTCCTGCGCCGGCTCGACGCCAAGCTCGGTCGCGGTGACGCCCTGCCGGACGTGCACGACGACATGCTCGAGCGCACCGCACGGCTGGGGGACCAGCACGAACTCGACTACCTCGACATCCTCAAGCAGACCCGCAAGGTCGTCGAGTTCGACCGCCCCGCACCGCCGGACTACGCACGTGCCGCAGCCGAAGCGCGACAGGCGTTCGCCGACGGTGCCGATGTGCTGTACCAGCCGACGTTCCACGCGGCGCCCACGACGGACAGCCCGGGCTTCATCGGCTTCGCGGACTTCATCATCCGCAACGACCAGGGCGAGTACGAGGTGTACGACACCAAGCTCGCCCGCCACGCCAAGATCAGCGCCCTGCTGCAGCTCGCCGCGTACGCCGAGCAGATGCAGGCGCACGGCATCCCGACCGGACAGCAGGTGCACCTGGTGCTCGGCGACCGGACGACCACGACGCACGACCTCGCCGACATCGCGCCGGTGTACCGCACGCAGCGCGCCGAGCTGCAGCGGGTCATCGCCGAGCGCATCGCTGCCGACGAGCCACTGCAGTGGGGCGACCCGCGGTACTCGTCGTGCGGGCGCTGCGCCGTCTGCTCGACCCAGGTGGCCGAGCACCGCGACCTCGTCCTCGTCGCCGGCATGCGCCTCGACCAGCGGGCGAAGCTCATCAAGCACGAGGTGCGGACGATCGACGACCTGGCGGTCCGCACCCGGGCAGTACCGGGCTTGTCCCGCGCGACGCAGGATCGGCTGGTACGTCAGGCGAGCCTCCAGATCGAGACGGAGACCGCCCGACGGAACAGTGCCGACCGGCCGGACCAGCCCGTGACGCCGCGCTTCGACGTCCTCGACGCCCGCGCGCTCGACGCGATCCCCGCACCCGACCCGGGCGACGTGTTCTTCGACTTCGAGGGCGACCCCCTGCACACCGAGGACGGCGTGCACTGGGGCCTCGACTACCTGTTCGGCCTGGTCGACGACCGCGCCGAGTTCACCGCGTTCTGGGCGCACACGATCCGCGACGAGCGGGTTGCGCTGGAGCAGTTCCTCGCGTTCATCGAGGCCCGGCGGCAGCAGTACCCGGGCATGCACATCTACCACTACGCGGCGTACGAGCGGACGCACCTGCTGTCCCTCGCGGCCCGGCACGGGGTCGGCGAAGAGGCCGTCGACGACCTGCTGCGCGCCGGTGTCCTGGTCGACCTGTACCCGATCGTCCGCAAGGCCCTGGTCGTCGGCAGCCACAGCTACTCGATCAAGAAGCTCGAACCGCTGTACATGGGGTCGGACCTGCGCGAGAGCGACGTCACGAACGCCGCCGACAGCATCACCGCCTACGTCGACGCGATCGAGGAACTCCGGAACGGCGACGCCGTCGAAGGGCAGCGGATGCTCGACCAGGTCGCCGACTACAACGCCTACGACTGCCGCTCGACCCTGCGCCTGCGCGACTGGCTCCGCTCGCTGCGCACCGACGACCCGGACGCGGCCGGCCCGGCACTCGAGCTCGAGGTCCCGCCGATCCCCGTCGAGCGCGAACCCAATCCGGTGCACGTCGCCCTGGCCGCGCAGCTCGAGGACGTCGATGCCCTCGACCGCACTCCGGACCAAACCGCGTTGGCGCTCGCCGCAGCCGCGATCGACTACCACCGCCGCGAGGCGAAGACCTTCTGGCAGGACCACTTCGACCGCCTGCGGAACCCGGTCGACGACTGGGCCGACACGCGTGACGTCCTGGTCGTGGAGCGCGCGTCCGTCGAGCGCGACTGGGACACGCTGCCGCGTGCCCGCTCGCAGTCGCGGGAACTCCGGTTGTCGGGGACGCTCGCGCCCGGCTCGCGGCTCCGGCCTGGAGGCACGCCCCACCTGGTCTACGACGACCCGCTTCCGCCATCGGTCGCCTCTCCGGGCCCCGGGTCGAAGGGCGCGTCGTCGCGCGCCGCGATCGTGGACGTGTGGGACAACGGCGATGCCGTCGAGGTCCTCGTGAAAGAGGGCCTGCCCGTCGGTGGCGAGCCGCACCACGAGTTCCCGGTGGCCCTCGCCCCGTCGGCACCGCCCCGAGCGAAGCCCCAGCCCGAGGCGATCGCGTGGTGGGGGCAGGCCGTGCTCGACGAGCTGTCGGCGATGCTGCCCGACCCTGCGCTCGACCTGCTGCGTCGGGTGCCCCCGCGCGGTGCGATCGTCCCGGTGCAGGGTGACGACACGGTGTCGGCCGTGGTGTCGACCCTGCTCGGCCTCGACCGCTCGTACCTGGCGATCCAGGGCCCTCCCGGCACGGGCAAGACCTACGTCGGGTCGAACGTCGTCGCACGGCTCGTCCGCGAGTACGGCTGGCGGGTCGGCGTCGTCGGGCAGTCCCACGCGACGTCGGAGAACTTCCTGTCGTCCGTGGTGAACGCCGGCGTCCCCGCGGACCGGGTCGTGAAGGTGCCGAAGTCCGGCGCGACCGAGGACGACCTCGACGCCGCCGCGTGGACGCCCGTCAAGAACGGTGCCGCGGTCGCCGCGTTCCTGTCGTCGTGCGAGGCCTCGGGCACCGGCGGTGTCGTCGGTGGCACGGCGTGGACGTTCGCGAACGAGTCGACGATCGAGCGTCGTTCCCTCGACCTGCTCGTGGTCGACGAGGCCGGACAGTTCTCCCTCGCCCCGACCATCGCCTCGTCGGTCGCGGGGACCCGGCTCCTGCTGCTCGGCGACCCCCAGCAGCTCCCGCAAGTGTCGCAGGGTTCGCACCCCGAGCCCGTCGACGAGTCCGCGCTCGGCTGGCTCGCCGACGGGCAGCACGTCCTGCCGCCGGAGTTCGGCTACTTCCTGGCCCGCACCCGCCGCATGGAGCCCGCGCTCACCGAGTCCGTCTCGGCCCTGTCCTACGACGGGCAGCTGGCCTCGATGGTCTCCGGTCGGCACCTCGACGGTGTCGACGCCGGTGTGCACCCCGTGCCGGTCGTCCACGCGGGCAACACGACGTCGTCGGCCGAGGAGGCCGCCCGCGTCGTCGCACTCGTCGGTGACGTCGTCGGTCGCACCTGGACGGACGGTTCCGACACGCGTGCCCTGACCGACGAGGACGTCATCGTGGTGGCGCCGTACAACGCGCAGGGAGCCCTGATCCGGCAGGAGCTGGACCGCGCTGGCTTCACCGGGACCCAGGTCGGGACGGTCGACCTGTTCCAGGGCCGCGAGGCCGTCGTGTCGATCGTGTCCCTGGCGGCGTCGAGTGCGGCGGACATCCCGCGCGGGCTCGACTTCCTGCTCATGCCCAACCGGCTGAACGTGGCGATCTCGCGGGCGAAGTGGGCGGCGTACCTCGTGCACTCGCCGGCGCTCACCACGGGCCTGCCCCCGTCGATCGCCGGTCTGTCCCTGTTGTCCCGCTTCATCGAGCTCGTCGAACGGGGCCGCTGATCGAGGCGACGGGGCGGATCCTCTAGGCTGCAGAAGGCCGAGGGGGCCAGGGGAGCGGGGGACGATGTCTGCAGGAGCGCAAGGACCACAGCCGACAGCAGCACCAGTGCCGGGCCCGGTCCCGGCGCCGAAGGCGAACACGGCGTCGACGGTCGACCTGGTCGTCACCATCGCCCTGTTCGTGGTCATCGCGATGCTCAGCGGCTTCGCGGTGCTGTTCGGTTGGGTCCTCGGGACGGTGTCGCAGTACGGGTGTGACTGGGAGTCCTCGACGCACGTCTGCAACCGGTCGATGGGCATGCAGACCGCAGTGGTCGAGGCGATCGTCCTCGTCGTCGTGTGCACTGCAGGCGGAGTGCTCGCGGCGAAGGTCCGTCGGAAGCGGCCGCTCGGGTGGCTCGTCGCGCTCGGGACGGCTGCGGCGGTGGCGATCGCCCTCGCGCTGACGCTTGCGGTGGTCGGGGCGGCGTCGGGTTCCTGACGCCCGCTTGACGGTTTCGGTTCATGAACCCCGCGGATCGTGAACCAGAACCGTCACACAGCGGAAAACGCTCCGCACTCGCCCGCCGCGGACGGTGGGAGCGTGCGGGTCAGTCGTCGCTCGTCGGGACACCGCTCTGCATCTGCACCCGCATCTGCGCGAGGACGTCGGCGTGCAGGAAGTTCGCCGCCTCGGCACTCGTCGGGTCGACCACGATGCCGAACTCCTCGGGCAGCGCCGACACGAGTTCGGACATCGGCACCGGGCGACCCTCGGCCTCGGGCAGGCCGGCGGCGAGTTCGCCGGGGTCGGTGAAGACCGGCACGAACGGCTTGTCACGGATCATGACGTGGGCGACGCTGCCGGCTTCCGGACTGCCCGCCGGCTTCCAGGGCACCCACGCCGCGCTGCGCAGGAAGCCCGCCGGAGAGGCGGCCATCCTCCGTCGCAGTTCGGCGGCAGCGGTCGGCGGGGTCTTGTCGACGCCTCGGCCGAAGGCTGATCCGTTCGTCTCGTCGTTGCTCACGCCGACCATGCTGTCACGCCCGCAGGACACGGCGGGGCCGAGCCGCGCCTCCAGGTCGACGCCCAGCGCACGCGGACGTGCGCCGGGTGTCGGAGGTGACGGACTCAGTACGCGGCCGACTGCCCGCCGTCGATCGGGACGACCGTCGCGTTGACGTAGGACGCGTCGTCGGAGAGCAGGAACGCGACCACGGCGGCGATCTCGGGGGCCTCGCCGTAGCGCTTCGTCGGGTTGACCTGGATGAACTCCTCGGCCGCCTTGCGGGGGTTCTCCGCGTCGAGCTGCTTCATCGAGTTCTCGACCATGGGCGTCCAGATGGCCCCGGGGGCGATGGCGTTGATGCGGATGCCGTAGCGACCGTACTCGACGGCCGAGTTGCGGGTGAGTCCGACGACGCCGTGCTTGGCGGCGGCGTACCCGGACTGGTTGCCGATGCCGCGGATGCCGCCGACGCTCGCGGTGTTCACGACCATGCCGGAGCCCTGCTCGCGCATGACCTTGAGGACCTTCTCGAGCCCGAGGAACACGCCACGCAGGTTGATCGACACGACCTTGTCGAACTCGGCGGCGGTGAAGGACTCGGTCGGGTTCTGCTTGCCCTCGATGCCGGCGTTGTTGAAGAAGCCGTCGATGCGGCCGAAGCGCTCGGTCGTGGCGCTGACGTAGGCGTCGACCTGGGCTTCATCGGAGACGTCGGCGACGGTCGTCAGGACCTGCGCGTCTGGGGTGGAGTCGAGGACGGCGGTCTTCGTCGCCTCGAGACCCTGCTCGGAGACGTCGACCAGGGAGAGCGCAGCGCCCTCGGCGGCCAGGCGGACCGCGGTCGCACGGCCGAGGCCGGAGCCGCCGCCGGTGATGAGGACGACACGGTCGGTGAAGCGGGTGGTGCCGGTGGTGGTTTCGGGCATGGGGGAGGCCTCCTGAGGTCTTCGACGGCGAAGGGCTCGGGGTCCGCGGTGGAGCAGCGAGTCCGATCAATGCATCCGCATCGATAAAAGTAGACTACACCTGTCGCGCAACGGCCTCGTCAGTGGGTGCCCAGCGGGTGCCCGCGGCCGACCTCAGCTCGTGATGACCGTGGTTGCCGTCGCGGTGGTCGCCGCCATGATGACGATCATCGCCGCGGCTCGAATCTGCTCGAGCACGGCCTGCACCGCGGGGCTCGCCCAGGTCCCCGAGGTGATCTCCTCGACCAGGCCCTTGTCGACCGCGCCGAACTGCTTGCGGAGCGTGTTCGTCGCGTCGAGCAGCCCGATGACCGCAGCGGAGAAAGGTGTCGGGCCCGCCCGCCGAGCCAGCACGTCCGCGATGCCCGATCGCAGCAGTGCCTCCGGGGCTCCGTCGCGCTCCGGGTGCTTCGTGGTGGGGAAGAGGCCGAGCACCTTGCCCTGCTCGACGCTGATGATGCCCCTGGCGACGAGGCCGGCGAACACGTCATCGCGCAGCCGCTGCTTGCCGAGCCGGCTCACCCACCACTTCGCCTTGCGCGGCGCACCCGATGCCGCGATCGACCCGACGACGCCGTCGAGCACCGGGTCGCCCGTGGCGGCGCCGTTCACGACGGTGACCAGGCCGTTCTGCAGCGAGACGACACCGCGGAGTGCGAGGTCGGCGAGGACCGCGCCCGCGAGGCCGGTGTCCAGCGTCTGCCCGTCGAGGGACTTGCGGCCGCCGGGCTCGACCTGGAGGAGCGCGAACGCCTGCGGCACTGTGAGTTGCTCAGCCATGTCCGCAGCCTGCCACGCGGGGCGGAGGTGCGCCGGGCCTCCAGGCTGACACTCAGCGGCGCCGGGCCGCCCGACGTCAGCAGGCGCCGAGCACGCGTTCCATCGCGTCCCGCTCTGCCGGGGCCACCCAAAGGTGGTACTTCGTCTTCACCGTGACCTGGTGCTCGATGTAGGTGCAGCGGAACGCCTTGTTCGCGGGGAGCCAGGTCGCCGCGTCGCCGGAGCCCTTCTGCGAGTTGGACCGGCCGTCGACGGCGAACAGGTTCACCGGGTCGTTCGCCAGTGCCTGCCGCTCGGTCTCGGTGAGGCGCTGGGCTCCGGTGCGCCAGGCGTTCTCGAGCGCGACGACGTGGTCGATCTGCACGAGCGTCGAGGTCGTGTTGCCGCGGACGAAGTCCACCCGCGCACCGGTGTACGGCGAGACGAGGGTGCCGGTGAGGACCTTGCAGCGACCCTCGCGGGTGATGCCGGCCAGATCGCGGGCGAGGACGTCGTTCCGCGTGTCGCACCCGTTGTGGTCGACGTCGAGCCAGGCGCTGCCGAAGTCGCCGGTGCGGTCGTAGCCGGTGGCCGCCGCCTTGCCCTTGACGGGCAGGTCGGCGAGCTGGGTGCGTGCGCGGACCGCGTCGGCGTCGGTTCCGCGGCTGACGGTCGGACTGGAGGTCGGGCTCGCCCCTGACGACGCGTCCTGCGGTCCGATCGTGGTCGTCTCCACGGCTGTGGGGCCGCCCGCAGCGGTCTTGCCGGCCGCGTCGGTCGTGCCGGCCGCGTCGGTCGTGCCGGCCGCGTCGGCGTCCGGGCCGAGGGCCCCGGTGGCGTCGAGGGCGTACCCACCGACGGCGAGGGCCAGGACGACGAGGACGGAGGTCAGGGTGATGCGGCTGCGGCGTCGGCGGGACGTCATGCGGTGGGACTCCAGGTGGTGCGGGGCGGAACGTGGTGCGGGGCGGAACGTGGTGCGGTGGTGCGGGTCTGGCGGGACAGGGACGATCATCTCGTGCGTGACCGACATACCGGGGCGGCGCGCGCGGCACGGTGCGGGGTTGGTCGGTGTGTGCGGTCGGTGTTGTTCGGTGCGGGGTTGTGGCGTGGCACGGGGCGGGCAATCTCGCACGGGTTGAGCGACCTTGCACGGTGCGGATCTGGCGCGGCAGCGCGGCAGCGTGGTGAGCACGGTGCGGGGTTGGTCGGTGTGTGCGGTCGGGGTTGTTCGGTGCGGGGTTGTGGCGTGGCACGGGGCGGGCAATCTCGCACGGGTTGAGCGACCTTGCACGGTGCGTATCTGGCGCGGGGGCGGGGCAGCGTGGTGGGCACGGTGCGGGGTTGGTAGGTGTGTGCGGCCGGGGTTGTTCGGTGCGGGGTTGTGGCGTGGCACGGGGCGGGCAATGTCGCACGGGTTGGCGGATCTCGCACGGTGCGGATCTGGCACGGCAGCGGGGCAGCGGGGCAGCGCGGCGGCGGGCAGCGCGGCGGCGGGCGAACAGCGGGGGAGCCGGCAGGCGGCGGGTCAGGTCAGCAGGGAACGGATGTCGTCGGCGGTCAGGTCGTCGGCGAACAGGGCGTCGTCGTCGATCATCGTGGCGAACAGCTCGGCCTTGCGGGCGGCGAGGGCGAGGACCTTCTCCTCGATGGTGTCCTCGGCGATGAACCGCTGGACGCTCACCGACCGGGTCTGGCCGATGCGGTGCGTGCGGTCGACGGCCTGGGACTCGGCGGCGGGGTTCCACCACGGGTCGAGCACGAACACGGTGTCCGCCTCGGTCAGGGTGAGTCCGAAGCCGCCGGCCTTCAACGAGATGAGGAACGCCGGGGCGGTGCCCTGCCGGAAGCGCTCGATGACCTCGGGGCGCTTGCGGGTGGAGCCGTCGAGGTACTCGTACCCGATGCCGCGGGCGTCGAGGGCGTCGGACACCATCCGCAGGAACGAGGTGAACTGGCTGAACACCAGGGCGCGTCGCCCCTCTGCCGCGAGCTGTTCGAGTTCGTCGAGCAGCAGGTCGAGCTTGGCCGAGGGGATCGGGGTCGAGCCGGACGTGACGTCGGAGCCGGACGACGCCGACCCGGACGCTCCGGCGGACACCAGCGCCGGCGACAGCGCGAGCATCCGCAGCAGCGTCAGCGACCGGAACACGATCATCCGGTTCTTGGAAAGGTCGTCGATCAGGTCGAGGACCTTCAGCCGCTCCCGGTTGAGCGTGCGCTCGTACAGCGCACGGTGCGCGGGGTCGAGCGTGACCCGGACCACTTGTTCTTGCTTCGGGGGCAGGTCGGACGCGACGGCTTCCTTCGTGCGCCGGAGCATGAGCGGCCGGATCCGTCGACGCAGCCGCCCGGTGAGCTCCTGGCGGGCTTCGCCCCGGAGCTCGGGTGAGGCGAGGGGCTTCACGTAGTCGTCGCCGAACCGGGTCCAGGTCGACAGCAGCCCCGGCGCGACGATGTGGAACAGTGCCCACAGGTCGGTCAGCCCGTTCTCGAGCGGGGTGCCGGTGATCGCGAACTTCACCGGTGCCTGCAGCTCCGAGGCGACACGGTGGGTCTGCGACTGCGGGTTCTTCACGAACTGGGCCTCGTCGAGCACCAGCGCCGACCACGGCAGGTCGGTCCAGGCGTCGGCATCGAGCCGGAGCAGCGCGTAGGACGTGACGACGACGTCCGACGCGGCGGCGGTCCGTGCGACGAGCCCGGGGTCCTTCAGCGACGTCGAGTTCACCGTCGCGACCCGCAGCGACGGCACGAACTTCGCGGCCTCGGCCGCCCAGTTGCCGACGACCGAGGTCGGTGCGACGACCAGGAACGGGGGAGCGTCGGGCTCCGCGGCACGACGGGCGGCGACCATCGCGAGCACCTGCAGCGTCTTGCCGAGACCCATGTCGTCGGCGAGCACCCCGCCGATGCCGTGCGTCACCAGGAACGACAGCCACGCGTACCCGGCGTGCTGGTAGGGCCGCAGGTCGGCGTGCACGGTGTCCGGCACCGGGACGTCACCCGGGGGAGTCGCCCCGAGCAGCCCCGCGGTGATCGCCTGCCAGCGTTCGTCGTGCGAGGTCTCGTCGGCCAGCAGGTCGAACTCGGTCCACAGCCCGGCGTGCAGCGGCGTCACGGCGATCGGCTGGTCGGGCTCCCACTCGTCCAGGTCGCGGGCCTCGTCGATGAGTTCCTTGAGCCGGTCGAACGCGGGGTCGGCCAGGGACAGGTACGAGTTGTCGACGAGCTTCAGGCGTCGCTGCCGACCCGCGAGCGCGGTGAGCAGCGGCGTGAACGGGATCTGCTTGCCGTTGACGCTGACGATGATGCCGAGGTCGAACCAGTCGTGCTTGTCCGACGGCATCGTCGTGACGCGGATGTGCGGTCGCCCGCTCAGCCGCTCGTAGTCGAGCCGCTCGCCCTGCACGACGGTGCGGACGCCGAGCGACGGCAGCTCCGGCAGGAACTCGTTCGCGAACACCGCGACGTCGGCGCCGTCGATGGTGCCGTCCTGGAACCAGTCCAGTCCGCCACCGGGTCCGGCACTGCGGACGGGAGGGCCGGCCCGCGTCGCGTCGTCGGCCGGCGTCGTCGCCGTGGTCGGCTCCACCGCGGGTGCGTCGTCGGGACTGGTCGGGCTCGTCACGGGTGCGTCGTCGGTGCCGGCCGGATCGTCGGCGGCACGGAGCCCGGACAGGTCGGGGAGCGGACCGTGCAGGGACACCGGGTCCTTCCGGCCGTCGACGTGCCAGCGCCAGTGCAGGTGCACGCGGTCGTCGGTGCGCGGCGCCCGGGCCGGCTCGAAGGTCGCGGTGAGCACGAGTTCGGGCGGGGTGCGCTCGGGCAGCTCCACCGAGCCGTCCGAGCTGACCAGCCCGAGGGCACCGCGCAACCGGGGCGACCAGTCCGCCAGGAACTCGTCGACCTCGGCCGTCGGCACGGTGATGCGGGTGCCCTCGACGAGCATGCGGCGCTGGTCCTCGGGCACCGGCGCGGGGGTCGGGGCGACGGCGACCGTGAACTCCGGGCTCTCGCGGAACACGTAGACGCCGTGGTCGCCGATCATCCGCGCCGCACTGGGCACCACTGGTCGGCCGTCGAGCACCGCACTCGCGCCGATCACCACGGCGTCGTCGTGCCGGCCGACGTCGAGCAGCACCTGGGCCTGCGTGCCGAGCACCGCGCCGCCCTCGCGCTTGCCGGTGACGAACGCGATGTCGAGCGTCGCGGCCTGCTGCAGGAGCGGCCAGAGCAGGGGACTCCGGAAGTCGTCGAGGTGCAGCCAGTCGCTCTCACCCGGCAACCCGGCGAGCTGCCCGGCGCGGTGCAGGGCGGCGAGCTGCAGGAACCAGGCGTGCTGCTCGGCACCGACGCCGAGCCGGTTCTGCGAGTAGGGGAGCGTGCCCCAGGTCAGCTGCCCACGCACCCAGTTGCCGGCGTCGCTTCGGGTCACCGGGCGGACGCCGAGCCGCACGCTGCGGGACGCCGTCGGCAGCGCACGGCCCGCGGCACGGGCTCGCGAGGCGAGCTTGGCGGGGACCGCGTCACGCAACTCGAACTGCAGCCCCATCCGCGTGCCCTGCGGGGTGGGCGCCTGCTCGTCGTCACCGGCGAGGCGGGCGAGGTCGTGCCTCCAGTCAGAGGGCGGCGGAGCCGGCGCGTCCGGACGCGGGCCGGCGTTCGCGGCGAGGGCGCGGGCGTTGATGGTGAGGAGCGCAGCCGCGACGTGCTTGCAGTCGCCGCCGAGCGGGCAGCTGCAGCTGCTGCGGACCGGGCGGACGAAGTCGCCGCGAGCCGGGGTGGTGTCGACGCGCAGCTCGTACGGGTCGTCGGCGGTGCCGGACACGACCGCGGTGACCGTGCCGTCGTCGTCGTGCCAGGTGGCGTCGTCGACCAGTCCGGCGCGGACGACGTCGCGTGCACGGCCGAAGGTCTGCGGCCCGACGAATCGGATGACGTCGACGGCGTCGATCATCGGGGCTGCTGGCACGGGTCCATCGTGCCAGTCGCCACCGACGATCCGCGCCGCCACCCTGGGCGCCCCACATCGGGCAGGGCTACCGTCGACACCGGAGCGCGACGACTGCGGTCCACGGAACCGATTGGAAACGCATGCCGGACCGACTGCGGTGGGTACGCGACTCAGCCGACCACTGGAACGGGTGGCTCGGCTCGGAAGTCGTGTGCGACATCACCCGGACCGACACGTACACGGTCGATTCACCGGACCACTCGTTGACCGGTGGGCACTCGTCGTTCGAGAGCGCCGCCGCCCAGGTGCACGGTTGGGTGCGCTGGACCGGCCGTTAGGCCACGGAACGCAACCTGGTTGTACGACCACGCACCGCTCCTTAGCGTGAGGGGGCAGGTCGGCACCACCGCACGTGATCACACCGCTCTGCTTCCAGGAGAGAGAGGTGGCCCCATGACCGACACGACCGAGTCGAAGTCGCCCGCTCCGGGCTCCGACCCCGCTGCGCGTCCCACGCCGCCGCGTGCACTCGTCGCCGTGGCCGGGCAGGACACCGACTCCGCCATCAGCTCGCTCGCTGGCATGTACGCGGGAAAGGCCTGGTACTCCCGGGCCCTCGACCAGGACTACTGGTTCAAGTACGTCGGCGTCGGTGACGAACGGCTCAGCATCCGCCGTTCCCAGATGCACGGGTACCTGCGGGGCGACGTCGCCACCGAGGGCGAGGTCGTCGTGCAGTGGCTCGAACGCGGCGAAGCCCGCGTCGACGTCGGCCACGACGAGGTCCGCATGCAGCCCGGCGTCCCGACGATGTTCCCCGTCGAGCGCCGGTTCGAGATGGAGTACCAGGACTGGGACCAGCGCCTGGTGCACCTGCGCCGGGACCTGGTGCTCGACGTCGCTGCCGAGAACCACCTGGTCGACGGCACCGTGGCGTTCGACACGACCGCCGCCCCGGACCCGTCCGCCGTCGCACTCTGGCGCACCGCCGTGTCGGGTGCCCTCCACGCGTTGCGCGAGGAGGGCGAGGAGTCGCTCGCCTGGCACGAAGCGCAGCGCGACGTCGCCCGCGCCCTGTTCCGGATGTACCCGCTGCAGGCCGAGCGGTTCCCCTCCGGCTACGGCACCCGCAGCGACGGACGACTCCGTGCCGCGGTCGAGTTCATCCAGGCACACGCCCACGAGCCGCTGACCGTCGCCGACGTCGCACAGGCCGCGGGGCTGAGCATCCGCGGGATCCAGGAGTCGTTCCAGCGAGCGTTCGAGCGCTCGCCGATGACGTACCTGCGCGAGGTGCGGCTCGGGCGCGTGCACGAGGAACTGCGGGTCCTCGAGCCGCACGCTACCTCGGTGGCGGACGTCGCGCGGCGCTGGGGCTTCGCGCACATGGGGCGGTTCGCGTCGGTGTACGCGGCCCGGTTCGGGGAGTACCCGCGGGAGACGTTGCGGCGCTGAGCGGCGTCGATCGTCGTCGACGACCCAGCCGTACACTGGCTCCACTCCGAGCCGGATCCGTCGATGTGCAGTTGCGGCTCGGCGCTGTCCGCACCCCTGTCACGAAGGTCTCGCCCATGGCATCCCGACCCACACGAACGACCAAGCAGTGGCTGCCGCTGACCGCCCTCGTGCTGGGGCTGATCGGCAGCGCGGCCGGTGCGCTCGCCGGGCAGCCGAACTCGTGGCTGTGGTTCGCAGCGGGCGTGGTGGTCGCCGTCGTCTGGGCCGTGCTGAGACGCCGACGGTCTCCGTCGCGGTAGCCGCGCAGGGGCTCGGGGTCAGCGCTTCGCCGGCTCGGCCAGCTTGCTGTGCTTCCGCGAGTACCCGAAGTACACACCGAGCCCGATCGCGAACCAGATCGCGAACCGCACCCACGTCTCCCACTGCAGGAACGTGACGAGCCACAGCGACGCGATGACGCCGATGATCGGGATGACGGGCATGAACGGCAGCCGGAACTGGCGGTCCAGGTAGGGCTGCCGGTAGCGCAGCACCACCACGGCCGAGCAGACCACGACGAACGCGAGCAGGATGCCGATGTTCGTGAGCTCCGCGACGACACCGATCGGCAGCACCCCGGCCAGGATCGCCGACGCGATGCCGAGGATCCAGGTCACCCGTGTCGGCACGTGCCGCTTCGGGTCGGTCTTCGCGAACCACTTCGGCATCAGACCGTCGCGGCTCATCGAGAACCAGACGCGCGAGGCACCGAGCATGAACGTCACCAGCACCGTGACGATGCCGACGATGGCACCGATCGCGATGACGTTGGCGACACCGCCGAGCCCGACCGACGCGAACGCCGACGAGAAGCCCGACGCCGGGTCGATGTCGGTGTACTTCTGCATCCCCGTGAGCACGAGGGTCGCCAGGACGTACAGCACCATCGAGATGCCGAGGGACAGGAGGATCGCCTTCGGCATGTGCTTGCGGGCGTCGGTGGACTCCTCGGCCGCCGTGGACATGGCGTCGTAGCCGAACACGGCGAAGAACACGGTCGCGGCGCCGGTCATCACGCCGCCGAACCCGAACGGGAAGTACGGGGAGTAGTTCGCGCTGTTGATGTGGAACACCCCGAGCACGACGATGAGCACGACGAGCGCCACCTTGATGCCGACGGCGACGAACTCGAACCGGGCGGCGCTGCGGATGCCGCGGGTGAGCACGAACGCGGTGAGCAGGCACAGCGCGATCGCGAAGACGTCGATGACGTGGCCGTCACCGGTGCCGGGGGCGCCGAGCATCCACGCGGGCAGGTCGATGCCGAACTGGCCGACCAGGAACCCGACGTAGCCGGAGATCCCGATCGCGACCACCGCCACGATCGCGGTGTACTCGAGCAACAGGTCCCAGCCGATGAACCACCCGACGATCTCGCCGAGCACCGCGTAGCCGTACGTGTACGCACTGCCGGCCTTCGGGATGAGCCCGGCGAACTCGGCGTAGGACAGGGCGGCGGCGGCGCTCGCGACGCCGGCGACCAGGAAGCTGATCAGCACCGCGGGTCCGGCGACGCCGTTCGCGACGGTGCCGGCGAGGGTGAAGATGCCGGCGCCGATGATGCCGCCGATGCCGATCGCGGTGAGCTGCCACAGGCCGAGGTGCCGTTTGAGGCCGCCCTCGCCCCCGGCCTCGTCATCGATCGTCTCGATGGGCTTCCGTCGGAACAGGGTGCGTGTCGTCGTCGTCACCCGCCCATGGTGCACCCGGAGACGATTCCGCGCACGCACGCGGCTGCACCGCAGGCTCCGGGCGTACACCTGGAGCATGCGTCACCCGAAGAGGACCGAGCCCGGCCCCGGCCAGGAATCCGTCTGGGACTACCCCCGCCCACCCGCCGTCGAGCGGGTCACCGCCCGCGTCGTCGTCCGTCTGGGCGGCACGGTCGTCGCGGACACGACCGACGCCGTCCGCGTGCTCGAGACCTCGCACCCGCCGGTCTACTACCTGCCGATGGCCGATCTGGCCGAGGGCGCGCTCGTCAAGGCGTCGGGATCGAGCATGTGCGAGTTCAAGGGCCTGGCGCGCTACTTCGACGTCGTCGGCGGCGATGGCACGGTCGCGAGCCGTGCCGCGTGGAACTACCCGACACCGGTCCCCGGCTACGAGTCGCTGCGGGAACGCGTCGCCATCTACCCGTCGGCGATGGATTCGTGCGAGGTCGGCGGCGAACGCGTCCAGGCGCAGGACGGCGACTTCTACGGCGGCTGGATCACGGCGGACATCGTCGGCCCGTTCAAGGGCGCGCCCGGCACGCTCGGCTGGTGACCCGGCGTCGTCAGGTGGGGCGGCCCTGACCCGGACCGACCCGTTTCGTGGGCGGCGGGGCGGACCCGACCCGGGCCTCCCGGCCGGACCGCGTCAGCGGTTGGCGTACGGCGACCAGAACGGCGGCGGGAACGTGCCGCCGCTCACGATCACGAGTACCTGCCAGACGAGCATGACGAGTCCGGCGGTGCCGATGACGATGCCGATCCACGACCACACCTGCACGGCTCGGCGACGGCCGGCGATCCGGATCGCCCGCCAGCCGCTCAGCACGCAGACCAGCCCGAACACGGCAGCGAGCAGGACGTGGCGGATGGTGGACTGCGCGGGCACGATGATGCCCAGGTAGAACGCGACCGGTCCGAGCAACACCGCGAAGGTCGCCGGAGCTGCCGGCGGTTCGTGGTCCCGAGCGACTGCTCCCATGGACGGCATGGTAGCGAGTGAACCTCGCTTCGGGTACGTCCGGGTCGCGCAGCGCGGGCATCCGGCCGTGGGAACGGGCACCATGGAGGCATGCGTTCCTTCTTCCGCGTCCTGCTCGGCCTGGCCCTCGTCGTCGCGGGCACGAGCCACCTCACCTTCGCGCGCAAGGAGTTCACGGCGCAGGTGCCCGACTTCGTGCCGCTCGACGACGACACGACGGTGCTCGCGTCCGGGGTCGCGGAGATCACGCTCGGCTCGGCCCTGGTGCTCGCGCCGAAGTCGGCGCGTCGCTTCGTCGGCTCGGTCGCTGCCCTGTTCTTCACGGTGATCTTCCCCGGCAACCTGTCGCAGTGGGTAAACCGTCGCGACGCCTTCGGCCTGGACAGCGACGAGAAGCGCTTCGGTCGCCTGTTCGGCCAGCCCGTCCTCATCGCGCTCGCCCTCTGGTCGACGCGCGGCCGGCGCTCCTGATGGGCGCGCCCGCGCGGCAGACCGGGCCTGCCCCCGGTGTGGGCCCCGGGTCGGGTCCTGCGTCGGGTCCCGATCCGCTCGGGTCCGGCCCGGCGCGCTTCGGTCGGGAGGCCCGGCACCCCCGGGCAGGACGCGCTCGCGTCGCGGACGTGGTCGCCTCCGCCGCCCTGCTCGTGGTGCTCACGGTGGGTGCGTTGGCAGCGGGGTGGGGGATCAAGCTCATGTCGCTGGCGTTCGTGTCGTGTGCGGCACCGGGCAACACCTGCAACGAGACGCTGGGTGACTCCGTGGTCGTCATGGGGCCGATCATCGTGGCGGTGGTGCTCGTCGCGACGATCGTGGTGTGCGTGCTGCGGCTCGTGCGCCGACGGTTGACCTGGCCGGTGGTGCTCGTCGGTATGGCAGCGATCGTCGCGGTGTTCTTCGCCTCGCTGTTGCTCGTCGACAGCTCGGTCACGCACGGCATCTGAGCGGTTCTTCCTCCACAGGCCGGGCTCGTCGAGCGTCTCTCCACAGAAGCTGGTCGTTGCCTCGGGGGTGGATGCTGGGCCGCCACGCTGGGGCCATGCCTGACACCGAGATGCTCGACCGCCTGACCCGTGAACCCGTCCGCACCGACGACGACGTCGTCGCACTCGTCGAAGCCGTCGTCGAACGCCCGCTGCGTCGGCAGTGCTGGGTGCTGTTCCTCGACGACCGCGGGATGTCGATCCCGTTCCTGCTGCCGATCGCCGACCTGCCGTACTCGCCGGACGAACACGTCGACGACTTCGCCGCCCTGATCGCCGACATCGTCGCGCAGCTCGGTGCCGTCGACGTCGTGCTCGCGTGGGAACGCCCCGGCGCCGATCGCCTCTACCCGGTGGACTGGGAGTGGGTCGACGCCTGCGCGTGCGCCCTCGACGAGCAGTCCGTCCGGCTCCGCGCGCAGGTCGTCGTGCACTCCGGCGGAGCGGCCATCGTCGAGTTCGACGAGGAAACACAGGCGGTGGCCTCGTGACGGGTCAGCCCTGGGGAGCGGTGTCCGGCACGGTCTGGCCGGTGAGCTCCTCGACGATCACCTTCGCCTCCGGCCACGACTTCGCGTAGTGGTCCGGGTCCGAGTTGATCTGCACCGCGTGTGCCATCTGCGTCGGCGTCATCGTCTTCCAGCCCGGTACCTTCACGAGCTTCGTGTAGAACATCGTCGCGGCCGTGTACGGGTCCATCCGCTGCTCGTACGTGCCCCAGGCGCCGTTGTCGCGCTGCTGGAACAGTCCGCGGCTGTCCGGGCCGGCGGCGTCGCCGTGGTCCAGGTTGACCAGGCTCGACTCACCGATCGCGGTCATCACACCGACGGCCTGCGTGTGCGGGCCGATCCCGAGTGCCTGAGCGGCTTCGATCACGTGCGCGGCGTTCACCAGGCGGTCCTGGCAGAAGCCGGCGACGGGTCCCGCCGGCACGACCATGCCCCCGATCGTCTTCGAAGCGACGGCCGGACACGCGGGCTCCGGAGTCGCGGCGCTCGACTTGGCGACCCCGGCGAGCGAGTTGACCGCGATCACCACGAGGACGACCACGCCGATGCCGACCGCCACGATCCCGGCGCCGAACACCGAGGCCAGGGTGATGCCGACACGGCGCATGACGGGACCTCTCGACGGGCTGGGCGAGTGCTGGGCGGACGGAGCAGGAAGAGCAGCACGAGCGTACGGGCGCCTCCTGGGAAGCCTGCGGCGGCCCGCCGTGCTCGCACATTCGGGGTTCGGAGTTCGGAGTCCGCGGTCCGCCGCCGGTTGCTCGCCGCGGGGAAGGTGCATCCCCAACAACGAGTGACGGTTCTGGTTTGCGAATCGGGGGCTTCGCGAACCAGAACCGTCACGGTCATCCGTGCACGGCGGTCAGCGCTCGCGTCGGTCGTCCCCTCGACCCCGACCCCGAGCCTGGCGCAGGTGCCAGCCTCCGGCGGACAGCGACAGCGCGGCGATCACGGTGATGACGACGGTCCAGATGACGCTCGTCGCGTCCATCAGGCGTCGCGCTGGTCGTGCGGCGGGCGCTGCACCTTCGTCGGTTCCGTGACGAGTCCGGTCGGGGCCTTCTCAGCCTGCTTCCGTCCGTGGGTGAACCACGTCAGGACCCAGAGCAGCACGCCCAGGGCCAGCAGGGCGCCGGCGATCTGGTACTGCTGCGGGTCACGACCGGACGAGAACGGCATGACGAGCCACAGGCACGTGACGATGCCGATGATCGGGATGACCACACCGGCACGGAAGTGCTTGTGGTCGACCTTGTCGCGGCGCAGCACGAGCACGGTCACGTTGACGACGGCGAACACCGTCAGCAGCAACAGCGAGGTCGTGCCGCCGAGGACCACGACGATGGGGGAGTCGGGGTCGAGCGAGACCCACCCGATCAGCAGGAGCGAGATGAGCGTGGTGAAGACGATCGCGGTCGACGGGGTGCGACGGGCGGGGGAGATGCGGGACAGGAAGCCCGGCAGCACGCCCTGCTTGCTCATGCCGTAGAGCAGTCGCGACGCCATCATCATGTTGATCAGGGCCGTGTTGGCGACGGCGAACATCGAGATGAACGGCAGCAGGTCGGCGATGGGGAAGTCCGGCGCCGCGGTCTGCACCACGGTCACCAGCGGCGTCTCGTTGCCGGCGAGCTCACCGATCGGCACCACGGCGACGGCGCAGATCGACACGAGCACGTAGATCACGGCGGTGATGCCGAGGCCGGTGAGCATGATCTTCGGGAAGATGCGCGAGGGGTCCTTCGTCTCCTCGGCCATGTTGACCGAGTCCTCGAACCCGACCATCGCGAAGAACGCCAACGACGTCGCGGTGCTGATCGACAGCAGCAGGGACTTGTCCTCCGGCGTCTCGAACATCACGACCCGCGAGAAGTCCGCGTTGCCGCCCGCGATCGCCCAGAACCCGATCAGGATCACCATGACGAGACCGGACAGCTCGACCAGCGTCAGCACGACGTTCGTCTTGACGCTCTCGCTCACCCCGCGGAAGTTGATGAACATCACCGCGAGCATGAAGCCCATCGCGATGAGCATCACCACGCCGTTCGGCAGTTCGATGCCGAACCCCGCGCCGAGGTTCGCCGCGAATGCCCGCGACGCGGTCGACGCCGACGTGATCCCGGAACACATCACGATGAACGTCACGATGAACGTGACGAAGTGGATGCCGAACGCCTTGTGCACGTAGAGCGCGGCGCCGGCGGTCTGCGGGTACTTCGTCACGAGCTCGAGGTACGAGAACGCCGTCAGCAGGGCGACCGCGAACGCGATGAGGAACGGGAGCCACGCTGCCCCACCGACCTCGGCCGCGACCTGGCCGGTGAGCGCGTAGACACCCGTACCGAGGATGTCGCCGACGATGAACAGCAGCAGGAGCTTGGGACCGATGACCCGGCGGAGCTCGTGCTGCTCCTGCTGTGGGCGGTCCGTCTTGGTGGTGGCCATGCGTCACCCTTGCGCGCGGAACACCTTGCTGTCCAGTCCCACAGGAAGGTTTCTCGCGATCGCAACACGGTCCCGCGGCGACGGATACGCTCCGGGCCATGGACCAGCAGTCGAACACCACCGAGGAGCCCATCGAGTTCGCGGACTTCAACGCGAAGCTCCTGGTGCTCGATGTCCTCTGCTACGACCTCGACGTCCTCGACCCCTACGACCCGGACGCCGAGGACGAGACCGACGAGGACCTCGACGTCGACGGGCAGGACGACCGGGCGCGCGAGTACTACGACGACCTCGACCTGCTGCCGTCGCACCTGTCGCTCGTCACGGAGATCACGGTGGACTCCGACCTCGAGGTCCTGCAGGACGTCCACCCCGGCTGGGACGGCTCGGACGACCGCTTCGACCCGCAGAACTGGGACGACCTGCTCGACCTGCCGGAGCTCCGCACCGTGTACGCCGCCGCACCGTTGCCCGCCCACGTCGCCGAGCGGTTGGCGACGAAGGGTGTCGAGGTCCGCTCCGCCTGAGCGGGACGCAACCGGCACCCGACCGGCACCCGACCGGGACGGGCCGACGGCTAGCGGTCGAGCGCCCGCACCTGCTCGGTGAACTGCTTCGCGCCACCCTGCGCCGGGTGCCGTACGGCGACCGCCTCGATGCCGGCCAGCGCGAGCGCTCCCTGCGCCTTCCGACCGACGGCGACCACCCGGACCTTGTCTGCGCCGCCGAGGGCCTCCAGCAGCGCGAGCGCGACGGGCGCTCCCGAGCGGACCTCGGCGGGCCGGGGCGTGCGGTTCGTCAGCCGGTCCGGTGCCACGAACGGATGGTGCGGGAAGATCGCCCACGCGACGGGGAGCGCGCCGTGCCACCCCTCGAGCGCTGCGTGCACGACGCGGGACGACGCTTCCCACGGGGCGGTCGGGTCCGGCGGCACGAGGTACTCGGACCCGAGTTCACGCATGCTCGTGAACGGCACGCCCGTGTTCGTCATGCCGCGCCACCCCGGGGCCTCGGCCACGAGCAGCGTGTCGGCACCCGGCCCGGACTGCTCCAGGTACCGCGTCAGGTTCGCCCGACGCAGCCGCCCCTCGGCCGATCCGACGTCGTAGAGCGCCTCGGCGTCGGACTCCACGGGCACGGCGTCGATCGCGGCCCAGAACGCCGCGAACCGATCGCCCGTGTCCGGGGCCCCCGACCTGCTCACGAGCGTCCGAGCACCCGGCGGTAGACGTCCTCGAGCCCCGCGGCCGACCGCTCCCAGCTGAGCCGCTCCGCGTGCTCCCGGCCCGCAGCAGCGAGCCCGGCGGCGTAGGGCGCATCCGTCAGGATCCGCTCGATCTCGTTCGCCCAGTCCTGCGGGTCGCGGGACTCGAGCACGACACCCGTCTCCCCGTCGACCACGGCCTCACGAAGGCCCCCGGCAGCGGCGGCCACGACCGGCACCCCGGAAGCGGACCCCTCGAGCGCGACGAGGCCGTACGTCTCGGAGTGGGACGGCACGAGCACGGCTGCCGCGCCACGGAACAGGAACGCCAGGTCGGCACGGGACTGCGGCCCGATGAAGGTGACGTGGTCGGCGATTCCACGCGCGTCGGCGAGCCGACGCAGTTCGTCCACGTAGTCGCCCGCCTCACTCGAGACGTCGCCCGCGATGACCAGAGTGGGGCGGGCCTCCAGGCTGATGTCGGCGATCGCCTCGATCGCCAGGTCCAGGCCCTTGAGCGGCTGCACGCGCGCCGCCGCGACCACGTAGGGCGAGGCGGCGCGGCGCGCACCGACGGCAGCGGGACGGAAGACGGAACCGTCGACCCCCGGCGGCACGATCCAGATGCGGGCGTCGTCGCCACCGAGCCGCGAGCGCACGGTCGACGCTTCGGCCTCGGACACCACGACGACGGCGTCGGACTCGCGGGCCAGCAGTTCTTCGCCCGCGATGCGACCGGCGGACTCGGGGCGCTCGCCCTCGGACAGCGGCGTCGCCGGGTCGGCAGCGATGGAGTGGAAGGACTGCACGTGGGGGATGCCGCGCTCACGGGCGACGGGCAGCGCGGCCGCTCCGGAGAACCAGTGGTGCGAGTGCAGGACGTCGAACTGCCCGAGCTGCTCGAGCTCGTGGCGGAACGGCTCGATGAACGCGTCGTGCTCACCCTTCGGCACCGGCTGGGCCGGCCCCGCGGACAGGAACCGCAGACACACGCCCGGCACCAGCGACACCGAGTCCGGCTGCGTCGGGGCGGAGCGGCGCGTGATGATGTCGACGTGGTGGCCCAGGTCCGCCAGCGCCTCGGCCTGGTGCCGGACGACGACGTTCATGCCGCCCACCTCGCCCGAACCGGGTTCGTCTCCGGGGGAGGTGTGCAGCGACACCAGCCCGATGTGCAGGGGTTCGGTCGTCGAGCTCACCGCTCAACCCTAGCCGCGCGGCCCCCGCTGCGACGGGCGTGCGGGCGCCACCACGACGGGCCGGCGGCCCGCCTCGTCCGGCGTGTCGGTGGGGAGGGTGGGCCCACGCCGCCGGTTCCCGGGCGACGCGCCAGCGGCGTCCGGGCCGTGTCGGTGGGGAGGATCACCTCCCAGGATCTGCACGCGCTCGTCGCCGTGTCGCTCCCAGAACGACGCCGTCCACGCGCACAGCGCCCCGTCGAGCAGGTCCTCGCGGTGCTTGTGCGTCGGACCGTGCAGCACCGACGGATCGGCGAGCCGCTGCGTCAGCGGGTGCGAGTCGAGCAGCAGCGGCGGGTCGAGCGGGGTCTCGCGCAGCCGCCGGACCAGTTCGTCGAAGGCCTCGGCGCGACGGGCACGAGCCTCGGCGGCAGGGATCCGGAGGTCGAGTCGCTTGTAGCGGGGGCGTTCGACGTCGTACCCGAGCTCCTCCACCCCCACCAGCGTCGTGTACGGGTAGCACTCGAACATCGCCGGACCGGTCCGTGCCCGCATGGCGTCCGTGTCGGAGACGTACCCGACGCCGAGTGCGGTCAGCCGGTCGAGCAGCGCTGAGCCGGCGCTCGCCGCAGATGCCTGGTTCGTCGGGTTGGCCGCGACCTTCCACCGGCCGTAGCGCTGCCCGACCTGTCGTTCGGACTCGCGGATGCCCGTCGGGTTCGTCACGACGAGCGAGGCGTCCACCGCGATGAGGGACCGTTGCCCGAGGTGCGCGGCGATCCAGTCGGTGACGGCGTCGACCCCGCGGGCCCACCCGGCGTCGGTGATCGTGCCGTCGGAGTCCATCGCGACCAGCCCGGTCTCGTTCGCGGCCTTCCGATCCGAGCCGAGTCCCCACGCGAGGTCGATGCCGAGGTACGCGTTCACCCGCCCCATCCTGCCGTGCCCGCACGACACCGGTGTTCGTGCGCTGAACACCGGCGTGCGCGTGTTCGACCCGGGAACACCGGTGTCCAGCGGGAGCGCGAAGGCGCACGCACACCGGGCTGCGGGCGCGCGGCGGGCACGCGTGTACGGTCCGCTGCATGGCGAGCGAAGCGACGATGGTGCGTGTGCCCGGGCCTGACGGCGACCGCGAGGTCCGGATCAGTAGCCCCTCGCGGGTGCTCTGGCCCGAGGCGGGGATCACGAAGCTCGACCTGGCGGTGTACCTCGTGACGGTGGGCGATGCCTTCGTCCGGGCGAACGGCGACCGGCCGATCTCGCTGCAGCGGTTCCCCGGTGGTGTCGACGGCGAGCAGTTCTTCTCCAAGAACCCGCCGAAGGGAGCGCCCGACTACGTCCGGTCGGTGACGGTGACCTACCCGAGTGCCCGGTCGCACCTGCAGCTCGTGATCGACGAGCCGGCCGTGGCGGTGTGGGCCGCCCAGATGAACACGGTGGTGTTCCACCCGTGGGCCTCACGCGCCGAGGACAGCGACCACCCGGACCAGCTCCGCATCGACCTCGACCCGCAGCCCGGCACCGGCTTCGGTGACACGGTGCCCGTGGCCGAGGAGCTCCGGAAGGTCCTCGACGAGGTCGGGTTGACCACGTGGATCAAGACGAGCGGCAACCGTGGCCTGCACGTGTTCGCGCCGATCCACCCCGAGCACGAGTTCCTCGACGTGCGGCACGCGGTGATCGCCGCAGCGCGTGAACTCGAACGCCGGATGCCCGACCAGGTGACGACGGCGTGGTGGAAGGAGGAACGGGGACAGCGGATCTTCGTCGACTTCAACCAGGCGAACCGCGACCGCACGATGGCCGGTGCCTACAGCCCCCGGGCCTTGGCGCACGCCTCGGTGTCGACGCCGATCACATGGGACGAACTGCCGACCGCTGACCCGACGAGCTTCACGATCCGGACGGTTCCGGAGCGGCTGCAGACCACCGGCGACCCGTGGGAGTCGATGCGGGAGCAGCCGGGCAGCATCGCACCGCTGCTGGAGTGGTGGGAGCGTGACCTGGCGAACGGCGAGGGGGAGCTGCCGTTCCCGCCGGACTTCCCGAAGATGCCGGGGGAACCGCCGCGCGTGCAGCCCTCACGGGCGAAGAAGCCGAGCTGAGGCCCAGCGGTCGAGCAGACGGGCCCAGCCGAGCCGAACCTCAGGCTGCGGAGGAGACGTCCCGCTGGCGGTCCGGGTCCTCGACGCGGGTGGTGTGCGTCGGCAGCCCGACGCTCGCGGTGTGCAGGCGGGTCAGTCTCGACCAGGTGCCGCGGTGCGCGTCGGTGATGCCGTCGACGATCACGCGCCGAGTCCGATCGTGACGAGTGCGAGCGCCGTGGCGGTGACGCCGGCGATGGCACTGATGACCGCGCTGAGCTGCAGGACGCGCTGACGCCGTGCTTCTCGGACTTCGGTGAAGGGGCTCCGCTGAGGGTGGCGGACAAGCGTGCTGGTGCTCATGTCGATCCCCATTCGATCCAGGCATCCGGGGCTCCGGAATGGACGCCTCGTGCTGCTGGGAACATCCTCACACGACTTCGCTAGTTCGACTAACTACTCATCCGGAAACGTGACCGAACAGCGACAAACGGACACCGCAGTGCGTTCCACGACCCGGAGGAGCGCACAGGGGCGGTGGCGAACGCCTCAGGACAGCACGTCGTGCAGGTCGTACGCACTCGGCACCTCGAGCTGCTCGAACCCGCACGACGTCGCGTCACGGTCGGGCCGCCACCGCTCGAACTGCACGGTGTGCCGGAACCGGTCGCCCTCCATCTGGTCGTACCGGACCTCGAGCACCAGTTCCGGCGCCAGCCGGACGAACGACGTGTCGCGACCCGACGAGAACCGCGACCGTTCCCCGTCACCGGTCACGGGCCTCCCGTCCGCATCGCGGAGCACGACGGGCTCGAGTTCTTCGACCAACGCGGCCCGTCGCTTGTCCGTGAAGGCGGAGACGCCGCCCACCTGGCGGAGCTCGCCGTCTGCGTCGTACAGGCCGACCAGCAGCGACCCGACACCGGAGCCGCTCTTGTGCACGCGGTAGCCGATGGCGACGACGTCGGCGGTGCGGTGGTGCTTGATCTTGAGCATGGTGCGCTTGTTCGGTTCGTACGGCCGCGCGCGGGGCTTCGCGACGACACCGTCGAGCCCGGCGCCCTCGAAGGTGGTGAGCCATTCGCGGGCCTGCTCGACGTCGAGCGTGGTGCGGGTGACGAAGAGCGGGGTGGTCATCGCGTCGCCGAGCTGTTCCAGGCGCTCGCGGCGCTCGTCGAACGGCAGGTCGAGCAGTTCCTGCCCGTCGACCGCCAGCAGGTCGAACACCACGAACTGCGCCGGGGTCTCGACGCTGAGCTTGGCGATCCGTGAGGCCGCCGGGTGGATGCGCTGCGACAGGGCCTCCCAGTCGAGCCGCTCGGCACCGGGCTCGCCGGACCGCAGGATCACCTCGCCGTCGAGGACGACCGGGTGGTCGCGTCCGCCGAACTGCGCGCGGAACGCCTCGACGAGTTCGGGGAAGTACCGGGTGAGCGGCTTGGCGCCGCGGCTGCCGATCTCGACGTCGTCGCCGTCGATGGTCACGATGCCGCGGAAGCCGTCCCACTTCGGCTCGTACCGCAGCCCGCCCTTCGTGCTGTCCGGGTCGGGCACGGTGGCGACGGCCTTGGCGAGCATCGGTGCGATCTCCATGCGTCCTGTCTACTCGCGCGCGTCGTCGGCGCTGTCGGCGCGGTGCTGCGCAGCCTGCGCCGTCTGCCTGGAGGCCCGTGCTCCGCCCGGCGCGTGCGTTCGGTGAGCAGGAATGGTCGGGTCCACGGCCCGCACCCGACCCTTTCTGCTCACCATGCGTCGGGAGCAGGGCCATCGCCGGCCAGACACGCGTCGGTATGGTGGCGAGCGTGACGACCGTGCCCCCGCCGGCAGCGCCGGCCCCGGAACCGATCAGCCCCGTGCAGGCCGCCGCGCTCCGCGACGGTGTCCTGCCGCCCGTCGAGCAGGTCCGGCCGGGCATCTGGACCCTCGCGGTGCCGTTCCGGTTCGGGGTGCCCGACGCCACCCTGGTCTACGTCGTCGAGGGGGCGGACGGCTCGCTCGCGGTGATCGACCCCGGGTGGTCGGCCGACGGCCGTCTCGACGAGCTGCGGGACGGCCTCGCCGCGATCGGACGGGACCTGGATGACGTGTCGCTCGTCGCCGTGACGCACCTGCACGCCGACCACCTGGGCGCCGCAGCTGCGATCCGCCGGGCGACGGGCGCCAGTGTGGCGATGCACGGGCTCGAGGTCGGAGCGCTCGAACGGGAGCGCGCCGACGCCGAGCGGAACGACGCGGACATCGCGACGTGGGGGCTGCCCGAACACCTGCGGGCTGGGGTCGTCGAGGCGTGGGGCAGCGGCCGTCGGATCGGGATGGGCCGGATCGAGGCGCCGTACGCCGACGTGTCGCTGGAGGACGGCGACCTGCTGCCGATCCCCGGTCGGACGATCCGCACGCTCTGGACCCCGGGGCACACGGGCGGGCACGTGTGCTTCCTCGACGAGACCGACGGGCTGCTGTTCTCCGGCGACCACGTGCTGCCGCGGATCAACTCCGGCATCGGGCTCGGTGGACGGACCGGGACGAACCCACTGGGGGACTACCTGGCGTCCTTGGCCCGGCTCGACCCGTACGCCGAGCTCGAGGTCTGCCCGGGGCACGAGTACCGGTTCCGCGACGTCGTCACCCGTGCGCGGACCCTGGCCCGGCACCGGGAGGAACGCTCCCGCCACGTCGCCGCGGCCCTCGACGCACTGGACCGTCCGACGCTGTTCGAGGTCGCCGCCCGGGTGCCGTTCAGCGGCGGGATCGAGTCGATGACCGGGTTCCTGCTCGCGAGCGCACTGACGCAGACGGCCTTCCACGCAGACCTGCTCGGGCGGGCCGACGAGGTGCGGCCCGCCTGACCTCAGCCGTCCGCGGCCGCGCGGGTCAGCCGAGCGTCGTCGCGAGGCGTTCGATCGTCGTCTTCGCGTCGGCGAACTCGGCGGCGGCGTGCTCGGCCAGGGCGGCGAGGTCCGGCAGCCGGTCGGCCAGGGTGGCGCTGACGGTGATCGGGTACAGCTTCATGCCGAGCGCGGTGCCGAGCACGATGTGCAGGACGGGGGAGCCGTGGTCCCAGCCCTCGGTCGGGGTGCCGGCGTCGTAGGTCGCGCCACGGCTCACCACGGTCACGACGGGTCGCCCGGCCAGGGGCTGCACGCCGCCGGTCAGGATGCCGGGCACGTGGATGCGGTCGATCCAGGCCTTCAGGGTCGAGGGCACCGTGTAGTTGTACAGCGGCGCACCGACCACGACGACGTCGGCGGCCAGGAGCTCGTCGATGACCTCCTGCCGCAGTGCGTCGGCTTCGGGCGCGACGGTCTCGTCGGCGGTGCGGTCGGCGGCGGCCCAGTGCAGCGCGGAGCTCTCCAGGTGGGGGAGCTGGTCGACGTGCAGGTCGCGCCGGACGACCGTGTACTCCGGGCCGCGGGCGCGCCAGGCATCGGCGAAGGCTGCGGTCAGCGCGCGCGAGCGCGAGTGGGAGAGGTCGGCCGAGGAGTCGATGTGCAGCAGCGTGGGCATGTCGCCAACGCTACCGGCGCGGACCCACCCGGGTGCTGATGCGAGAACGGCCCCGCTGCTCCGGTGGGGAGCAGGCGGGGCCGTGGCGGGCCTCCCGTCCGCCGCGCGGGCACGCGACGGACGGGAGACGTCTCCGGGTGTCAGCGCTGGGCGCGACGACGGCGCGCGAAGCGGGCGCCGATCAGGCCGGCACCGGCGACCAGCAGGCCGAGGGCCCACGGCAGTGCGTCGGTGGTGTCCGAGCCGGTGTAGGCGAGCTGGCCGCCGGTGTTGACCGGTGCGACCGGGGCCGCTGCGGGTGCGACGGGGGTCGGGTCGGCGATGCCGGCGGCGACGGTCGGCCGGACGTCGACGGCGAACGACGTGCTGAAGTCGCCGGCGGCGACGGTCAGGTTGTGGATCGACGCGTGCGGGAACGTGACGCCGACGATGCCGAAGTCACCGAGCTCGGGGTCGGGCGCGATGACGTCGCTGGCGATGTCCGACGTCACCGTCGGCAGCTCGCGCGTCTCGCTGTCGAAGCCGCCCTCGGGGTTGCCGAAGCGGTCCACGAGACCGCCCTGGACCACGAGCGTGCCACCCTGCTCGATGGTCGGACGGCCACCGATCTGGAAGTCGTCCTCACCGAGCGTGAAGACGCTGCCGTCGGGCTCGATGATCCAGCTCGTCCGTTCCTGGTCGCTGTCATCGAAGAGGCCAGCGCGGTCGGTCGTGTAGACCATGACGCCGATCGGGGCTGCGGCCTCGACGGTCATCGACACGTACTGCGTGACGGACTCGGTGCCGCTGGTCGCGGTGACGGCGAAGTCGTAGTCCATCGCGAAGGTGGCGGTCCCGCTGAGTTCACCGGTCGAGGCGTCGAAGGTCAGGTCGAAGGGGAGCTGTTCCTCGGGGGACGACTCGTCCTCGGGGAACTCCTCGGCGTAGTCGGCGTCCTCTTCGGAGAACCAGGTGAGGCTGTACTTCGGCTCCGGGAAGCCCTGCGCACGGAAGGTGTGCGAGAAGGCGTCACCGGCGACGGTGCTCAGCGCGAGCGGGTTGTCCTGCGTCGCGCCGGCCTTGGTGGGCTGGCCGTCCGCGCCGAGGAACGCCGGGGTCTGCGTCACGGCCGCGGTCGCGGCCGAGGTGACGGTCGACGTCTCGGTCGCGCCGGGCAGCGTGCCCGTCACGGCGACCGTGATGGTCTTGCGGACGTCGGTGGGGTCGACGACGTAGCTCGCGGCCTTCGACAGGACGTTGCCGTCCTGGTCGGTCCACGAGTACTTGTAGCCTGCCTCGTCGTCGAAGCCGGTGACGACGGCGACGAGTCGGGTGCCGACCTTCGCAGCGCCCTCGATGGCGACGGTGGCGTCGGCGGCCTCGGCGGTGACGTCCGGCTTCGGGGTCTCGGTCGGCGTCGGCGCCTCGGTGGCCGTCGGCGCGGTGGTCTCCGGAGCGACGGGCTCGTCGGTGGCCTCCGGGGCCGGTGCAGCCGGGGTCTCCTCGGCGGGAGCCGGGGTCTCGGGCGTGGTGTCGGCGGGCGGATCCGTCGGCGTGGACGTCTCGCTGCCCTCGGCCGGGGCCGGGGTCTCGACGGCCGAGATCGGCTGCGTGGTGTCGAGCGTCTCGGCGTTGGCGGCCGTCGCGGTCATGATGCCGAGGCCGGTGGTCAGGCCGACCAGGGCGACGGTGGTGCCGACGGCGCAGGCGCGACGGACTGTGGAGGTGCTGCGGTGCACGGGTTCCCCCAGGGAATCGGTCCAGGCCACTGGCCCGGATCATGTGAATTTGCCGAGAATGTCGGCGTTCTCGGATCGTAGCGGGATCGGGTCCTGGGGCTGTGACGATTCACCGGAATGTGACCCGGGTTGGGGGTGCGTGCGGGAAACCGCCTGACTTCCGCAGCCGCGGCGCGGCTGCGGAGGTGCGGAAGGACGGACGGGAGGCCCGGTGCCAGCTGGCACCGGGCCTCCCGTCCGTTCGTCGGTCGCGTCTCAGGCGCGACGGCGCCGCAGACGGTGGACCAGCAGGCCGCCGCCGGCGGCGAGCAGGCCGAGCGCCCACGCCAACGGCGTGGTCTCGTCGGCGCCGGTGTAGGCGAGGGTGCCGGGGGTGCCGCTCGTGGTGGTCGCGACCGCGGCCGTGGCGACGGGACGGACGGCGACGACGAACGTGGTCGAGGCGCCGCCCTGGGTGATGGTGAGACGGTGGTCCGAGGCGTGCGGGAACGTCACCTTCGAGGCGTCGCCCCGGGGATCGGTGGCGATCTTGTCCGACGCGACCGAGCTCGTCACCGTCGCGCCGAACCCGGTGCTCACGGAAGCCGGCGCGGTCGGGTTGCCGAACCGGTCGACGGCGAGGCCGGACACCACCAGCGAGCCGCCCTGCTGGGCGGGGATCGAAGTGACGGTGCCGAGGGGGTCGCCCCCGCCGGAGAACGCGCTGATGACGCCACCGGGTGCGACCGACCAGACCGTTGCGCCGGGTGTGCCGGTGTCGACGATCGCCCGGACCCCGACGGGTGCGGCCGGCAGGACGGTCAGGCGCACGTACTCCGTGGCGGTCGCGGTGCCGCGGAGGGCGACGACCTCGAAGTCGTACGTGCCAGCGGTGGTCACGGTGCTGGTGAGCACCCCGGTCTCGACGTTGACGGTCAGGTCGGACGAGGGTGCGTCCTGGATCGCGTACGCCAGCGAACCCGTGCCGCCCGTGGTACGGAACGTGTGCGTGAACGTCGCGCCGGCGGTGGCGGTGAGGGCGAGCGGCTTCGCCTTCGTCGAGGGCTCGGTGAAGACGACCGGCGACGGCGAGACGGTCAGGCGGACGTACTCGGTCACCTGTGTCGAGCCGCTGAGCGCCACGACCTCGAAGTCGAACGTGCCGGCGGTCGTCGGCGTGCCGCTCAGCACGCCGGTCTCGACGTTCACCGTGTAGTCCGCCGACGGGGCGTCCTGGATGGCGTACCCGACGGTGCCGTTGCCGCCCGTGGTGGTGAACGTGTGACTGAACGGCGTGCCGACCGTCGCGGTGAGGGCGATCGGGGCGGCCTGGGTCGACGGCTCGGTGAACGCGAGGTCGCTGCCGTCACCCGGTGCTGCCGCCGGGGTGGCGCTGTCCGTGGCCCTCGCGGCGGGGCTGGCGGCGTGCGTCAGGCCGGCACCCGGTGTCGCGGTCGCCGTGGTGCTCGTCGGTGTCGTCGTCCGCGTCTGCGTCGCCGCCGTCGCGGGCGCGCTGACGCCGATGACCGAGCCGATGGCGGTCGCCGCGACGACGATGCCGATCGTCGCCGCGCGGCGGACGGGCGGCTTGGTGGACTGGTGCATGGTTCCCCCTCGGGAGTCTGGTGGTGAGCACGCGGTGCCCGCGCGCTCCTCTGTGCTGACGTTACGGTTCACAGACCCGTTCCGACCCCTGCCGGAGATCACGGTTTCGTCTCGGTACTACCGGCTCTCATCTGGGGTTTTTCACAGAAACGCGCGACGACGGGCCGGAGGTGCGGGGCGGTCCCGCCGCGCACCTCCGGTCCGTCAGGCGGTTGCCGTGACGTGCCTCAGCCGAGTCGGCGACGCAGGCGCCAGACGAGCAGGCCGGCGCCCGATGCCAGGAGACCGAGGGCCCACGCGAGCGGGCCGGACTCGTCGGCACCGGTGTACGCGAGGGTGCCCGACGCGGTCGGCGTGTGGGTGGTCGTGACCGTGGTCGTCGCCGTCGGCTGCACCTCGAAGCGGATGGTGCTCGTCACGTCTCCGGACGCGACGGTGATCGTGTGCGGCGACGCGTGCTCGAAGGTCACCCACGTGGCCACAGCCTCGGGGTCGTACTCGGTGCGGTCACTGGCCACGTCGCTCGTGAAGGTGAGGTCGGTGTGGTCGCCGACCGGCTGCCCGTCGGCGTCCACGGCCAGGGCGCGGATCTGCACCCGGTCACCCTGTCGGGCCGGGATCGCGTCGACCTGCTGCGGGTCGCCGTCCGCCGGGTAGTAGGTGATCACGTCGCCATCGACGCCCCACCGGTCGCCGGAGGTCCCGTCCGCGGGGAGCACCCCGATGGTGATGCCGGTGACGGCAGCGCGGGCCTCGGAGACGCGGACCGTGAACGAGGTCGAGACGCCGCCCTCGGACACCGTCAGTGTGCGGGTGCCCGGCTCCGAGAACGTCACCGTGTTCGCCGACCAGTTCGGGTCCCAGACCACGCCGTCGGACGCGGTGGTGCTCGTGACGGTCGAGCGCGGGTACTCGTCGCCCGGGGTGGTGCGGTTGCCCAGCGCGTCGACGGCCAGCCCCGCGAGGGTCATCGAGGAGCCGACCGTGGCGGGGACCTCCGACACCACGGTGTCACCGGTGCCACCCGGCGCGTACTCCCGGATCGTCCCGTCGGCGTCGACCTGCCAGCTGACGTCGTTGTCCGAGCTGTCGACGCCGAACGTGACACCCACCGGGGCGCCGGGCTCGATGTCGACCTGGACGTACTGCACGGCGGTCTGGTGCAGGTCGGTCGCGGTGACCTGGAACAGCGCGGGTCCGTCGAACGTGCTCTTCGGGGTGGCGCTCAGGACACCGGTCTGCTCGTTCCAGGACCAGCCGTTGACGTCGTTGGTCGGGTCGAAGTTCAACGGGTTGAACAGGTACTCCAACGGGCCGTCGCCGCCCTGGGCGGTGAAGGTGTGCGAGAACGGCTGGCCGGCGGTCACGGTGAGGACGATCGGCGCGTCCTTGCTCGACGGCTCCGCCCAGGTGACGGGTGTCGATGCCTCGGGGGCGGCCTGTTCTGCGGCGGCGGGGGGCGTCGGCGCGGTGCCCGCGGCGGTCGTGCCCTGCGGAGCCGACGTCGCGGTGGTGCTCGGCGCAGCGGTCTCGTCGGTCGCTGCGGAGGCGGCGCTCGCCCCGATGCCGAACGCCGACGAAGCGGTGACGATCGCGATCGCCGCTCCGATCGCCGCGCTGCGGCGGAAGGTGTACTTGCAGGACTGGTTCACGGGATCCCCCTCGGATGCCTGGACGGGACGCCGGATCAGCGTCCTCTACTCAGGGAATGTCGCCCGCTGGCCAGTCCTGACGATCGCTCGATCACAGAATGATCACGACCGCAACGGAGCTCCGCAGCCGTCGTGCCGACCCGAGCCGCGCCTCCAGACCGCCGTGTCACGCTCCGACGACGGACGCGGCACGTTCGAGCGCGGCGCGGAGAGCACGCACCGCTGGCGACGACGCGCCAGCGGCGCGGACCACCGTGAAGATCGTCCGTCGCGGACCCTCCGGCAGCTCGAGCAGTCGACAGGTCGTCGTCCGGCCGGTCCACATCAGGTCCGGCATCAGGCTCACCGCGTTGCCGGACTCGACCAGGCGGATCTGCGTCTGCAGGTCGGCGGTCTCGTACCGGACGTCTGGCTCGAAACCCCAGCGCCGACAGACCTGCTCGGCGAAGTGCCGCGACGCGGTGCCGCGGGGCTCCATCACCCAGGGCATGGTGCGCGCGTCCTCGAGCGACGACACCGGGCGCAGTGCGGTGTCGAGCGGGGGCAGGGCGAGCCGCACCGCGTCGGTCGTCAGGTCCGATCGGTCGAGCCCGGGCAGGTGCGGTGCGGCATGTGCCGGGTACTGCTCGGCGATCACCATGTCGAAGTCACGAGCCCACGTCTCGTTCAGTGCGGTCTCCGGCTCCCGCTGCACCATCTCGACCCGGACGTCGGGGTGCTCCGTCGCCATCTCGTGCAGGGCGCTCGGCATCAGGGCCAGGGCCGCGGACTGGAACACGGCAACCCGCACCCGGCCCTGCACGGACGACAGGGTCTCCTCGACCTGGGACTGCGCGTGCTCGAGGACGTCGAGCACCTGGCCCGCCGCGGTGACCAGCACCTCGGCCTGCGGGGTGAGCTGCAGCCGTCGGCCGGCCTTGCGGAACAGCTGCACACCGGCCTCCCGCTCCAGGGCGCTGAGCTGCTGCGAGACCGCCGACGGGGTGAAGTTCACCGCCTCGGCGACGGCCGCGATCGTGCCACGGATGGACAGCTCACGGAGGAGCACGAGACGGCGGACGTCGAGCATGGTCCGACGCTAGCCGGAGCGCGACCGGAACGGTAGCGCAACTGAACGGTATCCATCAGGAACGCTCACTTCCGCTACCGCATCCCGGACCTCCACACTGAACCCATGACGACGCTGCACGAGGACTCCGCCATCGACCACGACGCCCTGGCGGACCAGTCCGTCGCGCTCGTCCGACAGTGGCTCGCCGAGGCCGAGTCGTACCCCGTCGACGGCTCCGCGAAGCAGCTCGCCGGGGTGCTCGCCGACCCCGCCGGCCTCGACTTCGCCGTCGGGTTCGTCGACGGCGTCGTGCGACCGGAAGACCTCGCCGTCGCCGCCCGCAAGCTCCGCCAGATCGCCCCGGACGCCCCCGGGTTCCTGCCCGCCGCGCTCCGCGGACTCGTCCGGCTCGGCGGCGGCATGGCCCCGGTCCTGCCGAACGTCGTCGTCCCCATCGCCCGCCGCGTCCTCCGGAACATGGTCGGCCACCTGATCGTCGACGCCACCGACTCCAAGCTCGGCCCGGCCATCGCCGGCATCAAGCGCGACGGCGTCCGCCTCAACGTCAACCTGCTCGGCGAGGCCGTGCTCGGCGAACGCGAAGCCGCCCGCCGGCTCGAGGGCACCCACAAGCTCCTGGCCCGCGACGACGTCGACTACGTCTCGATCAAGGTGTCGTCCACCGTGCACCCGCACTCCCCGTGGGCGTTCGACCACGCCGTCGACGACATCGTCGAGCAGCTCCGACCGCTCTTCCAGCGCGCCGCAGCCGCCAGCCCGGCCAAGTTCATCAACCTCGACATGGAGGAGTACAAGGACCTCGACCTCACCATCGCGGTCTTCACGAAGCTCCTCGACGAGCCGGAGTTCCTCGGCCTCGAAGCCGGCATCGTGCTGCAGGCGTACCTGCCCGACGCGCTCGCCGCGATGCAGGAGCTGCAGGAGTGGTCCGCCGCCCGCCGCGCTCGTGGTGGCGCGGGCATCAAGGTCCGGCTGGTCAAGGGCGCGAACCTGCCGATGGAGCAGGTCGAGGCCTCGGTGCACGGCTGGCCGCTCGCCACCTGGCACACCAAGCAGGACTCGGACACCAACTACAAGCGCGTGCTCGACTGGGCGCTCACCCCATCGCGCGTCGAGAACGTCCGCGTCGGTGTCGCCGGGCACAACCTGTTCGACGTCGCGCACGCCTGGCTGCTCGCCGGTGAGCGCGGCGTGCGGGACGGCATCGAGTTCGAGATGCTGCTCGGCATGGCGCAGGGGCAGGCGTCGGCCGTGAAGAACACCGTCGGTTCGCTCCTGCTCTACACGCCGGTCGTCCACCCGGGCGAGTTCGACGTCGCGATCGCCTACCTGATCCGCCGTCTCGAAGAAGGCGCGTCGCAGGACAACTTCATGTCCGCGGTCTTCTCGCTGGTGTCCTCGCCGCCGCTGTTCGCCCGCGAAGAAGAGCGCTTCCGCGCCTCCCTGGTGCCGCTCGCGACCCCCGAGGGACTCGAAGCGCCCGCATCCCACCGGGTCGCCGACCGGTACGCCGCCGTCGGCCGCCCCGGCCCCGGCCACTTCGAGAACACCCCGGACAGCGACCCCTCGGTCGGCGCCGTCCGCGCCTGGGGCGACGCCATCACCGCACGGGTCGCCTCGTCGACGCTCGGCGTCCGTGCCGTCCAGGAGGCCCGGGTCGACTCCGCCACGGCGCTCGACTCCGCGCTCGGTCGCGCCAAGGCCGCCGGTGCGGTCTGGGGGACCTGGTCCGGTGGTGCCCGTGGCGCCGTGCTGCACGCCGTCGGCGACGCACTCGAGGCGAACCGTGCCGCCCTCATCGAGGTCATGGCGTCGGAGACCGGCAAGACCATCGACCAGGCCGACCCCGAGGTGTCCGAGGCGATCGACTTCGCGCACTTCTACGGCACCCTGGCGTCCTCGCTCGACGACGTCGACGGTGCGACCTTCACGCCCGCAGCGCTGACCCTCGTCGCGCCGCCGTGGAACTTCCCCGTCGCGATCCCCGCCGGGTCCACCCTCGCCGCACTGGCCGCCGGGTCCGCCGTCGTCCTGAAGCCCGCGCCGCCCGCCGAGCGCTCCGGCGCCGTGCTCGCCTCGATCATCGAGACCGCGCTCGACGCCCACGGGGCCCCGGCCGACGTGCTCGCGTTCCTGCAGGTGTCCGAGGACGACCTCGGGCAGCAGCTCATCGCGTCGCCGATGGTCGACCAGGTCATCCTCACCGGTGCGTACGAGACGGCCGAGCTGTTCCGCTCGTTCCGGCAGGACCTGCCGCTGCTCGCCGAGACCTCGGGCAAGAACGCCGTGATCGTCACGCCGTCGTCCGACCTCGACCTCGCCGTGAAGGACGTCGTCGCGTCCGCGTTCGGGCACGCCGGCCAGAAGTGCTCGGCTGCGTCCCTCGTGGTCATGGTCGGCTCGGTCGCCAAGTCCAAGCGCTTCCGGAACCAGCTGCTCGACGCGGTGTCGTCGCTCACCGTCGGCTACCCGACCGACGCGGCGACCCAGATGGGCCCGGTCATCGAGCCGGCATCGGGCAAGCTGCTCGACGGCCTGACGACGCTCGGCGCGGGGGAGTCCTGGGCCGTCGAGCCGAAGCAGCTCGACGAGACCGGCAAGCTCTGGAGCCCGGGCGTCCGACAGGGCGTCCGCCGTGGCTCGGAGTTCCACCGCACCGAGTACTTCGGCCCGATCCTCGGCATGATGACCGCCGACTCCCTCGACGAGGCGATCGACATCGTGAACGAGGTCGACTACGGCCTGACCTCGGGACTGCACTCGCTCGACCCGGCCGAGATCGGCACGTGGCTGTCGCGGATCCAGGCGGGCAACCTCTACGTCAACCGTGGCATCACGGGCGCCATCGTCCGGCGGCAGCCGTTCGGCGGGTGGAAGAAGTCGGCAGTCGGTGCGGGGACGAAAGCCGGTGGGCTGAACTACCTGCTCGGGCTCGGGTCGTGGACGCCGGCACCGGCGGCCGGTGCGTCCGGTGTCGCCGTGTCGGGTCCGGTCTCGGCGTTCGCCCGGGCTGCCGAGGTCGCTTCGCCGATGCTCGACCGCGCGCTGGCGTCCGACGAGCAGGCCTGGTCGACGCTGTTCGGCACCGCGACGGACGTCTCGGCGCTCTCCGCCGAGCGGAACATCGCCCGGTACCTGCCGTTCCCGTCGGTGCAGGTGCGGCTGGCCGCGGTCGCCGACGCGGACGCTGACGCCTCGGTGATCGAGCTCGTCCGCGTCGTCGCAGCCGCACTCCGGGCTGGCACGACGATCGAGGTCTCCACGGCCGCGACGCTGCCGTCGTCCGTCGCCTCGGCGATCCGGTCGCTGCCGATCGTGCGCTCGCTGTCGCAGACGGTGTCCGACGGGGCCTTCGCGAGCTCGGTCGCTTCTGGTCCCTCGACCCGCGTGCGGCTCATCGGTGGGGACACCTCGGCGCTGTACTCCGCCGTCGGTGGTCGTCCGGACGTCGCGGTGTACGGCGGCCCGGTGACCGAGGCCGGGCGGCTCGAGATCCTGCCGTTCGTCCGCGAGCAGGCGGTGTCGATCACGGCGCACCGCTTCGGCACGCCGAACCACCTGACCGACGACCTGATCTGACCCCGGACCGCGGCGCTGGCGTTCGGGTCCAGCGCCGCTTGCACGACCGAAGTGCCCCCGAACCGCGCGATCGCGTGGTTCGGGGGCGCTCTGGTTGTGCGGCGTGCGGAACGTCGTGCGCGCGGCTGTCCGGTCGCCGCACGGCCTCGGGTGCTTCGGAGGCACCGAGGGTTGCCTCGGGTGCGCGTCGCAACCACGGCGCGCAACCCTGAGGAGCTCCACCATGACCGAGCCGTTCGCACGCCCGACCGCCCTGGCCCACGTCCGTGTCACCGTGACCGACATCCACCGCAGCAAGGCGTTCTACCAGCAGCTGCTCGGCACCGACCCGGCGATCGACTTCAGCGACCAGGTCGACGAGCCCGGCGTGCGCGAGGACCGTGAGCGCTTCTACGGCGGCTCCGTGTTCCGGCTCGGCGACCAGGTGTTCGGGCTCCGTCCGGTCGCCCCGGCGGGGCAGACGTTCGACCCTGACACCGTCGGCCTCGACCACGTGAGCTTCGTCGTGGGGTCGGTCGACGAGCTGCACCAGGCGGCTGCACGCCTGGACGCCGCAGGGGTCGAGCACGGCGAGGTCACCGACCTCGGCGACGCCGGCATGGTGATCCTGTCCGTGCAGGACCCCGACGACATCAACCTCGAGCTGGCTGCGCTGAAGGGCTGAGGTCCTCAGTCGGCGACGGCGGGCTGCTGCGCGACCATCGAACCCGTGACGAGCTCGCGGAGTTCGGCGGGCAGCGGGATCGGACGACGGGCACCTTCACGGTCGATGATGACGTGCACGAACTCGCCCGTGGCGAGCAGTGCCCCGTCGGACTGCCGGAACAGGCCGAACTCCCACGACAGGCTCGTGGTGCCGAGGTGCTTCGAGCGCATCCCGACCTCGATGACGTCCGGCCAGACGGCGGACTCGACGAACCGGCAGCTCGACGACACCAGCACGGCGATCCACTCCGACGAGAACGGGTCGAGCCCGGCGAACTCGCGGAACCAGTACGTCGACGCGTTGTCCATCGCCGAGTAGTAGATCGTGTTGTTGACGTGCCCGAACATGTCGTTGTCGTTCCACCTGGTGGGGTAGGAGCGGCGGAACGGGTACTCGTCGATGGTCATCGGTCTCCGATCGGTGGTGCGGGTGTGGCGTGCACCGCGTCGGGCCGCAGGACGTACTCGAACGCCGCACGTGCCCGGTCGGGATCAGGGGTCTCACCGGAGATGAACTCGGCGTAGGTGAACGACTCGGAGATCCGGACGAGCAGCCGTGCGAGCTCCTCAGCCGACAACGGTGCCGGATCGAACGTACCGGACGACTCCTGCTGCTCGATGAGTGCGGTGACCCGGGCGACGAACCGGCTCTGCACGTCGCTCTCCGAGGTGGTCAGCAGACGCATCGCCCGAGCCGGTTCGCGGGTCAGGAACGCACGGAAGTACGGGGCGTCGATCAGGTCCGCGGTGAACCGGTCGAGCACGACGACGAGCCGGGCTGCCCCGGTCGCTCCGATCTCGTCGGCGGCGTGGGTTGCCCCGTCGAGCGTCGGGACGGCGAGGGACCACAAGATCTCGGACAGCAACCGGTCACGGTTGCCGACCCAGCGGAACAGTGACGTGCGATCGACGCCGAGTGCGGCAGCCAACGCCCCCATGTCGATCCGCGACCCGGCGATGAAGGTGTGACGGGCCTCCCGGAAGGCGCGCAGCGCAGAGTCTGATGTGTACACGCGATCCTCTCTTGCAACGTTTTCGAGAATGATGCATCGTGGTTCCCATGTCAACGACCATGCCCGCCACGGCCCTGCTCGAATCGGACTTCTACGGCTTCCAGCAGCAGCTCACCGAGCAGGAGCGTGCGTCGCTCGGGCAGCTCCGGCAGTACCTCGAGCAAGAGGTCCGGCCGATCGCCGACGAGTACTGGGCGCGTGCCGAGTTCCCGATGCAGGTCATCGCGCCGCTCGCCGAGCTCGGCATGTACGGGCCGGGCGTGCCGATGGTGCGCCAGTTCGAGAACTCGGCCGTCTACCGCGGGTGGACAGCGCTCGAGCTCGGCCGGGTCGACGCCAGCGTCGCCACCTTCATCGGTGTGCAGTCCGGCCTGGCGATGAACTCCATCGCGGTCGCCGGCAGCGACGAGCAGCAGCGGGAGTGGCTGCCACGGATGGCCGCCGGCGAGCTCATCGGGGCCTTCGGACTCACCGAGCCGTACTCCGGCAGCGACTCCGCCAAAGGCCTGCGCACCACCGCACGGCGCGAGGGCGACGAGTGGGTGCTCGACGGCGAGAAGCGCTGGATCGGCAACGCCACCTTCGCCGACGTCGTCGTGATCTGGGCGAAGGACGTCGCCGACGGCCAGGTCAAGGGCTTCCTCGTCACCACCGACACCGCGGGCTTCACCGCGACGAAGATCGAGGACAAGATCGCGCTGCGCGGCGTGCAGAACGCCGACATCGTCATGCGGGACGTCCGTGTCCCCGAGTCGCGTCGGCTGCAGAACGCCACGTCGTTCCGCTCGACCGCCGAGGTGCTCCGGCTGACCCGCACCGAGGTCGCCTGGCAGGCGGTCGGCATCGCGATCGGCGCGTACGAGGCCGCCCTGGCCTACGCCCGCGAGCGGGTCCAGTTCGGCAAGCCGATCGCCGCGCACCAGCTCGTGCAGGACCTGCTCGTCAAGTCGCTGTCGAACATCACAGCCTCGATCGCGCTCTGCACGCAGGCCTCGGCCATGCAGGACGCCGGGGTCGGTGGCGACGAGCACTCCGCGATGGCCAAGGCGTTCGCCACTTCGAAGATGCGCGAGACCGTCGCCTGGTGCCGCGAGGTGCAGGGCGGCAACGGCATCGTGCTCGACAAGGGCGTCGCTCGGTTCTTCTCCGATGCCGAGGCGATCTACTCGTACGAGGGCACGCGCGAGGTCAACACCCTGATCGTCGGCCGGGCGATCACCGGGCAGGCCGCGTTCGTGTAACTGCCCGGCTGGTGTGGAGCGGTTCGCCGGTTCGCCGGTTCGCCGGTTCGCTCGTTCGTGTCAGGCCGGTGTCGACTTGAGCAGCCGGTTCACCGCGATCATCGCGCCACCCACCACCGCCGGGACGCCGCCGCCGGGGTGGACCGACGCACCGACCCGCCACAGCCAGGGCCGCCAGGGGGCGTTGTACGAGGGACGGTGGAACGGCCCGCTCAGCCACGGCGGGCGTGCCGCTCCGTAGAGCGCCCCGTGTGGTTCGCCGCCCTCGCCGTAGTACTGCGGATCGAGCACGACCTGCTCGTCGAGCAGGTCGGTGAGGGGCCCGTCGAGTCCCATCGCGCGGGAGACACGGTCGACCTCGCGCCGCACGAAGGGGTGCTCCGCCGTGTAGTGACCGCCGTCGGCGGGCGCGGTGAGCAGGATCCCTGCGGTGCTGCGCCCGTTCGGGTACACCTCGCCCGCGCGGTACTGGTTGACGAACACCATGGTGTCCGCCGGCTCGTCGCCGGCCTCCAGGCTGCGGTGCAGTGCCGCCGGCTTCGTCGGGAGCACCACGCTGTGCGCCGCGAGGTCCGCCGGCAACTCCTGGCGAAGGACGCCGTACACCGCGACGGCCGAGCAGGAGAGGGTGCGCGGACGCAGACGGGGGAGCGGTGGGATCCGCGACGGCCCCGTCAGTGTGGTGAGCCGGTCGGCGTCCACGGCGCTGACGACGAGGTCGGCCGGGTACCGCCCGACCTCGGTGGTGACCCACCCGCGCTCGATGCGGGTGACGGCCTCGCCGGTGCGCACCTCGGCTCCGGCGGCCTCGGCCAGCCGGGCCAGCGCGAGCACGATCTCGTAGATCCCGCCGCGCGGCACCCAGGCACCGGTCTCCGCCATGATCGCCGGCATGCTCGCGTAGAGGGCCGGGGTGCGTGCCGGCGAGACGCCCGCGTTGAGGGTGTGGATCGCGATGATCTCGCGCAGCCCGTCCGGCAGCCACGGCAAGCCGTCCAGGTAGGCGCGCGTCGTGAGTCGCGAACCGTAGACGGCCAGGAGCCGACGGAGCGCCGGGAGGGCCGCGCGGTCGAGGGGGTCGGCGAGCAGCAGCTCGGTCACGTCGTCGGCGAGGGGTGCGTGCAGGTCCGAGAATCGGCGCCAGGCGGGGTACCACGGGTGGTCGGGCGCCACCGGCAGCGAGGTCTCCTCGCCGTCGTGGTAGTAGCGACCGACCTCGGGCATCCGCACCAGGTCGAGGTGACCGGCATCGCGAGTGCGCTCGGGTGCGCCCGCGTCCGCGCCGTCGCCGAGTCGCCGCAGCAACTCGTCCCACACGGCGGGGAACGTCATCAACGACGGGCCGGTGTCGATCCGGTCCGCACCCAGGTGGATGCGCCGGCTCTTGCCGCCGAGGTCCGCGGAGGATTCGAGCAGGGTGACCCGATGGCCAGCACGTGCGAGCAGCGCGGCGGCGGTCAGGCCGCCGATCCCGCCCCCGACCACGACGATGCGGCTCACGAGCGGCCTCCCAACACGATCGACACCATGAGGAGCACCCCGACGAACGACCCCGCGATGTACGGGAAGGCGACCGACAGACGGTACAGGCGGTGACCGGTCTCCGGCGTCGGATCACGCAGCAGGGACACCACCAGGATGCCGGCGATGAGCAGGTTGACTGCGGCCACGGGCACGCTCACCACGGCGAAGAGTGCCGTCGAGGCGATCCACCAGGACCCGCTCCACCATGCCGTCCCGCGCGCGCCGAGCCGGACCGCGGTGGTGGTGATGCCCGCACGGCGGTCCTCCTCGATGTCCTGCACCGCGTCGAAGGCGTGCTTGGCCACGCTCCACGCCATCAGGCCGAGGGCAGCCGGCCACACCGGGGTGACCGAGAGCGCCGCGGGGACGATGACCAGCGGCAGCGCGTACGCGGCGTTGCTCAGCGAGTCGAGGAACGGCCGCGCCTTGAACCGCAGCGGCGGTGCGGAGTAGAAGACGAAGACACCCGCGTAGAGCAGGATCACCGCGTTCGCGAGCGGCGGCAGTGCGATGGAGAAGTAGACGAGGAACGGGACGTTCACGACCGCGACGGCCCAGGCGATGAGCCGCACCTCGGACTGTCGGATCCTGGCACCCTCGATCGACCCCTTGCGGGGATTGGCCGCGTCGGTGTCCTGGTCGTAGATGTCGTTGACGCCGTAGATGAGCAGGTTGAACGGCAGGGTGAGCCACAGGATGAGCGGCAACGCCCGCACGTCGAACAGCGCGCCGGTGAGCCACACGGCAACGAGCCCGGAGCCGATGGTGTTGATCCACAGCACCGGTCGCGAGATGAGCAGGAGCCGGCGCACGGCCGGTCCGATCCCGGACAGCGCGGTTCGCGGGATCCGCTCGAGTCCGTCAGTCACGGGCCCGAGCGTACCCGGCCGACGGTGACGCCGGGCGCCGGCTTCCCCGCCACACTGGTCGGATGCGCATGATGCTGCTCACCGCCGGCACCCGCGGCGACGTCGAGCCCTTCGCCGCACTGGCACGACGTGCCCTGTCCCGCGGACACCAGGTGCGGCTGGCGCTGCCGGACGACGCGGTCGCGCCTGACGGTGTCGACACCGTGCGCCTCAGCCTGGACGCGCACCGGGTGCTGTTCCCTGTCCGGCGCACCCCTCGAGTGCTCGCGCACCACCTGCGCACCGAGGTGCGTCCTGCGATGCGCCGGATGCTCGCGGCCGCGGTGCGGGAGAGCGTCGACTTCGGCCCCGGCGTGGTGGTGCACCACCCGCTGATCCTGAGCGCTCCGATGGTGGCGGACGCGCTCGGCGTCCCCCGCGTGCTGGTGGAGTTCGCACCCGTGGCGACCCCGAGCGAGCGCTTCCCCGCCGCCGGAGGCCCGACGGCGACCCGAGACCTCGGCCCGCGCAACCGGTCCACCTACGCCGTCCCCCGCGCCGTCGCCCGTCTCTTCGACGCCGACGTGGTGCGCGCCGCCGCCGAGTTGCCGGGCGGCCGTCGTCCCGCGCGGCGGTCGCCGTCGCGTGCGACGCTCATGGCTGTGAGTTCCGCGTTGCTCCCGCGGCCCGACGACTGGCCCGAGCGGGTGCACCAGACGGGGGCCTGGTACGAGGCGACACCGTCGGCGTCACTCGACCCCGAGGTCGGCGACTTCCTGCGGGCCGGTCGCTTCATCGTCGCCTCGTTCGGGTCCATGGCGACGGGGACGGCGCGGGACGCAGCGGCTCGAGGGTCCGCGATCGTCACGGCTGCCCGTTCCCACGGCCTCCGGGTGCTGCTCGTCACCGGGGCGGGCGGCCTCGCGCTGCCGGCTGCGCTCCGTGGCCCCGACGTGCTGGCGGTGGGATCGGCGCCGTTCGACGCGGTGCTGCCGGGCGCGACGCTCGCCCTGCACCACGGCGGGGCCGGTACCGCGCACGCCGTTGCCCGCGCCGGCGTGCCCGCGGTCGTCGTGCCCGTCACCGCGGACCAGCCGTTCTGGGCCGCTCAGCTGCACCGACAGGGCGTGGCCGCCGCTCCGGTTCCGCTGCGTCGCGTGTCGGCGGGCACGCTCGAACCCGCGATGCGCGATGCCATGACCCGCCGCGACCGTGCCGCCGACGTGGGTCGACGGATGCGGGCAGAGCACGGGGTCGAGCGGGCGCTCGACGTGCTCGAAGCCCTCTGAGCCGTGGTCGCGGCGCGGGCAGGGATCGTCGGCGGCTGCTCCTTCGGTCCGGACGTGTCGCTCAGCCGAGCAGCTCGGGTCGCTCCCACTCCTGGTCGAGCACGTGCTGCCCGAGGAACGCGAACACCGTCTCGTACCAGACCACGGCGTGCTGCGGGGAGAGCACCCAGTGGTTCTCGTCCGGGAAGTACAGGAACCGGTGCGGCATCGAGCCGTCCGGCGCCGCGTGGTGCTCCGCGAGCTCGGACCACAGCCGAAGCCCCTCGCCGATCGGCACCCGGTAGTCCTTGTCGCCGTGGATGACGAGCATCGGTGACGTGATGTCGCCCACGAACCGGTGCGGGTCGTTCGCCGCGATCCCGTCGGCGTCGAAGATCGACGACCAGTACTGCGACGAGTCCGTCGTGCCGTTGAACTGGTCGAGCGCCCACAGGCTGGCGTGGGTGACGATCGCCCGGAACCGGTCGGTGTGCCCGGCGACCCAGTTCGCCATGTACCCGCCGAACGACCCGCCCATCGCCGCGGTTCGGGAGGCGTCGATGTCGGCTCGGGCCTCGACCACGTCGGTGATCGCCATCAGGTCGGTGTACGGCGCCTGCCCCCAGGCGTTCCAGCCGCGGTTCACGAAGTCGAGCCCGTAACCGGTGGACAGCGCGGGGTCCGGCAGCAGCACGGCGTACCCGCGTGCCGCGAGCAGCATCGGGTTCCACCGCCACGACCACTGGTTCCAGGAGTTGAGCGGCCCACCGTGGATCCACAGGACGAGCGGGTGCGGCCCGTCGCCTTCGGGCACGACCAGCCAGCCGCGCACACGGGCACCGTCGGCAGCGGTCGTCTCGACCTCTTCCAGGTGGGCGGGCACGTCCGGCAGGGACGCCGGCGTCGCCAGCGCGGTCACCGTACCGTCCGTCGCGATCCGCACGGGGTGCAGCGGCGCCGCCCAGGAGGCCCGGAGCGCCACGACCACGCCCGTCGCCTCCGCCACGCGCAGGCTCGAGTACGCCCAGTCGTCGTGCGTCAGCTGCTCGACGGCGCCGCCGTCGAGCGGGATGCGGAAGACCGGCGCGCGGCCGTCCTGGTCGGCCACCGCCAGGAGCGCCCCGTCGCCGTGCTCGAACACGAGCTCGCTCGGCCAACGGTCCCAGTCGGCCGCGATGCGGCGGGCGTCGGAGCCGTCGATGCCGGCCGTCCAGACCTCCTGCTGGTTCGCACCGGCGGGGGTGGAGCGGACGGTGCGGACCCAGGCGATCGTCCGACCGTCGTGGCTGAGCGCCGGCATCTCGTGGTCGACGTCGACGTCGTCGAACAGCACCGTGCGGTGGCCGCTGGACAGGTCGATGGTGACGAGCGTCGAGCGGTGTCCACGGGCCTCCCGGACGCCCACGGCTGCCAGCAGGACCGATCCGTCGGGCGTGAGCGCTCCGCTGACGTGGTCGAGGGAGCGGCCGGGGGACGGCGTGCGGTCCACGGGCTGAGCGACTTCGTCCGCGCCGCCGGCCGTGTCGAGCGTCAGGACATGGGTCTGGGCCGGACCAAGGTCGTGGTCCCAGTACCGCACCGGGTAGGTCTCGTGCAGGATCGCGCGGACGTGCTTGTCCTTACGGGTCTCCCGGAGCCCGGCGTCGGCCTCGAGCACCGTCGACGGGTCGGAACCGGCCCCCGGCAGCAGGTCGGCGGTCAGCGCGACGACGTCCGACGACGACGCGGTGGCCAGGACGCCACCGACACCCCCGGCGAGACGGGTGAGCGGGCGGGCCTCGCCACCCGCGGCGGGCAGCACCCAGAGCTGTGCCGCCTCGAGGTCGCTGGCGTCCGCGTCTGGCCGGGCGGAGACGAAGAGCAGGTCGCCGGTGCGGGTGAAGGCGATGCCGCCCTCGCCCTTGGCGGAACGGGTGAGGCGGACCGGGCGCGCAGCGGACCGGCTGTCGTCGGTCGACGACGTGGGCACCTGCCAGATGGACCGGCGGGAACCGGTGCCGTCCGGATCGAGTGCACTGACCGTCAGGGCGACGCGAGTGCCGTCCGGACTGACGTCGATGCCGTCGACGCGGGGGAGCGCGATGTACTGGTCGAGGTCGGAGAACGGGGCGCTCATGCGTGCACGCTCGCCAGGTCCTCGGCCCAGAAGGCGGCGATCTGCTCGGCGACCGCGGTGCCCTGGGCGTGGCCGGCCTCGGCCGACGGCGCCTGGGTGGCGAGCGAGAGCGAGTTCGTGCCGAAGGCCTGCTGGGACGCGCTGTCGGCCACGACGACCTCGACCGACGAGCCACCGGCGCGCAGGGCCTCGACCGCGACGTCGAGCCAGGGTCCGCACGGAGACGGCCCTTCGGGTCCGCAGGCGATGACGAGGACCCGCTCGTACCCGGCGGCGGCGTCGGCGTTGGTGCCGGAGCGGACACCGCCGTCGACGTAGGGGCGGCCGTCGATGCTGACGGGGGTCCACACGAAGGGCACCGAGCAGCTGGCGGCGACCGCGCGGGGGAGCGGGACGCCGTCCGCTGCGGTCAGCAGGCGGAAGGTGCCGTCGGTGGCGTCGACCGCGGTGACGGCGAGGGGCTTCTCCGGCCACTCGGTGGACGGGAGCGTCTCGCCGAAGGTCACGATGCGCTCGTCGTCGGTCTGCCCGCCGACGACCTGCTGGGCGGCCTGGCCGAGTCGAGCGCGGGCGTCCTGTTCGTCGGTCGCGCCCTGCAGTGCTGCGCCGATGTGCTGCTGCACGGCTTCGACGTCGATCGGTGCCGGCTCTTCGTAGGTCGTGGGGGCCGGGCTGTGCTGCTGGTCGTGGGCCTGCTGGACGGCACCGTTCCGGACGAAGGCGCCGACGACGCTGCCGGCGCTCGTGCCGACGACCAGGTCGGCGGCGTCGAGGTCGACGCCGGCTTCCTGCAGGGCGACGAGGACGCCGACTTCCCAGGCGATGCCGGCGACACCTCCGCCACCGAGGACGAGGGCTCTGGATCCGGGAACGGGCGTGCTGACGTCGGTCATGGGTCCTGCTTACCAGCTGCGTGCGACGGGCTGGTGGAGGCCGTCGGATCCTGTGGAGAACCGACCTGTGGACAACTCCGTCCGAGTCGGTGGCGTGACCTAGCGTCGTCGTCATGGGGCATCAGCGTTCAGGACGGGTCGGCACGGTCGTGTGGCCGATCGTGGTGGCTGCTGCGCCCACCGCCGCGTTCCAGCTGCCCAACCTGTTCGTCGCCCCGGCGGTCCGACTCTCGCTCGTCGCGTTCGGGCTCGTCGTGCTCGTCGCCGCGGTGACGGTGCAGGTGGTCCAGACCCGGCGCAGCGACGCCGCGCGCTCGGTGGCCGAGGACAACGCCACCGCGGCGGAGCTCGAGCAGTCGACGGCCGTCCGGTACGCGTTCGGTCAGATCGCCACCCGGCTCGTCCGGTTCACCGAACTGCGCCGGTCCGAGCGCCACGGCGAACTCTCCGTCGTCGCCGACCGCGTCGCCGTGGCCCTGGCGTTCTACCTGCTGCCGAAGGTGCCCGACGTCCGCGCCAACGTCTACCAGCTGTCCACCGATCTGCGGGCGCTCGAGCCGATCGGTCACGCCGGCGCCGGCGACACCGCCGGTGTCTTCCGCGCGGGCACGCCCTACGGCGACCGCAACCTCGAGTGGGTGCTGGTCGGGGGATCACCCCGGATCGTCGGCGACCGCTCCGCCGACGTCGACATCGACCAGGACGTGCCGGGCTTCGAACCGCGGTACTCCTCGTACGTGTCGGTGGTGATCCGGTCCGACCAGTACTCGTTCGGCATGCTCACCGTCGACTCCCCGGTGCCCGACGCCTTCACCGAACTCGACGCCAAGAACATCGCGATGATGGCGTCGTTCATGGCCGTCGCGTTCTCGCTGACCTACTCGTTCCCCGAGCGCGACCGCAATCCAAGGAAAGGCCCGTGATGCTCACACGCTCTGTCGGACGCTCGACGTACGATGCCCCCATGACGACCGTGAACCCTGCTCCGCCGTCGTTCGGGCGTGCCCGGATCTCCTCACCGAACTGGAACGACACCACCACCGACGCCGACTACGAAGACCTCGACGTCATCGCCGCCAACATCGAGCGCGAGCGCGCAGCAGCCCGGATCCGGGTCACCGCTGCCATCGCTGCGCGTCTGGGTCGCTGACCCCTCCCGCATCGTCCACCACGAACGGCTCCCACGCATGCGTGGGAGCCGTTCGTCGTCCGGCGATCCGCAGCCGGAGCCGGAGTGGGATCCGGTGTCGCGGCTACGGCGCCTCGGTCACGTCGATGAGCACCTTGCCGACCGTGTCCTGCTCGACCGCGTCGTGCGCCCGGGCGGTCTCCTCGAGCGCGAACCGGGTGAGCGGCAGTCCGGCGTCCTCGCCGACCGGCAGTACGCCGTCGTGCAGCGCCTCGGTGACGTCCTCGGCCGCAGCGGACAGCGCCTCGTCACCGATCGTGTAGAGCAGCAGGAACTGGTAGCGGGCGTTCACGGTCATGTTCGGCCGGATCGGCAGGCTCGCCTCGTCCCCGCCGTTGTTCGCGTAGATCGACACGACGCCGTGGTTCGCCAGCACGTCGGCGACGAGTGTGGCGTTCTGCGGGATCGAGACCTCGACGACGATGTCGACGCCGTCGGGCGCGATCGACCGGATGCGCTCGGCGGCGTCCTCCTCGCGGTAGTTGACGATGTGGTGCGCGCCGGCCGCCGTCGCCAGCGCTGCCTTCGCGTCCGAGCTGATCGTCGTGATGACGGTCGCTCCGGCCCAGCGGGCGAGCTGGATCGCGGCGTGCCCCACGGCACCGGCACCGCCGGCGACGAGCACGGTGAAGCCGTCCAGGGCACCGGGGCCGAGTCGGGCGGGGCCGTCCTCGTGGGTGGTGAGGGCTCGGTGCGCCGTCATCGCGGGGACCCCGAGCGCGGCGCCGACGTCGAACGAGACCCCGTCGGGCAGCGGGACCACGCGGGACTCGGGGACGACGGTGTACTCCTGCGCGGTGCCGGTCGGCCGTGACGCCGCCGCCATGAACAGCCAGACGCGGTCACCGACGGCCAGCCCCTCGACACCGGGGCCCACGGCGTCGACCACACCGGCGCCGTCCTGGTTCGGCGTGATCTCGGGGAAGGGCAGGCCGTCGCCGTACGTGCCGCCGGCGCGGGCCTTCCAGTCGGTCGGGTTGACGCCGGAGACGACGACGCGGACGCGGACCTCGCCCGCGCCGGGTTCCGGGATCTCCCGCTCGACGAGTTCGAGGACGCTGCTGGCACCGGGCTTCGTGTAGACGATCGATCGCATGTCCCCAGGCAACCACTCGTCACCGTCGGGGATTCCGAGCGCGCCGGAGCGCTGCGCGCGCCGGAGCTCAGCGCGCGTCGTACCCCTCGCGCGCCACCGCGACGTCGGGCATGTGCGAGGTCGCCCAGTCCTCCAGCGGCACGAGGACCGTGCGCAGGGACCGTCCGAGATCGGTCAGCTCGTACTCCACGTGCGGCGGGATCTCGGGGAACACCGTGCGCGTGACCATGCCGTCGCGTTCGAGTGCCCGCAGGGTCTGGGTGAGCATCTTCTGCGAGACCCCCTGCACCCGGGCCGCCACCGCCGAGTACCGTGCGGGACCGTCGGCGAGGACGCCGATCGTCAGCACGCTCCAGCGGTCGCCGATGCGGTCGAGCAGCTGCCGACTGGGGCAGTCCGCCGCGTAGGGGCTGTACTCGAGTGCTGACATGGTGTCCTCCGCAACGCACCGTCAGGTGCCTACTTACTCAAAGAGAGTAACTCTTGTACGGTGACTGTCAACGTCACCGACGCCCAGAACGTCCACGAAGGGAACACCATGACCAACATCGTCGTCTTCGGAGGCACCGGCTACGCCGGCTCCGCCATCACCCACGAGGCCCTCTCCCGCGGCCTCACCGTCACCGCGGTCGCCCGCGACACGAGCAAGCTCGAGCCGGCCGAGGGCCTCACCCTGGCGCAGGGCGACGCGTTCGACGCCGACTTCGTGTCCGAGGTCACCAAGGGTGCCGACGTCGTCGTCGTCTCGCTCCACGCCGTGCAGGCCGACGGCAGCGAGCTGAAGGACAAGTTCCAGCACTTCGTCGACGCCGCCGCCGCGGCTGGCGCGCGGCTCGGCATCGTCGGCGGTGCCGGCTCGATGCGCGTGTCCGAGGACGGCCCCCGCCTCTTCGACACCGACGGCTTCCCGGACGCCTTCAAGGGCGAGGCGAAGAGCCACGCGCAGATCCTCGACGCCCTCCGCGCCTCGGACACCCAGGTCGACTGGTTCTACGTGAGCCCCGCCGCGGCCTTCGGCAGCTACAACCCGGGCGAGCGCCGCGGCACCTACCGCGCCTCGGACGAGGTCCTGCTCGCCGACGCCGAGGGCAACTCGGACATCTCCGGCGCCGACTACGCGATCGCGTTCGTCGACGAGATCGTCACCCCGGCGCACCACCAGACGCGCTTCGGCGTCGCCTACTGAGGCACTGCCCCTCGAGGGACACCGGTGTTCGCGCAACACACCGCGGGATTCCGCGGCGTCGAGCGTGGACACCGGTGTTTTGCGTACGGCCTGGCGCGACCAAGGGGCGGACGGGAGGCGCGGGGCGGGGCCGCCACGGGCCTCCAGGCCGGCGGGTGGTCACCGCGAAGTCCCGCGTCAGTGCGCGACGATCGCCGGCACCGGCAGGTGGTGTCGCATCCGCACCGCCAGGTGCAGGCCCCCTCGGCGGGCGAGCACGAGCGCGATCACCGCGGCGGCCGCAGCCGGCACGCCACCGGCGACCATCATCCCCACGTGCGCACCGAAGCGGTCGACGACCTGGCCCATCAGCGGGCCGCCGATCGCCTGTCCACCGAGCAGCACCAGGACGTAGAGCGACATCACCCGGCCGCGGATCGCCACGTTCGACGACAGCTGCACGAGCGAGTTCGACGCGGTCTGGAACAGCAGCTGCGACATCCCCACGGCCACGAGCGCGACGGTGAACGGCGCGATCGCGGGGATCGACCCCGACACGACGAGCAGCACGCCCGTCCAGAACACCCCGCCGACGATGGTGCGGAGCCGCACGACCGCCCGCCGGGTGGACAGCAGCGCGCCGACCAGGGCGCCGATCGCGACGGCGGAGTTGAACACCCCGTAGCCACCGGCGCCGACGTCGTACACCTGTGACGCGAAGGCGGACAGCAGCACCGGCATCGTCAACGCGAACACCGAGAAGAACGCCACGAGGATCACCGGCACGATGATCGTCGGCTTGTTGACGGCGTAGCGGAGGCCCTCCACGAGCTGCCCCTTGCCCCGCGGCGCCGGGGGTGTGCGGTGCAGTTCGGAGACCTTCAGGAACCCGAGCGTCACGACGACGGCGACGCAGGCGATCGCGTTCACGCCGAACGACCAGCCGGCACCGACCGCGACGAGCAGTGCCCCCGACAGGGCCGGACCGATCATGCCGCCGAGCTGGAACACCGACGAGTTCACGCTGATGGCGTTCCGCAGGTGCTTGTGCCCGACGATCTCGGTGACGAACACCTGCCGGGCCGGGTTGTCGATCACGGTGACCATGCCCACCAGGAACGCGATCACCCAGATGTGCCACGCCTCGACGACGCCGGCGAGCGTCAGCACGGCGAGCAGCGCGGACAGCACGGCGAAGACGCCCTGCGTGATCATCATGAGCGCGCGCTTCGAGAACCGGTCGACAAGCACGCCGCCGAGCAGCCCGAACAGCAGCATCGGCGCGAACTGGCAGGCGACCGTGATGCCGACCTGCGCGACCGAGCCGGTCAGCTGCAGCACGAGCCAGTCCTGGGCGATGCGCTGCATCCAGCCGGCGGTCATCGCGACCAGGTTCGTCGCCGTGAACAGCCGGAAGTTCGGCACGGACAGGGCGATGAGCGTGTGGCGCCACGGCGGTCGCGTGGCCTGGATCGGGAGCGGTTCGGTGGGCGGGGGGAGGGTCGTCGGTGACGCGCTCACGGTGCGGGGTTCTCCGGACGTCGGTGTGGATCTGGTACCCCAACGAAACTACGTGGTGCCGAGCCATTCGATACCCCTATGGTGGCTATCAGTCCATTGCGATGTCGAATGACCGCGCGAACGCCCGCATGGGTGGCTGCTCGAACGACAGCTCGAACGCCCGCGCGAACGAACGAGGTGCCCTGTGCTCGATCCGGTCCTGTTGCAGACGTTCCTTGCCGTGGCGGAGACCGGCAGCTTCACGCAGGCCGGCACCCGGCTCGGCATCAGCCAGCCGACGGTGTCGCAGCACGTCCGGCGTCTGGAGACCGCGGTGGCACGCACCCTGGTCGCCCGGGACACCCGTGGCGTCGCGCTCACCGACAACGGGGACGCGATGGCGGGGTTCGCGCGGACGATCCTCGCCGCACACGCCACCGCCGACGCCTACTTCTCCGGCGCGGCCACACGCGGACGGCTCCGGTTCGGCGCTGCGGACGACCTCGCCATCACCCAGCTGCCCCGGATCCTGCGGGACTTCCGGCGGCTGCACCCGCAGGTCAACCTCGAGCTCACGGTGAACCAGTCGTCGCCGCTGCTCCGGCGGGTGCACGCCGGTCAGCTCGACCTGGTGTTCATCAAGCAGACGGCGGGGGAGTCGGCCGAGGGCACCCGGGTCGCCACCGACCAGATGGTGTGGATGGCGCAGGACGGCATCGCCCTGGAACCCGGCGAACCCGTGCCGCTCATCGCGTACCAGGCGCCGAGCATCAGCCGGCAGATGGCGATCGACGCGCTCGAGGCCGCCGGCCGCACCTGGCGGATCACCTGCAACACCCGCGACGTGAACGGCGTGCTGGCCGCGGTGCGCGCGGGCATCGGCGTCGCGGTGTTCCCGCACTCGCTCATCCCGGCGGACCTGGTGAAGGTGTCGCAGCGGCTCGGGCTGCCCGACCTGCCCGCGGTCGACTACGTCCTCATCGCGAACCCGACGGTGCAGCGGGAGCCGATCGACGCCCTGACGAACGCGATCCTGTCGCGCGGGGTCGTCCGCGCCGTCTGAGCGGTCGCGGCGTGCGTCCGCCAGTGCTCAGACGCCGGTGTGTCGCCCCCGGTGCGTGCTGCGAGACGCCGGCGTGTTCCATCGACGCCGCAGAGTCATCGATACGCCGCGGCTTTCGGGGGCGTCTCGACGTCCCCGGGGCGTCGCACCGAGACGCCGGCGTCTGAGCGGTCGCGGCGCTACGAGGCGAGCGTCGGGGTCACGCCGGTTCCGGTGACGTCCGGCAGCGTCACCCCTGCGAGCGGCAGCAACGCCGCGGCGACCGCCCACAGCAGCACGACGGTGCCGACACCACCGAGCACGGCGCCGAGCAGCGCGACCGGCCGCTGCCACGTGGCTGTCCGGTCGCGCAGCGCCACGATCGAGACCACCAGCGCGAGCAGTCCGAGCACCACGCCGACGCCGTGCACGGTCGACGGCGCGGTGAACCACCAGGCGGCCAGACCGATCGTCGCGATGCCGGCGACGGCACCGAGCCCCGCCCCGGCGGTCGCGCCGAGTGCACGGCGCGGCTCCGGTGCGGCGGCTCCGGGCACGGGCTGGTCCAGCAGTTCGGTCGGGAGGCACGCATCGCCCCCGCCACCACACCGCGGCACCGGGGTCGGCGCGGTCACGACCGTGGTCGCGTCGGCGGGGGACGCCGCGGCGTGCAGCACGGTGTCGAACGACCGGGCGGGAGCGGGGCCGAGCACCTGTGCGGGGGCGGGGTCGGCCGACCGTGCGGCGGCCTGCTGGTGGGCGAAGCGTCGGGGCGTCCGGGAGCCGATCGGGCCGACCCGGTGACCGTGGTCGGTCGGACCGGCGCCGCGTGGGCGGCGCGCGACGAGGCGGGGGTGGGGCGGGCCTCCCGGCCGGAGGCGTTCACGTGGCCGGCGGCGGCGACCCGCTCGGGGGCGACCTCGTCGACGGGCGGCGCGGTCACCCAAGCCGGGACGGGCCGACCGGGACGGTCCGATTCGGGCATGCGATGCGCTGCCACTGCGGCGCTCCTCTCCGTCGACTGATCCGTGCTCAGCCGGAGCGGCAACCGTTGCGGGGGTCGCAGCCCCGGTTCGGGGTCGCCGGTACGTTCGGGGCATGACCGGAATCGAACACCGTCCCCTGGGCCCCTCCGGGCTCGTCGTCTCCACCGTCGGCCTCGGCTGCAACAACTTCGGGCGGCGGGGCACCGCGTCCGAGTCGCAGGAGGGCACCGACGCCGTCGTGTCCGCGGCCCTCGACGCCGGGGTGACGCTCTTCGACACCGCCGACATCTACGGCGGCGTGCCGGGCATGTCCGAGGAGATGCTCGGGCGCTCGATCCGCGGTCGGCGCGACGAGATCGTCCTCGCCACGAAGTTCGGCATGGACATGCAGGGCGCGAACGGTCCGGACTGGGGCGTCCGCGGATCCCGCCGGTACGTGCGGCTCGCCGTCGAGTCGTCGCTCCGGCGGCTCGGGACGGACTGGATCGACCTGTACCAGATGCACCGGCCGGACGACGTGACGCCGATCGAGGAGACCCTGTCGGTCCTCGACGACCTGGTCCGCGAGGGCAAGATCCGGTACGTCGGCCACTCGAACTTCGCGGGGTGGCAGATCGCCGAGGCGGAGCTCACGGCGTCGATCGCCGGCACCACGGCGTTCGTGTCCGCGCAGAACGAGTACAGCCCGCTCGCCCGGGCTGCCGAGGCCGAGGTCCTGCCGGCCGTGCGGGCGTACGCGCTCGGGTTCCTGCCGTTCTTCCCGCTGTACAACGGGCTGCTCACCGGCAAGTACACGAAGGCGGGCGGCCCGGCCGACGGACGGCTGACGACCTCGAAGCCGCAGGTGCTCGAGGACGCACCGTGGGAGGTCCTCGACGACTACCAGCGGTTCTGCGACGACCGTGGCGTCACGATGCTGCAGGCGACGTTCGCGTGGCTCCTGGCGCAGCCGGGGCTGTCGAGCGTCATCGCGGGGGCGACGAAGCCGGAGCAGATCACGCAGAACGTCGAGGCGGGGACCACCTGGACGCCGACCGAGGACGACATCGCCGACATGACGACGATCTTCGACCGGGCCTGAGCGGGCGCGGTCGGGTCGCGCTGGGTGTTTCGCGCTGGGTACCTAGCGCTGGGTGTTTCGCGCTGAGCAACTGCTCACGGGCGGTGGGGCCAGTGAGGTGTCGCTCAGCGCGAAACGGCGGCTGCGCGGCGGCGGTGGTGATGCTGCTGCGCCGAGCCGTGGACCAGCGGGACTAGCGGGTGGCGGCGGCCAGGGCGTCGCGCATCTCGGCGACGGTCAGCCGCGGGCCGTAGCCGGGGGTGTCCCGCTGGATGCGCCAGCCCTCGGCGAGGGGCCCGGCGTCGACGACGTCGAAGCCGAACGCGTCGATGAGTTCGGTGACGGTCTGCTTGGCGGTGTCGTCGTCGCCGGCGATGACGAGGGCACGGCGGTCCGGGGTGCCGGCGGGCGTCGCGTGGCCGGTCAGGTCGTCGGCGGCGATGTGGTTGAACGCCTTGACGACCAGGGCACCGGGCAGGTGGTCCTGCAGCATCTCCGCGGTGGTGGTGGACTGGTCGTCGAGTGCGGGGATGTGGCCGTCGCGCTCCCAGTAGTAGTTGTTCGTGTCGATGACGACCTTGCCGTCCAGGGGTTCGACGGGGATCGTCTCGATCGCGGCGAGGGGGACCGTCACGACGACGATCTCGCCCGCTGCAGCTGCTTCGTCGCGGGTCGCCGCACGTGCCGAGTCGCCGAGTTCCGTGACCAGGTCGGTCAGGGTCTCCGGGCCGCGGGAGTTCGCGATGACGACCTGGTGGCCGTTCCGTACCGCGAGTCGTGCGAGCTGGGATCCGATGTTGCCGGCGCCGATGATTCCGATGGTTGTCATGTTTCCGGGCAACGTCTGCCGGACGCCGCCCATTCCCCTGACGGCACGCCGCGCCCGCTCGGAGCATGATGGCGGGCATGGACCACGAGTTCCGCGACGAGACCGATCAGGGCCGCTACGCGATGTACGTCGGCGGCGAGCTCGTGAGCGTGCTCGACTACCGGGTGAACGGTGACGCCGTGGCGTTCCCGCACACGTACACGGTCCCGAAGCACCGCGGCCACGGCTACGCGGCGCAGCTCGTCGAGTACGCGGTCGCCGACGTCGAGTCGACGACCACGAAGCGCATCGTCCCGATGTGCTGGTTCGTCGGCAAGTGGTTCGACGACCACCCTGAGAAGGCCGACCTGCTCAGCCGCAGCGCCGCGGACTGAGCACCGAACGAAGGGGCTCCCCGTGCCCGCCATCACATCGTTCCTGTGGTACGACGACCAGGCCGAACAAGCCGCCGAGTACTACGTCGGACTGTTCCCCGACAGCCGCGTCGACAGCGTCAGCCGGATGCCGGACGGCCGCGCCCTCGTCGTCGAGTTCACCCTGCTCGGCACCCCGTACCGCGCGATGAACGGCGGTCCCGGCCACCCGCACACCGACGCGGTCTCGTTCCAGATCGACGTGGACACCCAGGACGAGCTCGACCGCCTGTGGGACGCCCTGCTCGCCGACGGCGGGAGCCCGATGGCGTGCGGATGGCTCACCGACCGCTGGGGTCTGGCGTGGCAGGTGACCCCGTCGATGCTGGGGGAGCTGATGAGCGGATCGGGTGACCCCGATGCCGACGCCCGGGTCTTCGAGGCCATGATGCAGATGGTCAAGCTGGACATCCCGGCGCTGCAGGCCGCGGCCGCCGGTCACTGACCGCACTCCAGGCCGACCCGCCGGTATGGTGACCGGACGAGAAGACCGCCGGCCGGCGCCGGCACCGACAGGCTGGAGCCACCATGGACCACCCGAGCTCCAAGGTCCGGAACAGCGACATCAGCCGGGCGTACACCGAACTCGCCCGCATCACCCGTCGGGCGAGCATCCGTGCCCGGGGCTCGGACCAGGTGCTGAGCGTCGTCGACCAGTCCCTCGTCGACTTCGTGGTGCAGCACCCGGGTTGCATGGCCATCGACATCGCCCGGTACCTGCGGCTGAACCGTTCGACGATCTCGCGGCAGCTGTCCGGGCTCCTGGCGACCGGGCTGGTGCGGACGACCGACGGTGGCAGCGGCAACGCGAAGCCCCTCGAGGTGACCGACGCCGGCCGCGCGGCGCTCGAGCGGTCCGTGCAGCTGCACCGCGACGCGCTCGACGAACGGCTCGCCGACTGGTCGGACGACGACATCGCGCTCCTCGCCGGGCTGCTGGAGCGCCTCGGTGCCGCGGACGAGGCCGGGCTCCCGATGCCAGCACCCACCGAGCCGTGACGACGTCGTTCGTCCTGCTGTCCGACACCCACCTGCCGAAGCGCGCGAAGGACCTGCCGTCCGGGCTGTGGGACGACATCGACGCCGCCGACCTGGTGGTGCACGCGGGGGACTGGGTCGACCTCGCCACCCTCGACGCCGTGCAGGCGCGGTCCCGACGGTTCGAGGGTGTGCGGGGCAACAACGACGGCCCGGAGTTCGACGACCGCCTGTCGCTCGTCGCCCGCTTCGGTGTCGAGGACCTGCGGTTCGCCCTGGTGCACGAGACCGGCGCGTCGACCGGCCGGGAACGCCGGATGGACGCCGAGTACCGCGACACCGACGTGCTCGTCTTCGGCCACTCGCACATCCCGTGGGACACCGTGGCGCCGTCGGGGATGCGCCTGCTGAACCCGGGCTCGCCGACCGACCGCCGTCGCCAGCCCGACCACACGTGGATGCGCGGCACGGTCAGCGGTGCCGTGCTGTCCGTCGAGCTGGTGCGGCTGCCCCCGGTCGCCCGCTAGTCCCACCCGAGACCCGGCCCCGAGGTGTGTCCTCGGGGAAGTCGCCCGAGGACCGTCCGTCAGCGCGAGACCCGGGCGTCGTGTGCGGCCGTCGGCATCCGGAAGAAGGCGAGCTCCCACTCGGTCGACCGCCGGAACGCCCGCGCCATCCGCCCCCGCTCGTCGGGCGTCGCCGCACGGGCGAGCTCCTCGACGAGCCGGGTCGCCTCGGCGCTCGACGCCGCGAACCCCGGGTCCCCGTACGCCGTGATCCAGTCGGCGAAGGCGTGCCCGTCCTGCGCGACCCCGAGCTGCGAGCCGACCCACGCGTAGACCCGGAAGCACGGCAGCACCGCGGCGGCCAGCACCGCCTGAGAGCCGGCGTCGGCGGCCTCCTGCAGGTGCGCGAGGTACCCGGCGCACGTGGGGTGCACGGGATCGTCGGCGTGCGAGCCGGCCAGCCGACGGTGGTGCAGGTCGCGCGCCTCGTCGGCACACCCCTGCGCAGCCGCTGCCCAGAACGCAGCAGCACCGGCAGCAGTAGCACCGACCCCGAGCGCCGCCAGGTGCCGTTCGTACGCCCGCAGGTAGTGGACGTCCTGCGCCAGGTACCCGGCGAACACCTCCGGCTCGAGCGTCCCGTCCCGGAGCCCCACCAGGAACGCGCAGTCGATCGTCTCCTGCAGCACCGTCGCCGCGTCCGCCCACCACACGTCCGTGTACGACAGCGCCGGCAGGGCGGCTCGAGTCAGCGCGCCGTGGTCGATCGGACCGTTGCCGCTGCCCACCGACAGGGCGTCGGCTCCGCGGAGCGCCGCCGTCAGCCACTCCTTCGCCACCCCGAGCGCGAGTTCCCAGTCGCCGTGCCGCGCGGCGAGCGTCGCGATCGCACTGGACAGCGAGCACCCGGTGCCGTGCGTGTTCGTCGTCGCGACCCGGGGACCCGTGAACACCCGCACGGTGCCGTCCGGCGCCACGAGCACGTCGTCCGACGTCGGTCCCTCGTCGTGGCCCCCCTTCGCCAGCACGAGGACGTCCCACCGCGCCGCCACGGCACGCGCGGCATCCAGCGACGACGCCGACGAAGCCGCCGACGAAGCCGCACCAGGACCAGCCGCACCGGACCCGGCCAGCTCCGCCAGCACCGCCAGCTCGGCCCGGTTCGGCGTCACCAGGTCGGCGAGCGCGAACAGCGCCCCCATGGCTGCGGCCGCGTCCTCGTCGAGCAGCCGGTCCCCGCTCGTCGCCACCATCACCGGGTCGACGACGACCACCGGCGGCCGGTGCTCCCGCAGCCAGTCCGTCACGACCCGCACGACGTCGACGGTGCCGAGCATCCCGATCTTCACCGCGTCGACCACCACGTCGTCCGACACCGCGTCGAGCTGCTCCCGCAGGAACCCGACGTCCGGCACGTGCACCGACCGCACCCCGTGCGTGTTCTGCGCGACGAGCGCCGTCACGACGCCCATGCCGTACCCGTCGTGTGCGGCGATCGCTTTGAGGTCCGCCTGCATCCCGGCCCCGCCCGTCGGGTCGGTCCCGGCGATGCTCAGCACCCGCGGGACGCTCATGCGTCCGCCCCGCGCCGCGTGAAGACCGGGAGGACCGGTGCACCTTCTGCGAGCCGCCCCGCCTCCGCCCCGTGGCCGGTTCCAGGGCCCCAGGCGGCCACGTACGCCGCCGCCGCGGACCCCGGGTCGGCCGCGGCGCAGATGCCCGACACGATCGCGACGCCCGCGGCACCGGCTGCCCGGAGCGGCACGACGTCGTCGAGGGTCACCCCACCGATCGCCACGCACGGCACGTCGGTCGCGGCGGCCAGCCGGGCGAACCCGTCGTGGCCGAGGGCCGGCGGGTGGTCGGCCTTCGTCGCCGTGGGGTGCACGACCCCGACACCGAGCAGGTCGACGGTGCCGCGGGGGAGCCGCTCGACGACGGCCAGGTGCGCGAGCGTGTTCGCCGTGAGGCCCACGTGGGCGTCCGCTCCGAGCAGGGCGCGGGCGACGGTCACGGGGACGTCGGACTGGCCGAGGTGCACGCCCGCGACCCGGTGTCCGGCGTGCCGAGCGGCGAGGGCCACGTCGAGCCGGTCGTCGACGACCACGGTCGCACGGTCCCCGACGGCGTCTGCGACCGCGGCGGTGAGCGCCAACAGGTCACGCGCCGAGGCGTCCTTGTCCCGCACCTGCACGATCCGGACCCCGGCGTGCACGGCAGCGCGGACGACCCCGAGCACCCCGATGCCGTGCCGGTCGGCCAGCGCGCCGTCGGTCACCAGGTAGACGCCGAACCCCGCAGGATGCGACGCGCTCATGCCGACACCGCCCGGGTGTCGGCCTCGGGCATCGTCTCGACCGTGATCCGCGCCTCGCGGACGACGTCCTCCGGGGTCAGCGACGCCAACCGGTCGAGGAACAGCGGTTGGAACGTCCCCGGCCCACCCGCGTCCCGTGCTGCGAGCTCCGCAGCGACGGTGTGCACGGCCGTGGCGGCGACGGCAGCGGCGCCCGCGTCCTCCGGCGCGACCGACGTGAACGCGGCGACGACCGCGCCGAGCGCACACCCACCACCGGTGATCCGCGTCAACAGGTCGGTGCCGTTCGCGACACGCACCACACCGATGCCCGGCGCGACCAGCAGGTCGACCGCACCCGACACCGCCACCGCGGCCACGAGCCTCCCGTCCGCAGCAGCGACGGACACGACCCGGGCGTCCTCCGTACCCACGGTGCTGTCGACCCCGCGGCCACCGGCCGAGTCACCGAGCAGGGCGAGCACCTCGGAGGCGTTGCCCCGCAGCACCGTCGGGCGCAGCGCGAGCAGGTCACGCGCCAGGGCCGTCCGCACCGGCAGCGAGCCGACGGCCACCGGGTCGAGCACCCACGGGGTGCCGGCGTCACGGGCCGCGTGCACGGCCTCGAGCGCAGCGACCCGCGGTTCGGCGTGCGGGGTGCCGGTGTTCACCAGCAGGGCGTCGGCGACCCGCGCGAACGGCCCGGCCTCAGTCGCCACGTCCACCATCGCGGGCGAGGCCCCGAGCGCGAGCAACACGTTCGCCGTGACGTTCTGCACGACGGTGTTCGTGATGCACTGCACCAGCGGGGCCCGGGCACGCACGGCCTCGAGCAGTTCGGCGGTTCGGTGGGCCCAATCAGGGGAGGGCGCAACGGTTTCCATGGACGATCCCTTCGCGAGTACGAGCTCGAGCAGGTTCGACGGGTGTGATCTCAGCCGCTGGATGCGGCACCCCGTGTCTCGAGCGACACCGTACACGACCCCCGGTGACCACTTCGAGGCCCGCTCCGGGCACGGTGTGCCAGGGTTGGACCGTGCCAGATGCAACGCCACCCGGGCCCCCAACCGGCCCCCGCGACCCCGGTGACGCCTGGGCGGTCGGCCCCGACGGCACGAAGGCGTGGGGACGCTTCGGCGCCGCCGGCCTGCTCGTCGATGACGGCGCCGGACGCGTGCTCCTGCAGCACCGCGTCGAGTGGAGCCACCACGGCGGCACCTGGGGCATCCCCGGCGGCGCACGCCACCAGGGCGAAGCCGCCGTGACCGCAGCCCTCCGCGAGTCCGCCGAAGAAGCCGGCGTCCCCGACGACGCGATCGCCCTGCGCCACACCGCACTGCTCGACCTGGGGTTCTGGACCTACACGACCGTCGTGGCACGCGCCTCCCGGCCCTTCGAACCCGTCATCGCCGACCGCGAGAGCCTCGCCCTGTCCTGGATCCCGATCGACCAGGTCGACGACCTGACCCTGCACCCCGGCTTCGGCAGGTCGTGGCCGGCGCTCCGCGCCACTGTGGCGACCACCCCGCACGTCGTCGTCGACGCGGCGAACGTCGTCGGCAGCGTGCCCGACGGCTGGTGGAAGGACCGAGCCGGTGCCGCGTCACGGCTGCTGGCACAGGTGTCGGCGCTCGCCGCGGGCGGGGTGTCCGCGACCTTGCTCGACCTGCCGTTCGCACGGTGGTGGCCCCGGTGGACCGTGGTGCTCGAGGGTGAGGCCCGTGCCGCTGCCGACCCGGACCCAGACCACGGCGCTGGCACCGGCGCCGCCACCGGTGCTGTCGACGTCGTCCGTGCCCCTGCCTCCGGCGACGACGCGATCGTCGAGTCCGCCCGGGCAGCGGTCCGGGCCGGTGACGGGCCGGTCGTCGTCGTGACGGCCGACCGCGAGCTCCGTGACCGCGTCGAGGCCCTCGGCGCGACCGTCCACGGGCCGTCCTGGTTGCGCGACCAGCTCTGAGGCCGGCTCGGCCGCGGGGACCGACGCGCCGTGTTCCGGATGTCGGCCGAGCGCCCGTCGCTCGCTTGCCGGTACGCTGGCCCTCCGTCAACGGAGACGCAACAGCAGGAGGTTCCCCTTGGAGCGCATCACCAGGGCCGACGACCGAGTCCACCGCCCCGCAGGGCCGTGGACACCCACGGTGCACCGGCTGCTCGCCCACCTGCACGAGCAGGGGTTCGTCGCCGCCCCGGAACCGATCGCCCTCGGTGACACCCTCGAGACGGTCTCGTTCGTCCCCGGCGTCGCGGGGGAGTACCCCTGGACAGAAGACATCGCCAGCGAGGCCGCCCTCGTCACCAGCGCCCGCCTGCTCCGCCAGTTCCACGACGCCGCCGCCAGCTTCCCGCGCAGCGCCGAGGACGACCTCTGGTCCCAAGCCGACCGAGCCCCGGTCGAGACGATCGTGCACGGCGACTTCGCCCCGTACAACTGCGTCTACGACGGCATCGCCGCCGTCGGCCTGATCGACTTCGACACCGCGCACCCCGGCCCCCGCGTCTGGGACGTCGCGAGTGCCGTCTACCGGTTCGCACCGTTCACCACCGGTGCGGTCGAGGGCTCGACCACCCCCGACCTCGACGAGCGGCTCGCTCGGGCCGCGGAGTTCTGCCGCGCCTACGCCCTCGACGACCGCTCCCGCGGGGTCCTCGCCGAGACGATGATCGCTTCCCTGGTCGCCCTCGTCACGACGATCGAGCACGAAGCCGCGGCCGGCAACCCGAAGTTCGTCAGCGACCTGCAGCACGGCCACGCCGACCTGTACCGCGCCGACGTCGCCTACCTGGAGCAGCACGCAGCAGCCATCACCGCCGCCGTCGCGTGACCACCGGCACGGCCGATCCGCCGCTGGCGCGTTGGTGCTGGACCAGCGGCACGGGCCCAGACCGTACCCAGCAACCATGCGGCGGACTCCGACACTGCCTCCGGTAATGTCGCAGGGCCATGACGGACAGCCCGGCCGACGCCACCCCCTACGAAGTCCTCGGCGTCCCCGCGACGGCTGACGACGAAGCGCTCCGCCGCGCCTACCGGCGGGCGGCCCGCGAGACGCACCCCGACCTCGGCGGCGACGCCCAGCGCTTCCGCCAGGTCCAGCTCGCATGGGAGCGCATCGGCACGCCGGCAGCCCGGCGCGCGTACGACATCGGGTCCCGCGCGTACGGCGCGTCCGGTCCGTCCGGGGCGACCGCCGGCAGGGGTGACACCGGTCGCGACGCCTACGCGCCCCCGGTAGCGCGTCGCGACACACGCCCCCGGGCCCGGTCCCACGGACACCCCGGCGGTCGGTCACGCGAGGTCTTCCTGCAGGCCGAGCGCGAGTGGGTCGGCCTCGGCGACCCCATCGAGGACCCCTACGACCCCACCCTCATCCGCTCCGCGCCCCGCCACATCCGGCGGCTGCTCGCCGAGGCCCTGGCCGAAGAGGCGACCGCCTTGATCGTCTCCGACATGGGGATCGGCGTCACGGTGTGGCACGACCTCGACGCCGGGGCCGAGGGCAAGCTCGACCACGCCGTCCTGACCCCGAGCGGACTCTGGGCCGTCGAGTCCATCGACTGGGGTGCGCCGGTCCACGTCGAGCACGGCGAGATCGTCGGCGAGACGCTCGCACCGGGGGAGCGACCCGTCAAGGAACTCGTCCGCGCCGCCCGTGCCGTGCAGAAGCAGACCCGGGTGCGGTTCTCCGGCCGGCTGCTCGTCGTGCCGGACACCGCCGTCACCGAGGACGTGCAGCTCGTCGGCTCCCCGAAGAAGCCCACGGCGCTCGTCGTCCGCCGGAGCGCGCTGCCCCAGGTGCTGAACGGCGTCTGGTCGCCGGCCGGTTCGGTCGACGTGTTCGAGATCCGCGACCGTCTGCAGCAGACCGTCCGCTTCGTCTGACCCCCGACCGCTGGCCCGGACCCCGGGTTCCGACCGTCACCGTCCGACGCGTCGTACGATCACGGCATGCGCGAAGAGGTCGTCGTCGTGGTCGGCGGGTGGGAGCACGACTGCTGCGGGCCCGCGTACGAACGGGAGACCACGGCGGCCTTCTCCGCGTACGGCAGGACGCCGCGGTTCGCCGAGTCCCGGCACCACGACGACCCGTTCGGCATCACGCAGTTCCGTGGTCGGGTGGCCGACCTGTTCGTCATCGCCGAGGACGGCACCCGCATCCCCGTCCACCGCGTCCCGTCCGGTCGTGCGCTGGGCGGATCGGACCCGGAGGACGACGGGCACCTCGAGGCTCCGTGGACCGGAGAACGGATCGAGGTCGAGTCCGACACGTTCGAGATCGTGGTCGATGTCTACGTGCCCGGGTCCGGGTCCGGGAAGCGTCAGTAGCCGCGGAGCTTCTCGAGGTCGCGGCGCTCCCGCTTGCTCGGCCGTCCGGCACCGCGCTCCCGCATCGGGACGAACCCGGCCTCTTCCTTCGACAGTCGCGGCGGGGTCTTGTCCTCGAAGTGCTTCGCCGCCTCGGGGGCGCTCGTGCGCTTCAGGATGATGCCCGTCACCATGACGATCCGGTCGAAGCCGTTCTGCCGCACCCGCACCTCGTCGCCGGGACCGATCGGCTGCGCCGGCTTCGCGCGTTCCCCGTTCACCCGGACGTGACCGGCCTTGCACGCGGCGGTCGCGGCCGACCGGGTCTTCGTGATCCGGACGGCCCAGATCCAGCTGTCGACCCGGGCCTTCTCCATGCCGACACTCTAGGCGGCCCGTACCCTGGGGCGATGCAGGCGGACGAACAGGCGGCCATCGCGCGGGCCCGTGCGCTCGGAGTGCTCCGCGACGCCGCCATCGGGGACCGCCTGGTGGTCCGCGCACACCACGGGGACGGCGCGCAGGACGCGCTCGGGGACCTGGTGACCCGGACGTCCGACGCCGTGACGATCTCGACCCGCCGGGGCCCGGTCGAGGTCCGGCTCGTCGACGTCGTCGCCGCGAAGCCCGTCCCGCCGCCCCCACCCGCGCTGCCCGCGCGGCGCTGACGCGCTCGGCTCGCACGGTGCGGACTTGTCGTGCTGTCGAGCCGGGGTCGCACGGTGCGGACTTCGTCGGTGGGTGCGTGGCCGGAGGCTCGGTGCGGGGTTGTGGTGCTGCACGGAGCCACCAGCTCCGCACGGTGTGGCGCGGCCGGCACCGTGCTGGATTCGCGGGGCCGGGGTTGCACGGTGCGGACGTCGTCCGCGGGTGCGCCGTCGGGGGCTCGGTGCGGGGTTGTGGTGCCGCACGGAGCCACCAGCCTCGCACCAGCCGACGAACCTCGCACCGTGCGAACCAGCACCTCCGTGCGAACCCGACGCACCCCGCCCACCCCGGCGAGCCGCAGGCCCCCACGCCCCGCTCCCGACATACGCTCATCCCATGGCAGTCCCCGTCCCGCTCGGCACCGAGGACCGCACCGCCCGCCTCACCCTCCGCCGCCCGGACTCCTGGCGCCGCGAGGACGCAGCCCAGGCGGACCTGCGCGTCACCGGCGACGACGTCGTCCTCACCGTCCGATCCCGTCCCAGCGACCGCGCGATCGGCGACGAGAACACCGGTCTGCTCGCACGGCTCCCCGGCTCCGTCGAGGGGCTGCTGCTCGTCGGCTGCGACCCCTGGGCGGCCGCAGGTGCCCCGGCTCGGCTCGTGGAGTACGTCCGGCCCGACGAACACGGCGACGTCGCCGGCACCCACCTGCTCTTCGTCACCGGTCGGCACCGCGTCGACCTGACGATCGAACGCCCGCTCGCCCGGCTGCTCGAGACCGATGACCTGGTGCTCGCAGTCCTCGAGAGCGTCCGCGCCACCGAGACGGTCCCGGTCCGCCCCGAGCGTGACCTCGAACACCTGCCGGCCCCCGCCCCGGCACCGTCGCTCGACGGCCCCCGGCTCAGCGCGAACGCGATCGGCACCCTGCGGAGCCTCGCCGGACGCCGGTGGAACCCGACGCTCCTCCGCACCGCCGCGGGCCGCGAACTCATCGAGGCGGGCCTCGTCGGCCGGCTCGGCACCCTGCCGGAGTCGACCCAGACCCTCCTCGAGCCCTGGCAGGGCGATGCCCAGCCGGTCACGTTGGAACAGCACCTGCCCGACGGGGGCGAGTCGCGCCTCCAGGCCTGGTCGCAGACCGTCGTCGACGGGACCGACGCGGCGGGCGCCGTGGTCGCCTCCGTCACGCCGGACCGGGCCGTCGCGCTGCTGGCCGGGAGGCTCGGCATCGGTCCGACGTGGACCTTCCCGTTCCGCACGGGGTCGCTCCCAGGGCACCTGCTCGGCCGCAAGCTGGCCGGCGGTCCGGACGTGCCGGACCTGCCGGAGGCCCTGGCCGAGGCCGACCCGCGCCTCGCGCGGTTCTGGGCCGCGCCGTGGACGGTCTCGTACCTGCGTCGACCGGGCAAGCCGAAACCGGTCACGATCGTGCGGGCCGAGGGACACGGGTTCGCGCGCGTGGGGACGACGAAGGCCGGGGAGACCGCCTTCCGGACGGACTCCCCGGCGAACGTGTACCGGTCGGTGGTGCGGGCGCTGCTGGGCTGAGCGCGCCCGGGTTCTGCCGCTACGCGGCGGGGCCGGCGGTCAGGGTGATCGTGACCGTCTTCGCGGTGCCGGCGCTGTCGGTGTACCGGACGCTGACCTTGTCGCCCACCGAGTGCGACTGCACGACCTTGGTCAGCTGGTCCGAGCTCGTGACCGCGGTGCCGTCGACGCTCGTGATCGTGTCACCCGCACCGAGGCCGGCGCTGGCGGCGCCGGAGCCCTCGACCGTGCCGGCGACCGCGACGCCGCCCGTGGTGGTGGCGGTGTTGCTGACCTCGACGCCGAGGAACGCGGGCAGCCCGAGGGTGATCGTGCTCGACGACTCCCCGGCGAGGATCTTCTGGGCGATCGTCTTCGCGGTGCTGATCGGGATGGCGTAGCCGGTGACGTCGGCCGTGCCCGAGGACGCCGCCGTGGCCATGCCGACGACCTCGCCCTCGCTGTCCAGGACCGGCCCGCCGGAGTCACCGGAGACGATGTCCGCCGAGATCTCGAGCAGGCCGCTCAGCGACTCGGTGCCGGTGCCGGACTCGCTCTGCACCTGGATGTCCTGGTCGGTCGCCGTGACGGTGCCCTCGGCGGAGACGAGGTTGCCGGTGCCCTCGGCGTTGCCGACGTCCTTCACGGTGTCACCGGTGCTCGGCTCGCCGTCGTCGTCGAGCGAGACCGTGGACAGCCCGGAGGCGTTCTCGAGCTTCAGCACGGCGACGTCGTTCGTGGCGTCGGCCCCGACCACGTCGGCCTTGTACTGCTTGCCGGTGGTCTCGTCGGTGACGGTGATGCTCGTCGCGCCCTGGATCACGTGGTTGTTCGTCAGGATCGTGCCGTCGGAGGTCAGGACCATGCCGGTGCCGGCCGCCTGTGACGACTCGTCGTAGTTCAGGACGGTGTTGATGGTCACGACGCCCTTCTTGTCGGCGGCCGTCGCCGCAGTGGCGGGGGACTGCGTGCTCGTCCCACTGCCGTCGCTGCTGCCGTCGGTGCCGCTGCCGCTGCCGCTGCCGTCGCCGGGCACCGTGAAGCCGTTCGTGCCGTCGCTGCTGCTGCCGGTACCGGTGCCGGGCAGCGTGGTGGTGCCCTGCGACTGGCTCGACGTGGTGGTGGTGCCCTGCGAGGACAGTCCGAGTGCGGTGCCGCCCGCAGCGCCGACGATCGCGAGGGCAGCGATGCCGGAGCCGATCATCAGCCCGAGCCGGCGGGGGCGTTTCGTCAGACCGGGGTGGTTCGCGGCGCCGGAGTGGGTCGCGGCACCGTAGTGGTTCGCGGTCGCCGCCGAGGAGGCCCAGGCGTGGTTCGCGCCGGCGAGGGCGGGGCTGCCGATCAGGTAGGGGCCGCGGCCGTCGGGCGTGTAGGCGTAGGGGCCGGTGCCGTCCGGGCCGTACAGGTACGGGCCGGATCCGTCGAACGCGTACGCCGGGCGCAGGGAAGCCGGGTCGGCGTGCGGTGCCTCCCAGTGCATCCCGGGAGCCTGCTGCTGCGCGGCGGGGGTGCCGTTCTCGTCGTGGTCGGCGGCGGCGGGGTTCGGGGTCTCGTTCATCGGTGCTCTCCGGTCGTCCCTCGACGGCCCGGTCGGGCGTCGATGGAGACCAGTACAGAGGGCTTCCCCATGACGAGCCTATGAACGAACCCTGCGCACGCTCCGGGCTTGCTCGGGGGACTCCGAACAGGGCTCCGGCGTTAGGGTGGCCTTACCTCCATGCCTCCGTCGACGTCCCCGCCCCCGGCTCCCAGCTCCGTCCTCCGACTCGTCGGTGCGACCGTGCTGGCGGTCGTCGTCCTCGCCGTGGCGTGTGCCCTGTCGATCGCGTACGGCTCACGGCCGATCCCGCTCGGGACCGTCCTCGACACGGTGCTGCACCCCGGCAGGAACGACGAGATCGGGCTGATCGTCCTCGGCAACCGCGTGCCGCGCACCGTCGTCGGTCTGCTCGCCGGAGCAGCACTCGGCGTGGCCGGGGCGGTCATGCAGGGCGTGACCCGGAACCCGCTCGCCGACCCCAGCGTCCTCGGCATCAACTCCGGCGCCACCCTGGCCGTCGTCGCCGGGATCGCGCTCTTCGGCGTGAGCGGGACGGCCGCGTACCTGCCCTTCGCGTTCGTCGGGGCCGCCCTCGCGGCCCTGCTCGTCTACGGGATCGCGGCCGTCGCCCGGCGCGGGCTCTCTCCCGTCGGGCTCGCCCTCGCCGGAGCCGTCGTCGCCGCTGCCCTGTCGTCGGTCACCACCGCGGTGCTCGTGACCGACCAGAGCCTGCTCGACCAGCTGCGGTTCTGGCAGGTCGGAGCCCTCGCCGGCAAGGACCTCGGCACGGCTGGGGTCATCACGGCACCGGTGCTCGTCGGGCTGGTGATCGCGTTCGGCCTCGGTCGGTCGCTCAACACCCTGGCGCTCGGGGACGAGCTCGCTGCGTCGCTCGGGCAGCGGGTCGTGCTCGTCCGAGCCGTGGGTGGTCTGGTCGCCGTCCTGCTGGCCGGGTCCGCGGTGGCCGCCGCCGGGCCGATCGCCTTCGTCGGCCTCGCCGTGCCGCACGCGGTCCGTCGCCTGAGCGGCCCGGACCACCGGTGGACCATCCTGCTGTCGGCGATCGTCGCCCCCGCACTCCTGCTCGTGGCGGACGTCATCGGCCGCGTCGTCGCGTACCCGGGGGAGCTGCAGGTCGGCATCGTCACCGCACTCATCGGGGCGCCGGTGTTCATCGCGCTCGTGCGGTCGAGGGCGGTGCGGGGACTGTGAAGCCGCTGTTCGGTTCCGTCGGGCTGCGCCGTGAGGTCGCGGTGCTCGTCGCCGTGGTGGTGGTCATCTCGGTGCTCGTCCTGATCGGGCTCGGCGCGGGGTCGATCCCGCTCACGCCCGGTCAGGTGCTGGCCAGCCTGTTCGGCCAGGGGGACCGCATCTCGGACTTCGTGATCGGGCAGCTCCGCGGCCCCAGGGTGCTCGGCGCGGTCCTCGTCGGCGCCAGCCTCGGTGTCGCCGGCGCGATCGTGCAGAGCGTCGTGCGGAACCCCATCGCGAGTCCCGACGTCATCGGGATCACCTCGGGGGCCAGCGCCGCCGGGCTCACCGCCATCGTGCTGTTCGGCGCGAGCGGCGGCACGCTGTTCTCGGTCGTGCTCGTCGGCGCCGTGGTGGTCGCGATCGCCATCGCCGGGCTCGCTTGGCGGAGGGGGATCACCGGGAACCGGGTCGTCCTCGTCGGCATCGGTGTCGCGGCGATCTGCCTGAGCATCACCGGGTGGATGCTCACGAGCGGCACCGTCACCCAGGCCGGAACAGCACTGCTGTGGCTCTCCGGCAGCCTGAACGCCGTCGACCGTGACCTGGTCGGGGTGCTCGGTGTCGCGTTCGTCGTGCTCGGCGTGCTCGCACTGCTGCAGTCCGCTCGGCTGCAGGTGCTGAGCCTCGGGGACGAGGTCGCCGCCGCCCTGGGGCTCCGACCGGACCGCGCGAAGGTGCTCCTGCTCCTCACCGCCGTGTGCCTGACCGCCGCAGCCGTCGCCACCGCGGGTCCGGTGTCGTTCGTGGCGCTGATGGCAGCCCCGATCGCTCGACGCCTGGTCGGCGGCGGTCGGGTCGCCCTCGCGCCGGCGGCAGCCGTCGGCGCCGCGATCACGCTCGGAAGCGACCTGCTCGCCCAGTTCGCGATCCCCGGCAACGCGCTGCCGGTGGGGGTCGTGACGGGTGTCGTGGGCGCGCCGTACCTGCTCTGGTTGCTCGCGCGGGGGCGTTGACGCGGGTCGTGCTGGTTCGTTGACGCTGGTCGAGCTGGTTCGTTGACGCTGGTCGAGCTGGTTCGTTGACGTGGGTCATGCTGGTTCGCTGACGCCGGTCGTGCGTTCGCGCATCGCGGAAGTCTCTCCACAGTCCCAGATCGGGGCTGCCGCTCGGGGCTTCGTTTCCGATACGCTGGTAGGCCAAGAGGAGGAGGTCCACCGATGCCAGATCCAGTGGTCCCGCAGCCGGGCGGTCAGAAGTCCCCGGAACAGCGGCTGGTCGACACCACGCTGACCTTCAGCATGGACATGGGAGCGGCGCTCACCGCCGAGTCCGGTGTCTCGACCGAAGAACGTGAAGCCGTCAACGCCCTGCCCTCCGGGTCGGCGTTGCTCGTGGTCCGTCGTGGCCCCAACGTGGGTGCGCGGTTCCTCCTCGACTCCGACGTCACGACGGCCGGCCGCCACCCCGACGCCGGCATCTTCCTCGACGACGTCACCGTGTCGCGCAAGCACGCGCAGTTCCTGCGCCACGGCACGAGCTTCAGCGTCAAGGACAACGGTTCCCTGAACGGCACGTACTTCGACGGTGTCCGCATCGACGAAGCGCTGCTCACCGACGGGGCCGAAGTCCAGGTCGGCAAGTTCCGCCTGACGTTCTACGCATCTCGGGTCGACCTGGCGCGCCTGGCGAACGCGTAGTGGCCGCACGGTCCGCTGCGGCCCGGGCGGGGTCCGCGGCACCGGACCTGCTCACGATCGGGCAGGTCCTCGCTCGCCTCAAGCCCGAGTTCCCGGACCTGTCGAGCTCCAAGCTGCGGTTCCTCGAAGAGCGCGAGCTCGTCACCCCGATCCGCACGGCCAGCGGGTACCGCAAGTTCTCCGCCGCCGACCTCGAGCGTCTCCGGGTGATCCTCGGACTGCAGCGCGACCACTACCTGCCGCTCAAGGTCATCAAGGAGTACCTCGCCGACCTCGACGCCGGGCGCGAACCGGTCCTGCCCGGCGGCGGAGACGCGCCGAAGCCGTCGATCCTCGGTCGTGAACGTCGCTACACCCGCGACGAGACCGTCCGCGCGGCCGGTGCCTCGCCGATGCTGCTGGCCGACGCGGTCTCTGCCTCGCTCCTGCCGCCCACCGACACCTACGGCGACGACGGCGTCTCCGTGTTGAAGGCCCTGGTCGAACTGCAGCGCACCGGCATCGAGCCGCGGCACCTGCGCACGCTCCGCAGTACTGCGGAGCGTGAGGTCGGTCTCATCGAGTCCGCCCTCATGCCGGTCTCCCGCCGGGGCGACGCCACCTCGCGCGCGAAGGCCACCGAGCTCGCCCGCGAGATAGCGGGACACCTCGAGATCATCCGGTCGAACCTCATCCGCCAGGCCATCGGTCGTCTCGACGCATGACGCCGTCCGGTGCTCCGACAGGGCTTGTGTGTCAGTGGTCGGGGCGTATCCTCGACACGCCGGACGCGCCGGGTCGGATGTCCCGCGCGGGAGCGGTCGGAGTCGCTACCGTGGACCTCGGAACAACTCTCAACCCGTCGTTGAAGCTTCGGGTGGGAGCTCGATCGTCGTGGAAGGCAAGCTCATGAGTGGGAACGACACCCCTGGCACCGAGTCTGATGTGACCCGGTACGACCTCGGGCTGCTCTTCACCGATGGTCTGCCCGAGCACGACGAGCAGAACGGCTACCGCGGCACCGTCGCCGCACGGGCAGCCGGCATCTCGTACCGACAGCTCGACTACTGGGCCCGCACCGAGCTCGTGCAGCCGACGATCCGCGGGGCCGCTGGCTCCGGTTCGCAGCGCCTGTACGGGTTCCGCGACATCCTGGTGCTCAAGCTCGTGAAGCGCCTGCTCGACACCGGTATCTCGTTGCAGCAGATCCGCACCGCCGTCAACCAGCTCCGTGAGTCCGGCGTCTCCGACCTGGCGCAGACCACGCTGATGTCCGACGGTGCCTCGGTGTACCTGTGTACCTCCGACGACGAGGTCATCGACCTCGTGTCCCGCGGCCAGGGCGTCTTCGGCATCGCGGTCGGCAAGGTCCTGCGCGAGGTCGAGAGCTCCCTGGTCGAGCTCGACGCCACCGCTGCGGCCGACCCCTCCGACGAGCTCGCCGCTCGTCGCGCTTCTCGCGCTTCCTGACCATCCGCGTTCCGGCCCTGTGGTCGCGAACCGTCGTGTGCGGGGCGCCGTGTGGTCACGACCTGTCGGCTGCGACGCTGCCGGCCGACGGTTGGTGACCAGTTGGCGGACGTGAGCGGGGTGTTGTGACCCCTGGGCGTGCCGGGGCCGGGCGTGTCCGCGGGGACGGGGCGCGCCTCCAGGCCCTTCGGGGGTGGTCACGAACCGTCGTGTGCGGGTCGCCGAGTGGTCACGAACTGTCGCCTGCGCGGGCTTCGGCCGACGATTGGTGACCAGTCGGCGGACGTGAGCGGGGTGTTGTGACCCCTGGGCGTGCCGGGGCCGGGCGTGTCTGCCCGGGCGGGTCGCGCCTCCAGGCCGTCGCGGCGTGGTCACGAACCGTCGTGTGCGGGTCGCCGACTGGTCACGAACTGTCGGCTGCGCGCGCCCGAGCCGACCGTTGGTGACCAGTCGGCGGACGTGAGCGGGGTGTTGTGACCGCTGGGCATGCCGGCGCCGGGCGTGTCCGCGGGGACGGGGCGCGCCTCCAGGCCCTTCGCGGGTGGTCACGAACCGTCGTGTGCGGGTCGCCGAGTGGTCACGAACTGTCGCCTGCGCGGGCTTCGGCCGACGGTTGGTGACCAGTCGGCGGACGTGAGCGGGGTGTTGTGACCCGTCGGCGTGCCGACTCCGACCTAGGCGGCGCCGCCCTCGGCGTACGGACCGATCTTGCCCGTGCGCATGATGCGCTCGAGCAGCTGGTCGAAGTTCTTCGCCATCTCCTGCGCGGACTCGCCGGGCCAGACGTGCAGCGGCTTCGCCGCACCCTGCGCCTGCTGCAGCGACGTGCGCTCCGGCAGCTGCGGGGAGAGCACGAGCGGACCGAACATGTCGCGGAGTTCCTTGATGCGGAACTGGTGCTCGAGCGACTGCACGCGGGCACGGTTCACGATGATGCCGAGGGGCTGCAGGCGGGGGGAGAGTCCGCGGCGGATCTCCTCGATGGCGCGCAGCGCACGGTCGGCGGCGGCGACGGAGAACAGGCCGGGCTCGGTGACGACGGTGACGCGGTCGGACGCGGCCCACGCGGTGCGGGTCAGGGCGTTCAGCGACGGCGCGCAGTCGATGAGGACGAGCTCGTAGTCCTGCTCGACGTTGGCCAGGGCCTCTTCGAGCTTCCAGATGTCACGGATCGACGGGTGCGGCCCGTCGAAGTTGATGGCGGAGGGCGACCCGACCATGACGTCGATCTTGCCCTGCGACCCCTTCGTCCAGCCCGAGGGGGCGATCGCCTGACGGACGATCTTCTCCTTCGGGTTCTCGAGGACGTCGGCCACGTTGAGGTGGCCGGCGAGGTTGATGTCGAGGCCCGTCGAGACGTCGGACTGCGGGTCCAGATCCACCACCAGCGTGCGCAGTCCCTTGGCGAACGCGGCCGAGGTCAGGCCGAGCGTCACCGTCGTCTTGCCGACACCACCCTTGAGGGAGCTCACGCTGAGTACATGCACGTTGAGCAACGTTACCGCCACTAGGGTTGTCTCACCTCAACCCGGGCTGAAAGGGACGTCGTGTTCACGAAGATCCTCGTTGCGAACCGTGGCGAGATCGCCATCCGCGCGTTCCGTGCCGCCTACGAGTTGGGGGCCCGAACGGTCGCCGTCTACCCGTACGAAGACCGGAACTCCCTGCACCGTCTGAAGGCCGACGAGGCCTACCTGATCGGGGAGCGGGGCCACCCCGTCCGGGCGTACCTGGACGTCTCCGAGATCATCCGCGTCGCCCGCGAGTCGGGGGCCGACGCGATCTACCCGGGGTACGGGTTCCTGTCCGAGAACCCGGAGCTCGCCGCGTCAGCAGCGGCGAACGGCATCACCTTCATCGGTCCGGGCGAGCACGTGCTCGAGATGGCCGGCAACAAGGTCACCGCGAAGGAGCACGCGATCGCGGCCGGCGTCCCGGTCCTCGCGAGCACCCCGGCGAGCCGCGACATCGACGAGCTCATCGCCGGCGCGGACGCGATCGGGTTCCCGGTGTTCGCCAAGGCCGTCGCCGGCGGTGGTGGCCGTGGCATGCGCCGGGTGGAGACGAAGCCCGAGCTGCGCGACGCCCTCGAAGCCGCGATGCGCGAGGCCGACAGTGCGTTCGGCGACCCGACGATGTTCCTCGAGCAGGCCGTCATCCGTCCGCGCCACATCGAGGTGCAGATCCTCGCCGACGCGACCGGTACCGACGCCGGCACGATCCACCTGTTCGAGCGGGACTGTTCGGTGCAGCGGCGCAACCAGAAGGTCGTCGAGATCGCCCCGGCGCCGAACCTCGACCCCGCGATCGCGCAGGCGCTGCACCGCGACGCCGTGGCCTTCGCCCGCTCGATCGGCTACGTCAACGCCGGCACCGTGGAGTTCCTGCTCGACACCGAGGGCGAACGCGTCGGCCAGCACGTCTTCATCGAGATGAACCCGCGCATCCAGGTCGAGCACACGGTCACCGAAGAGGTCACCGACGTCGACCTGGTGCAGTCGCAGATGCGCATCGCGGCGGGGGAGACCCTCGCCGACCTCGGCCTGTCGCAGGACGCCGTCCACGTGCACGGCGCGGCGCTGCAGACCCGCATCACGACCGAGGACCCGACGCAGGGCTTCCGTCCGGACACCGGCCGGATCAGCACCTACCGCAGCCCCGGCGGCGCGGGCGTCCGGCTCGACGGCGGCACGGTCGCCACCGGCGCGCAGATCAGCCCGCACTTCGACTCGATGCTCGCGAAGATGACGTGCCGCGGCCGGGACTTCCCTGCGGCGGTGTCCCGGGCGAAGCGCGCCCTCGCCGAGTTCCGCATCCGCGGCGTCAGCACGAACATCCCGTTCCTGCAGGCCGTGCTCGAGGACCCGGACTTCGCCCGCGGCGACGTCTCGACGAAGTTCATCGAGGAACGCCCCCAGCTCTTCGGCGGCCACGTCTCGAAGGACCGCGGCACGAAGGTGCTCACCTGGCTCGCCGACGTCACGGTCAACAAGCCGAACGGTGAGCGGTCGCCGCTCGTCACCGACCCGGCCGACAAGCTCCCGGCCACCGACCTGACGACGCCCGTGCCCGAGGGACAGCGCGACCGCCTGCTGGCGATGGGTCCAGCCGAGTGGTCGAAGGCCCTCCGCGCCCAGACCGCCCTGGCGGTGACCGAGACGACGATGCGGGACGCCCACCAGTCGCTCCTGGCCACCCGGGTCCGCACGAAGGACCTCGTCGCCGTCGCACCGCACGTCGCGCGGCTCACCCCGCAGCTGCTCAGCGTCGAGGCCTGGGGAGGTGCGACGTACGACGTCGCCCTCCGGTTCCTCGGGGAAGACCCCTGGGAGCGCCTGTCCTCGCTGCGCGAAGCGATGCCGAACATCCCGATCCAGATGCTGCTCCGTGGCCGCAACACGGTCGGGTACACGCCCTACCCGACCGAGGTCACCGACGCCTTCGTCGACGAGGCCGCTCGGTCCGGCGTCGACGTCTTCCGCGTGTTCGACGCGCTGAACGACGTCAGCCAGCTGCGTCCGGCGCTGGAGGCGGTGCTCGCGACCGGCGCGGCGGTCGCCGAGGCGGCGCTCTGCTACACCGCCGACCTCCTCGACCCCGCCGAGGACCTCTACACGCTCGACTACTACCTCCGCCTGGCGGAGCAGATGGTCGAGGCCGGCGCGCACGTCATCGGCATCAAGGACATGGCCGGTCTCCTGCGTGCCGGTGCGGCCGAGAAGCTCGTCACCGCGCTGCGGGAGCGCTTCGACCAGCCCGTGCACGTGCACACCCACGACACCGCCGGCGGCCAGCTCGCGACCCTGCTCGCCGCCTCGCGCGCCGGGGCGGACGCCGTCGACGTGGCCGCAGCACCCATGGCCGGCACGACCAGCCAGCCGAGCATGTCCGCCCTGGTCGCCGCCCTGGCCCACACCGAGCGTGACACCGGTCTGTCCCTCGATGCCGTCGGTGACCTCGAGCCCTACTGGGAGTCGGTCCGTCGCGTGTACGCCCCGTTCGAGTCCGGGCTCGCCGGGCCGACCGGGCGTGTCTACAAGCACGAGATCCCCGGCGGTCAGCTGTCGAACCTCCGACAGCAGGCGATCGCCCTCGGGCTCGGCGACCGGTTCGAGCAGGTCGAGGACTGGTACGCCGAGGCGAACCGGATCCTCGGACGACCGACCAAGGTCACGCCGTCGTCGAAGGTCGTCGGCGACCTCGCGCTGCAGCTCGCCGCGGTCGGTGCCGACCCGGTCGACTTCGAGCAGAACCCCGACAAGTACGACATCCCGGACTCCGTGGTCGGGTTCATGGCCGGCGAACTGGGCGACCTGCCCGGCGGCTGGCCGGAGCCGTTCCGCTCGAAGGTCCTGGCCGGGCGTGACGTCCGACTCGAGATCACCCCGGTGCCCGCGGACGAGCGTGCGCACCTCGAGACCCCCGGACCCGAGCGGCAGCAGGCACTCAACCGCCTGCTCTTCCCGCAGCCGACGCAGCAGTTCCAGCGTGTGCGGGAGCAGTACGGCGACCTGTCCGTCGTCCCGACCGTCGACTACCTGTACGGGCTGCGCCCCGGGCAGGAGCACAGTGTCCCGCTCGGCAAGGGCGTCGACCTGTTCGTCGGGCTCGAGGCGATCGGCGAGGCGGACGCCAAGGGCATCCGCACGGTCATGGCGACGATGAACGGGCAGCTCCGCCCGGTCGCCGTCCGCGACCGTTCGGTCGAGGTCGAGACGAAGGCGGCCGAGAAGGCCGATGCGTCCGACCCGAAGCACGTGGCCGCGCCGTTCTCCGGTGTGGTGACGCTCAAGGTCGCCGTCGGTGACGTCGTCGAGGCCGGTACGCCGGTGGCGAGCATCGAGGCGATGAAGATGGAAGCGGCCATCACGGCGCCCGTGTCGGGCACCGTCGGCCGACTCGCGATCCCGGTGACCCAGCAAGTGGACGCCGGCGACCTCCTGGTGGTGCTGCAGTAAATTGACCGTTCGTCCCATCCGCCTGTTCGGCGACCCCGTCCTCCGATCGCCGGCCGATCCGATCCGACCCGAACTGCTCGGGAGCACCGGAGTCCGTGACCTGGTGCAGGACCTCGTCGACACCGTCAAGGAACCCGGACGTGCCGGGGTGGCCGCGCCGCAGATCGGCGTGGGGCTCCGTGCGTTCTCGTACAACGTCGACGGCGAGGTCGGCTACGTCCTGAACCCCGAGGTCGTCGAGGTCTCCGGGGAGCCCGAGCTCATGGAAGAGGGCTGCCTCTCCGTCCCCGGCCTCGGCTACCCGACGCGTCGGTACCCGTACGCCAAGGTCCGGGGTGTCGACGTCGACGGCGCCGAGGTCGTCCTCGAGGGCACCGGACTGATGGCCGAGGCGCTCCAGCACGAGTGCGACCACCTCGACGGCACGGTCTACGTGATGACGCTCGACCCCGAGATCCGCCGTCAGGCGCTGCGCGACATCCGCGCGCAGGACTGGTTCCACTGAGCGGTCCCACAGGCCCGCGTTCGCGGGCTGTGAACTCGGGTGTGACACCCCCACGGGGGATTGTCGCTTTGTCCTGACGAGGGGGTACCGTGCTGCTGTCGGCCTCCCACCGACGGCCCACCCGATCCCCCCAGGACTCCCGCATGACCAGTCAGAACGACGAGCTGAGCTCGCACCGCACCCGCACCAACCGTCGACCGGCCGAGGCCACCGTCACGACCGGTTCGACCGCCGTCCTCGACGCCCCCGCGACGGAGCAGCCGCAGGAGGCCTGACCCCGCAGGCGCCCCGGCGCCCGCTGGACGGCCTGGAGGCCCGGATCACGTCCGACGGACGCGATCCGGGCCTCCAGACCGTTGCGTCCACAACCGCGCGCACCTGGCGGGATCGGGCGTCCCTGGTCGGAAGAACCGACCCGGTACGCCCGAAGCGACCCGGTACGCCGGGCCGGGCCGGGCCGGGCCCGGCGCTAGGAGCGGCCTCGGCGCCGCCCCTCGACCACCGGGGTCGCCGTCGTCTGCACCTTCGACCCGGAGTAGATGTGGTCGACGTCGGCGGCGAAGTCCTGCAGGATCACCGACCGCTTGATCGTCAGCTTGGGCGTGAGGTGCCCGGACGCCTCGGTCAGGTCGGTGTCGAGGATCGTGAACGACCGGACCGACTCGGCGCGGGAGACGCGGCTGTTCGCGGTGTCGATGGCCTCCTGGACGGCGGACAGCACGCGTTCGTCGTAGGCGGCCTCGTGTGCGCTCAGCGCCGGGGCGATCCCGCGGGACTCGCACCAGCCGGGCAGCATCTCGCGGTCGAGCGTCACGAGCGCGGCGACGAACGGCTTGCCCTCGCCGACGACGACCACCTGGCCGATGAGCGGGTGCTCGCGGATGCCGTCCTCGAGCGGTGCCGGTGCGACGTTCTTGCCGCTCGCGGTGACGATGAGCTCCTTGGCGCGTCCGGTGACCGTGAGGATCCCGTCGCCGTCGAGCCGGCCGAGGTCACCGGTGCGGAACCAGCCGTCGGCGAAGGCGTGCTCGGTCGCCTCGTCGTTCCGCCAGTACCGGTCGAAGACGTCGACGCCGCGGATCAGGATCTCGCCGTCGTCGGCGATCCGGACCTCGATGCCGGGCAGGGCGCGACCCACCGTGCCGATGCGGAGTTCACGGGCACGGTTGACCGTGGCGGGTGCCGTGGTCTCGGTCAGGCCGTAGCCCTCGAGGATGAGCACCCCGATCGAGCGGAAGAAGTGCGAGAGCCGTGGGGAGAGGGGCGCCGAACCACTGATGGCGTACTCGACCCGGCCGCCCAGGGCATCGCGGAGCTTCGCGTACACGAGCCGGTCGAACAGCGTGAACTTCAGGCCGAGCAGGAACGGCACCCGGCCGGCGGCGAGGGCTTCGGAGTGGGCGACCGCGGTGTCGGCGGCAGCGCGGAAGATCCTGCCCTTGCCGCCGAGGTCGGCCTTCTGCTCGGCGGAGTTGTAGATCTTCTCGAACACCCGGGGGACCGCGAGCAGGAACGTCGGCTTGAAGGTCGACACCGCCCGCATGAGGTCCTTGGTGTCCGGCTCGTGGCCGACGAGGACACCCGCGGAGACCGACATCGCGGCGATGAACCGCGCGAAGACGTGGGCGAGCGGGATGAACAGCAGGGTCGAGGCGCCGTCGGCGACCACCTCGGGCATCGCCTCGCTCGCGCCCTCGACCGTGGCGGTGAAGTTGTCGTGCCGCAGGACGCACCCCTTCGGCCGGCCGGTGCTGCCCGAGGTGTAGATGATCGTGGCGTCGTCGTGGCCGTGCACGTGGGCGGTGCGGGCGTCGAGTTCGTCGTCGGTGACGTCCTCGCCGAGCCGGGTCAGGTCGTCGAGGCCGCCGCCGTCGATCGTCCAGTGCTGGCCCAGGGCGGGCAGGTCGGGTGCGATGGAGGCGACGCGGCGCGCGTGCTCCTCCTGCTCGACGACGATGGCGACCGACTCGGAGTCGGACAGGATCCACCGCACCTGGTCGGGGGAGCTCGTCTCGTACACGGGCACGGACACCAGGCCGGCGGTCCACACGGCGAAGTCGACCAGGGTCCACTCGAGCCGGGTGCGCGACAGGATCGCGACGTGCGCGCCCGGTTCGAGCCCGGCGGCGACGAAGCCCTTCGCGATGCCCCGGACCCGGGCCAGGGTCTCGGCCGCGGTGAAGGTCGTCCAGGTGTCGCCGTGGCGCTGGGCGAGGATCGGACGTTCCGGCGTCAGACGGACGCGGTCGCCGAGGAGCCGCGCTGCCGAGCCGTGGTCCGGGGCGACGGGGCCGGCGTCGGGGCTGGTGGGGTGCTCCCCGGCCGACGGTGTGCTCCCGGTGGCGGCGCTGCCAGCGGTGGACGTGTCGGTGGAGACGCTGCTGCGTGCAGGACGCTGATCGTTCACGGTGACTCCCTTGTCTGCCGGTTCGACTCGAGTGCGCCTCAACACCGAGGCGACACCGCCAGCATAGGGCGCGTCTCCGGGCGTTCCTCGACTTCGCGGCGAACCGGTAGGCTCGTTGCTCGTGCACGCCATCGGAATCGACATCGGGGGCACCAAGATCGCGGGTGCGGTCGTGACGGAACTGGGCGAGATCGTCGCCGAGGACCGCGTGGCCACCAACGCTGCGGACCCGAACGCCATGCTCGACGACGTCGTCTCGATGGTCGAGCGACTCAGCTCGCTCCACCAGGTCGGCGCCGTGGGGGTCGCCGCCCCCGGGTTCATCGACGCTTCGCAGTCGATCGTCTACTACACGCCCAACATCCGGTGGCGGAACGAACCACTCCGGCAGAAGCTGCAGCAGCGCCTCGGCGACCTGCACATCACGGTCGACAACGACGCGAACGCCGCCGGCTGGGCGGAGTTCCGGTTCGGTGCCGGTCGGCTCGTGTCCGACATGACGATGCTCACCATCGGCACGGGGGTCGGCGGTGCCATCGTGACCGAGGACCGGCTGTTCCGCGGCGGCTTCGGCACCGGTGGCGAGATCGGGCACCTGCGCATCGTCCCGAACGGCCTGCCCTGCGGGTGCGGCGCCCGTGGCTGCATCGAGCAGTACGGCTCCGGCCGCGCCCTGCAGCGCATGGCGAACGACGTCGCCGACGCCGGCGGGATCGGTTCGGCCCTGGCCGACGCTCGCGCCGACAACGGTGGCCAGCTCGACGGCAAGATCGTCGGCGACCTGATCCTGGCCGACGACCCGGGTGCCCTCGCGGCACTCCGTCGGCTCGGTCGGCACCTCGGCGAGGCGTGCGCGTCGCTCTCCGCCGTGCTCGACCCGCAGCTCTTCGTGTTCGGCGGCGGCGTCGCCAGCGCGGGGGACCGGCTGCTCGACCCGATCAAGCAGGCCTACCTCAACAACCTGCCGGCCCGCGGGTACCACCCGGAGCCCGACTTCGTCATCGCCGAACTCGTCAACGACGCGGGCGTCGTCGGTGCTGCCGACCTCGCTCGCATCCACGCCCGGACGGCGTAGGGTCGGCGCGCAAACGCAAACGCAAACCCAACCGCAACCGCGAACACCCGTGCACCACCCGGACCTTCTCACCACCTGGAGTCGTCGATGACCTACTGGCTGCTGAAGAACTTCGTGCTCGGACCGCTCATCCTCACCCTGTTCCGGCCGTGGGTCGTCGGGCGCGAACACGTCCCCACGACGGGCCCGGTCATCTTCGCCTCGAACCACATCTCGTTCATCGACTCGGTGATCCTGCCTGCGGTGCTCGATCGTCGGCTGTCCTTCCTGGCGAAGAGCGACTACTTCACCGGCCGCGGGCTGAAGGGCTGGGCGACGAAGACCTTCTTCAACGCCATCGGCCAGCTGCCGATCGACCGCTCCGGTGGCAAGGCGTCCGAGGCGTCCCTGCGCACCGGGCTGCAGGTCCTGGCGCGCGGTGAGCAGCTCGGCATCTACCCGGAGGGCACGCGAAGCCCCGACGGCAAGCTCTACCGCGGACGCACCGGCATCGCCCGGATGATCCTCGAGGGGCGCGTGCTCGTCGTCCCGGTGGCCATGGTCGGCACGCGCGAGGTGCAGCAGATCGGGCAGCGGTTCCCGAAGATCAAGCGCGTCGGGGTCGTGTTCGGCAAGCCGCTCGACTTCTCGCGGTTCCAGGGCTTCGAGACGGACCGCTTCATCCTGCGCAGCGTCACGGACGAGGTCATGCACGAGCTCGCCGGGCTGAGCCGTCAGGAGTACGTCGACGTCTACGCCACCAGCGTGAAGGAGCGCGCGAGCTCTGCGCGCGAGGCCGTCATGCGGGAACGGAAGTCGACGCCTGCACGTTAGGCTCTGATGGTCCCGGCACCCCGCCAGGACGCCCATCGCCGACGCGCGGCCACGTGCCGGTCAGCGTCGCCGGGCCGCCCGCACAGAACACCGAGGTAACGCCCTTGCCCGAGTCGACCGACTTCGTCGCCCTGCAGGATCCGGACGTCATCGAGGGGCTCGACTATTGGCGGACGCTCCCGATCAAGCAGCAGCCGACCTGGCCCGACGCCGCCGCTGCCGAGGCGGCGTCGGCCGAGATCGCCACGCTCCCGCCGCTCGTGTTCGCGGGCGAGGTCGACGAGCTGCGCGCACGGCTCGCCGCGGCCGCCCAGGGCAAGGCCTTCCTGCTGCAGGGCGGTGACTGCGCCGAGACCTTCGCCGGTGCCACCGCCGACTCCATCCGCGACCGGGTCAAGACGATCCTGCAGATGGCCGTCGTGCTGACCTACGGCGCCTCGACGCCCGTCATCAAGATGGGCCGGATGGCCGGACAGTTCGCCAAGCCCCGCTCGAGCGACTTCGAGACCCGCGGCGACGTCACGCTGCCCGCCTACCGCGGCGACATCGTGAACGGCTACGACTTCACGCCGGAGAGCCGCGAAGCGGACCCGCGTCGTCTGGTGCAGGGCTACCACACCGCTGCGTCGACGCTGAACCTGGTCCGAGCGTTCACGCAAGGGGGCTTCGCCGACCTGCGGCAGGTGCACTCGTGGAACAAGGGCTTCGCCTCGAACCCGGCGAACGCCCGGTACGAGCACCTCGCCAAGGAGATCGACCGCGCGATCCGGTTCATGGCCGCCTGCGGTGCCGACTTCGAAGCGCTCAAGCACGTCGAGTTCTACGCCTCGCACGAGGGGCTGCTGATGGACTACGAGCGCCCGATGACTCGCATCGACTCCCGCTCGGGCCTGGCGTACGACACGTCCGGCCACTTCATCTGGATCGGTGAGCGCACGCGTGACATCGACGGTGCCCACGTGGACTTCCTGTCGCGGGTGCGCAACCCGATCGGTGTGAAGCTCGGCCCGACGACGACCGTTGACGACATGAAGGCGCTCGTCGACAAGCTCGACCCGAACCGTGAGCCGGGTCGCCTGACCTTCATCACGCGGATGGGCGCCGGGAAGATCCGCGACGAGCTGCCCAAGCTGCTCGAGGCGATCAAGGGCATGGACGCCAACCCGCTGTGGGTCACCGACCCGATGCACGGCAACGGCCTGACCACGCCGACGGGCTACAAGACCCGCCGGTTCGACGACGTCGTGGACGAGGTCCTGGGCTTCTTCGAGGCGCACCGCCAGGTCGGCACGTACCCGGGTGGCATGCACGTCGAGCTCACCGGTGACGACGTCACCGAGTGCCTCGGTGGCTCGGAGCACATCGACGAGGCCACCCTCGCCACCCGCTACGAGTCGCTCTGCGACCCGCGCCTCAACCACATGCAGTCCCTCGAGCTCGCCTTCCTGGTGGCCGAGGAACTCGGCGCGCACCAGCCCGACCGCTCGTAGCGCAGGAACCATCTCGACGAAGCGACAGAACCCCGCGGCACGTTCGCGGGGTTCTGTCGCTTTCGCGTGTCGGACGGGAGGCCCGTGACGGCGCCGCCACGGGCCTCCCGTCCGTCCTGACGGTGTCGGCGCGATCGGGCGAGACAGTGTCGCTCTGGCGACACACACCGCCCATGCAGCGCCTGCGCCGGCCCTACTGGTCGTAGGACAGGGTGACCGTGTCGCCGCGGTACACGGTCGCGCCGGCGCCCGGATCGGTGCCGGCGACGGGCAGCGTCGACTTCCAGTCGTAGAAGCCGCAGAGGATGTTCGTGCAGTCGGGCACGGAGACCTTGAGGCCGAGGTCCTCGAGGGTCTTCGTCGCCTCGTTGATGGTCTTGCCGACCACTCCGTCCTTCGGCACGGTGATCGGCGTCGGGCCCTTCGACACGACGACGTCCACCGCCGACCCGCGCACGGCGGGGGACTCCTGCACGGCGGCGGAGACGATCTGCCCCGTCGGGACGGTCTCGCTGTACTCCTCGGTCCGGGCGCCGAGGACGAGCCCGACGTCGTCGAGTGCGGCGGAGGCCTCGTCGACGGTCTTCCCGACCACGTCGGGCACGGGGCCGAGCGACACCGTCAGGGTGATCCGACCGGTCTCGCCGTACGCCTTCACCGTCGTCAGGTCGAGCGCCTTGCCCCCGGACGCCCGACCGGTCGCCGCGATCACGGTGTCCTTCGGCGCGTCGGCGGAGAACTGGTACCGGTCGTCCTGCAGCTCGAAGTCGTCGTCGAGCGCGGCCGTCACGGTGGAGAGCGGCTGCCCGACGATCGCCGGCAGCGGGATCATCCGGGGGCCGTTCGAGACGACGATCTGCACCGCCGTGCCCTTCTGCACCTCGCGCCTCGCAGCCGGCTCGGTCGTGGAGACCTGCCCCTTCGCGACGACGGCGTCGAACCGTGTCCCGGTCTTCGACGCCGCCTGCAGGCCCTGTGCTTCGAGCAGCTGTCGGGCCTGCGAGACCGACTTGCCCGCGACTTCCGGGATGCGCACGTTGCCACCGGGCCCCGGGCCGAAGTACCAGCCGAAGCCGGCTCCGATCAGCGCGAGCACGACGACCACGGACAGGGCGATCCAGCCGCGCTTCCGACGCTTCGCCGACTGGTCGGCGAGCCGCTGGCCGGCGGGGGACAGGACGCCGGGCTGGGCACCGGTGCGACGGGGCCCCGGGGCGTTGGTGCGGGCCCGCGCGGGCGTCCGAACGCGGTCACCGGTGTCGCGGTCACCCGCCCGGTCGATGATGGCGGTCTCGTCGGCAGCACCGGCACCTGCGGCTCCGACCGAGGCGGCGGCGGCTGCGGCGCCGAGCGTTCCCCCGCCGCCGGAGGGCAGGATCGCGGTCCCGTTCTCGGGGCGGAGCACGGCGGTGCGGTACTGACCGGTCGCCCGCTGCTGGTTGCCCGACATGTGGTCGAGCATCTCGCGGGCGTCGCGGGGACGGTCATCGGGGTCGCGCGCGGTCGACCAGGCGACCAGCTCGTCGAGCTCCGGCGGCACCCCGGACACGGCGGCGCTCGGGGCCGGGACGGAGTCGTTTGCGTGCTGGTACGCGATCTGCATCGGCTGCTCGCCCTTGTAGGGCTGCTCGCCGGTCAGCATCTCGTAGAGCATGATGCCGAGCGCGTAGATGTCGCTGCGCGAGTCGGCGGCGCCGCGGGTCACGAGCTCGGGGGACAGGTAGGCGATCGTGCCGAGCAGGGCCGCGCCGGTCGCCGTGTTCGCGGTCGTGGCCCGGGCCAGTCCGAAGTCGCCGAGCTTGATGCGGCCGTCGTCGGCGAGCAGGACGTTCTCGGGCTTCAGGTCGCGGTGCACGATGCCGGCGCGGTGCGCGGACGCCAGGCCCGCCAGCACGGCGCGCAGGATGTCCGTGGCCTGCTCGGGGGTCAGGGCGTGGTGTTCCTGCAGCAGGTCCCGCAGCGTGATGCCGGGGATGTACTCCATGACGATGTAGGCGGTCTCGCCCTCGGCGCCCTGGTCGTACACGCCCACCAGGTTCGGGTGCGACAGCCGGGCGGCCGACCGGGCCTCCTGGATGAAGCGCTCACGGAAGGCCTGGTCGTCGGCCAGGTGCCCATGCATGATCTTGATGGCGACGCGTCGCTCGAGGCGCACGTCGGTCGCGAGGTAGACGGTCGCCATGCCCCCGCGCGCGATGCGCGAGCGGACGCGGTACCGCTGATCGATCATGCGACCGATCATGGGGTCCGTGGCGGCGTTGGTGGTCATCGGCGGCATTCTACGAATCGAGACGGCAGCCGGACGCACCGGCGCACCGGTCGTGACCCAATCTCGATCTTCCGGATGAGGCTCAGAGGGTCGCCAGCCAGCCCTCGGCGGCCGTCGCCCAGTTGGCGTAGGCCTTCGGGTAGGCGGAGAGCTGCACGGCCTGGGCCGCATCGGTGATGCTCATCGAGGACCAGCCGCGCACGTCGAGCAGCCCACTCGTCTTGCCGGCGTTCGGGTTGTCCCGACCACCGAAGAACAGCTTGGTGGCGTGCACCGGGTCCTGCAGCGTCGCCGCGGGGCCCCACCCCTGGCTCGGGCGCTGCTGGAAGAGACCGACCGAGTCGCGGTCGCCGTGTGGGATGTTCCGCAGGCTGGACTCCTGCATCGCGGCGGCGAGGGCGACGACGATGCCGCGGTCGGGGACGCCCAGGGAGCGACCGACGGCGACGATGGTCGCCGCGTTCTGTCGCTGCTCGGCGCTCAGGCCCACGGCACCGCTGACGGCTGCGCTGGCGGCGACCGCCGGTGCGGCAGTGGCGTTCGACGACGGGATGACGAGTGTTTTGCCGGCGTAGATGGTGCTGGTGTACGACAGGCCGTTCGCCGACAGGAGCGACTTGACGGAGACGTGGTGGGCGGCGGCGATCGAGGCGACCGTGTCACCGGCGCTGATCCTGACGCTCGACCGGGTCGACGGCGCCGACGCCGTGGACACCGACGTCGACGAGGACGTGCCGTGCGGTACCCGCAGCGTCTGCCCCGGGTAGATGACGCTGCGCTGTGACAGGTCGTTCGCGCGGAGGAGCGCCGTGGTCGACACGCCGACGCGGGAGGCGATGGCGGAGACCGTGTCGCCCTGCTTCACGTGGTAGCTCGAGGTGTTCGACCCGGAGCCGCTCGTGGCCCCGGACGTCCGCACGGCAGCGGTGGTGACGGCGGGGGTCGACGCCAGGTGCAGCGTCTGGCCCGGGTGGATGATCGTGTTCCAGCCGAGGCCGTTGCGCACGAGGATCTCCTGCGCCGACAGGCCGAACCGGGCGGCGATGCCCGAGACCGTGTCGCCGTGGTGGACGGTGTAGTTCGTGGGCACAGCGGTCGTGGGGGCCTTCGTGGTGGCGGCGACCGTCCGGACGACGGTCTGCGACGGCCGTGCGACCGCGGTGCCGAACACCGGGCGGTCGGTGATGACGCGGTCCTGGTCGACGTGGCGCTTGTGGTTCGCGTCGGCGTCGTCGTGCCGCGGCTCGGCGTGTGCGACCGGACCGGTCAGGCCGGCGGTCACGGCGATCGTGCCCGCGAGGACGATGGGCATGGTGGCGAACCGGGCGGATCGTGCGCGCCGGGCGACTTCGTCTGCAGCGTGGTCCACGGGTCTCTCCTGATCTCGACTGAGGCGTGCGCACGCGTGCGCGCACTCACAGGTGCCACAACGCTGGCATGGCCTGATTCCCAAGTCAACCAGAGAGTCAGATGTGGTGGATGTGACGAATGTGACGAACGTTACGGATTCACTCGGGCGGTCACTCTGGCACCATGGGCGTGTGAGTGCCGCACCCGCCGACGACCTGACCCTCTCCGAACGCTGGCTGACCGTCCCCGAGCTCGTGGACATGTTCAGCACGAGCCCCGGACGGATCCACCGACTCTTCGAGCAGAAGACCCTCCTCGCCGCCCGTGTCGGCGGTGTGCTTCGCGTGCCGGTCGAGTTCCTCGAGGACGGCGAGCCGATGCCCGAACTCCGCGGCACGCTCATCGTGCTCGGCGACAACGGCTTCACCGACGACGAGGCGGTGCGCTGGATGCTCACCGTCGACGACGCGATGGGCACCACGCCGATCGCGGCGCTGCGCGCCGGTCGCAAGGCCGAGGTGCGTCGCGTCGCCCAGTCGCTGCTCTAGACGCGTTCCGGTCGGACAGGAGGCCCGGTGCCAGCTGGCACCGGGCCTCCCTTGCGTCCTGTGGCCGTGTCTAGGACGACCGGCGGCTGACCGTGTCGGCCAGCGACGCGAGCTGTTCGCGTGCCGACGGCGTCAGCGGCGACGCGTCGAGCGCCGCCTTGGCGCGCTGCACGTGCCGATCGATCGACCGTTCCACGGCGGCCACGGCACCGGACTCGGTGAGGGTCGCCCGGAGCATCCGCACCTGCTCCTCGTCGAGGTCCGGGTCGCCGAGGAGCTCGTCCAGGAGCTGCCGCGGCCCACTCGCCAGGGTCTTGCGCGCAGAGGCGATGAGGACGGTGCGCTTGCCCTCGCGCAGGTCGTCGCCCGCGGGCTTCCCGGTGACCTCGGGGTCACCGAACACGCCGAGCATGTCGTCGCGCAGCTGGTAGGCCACGCCGAGGGGGAGTCCGAAGGCGCGGAGGCCCTCGAGCTGGGAGTCACTCGCGCCGGCGACCAGGGCACCGATGACCAGGGGTGCCTCGATCGAGTACTTCGCCGACTTGAAGACGATGACGCGCTGGGCGCGGAGCAGGTGCTCGGACTCGTCGATGACGGGCCAGGCGGTCTCCTCGTGCACGTCGAGGTACTGCCCCGCCGTGACGTCGAGGCGCATCGCGTGGAACTCCTGGCGGACGATGCGGGCCCGCACCGGGTCGAGGAGCGCGAGGCCCTCGTCGAACACGGAGTCGCTCAGCGAGAGCAGCAGGTCGCCGAGGAGCAGCGCCGAGTTCGTGCCGTACTGCCCGCGGTCGCCGACGAAACCGGACTCCTCGTGCAGGGACTCGAAGCGGCGATGCGCGGACGGACGCCCACGACGGGTGTCCGAGCGGTCCATGATGTCGTCGTGCACCAGGGCGGCGGCGTGGAAGACCTCGAGCGCGGCGGCGACCGTGACGACCGCTTCGGCGGTGGTCTGCCGGGACCCCTCGGCCAGCGGGTCGAACGAACCGGAACGGCCCGCCACCGACTGCCATCCCCAGTAGCAGAACAGGGCCCGGAAGCGCTTGCCGCCGGACAACAGGTCTCGGGCGTACCGGTCGAACGGCGCGAGGTCGGGGCTGATCGCGAGGAGCCGCTCACGCTGCTCGTCGAGTGCCCGGTCGATACGCGCCGATACGAGGTCCACTAATCGCGTACTCTCAGCCACGATCCCTACCCTAGTGGAGTGGTCGAGGCATAGAATCGGTCCACCCAACCCGCGTTTTTCAACCCCGCGTCGATCCCAGGAACAGAGGGAACCAAGATGCCGCTCTCGGAACAGGAGCAGCGCCTTCTCGAAGAGATGGAGCGCAGCCTCTACCAGAACGATTCCGATTTCGTGGCTCGTGTCACACGTCGACAGGGTCGTCCGACGTACACAGCCATCACCCTCGGGGTCCTCGGCGCACTCGCCGGGATCGCCGTCGTCATCGTCGGCCTGGTCATCAAGGCGCCGCTGCTGGGCATCCTCGGCTTCGTCGTGATGCTCGCCGGTGTCCTGTTCGCGCTGCGCCCGGGCATGCGTGCCCCGAAGGCGAAGCCCGCTCGGCCGGGCAAGCCCGCATCCGGTGGGTCGGCGCGTCCGTCTGCCAGTGGTGGTGGTGGCGGCGGGTCCTTCATGGACCGCATGAACGACCGCTGGGACAAGCGGAACGACCAGGGTCAGTAGCTGACCGGAGCCGGTCGGGCTCCCTCCACACTCCTCCACGGGGTCGGCCTTCGGGTCGGCCCCGTTTCGTGTGCCCGGGGGCGGGCGGGTTCGGGCCGGGGCCGGGGTCGGGGCCGCGGGGCGGAGCCGGAGCCGCGGGGTGTGCGCTCGGGGTGTGCGCGCGGTTGGTCACGACAGGCCGGGCGGAGGTCGCCGGGGGGTCACGAACTGTCGGCTGGGGGGCGCGCGAGCGACGGTTCGTGACCACTCGGCGTCGCGGCGGCGGCACGTCGTGACCACGCGCCGACCGGCGGCCGGGAGTGGTGGAGCCGGCCGTGCGCCCGCGGGAGCGCCGCGGCGGAGGTGGGGCGGGCCTCCCGGCCGGGGTGGACCGACGCCGCACGCGGGGTGTGCGCGCGAGTGGTCACGACATGCCGTGCGGAGGTCGCCCGGGGGTCACGAACTGTCGGCTGGGGAGCGCGTGAGCGACGGTTCGTGACCACTCGGCGTCGCGGCGGCGGCACGTCGCGACCACACGCCGACCGGCGGCCGGGCGTGGTGGAGCCGACCGTGCGACCGCGGCGCGCCCCGACGTGCTCCACCGGCTGCGAAAGTCCTCCACTTTCCTCCACGCCCGCTCCTGCCGCCCGGAACCGCATGGATCCGGGCTTTTCGGGCTGCATGTACGGGATGCATTCCTGGACGCATGCCCCCAGTAGGGGTGTCGAGGGCCGAAAAGGGAGCGGAATCCTGGTCGGGGGGAGGGGAGTGGAGTAAAGTGGGGCTTGCAACGGTCCGGTGGAGCGGAGGGGAGGCCCGACGTGCTGCTCGGTACTCATGCCCCGAAGCTCGACGAGAAGGGTCGCGTGATCCTCCCCGCCAAGTTCCGGGACGAACTGTCCGGCGGGCTCGTCATGACCCGCGGCCAGGAACGCTGCGTCGTGGTCTTCAGCGCCCGGACGTTCGAGGAACTCCACGAGCGCATCCGGACCGCCCCGATGACGTCGAAGCGCACCCGGGACTACATGCGCCTGTTCCTCTCGGGGGCCAGCGCTGAACAGCCCGACAAGCAGAACCGCGTGACGATCCCGCAGAACCTCCGCGAGTACGCGGGGCTCGAGCGGGACCTCACGGTCATCGGCAGCGGTGACCGTGCCGAGATCTGGTCCACCCCCGCGTGGGAGGCCTACTACGCCGAAGCCGAAGAGGCATTCGCCGACAACGACGAGGAGGTGATCCCGGGGATCTTCTGATCCGCGGATCGGGACTCCCAGCCGTGAAGCCCTGACATCACTTCCCCGGTGTCAGGTCGCATGGATGGGGATCCGGACCCACGGCCCAGGAGACGAGGGGCTGCACATGGCCGACAACGACAACGAGACGCCACGCTTCCCGCACACGCCGGTGATGCTCCAGCGCATCGTCGACCTCTTCACGCCGACGCTCGAGGGCCCGGGCAAGGTCGTCGTCGACGCCACGCTCGGCATGGGCGGCCACTCAGAGGGCCTGCTCGAGCGCTTCCCGGAGCTCACGCTCATCGGACTCGACCGCGACACCGACGCCCTCGGCATCGCGGGGGAGCGACTGTCCCGCTTCGGTGACCGCGTCCGGCTCGTGCACACCGTGTACGACGGCATCGTCGACGCGATCCAGGGCGAGGGCTTCACGAAGGTCGACGGCGTGCTGTTCGACCTCGGTGTGAGCTCGCTGCAGCTCGACCGGGCCGAGCGCGGGTTCGCGTACAGCCAGGACGCCCCGCTCGACATGCGGATGGACCGGACCGAGGGGCAGACCGCCGCCGACGTCCTGGCCACCTACGACGAGGGCGAGCTGCGTCGCATCTTCCAGCGCTACGGCGAGGAGAAGCTCGCCGGCCGCTACGCACGAGCCATCGTGGAGCGGCGGGCGACGAAGCCGTTCGAGATGTCCGGCGACCTGGTCCAGGTGCTGCACGACGCGACCCCGGTCGCCGTCCAGCGCCAGGGGCACCCGGCCAAGCGCGTCTTCCAGGCGCTCCGCATCGAGGTGAACGCCGAACTGAGCGTGCTCGAGCGGGCGATCCCGGCGGCCCTCGACGCCATCGCGGTCGGTGGCCGCATCGTCGTCGAGTCCTACCAGTCCCTCGAGGACCGAATCGTCAAGCGGGCCCTGGTGGAGCGCACGAAGTCGAGCGCCCCCGCCGACCTGCCGGTGGAGCTGCCCGAGCACGCCCCCACCTTCTCCCTGATCGTCAAGGGCGCCGAGCTGGCCGACGAGGCCGAACGCGCCGCCAACCCCCGAGCAACCCCCGTGCGACTGCGCGCGGCCGAGCGGATCCGGAACTGACATGAGCACGAACCTCGCACTCGTCGACCCTGCGGTCGTCCCGTCGCGGGCCCCGCGCCCCGACCGTCAGCACCGCCCCGAGCTGGTCGAGGTCACCCCCACCGCGGCCCAGCGCCGGGCCCGTCCCCGCATCGGGTACGCCGTCGTGGCCGTGGCCGCGCTCGGGATCCTGCTGCTGGCCCAGCTCGGCATCAGCATGGTGCTCAGCCAGGGCGCCTACACGCTCAACTCGCTGTCGACGGAGCAGACCAACCTGTCCCGCACGCAGCAGTCCCTGTCCGAGGAACTCCGGGTGCTGGACTCGCCGCAGAACCTGGCCCGCAACGCGCAGGCGCTCGGGATGATCGCGAACTCCACGCCGGTGTACCTGGACCCGAAGACCGGCCGGGTGTACGGCACGCCGACCCCGGCGAAGCCCGACGAGGCAACCGCGTCCACCGAGAACCAGGTGCCGAACTCCCTGCTGAACGACGTGCCGCTGGCCACCCAGCCGGGCGCCACGTCGACGAGCAAGGAGACGGGCAACACCGGCGACCCCGCCGCAGGCAGTGCCGCCGCAGGCAGCACCGCCGCTGACACGTCCGCACCTGCCGCGTCTGAGAAGACCAGCGGCGCCAGCGCGTCGGACCAGGGGACGGCGAAGTCGTCCGTAGAGTCCGACGCGAACCCGCTCCAGGCACCCTCCACCCGGTGACCGGCGGGTCCGCCGCACCCTCAGCACCGCCCGGGAAGGACCGCACCGCGTGACGAAGACGATCCGCAACCGACGCCTGCGCTACAGCATCGTGATGCTCGCCGTGATCGCCCTGGTCGGGGTGTTCGTGGTCCGGCTCGTCGACATCCAGGTCGTCCAGGCATCGGTGCTGAACGAGGCGTCGGCCCAGAAGCGCAGCATCCCCGTGACGATCTACGGCACCCGTGGCGCGATCGTGGACCGCAACGGCACCGAACTCGCCGACAGCGTGACTCGGTACAACATCACGACCTCGCCGCGCCTGGTCAAGCAGTTCAAGGGCAAGCTCGGCGGCACCCGCCTCAAGGACGTCAGCGTCAGCACCGCACTCGACGCCCTGGCGAAGGCCTCCGGCGGTGACGTCGCGACCATGCGGAAGAACATCGCCGCGAACCCGAAGTCCGACTTCGCGTACCTGATCAAGGGCCTCGACGTCCGGCACTACGAGGCCGTGGTCGACCTCGGCATCCCGTGGATCTACAAGGAACAGCAGGCGTCGCGGGTCTACCCGACCGCTGCGACGACGGGCAACCTGACCGGGTTCATGGGGACCGACGGCGCCCAGGCCGGCCTGGAGTACGCCTACGACCAGTGCCTGGCCGGCACCAACGGCTCGGAGACCTACGAGCGTGGCGAGGACGGCGTCCAGCTGCCCGGCAGCACCGTGACCACGAAGAAGGCCAAGGACGGCGGCACGCTCGAGACGACGATCGACAGCGACCTGCAGTACATGGCGCAGCAGACCATCGCGTCCGCCGCCAAGACCCTGCAGGCGGAGTCCGCGACGGCCACCGTCACGAGCGTCAAGACGGGCGAGCTGCTGGCGGTCGCCGACTACCCGACCGTGGACCCGAACGACGTCGACGCCACGACCGACAAGGGTGCCTTCGGCTCCCGGGCCCTGACGGCGTCGTACGAGCCGGGATCCACGATCAAGGCCGCGATCGCCGCCGCGCTGATCGACCAGGGCAAGTCGACTCCCACCGACCAGGCCGTCGTGCCGTACTCGCGCACGTTCCCCTGGGGCGGCACGATCCACGACTCGGAGTTCCACCCCACCGAGAACCTGACGCTGACCGGCATCCTGCAGAACTCGTCGAACGTCGGCATCACCGAGCTCGGGGCACGGCTGACGGCCCAGCAGCGCTTCGACTACATGAAGAAGTTCGGGCTGTTCGAGCCGGAGACGGCCATCGACTACCCGGGCCAGCCCTCGATGGACTACGGCACGAGCCCGAACTGGGACCAGCAGACGAACATCAACTCGATGTTCGGCCAGGGCATCTCGACGACGGCCGTGCAGGTCGCGAGCGTGTTCCAGACGATCGCGAACGACGGCGTCCGGATCCCGCTGCACTTCGTCAAGGGCTGCACCACGGCCGACGGCAAGACGATCGACGCGCCCGACGTGCAGAAGCAGCGCGTCGTGTCCGCAGCCGCCGCCACGCAGGTCACCGACATGCTGCAGAGCGTCGTCACGGGCGGCACGCTGGTGGGCATGAAGCCGATCTCGGGCTACAACATCGCCGCGAAGACCGGCACCGCCGAGGTGGCCGAGGGGTCGCAGGGCTACGGCGGTCAGCGCATCACGTCGGTGGCCGGAATGGCACCCGCCGAAGACCCCCAGTATGTTGTCACGGTGACGTTCACGAAGCCGCAGACCAACAAGTGGTCCAGCGGAGCGGCTCCGGCGTTCCGCACACTCATGTCCCAGGTGCTCGAGAAGTACCGAGTAGCCCCCTCCGCGTCCGAGGCGAAGCTCTACCCGTCCACGTGGTGAGGAAGAAGGAACACTTGTCCGCACGGATCCCCCCGGTCCTCCGACCCGAACACCCGACCCCGAGGGCCGTCGCCGAACTCGCGAACGCGTTCGGTCTGCGTGTCGTCGGCTCGGTCGACACCCTCGAGACCACCGGCGTCACGCTGAGTGCCACCGAGGTGCAGCCGGGTGACCTGTTCGTCGGCGTGCACGGCGCGAACCGGCACGGCGCCCAGTTCGCGACCGAGGCCGCCGAGCGCGGCGCGGTCGCCGTCCTGACCGACCAGGACGGCGTCGCACTCGTCGAGCCGTCCGGCCTGCCGGTGCTCGTCGTCGACGATCCCCGCGCAGCCCTGGGCGACGTCGCCGCGTGGGTCTACCGCACCCACCCCGACGAGGCCACCGACCTGCCGCAGCTGTTCGCCGTCACCGGCACGAACGGCAAGACGAGCACGTCCTACATCCTCGAGGGCATCCTCAAGCAGCTCGGCCTGGTGACCGGCCTGAGCTCCACCGCCGAGCGCCACATCGGCTCGCTCAGCGTGACGAGCCGCCTGACCACGCCCGAGGCCAGCGAGATGCACGCGCTCCTCGCTCGCATGCGCGAGAGCGAGGTCCGCGCCGTCGCCGTCGAGGTCAGTGCCCAGGCCCTCAGCCGTCACCGCGTCGACGGCATCGTCTTCGACGTAGCGGCCTTCACGAACCTGTCGCACGACCACCTCGACGACTACGCCGACATGGAGGAGTACTACCAGGCGAAGCTCCCGCTGTTCCAGCCCGAGCACGCCCGCCGCGGCGTCGTCTCGCTGGACACCGACTGGGGCCACCGCGTGGTGCAGGACTCCCGCATCCCGGTCACCACCATCACGGTGCACCCCGACGTCGAGGCCGAGTGGCACGTCGACATCGTCGAGGCACACGCCGCCTACACCGAGTTCCGCCTGACGGGTCCCGAGGGTCGCGAGCTCATGACCCGTGTGCCCCTGATCGGCTGGCACATGGCCGCGAACGCCGCACTGGCGATCGTCATGCTGGTCGAGGGCGGATTCGAGCTCGGTGCCATCGCGCACGCGCTCGAGAGCAACCACCGCCGTTACCCCGACGAGGACGGATCGGGCGACCGTGAGCGTGACGGTGCGTCCGAGCGCGTCTCCGCCATCGAGTGCTACCTGCCCGGTCGCACCGAGCGGGTCTCCGGCGAGCACGGGCCGAGCGTCTACGTCGACTTCGGCCACAGCGCCGACGCCTTCGAGAACACGCTCGCCGCGGTCCGGCAGTTCACCGCCGGCAAGGTGCTGATGCTGTTCGGCGCCGACGGTGACCGCGACACCACGAAGCGTGGCGACATGGCCCGCGTGGCCGCCGCCGGCAGCGACATCCTCGTCGTCACCGACCACCACCCCCGCTTCGAGGACGCCGCGTCGATCCGGAAGACCCTGGTCGACGCTGCACGCGCCGCCTACCCGGACCACGAGATCCACGAGGTCAGCCCGCCCGAGGCCGCGATCCGCACCGCGGTGGGCCTGCTCGGTGAAGGGGACTCGATCCTCTGGGCCGGCCCGGGTCACCAGGACTACCGCGACATCCAGGGTGTCCGCACGCCGTACTCCGCCCGCGACGAGGCCCGTGCGGCCCTCCGCGAGGCCGGCTGGGAGCCGAACTCCGGTCGGGCGGAGGACGTCCGATGATCGCCATGACGCTCGCCGAGATCGCCACCGCGGTCAGCGGCGAGTTGATCGGCGGCGCCCAGGCGACCGACGTCGCCGAGCCCGGCGACCTGGTCGTCGAGGGCTCGGTCGAGACCGACTCCCGCCTGGTCCGTCCCGGCAGCGTCTTCTTCGCCCTGCCCGGCGAGGTCACCGACGGCCGGCGCTTCGTGCCCGCCGCGGTCGACGCCGGTGCCGCCCTGGTGATCACGCCGGAGCGTGTCGACACCACCGCGCCGCAGATCGTCGTCACGGACGGCTACGAGGCCCTCGCTGCGCTCGCGCACGAGGTCGTCACCCGTGTCCGCATGAGCACCGCGGACCGCGTCGACGCCGACGGTCGCCCGGCACCCCTGCGGGTCGTCGGCATCACCGGCTCGAACGGCAAGACGAGCACGAAGAACATGCTCCGCACGATCCTCGAGCAGCACGGCGCGACGATCGCACCGGAGGGCTCGTTCAACAACCACGTCGGCGCACCGATCTCCATGCTCCGCGTCACGTACGGCACCCGGTACCTGGTGGTCGAGATGGGCGCGAGCGGCGTCGGCCACATCGCCAAGCTCGTGTCGATCGCCGAGCCCGACCTCGGCGTCGTCCTCAAGGTGGGCCTCGCGCACGCCGGCGAGTTCGGCGGCATCGAGGCGACGCAGCGCGCGAAGTCCGAGATGGTCACCGACCTGCCCGAGACCGCCACGGCCCTGCTCAACGTCGACGACGACCGCGTCGCGTCGATGCGCGACCTGACGGCCGCGCGCGTGGTGGGCTTCGGCACGTCGGCCGAGGCCGACTACCGCATCACCGGCATCGAGACGGACCGCAGCGGCACCCGCTTCACCCTCACCGTTCCTCCCGTCCGCCCCGAAGGCGACCGTCCGACGGACGCAACCCTGTCTGGAGGCCCGGATCACGTCGACGTGCGCCTCGCGATCCTGGGTGAGCACCACGCGATGAACGCGTCCGCCGCGCTCACCGTCGCCCACCTGTGGGGCGTCCCGCTCGCCGACGGCGCCGCGGCGCTCGCGTCGATGACGCGCGCCGAGCGCTGGCGCATGGAGCTGCTCCAGGGCGGCCCCGAGGGCGTCACCGTGATCAACGACGCGTACAACGCGTCGCCCGACTCCACCGCGGCGGCGCTGCGGACCCTGGCGCAGATCGTGCGCCCGGGCGAGCGGACCGTCGCCGTGCTCGGTGAGATGGCCGAGCTCGGTGAGTTCTCCGTCGAGGAGCACGACCGCATCGGTCGGCTCGTCGTCCGCCTCGGCATCGGACAGCTCGTGGTCGTCGGCCGCGGCGCGATGCCCATCCACCAGGCCGCCACCCTCGAGGGATCGTGGGACGGCGAGTCCGTGTACATCGAGGACGTCGACGACGCCGTCCGTGCCATGCAGGAGATGCTCCGCCCCGGCGACGTCGTCCTCGTCAAGTCCTCGAAGTCTGCCGAACTGCGATTCCTCGGCGACCGCCTCGGAGGTGTCACCGAATGATCGCGCTCCTCATCGCCGGCGCCACGTCGCTGGTGTTCACGTTGCTGCTCACCCCGTTCTTCATCAAGCTCTTCCACCGTCTCGGGTGGGGGCAGTTCATCCGTGACGACGGCCCACAGTCCCACCACACCAAGCGCGGCACCGCCACGATGGGTGGCATCGTCCTCATCATCGGTGCGGTGATCGGGTACTTCGTGGGCCACCTGATCGGAGGCGACTCGATCACGCTGTCCGGCCTGCTCGTGCTGTTCCTGATGGTCGGGCTCGGGTTCGTCGGCTTCATCGACGACTTCCTCAAGGTCCGGCGTCAGCGGAGCCTCGGGCTCGGTGGCTGGGCGAAGATCCTCGGCCAGGTCATCGTCGGCGTCATCTTCGCCACGATCGCACTGGTCGTGCCCACGTCGAACGGCAAGCCCCCGGCATCCACGATGATCTCGGCCGTCCGCGACGTGCCGTGGCTCGACTTCATGGCGCTCGGCACCGTCATCGGCACGGTGCTGTTCCTCGGCTGGATCGTCCTGCTGACGGTGTCCACGTCGAACGGCGTGAACGTCGCCGACGGCCTCGACGGCCTGGCGACGGGATCGAGCATCCTGGCGATCGGCTCGTACGTCATCATCGGTTTCTGGCAGTCGAACCAGATCTGCGGCGGGACCCGGCTCGACTCGGACACCGCACACGCCTGCTACACCGTCGCGAACCCGCTCGACCTCGCCGTGGTCGCGGCCGCGGTCTGCGGTGGGCTCATCGGGTTCCTCTGGTACAACACCTCGCCGGCGCAGATCTTCCTCGGCGACACCGGTTCGCTCGGCCTCGGCGGTGCCCTGGCCGGCCTCGCGATCCTCAGCCGCACCGAGCTGCTGCTGGTCCTCATCGGTGGCCTGTTCTTCATCGTCACCGGTTCGGTCATCCTGCAGCGTGCGTACTTCAAGATCACCCACGGCAAGCGCATCTTCCTGATGAGTCCGCTGCACCACCACTTCGAACTGAAGGGGTGGGCCGAGGTGACGGTCGTCGTCCGCTTCTGGATCATCGCCGGACTCTTCGTCGCGGCGGGGGTCGGGCTCTTCTACCTCGAATGGATCGCAAGCGTTGGTTGACCCGGTGTCCTCGTCGTCCCGTCTCGAGTCCCTCGACAGCTGGCACGCCGAAGGGTGGAAGGGGCTGAACGTCGCCGTCCTCGGCCTGGGTGCCACCGGGTTCTCGGTCGCCGACACCCTCGTCGAGCTCGGCAGCGAGGTGACGGTCTACTCGTCCGACGCCCCGGCCGACAGCGTCGAGCTGCTCGACGTCATCGGTGCCCGGTTCCTGCAGACGCCGCTCGACACCGTGCCGGACGCGCTCGTCGCGCAGGCGCCCGACGTCGTGGTCGTGTCGCCGGGGCTGCCCCCGCACAACGCCACCGTGCAGTGGTCGGTGGCGAACAGCACCGTCTGGGGCGACATCGAGCTCGCCTGGCGTGTCCGCGACAAGGTCGTCCGCGGCCCGGTCGCGGCCCCGTGGATCACGATCACCGGCACGAACGGCAAGACCACGACGACGCAGCTGACGACCGCGATGTACGAGGCCGGCGGCCTGCGTGCCGTGGCGTGCGGGAACATCGGCGTGCCGGTGCTCGACGTCGTCCGCGACCCGGTCGGGTACGACGTGCTCGTCGTCGAGCTGTCGAGTCACCAGCTGCACTACATGGCGACCTCCGGCGACGGTGCCGTGGTGCCCCTCGCGAGTGCCTGCCTGAACATCGCCGACGACCACCTGGAGTGGCACGGTTCCGCCGAGGCGTACCGCGCGGCGAAGGCCAAGGTCTACGAGCGCACCGTGATGGCGTGCGTCTACAACACCTCGGACGAGGTCACCCGGCAGATGGTGCAGGAGGCCGACGTGGTGGAGGGCTGCCGAGCGGTCGGCTTCACCCCCGGTGTCCCCGCCCCCGGTGACGTCGGCATCGTCGAGGACGTCCTGTGCGACCGGGCCTTCAACGAGGACCGCCGCAACAGCGCACTCGAGCTCTCGACGGTCGCCGACCTCGAGGCCGCCGGGCTCGCCAGCCCGCACATGACCATGAACGTCCTGGCCGCCGCTGCGCTGGCGCGTGCCGGCACCGTCCAGCCGAGCGCCATCCAGACGGCCGTCCGGGCCTTCCGTGCCGACCACCACCGCACCGAGCTCGTCGCAGAGTCCGAGGGCATCGCCTGGGTCGACGACTCCAAGGCCACGAACCCGCACGCCGCCACCGCGTCCCTGGCGTCCTTCGACACCGTCGTGTGGATCGTCGGGGGCCTGTTCAAGGGCGTCGACATCGACGGCCTGGTCGAGCGCTTCGGTCCGGACGTCCGCGCCGTCGTCGTCATCGGGACCGACCGGGCCCCGGTGCTCGAGGCATTCGCGCGACACGCGTCCGCGGTCCCCGTGCTCCAGGTCGAGACGACGGACACTGATCAGGTCATGCGCGAGGCGGTCCGGCATGCCGCATCGGTCGCGAGGCCGGGCGACACGGTCCTCCTCGCCCCGGCGGCGGCGTCGTTCGACCAGTTCGGCTCCTACGCCGACCGGGGGCAGCGTTTCGCGGCCGCGGTCAACGAACACCTGGGAGGAGAAGTCGATGGCGACGACACCGACGGATCTTCCGAACAGCCGTAACGGCCGGACCGCGTCGACCCCACGACGGACGAACGGCGCGATCGTCGCCGTCAAGAACGTCTTCGTCGCGGAGTCCAGCACCTTCTACACGATCCTCGGCGTCACGCTGTTCCTCGTCGTCTTCGGCGTCGTCATGGTGCTGTCCTCGTCGAGCGTCGAGGAGTACGCGGCGACCCACGACTTCTTCGGGGCGGCCTCCCGCCAGGGCCTGTACGCCGTGCTCGGCGTGCCGCTCATGCTCATCGCGAGCCGGGTCCCGACCCGGATCTGGCGGAAGTGGGCGATGCGGCTGCTCGGTGCGGCGCTCGTGCTGCAGCTGCTCGTGTTCACCCCGCTCGGTCTCGACATCCAGGGCAACCGGAACTGGATCAAGCTCGGGTCGTTCACCGCGCAGCCGTCCGAGGTCGTCAAACTCGGCCTGGTGCTCGGCATCGGCGCGATCCTCTACGTCAAGCGGGAGAAGCTCGACGACTGGAAAGAGGTCTTCATCCCGATCGGGATCGCCTCGATGCTGTCGCTCGGGCTCGTGGTCCTGGGTGGCGACCAGGGCACGGCGATGGTCATGCTCATCCTGGTCTTCGGCGCCCTGTACATCGGCGGCGTCCGCGCCCGGCACCTGCTCGTCGGCCTGGCCGCGTTCGCCGTGATGCTGCCCTTCGTCACGATGGCGTCGGCCTCGCGGTCGACGCGCATCAGCGCATGGCTGTCCGGGTGCACCGACTCCAGCCAGTACCAGGACATCTGCTGGCAGCCCGTGCACGGCATGTGGGCGCTCGCGTCCGGCGGGGTGTTCGGCGTGGGCCTCGGCAACTCGAAGGCCAAGTGGTCGTGGCTGCCCGAGGCGGACAACGACTACATCTTCGCGATCATCGGCGAGGAGCTCGGCCTGATCGGTGCCGTCGTGGTGCTGAGCCTGTTCGTCGTGCTCGCCGTCGGCATGATCAAGATCATCCGGCAGTCCCGCGACCCCTTCGTCAAGACGGTCACCGGCGGCATCCTCGCGTGGATCATCGGCCAGGCACTCATCAACATCGCGGTCGTGCTCGGCCTGCTGCCGGTGCTCGGTGTGCCCCTGCCACTCATCTCGGCCGGTGGTTCGGCCCTCATCATGACCCTGGTGGCGATCGGCGTCGTGCTCTCCTTCGCCCGTGACCTGCCCGGCAAGAACGACCCCGGCCTGACGAACGCCCCACTCGGCCGGACCTCCACGAACGGATCACTGCGGTGAGCAAGTACCTCTTCGCCGGCGGCGGCACCGCCGGCCACGTCAACCCCCTGCTCGCGGTCGCCGACCGGCTGACCGAGCGGGAGCCCGGCGCCGAGGTCCTCGTGCTGGGCACCGCCGAGGGCCTGGAGTCCCGCCTCGTCCCGATGCGCGGCTACGAGCTGCTGACGATCCCGCGCCTGCCGTTCCCGCGGAAGCTGAACAGTGCGGCCCTGCGCTTCCCGCAGCGCTTCGCGGCGGCGGTCAAGCGGACCGAGCAGATCATCCGCGACCACGAGATCGAGGTGGTGCTCGGTGTGGGTGGCTACGCGGCCGCTCCGGCGTACATCGCCGCCCGCCGCACCGGCACCCCGATCGTCGTGCACGAGCAGAACGCGAAGCCCGGGCTGGCGAACCGCCTCGCCGCGTTCCTCACCGAGCACGTCGGCCTGACCTTCTCGAACACGCGCCTGCGCCACGGCCGCGTCGTGGGCATGCCGCTCCGTCGCGAGATCGAGTCACTCGACCGCCGTGCCTCCCGTGCCGAGGGGCTCGCCGAGTTCGGGCTGGACCCAGACCGGCCGGTCCTGCTCGTCACCGGTGGATCCTCGGGCGCGCGGAGCATCAACCGGACGATCAACCAGACGGCCGCCGCGATCGTCGGTGCCGGCTGGCAGGTCCTGCACGTCGTGGGCGCCGCGTCGGACATCGGCCCGAGCGACCTCGAGGGCTACCACGTGCTGCCGTACTGCGACCGGATGGACCTGGCCTACGCGGCGAGCGACTTCGTCGTGTCGCGCGCCGGCGCCGGCATGGTCTGCGAGCTCACGGCCGTCGGACTGCCGAGCGTGCTCGTGCCGTACCCGGTGGGCAACGGCGAGCAGCGTCACAACGCGAAGGACGTCGTCGACGCCGGGGGAGCCGTCCTGGTGGCCGACGGGGAATTCGACCGCGACTGGGTGACGTTCCAGTTGCTGAGCATCCTGCAGGACCGCTCCCGCATCGCGGACATGACCGTGCGGGCGGGCAGCGTGGGCCACCGCGACGGCGCCGACCGGATGACGGACCTGGTCCTCGACGCCGCGAAGGCGGCCCACAGCACCACGGAGGAACGATGACCATCAAGCCGGACCTGACCCAGCCGATCCCGGACGACCTCGGCACGGTGCACTTCGTCGGCATCGGCGGCTCGGGCATGAGCGGGATCGCCCGGATGTTCCTCGCGGCCGGCCACCGCGTGACCGGCAGTGACTCCCGCGAGACGGAGACCACCGGCACGATGCGCGACCTCGGTGCGACGGTGCACATCGGGCACGACGCCGCGAACGTCGGCGAGGCGGACAGCATCGTCGTCACGAGCGCACTGTGGCCGGACAACCCCGAGCTCCTCGAGGCCCAGCGCCGCGGCCTGCCGGTCCTGCACCGGTCGCAGGCCCTCGCCGCCCTGATCGCCGAGCACCGCCTGGTCGCGGTCGCCGGTGCGCACGGCAAGACCACCTCGACCGGCATGATCGTCACCGCCATGGTCGAGCTCGGTCTCGACCCGAGCTTCGTCAACGGCGGCGTCATCCAGTCCCTCGGCACCAGCTCGGCCCCGGGGTCCAGCGACCTGTTCGTCGTCGAAGCCGACGAGTCCGACGGCTCGTTCCTGCTCTACGACGTCGCGGTGGCCCTCGTCACGAACGTGGACGCCGACCACCTGGACCACTACGGCAGCGAGGAGGCCTTCACCGAGGCCTTCGTCGAGTTCGCCGCGAAGGCGAGCCAGCGCGTCGTCATCTCGAGCGACGACGCCGGTGCGAAGACGGTCACGGCCGGCATCCGCCAGCGCCCGGACGCCCCCGAGATCGTCACCTTCGGCGAGGCCGGCGACGCGGACGTCCGCATCGAGGGCATCACCGAGTCCGCCGGCGTCGAGGTCGACTTCCGCGCGGGTGGTCAGGCGTACCACCTGACCCTCCGCGTGCCCGGCCGGCACAACGCGATCAACGCCGTCGGTGCCTTCGCGGTGCTGACCGGTCTCGGCGTCGCCCCGGTCGACGCGATCCGCGGGCTCGAGGCGTTCGGCGGCACCCAGCGCCGCTTCGAGCTGCACGGGGTCGAGCGCGGGGTCTCGGTCTACGACGACTACGCGCACCACCCGACCGAGGTGGCCGCCGCGCTCAAGGCCGCCCGCAACGTGGTCGGGGACGGCCGCATCATCGCGATCCACCAGCCGCACCTGTACTCCCGCACCCGTCTGATGGCCGGCGACTTCGCCAAGGTGTACGAGGAACTCGCCGACCACACGGTCGTGCTCGACGTCTACGGCGCCCGCGAGGACCCGCAGCCCGGCGTGACCGGTGCCCTGGTGCAGGAGCGCTTCGCCGACCAGTCGCGCGTCGAGTTCCTGCCCGACTGGGACGACGCTGCGGCCCGTGCGGCCGCGGTCGCCCGGGACGGCGACATCATCATGACCCTCAGCTGCGGCGACGTGTACCGGATCATCCCGCAGGTGCTCGACGCCCTGGGCACCGACGGAGCGTCGTCCCGGTGAAGCGCCCCGAGGGGTTCGACGAGGGGGACGCCCGCCAGGACGCCCCGGCCGAGGCTGCGGAAGCGCCCCGGCAGCGTCGTGGTCCCTCGAAGCCGCGGCTGCCGTTCCGCGGCCGCGTCGCCGACGACCGGGAGGCCCGTCCCGCGTCCGACGAGTCGGCTGCGGCCGTCGAGACCCCCGCCCCCACCACCCCGGGCAGCACTCCGGCACCCGGTGCCTCCGGCACGCGCCCCCCAGCGGTCGGTGCGCCCCCGAGTGTCGGGGCGCGACGGCCGTCCGCGGGCGCAGATCCGACCACCGATGCCGCCGACTCGACGCGCGACCGCGTCGGCGCCCTCGCGGGCGCGGCCGGCCGCCGCGTCGGCGCCGGCTTCGGGGCCGTCGCCGACCGCCTGCGCGAGTACACACCGGACGAGGACCACCGCGACCCGCGCCCCGACGCGGGCAACGCGCCCCGAGGAGACGGGGCGCGACGACCGTCCGGGGGCGCGGCGGGCAGTGCACGCGACCACGACGCGACCGTGACCGACGTCCTCGACGCGAGCGGTGCCTCCCGGACGGAACACCACGCCGAGGCGCCCATCGGGGCGCGGGTGCGCGCCGCGGAGACCGCCCGCGAGGCGCGCATCGCGAAGCGTCGCCGTCGCCTGCTCGAGCGTGCCGAGGTCCGCCGGTTCACCCGGCGCAGCCGGCACCGTCGCGCCGCCTGGATCACGGCGGCGAGCGTCGTCCTGGTGCTCGGGGTCTCGATCCTGGTCGCGGTGTTCTCGCCGCTGATGGCGCTCCGCACGATCGAGGTCAAGGGGACCAACCGCGTCGACGAGACGGCCCTGCGCCAGGCGCTGTCCGACCAGATCGGCACACCCCTGGCCCGGCTCGACTTCGCCGCGATCAAGCGCGACGTCGCCGGGTTCCCGCTGATCGAGAGCTACGTGACCGAAGAGGCGCCGCCGCACACGCTCGTCGTCACGGTCACCGAGCGCACGCCGGTGGTCGCGGTGCGCTCCGGCAGCACGTTCGACCTCGTCGACCCCGCCGGCATCGTCGTGCAGTCGTCGCCGAAGCGTCCGGCCACGATGCCGCTCGCCGACATCGCCCGTGCACGCCTGGGCTCCTCGAGCTTCCGCACGATGACCGAGGTCGTGCTGGCGTTGCCGTCGACGGTCCGGTCCCAGGTCACCCGCGTCGCCGGGTCCACCGCCGACGACGTCACCCTGACCCTCAAGGACGGCTCGACCGTCGTGTGGGGGAGCCCGGACGACTCGGACGCGAAGGCCGCGCTGCTCGCCGCGTTGGTCAAGGACCACGAGGCGCGGAACCCGGGCGTCGTCGTCGAGTACGACGTGTCGGCACCGGACAACGGCGTGATCCGCGCGAAGGACTGAATTGCCGACCTGATCGGCGACACGCGGCGTGGCGGGGCGACAGTGCGCCGAACGCACCCGTAGCGTCGAAGCCAGCACCACATCTACCAGCATTGCCCCTGAACTTCAAGTAGAGGTTGAGGGTTCTACCGGAGGCCTGACTGACGTGACCACGAACCACAACTACCTCGCCGTCATCAAGGTCGTCGGTGTCGGCGGCGGCGGCGTCAACGCCGTCAACCGCATGATCGAGCTCGGTCTCCGTGGGGTCGAGTTCATCGCGATCAACACCGACGCCCAGGCACTGCTGCTCAGCGACGCCGACGTCAAGCTCGACGTCGGCCGCGAGATCACCCGCGGGCTCGGCGCCGGCGCGGACCCCGAGGTCGGCCGTCGTGCCGCCGAGGACCACGCCGAGGAGATCGAAGAGGCCCTGGCCGGCGCCGACATGGTGTTCGTCACCGCGGGCGAGGGCGGCGGCACCGGCACCGGTGGTGCTCCGGTCGTCGCGCGCATCGCGAAGTCCATCGGCGCACTGACCATCGGTGTCGTCACGAAGCCGTTCAGCTTCGAGGGCAAGCGCCGCCAGTCCCAGGCCGAGAACGGCGTCGCTGGCCTCAAGGACGAGGTCGACACGCTCATCGTCGTGCCGAACGACCGCTTGCTCGAGATCAGCGACCGTGGCATCTCCATGGTCGAGGCGTTCGCCACGGCCGACCAGGTGCTCCTGGCCGGCGTGCAGGGCATCACCGACCTCATCACCACCCCCGGCCTGATCAACCTCGACTTCGCCGACGTGAAGAGCGTCATGCAGGGTGCGGGTTCCGCGCTCATGGGCATCGGTTCGTCGCGCGGTGCCGACCGTGCGATCAAGGCGGCCGAGCTCGCCGTCGCGTCGCCGCTGCTCGAGGCCTCGATCGACGGTGCGCACGGCGTGTTGCTCTCGATCCAGGGCGGCTCGAACCTCGGCATCTTCGAGATCAACGACGCCGCTCGTCTGGTGCAGGAAGCCGTGCACCCCGAGGCGAACATCATCTTCGGTGCGGTCATCGACGACACTCTGGGCGACGAGGTCCGCGTCACCGTCATCGCCGCGGGCTTCGACGGTGGCGAGCCGGCGCAGCAGCAGAAGGAGCGTCGCTCCAGCTACGTCGACCCGGAGTCGAGTGTCTCGGCACCCGTCGCCGCTTCGACCGGCGCGATCGAGGACTCCACCACGTCGAGCCCGTCCTGGGCCTCGCAGGAACACCAGCCGCCGGTGCAGCGCGCCGCCGACCCGGCGTTCGACGACGACGACGAGCTCGACGTCCCCGACTTCCTGAAGTAACCCACCCGTGGTAGCCGACACGCGCCTCCAGGCCTCGTCTCACGACGACGGACCGGAGGCGCGCGTTGCGTCCGTCCGGAGGGGCATCGCCGACGCGGCGCGAGCCGCAGGGCGCTCGCCCGACGAACTCACGCTCGTCGTCGTCACGAAGTACCACCCGGCGTCCCTCGTGCGCGAGCTGGCCGCACTCGGCGTGACGGACGTGGGGGAGAACCGCCACCAGGAGGCACAGGCCAAGGCTGCGGAACTCGCCGACCTCGACCTGACCTGGCACTTCATCGGGCAGCTGCAGTCGAAGAAGGCCCGGCAGGCCCGGCGGTACGCCCACGTCGTGCAGTCGCTCGACCGCGGGTCCGTCGTCGACGCGTTCGCCCCGACCGAGGCCGAGCCGGAACCGCCGGTCATCGACGGGTTCGTGCAGGTGAACCTGACCGACGACCCCGGCCGTGGTGGGGTGCAGCCGGACGACGTCGAGGCGATGGTGGAGCGCGTGCTGGCCACCGGGACGATCCGGTTGCGGGGTGTGATGGCCGTCGCACCCCTCGACGAGGAACCCCGTCCAGCCTTCGCCCGGCTCCGTTCGATCTCCGAGCGGGTCGTGGCGCTCGAGCCCGGTGCCACCGACATCTCGGCCGGCATGAGCGGGGACTACGCCGAGGCGATCCTCGAGGGCGCGACACACCTGCGGATCGGCACCGCAATCACGGGAAACCGGCCGCTCGCACCCTAGCCTCGTTGCAGGGCACCACGAGCACGAACCCCGGAGGAACCATGGCCAACCCGCTGAAGAAGACGATGGTCTACCTCGGCCTCGCCGACGAGGAACTCGACTACGAGGACGAGCAGCAGGCCGAGCCCGCGCGCCAGCAGGCAGCCCCTGCTCGCCAGGCCGCAGCGGCTGCTCCGGCGGCCGCCGAACCGCAGGAGACCCCCGCCGCGGCAGCAGCCCCGGTGGCCGTTCCCGCAGCGGCGCCGGCTCCCACCAAGACGCACACCCACCAGCGCGGCGCCCAGGTCACTCCGCTCCGCCGCTCGCACACGACCGCACAGAAGGCGACCCCGGTCCAGGAAATGAACGAGATCCTCACCGTCCACCCGCGCGAGTACAAGGACGCCCAGTCCATCGCCGAGAGCTTCCGCGACGGCATCCCCGTCATCATCAACCTCTCGCAGATGACCGAGGGTGACGCTCGACGCATGATCGACTTCGCCTCCGGTCTGTCGCTCGGGCTGTTCGGCAAGATCGAGCGCGTCACCAACAAGGTCTTCCTCCTGTCGCCGGCGCACGTCGCAGTGAGCGGTGAGCCTGCTGAGGTAGAGTCCGACATCGAGGCGAACTTCTTCGCCCAGTCCTGAGCCGTACCCGGCACACCCGCCCCTGAGCGTCGTCTGACGACGCTCGCCCGAGACGAGCGAGCCCCATCGTGTCCGTGATCCTAGGGATCATCTCCCTCGCGTTGCTCCTGTACTTCTTCGTGATGTGGGGGCGCTTCGCGCTCGACCTCGTGCAGAGCTTCAACCGCTCCTGGCGTCCGCGCGGGGGCATGCTCGTGGTGTCCGAGTTCGTCTACACGATCACGGATCCGCCCATCCGAGCGGTGCGACGGGTCCTCCCGCCGCTCCGCCTGGGGCCGGTCGCGCTCGACTTCGGCTGGACGATCGTGATGCTCGTCGTCATCATCGCCCGGTTCGTGGTCGCCGCTCTGGCACGCGGTATCTGAGCGGACTCCCGTCCGCGACACGCGCCACGCCAGGCGCGCGGCACGGTTCCGCCCCATCGTCGGTGTACGGTGGTCGGGATCGATGCCCGCTCCGGTGGCGCATCCGCACCGCACGGTACGACTGGTAAGTTCGGTCGCACCGCATGCGGTTCCACACGTTCAGCAGTTCTATTGAGGTGACGGCAATGGCTTTGACGCCGGAAGACGTAGTCAACAAGCGGTTCCAGCCGACGAAGTTCCGCGAGGGCTACGACCAGGACGAGGTCGATGACTTCCTCGACGAGGTCGTGGTCGAGCTCCGTCGCCTGACCGCGGAGAACGACGAGCTCCGCCAGCGCCTGCAGGCGGCCGAGTCGGCCCCGCAGTCGGCGCAGGCCGAACAGCCCGCTCCTGCAGCGGAACCGGAGCCCACGCCGGCCCCGGTCGAGGCAGCACCGGAGCCCGCTCCGGTCGCCGCGGCCGCTCCGGCCACGACGGTCCCCGCCGACGAGGACACTGAGGGCACCACGAATCTCCTGACCCTGGCGCGTCGTCTCCACGAGGAGCACGTGCGCGAGGGCATCGAGAAGCGCGACGCGCTCATCGCCGAGGGCACCGCCCAGGCGGCTCGCCTGGTCTCCGAGGCCGAGGCGAAGCAGCGCCAGATCATCGCCGACACCGAGAACACGAACCGTCAGCGTGTCGCGGTGCTCGAGCAGGAGCAGCGCCAGCTCGAGGGCAAGATCGACGAGCTCCGGACGTTCGAGCGCGACTACCGTGCGCAGCTCAAGAGCTACATCCAGGGGCAGCTCTCCGAGCTCGACTCCTCGGGCGAGCAGTCCGGTCTCACCCCGGCGCCGGCTTCGGCGCAGGGCTTCGGCAACTGACGTTGTCGCGACCAGCATCACGAGCGAAGGTCAGTGTCCGCGCTATCGCGGCACTGGCCTTCGCCGCTGTCATGGTGGTGGCGTTCGACCAGGTCGCCAAGACGCTGGTCGTCGCGAACCTGCCGTACGGCACCCCCGTGCCGGTCCTGGGCGGGGCGTTGCAGTTCCTGTACGTCCGGAACCCGGGGGCCGCGTTCTCGTTCGCGGTGAACATGACCTGGGTGTTCTCGGTCATCTCGGCCGCGGTCGTCGTCGCGATCATCGTGTACTCGCGTCGCATCCGGTCGATGTGGTGGGCGATCGTGCTCGGCATGCTGCTCGGCGGTGCGCTGGGCAACCTGCTCGACCGGCTCTTCCGTGAACCCGGGTTCGGTCGGGGGCACGTGGTCGACTTCATCTCGACCCCCTGGATGATGCCGGCGATCTACAACGTCGCCGACTCCTTCATCTGCATCAGCATGGTGGTCTTCGTGCTGCTGGTGATCCTCGGGGTGAACCTCGACGGCACCCGCACGCTCTCGGCCAAGCGCCAGGCGCAGCTCGACGCGGCGGAGCCGGCCGACCCGGCGCAGCCGCTCGACGGTGGGGCCGCGTTCTCGTCGACCGATGCGGCTCTCGACGAGCCGACCCGTGCCTCCAGGCCGAACGACGGCGACCGTCGCGACACGCTGGGCCACGACGCCACGTGACCGAATCGCGTTCTCTTCCCGTGCCCGACGGGCTCGCCGGTGAGCGCGTCGACGCAGCCATCGCGAAGCTCCTCGGCTTCAGCCGTTCGTTCGCGGCCGACGTCGTCGCCGCGGGCGGCGTCCGCGTCGACGGCGTCCCCGTCGACAAGTCGGACCGCCTGCACGCCGACTCCTGGCTCGAGGTCGAGTGGACCCCGAAGGAGCCGCCGCGCATCGTGCCGGCAGCCGTGCCTGGCATGACGATCGTGCACGACGACGAGGACATCGTCGTCGTGGACAAGCCCGTCGGGGTCGCCGCGCACCCCTCGCCGGGGTGGGACGGGCCGACCGTGCCCGGGGGCCTCGCCGCCGCCGGGTTCACCATCGCGACCTCCGGGGCCGCCGAACGCGCCGGGATCGTGCACCGGCTGGACGTCGGGACCTCGGGCCTGATGGTCGTCGCGAAGACCGAGCTGGCGTACACACACCTCAAGCGGGCGTTCAAGGAGCGCACGGTCGAGAAGGTCTACCACGCGCTCGCGCAGGGCCACCCCGACCCGACCTACGGCACGATCGACGCCCCGATCGGTCGGCACCCGTCGAGCGACTGGAAGTTCGCGGTCACGTCGGAGGGCAAGCCGAGCGTCACCCACTACGAGACGCTCGAGGCGTTCCGCTCCGCGACCCTGCTCGAGGTGCACCTGGAGACCGGGCGTACGCACCAGATCCGGGTGCACATGGCCGCGACCAGCCACCCGCTCGTCGGCGACACGATGTACGGTGCCGACCCGGTGCTGGCGGCCGAGCTCGGGCTGACCCGCCAGTGGCTCGACGCCGTCCGGCTGGGCTTCGACCACCCCCGCACGGGCGAGTGGGTGTCGTTCGAGGCGCAGTACCCGGACGACCTGCAGGCAGCGCTGGAGCAGATCCGGAGCGCGTCGCTCTGACACACCCGGCCGCTCGTTCCGAGGGGTCACGAACTGTCGGCTGCGGAGCCGTCAGGCGACGCGTTCTGCACCCGCGGCGGCCCGCGTGCGGCGTGTCCTGCCCGCTCGGCGGCGCGCGCCGCGTGTGTCGCGATCCGATGCCGGTCTGGAGGCGCGGTGCGGGCCCGCCCCGAGCCTCCCGTCCGCCCCGCCCGGTCTCTTTCGCCGAGGGGTCGCGAACTGTCGGCTGCGGAGCCGTCAGGCGACGCCTTCTGCACCCGCGGCGGCCCGCGTGCGGCGTGTCCTGCCCGCTCGGCGGCGCGCGCCGCGCGTGTCGCGATCCGATGCCGGTCTGGAGGCGCGGTGCGGGCCCGCCCCGAGCCTCCCGTCCGCCACGACGCGCGCGGGAATGTGGGCGGCCGCAGTTAGGCTGTTCCCACCCCGCAGCACACCGTACGAACCGGAGGTTCCGTGTCGGATTCCGACTCCTTCGTCCACCTGCACGTGCACAGCGAGTACTCGATGCTCGACGGTGCCGCCAGGCTCTCCGACCTCGTGGCGGAGACCGCCGCGCAGGGGATGCCCGCCGTGGCGGTGACCGACCACGGCAACATGTTCGGCGCCTTCGAGTTCTGGAAGGCCGCCAAGGCCGGTGGCGTCAAGCCCATCATCGGGACCGAGGCGTACATCACGCCCCGCACGCACCGCTCCGACAAGACCCGTGTCCGCTGGGGTGACGGCGGCGGCGACGACGTGTCCGGTGCGGGCTCGTACACGCACATGACGATGTTCGCCGAGAACACCACCGGCATGCACAACCTGTTCCGGTTGTCGTCCAAGGCGTCGCTCGAGGGCTACTACTTCAAGCCCCGCATGGACATCGAGCTCCTGCAGGAGTACCACCAGGGCATCATCGCCACGACGGGCTGCCCCTCGGGGGAGATCCAGACGCGCCTGCGCCTCGGCCAGTACGACGAAGCGGTGCAGGCCGCCGCCGACTACCGCGACATCTTCGGCAAGGAGAACTACTTCGCCGAGGTCATGGACCACGGGCTCGAGATCGAGCGCCGGATCATGAGCGACCTGATCCGCCTGGCGAAGGACCTCGACATCCCGCTGGTCGGCACGAACGACCTGCACTACACGCACGCCCACGACGCCAAGTCGCACGCGGCACTGCTCTGCGTGCAGTCCGGTTCGACCCTGAACGACCCGAACCGCTTCAAGTTCGATGCCGACGAGTTCTACCTGAAGACCCCGGCGCAGATGCGACACGTCTTCCGCGACAACCTCGAGGCCTGTGACAACACGCTGCTCATCGCCGAACGCTGCAACGTCGAGTTCGACACCTCGGCGAACTACATGCCGAAGTTCCCGGTGCCCGAGGGCGAGACCGAGCACTCCTGGTTCGAGAAAGAGGTCGCGAAGGGGCTGGAGTACCGGTACCCGGGCGGCATCTCGAAAGAGGTCCAGGACCGCGCCGACTACGAGGTCGGCATCATCAACCAGATGGGGTTCCCTGGCTACTTCCTGGTGGTCGCGGACTTCATCAACTGGTCCAAGAACAACGGCATCCGCGTCGGTCCGGGGCGTGGCTCCGGTGCCGGCTCGATGGTGGCGTACGCGATGCGCATCACCGACCTCGATCCGATCCGGCACGGTCTGATCTTCGAGCGGTTCCTCAACCCGGACCGCGTCTCGATGCCCGACTTCGACGTCGACTTCGACGACCGGCGCCGCGGTGAGGCGATCAAGTACGTCACCGAGAAGTACGGGTCGGAGCGCGTGGCGCAGATCGTCACGTACGGCACGATCAAGGCGAAGCAGGCGCTCAAGGACTCCTCGCGCGTCCTCGGGTTCCCGTTCGGCATGGGCGAGAAGCTCACCAAGGCGATGCCACCGCCCGTGATGGGCAAGGACATCCCGCTCACCGGGATCTTCGACAAGGACCACCCGCGCTACAAGGAAGCCGTCGACGTCCGCACCGTGGTCGAGACCGACCCCGAGGCGAAGACCGTCTTCGACACGGCGCTCGGGCTCGAGGGGCTGAAGCGCCAGTGGGGCGTGCACGCGGCCGGCGTCATCATGTCGAGCGACCCGCTGATCGACATCATCCCGATCATGAAGCGGGAGCAGGACGGCCAGATCGTCACGCAGTTCGACTACCCGGCGGCGGAGTCGCTCGGCCTGATCAAGATGGACTTCCTGGGGCTCCGCAACCTCACGATCATCAGCGACGCCCTCGACAACATCAAGACGAACCGGGGGACCGAGCTCGACCTCGAGAACATGGGGCTCGAGGACCCCGAGGCGTACGCGCTCCTGCAGCGCGGTGACACCCTCGGCGTGTTCCAGCTCGACGGCGGGCCCATGCGCGGCCTGCTGCGGCTGATGAAGCCCGACAACTTCGAGGACATCTCCGCGCTCATCGCCCTGTACCGTCCGGGGCCCATGGGTGCGAACTCGCACACGAACTACGCGCTCCGCAAGAACGGCGAGCAGCCGATCACCCCGATCCACCCGGAGCTCGAAGAGCCCCTGAAGGACATCATCGGCACGACCTACGGCCTGATCATCTACCAGGAGCAGGTCATGGCCATCGCGCAGAAGGTCGCCGGGTTCTCCCTCGGCCAGGCGGACATCCTCCGCCGCGCGATGGGCAAGAAGAAGAAGTCCGAGCTCGACAAGCAGTACGCGGGCTTCCAGCAGGGCATGAAGGACAACGGCTACTCCGATGCGGCGATCAAGACGCTGTGGGACATCCTGCTGCCCTTCTCCGACTACGCGTTCAACAAGGCGCACTCGGCGGCCTACGGCGTGGTGTCCTTCTGGACCGCGTACCTCAAGGCGCACTACCCGGCCGAGTACATGGCGGCTCTGCTGACCTCGGTCGGTGACGCCCGCGACAAGCTCGCCCTGTACCTGAACGAGTGCCGGCGCATGGGCATCAAGGTCATGCCGCCGGACGTCAACGAGTCGATCGGCTTCTTCGCCGCAGTCGGTGACGACATCCGCTTCGGCATGGGTGCCATCCGCAACGTCGGGTTCAACGTGGTCGACGACATCGTCAAGGCCCGGACCGAGAAGGGTGCGTTCGAGTCCTTCCACGACTTCCTGCGCAAGATCCCGATCTCGTCGGCGAACAAGCGCACGGTCGAGTCGCTCATCAAGGCCGGTGCGTTCGACGAGTTCGGGGACACCCGCCGTGCCCTGGTGGAGATCCACGAGGGCGCCGTCGAGGGCGCGGTGAAGGTCAAGCGTGACGAGGCCCACGGCAACGTCGGGTTCGACTTCGACTCGCTCTTCGCCGAGGCCGCCGAGGACACCCCGAGCGCCGCGGTGTCCCAGGTGCCGGACCGGCCGGAGTGGTCCAAGCGCGACAAGCTGGCGTTCGAGCGGGACATGCTCGGGCTCTACGTGTCCGACCACCCGCTCGCCGGGCTCGAGATCGAACTCGCGAAGCACCAGTCGATCACCATCGCCGACCTGCTGACCGCCGACGACTCGATCGAGGGTGAGACGGTCACCGTCGCCGGCCTGCTGACGAGCGTGCAGCACCGGGTGGCGAAGACGAGCGGCAACCCGTACGGCATCGTCGACATCGAGGACTTCGGCGGGCAGATCGGGGTGATGTTCCTGGGCAAGACGTACCAGGAGTTCGGCCCGTCCCTGGTGGCCGACTCGATCGTCGTCCTGCGCGGCCGCGTCAACGTCCGCGACGACGGCAAGGCCCTGCACGCGGTGAGCATGTTCCAGCCGAACGTCGGCGACGCGATGGGTTCCGGCCCGCTCACCCTGTCACTGCCCGAACGGCAGGCCACGACGACCACGGTGACGGAACTCGCCGCCGTGCTCGGCCGTCACCAGGGCGACACCGAGGTCCGGCTGAAGCTGCTGAAGGACGACGTGGCGCGCACCTTCGAGCTGCCGTTCCCGGTGAACCTCACCCCGGACCTGTTCGGCGAGCTGAAGAGCCTGCTCGGACCCCGCTGCCTGGTCTAGGAGCGTCGCCATGGCTGGTCCGCCGCTGCCGCCGGGCCCGGACGTGCTGCGGGCGTTCGGCGTGCACGACCGCCCGCTCGAGCGGCTCGGCGGCGGCCGCGGGCTGACGTGGCGCGCCGGGGACGTCGTGCTCCGGCCGTCCGGCGACCCCCTGGAGGCCCGGTGGCGGTCCGCCACGCTGGCCCGGCTCGTCCACACGGCCGGGTTCCGGACCCCGCGTCCGGTCGCCGCCGAGTCCGGGGACTGGATCGTGGGCTCCGGCACCGGCACCGGCGACGGCGGGTGGGAGGCCTGGGGATGGGTCGACGGCTCGACCGACCCGACCCGCGTGGACGACGTCATCGCCGCGGGCGCTGCCTTCCACCGGGCCGTCGCGGACCTGCCGCGTCCCGAAGTCCTCGACCAGCGTGAGGACCCCTGGAGCCGGGCGGACCGGATGGTCTGGGGCAACGCACCCCTGCCGGACGATCCGACGCTGGACCGCCTGGCGGCGACGTTCCGGCCGGTGACGTCCCCGTCCCAGCTCGTCCACGGTGACCTGCTCGGCAACGTGCTCTTCACGCCGGGGGAGCCACCCACGGTGTTCGACTGGGCGCCGTACTGGCGTCCGGCGGGCCTCGGTGCCGCGATCGCGGCGGTCGACGCCGTGACCTGGCACCGGGTCGCCGTCGGCCGGCTCGGCGTGCTCGGGACCGGCGTGCCGGAGTGGCCGCAGCTGCTCGTCCGTGCGCTGGCGTTCCGGATCGCCACGCTGCACCTGCTCGACGCGTGGGACACCGACCAGGTCGCCCACCACCGGCCCGTGGTCGACGCGGTCGTGCAGCACGCCGCCGGTACGCTGGAGGCCTCATGATGCAGCGAATCGACCTCCGCGGCGGCCTCCCCGCCCGTGCCGAACTCCTCCGACTCATGCCCCGTGCCGCGGGTGACGTGTCGCACGCGGTCGACGCCGCGCGCGAGTTGATCGAGGACGTCCGACACCGTGGGGCCGCGGCCCTGCGCGACCAGGCCGAGCGCTTCGACGGTGGGGCCCCCGCGAACGTACGGGTGCCCACCGCCGAGATCACCGCCGCGGTGGCCGGGCTCACCCCCGAGGTCCGGGCGGCCCTCGACGAGGCGATCCGCCGCGTCCGTGCCGCGAGTGCCGCGCAGATCCCCGCTCCGTCCGTGACGACCCTGGCCGACGGCGCCGAGGTCCACCAGCGCTGGCAGCCGATGCGCCGTGTCGGGCTCTACGTGCCCGGCGGCAAGGCCGTCTACCCGTCCAGCGTCGTGATGAACGTGGTCGCCGCCCAGGTCGCGGGCGTGCCCTCGATCGCCCTCGTGTCGCCGCCGCAGCGCGACCACGGCGGCGCGGTGCACCCGACGATCCTCGCCGCGGCGGGGCTGCTCGGCATCGACGAGGTCTACGCGATGGGTGGTGCCGGAGCCGTCGGCGCGCTGGCGTACGGCGTCGCCGAGCTCGACCTCGAGCCCGTCGACCTGGTCACCGGGCCGGGCAACAACTACGTCGCCGCCGCCAAGCGCCTGGTGCGCGGTGTGGTGGGCATCGACTCCGAGGCCGGGGCGACCGAGATCCTCGTGATCGCGGACGACACCGCCGACGCGGGGTTCGTGGCCGCCGACCTGATCAGCCAGGCCGAGCACGACGAGCAGGCCGGCAGCGTGCTGGTGACGACGTCCGCGGCGTTCGCCGACGCGGTGGAAGCCGTCATCCCGGAACGCACGGCGGTGCTCGGGACGGCTGCGCGCCTCCAGACCGCCCTGGACGGGCCGCAGTCCGCGATCGTCCTGGTGGACTCGCTGACCGACGCCGCGACCGTGAGCAACGCGTACGGGCCGGAACACCTGGAGATCCAGACGGTCGACGACGACGCCGTGCTGGCCGACATCGACGCCGCCGGTGCGGTGTTCGTCGGACCGAGCACGCCGGTGAGCCTGGGGGACTACCTGGCCGGGTCGAACCACGTGCTGCCGACCGGCGGCCAGGCCCGCTTCGGGTCCGGACTGTCCGCGTCGACGTTCCTGCGACCCCAGCAGATCGTCCGGTACACGCCCGAGGCCCTGGCCGAGGTGGCGCCGCACATCGTCGCCCTGTCCACCGAGGAGCAGCTCCCCGCGCACGGGGCCGCCGTGACGGAGCGCACGAACCGATAGCCTGGGGAACGACATGTTCTGCCCCTTCTGCCGCCACCCGGACTCCCGCGTCGTCGACTCACGGACGAGCGACGACGGAACCTCCATCCGCCGCCGTCGACAGTGCCCCAACTGCGGTCGACGGTTCTCGACCACCGAGACCGCATCGCTCAACGTCGTGAAGCGCAACGGCGTCACCGAGCCGTTCAGCCGCGACAAGATCGTCTCCGGTGTGCGCAAGGCGTGCCAGGGGCGCCCGGTCACCGACGGCGACCTGGCCGTCCTCGCGCAGCGCGTCGAGGAGACCGTGCGCTCCTCCGGGTCCAGCCAGATCGACGCGAACGACATCGGCCTCGCGATCCTCGCGCCCCTGCGGGAGCTCGACGAGGTCGCGTACCTGCGCTTCGCGAGCGTCTACCAGGCGTTCGACTCGCTCGAGGACTTCGAGGACGCCATCGGCCAGCTCCGTCGCGACCACCACGGGACGGCCGACAGCGCCGCCGGCTCGTCCGCACCGTCCGGCACACGCGCGTGAGCGGCATCGCCGAACGGATCGTGCGCGGCGGGTACCGCGTCGTGTTCCGCTCCGTGTTCGCGAACATGGACCCGGAACGCGCCCACCACCTGGCCTTCGCCGTCATCGCTGGGCTGCCTCGCGTGCCGTTCCTGAGCGGGGTCGTCGAGCGGTACTGCCGCCCGTCGGCAGCCGACGGCATCACCACGATGGGCATCCACTTCCCGTCGCGCTTCGGCCTGGCGGCGGGCTTCGACAAGGACGCCCGCGGCATCGCCGGGCTCGGCCTGCTCGGCTTCGGCCACGTCGAGGTCGGCACCATCACCGCCAAGCCGCAGCCCGGCAACGAGCGCCCGCGCCTGTTCCGACTGATCGGCGACCGCGCCCTGATCAACCGCATGGGCTTCAACAACCACGGCGCGGCTGCGGCCGCCCGACGTCTCGAGCGCGCCCGCCGCAACCCGGGCCGGCCCGTGATCGGCGTGAACATCGGCAAGAGCCGGGTCGTCTCGGTCGAGGACGCCATCGACGACTACCTCGAGTCCACCCGCCGCCTGGCGACGTTCGCGGACTACCTGGCGGTCAACGTCAGCTCGCCGAACACGCCCGGTCTGCGCGGACTGCAGGAACTCGACCAGCTCCGACCGCTGCTCTCCGCGGTGCGCGACGGCGCGGGGCGCACCCCGGTGCTCGTCAAGATCGCACCGGACCTGACCGACGAGCAGATCGACGCGATCGCGGGCCTGGCGGTCGAGCTCGGGCTGTCGGGCGTGATCGCGAACAACACGACCATCGCGCGCGAGGGACTGACGGCCGACCCGTCCGACGTCGAGGCGATGGGTGCCGGTGGACTCTCCGGTGCGCCGGTCGCCGCGCGTTCGCTCGAGGTCCTGCGTCGGGTCCGCGCCGCCGTGCCGGCGGACTTCTGCGTCATCGCCGTCGGTGGCGTGACCACCGAGCAGGACGTGCAGGACCGCATCGACGCCGGGGCGACGCTCGTGCAGGGCTACACGGCGTTCCTCTACGAGGGGCCGACCTGGGCAGCGCGCATCAACCGGCTGCGGCGCCGACGGTTGCGTCGCGCGGCGCGCTAGTCGCGACCACCATCCGGACGGGAGGCCCGTGGCGACGCCGCCACGGGCCTCCCGTCCGTCCTGGGGCGCGCCTGCGCCATCGGGTGAGCAGAACACGCCGTGGCTCGCCAGTCGACCCGTCGTGTTCTGCTCACTCGATCACCGATGCGGAGCGGGGAACAGGGGAGCGGGAACGACGAAGCGCCGCCCGGCAGGCCGGGCGGCGCTTCGTTCGTGTGCGTGTGGCTAGAGCGTGGGGTACTCGCCGCGCCGGACCTGGGGCTTCGGTAGCCGCAGGAACCGCAGCTGCCACGCCCGCGTCAGGATGTAGAGGAACGTGCCGCGCTGGAACTCGCCGAACTTGGTGGTGAGCTTGCGGCGGAGCGACAGCCAGAGCACCACGCAGTCGATGACGAACAGCGCCACGAACGCCCACACCAGCAGGAGCGAGTAGGACGCGATGACCGTCTGCGCGGCGGCGAACCCGACGATGAGGAACAGCACGAGCACGGGCATCATGACCTCGCCGACGTTCCAGCGGGCGTCGATCCAGTCGCGGACGAAGCGTCGCTGCTCACCGCGGTCCTTGGCCGGCAGGTAGCGCTCCTCGCCGTTGGCCATGCCGACCCGTGCGCGCTCGCGCTCGGAGTTGAGGCGTGCGCGGGCGGCCTTCTTGTCGACCGGCGTGTTGCCGACGAGGGGGCGGCGGTTCGCTGCCTCTCGCTCGCGGCGGGACGGCGTCGGGCGGCCCTTGCCCTGCTCGAGGAGCTCGGCCTCGGTCGGGTTGACGGTCGTGTTGGTCTTGGGGGCTGCCTTCGCCACGGTGCGTTCCTAACGGCGGTGTGCGTGCGGGATCTCCTCTAGATTACCGGGCATGACCGACAGCCAACAGCACAGCCCCGCGACCGACCCCGCGCTCCTCGACGCCCTGCGCGAACACGTCCAGGGGGCCCTGCCCACGACGATCGCCGACCTGTCCGCCCTGGTACGCCTGCCGTCGGTCTCCTGGTCGGCCTTCGACCCGTCGAACGTGCGCGCGAGTGCCGAGGCCGTCGCGGACCTGGCGCGGTCGACCGGGGTCTTCGGCCCGGACGACGTCCGGATCGTGCGGTCGGCAGTGTCCGGCTCGACCGCCGACGTCGCCGAGGCGGACGCCGAGACCGAGCTCGGCCAGCCGGCGGTGCTCGCGGTGCGCCCGGCGCGGAACGGCAAGCCGACGGTGATGCTCTACGCCCACCACGACGTGCAGCCGCAGGGCGACGAGGCCCTGTGGGAGACCCCGCCGTTCGAGCCGACGCTCCGCGGTGACCGCCTATACGGTCGCGGCGCCTCGGACGACAAAGCCGGCGTGATGACCCACATCGCCTCGCTCCGCGCGGTGCACGCCCAGTTCGGCGACGACCTCGACCTCGGGATCGTGCTGTTCGTCGAGGGCGAGGAGGAGTTCGGCTCCCGCTCGTTCCGCACCTTCCTGCGCGAGCAGAAGGAGCACCTGGCCGCCGACGTCATCGTCGTGGCGGACAGCGACAACTGGTCGACCGAGGTGCCGTCGATCACGGTGTCGCTGCGCGGCAACGTCACCTTCAAGCTCACCCTGACCACGCTCGAGCACGCCAGCCACAGCGGCATGTTCGGGGGAGCGGCCCCGGACGCGATGATCCCGATGGTGCGGCTGCTCGCCTCGCTGCACGACGCCGACGGGTCGGTCGCCGTCGAGGGGCTGGCCTCGTACGAAGCCGACGTGCCGGAGCGCACCGAGGACGAACTCGCCGTCGACGCCGCACTCGTTCCCGGTGTGCGCCCGATCGGCACCGGCGCCGTGCTGTCCCGCATGTGGTTCCAGCCGTCGATCACGGTGACGGGCATGGACGTGCCGAGCGTCGCGAACGCCTCGAACACCCTGCTGCCCACGGTCTCGGCGCGGGTCTCGGTCCGCGTCGCCCCCGGCCAGGACGCCCGCGAGGCCGCCGCTGCCGTCGAACGGCACCTGCGCGAGCACGTCCCGTTCGGCGCACGGATGGAGGTCACCGAGCCGGACAGCGGCGACGGATTCCTCGTCGACACCGCCGGCTGGGCCGTGCAGGAGGCCCGCAGGGCCATGCGCGAGGGCTGGGGTGCCGAGGCGGTCGAGCAGGGCATCGGCGGGTCGATCCCGTTCGTGTCGGACCTGGCTGCGGAGTTCCCGGAGGCGCAGATCCTGGTCACCGGCGTCGAGGACCCGGACACCCGCGCGCACAGCCCGAACGAGTCGCAGCACCTCGGCGTCCTGCACCGTGCCATCGCGTCGGAGACGATCCTGCTCGCCAGGCTCGCGACGCGCAGCTGAGGGTGCTTACAATCGAGGCCAGGCGCGGTGACCAGCACCGCCCGGAGGGAGACGCGCGATGAGCGACACCATCACCGAAGCACCGGCGACCGAGACCCCGTCGCACGGCGTCCTCCTGAGCGACGCCGCTGCCGGCAAGGTGGCGAGCCTGCTCGAACAAGAGGGCCGCGACGACCTGCGCCTGCGCCTCGCCGTCCAGCCCGGTGGCTGCTCGGGCCTGATCTACCAGCTGTACTTCGACGAGCGCATGCTCGACGGTGACGTCACCGCCGAGTTCGACGGGGTCGAGGTCGTCGTCGACAAGATGAGCGTCCCGTACCTCGACGGCGCGACGATCGACTTCGAGGACACGATCCAGAAGCAGGGCTTCACGATCGACAACCCGAACGCGCAGGGCAGCTGCGCCTGCGGTGACAGCTTCCACTGATCGCCAGCGATCCGACACGCGAGCGGGGAGCGACCGGAACGGTCGCTCCCCGCTCGCGTTCGTGTGACCGGACGTGGCGCGCCGGGGCGCGGCGGAACCGGGGGGAATCGTGCCCGCCGACGTGCGGATCGAGGCCAGAACCGTGGCGTGTGTGCGCGAGCGGTGGCGAGCTGCGAGTAAGCTAGGAGTGTTCCAATCAAGCTGGGAGCCAGCCAAGCGCCGCCTTCGTGCGGCTCGCCGTCGGACACGACGGGCTGACCTTCCGAAGCTCACGTCTTTTGCGAGAGGTAACAGTGCGTTCGAATCGCCGTATACGTTGGGCGGCCGTCCCGGTGGCCGTCGGTCTGGTCATCGCACTGGCTGGCTGCACGCAGCAGCAGATGAACGGATGGCTCCCCGGCACGGAGGAGACGAAGAACGTCACGAACCACACGAGCCGCATCGTCGGCCTGTGGACCACCAGCTGGGTCGTGCTCCTCGCCGTCGGTCTGATCGTGTGGGGCCTGATCATCTGGGCCGCGATCGTCTACCGCCGCCGGAAGGGCCAGACCGGCCTGCCCGTGCAGATGCGGTACAACATGCCGCTCGAGATCTTCTACACGATCGTGCCGCTGATCCTGGTGCTCGGCTTCTTCGCCTTCACCGCGAAGGACCAGGCCGCGATCGAGAAGCCCTTCGCCGACCCCGACGCCACCGTGCACGTGTACGGCAAGCGCTGGGCGTGGGACTTCAACTACATCAACAAGGACAACCCCGAAGAGAGCGTCTACTACCAGGGCATCCAGGCCCAGGAAGAAGAGAACGCCAAGGGGGCGATCGACGAGTCGCAGCTGCCGACCCTCTACCTGCCCAAGGGCAAGAAGGTCGCGATCGAGCTCTCGTCGCGCGACGTCGACCACTCCTTCTGGGTCATCGACTTCCTGTACAAGAAGGACATGCTCCCGGGCAAGACCAACTGGGAGTACTTCATCCCGGAGAAGCTCGGCACGTACCAGGGCAAGTGCGCGGAGCTCTGCGGTGAGTACCACTCGCTGATGCTCTTCCAGGTGAAGGTCGTCACGCCGGCCCAGTACGAGGCGTACCTCGGCACCCTGAAGGACCAGGGCAAGGTCGGCCTGCTCGGCAACGAGTACAACACCAACACCAACGAACCGAACAACAAGGCGCCGGTCGAGGCGTCCAGCGAGAACAAGTAGGGGCTCGTCAGATGACAACGTCACTCGTCGGCCAACCGACCCAGACCGCTTCGCCGGACTTCCAGGCGTCGAAGGTGGGCCGGAAGGGCAACATCGTCGTCCGGTGGATCACCTCCACCGACCACAAGACCATCGGGTACATGTACCTGATCGCGTCGTTCGTCTTCTTCCTGCTCGCAGGTGTGATGGCCCTCGTGATCCGTGCCCAGCTCTTCGAACCCGGCCTGCACGTGGTCGCGACGAAGGAGCAGTACAACCAGCTGTTCACGATGCACGGCACGATCATGCTGCTGATGTTCGCGACGCCGCTGTTCTCGGGCTTCGCGAACGCGATCATGCCGCTCCAGATCGGTGCGCCCGACGTCGCCTTCCCGCGACTCAACGGGTTCGCCTTCTGGCTCTACCTGTTCGGTTCGCTCATCGCGGTCGGTGGCTTCCTCACCCCGCAGGGCGCTGCCTCGTTCGGCTGGTTCGCCTACGCGCCACTGAGTGACACGACGTTCACACCAGGGCTCGGCGGGACACTCTGGGTCTTCGGCCTGGGCATGACCGGCTTCTCGACGATCCTCGGTGCGGTGAACTTCATCACCACGATCATCACGATGCGTGCCCCGGGTCTGACCATGTTCCGCATGTCGATCTTCACGTGGAACACCCTCGTGACCGCGCTCCTCGTCCTGATGGCCTTCCCGGTCCTCGCGACGGCGCTCTTCGGCCTCGGTCTCGACCGTGTGTTCAACGCCCAGATCTTCAACCCGGCCAACGGCGGGGCCCTGCTCTGGCAGCACCTGTTCTGGTTCTTCGGGCACCCCGAGGTGTACATCATCGCGCTGCCGTTCTTCGGCATCGTGTCCGAGGTCTTCCCGGTGTTCAGCCGCAAGCCGATCTTCGGCTACAAGACCCTGGTGTACGCGACCATCTCGATCGCGGCCCTGTCGGTCACGGTGTGGGCACACCACATGTACGTCACCGGTGGCGTCTTGCTCCCGTGGTTCTCGCTCATGACGATGCTCATCGCGGTCCCGACCGGCGTGAAGATCTTCAACTGGGTCGGCACGATGTGGCGCGGTTCGGTCACGTTCGAGACCCCGCTGCTCTGGGCCCTCGGGTTCCTGATCACCTTCACGTTCGGTGGTCTGACCGGTGTCATCCTGGCGTCGCCGCCGCTCGACTTCCATGTGTCCGACTCGTACTTCGTCGTCGCGCACTTCCACTACGTGGTCTTCGGCACCGTCGTGTTCGCGATGTTCTCCGGCTTCTACTTCTGGTGGCCGAAGTGGACCGGCAAGATGCTCAACGAGCGTCTCGGCAAGATCCACTTCTGGCTCCTGTTCATCGGGTTCCACACCACGTTCCTCATCCAGCACTGGCTGGGCGTCATCGGCATGCCGCGTCGGTACGCGACCTACCTGCCGAACGACGGCTTCACGTGGATGAACCAGCTGTCGACGATCGGCTCGATGATCCTCGCGATCTCGTTCCTGCCGTTCATCTTCAACGTCTACGTGACCGCTCGGAACGCACCGAAGGTCGCCGTGAACGACCCGTGGGGCTACGGCCGCTCGCTCGAGTGGGCGACCTCCTGCCCGCCGCCGCGCCACAACTTCACGTCGATCCCGCGCATCCGTTCGGAGTCCCCGGCGTTCGACCTGAACCACCCCGAGGCCGGTGTGCCGATCGGTGTCGGTCCCGCGAAGGACGCCCCCGATGCCCCGACCTACGACGCCGCGAAGGGCGAGGTGAAGTAACGCCATGCGCGCGAACACCAACCTGTTCTGGATCCTCTTCGGGTTCTTCATCCTCGCGGACGCCGCGTACACGATCTGGGCGATGCTCTACTACGGTCACCCGGAGTGGGTCGGCACCGTTGCGATCGGCCTGACGGGCATCATGTCGGCGTTCATCGCCTTCTACCTCGGCAAGGTGATGTCGTCCCAGGGCGGCGTCCTGCCCGAGGACCGCCCGGACGCAAACATCGAGGACGGCGACGCCGAACTCGGGCACTTCAGCCCCTGGTCTTGGTGGCCCATCCTGCTGGCCGCCGCGGTCGCCGTGTGCTTCCTCGGCGTGGCAGCCGGCCTCTGGATCGTCCCGATCGGTCTGGTCCTCGTGGCGATCACCCTGGTCGGCTGGGTCTACGAGTACTACCGCGGCAACTTCGGGCACTGACTCGGCGCTGCAGCGCACCTGACACTTCGGGCGGCACCAGAACGGTGCCGCCCGAAGTGCGTCCGGGCACAGATCTCCGGTTCGGATCCGGAACAAACGGGCCCGCCCGCGACTTGACTGGAGCGGACCTCCCACCACAGCGAAAGGAGTCACCTCAGGTGACCGACAAGCGCACCCTCATCATCTTCGGCGCGACGGGCGACCTCGCCTCCCGCCTGCTCCTGCCGGGCCTCGGCACGTTCCTGCAGAGCGGCCGTGCCGTCCCCGTGCAGCTGATCGGCACGGGCCGCAGCGAGCGCAGCCCCGAGAAGTGGAAGGACATCGTCACGCAGTCCTTCGCGTCGCAGGACGTCAAGGGGCCGGAGGTCGACGCGACCATCGAGTCGACGCAGTTCATCCAGGGCGACCCCACCGACCCGAAGCACCTCGAGGCGCTGTTGGCCGCGGCCGACTCCGAGCCGATCCTGTACTTCGCGCTCCCGCCGCAGATCGCCTCCGACATCTGCGAGGCGCTCCAGCACGTCGAGCTCCCCGAGGGCACGACCCTGGCCTTCGAGAAGCCCTTCGGCACCGACGTCGCGAGTGCCCAGGCCCTCAACGAGACGGTGCTCAAGCTCGTCCCCGAGGACCGCGTGCACCGCACCGACCACTTCCTCGGCCGCACCACGGTGCTGAACATCATCGGTCTGCGCTTCGCGAACCGCCTGTTCGAGCCGATCTGGAACGCCGAGAACATCGAGAAGGTCGACGTCTTCTACGACGAGACCCTCGGTCTCGAGAACCGCGCCCAGTACTACGACGAGGCCGGCGCGATGGTCGACATGATCCAGTCGCACCTGCTGCAGATCCTCGGCCTGGTCACGATGGACGCCCCGTCCGCGATCGACGCGGTCGAGTTCCGCTCGTCGCTCGCCCGGGTCCTGCGCTCCACGCGTCTGAAGGGCGACGACGCGAAGATCGCGTCCCGCCGTGCGGTCTACACGGCCGGCACCATCGACGGCAAGGAACTGCCCTCGTACCAGGAAGAGGACGGCGTCGACCCGTCGCGCCAGACGGAGACCCTCGCCGAGATCTCGGTCGAGGTCGACACCGCCCGCTGGGCCGGCGTCCCCTTCACGCTGCGCTCCGGCAAGGCCCTCGGCGCCAGCCGCAAGGAGGTGCTGATCACCTTCAAGCCGGTCACGCGCCTGCCCTCCGGCCTGAGTGGTCGCCCGAAGACCGACACGCTCCGCATCGTCCTGAACCCGGACGAGATCGAGCTGACGGTGTCGGCCAACGGTGGCGGCAACCCGTTCGAGATGGGGCAGGTCACCCTGTCGTCGTCGTTCAGCGACGGCGAGCTCACCCCGTACGGCGAGGTCCTGAACGGCATCTTCCACGACGACCCGCTGCTCTCGATCCGCGGCGACGTGGCCGAGCGCTGCTGGGAGATCGTCGAGCCGGTCGTCGCCGCCTGGAAGGCCGACGAGGTCCCGCTCGAGGAGTACCGCGCCGGTTCGCGCGGCCCGGCGGACTGGGAGTCGTCGTCCTGACGGACTCGTTCTCGACGTCCTGAACGGACGCCCTGACGGACGGGAGGCCCGGTGCCAGCTGGCACCGGGCCTCCCGTCCGTCTGTGGGTCGCGTGCAGAGCACCGCGAGACGCCGTCGTGTCGGCGAGACGCCGCCAGATCCGGCGGCGTCTCGACGTTGTCGAGGCGTGGTGCGACGACGACGGCGTGTTCGCGGGGTGGAGCGAGGCGTCACGCGGGGGAGCCGGCTCGCTCACCCTCGCCGGTCCACGAGCGGGTGCCCCCGTCGTGCACGGACAACCGTGTGCGGTGTCCGACGGCGGCTCCCCGGGCGCGCTCGATGGCGTCGGCCGCCGACACCAGGGTGAGGTGCGACAGCACCTGCGGGGTGTTGCCGATGTGGTGGCCCGTGGCGACGTCGATCTCCTCGGAGAGCATGCCGACGTCGTTCGCGTACCCGACCAGCACGTCCATCAGGCGCTCGGCGTCGTCCACGCGGCCCGAGGCGGCGTACTGCTCCACCAGCCAGAACGAGCACGCCAGGAACGGGTGCTCAGCGCCCGACAGGCCGTCGAAGCCCGCGGTCGTGCGGTAGCGGAGCACGAGGCCGTCGTCCCCGACCCGCAGGTCCTCCTCGATCGCGCGCACCGTGCCGGTCATCCGGGGGTCGTCGGCGCGGCAGAAGCCGACCTGCGGCAGGACGAGCAGGCTGGCGTCGACCTCGTCGGTGTCGTAGTGCTGGCGGAACGATCCGCGCTCGGCGTTCCAGCCGTGCTCCTCGATCTCGGCGCGGACCGTGTCGCGCAACGTCCGCCAGCGGTCGACGGGACCCTCGAGGCCGAACTCCTCGACCGCGGCGACCCCACGGTCGAAGGCGGCCCAGATCATCACCCGTGAGTGCGTGAAGCTGCGGCGCGGACCGCGCATCTCCCAGATGCCGTTGTCCGGCTCCTGCCAGTGCTCCTCGACGTAGCCGAGCAGGGCCCGCTGCAGCGCCCACGAGTCGGCGTTCTCCTCGACCCCGAGCTCGCGGGCGTCGTGCAGCGCGGACAGGACCTCGCCGAAGACGTCGCCCTGGTGCTGCGTCGAGGCACCGTTGCCGATGCGGACCGGGGTCGACCCGAGGTACCCGGGCAACTCGGGGATCTCGCGTTCGGGCAGTTCGCGTTCGCCGGCGATCCCGTACATGATCTGCACGTCCGCGGGGTCGCCCGCGATGGCCCGCAACAGCCAGCCCCGCCAGTGCGTGGCCTCGTCCCGGTACCCGTGGGCGATGAGCGAGGCGAGCGCGAGGGACGCGTCGCGGAGCCACACGTAGCGGTAGTCCCAGTTGCGTTCGCCGCCGGGGTCCTCGGGCAGGCCCGTGGTCGCGGCGGCGACGACGCCACCGGTCTCACCGTGGGTCATCGCGCGGAGGAACACCAGCGACCGGCGGGTGGCGGCCGCGTACCGGCCGGTGGTCTGTGCGGGCGCGGTCCATCCCGTCCACCACGACAGGGTGTGGGCGAGGGCCGCGTCGACGTCGAGGGGTTCCGGCGGTTCGCGGTGCGACGGGTACCAGGTGAGCACGGTGTCGAGCACCTCGCCGTCGTGGATCGTCGTGACGGCGGTGTGCCGGTGGTCGTCGGCACGGAACCGCGGCCCGCGCACGATCACCGAGCCGGGGCCGGCCGTCGCGAGGAGCGCCGGTTCGTCGTCGTCCCCGATCTGCCGGATCCACGGCAGGGCGCGTGAGTAGTCGAACCGGATGCGCAGGGTCTGGCGCATCTCGACGGTGCCGCGGAGGCCGCGGACGCGGCGCACGATCGACGGCCGGTGCGCCCCGACGGGCATGAACTCGGTGACCTCGACCACGCCGTCACGGGTGGTCCAGACGGTGGAGAGCACGAGCGTGTCCCCGCGGTACCGCCACCGCGCGGTGGCGTCACCGTCGACGGGGCGCAGGGTCCAGTGTCCGTGGTCCTCGGTGCCGAGCAGCGAGGCGAACGTGGACGAGCTGTCGAAGCGCGGCAGGCAGGCCCAGTCGATCGTGCCGTCCCGGCCGACCAGGGCAGCGGTCCCGGTGTCGCCGATCAGGGCGTGGTCCTCGATGCGGTTCGGCGGGGTGGGCGGTGCTTCCGGCTCGGTGCTCATGGACCGATCGAACACCCGCTGGCCGTGCGCCGCGGTCCGCGACGGGTGGCCCTGGCCGAGACCGTTGTGAGGGGTCGCTCAGGCCGGTTCGGAGGCGTCGGAATCGATGATGCCGATGCGCGCGAGCTCGCTCCAGAGCCCGGCGCCGTCCGGGGCGTAGACCCACGGCGCCGAGGAGTCGCGGGAGCGTTCCTGCGCCCGCGAACGACCACCGGCCAGGACCGCTTCGCTCGTGGACAGCTGCCGGATGGCGACGCCCGCGACGTTGTCCGGGTGCTCCCGCGAGAAGTCGCCGTAGAGGCTCTCGTCGTGTTGCCCGTCGTCGCCGACCAGGAGCCAGCGGATGTCCGGGAAGTCCTGGGCGAGCCGCCGCAGGTTCTGCTGCTTGTGCAGCTGGCCGCTGCGGAAGAACCGGTCGTGGGTGGGGCCCCAGTCGGTGAGCAGCAGCGTGCCGGACGGGTACATGTTGCGCGACAGGAAGCGCTGCAGCGTCGGCGCGACGTTCCACGCCCCGGTCGACAGGTACACGGTCGGCGAACCGGGGTGCTGCGCCAGGATCCGCTCGTAGAGCACGGACATGCCGGGTACCGGGCGGCGGGCGTGCTCGGTGAGCACGAAGGAGTTCCAGGCGGCCAGCATGGGGCGGGGGAGCGAGGTGACCATCACGGTGTCGTCGATGTCGGACAGCAGCCCGAAGCGGGTGTCCGGGTGCACCACGAACACGTCGGCCTCGACGTCACGCCCGCCACCCGCCGAGAGTCGCACCGTGCGCCAGCCGGGCTCGAGGTCGATCGGGACGATGGTGTCGACGACGCCGCCACGGTCGGTCTGCACCACGTGCGAGACCCCGCCGGCGGTGACGGTGACCTCGGCGTGGTCGACGGCGACGCTCGTGAAGCTCTTCCAGCCGCGGACGCCGGCGTAGGAGACGTCGGAGGCGAGACCGCGGCGCGTCAGCAGCACGCGGCAGAGGATGCGGACCCATCCGGGTGCGCCGTAGCCGGTGTACGGGACCACCGTGGGGACCAGGCCGCGGCGGCGTGCACGGTGCTCGCGGAACTCCTGGACGGCGTCCTCGATGCGGGCCGCGCGGTGCAGGAGCGGCTCGGCCAACGACGGCTCGTGGGGCGTCGGGTCGGGCATGGCGTCATCCTCCCACGGGCGGCTGACGAAACCCGCGCGCTGGACAGAACTGGTGCGTCGCAACTGGTGAGTCGCAGCCACGTTCCAGGTCCGTTCTGCGAAAGTTGTCCCCGTCACGCCAACGAACCGCGCTGGAGCGCAAGAGGAGAACACGTGCTCGTCACCGAGGTAACGAACGCTCTGCCGGGGGGATCATCACTGCTCAGGAACGAGCCGGTCCAAGCCCGCAGTTCGGCGCGCCTCGCCGGCCTCCTCGACGCCGCTGCCGCGGTGATCGACGAGATCGGGTTCGAGCGGCTCACGACCGCCATGGTGGCCGAGCGCGCGGGGGCGTCGATCGGCACCGTCTACCGGTACTTCCCGGACCGCATCGCCGTGGTCGAGGCGCTCGCGATCCGCTGCACCCAGCGGCTCGCCGCCCGCTTCGTCGAGGCGCTCGACGCCAGCGGCGCCGAGACCTGGCAGGACGCCAACGACGCGCTCATCGACCTGACCGCCGAGATGTACCGCACCGAGCCCGGCTTCCGGGCGATCCGGTTCGGCGACCCGGCGGACACCGGGACCGGTGACGCGGAAGACCGCATGGGTGCGCTCGGCGCAGCCGTGGGCCAGATCATGCGCGACCGTTTCGGTCTGCCGGACGACGAGCACGTCACCCGTGCCTGGGTCGTCCTCGCCGAGTCCGGTCACGCGGTGCTGGCGCGGGCACACCGCGACCGTGAGCACCCCGACACCGAGCTGATCGAGGAGTACCGCCGGATGAACCGCGCCCACCTCGAATCGGTGATCGCCGCCTCCTGACGACCCCGTCGAACCGGCGCGACACGCCGGTGACCGAACCGACCCGCCCGTGTCCTCCGAACAGGAGGCGCGGGCGTCGTCGTCCCCCGACACATCGCGCTGAACCGGTGGTGGTCCCACGATCGCCCGGTCGTCCGGAACCCGTCACGCGGCGTCGCGACCGAACCGATGTCGGCACCCCCGGGTACTCTCATCCGAAGTCGGGCTACCTCCGAACAGAAGGGCACCCCATGATCGAGTTCCGCTCGGTGCGCAAGACCTACCCGGACGGCACGACTGCGGTCGAGCACTTCGATCTGGTCATCCCGTCCCGGACCACCACCGTCTTCGTCGGATCCAGCGGCTGCGGCAAGACCACGCTGCTCCGCATGATCAACCGCATGGTCGACCCCACCTCCGGCACCGTCGAGATCGACGGGTCGGACGTCGCCGGGATCAACCCCGTCGAGCTCCGTCGCCACATCGGGTACGTCATGCAGAACTCCGGACTGCTGCCGCACCGCAAGGTCGTCGACAACATCGCGACGGTCCCGCTGCTGACCGGCGTCTCCAAGGCCGATGCCCGCAAGCGTGCCCTCGAACTCATGGACACCGTCGGACTCGACCGCGCGTTCGCCGACCGCTACCCGTCGCAGCTCTCCGGCGGCCAGCAGCAGCGCGTCGGGGTCGCCCGCGGGCTCGCCGTCGACCCGAACATCCTGCTCATGGACGAGCCGTTCGGGGCCGTCGACCCCCTGGTGCGCAACGACCTGCAGGACGAACTCATTAGGCTGCAGCGCGAGCTCGGCAAGACCGTCGTGTTCGTGACGCACGACATCGACGAGGCGTTCAAGCTCGGCGACCAGGTCGTCATCCTCAAGAAGGGCGGCGAGATCGCCCAGCAGGGGACGCCGGCCGAGATCCTCGCCGCACCCGCTGACGACTTCGTCGCGACGTTCATCGGCGCAGGCCGCGGGCGCCGTGCGCTGCGGGTCGAGCAGACCCCGACCGGTCCGATCGTCGTCGACGGCGAAGGGCGTGCAGCCGGTGTGCTGACGGGCCCCGTCGGGGTCGTCGACGCCGCCCAGGCCGTGCCCCAGTCCGACACCCGAGCAGCAGAGGCCGGAGCGTCGCACGACGCACCGGGTGCTCCGGCGCAGGGTGGGGGCACCCGGTGAAGTGGGTGCTGGCGAACCTCGACACGATCTGGGACAACACGGTCTCCCACCTCGCGATCGCGATCCCGCCGATCATCGTGGCGTTCCTGCTGTCGATCCCCATCGGGTGGCTGGTCGTCCGACTGCAGCGGCCCGGTGGGTCGCGCTTCGCGTCCGGGGTGGGGAGCAGCATCGTGACCCTCGCCGGTCTGCTGTACGCGATCCCGTCGCTCGCCCTGTTCGTGGCGCTGCCGGGCATCATCGGCACCGGCCTGCAGAGCCCGATCAACGTCGTCATCGGCCTGACCCTGTACGGCCTCGCACTCATGGTGCGGTCCACGGTCGACGGGCTGACCTCGGTCGACGCCGAGACCAAGTCCGCCTCGACCGCCATGGGCTACTCGCCGGCGCAGCGCTTCTTCCGGGTGGAACTCCCGCTCGCCGGTCCGGTGCTGCTGGCCGGGCTCCGGGTCGTCGCGGTCTCCACGATCTCGCTGACCACGGTCGGCGCGGTCCTCGGGATCCCGAGCCTCGGCCTGCTCTTCACCGACGGCCTGGGGCGCGGGATCTACGAAGAGATCCTCTCCGGCATCGTCATGGTGCTCGTGCTCGCGTTCGCCATCGACGGCCTGCTGGTGCTGCTCGGGCGACTGGTGATGCCGTGGACCCGCACGAGCTCGGTGTCGCGTCGTCAGTCCCGTCGGGTCCTGCAAGCAGCGGAGGTCTCCTCGTGATCATCGGACAGGCCTTCGCGTGGGTGTTCGACCCCACGAACTACGGCGGCTACAACGGCATCCCCACGCGCGTGTGGGAGCACGTGTGGATCACCCTGCTCGCGGTGCTCATCGCGGCGGTCATCGCGGTGCCGGTCGGCTACGCGATCGGGCACACCCGCCGAGCACGCGGCGTCTCGATCGCCGTCTCCGGCGGGGTGCGTGCGCTCCCGACGCTCGGTGTGCTCTCGCTATTCGGCCTGCTGCTCGGCATCGGGCTGCAGGCACCCTTGCTCGCGCTCGTCATCCTGGCGATCCCGTCGGTGCTCGCCGGTGCCTACTCCGGCATCGAGTCCGTCGACCCCGGTGTCGTCGACGCCGCGAAGGCCCAGGGCATGACCGGGTGGCAGATCCTGTGGAAGGTCGAGATCCCACTCGGGCTCCCGCTCCTGATCGGTGGGATCCGCGCAGCGGTGCTGCAGGTCGTCGCGACCGCCACGCTCGCCGCGTACGTCGGGGCCGGTGGCCTCGGCGGCTACTTCTTCCTCGGCCTGAAGACCCAGGACTACGCCGAGATGCTCGGCGCCTCCATCCTCGTGATCGCCCTCGCGATCGCGTTCGAGATCGTGTTCGCCGTGCTGCAGCGGGCGGCGGTGCCGAAGGGCACCGCGGACCCGTCGGCCCGACAGCGTCAGGGGTCGCGAGAGCGAGCCCGCAATCCACTCCCGGAAGGAAATCCCTCGTGATCACAGCACCCAAGATCCGCGCCGGAGTCGCCGCCGCGATGGCGGTGGGCGTCGTCGCCGCCCTCGCCGGCTGCGCGTCGAGCGACCCGCTCGACAGCGGCTCCAGCAACTCGTCCGACTCGAAGACCATCGTCGTCGGCTCGCAGCAGTACTACTCGAACGAGATCATCGCCGAGCTCTACGCCCAGGTCCTCGAGAAGGACGGCTTCGAGGTCAAGCGCAACTTCAACATCGGGCAGCGTGAGGTCTACATCCCGCAGCTCGAGAAGGGCGCCATCGACGTCATGCCCGAGTACAGCGGCAACCTGCTGCAGTACTTCGACAAGGACTCCGACGCGAAGACCGCCGACCAGATCGACGACGGACTCGACAAGGCCCTGCCGAAGGGCCTCCGCGTCCTCGACGAAGCCGAGGCGACCGACCAGGACAGCTACACCGTCACGAAGAAGTTCTCCGAGGACAACGACGTCACGAGCCTGGCCGACCTGAAGAACGTCGACGAGAAGCTCACCGTGGGTGCCAACTCCGAGAACCAGACGCGGCCGTACGGGCCGAAGGGGCTCAAGTCGGTCTACGGCGTCGACGTCGACTTCAAGGCGATCGAGGACGGCGGCGGCGCCCTGACCGTCAAGGCGCTCAAGGACGACACCGTCCAGCTGGCTGACATCTACACGGCCGACCCGAGCATCAAGGCGAACGGCTTCGTCACGCTGAAGGACCCGGAGAACCTGATCCTGCCGCAGAACGTGGTGCCGGTCGTCTCGAAGAAGGTCAACGAGAAGGCTGCCGACGCGATCGACTCGGTCAACGAGAAGCTCACGACGGATGCCCTGATCGAGCTCAACACCAAGAGCACGGCCGACAAGGAGAAGGCGTCCACCATCGCCGAGGACTGGCTCAAGGCCGAGGGTCTGCTGTAGCCACAGCTCCACGAACGAAGCGACAGGCGTCGGGTGTCCACCCGGCGCCTGTCGTCGTTTCCGGACCGGGCGAAGCGAACATCCGTGCCGCACGGTTGTGCCGTGCAGGGGCTTTGCACGTTTGTGCACGCGAGGGTTCTACAAGTTGTCGAATCGACGGACGTCGCGATAGCGTTGGGGTGTCCCAAGGGCTGTGACACCTGATGTATCCGTTCCACAGGAAGCAACTGACGTGCACGAACAGCGCGCGGCCACCCGTCTCGGAAACGCCGCATGAACGACCTCCTCGATCCGCTCCTCTTGTCGCGGTGGCAGTTCGGTCTGACGACCATCTACCACTTCCTCTTCGTCCCGTTGACGATCGGCATGGCGGCCGTGGTGGCCGTGTTCCAGACCGCCTGGTACCGCACCGGCCGTGCGCACTACCTGCAGCTCACGCGGTTCTTCGGGCGGATCTTCCTCATCAACTTCGCCATGGGCGTCGTGACGGGCATCGTGCAGGAGTTCCAGTTCGGCATGAACTGGTCGAACTACTCGCGCTTCGTCGGTGACGTCTTCGGCGCACCGCTCGCGCTCGAGGGCATCCTGGCGTTCTTCTTCGAGGCGGCGTTCATCGGCATCTGGATCTTCGGTTGGGACCGCCTGCCGAAGGCCCTGCACCTGGCCAGCATCTGGTGCGTCAGCGCGGGCACGATCATGTCGGCGTACTTCATCATCGCGGCGAACGCGTTCATGCAGCACCCGGTCGGCTTCGCGATGAACGAGGCCAAGGGGCGCGCCGAGCTCACCGACATCTGGGCGGTGCTCGGCAACAAGGTCGCGCTGGCCGCGTTCCCGCACACGCTCTTCGCCTGCTTCATGGTCGCCGCGGCGGTCATCATCTCGGTCGCTGCCTACCACCTGGCCCGCAACCAGAACCTCGAGACGATGATGCCGGCGCTGAAGTTCGGCATGTGGACCATGCTCGCGGCCGGGGCGCTCACCGTCCTGACCGGCGACCAGCTCGGTCTGACCATGGTCGACACGCAGCCGATGAAGATGGCGTCGGCCGAGGCGCTGTACAACACGGCCACCGGCAAGGACGCATCGTTCTCGATCTTCACGCTGGGCACCCCCGACGGCGTCCACGAGCTGTTCTCGATCCGGGTGCCGTACCTGCTGTCGTTCCTGTCGACGCACACGTTCAACGGCACGGTCGAGGGCATCAACGACCTGCAGGCGCAATACACCCAGGTCTACGGCCCCGGCGACTACAAGCCGATCATCTGGGTCACCTACTGGTCGTTCCGCTGGATGATCGCCCTGGGCGTCGGTGCGGTCATGGTCTCGCTCGTCGGACTCTGGCTGACCCGCAAGGGCCGGTTCCCGACGCAGCGCTGGGTGTGGCGCATCGCCACCTGGACGGCGCCGCTGCCGATGGCCGCGATGATCGTCGGCTGGGTCTTCACGGAGATGGGCCGCCAGCCGTGGCTCGTGTTCGGGCTGCTCCGGACGAAGGACGGCGTCTCCCCGAACGTGACCGGACTCGAGGTCCTCATCTCGCTGCTGGTCTTCACCGCGATCTACGGCACGCTGGCCGTCGTCGAGTTCAAGCTCATCAAGAAGGTCGCGCAAGAAGGCCCCGCCGACCCGGACGAGGTCGACGAGGAGACCGGCGAGGTCAAGCACGAAGTGACGGTCTACTAGAAATGGACGCTGCCTGATGGATCTCCCCGTTCTCTGGTTCGCGATCGTCGGCGTCTTCTTCGTCGGCTACTTCGTCCTCGACGGATTCGACTTCGGTGTCGGCATGTCCCTGCCGTTCCTCGGCAAGGACGACACCGACCGTCGGGTCCTGATCAACACCATCGGCCCGGTCTGGGACCTCAACGAGACCTGGGTCATCGTGGCCGGCGCCTGCCTGTTCGCGGCGTTCCCGGAGTGGTACGCCACGATGTTCTCCGGGTTCTACCTCGCGCTGTTGCTCATCCTCGCCGCGCTCATCGCCCGAGGGGTGTCGTTCGAGTACCGGCACCAGAACAAGCACCTCGAGTGGAAGCGCCGCTTCGACCTGATGATCATCGTCGGCAGCGCCGTGCCGTCGTTCCTGTGGGGCGTCGCGTTCGGCAACGTCGTCCGTGGCATCCCGATGGACGCCGGGCACAACTACACCGGCACGTTCTTCGACCTGCTCAACCCGTTCGCCCTGCTGACCGGTGCCGCGACGCTGCTGGTGTTCTTCACCCACGGTGTCGTCTTCGTCGCGCTGAAGACCGAGGGCGAGATCCGCGAACGCGCCAAGCGCCTGGCGACCCGGGCCGGCATCGTCACGATCGTCGTCGGCGCCACGTTCCTGGTGTCGATGGCCTTCGTCCGCGCCACCCCGGCCTCGCTGGTGCTCTCCGTGGTCGCCGCCCTGGCCCTGGTGCTCGCGGTGCTCTGCAACGCCTGGGGCAAGGAGGGACGCGCCTTCACCCTGATGGCAGTCACCATCGCCGCGATCGTGCTCGCGATGTTCACGGCGATCTTCCCCGACGTGATGCCCGCTTCGAACGACGTCGCGAACAGCCTGAACGTGTACAACGCCTCGTCCGGGTCGTACACGCTGAGCGTGATGAGCTGGGTCGCGCTGATCTTCGTGCCGCTGGTCTTCGCCTACCAGGCCTGGACCTACTGGATCTTCCGCAAGCGCGTCTCCCGCGCCCAGATCACCGCGGCAGCGCACTAGGCATCCGACGATGAAGCCCCTCGACCCCCGACTCCTGCGGCTGTCCCGGACCGCGCGCGGCTTCATCGTCGCCGCCGCCGGCACGGGGGTCCTGCGCACGCTCGCGACCATCGGGATCGCGTGGGGGATCGCCGCGGCCGTCACCCTCGGGGTCGACGCCGTGCACGACGGCACGGTGCCGGCCGCGTTCGGGCAGGCGCTCGCCCTGCTCGGCGGGGCGTTCGTCCTGCGGGCAGTGGCGGCGTGGGCCACCGACGACCTGGCAGCCCGCGCCGCGGCGAAGGTGAAGAGCGAGATGCGCACGACGGTGCTCGCCCGTGCCGCCGAGCGCGGTCCGTCGTGGCTCGCCGGCCGGTCGAGCGCTGGCTTCGCCACCACGCTCGGCCCCGGACTCGACGCCCTCGACGCCTACTTCGGCCGGTACCTGCCGCAGCTCGCGCTCACCGCGATCGCGACGCCGGTGCTCCTGGTCGCGATCGGCGTGGGCGACCTGACCAGCGGGCTCATCATCCTGTTCGCCCTGCCGGTGATCCCGGTCTTCATGATCCTGATCGGCCTGGCCACGCAGTCGCTGCAGCGGAAGCAGTCGGACGCCCTCGCGAAGCTGGGTGGCGCCTTCACCGAGGCGGTCGAGGGGCTCGCCACGCTCAAGGTCTTCGGTCGTGCGCGCCGCCAGGTCGGTCGCATCGGGGCGGTCACCGACGAGTACCGCCGCGGCACGATCGGCGTGCTCCGGCTGTCGTTCGTGAGCGGCTTCGCGCTCGAGCTCGCCGCGAGCCTGTCCGTCGCACTGGTCGCCGTCTCGATCGGCATCCGCCTGGTGGACGGCTCGCTCGGCCTCGGCGCCGCGATGTTCGTGCTCGTCCTGGCACCCGAGGCCTTCGCCCCCATCCGCCAGGTCGGCGCCGACTTCCACGCCGCCCAGGACGGCGTCGAGGCGTCGGCCGCGGTGCTCGACGTCCTGGCGGACGACGCCGACGACGGTGACGCCCCGGCCCCGGCCCCGGGCCGCAGCATCCGGGTGCACAGCGGCGGGAGCGAGACCGACACCGACGGCGCCGAAGCCGCCACCGCCCTGGACGTCCGCGGGCTCACCGTCCGCCGCCCCGACGTCGTGATCGGGCCGTTCGACCTGCACGCCGAACCGGGCACCGTCGTCGTGCTCGCCGGCCCGAGCGGCTCCGGCAAGTCCAGCATCATCGCCGCACTCCGCGGTGTCCTGCCCCACGACGGCACCGTCACCGTGCCCGGCCCGGCCAGCGCATCCGTCGCCGAGCGCACCACCTGGGCCGACCAGCGGCCACGTCTCGTGCGCGGGACGATCGCCGAGAACGTCGCGCTCAGCGCGACCCCGAACGACGCCGACGTGCGTACCGCGCTGGGCGACGCGGGGCTGGGACTCGACCCGGGCCTCCCGGTCGGCGCCGGTGGCAGCGGACTGTCCGGCGGCCAGGCGCAGCGCGTCGCCGTCGCCCGCGCGCTGTACCGCGTACGCCGCGCCGCCACACCCCTCGTGCTGCTCGACGAGCCGACGTCCGCACTGGACGCCGAGGCCGAGGCGCGCGTCGTCGCCGCCGTCCGTGGCCTGGCGGCCAGCGGCGCCGTCGTCGTGGTCGCCAGCCACCGACCGGCGGTCGTCGCCGCGGCCGACGTCCGCGTGGACATCGCGGTCGGCGGATCCGTGACGGTCCGCAGGGGGGTGCGCGCATGAGCCGGGAGGCCCGTGGCGGCTCCGTCCTGCGGCTCGCGATGCCGCACGGGTCGGGTTGGGCGAAGGCGGTCGCCGCCGGCTCGCTCAGCGCCGTCTGCGCCGTCGCGCTCCTCGCCGCCAGTGGCTACCTGATCACCCGCGCCGCCGAGCACCCGCCGATCCTGTACCTGACGCTCGTGATGGTCGGCGTGCGTGCGTTCGCGCTGGGGCGCGCCGTGCTGCGCTACGTCGACCGGCTCGCCGGGCACGACGCCTCGTTCCGGCAACTGGCCGTGGTGCGGACCGAGATGTACCGGCGGCTCGCGTCGATCGCGCCCGCCGGGCTCGGCCGCACCGGTCGCGGAGACCTCATGACGCGCCTGGTGACCGACACCGACCGGCTGCAGGACCTGCCGATCCGCGTCGTCGGCCCGCTCGTGTCCGCCGGGGTCGTCGCGGTGCTGTCGGTCGTCGCCGTGGCGCTCGTGTCGGTGCCGGCCGCGCTCGTGCTCGTCCTCGCGCTGGCGGTCGCGGCCCTGGTCGGCACGATCGTCACCCGGTCGATCGCCGAGCGCTCGGACCGCGAGACCGCCGCCGATCGGGGTCGCGTCGCCGACCTCGTGCTCGACACCGTCCGCACGCTCGACGTCTTCGCCGCCTACGGCACCCTCGACGAACGGCTCGCGCACATCGCCCGGCTCGATGCCGGCGTCACCCGGGCCGTCCGGCGCCGCGGCACGATCGAGTCGCTCGTCGGTGCCCTGGTCGGACTGGTCGGTGGCGGTGCGGTGATCGGGATCCTCGCCGTCGGTGCCCCTGCCGTCGTGTCGGGTGCGCTCGACGGTCCGCTCTGGGCCCTGGCGGTCTTCGTGCCGCTCGCGCTCTTCGAGGTCGTCGGGACCGTCCCGCTCGCCGTCCTGACGCTCCGCCGGGTGCGTGCTGCCGCCGACCGGGTCGAGCAGGTGGTGCCCGCCGAGGTGCCCGCCGGCATCGTCCCCGAGCCCGACGAGGACGCCGACCCGGCGTCGCTCGTGGTCGAGGGGCCGGTCACGCTCGCCGTGCAGGACCTGACCGTCCGCTGGCCCGGGGCCGCCGAGCCGGCGGTCGACGGGGTCTCGTTCACGCTCACCCCCGGCGAGGTCGTCGTCCTGCAGGGGCCGAGCGGCGCCGGCAAGTCCACGCTCGTCGACGCGCTCGTCCGGTTCGTGGAGCACGACGGCTCCTACACGCTCGACGGCGTCGAGGCGCGGGCCATGCACCCCGACGCCGTGCGGGCCCGTGTCGGCCTGATCGAACAGGACCCGTTCGTGTTCGACCAGTCGGTGCGGCAGAACCTGCTCTTCGCCCGCGAGACCGCCACCGACGACGAGCTCCTCGCCGTGCTCGACCGGGTCGGCCTGGGGGACTGGGTCGTCCGACGGGGTGGGCTCGACGCCTCGGTCGGGGAACGCGGCGTGCTCGTGTCCGGCGGGCAGGCGCACCGGCTCGCCCTGGCCCGAGCACTGCTGCACGCGTTCCCGGTGCTGGTGCTCGACGAACCGACCGCCGACGTCGACCCCGACCTCGGCGACTCGGTGCTCCGCGACCTCGTCACCACCGCCCGCGCAGCGGGTCGGTCGGTCGTCATCGTGTCGCACGTCCCGGTGGCGCCGGACCTGGTCGACCGCACCCTGCGGATGCGGGACGGACGCCTGCTCGCCGGGTGAGCCGACGGGCGGACGCGGGACGGGCCTCCCGGCTTGTATCGTTGACGACCGTGACCACCGACCAGCACGCCGAGGACCCGAACGCCTACGACTTCCGTCGTATCCAGGAGAAGTGGCAGCCCCGCTGGGAAGCGCTCGGGCTCTTCACCACGGACCTCGACGACACCCGTCCGCGCAAGTACATCCTCGAGATGTTCCCGTACCCGTCCGGCGACCTGCACATGGGGCACGCCGAGAACTGGGCGCTCGGTGACTTCGTTGCGCGCTACTGGCGCCAGCAGGGCTTCAACGTGCTGCACCCGATCGGATGGGACTCGTTCGGGCTGCCCGCCGAGAACGCGGCGATCAAGCGCGGGGTGGACCCGAAGGACTGGACCTACGCGAACATCGAGCAGCAGAAGGCGTCCTTCAAGCGCTACGCGCCGTCGTTCGACTGGACCACCGAGATCCACACCTCGGACCCCGAGTACTACAAGTGGAACCAGTGGCTGTTCCTGAAGATGTACGAGAAGGGCCTGGCCTACCGCAAGGACAGCTGGGTCAACTGGGACCCGGTGGACCAGACCGTGCTCGCGAACGAGCAGGTCCTCGCCGACGGCACCTCGGACCGCTCCGGCGCCGTCGTCGTCAAGAAGAAGCTCACGCAGTGGTACTTCAAGATCACCGAGTACGCCGACCGGCTGCTCGACGACCTGAACCAGCTCGAGGGGCGGTGGCCGGCGAAGGTCATCGCGCAGCAGCGCAACTGGATCGGTCGCTCGGTCGGCGCGGACGTCGACTTCGTGATCGAGGGCCGTGACGAGCCCGTCACGGTCTTCACCACCCGCCCGGACACGATCCACGGGGCCACGTTCCTGGTCGTCGCACCGGACTCCGACCTGGCGGCTGAGCTGGTCGCCGACCCGTCGGTGCCGTCCTCCGTCCGTGACGACTTCGACGCCTACCTGACGGCGACGCAGAAGACGTCCGAGATCGACCGGCAGAACGCCGACCGCCCGAAGACCGGTGTGCCGCTCGGACGTTCCGCGATCCACCCGCTGACGGGGGAGCGCCTGCCGATCTGGGCCGCCGACTACGTGCTCGCCGACTACGGGCACGGCGCCGTGATGGCCGTTCCCGCACACGACCAGCGCGACCTCGACTTCGCGCGGGCGTTCGACCTGCCCGTCAAGGTCGTCGTCGACACCAACGCCGCCGTCACCGGCGCGATCCCGGTCATCCCCGAGGGTGCGACGCTCGACGACTTCGACGTGCCGACCCTCGACCCGGTCGCCACCGGCGAAGCGCTGACCGGCCAGGGCCGGATGATCAACTCCGGGCCGCTCGACGGCATGTCGAAGCAGCACGCCATCACCGCGGCCATCGCCCTGCTCGAGGAGCGCGGCACCGGCCGTGCCGCCAAGACCTACCGCCTGCGCGACTGGCTCATCTCGCGCCAGCGTTTCTGGGGCACCCCGATCCCGATCATCCACGGCGCCGACGGCACGGAGCACCCGGTGCCCGAGGACCAGCTGCCGATCGTGTTGCCCGACACCGAGGGCCTCGACCTCAAGCCGAAGGGCACCTCGCCCCTCGGCGGCGCGACCGACTGGGTGAACGTCCCGAACCCCGTCGACGGCACCCCGGCCCTCCGCGACACCGACACGATGGACACCTTCGTCGACTCGTCGTGGTACTTCCTGCGGTTCCTGTCGGCGCAGGACGACACCCAGGCGTTCGACCCGGCTGCCGCGCGGCGCTGGGCCCCGGTCGACCAGTACATCGGCGGCATCGAGCACGCGATCCTGCACCTGCTCTACGCCCGCTTCGTCACGAAGGTCCTGTTCGACCTCGGGTACCTCGACTTCACCGAGCCGTTCTCGGCGCTCCTCAACCAGGGCATGGTGCTGTCCGGCGGCTCGAAGATGTCGAAGTCGAAGGGTGGCGTCTCGCTCGGTGACGAGCTCGACGCGAACGGCGTCGACGCGATCCGCCTGGTGATGGGCTTCGCCGGTCCGCCCGAGGACGACATCAACTGGGAGGACGTCTCCCCGTCCGCGTCGGCACGGTTCCTGGCGCGCGCGTACCGGCTGGCGCTCGACGTCACGTCGTCGCGCGACGCCGTGTGGGCCGACGGGGACCGGGCACTCCGCCAGGTCACCCACCGGTTCCTCGCCGACGCCCCCGGCATGATGGAGGCGTTCAAGTTCAACGTCGTGATCGCACGACTGATGGACCTGGTGAACGTCACCCGCAAGGCGATCGACAGCGGCCCCGGCGCCGGCGACCCCGCCGTGCGTGAGGCCGTCGAGACCATCGCCCTCGCGTTGAGCGTCTTCGCGCCGTACACCGGCGAAGAGATGTGGGAGCGGCTGGGCTACGAGGCCACCGTCGCCACGTACGGCTGGCGGAAGGCCGACCCGACGCTGCTCGTGCAGGAGACCCTGACGGCCGTCGTGCAGGTCAACGGCAAGGTGCGTGACTCGTTCGAGGTGTCGAAGTCGATCGAGGCGGACGAGCTCGAGCAGCTGGCGCGGTCCTCGGCGAACGTGCAGCGGTACATCGGTGACCGCGAGATCGTGAAGGTGATCGTCCGGGCTCCGAAGCTCGTGAACATCGCCATCAAGGGGTAGCGACCGTCGCTGGCATCGTCCCTCACAGCGGGGGCGTTCGCGGCACCCGTCCACGGGTGTGACCTCCGGAGCCCGGCCGACCGGCCGGGTTCCGTAGCGTTCGGGGCATGTCGTCCCCGTCGCCCTCCGGACCCTGGTGGTCCCGCCTTGCGCTGTCACCACGGGCAGCCGTGGTGTTGGCGGCGGTCGTGGTGGTGGTCGCCGTCGTCGTGGTGCTCGTCGGGGCGCTGGTGTCGGGTGGCGGCGAGGGGACCGGGGGAACCGGTGGGGTCGTCGTGCGTGGGGCGCCGACGGCCAGCGCGGGTGGGGCGTCAGCCGCGCCGTCACCGTCTGCAGGTGCGTCTGCCGGTGCTGCTCCGTCCGCTCCGGGTGCCGGGCACGTCGTGGTGCACGTGCTCGGTGCGGTGCGGCGGAGCGGTGTGGTCGAGCTGCCGGCAGCGAGTCGTGTTGGTGACGCCGTCCGACGTGCCGGTGGGGCGACGGACGACGCCGACCTCGACCGCCTGAACCTGGCCCGGGTGCTGACGGACGGCGAGCGGTTGTACGTGCCGCGGGTCGGCCAGCAGGAGGTGCCCGAGGCGCTCGGACCGGTGACGGGAGGTGGCACCGCCGGGTCAGCAGGCGACACCGACGCCGCCACCGGGGCTGGCGAGACCGGGGCCGAGGGGTCGGTCGTCGATCTGAACACCGCCGACCAGGCCGCCCTCGAGACCCTGCCCGGCATCGGCCCCGGGCTGGCCGGACGGATCATCGCCTGGCGGGACGAGCACGGTCGGTTCGGCTCGGTCGAGGACCTGCTCGACGTCAGCGGGATCGGTGACGTGCGGTTCGCCGAGCTGCGCGACCGCGTGCGGGTCTGAGGCGCGCGTGCAGCTCGCACCGAGCGCGATCGACCTGCGGGTCGCGGCGCCCGTCGCCGTCGTGTGGATCCTGACCGCCCTGCTCATCGGAGCGCCCCACGTCGCCCCGGTGGTCGCCGGGGTCGCCGTGCTCGTGACCGGTGTGAGCGGCATCGCGCTCCGCACGCGACGCTGCGGCGGGGCCGTGCGGGGCGTCGCCGGGCTGGTCCTCGTCGCCGGGGCGCTGGCCACGCTGCTCGCGGTGTCGGTCACCGTGGGGGATTCCCGACGGGCCCCGGAGGGACTGCGTGCCCTCGTCGCCGCTCCGGACGCCGGGCGCGTCGAGATCGAGGCAGTGCTGTCCCGCGACCTCGTGCCGGGGGACCGCTCCGTCACCGCCACGCTCGTGCGTGCCGACGGGCTCGACGGGCTCCGCGCGCCGGTCCGGCTCGTGCCCGACCTGCACGGTGACGCACCCGGTGCCGTGCTGGCGGCCGGGGCTCGGGTCACCGGGACCGCCGCCGTGCAGCCCGACCAACCGGGATCGGCGACCGCCTTCGTGGCGTTCCTGCGCGGGACACCGTCATCGGAGCCCCCCACCGGGCTGCTCGGCGCCACCGACACCGCCCGACAGGCGTTCGTCCGGGCCACGGCCGACCTGCCGCAGCCGGGGGCGGCACTGCTGCGGGGGCTGGCGATCGGCGACCGCTCCGGCCTCGACCCGGGGACCGAGGCGGCGATGGAGACCTCGGCGCTGACGCACCTGACGGCGGTGTCCGGGGCGAACTGCGCCGTGGTGGTCGGGCTGGTGGTCGTCCTCGGCCGCGCCTGCGGGCTGCCGCGCGGGCTCCGGGCCGCGGTGGCCGTCGTGGTGCTCCTGGCGTTCGTCGTCCTGGTGCGGCCCGACCCCTCGATCGTCCGGGCGACGGTGATGGCGATCGTGGTGCTGGTCGTGCACCTCGCCGGCAGACCCGTGCGGGGCGTGCCGCTCATCGCACTCGCCGCGATCGGCATGCTCGTGGCGGACCCTTGGTTCGCGCGGTCGTTCGCGTTCGCCCTGTCCGTGCTCGCCACGAGCGGCATCGTGGTGCTCGGCCCACCGCTCACCGAGCTGCTGGCGCGTCGTGTGTGGCCGCCGGTCGCCGCCGCACTGGCGATCCCCGTGGCGGCCCAGGTGGCGTGCTGGCCCGTGACGATCCCACTGTCGGCGGCGCTCCCGACCTACGCGGTGCCGGCGAACCTGCTGGCGGAGCCGTTCGCGCCGGTCGTCACGGTGATCGGACTCGCCGCGTGCACCGTCGCACCGGTGTGGCCGGCGGGTGCCCAGGTGCTCGCGGCCGTCGCGTGGGTGCCCGCTGCTGCCGTCGGGGGCATCGCGCACGGGGCGGCCGCCCTGCCGCACGCCTCGGCGCCGTGGCCGGCCGGAGTGCTCGGCGTGGCCGCCGCCGTGCTGGTGTGCGGCTGCATCGCGACGGCCGTGCTGGTCCGGGGCCGGATCGGCTCCCGGTTGCTGCTCGCCGCAGGGTCCGTGCTCGTGGTCGGTGTCGCAGCGGTCACCGTCCCGGTGCTCGTGGTGCGCGGCTCCGTCCCCGGCGACTGGTCGGTGGCCGCGTGCGACGTCGGGCAGGGCGACGCCGTGCTGCTCCGCGGCGACGACGCCGTCGCCCTCGTGGACACCGGCGACGACGAGGAACGGCTCCTGGCGTGCCTGGACCTGCTCGGGATCAGCCGGATCGACCTGCTCGTCCTGACGCACTTCGACCGCGACCACGTCGGCGCGGTGGGAGCCGTGGCGGACACGGTCGAGACCGCCCTGGTCGGACCCGTCGGACGCGCGTCGGACGGCCGGGTGGTCGACGACCTGCGGCGCGCGGGTGTGGACGTCCGGACCGCCGACGACCGGGTCTCCGGCACCCTCGGGCCGCTCGTCTGGCGGGTCGCCTGGCCCCTTGCCGGCAGCCGTGACGCCGGCAACGACGCGAGCATCGTGCTGGTCACCGGGCCGGCGGACGGCAGTGCCTGCGCCGTGTGTCTGACCGGGGTCTTCCTCGGTGACCTGGGGGAGTCGTCGCAACGCCGGCTCCGGAGCTCCGGGGGACTGCCGGCGGGGCCGATCGACGTCGTGAAGGTGGCGCACCACGGCTCGGCGGACCAGGACCCGCAGCTCTACCGGGGGCTCGCCGCGCGCGTCGGGCTGATCGGGGTCGGTGCGGACAACACGTACGGGCACCCGACCGCGTCGGCCCTCGGCGTGCTCGATGCCGCCGGCACGCTGCCGCTCCGCACCGATCAGCGCGGAACCGTCGTGCTCGCTCGGTCCGGCACCGACGAGGTGCGGGTGTGGACGGAACGCTCGCCGTCGGCGGCCGCCCGTAGGATCGACGGTGCACCACTCGACCCGGCACCGTCCGGGCCGGCACCACCGGAAGGACCACATGGCCGCCAAGAAGCCCGCGCGCGCCGCAGCGAAGATCGACCAGGTGCCCTGGTCGGGGATCCGTCCGGCGCCCGTCGTGCTCATCACCGGGCCCGAAGCGTTCCTCGCCGACCGCGCCCGCGGTGTGCTGAAGGACCTGCTGCAGGGCGAGGACCCCGCGCTCGAGGTGCACGACCTCGAAGCCGACCAGTACGCCCCCGGGCTGCTCGCCACCCTCGCCAGCCCGTCGCTGTTCGGCGAGCCGCGCCTGGTGCAGGTGACCAACGTCGAGAAGTGCACCGACGCCTTCATCACCGAGACGATCTCGTACCTGCAGGCCCCCGCCGACGACGTCACCCTGGTGCTCCGGCACGGCGGCGGCATGCGCGGCAAGAAGCTCCTCGACACGATCCGCAGCGGCGTTGGCGGCGGGGTCGAGGTGCTCTGCGACGAGCTCAAGCGCGAGACCGACCGCATCGACTTCGTGAACGCCGAGTTCCGGGCCGCACGACGCCGGATCGCCCCGTCCGCCGTCCGCACCCTGGTGACCGCGTTCGCCGACGACCTCGCCGAACTGGCCGCGGCGTGCCGGCAGCTCCTGGCGGACGAGGCCGAGGAGATCACCGACAAGGTCGTCGACAAGTACTACGGCGGCCGCGTCGAGACGAACGCGTTCAAGGTCGCCGACATCGCGCTCGCGGGTCGGTCGGCACCGGCGATCGTCGAGCTGCGCCACGCCCTGGCCACCGGCGAAGCCCCCGTGCCGATCGTCGCCGCGTTCGCGAGCAAGATCCGCACGATGGCGAAGGTCAGCGCGTTCCGGGGCCCGAGCGGGCAGGCGGCCTCGGCGCTCGGCATGGCGCCGTGGCAGGTGCAGCGCGCGCAGCGCGACGTCGCCGGCTGGAGCGAGTCCGGGTTGGCGAACGCGATCATCAGCATCGCGGAGGCGGACACCGCGGTGAAGGGCGGCTCGCGCGACGCGCACTACGCGCTCGAGGTCATGGTCCGCACCATCGCCCGACGCGGCGAGCCCCGCTGAGGCGAGTCGCGCCTCCCGGATTTCCCGCGCCGATCGGCCGGCGTTTCGTGAGCAGAAAGGGTCGGGTCCGTCATCGCGACCCGACCCTTTCTGCTCACGAAACGAACCCAACGCACCCCACACCGCGCACGCACCCAACGCACAGCGCCCCACGCACGACGAAGGCCCCGCACCAACGGTGCGGGGCCTTCGGACCAGAAGGGTCAGGGCGTCAGAGCGACGAGACCTTCTTCGCGATGGCCGACTTGCGGTTCGCGGCCTGGTTCTTGTGGATGACACCCTTGCTCACGGCCTTGTCGAGCTTCTTCGACGCCAGGGCCAGGGCCGCGACGGCCTTGTCCTTGTCACCGGCGGCGACGGCGTCGTTGGCACGACGGATGTGCGTCTTGAGCTCCGACTTGTACGCCTTGTTGCGCTCGGTGGCCTTGAGGTTGGTCTTGATGCGCTTGATCTGCGACTTGATGTTCGCCATGAATTGCTCCTGCTCGTCTCGTACGGGTGGGCGCGACCGCAGGGTAGAGGGGCCCTTGGTCGCATCGCGTTCCACCCGTGGGCGGGGAACGCGGAAGCCAGCCACCAACACTACCAGGCCGCGGGGCCGCCACCAAAGCACGAAACACCGCCCGATCGGCGGAAGCCCGCGGCCGACCGCGCCGAAACGCCGTGGCAACACGCAGCGGATAGCGTGACGGACATGCCCTCCCTCGCACCGCGCATCGACACCGTGCCCGCCTCCGGCATCCGGAGGGTCTTCGAGCAGGCGGCCCTGCTGCAGTCGAGCGGCACCGACGTCACGATGCTCGTGATCGGCGAGCCGGACGTCCCGGTGGCGCCGCACATCGGCGAGGCGGCCCGTCGTGCGTGGACCGAGGACCGCACCGGGTACACCCCGAACGGCGGGATCGCGCCGCTCCGCGAGGCCGTCCGCGACAAGCTCCGCCGTGAGAACCGGATCGAGGCCGACCTCGAGCAGATCTGGATGACGATCGGCGCGACGCAGGCGCTGTTCCAGGCGATGACGCTGACCCTGAGCCCGGGTGACGAGGTGCTCGTGCCGGACCCCGGCTACACGACGTTCACGATGAACGCCCACATCATCGGGGCGACGCCGGTGCCGTACCGGCTGGAGCCGCAGCACGGGTTCGAGCCCGACCTGCCGGCCCTCGAGGCCAGCGTCACCGAACGCACCCGGGTGCTCGTCGTGAACTCGCCGTCGAACCCGCTCGGTTCGGTGTTCGGCGAGGAGACCCTCCGTGCGCTCCTCGCCTTCGCGAAGCGGCACGACCTCTGGGTGATCAGCGACGAGGTCTACGAGTACTTCACCTACGGCACCCGCCACGTCAGCCTGGCCGCGCTCGACGAGGACGACCGCGTGTTCTCGGCGTTCTCGCTGAGCAAGACGTACGCGATGACCGGTGTCCGTGTCGGGTACCTCGTCACCCCGAAGGGCCTCGGCGCGACGATGCGGACCACGCAGGAAGCGATGATCAGCTGCGTCGCCGAACCCGACCAGTACGCGGCCCTCGCGGCGATCGTGGGGGACCACTCCGCGGTGCGCGACGCCCGGGAGCACTACCGCGCGAACCTCGAGGTCGCGAAGGAGACGCTCGACGCCGCGGGCATCCGGTACCTCGACCCGCGCGGGGCGTTCTACCTGTGGATCGACATGTCGCACGCTTCCGACGGCGACATCGCGGAGTGGGCGCTCGGGTTCCTGCAGCGTGCACGGGTCGCCGTCGCGCCGGGCAGCGCCTTCGGACGCTCCGGCGAGGGGTGGATCCGCGTCTGCCTCGCCGCCACCGCGGACGACCTGCGGCGCGGCCTGGGCGCCCTGCCGGCTCCGGCGCACGCGGCCGTCTGACGCGGTCCACACGGCGGGGAGGCCCGGTGCCGGTCGGCAGGTCGGCGCACGGTGCGCGGTCCTCCACCTGGTGCGAGGATGCTCGCCCCGTGCCGCGCAGCATCCGGTCACCGGGCGGTCAACGGCGCACGGACCCCCCGACCTCGCACCGTGCGGGGTCCGGCACGCCGACGCGAGAGCGCACCGGAAGCGGATCAACCGCGCACCGTGCGTTGCGGACGCGCGCCGTGCCTCCAGGGCGGGTGAAGCGTGGGAGACTGTTGCGACCGTCCGACCCACCTGAGGAACCGTGAGCCCACAAGCATCCGCTCCGCTGGAGCCCGCAGCGACCCCGGCCGACGCGATCCGCAACTTCTGCATCATCGCGCACATCGACCACGGCAAGTCGACGCTGGCCGACCGCATGCTGTCGATCACCGGCATCGTCGAGGACCGCGCGATGCGTGCGCAGTACCTCGACCGCATGGACATCGAGCGCGAGCGCGGCATCACGATCAAGTCGCAGGCCGTCCGCATGCCGTGGGAACTCGACGGTGAGACCTTCGCGTTGAACATGATCGACACCCCCGGGCACGTCGACTTCTCGTACGAGGTCTCGCGGTCCCTGGCGGCGTGCGAGGGCGCGATCCTGCTCGTCGACGCCGCGCAGGGCATCGAGGCGCAGACGCTCGCGAACCTGTACCTGGCGCTCGAGAACGACCTCGAGATCATCCCGGTCCTCAACAAGATCGACCTGCCCGCGGCCGAGCCGGACAAGTACGCCGCCGAGCTCGCGCAGCTCATCGGTGGCAAGCCCGAGGACGTCCTCCGGGTCTCCGGCAAGACGGGCGTCGGCGTGTCCGAGCTCCTCGACCTGGTGGTCCGCCGCGTGCCGGCCCCCGTCGGCGACGCCGAGGCCGCGCCCCGCGCGATGATCTTCGACTCGGTCTACGACAGCTACCGCGGCGTCGTCACCTACGTCCGCATGATCGACGGCACCATCTCGCCCCGCGAGAAGGTCCAGATGATGTCGACCAAGTCGACGCACGAGATCCTGGAGATCGGGGTCTCGAGCCCGGAGCCGAAGCCCACCAAGGGCCTGTCGGTCGGCGAGGTCGGCTACCTGATCACCGGCGTGAAGGACGTCCGCCAGTCGAAGGTCGGCGACACCGTCACCAGCGCGCAGAAGCCCGCGACCCAGGCACTGCCCGGCTACACAGACCCGAAGCCGATGGTCTTCTCGGGCCTGTACCCGATCGACGGCAGCGACTACCCGGTGCTCCGTGAAGCGCTCGACAAGCTCAAGCTCTCCGACGCCGCACTGGTCTACGAGCCGGAGACCTCGGTAGCGCTCGGCTTCGGGTTCCGCTGCGGGTTCCTCGGGCTGCTGCACCTCGAGATCATCACCGAGCGGCTGTCCCGCGAGTTCGGCCTCGACCTCATCACCACCGCCCCGAGCGTGATCTACGAGGTCACGACCGAGGACAACGCCGTGACCGAGGTCACGAACCCCTCGGAGTTCCCGACCGGGCGCATCGTCGAGGTCCGCGAGCCGATGGTCCGCGCCGCGATCCTGGCGCCGAAGGACTACGTCGGCGCGATCATGGAGCTCTGCCAGCAGCGCCGTGGCTCCCTGCTCGGCATGGAGTACCTCGGCGAGGACCGCGTCGAGATCCGCTACGAGATGCCCCTCGGCGAGATCGTCTTCGACTTCTTCGACCAGCTGAAGAGCAAGACCCAGGGGTACGCGTCGCTCGACTACGAGCCCACCGGCGACCAGGCCGCCGACCTCGTCAAGGTCGACATCCTGCTGCAGGGCGACCAGGTCGACGCGTTCAGTGCGATCGTGCACCGCGACAAGGCGTACGCCTACGGCACGCTCATGACCGAGCGGCTGCGCAAGCTCATCCCGCGCCAGCAGTTCGAGGTGCCGATCCAGGCCGCCATCGGCGCCCGCATCATCGCCCGCGAGAGCATCCGCGCCATGCGCAAGGACGTCCTGGCCAAGTGCTACGGCGGTGACATCACCCGCAAGCGCAAGCTCCTCGAGAAGCAGAAGGAGGGCAAGAAGCGCATGAAGACCATCGGTCGGGTCGAGGTCCCGCAGGAAGCCTTCATCGCGGCGCTCTCCGGCGACGTCGAAGAGAAGAAGAAGTAGCGCCGGTTCAGCCGGTGCGGCGGGCGCGGGCCCGCAGGGCGGCCAGGCCGAGGGCCGGGAGGCTCGCCGCAGCCAGTCCCGCCAGTGCGGTCCGCAGGATGGCCCAGTGGGCAGCCGCGTCGAAGTCGCTCTGTCGGCCCGAGGTGACCCCGGCGGCCACGGCGCCGACCACCATCGCGAGGGTCACCACCGCGAGGGCGAGCGGGAGCCGTCGGCCCGGGTGACGACGCACCGCGGACACCAGCGCGGCACCGAACAGCAGCACCCCGGCGCCGGCACAGCTGGCCCCGACGGCGGCGATGACGTTCGCGGTGTCGAAGCCGGTCCACGCCTCGGGGGCGAGTGCGACGGCGGCGTACCGGGCGGGGGACGCCGCAGCCGAGGTCGTCACGTCCACCAGCACCCGGGCGGCGGCCGCCAGGCCGAACGCGACGAGCGTGAGCACGGCGAGGGCAGCGGTCCGGCGGTCGACGGACCGCGGGCGGGTGGGGGTGGTGTGGGGCACCTGCTGACGATAGCCGCGTGGCGGGCGCTTGTCGGGCCTCCAGTTCGGGGCGCACCGGTGCCGCGCCGGTCGGGCGGAGCTGAGAGGGGATCGGTTCGATCCGGGGCGGCCCGCCCAAGTAGCATGGCGGCATGAGCATCCGCGGGAGCTACCGGACCGCCCTGACGTACGGCGCGGTGGGGGCGACCCAGGCGTCGGACCTCATGACCTACCCGCCCGAGGGCTTCACCCCGGCCGAGTCGCGCGCGCGGATCGGACACGGCGACCAGCGGTTCGAGACCGCCGTGGTGCAGGCACTGACGTGGCAGATCCAGGAGCGCAGCGGCGTGCGGGTCCGCGTCGAGGAGCAGCCCGACGACGACGAGGTCCGGTACAACCCGGTGACCTTCGACGACGACGGCGTGCCGATCGCTCCGGCGTCCATCGGGACGCCCCGGGTCGAGAAGTTCGCACCGGACGGCACACCGCTGCTGACGGCGGGCACGAGCGCGACCCTGACGATCCACGCCTTCGGGCAGACCGTGCTGGCACCGGTGCGGGTCGTGTCGATCATCGACGAGCACGACCGCAAGGGCTTCGCGTACGGCACGCTCGAGGGGCATCCGCTCTCCGGCGAGGAGTCGTTCGTCGTCGAGCGCACCCAGGACGGCTCGGTGTGGCTGCAGATCCGGCAGTTCTCGCAGCCGTCGAGCGCGAAGTGGCGTTTCGTCGCGCCGTTCGTACGCCGGCAGCAGAAGGTCATGGCGGAGAAGTACCTGGCGGCACTGCGGGGCGACTAGGCGCCGGGGCGCGCCTGTCGCGCCGGGGCCGCGCCTGTCGCGCGGGGGTCGCGGCCGTCGCGCCGGGCGCGTCCGGCCACTGCTCAGCGCAGCGGCGGGAGCGCGGCGATCGCGTCCTCGATGAGCGCCGCGTCCTGCTGGCAGTCGCGCGCGACCGTCACGGCGTTCGTGTGCCGGAGCGCGTCGACGTCGTAGATGCCGGTCGCCACGGCGAGGAACGGGATGCCGGCGGCGTCGGCTGCCTCGCCGTCACGCGGGGTGTCGCCGACGATCACCGCCCGGGTGCCGACCAGGTCGGCGGCGGCACGGTGGGTGACCCCCGCCCGCTCGACCTCGGTGTCGCCGAAGTACGAGTGCTCCCAGTCGAAGCCGTCGGGGTCGAACCCGGCGCCGGTGAGCTTCACCCGGGCGCGGTACTCCGAGTTGCCGGTGAGCAGCCCGTTGCGCCACCCGAGCTCGGCGAACCGGGTCAGGAGCGCCTTCGCTCCGGGGACGGGGCTGCGGTGGTCGCCGGAGGCGTGCCGTTCGGCGGTCAGGTCGTGCAGGTGCCGACTGACCGTGGGGATCAGGGTGTCCTCGAACGCGTGGGCGCGCACGTGCTCGGCGATGAGTCCGGCGTCGGTCCGGCCGTGCTGGTGCCCCACCCGCAGGGTGAGGTCGCGGCCCACCGCCCGCTCGAGGGCCAGGTGGTAGAGGTTGCCCGGGGACGACGCGTTCATCACGAGGGTGCCGTCGATGTCCCACAGGACCGTGGTGGGGACGGGATGGTGCTCCATGGCTCCCATCATGACGGACAATGGACTCCATGCCGAGTGCTCTCCCGATCGCCGATCCAGCACCCGCGGACGGCCTGATCACGCCGTGGGCGGCAGCGGGCCCCGCCACCGGCCCCGGCGCTGCTCCCGCCGCCGGTGACGTCCCGTTCGGCGTCTACGTGCACGTCCCGTTCTGCCGTGTGCGCTGTGGCTACTGCGACTTCAACACCTACACGGCCTCCGAGCTCCGCGGCGTCCGTCGCGACGACTACGCCGGCCACGCCGTGCGCGAGATCGAGTGGGCCGCGACCGTGCTCGACCGTTCCGGCGTGCCGCGGCGCCCGGTGTCGACCGTGTTCTTCGGCGGCGGGACCCCGACCATGCTGCCGGCGTCCGACCTGGCGATGATCCTGCGGGCGATCGACGACACGTGGGGCATCCTGCCCGGGGCCGAGGTCACCACCGAGGCGAACCCCGACTCCGTCGACGCGGCGTCGCTCGAGACCCTGCGGGCTGGCGGGTTCAACCGGATCAGCTACGGGATGCAGTCCGCGGTGCCGCACGTGCTCGCCACGCTCGACCGAACGCACGACCCCCTGCGGGTCCCCGTCGTCGTCGACCTCGCGAAGCAGCAGGGGCTCGACGTCTCGCTCGACCTGATCTACTCCACGCCGGGGGAGTCGCTCGCCGACTGGCGGACCTCGCTCGACGCCGCGATCGCGTGCGAGCCCGACCACGTGTCGGCCTACTCGCTCATCGTCGAGGACGGCACCGCGATGGGCCGCATGGTCGCCCGCGGTGAGCTCCCCGCCCCCGACGACGACCTGGCCGCCGACATGTACGAGCTCGCCGACCAGGTGCTCGGCGACGCCGGCTACTCCTGGTACGAGGTCTCGAACTGGGCGCGCGGCGACGGGCACGCGAGTCGCCACAACCTGTCCTACTGGAAGGGCCACGACTGGTGGGGCGTCGGCCCCGGTGCGCACTCCGCCGTCGCCGGTACCCGCTGGTGGAACGTCAAGCACCCGGCCGCCTACGCGAACCGGGTGCTGTCGGGGGAGTCGCCGGCCGCCGGCCGCGAGACCATCGACGACGAGACGCGGTACGTCGAGCGCCTGCTGCTCGCCGCGCGGGTCCGCGGGGAGCTCGCCACGAGCGAGATCCGCCAGGAGGCCCGTGGCCGGGTCGCCGGCCTCATCGCACGCGGGCTCGTGGACGGGTCGGCCGCGGTGCGGGGACGCATCGACCTGACCCTGCAGGGTCGGCTGCTCGCCGACGCGGTGGTGCGGGAGCTGCTCGACTGAGCGGCGTGCGCACTGCTTGCTGCCGAGTGCGTGCCGCTTACTGCTTGATGAACTCGATCGAGAGCGGGTAGCGGTAGAACTGGCCCTGGTTCGCGGCGATCGCGGCCATGATGCTGAAGATCAGCGACACGATGCCCGCGGCGAAGATGATCAGGAGCCCGACCCCGAACACCGAGGTGAGGGAACCGACCACGTAGGCGATCGCCATCGTGATGTGGAAGTTCAGGGCGACCCGGGTGTGCTCGCGGATGAAGCCGCCGCGATCGCGCAGGACCAGGTAGGCCACCAGCGGTGCGACCACGGTGAAGAAGATGCCGCCGATGTGCGTCAGCGTCGCCCAGAGGCGCTGGTCCTCGGGGCTCATCGGCTGGGGCGGGGTGTACCCGGAAGGGTACTGGGGCCCGCCGGGGTACTGGGGGCCGCCGGGCTGCTGCGGCCCGCCGGGGCCGGGGCCGTACTGGCCCCGGGGCTGCTGGGGGCCACTGGGCTGCTGGTCGGAAGGGCCGCCGGGCTGCTGTCCGTAGGTCATGGCGGAAGCGTATCGGCCGACCGCCCGGAAGTCCCGGGCCGTCAGCGGTCGGGCGTAGGATCAGCAGTCGACACGTCCGAGTGCCAGGTCGATCGGGAAGGAGACGCTCGTGGTCAGTGAACGCAGCCTCGAGGTCCTCAAGGCCATCGTGCGCGACTACGTGGCGTCGCGTGAACCCGTCGGGTCGAAGACCATCGTCGAGCGGCACGCCTTCGGGGTCAGCGCCGCGACGATCCGCAACGACATGGCCCTGCTCGAGGACGAACAGCTCATCGCGGCCCCGCACACCTCGTCCGGTCGCGTGCCGACCGACAAGGGCTACCGCCTCTTCGTGGACCACCTCGCCGGTGCCCGTCCGCTCTCCAGCGCGCAGCGGCACGCCATCGAGACCTTCCTCGGCGCCCCGAACGACCTCGACGAAGTCCTCGGGCGCACCGTCCGGTTGCTCAGCCAGCTCACGAACCAGGTCGCCCTGGTGCAGTACCCGTCGATGGTGCGCGCCCGGGTGCAGCACGTCGAGCTGGTGCGGCTCGGTGACGCCCGGCTGATGGTGGTGCTCATCACCGACACCGCCCGGATCGAGCAGCGCGTGGTCGAGACCGACGTCGCGCTCGACGAGGACTCGCTGGGCGAACTCCGCACCGTGGTGAACGGCGCGACGGTGGGGCTCCTGCTGCAGGACGTCCCGACCGCACTCCGGGCCGTGCCGCAGCAGCTCCGCCCCGACGCCCAGACGCTCGGCGGGGTCGTCGTCGCCACGCTCATCGAGCAGGTCGCTGCGAACCGGCAGGACCGCCTGCTGATGGCCGGTGCGGCGAACCTGGCGAAGAGCGAGCAGGACTTCTCCGGCGGCCTCTTCCCCGTGCTCGAAGCGATCGAGGAACAAGTCACCCTGCTCCGCTTGTTCGGGGAGATGCAGGTGGACGACATCGCGGTGGCGGCCAGCATCGGCGTCGAGAACGCCGAGTACGGGCTCGACGCCACGAGCATCGTCGCCGGTGGCTACCTGGCCGGTGGCGAGGTGGCCCGACTGGGCGTCCTCGGACCGACCCGGATGGACTACGGCACGAACATGGCGGCCGTCCGGGCCGTCGCCCGGTACCTGTCCAAACTCCTGGGCGAACATTGACCAACCGACCGAACCCAACCGACTGAGGGATACGTGGCAGACCACTACGACGTCCTCGGCGTCCAGCGAGACGCCTCCGATGCCGACATCAAGAAGGCCTACCGCCGCCTGGCGCGTGAGCTCCACCCGGACGTGAACCCGGCACCCGACGCCGCCGAGCGCTTCAAGGACGTGACGCACGCGTACGACGTGCTGAGCGACCCCGAGCAGCGACGCCGGTACGACGCCGGACCGCAGGCCGACAGCCCCTTCGGAGGCGGTGCTGGCGGCTTCAGCGACATCTTCGACGCCTTCTTCGGTGGTGGCGGTGGCGGCGGACGTGGCTCCGGCCCACGCAGCCGTGCCGAACGGGGGCAGGACGCCCTGCTCCGCATCGAGGTCGACCTCGACGAGGTCGTCTTCGGCACCCACAAGGACGTCGAGGTCGACACGGCCGTGCTGTGCGAGACGTGCCACGGCTCCTGCTGCGCACCGGGCACCAGCCCGCGCACGTGCGACATCTGCGGCGGGTCCGGGCACATCCAGCGCCAGGTCCGGTCGCTCCTCGGCAACGTCGTGACGAGCGCCCCGTGCGGCACCTGCCGCGGGTACGGCACCGTCATCCCGAGCCCCTGCCCGACCTGCCAGGGCCAGGGCCGCGTCCGCGCCCGTCGCACCGTTCCGGTGGACGTCCCCGCCGGCGTCGACTCCGGACTGCGGCTGCAGATGCCGGGCCAGGGCGAGGTCGGTCCGGCCGGTGGCCCCTCCGGTGACCTGTACCTCGAGATCCGCGTGCGCCACGACGACGTCTTCAGCCGCGACGGTGACGACCTGCTGGCCACGCTCGAGGTCGGCATGACCGACGCCGTCCTCGGCACGACCACCACTATCGACGGCCTCGACGGTCCGGTCGAGCTCGAGATCCGACCCGGTGTGCAGAGCGCCGACGTCCTCGTCATCAAGGACCGCGGCATCACGAAGCTGCGCGGGAACGGGCGCGGCGACCTGCGGGTCGGCGTGCAGGTCGTCACCCCGACCAAGCTGTCCCACAAGGAACGGCAGCTGGTCGAGCAGCTGGCGAAGTCGCACAAGACGACGGCTCCGCAGCTCGCCCGGTTCCAGCAGGGCATGTTCGGCAAGCTCCGCGACCGGTTCTTCAACCACTGATGGCGTCGCTGTACCTCGTCGACTCGCTCGACGTCGTCGTCGGCGACACGGTGTCGCTCGACGGCGCCGAGGGCCGGCACGCGGTCTCCGTCGCGCGGGTCCGGGTCGGCGAGGTCCTGCGGATCGCCGACGGTCGGGGCACCGTGGTGTCCGGGCCGGTCACGGCACTCGGCAAGGACACGCTGGAGCTCGCGGTCGAGACCCTCGAGCACCACGACGCACCGCGTCCGTCGCTGACGCTGGTGCAGGCACTGGCGAAGGGCGGCCGCGACGAGATGGCCGTGCAGGCGGCGACCGAGATCGGTGTCGACCGGGTGGTGCCGTGGTCGGCTGCGCGCAGTGTCTCCCGGTGGGACGGCGCGAAGGTCGAGAAGGGTCGTGCGCGGTGGGCCGCCATCGCGCACGAGGCGGCGAAGCAGGCGATCCGTCCGCGCGTCCCTGCGGTGGCACCGCTCGCGACGACGGGCCAGCTCGTGTCGGCTCTCGGAGCAGGGACCGCACTCGTCGTGCTCGACCCCACCGCGACCGTGCGGCTCGCCACCTGGGAACCACCGACGGACGCCGAGGACATCGCGCTCGTCGTCGGACCCGAAGGCGGCATCGACGGTGCCGAGCTCGACCGGCTCGAGGCCGCCGGTGCGGTGCGTGTCCGACTCGGCGACAGCGTGCTCCGCACCTCCACCGCAGGACCGGCGGCACTCGCTGTCCTGCAGGCGCGACTGGGCCGCTGGTGAGCCGGACCCCGCCGTCGGACGCGTCCTACGATGGAGCCATGAGCACCAGCACGCCCAGCGTCTTCTCCAAGATCATCGCGCGCGAGATCCCGGCGACCATCGTCGCCGAGGACGACCGTGTCATCGCGATCGAGGACATCGCCCCCAAGGCCCCCGTCCACGTGCTCGTCGTGCCCAAGACGGAGCAGTACGCGAACGTCGCGGAGCTCGCCGCGGGGGACCCCGACCTCCTGGCCCACGTGGTCGCCACGGCGCAGCGCATCGCCGACGAGCGCGCCGACGGCCAGTTCCGACTCGTCTTCAACACCGGCGAAGCCGCCGGTCAGACCGTGTTCCACGTGCACGCGCACGTACTCGCAGGTGAACTGCAGGAAGGCACCCTTGCCGGATAACGAACCAGCACAGCCCACCGCCGCCGACGAACAGCCCGTCTCCGTCTCGCTCCAGGTCGACGGCATCGCCATGGTGCTGCTGCTCGGCCCCCAGGACCGACTGCTCAAGACCGTCGAGCGCCAGTACCCGGGTGTCCGGGTGGTCGTCCGTGGCAACGAGGTCACGCTGACCGGCCCCGAACGCGACGTCGCCCGCGCGAAGGCGCTCGTCGACGAGCTCGTCGGCATGGTCAAGCGCGGGCAGGAGATCGGCCCGTCCGACATCCCGATGTCCGCACGGATCCTCGACGACGACCGCAAGCCGTCCGACACCTTCGGCACCCCGATCGTCTCGAGCCGCGGCAAGTCCGTCCGGCCGAAGACCGACGGGCAGCGTGCCTACGTCGACGCCATCGACGAGCACACGATCACGTTCGGCATCGGCCCGGCCGGGACCGGCAAGACCTACCTGGCGATGGCGAAGGCCGTGCAGGCGCTGCAGCGGCGCGAGGTCAACAGGATCATCCTGACGCGTCCCGCGGTCGAGGCCGGCGAGCGGCTCGGCTTCCTGCCGGGCACGCTCACCGACAAGATCGACCCCTACCTGCGGCCGCTCTACGATGCCCTGAACGAGATGATGGACCCGGAGCTCGTCCCGAAGCTCCTGGCGGCCGGCACCGTCGAGGTCGCCCCGCTGGCGTACATGCGTGGTCGGACCCTGAACGACTCGTTCGTCGTGCTCGACGAGGCGCAGAACACCACGCCCGAGCAGATGAAGATGTTCCTGACCCGTCTCGGGTTCGGTTCGAAGATGGTCATCACGGGTGACATCACCCAGGTCGACCTGCCGGGCAACGTGTCCGGTCTCCGGCTCGTGACCCGCATCCTCGACCAGGTCGAGGACATCCACTTCGCCCGTCTCGGCAGCGAGGACGTGGTCCGCCACACCCTCGTCGGTCGGATCGTCGACGCCTACACGGTCTACGACGAAGAGCGGCTCGCCGAGCAGGCCGGCCAGCGCCCCGGCGGCCGCGGAACCGCTCCGGTCGGCAACCCCGACGGCGCCAACCGCGCCGAGCGTCGTGGGCGCCCGCCGCAGGACCGTGCACGGCCCCCGTACCCCCAGAACGACGCCCGAGGAGGCAACCGGTGAGCATCGAGCTCAACAACGAGTCCGGCGTCGAGGTGGACGAGGCCGCGATCCAGCGGCTCGCCGCGTTCGCCCTGGACGCCATGCACGTCCACGCCGACGCGGAGCTCGCGATCGTGCTGGTCGACGAGGGCGCGATGGAGCAGTTGCACGTGCGGTGGATGGACGAGCCCGGCCCGACGGACGTCCTGAGCTTCCCGATGGACGAACTGCGGCCCGGCACCGAGGACGACCCGACGCCGGCCGGACTGCTCGGCGACATCGTGCTCTGCCCGCAGGTGGCCGAGGAGCAGGCGAAGACCGCCGGGCACTCGAGCACCGACGAGATGCTCCTGCTCACCTGCCACGGCATCCTGCACCTGCTCGGCTTCGACCACGCCGAACCCGACGAGAAGGCCGAGATGTTCGGCATCCAGGGCGAGATCCTGACCGCGTTCGCCGCCCAGCACCGAGGGCGGTAGCCGATGGTCGTCGTCGCCGGACTCCTCGCGGTGGCGCTGGGGCTCGTCGTGCTCGGCGGGCTCCTCGCCGCGAGCGACGCCGCGCTCTCCGTGGTGTCCCGTGCCGACCTCGAGGAGATCGCCAGGGGCAACAAGCGCCGTCGGTCGATCGAGGCGATCGCGGACGACGTCGGCGCGCACGTGAACGCGCTGAACTTCTTCCGGGTGCTGGCCGAGACGGCCGCCGCTGTGCTCGTCACGATCGCCCTGGTGCGTGCCTTCGACAGCTGGTGGGTGGCGCTCGTCGTCTCCGCCGCGATCATGACCGCGGTGTCGTTCGTGCTGGTCGGGTCGAGCCCGCGGAGTGTCGGGCGGGCCCACGCCGAGCGACTCATCGGTGCCACCGGCGGCATCGTCCGCGGGGTGCGCATCGTGCTCGGACCGCTCGCCGGGCTGCTCGTCCACATCGGCGACCGGGTCACCCCCGGCCGCGGCCGGAGCGCGTCCACGGTGTCGAGCGAGGAACAGCTGCTCTCCCTGGTCGACGAGGCCACCGAGAGCAACGTGCTCGAGGACGAGGACCGCGAGCTCATCCACTCGGTGTTCGAGTTCAGCGACACCCTGGTGCGTGAGGTCATGGTGCCGCGGACGGACATGCTCACCGTCGACGGCGCGGACACCCTCGGTGTGGCCATGGAGCAGTTCCTCGCCGCCGGTGTCTCCCGCATGCCGGTCACGGGCAAGGACAGCGACGACGTGCGCGGTGTCCTGTACCTCCGCGACGTCGCGCGGTCGCTGTACGAGCGGCCCGCGTCCCGTGGCGAGCGGGTCAGCCGGCTGCTCCGCCCCGCCGAGTTCGTGCCGGAGTCGAAGCACGCCGACGACACCCTGCGGCACATGCAGCTCGCCAAGAACCACTTGGTGCTGGTGGTCGACGAGTACGGCGGAGTCGCCGGACTCGTGACCATGGAGGACCTCATCGAGGAGCTCGTCGGCGACATCTCCGACGAGTACGACCGCGCCGTCGTCGACCGCACCGAGGTCGAACCGGGTGTGTGGCGGATCTCCGCCCGACTGCCGGTCGACGAGCTCGGCGACCTGTTCGGCATCGAGCTCGACGACGACGACGTCGACACCGCCGGTGGGCTGCTCACCAAGGAGCTCGGACACCTGGCCGTCTCTGGCGAGACCGTCACCGTGTCCGGCGTCGTCCTGACCGCCGACCGTGTCGAGGGCAAGCGCCGCCACCTGATCACCGTGCTCGCCGAGCGCACCCATGCCCTGGCCGACGTCGAGGACGCCTTCGACGACGCCGAAACCACCACGACGGGAACCACGCACGCATGACCGACCCCGACACCACCCCAGCCGGCTCGGACAAGCCCTACCGCGCGGGCTTCGTCTCGTTCGTCGGCCGTCCGAACGTCGGCAAGTCGACGCTGACCAACGCCCTGGTGGGCGAGAAGGTCGCGATCACGTCGTCGAAGCCGCAGACCACCAGGCGTGCCATCCGCGGGATCGTGCACCGGCCCGACGGGCAGGTCATCATCGTGGACACGCCGGGCGTGCACCGTCCGCGCACGCTGCTCGGCGAACGGCTGAACGACCTCGTCCAGTCCACGCTGGGCGACGTCGACGTGATCGGGTTCTGCGTGCCGGCGAACGAACCCGTCGGTCCCGGCGACCGGTTCATCAACGACACGCTCGACCAGTACCCGCGCGCCAAGAAGATCGCGATCGTCACCAAGATCGACAGCACCTCGAAGGACCGCGTCGGCGAGCAGCTGCTGGCCGTCTCGAAGCTCCGCGACTGGGACGCCGTGGTGCCGACCTCGGGCACACGGGGCATGCAGCTCGAAGACCTGCTGGGCGTCGTCACGAGCCTGTTGCCCGAGTCTCCGCAGCTGTACGACTCGAGCGCGGTGACCGAGGAGACCGACGAGGAGCGCATCGGCGAACTCATCCGTGAGGCGGCGCTCGAAGGTGTCCGTGACGAGCTGCCGCACTCGCTGGCCGTCGTCATCGAGGACATCGTCGAACCCGACGAGGACGACGACGCCGACGGGCCACTGCGCATCTTCGCGAACCTGTTCGTCGAGCGCGACAGCCAGAAGGCGATCGTCATCGGGCACAAGGGCGAGCGTCTCAAGGACGTCGGCTCGCGGGCCCGCGTCGAGATCGAGTCGCTGCTCGGCGGCCGGCACGTCTACCTGAACATCCGCGTGAAGGTGGCCAAGGAGTGGCAGCGTGACCCGAAGCAGCTCGGACGCCTCGGCTTCTGATCGTCGGACCCCTGCAGCCCGGGTCATCCGGGCGAGGGACGCGCTGGTGAGCGGTCCGCCGTACCGTGGACGGGTGTTCCGTCCGATGCTCCGTGCGCAGGTCATCACCGACCTGGTGATCGCCGTGCTGCTCGGCGGCCTGGTGCTGATCGCCAGCGGGCGCGGGATCGACGGTCCGCTGTCGGTGATCACGGTCGTCGGCATGACCGCCGCTCTGGCGCTCCGTCGGTTGTCACCGGGGCTGGCACTGGCCGTGGCGTGGGTGTTCGCGGTCTTCGAGATGGTCACCCTGCAGGTGCCGGACGTCTCGAACGCGTTCATCGCCGGCGTGATGTACACGACGAGTGCGTACGGCAGCCGTCGTGTGCGGCTGGCCGGACTCGTGTCGGCGATCGTCGGTTCGGTGACCGCGGCGGCCTACCTGGGCTTCGACGACTACCAGAACCGGCTCACGTACGAGACCGCCTCGACCCCGCTGCAGGAGTCGCTGCAGGTCACGTTCTCGTTCTTCGCCGTCGTCCTGCTCCTGCTCCTCTTGCCCTGGCTTGCCGGGCTCGTGGTCCGGACCCGTCGGTCGGCGAGCATGAGCCGCGAAGCCCAGCTGCTCGCCGAGCGTGACGCCGCGCGGGCCGACCGGGCCGTGGCCGTCGAGCAGGAGCGTGTCCGGATCGCCCGCGACATGCACGACATCGTCGCCCACTCGCTCGCGGTCGTCATCGCGCAGTCCGACGGCGCCCGGTACGCGCTGAAGGCCGACCCCGCCGTCGCCGATCAAGCGCTCAGCACCATCTCGACCACCGCCCGGCGGGCGCTCGGTGATGTCCGTGAACTCCTCGGCGCGCTCCGGCACGAGCAGGGGACCGCGCCGACGCCCGAGATCGACGACATCGACCGGCTCGTCGACGAGATGCGTCAACTCGGGCTCGACGTCCGGGTGGAGCGCGAGGGCGACCCCGGCGGGCTGCCGACCACCACGCAGCTCGCGGTGTACCGGATCGTGCAGGAGAGCCTGACGAACGCGTACAAGCACGGCGAGCCGGGCTGTCCGGTGCACGCCGCCCTGACCTACCGACCGGACACGGTCGAGATCGCCGTCGTGAACCGCCGAGCCGACGACGGCGTCCGTGGCCCGGGCACGGGCCACGGACTGGTCGGCATGCGCGAGCGCGCCGTGATGACCGGTGGCACGATGACCGCAGGAGCCCGGGGCGACGACTTCGCGGTCGCCGTCCGGATGCCGACCGTCCCGGCCAGTGGGCAGATGCCCCGCGGTCGCATCACCCCCACCGAGCAGGAGCGCAGCGCCCGATGACCACGACCCCGACCGACGATCATGCAATCCGCGTCGCCCTCGTCGACGACCAAGCGCTCTTCCGTACCGGCATCCGGATGCTCATCGACTCGCAGCCCGACCTGCGGTTCGTCGGCGAGGCCGGCGACGGGGCCGAGGGGGTCGAGCTCGTCCGCCGGACCCGCCCCGACGTGGTGCTGATGGACGTCCGGATGCCCGTGATGGACGGCATCACGGCGACCGGCCACATCGTCGAGCAGTCCGGCACCGACGGCGCGAAGGTCCTCGTGCTGACGACGTTCGACTTCGACGAGGCCGCCGCCAAGGCCATCCGTGCCGGAGCGAGCGGGTTCGTGCTCAAGGACGCCGACCCCGAGTTCCTGCTCGCCGCGGTCCGCACCGTGCACGCCGGCACCGCGGTGTTCGCCGCCTCGGCGACCCGTGAGCTCCTGCGACGGTACGACGACTCGGTCGGACGCGCCGCTGCGGTGCCCGCGGCCTTCTCCGACCTCACCCCGCGTGAGCGCGAGATCTTCGACCTGGCCGCCCGCGGCTTCAGCAACAGCGAGATCGCCCAGCACGAGTACGTCAGCGAGGCGACCGTGAAGACGCACATCTCGCGGGTCCTGACGAAGCTCGAGCTCCGCGACCGGGTCCGTCTCGTCGTCTTCGCCCACGAACACGGGCTCGTCACCAAGGCCGACTGACGCCGGGTCATCCCGACGGATGACCCCTCCACAGGCAACCGAGCCGAGCGGACGATCCACAGGAGCCGTCCGAGCGACGCGTGACGGGGCCGGCGGCGGCCATCGTGGATGCATGACCACCAGCCACGCTCCGATCATCCGCCTCGACCACGTGTCCAAGCACTACGGCGACGCCGCCCGACGCGTCACCGCGCTCGACGACGTCAGCGTCGACATCGGCGCGGGGGAGTTCACCGCGGTGATGGGGCCGTCCGGGTCCGGCAAGTCGACGCTCATGCACGTCGCGGCCGGCCTCGACGCCGTGACCACCGGCCGGATCCACATCGACGGCGTCGACATCACGGCCCTGGGCGACAAGGACCTCACCGAGCTGCGCCGTCGCCGACTGGGCTTCGTCTTCCAGTCGTTCAACCTCGTCCCGACGCTCGACGTCAGCGAGAACATCCGGCTGCCGTTCCTGCTCGGTGGGCACAAGCCCTCGCGCGAGGAGACCGCCTGGATCGACCGTCTGGTCGAGATGCTCGGACTCGGCAACCGGCTGACCCACCGGCCGCACCAGCTCTCCGGCGGGCAGCAGCAGCGCGTCGCCATCGCGCGGGCCCTCGCCTCGCGACCGGCGGTGGTCGTCGCCGACGAGCCGACCGGTGCCCTCGACTCCCGCACGGGTCGCGACGTCCTGTCGATCCTGCGCGGTGCCGTGCAGGAATGGGGCCAGAGCGTCGTCATGGTCACGCACGACCCGGTGGCCGCCGCGAACGCCGACCGCATCCTGTTCCTGGCCGACGGCCGGATCGTCGCCGACCGCCCGGCGATGGACGCCGGCGCGATCTCCACCACGATGCTCGGGATGGAGGCGGCAGCGTGAACGGCGTCCGCTCCTTCGCCCCCACCGTCCTGGTCGCCGCCCTCGGCACCACGTTCGGTTCCGCCCTGGTCATCGCACCGGGCATCGTCACCGAAGCGCTCCGAGCAGCCGGCGTCGCCGACCTCGGGCCGATCAAGGCGATCCTGTCCGTGGTCGGGTGGTTGTTCCTCGGCATCGCGCTCTACGTCGGCGCGATCGTCACCGCGAACACCTGCGCCACCCTGATCGCCGGGCAGACCCGGATCATCGCGCTGCAGCGGCTCATCGGGGCGACCGGAGCCACGCTCCGTGCGCGGATCACCCGGACCGGTCTGGTCGTCGGCGTGCTCGGCGGGGTCATCGGTGCCGTCGTCGGGACCGCACTCTCGGCACTCTTCGTCGTCGTCCTGCGGGGCAACGGTGTCCTGCCCGACACCGAGTACACGTACGTGCCGTGGGAGCTCGTCCTGCCGGTCGTTGCCGTCGTCCTCGCCACCTGGGGCGCCTTCGCCTCCGGGTCGCGTCGCGTGCTCACCGTCACCCCGCTCGAAGCGCTCTCGTCGTCCGTCGAGCCCAGCCACGACGACGTCCGGTCCGGTACCGCCCGCAAGGTCTGGGCGATCGTGCTCATGGCCGGCGGTGCGCTGCTGATGGCGCTCGGGCTCGCCGTCAGCTCGGTGTCCCCGGTCGCGGTCCTGCCGGCGGCGCTGGGCGGGTTCGTCTCCTTCGCCGGGGTCGCGGTCGGGGCGACGATCGTGATGCCGCCCGTGCTGCAGCTCATCGGGCGCATCGGCTCGCACGACCCGGTGGTCCTGCTCGCCGGGCGCAACGCGATGCGGGCGCCGGGGCGGTCCTCGCGGGCGACCATCGGGCTCGTCATCGGTGTCACCCTGCTCGTCACCTTCGCGGTGGCGCTCGGGATCATGCAGCACGTGCTCGAGACCCAGATGCGCGCGTTGAGCGAGGGGAGTGCCACACCGGCGATGATCGAGGCGCAGCGTGACCTGTTCGTGCAGATCAACGCCGTCGTCAGCGTGATCGTCGGGTTCTCCGCCGTGATCGCCGCCGTCGGGGTCGTGAACGCCCTGGCACTCGGGGTGCTCCAGCGTCGACGCGAACTCGGGCTGCTCCGCGTGCTCGGCCTGACCGGTGCCCAGGTGCGCCGGATGATCGTCACCGAGGCCGTACAGATGGTCGTCGCGGCCGTCGTCTCGGGTCTCGCGCTCGGCACCCTGTACGGCTGGGTCGGCGGGCAGACGCTCCTCGGGTCGCTCGGGACCCCCGTGTCGCCGGTGCTCCCGCCGCTGACGATCGGCATCGTGGTGTTCGGCGCGCTGGTCCTGGCGGTCGTCGCGACCATCGCCCCGGTGCGCCGCGCGATGCGCGTCCCGCCGACCGAGGCGCTCGCGGTCGACTGACCCGGCGCCCTGGGCGCACCACACGACGAGACGGGAGGCCCGATGCCAGCTGGCACCGGGCCTCCTGTGTCGTCGTGGCGTCGCGCCGACGTCCTCTGCACGGCGCGGCCACGCCGCTCACGTCCGCCGAGTGGTCTCGAACTGTCGTCTGGACGCGGTCCGGGCGACAGAACGTGACCACTCGGCGACCGACCCGCGGCATGTCGTGACCGCTCGGAGCCGCTCGGCACCCCACTCGGCACCCCGCTCGGCACGCCAGCCTGCATCCCCGCTCGAGCGCGCCGAGGTCCTGCGTCACACGCTTGCGCCTGCCCGCTGCTCCGGTGCTACCGTGGGTCCCGATGTACTCCGCACTGCTCCTCCTTCGCTGCCGCGACGAGGCCTGACACTCCGGCCCACCTCGTCGCGGAGTCCGTCGTGGCCGCACTGACCAGAGCCCACGAACACCGGCTCACGAACACGCGACGAAAGTGAAGAACGATGCAGAACACGCAGCAGCCCTCCGGGATGCCGATCCACAAGTACGTCCCCTTCCACGAGCAGATCGCCGTCGAGCTGCCGGACCGCACGTGGCCCACGAAGCGCATCGACAAGGCCCCGCGCTGGTGTGCCGTCGACCTGCGTGACGGCAACCAGGCCCTCATCGACCCGATGGACGCCGAGCGGAAGCGCGCGATGTTCGACCTCCTCGTCCGGATGGGCTACAAGGAGATCGAGGTCGGGTTCCCGAGCGCCTCGCAGACCGACTTCGACTTCGTCCGGTCGCTGATCGACGAGGGCGCGATCCCCGACGACGTCACGATCCAGGTGCTGACCCAGGCGCGTGAGCACCTCATCCAGCGCACCTACGAAGCGATCGACGGCGCCAAGCAGGCCATCGTCCACTTGTACAACTCCACGAGCATCGTCCAGCGCGAGGTCGTCTTCCGCACCGACGTGCAGGGCGTGGTGGACATCGCGGTCGCCGGCGCGAAGCTGTGCAAGGCTGCCGAGGCGACGCTGCAGCACGACACGACGATCTACTACGAGTACTCGCCGGAGTCCTACACGGGCACCGAGCTCGAGGTCGCGCTGGAGATCTGCAACGCCGTGCTCGAGGTCTTCGAGCCGACGCCCGAGCGCAAGGTCATCATCAACCTGCCCGCCACCGTCGAGATGGCCACGCCGAACGTCTACGCCGACTCGATCGAGTGGATGTCGCGCCGCCTCGCCCACCGCCAGGACGTCATCCTGTCGCTGCACCCGCACAACGACCGCGGCACCGCGGTCGCCGCCGCCGAGCTCGGCTACCTGGCCGGCGCCGACCGGATCGAGGGCTGCCTGTTCGGCAACGGTGAGCGCACCGGCAACGTGGACCTGGTCGCCCTCGGGATGAACCTGTTCACGCAGGGCATCGACCCGGAGATCTCGTTCGCCGACATCGACCAGGTGAAGCGCACCGTCGAGTACTGCAACCAGCTGCCGGTGCCCGAGCGCCAGCCGTGGGCGGGTGACCTGGTGTACACGGCGTTCAGCGGCTCGCACCAGGACGCCATCAACAAGGGCTTCGAGGCGATGAAGGCGAAGGCCGCCGCCGCGGGCAAGGACATCGACGAGATCGCGTGGGCGGTGCCGTACCTGCCCGTCGACCCGAAGGACATCGGCCGGTCGTACGAGGCCGTCATCCGCGTCAACTCGCAGTCCGGCAAGGGCGGTGTGGCGTACCTGCTCAAGACCGACCACGCCCTCGACCTGCCCCGCAAGCTGCAGATCGAGTTCTCCGGCGTCGTCCAGCGGCACACCGACACCGAGGGTGGCGAGTTCTCGTCGCAGCGCATCTGGGACGTGTTCCAGGACGAGTACCTGCCCGCGTCGATCGACGACGAGAAGTGGGGCCGCTACGAGCTCACCAAGACGGCGACGTCGAGCGACTTCGAGGGCACGACCTCGCTGTCCGTGGCTCTCCGGGTCGACGAGGGCGCGGTCATGGCCGAGGCCGTCGGCACCGGTCCCATCGACGCGTTCCTGAAGGTGCTCGCCGAGCAGGGCGTCCAGGTCACCCTGTACGACTACTCCGAGCACACGATGAGCGCCTCCGGTGACGCCAAGGCCGCGTCCTACGTCGAGCTCGACGTCGACGGCGTGCGCCTGTGGGGCGTCGGCATCGACGCCGACATCTCGACGGCGTCGCTCAAGGCGATCGTGTCCGCGGTGAACCGCGCGGTGCGCGCGGGTGCCGCGGCCGGAGCAGACGCGCCGGAGCTCGTCTCCGCCTGAGACGCAACCAGACAGGAGGCTCCCCACCGGGCACGGCCTGATCGCCGCTGGCGCGTCGACCAGGTACCGGCCGGTGTGGGCCCAGGTGTGGGTCCGTCCCGCACCGCGCCTCCTGTCTGTGCGCACGTTCACTGCCTCACGCAAGACGCCGTCGTGTTGCCGAGGCGCCTCCGGAAGTCGCGGCGTCTCGACGAGTGCGCGGCGTCCGGCGAAGACGTCGGCGTCTTGTCGCAGTGCCCCCGCCCGGCACCGCACGCGGCTGTCGGCGGGGCGGGGGATACTGGGGACATGCCGCTGTACCGGGACGAGTGCGTCGTGTTGCGCACCCACAAGCTCGGTGAAGCCGACCGCATCGTCACGATGCTCTCGCGGCAGCACGGCAAGATCCGCGCGGTGGCCAAGGGCGTGCGGCGGACGGCGTCGAAGTTCGGCAGCCGGCTCGAGCCGTTCATGGTCGTGGACGCCCAGTTCTACGAGGGCCGGTCGCTCGACATCGTCACCCAGGCGGAGTCCCTCGGTGCGTACGGGGCCCAGATCGTCGCCGACTACGGCGCGTACACGGCGGCCAGCGCCATGGTCGAGACCGCCGACCGACTGAGCGAGGCCGACGCCGGGCTGCAGCAGTACCTGTTGCTCGTCGGGGCGCTCCGCTCGTTGTCCCGCGGCGAACACCAGTCCAGCGCGACCCTCGACTCGTACCTGCTCCGCGCGATGAGCATCGCAGGGTGGGCGCCCTCGTTCAGCGACTGTGCGGTGACGGGGGAGCCCGGCCCGCACTCGGCCTTCGTGGTGCAGCTCGGTGGTGTCGTCGCCGACCGTGCGGCGCCCCCGGGGACTCCCCGGCTCGACCCGGCGACGCTCGGTGTGCTCGGCTCCCTGCTGGCGGGTGACTGGGCGACGGTGGACGCCACCGACGAGCGGACGCGTTCGCGGGCCTCCGGCGTGGTCGCGGCCTACGCCCAGTGGCACCTGGAACGATCGCTCCGGTCCCTGCCGCACGTCGACCGCTCCGAGCACCCGATGCCCGTGCCCCAGACCCACGGCGGACCCGAGGCGACAGCGCGCGCGGTGGCCTCGACCCCGGCACCCGCCGTGCCCGACCCCGATCCCGCTGTCGAAGGAGCCCCCACCGCATGAGCCCACGCCGCCCCGACGACGTCGAACCGTTCCGCCCGATCGACTGGACCGGCGAGACGCCCCCGGCGATCCCGGCCCGGTTCGTGCCGGAGCACGTGGCCATCGTCATGGACGGCAACGGCCGGTGGGCGAACGGCCGCGGTCTGACGCGGATCGAGGGGCACAAGGCGGGCGAGGCGTCGTTGCTCGACGTCGTCGCGGGCGCCATCCAGATCGGCGTCGGGCACGTGTCGGCGTACGCGTTCTCGACGGAGAACTGGAAGCGCTCCCCGGAAGAGGTCCGGTTCTTGATGGGCTTCAACCGCGACGTCATCCGTCGGCGCCGCGACCAACTGCACCAGTGGGGCGTCAAGGTGCGGTGGGCCGGTCGGCGTCCGCGACTGTGGCGGAGCGTCATCGACGAGCTCGAGACCGCCGAGCGGATGACCGCGGGCAACGACGTCCTGACGCTGACGATGTGCGTGAACTACGGCGGCCGGAACGAGATCGTCGACGCGGTGCGGGGCATGGCCGAGGACGTCGCCGCCGGTCGCCTGAAGCCGAGCCAGGTCACCGAGAAGGCCCTGGCGAAGCGGCTCTACGTGCCGGAGATGCCCGACGTCGACCTGTTCCTCCGGAGCTCCGGCGAGCAGCGCACGAGCAACTTCCTGCTCTGGCAGTCCGCCTACGCCGAGATGGTGTTCCTCGACCGGCTCTGGCCGGACTTCCGCCGCACCGACCTGTGGGGTGCGATCGAGGAGTACGCCAGCCGCGACCGTCGCTACGGCGGTGCGGTCGACGCGCCGACGGCGTAGTCCGAGCCGAGGCGGACGCCGGGCCGGGGCCGAGTCTCGGATCCGCGGACAGGCTGCGCCGTCTGAGCGGCGCGGAATGTCCGCGCAGCCGAGACTCGGCTGCGCGCCACACCTCAGCCCGGCAGCGCCCCGTCGAGCAGGTGCGCCGCCGACCGCACGGCGTCCAGCGCGGCCAGCACGCTGGGGACCCGCTCGGCCCCGCGCGCCACGACGACCTCGACGCGTCGGGCCAGGTCGTCGTCCACCGGATCGATCGCGACACCCGCGGGGATGACCGTCGTCGCGAGTGCCAGCCGGGGGAGCAGCGCCACCCCGAGCCCCGCGGCGACGAGTCCCACCACCGCGGCCGCGTTGTCCGTCTCGAGCACGATGTCCGGCGTGAACCCCGCGCTCGCACACGAGGCGAGCAGGTGGCCTCGGCAGCGCGGGCAGCCCCCGATCCACCGGGCGTCGTGGTGGGACGCGAGGTCCACGACGGTGGAGCCGACGGGGCGGCGTCGTTCCGCGCCTCCCGGCTCGACCGGCGTCACCAGGGCGAGCGGATCGCGCCCGAGCGCCCGGGTGACGAGCCCGGGGTCCGGCGCCGACCCGATCTCGTCCCCGACGTAGGTGAACGTGAGGGCGACGTCGACCGCACCGCCGCGCAGCAGGTCGAGCGCCTCGGGCGGTTCGACCTCGACGTACGAGGTCGTCACGCCCGGTGCCGTCGCCGCCAGCCGGGCGAGCACGGCGGGCACGAGCGCCGAGGACGCGCTCGGGAACCCGGCGAGGCGCACCCGACCGCGGCTGAGCCCGCCGACGGCGTCCAGGTCCTCGCGCGCGGCGGTGAGTGCGGCCTGGACGTGCAGGGCGTGGTCCGCGAGCACCTGGCCGGCGTGGGTGAGTGTCGCCCCGCGTCCGCCCCGCAGCACCAGCGCGTGCCCGAGGCGTTGCTCGGCCCGGGCCACCAGCTGGCTGACGGCGGGCTGACTCGACCCGATCGCGGCGGCGGCGCGGGTGATCGACCCGCCGTCGGCCACGGCGCGCAGGACCCGGAGCAGCTGGGGATCGATCTCGTCCATCACGCAATGTTATCGGTGGCACAACGAGCCGGCCCTGGTGTGATGGGGCGGGAACCGGGACGCTGTCCGCATGGACTCCTTCCCGGCCGGCCGTGGCTACCTGGCGGCGTGCACCGCTGGCCTGCCGACCCGCGGCACCCTCGCCGCCCAGCGAGCCGACCTCGACGCGTGGTCCCGTGCGGAGACCTCACCGGCCCGGTACGGGGCCCTGGTCGAGGAAGGCCGCACGCTCTTCGCCGCGCTGGTCGGCGTCCCCGCGGAGCGCGTCGCGACCGGTTCGCAGACCTCGGTGATGGCCGCCGTCGTCGCCGACGCGCTGCCGGACGGTGCCGAGGTGGTCGTCCCCGACGGCGACTTCAGCTCGGTCGTCTTCCCGTTCCTCGCGCAGGCGCACCGCGGCATCCGGGTCCGGAGCGTCCCGCTGGACCGGCTCGCCGCCTCGGTCGGACCCGACACGGCCCTGGTCGCGTGGTCCGCGGTGCAGTCCGCCACCGGTGTGGTCACGGACCCCGACCCGGTCGTCGCCTCCGCGCGACGCGTCGGTGCCCTGACCCTCTGCGACCTCACGCAGGCCGCCGGCGTCCTGCCCGTCGACGCCGCACCGTTCGACGTGACGCTCACGCACACCTACAAGTGGCTCTGCGCACCGCGCGGCGTCGCCTTCATGACGCTCTCCGACACCGCCCTCGGTCGGCTCCGCCCGGTGCAGGCCGGCTGGTACGCGGGAGCGGACGTCTGGTCCTCCTGCTACGGCCCCGCCATGCACCTGGCCGACGACGCCCGCCGCTTCGACGTCTCCCCGGCCTGGCAGGCGTGGCCCGGCGCCGTGGCCGCGCTCGAGCACGCGGTCGCGCTCGACCAGCATGCGGTCTGGAGGCACGCCACCGGTCTCGCGGATCGGCTGTGCGACGCCCTCGGGTCGCCTCGGCAGGGCGACGGGCAGGGCGACGGGCAGGCGATCGTGACGTTCGCGGACGCCGACGGTTCGGCCCTGCGGGCCCTCACCGCCGCCGGGCTCACCGCCTCGGGGCGTGCCGGTCGGCTGCGCATCGCGTTCCACCTGTGGAACGACGAGTCGGACGTGACCGACGTCGCGGCCGCGCTCGGCGGGGTGGGGCCGACCACGTCGGCCAGGTGAGCGCGGCGGGCGGACGCGGGGCGGGCCTCCCGGCCGACGATCGCCGGTAGTCTTGCCCGGACCGTTTCCGCACCGAGCACCCAGCTCGGCGACCTCTGGAGCACCCTTTGGCACAGCCCTCCCGTCTCGACAGCGTCATCGCCCTGGCCAAGCGCCGCGGCTTCGTCTTCCAGTCGGGTGAGATCTACGGAGGCTCCCGCTCCGCGTGGGACTACGGGCCCCTCGGTGTGGAGCTCAAGGAGAACATCAAGCGCCAGTGGTGGCAGCGGTTCGTCCGCGGCCGCGGGGACATGGTCGGCCTCGACTCCGCGGTGATCCTGCCCCGCAAGGTGTGGGAGGCCTCCGGCCACGTCGCGACCTTCACCGACCCGCTGGTGGAGTGCCTGCACTGCCACCACCGGTTCCGCGAGGACCACCTGATCGAGGCGTTCGTCGCCAAGAAGGGCCGCGACCCCGAGGGCCGCATGGCCGAGATCGCCTGCCCGAACTGCGGCACCCGCGGCGAGTGGACCGAGCCCCGCGAGTTCTCCGGGATGCTCAAGACCTACCTCGGCCCGGTCGAGTCCGAAGAGGGCCTGAACTTCCTGCGCCCCGAGACCGCCCAGGGCATCTTCGTCGACTTCGCGCAGGTCGTCACGACCAGCCGTATGAAGCCCCCGTTCGGCATCGGCCAGGTCGGCAAGGCGTTCCGCAACGAGATCACGCCCGGCAACTTCATCTTCCGCACGCGGGAGTTCGAGCAGATGGAGATCGAGTACTTCGTGCCGCCGGCCGAGGCGGGGGAGCACTACGAGCAGTGGATCGCCGACTCGGTCGCGTTCTACACCGACCTCGGCATCGACCCCGAGAACCTGCGTCGCTTCGACGTGCCGGACGGCGAGCGGGCGCACTACTCCGACGCCACCGCCGACATCGAGTACCGCTTCGGCTTCACCGGCTCGGAGTGGGGCGAGCTGATGGGCGTCGCGAACCGCACCGACTTCGACCTCAACAACCACATCGAGTCGTCCGGCCAGGACCTCCGGTTCTTCGACCAGGCCGCCAACGAGAAGTACGTGCCCTACGTCATCGAGCCGTCGTTCGGCCTGACCCGTGCGCTCATGGCGTTCCTGCTCGACTCCTACCACGAGGACGAAGCGCCCAACGCGAAGGGCGGCGTCGACAAGCGCACCGTCCTGCGCCTCGACCCGCGCCTGGCCCCGGTGAAGGCCGCCGTCCTGCCGCTGTCGCGCAACGAGCAGCTCTCGCCCGTCGCCCGCGGCCTGGCCGACGACCTGCGCAAGAACTGGAACGTGGACTTCGACGACGCCGGCGCGATCGGCCGTCGCTACCGTCGCCACGACGAGATCGGCACGCCGTTCTGCATCACGGTCGACTTCGACACGCTCGAGGACAAGGCCGTCACGGTGCGCGAGCGCGACACCATGGGCCAGGAGCGCGTCTCGCTCGACCAGCTGCAGGGGTACCTCGCGCAGCGGTTGCTCGGCGCGTAGGGGTTCCGGTTCCGCGCGGAGGGGTTCCTGTTCCGCAAGACACCGGTGTTCGTGCGTTGCACACCCGCAATCGGGTGTTCGACCTGCGAACACCGGTGTTCTGCTGCCGGCGACGGGAATGCGCGGCGCACGAGCGCGTTGGGGTCAGCATGAACGACTCCGTGAAGGTCGATGTCTGGTCGGACATCGCCTGCCCCTGGTGCTACATCGGCAAGCGCAAGTTCGAGGCCGGTGTGGCCGCGTTCGGCGCCTCGACCGAGGGCCGTCCCGTCGAGGTCGAGTACCACTCCTTCGAGCTGAGTCCGGACACCCCCGTCGACTTCGAGGGGACCGAGGCCGAGTTCCTGTCCGGCCACAAGGGCATGCCCGTCGACCAGGCGCAGCAGATGCTCGACCAGGTCACGGCGATCGCCGCAGGCGTGGGGCTCGACTACGACTTCGAGGCGATGCACCACACCAACACCGTGAAGGCCCACCAGGTCATCCACCTCGCCAAGCAGTACGGCAAGCAGCTCGAGATGGTCGAGCGCCTGTTCACCGCCTACTTCGAGCGCGGCGAGCACGTCGGCCAGGAGTCCTCGCTGGCCGACCTGGCGGCGGAGATCGGCCTGGACCGCGACGAGGTCCTCAGCACCCTGCGCGACGACGCCCAGCTCGCCGCCGTCCGTGCCGACCAGGCCCAGGCGCAGGCCTACGGGATCAACGGCGTGCCGTTCTTCGTGATCGACGGTAAGTACGGCGTCTCCGGTGCCCAGGACCCCTCGGCGTTCGAGCAGGTGCTCCGCCAGGTGGTCGCGCTCCGCGAGACCACGCCGGACGAGGTCGCCTCGGCGGCCGAGCGCGCTGCGGACGACGCGAGCGCGGACGTGGCGGCGACCCGATGACGGACGCGACGGCCACCGTCGGGGGTGGGGCGGGCCTCCCGTCCGCCCCGTCGGTCCCGGGTGCGATCTCCGGTCTGGAGGCGCGCCCCGGCCTGCTCACGCTGGTCACGGCCGGCGGTGCGCCGGTCTGCGACGGTGATTCGTGCCTGATCGACGCCGGATCGTTCGCCGGTGCCGAGGGCGACTGGACCGAGGTGCCGGACTGACGCTTCCGTCGGTCGCGCGTCGCGCGCTGGTGGTCCCGCGCCCCCGTGCGGTCGTTGCGCCCCGACCCTGCGGGGCGCGACGGCTGTGCGGGGGCGCGATCCGTCGGTCGCCAGGCCGATCAGTCGCGCTGCGGTTCTTCGTCGGTGATGTCCGCGACGGTCGCGCCGTAGGCGGCGACGAGTGCGTCCGCGTCCACGAAGGCGCTCGCGCCGTGGCGTCCGGCGCCCAGGGCGACCCTGCGTCCGACGATGCGCTCGTCGGCGTACACCGGCAGGTCACCCGTGGCGCCGATCGGCGTGATGGTCCCGCGTTCGTAGCCGGACGCGCCGAGCGCGGTGGCAGCGTCGGGCATCGAGAGCTTGTTGACCCCGACGACGGTGCGCAGCTTCTTCCAGGCGATGCTGCGCCCGCCCGGCACCAGGGCGAGCAGGAACCCGCCGTCGTGGCGCTTCACCACCAGGGTCTTGACGATGTCACCGGGTTCGATGCCGAGCAGTTCGGCGGCCTGGTGCAGGGAGTCCGCGGCCGGTCGCTCGACCACCTCGACCGGCAGGCCGCGGGCCTGGGCGTCGGCGTCGAACCGGGTGCTGGCGTCGGTCGTCATGTGGAGAACGCTACCGGCGTGCACCGACGTGGGAAGATGGGTCAGGTATGACGATCACACAAGCACCCGCCTCGCGAGTCGGCGGCCCCCTGCGCATCGGCCCGATCGAGGTCGACGTGCCGGTCGTGCTCGCGCCGATGGCCGGGATCACGAACATGGCGTACCGCCGGCTGTGCCGCGAGTACGGCGCCGGGCTCTACGTGTGCGAGATGATCACCTCGCGGGCGCTCGTCGAACGCACCCCCGTGTCGATGCAGCTCATCCAGCACCACGAGTCCGAGACCCCGCGGTCGATCCAGCTGTACGGCGTCGAGCCGAACACCGTGGCCGAAGCGGCGTCGATCCTGGTGGGCGAGGACCGTGCCGACCACATCGACCTGAACTTCGGGTGCCCGGTGCCCAAGGTCACCCGCAAGGGCGGCGGCGCGGCCCTGCCCTGGAAGCTCGACCTGTTCCGCGAACTCGTCACCAAGACCGTGCGCGCCGCGGGCGACGTCCCCGTCACCGTCAAGATGCGCAAGGGCATCGACGAGGACCACCTGACCTACCTCGACGCCGCCCGCATCGCGCGTGACGCCGGGGTCGCCGCGGTCTCGCTGCACGCCCGCACCGCGAACGAGCACTACTCCGGGCACGCCGACTGGTCGGCGATCGCCACGCTGAAGGAGACGGTGACCGACATCCCGATCCTCGGCAACGGGGACATCTGGTCGGCCGCCGACGCCCTCCGGATGATCGACGAGACCGGCGCCGACGGCGTGGTCGTCGGGCGTGGCTGCCTCGGCCGCCCGTGGCTGTTCGGCGACCTGGCCGCGGCGTTCCGTGGCGAGGGCCTGCGCTACATGCCGTCCCTGGGCGAGGTCGCCGACGGGTTCCGCCGGCACGCCGAGCTGCTCGTCGAGTTCTTCGGCGACGAAGAACACGCCTGCCGCGACATCCGCAAGCACGTGGCCTGGTACTTCAAGGGGTACCCGATCGGCAGCGACGTCCGGTCCGGCCTGGCGATGGCGTCGAGCCTGCAGGAGATCGACGACTTCCTCGGCCAGCTCGACCACGACGCGCCGTACCCGGGTGCCGACGCCGAGGGGCCGCGCGGTCGTGCCGGTCACCCCAAGCGCACCGCCCTGCCCGACCGCTGGCTCGAGAGCCGCGACGTCGACTCCGAGTTCCGCAAGGTCCTGGCCGCCGCCGAACTGCACCACAGCGGCGGATGAGCGCCACCGCCTCGTACGGCCCGGCCGACGCGGAGCGCTGGCTCCCCGAGGAGCACGGCAACCGCCGCTCGGACTTCGCCCGTGACCGCGCCCGACTGCTGCACTCCAGCGCGCTCCGGCGTCTGGCCGCCAAGACCCAGGTGCTCAGCCCGACCGCGGGGCTCGACTTCGCCCGCAACCGGCTGACCCACTCGCTCGAGGTCGCGCAGGTCGGTCGCGAGCTCGCCGACTCGCTCGGGCTCGACCCCGACGTGGTCGACACCGCCTGCCTGGCGCACGACATCGGACACCCGCCCTTCGGGCACAACGGCGAGACCGCGGTGAACGCCTGGGCGAGCGGCATCGGTGGGTTCGAGGGCAACGCGCAGACGCTCCGGTTGCTCACGCGGCTCGAGCCGAAGGTCTACGGCGTCCGGCCCGGCGCGGACGTCGACCGTCCGTTCGGGCTCAACCTGACCCGCGCATCGTTGGACGCCAGCTGCAAGTACCCGTGGCCCGCTGCGCAGGGGGTGTCGGAGTCGTCGTCCGGGCGCACCAAGTTCGGCTTCTACGACGACGACCACGACGCCTTCGAGTGGCTCCGCGCCGGTGCTCCGCGTCGTCAGCGGTGCATCGAGGCGCAGGTCATGGACCTCGCCGACGACATCGCGTACTCCGTGCACGACTTCGAGGACGCCGTCGTCGCCGGGTTCATCGACGTCGCGGCCCTGGGGGACCGCGTCGGCGAGAACGACATCGTGACCGCCATGCACGCGTGGGTCGGCGACGACCTGAGCCGCGACGAGCTGCTCGAGGCGTTCGACCGCCTGCGTGCGTTGCCCCTGTGGATGACCGCGTACGACGGCTCCCGCCGTGACGCCGCACGCCTGAAGAACCTGACGTCGCAGCTGATCGGACGCTTCGCGCGCACCGCGACGGCCGCCACCCGCGAGTCCTACGCCTCGGGGTCGCTCGTGCGCTTCGCCGCGTCGGTCGTCACCCCACCCGAGATCATCGGGGAGATCGCGGTGCTCAAGGGCATCGTCGCGGCCTTCGTGATGACCCAGGGCGACCGTCAGCCCGTGTACGAGGACCAGCGCCGCGTGCTCACCGAACTGCTCGACGCACTGGCGGCCACCGGTGCGTCCGACCTGGAGCCGGGGTTTGCCGCCGACTGGCACGCCGCGGACGACGACGCCGGCCGACTGCGCGCCGTCGTCGACCAGGTCGCGAGCCTGACCGACCAGGGCGCCTTCGCCTGGCACCGACGTCTGGTGGTGGGTGACCGTGAACCGGTCCACATCGCCGTCTGACCGGTCCGCCGACGTCGGTCCCACGAACTAGGATCGAGGGGTGGCTGGCAGGATCGCGCGGAACGACATCGACGAGGTCCGCTCGCGTGTCAACATCGCCGACGTCGTGGGCGACTACGTCACGCTGAAGCACGCGGGCGTCGGGTCGATGAAGGGCCTCTGCCCTTTCCACGACGAACGCTCCCCGTCGTTCCACGTCCGGCCCCAGGTCGGCCGCTACCACTGCTTCGGCTGTGGCGAGGACGGCGACGTCTTCAGCTTCATCATGGCGCAGGACCACACCACCTTCGCCGAGGCCGTCGAGCGCATGGCCGCGAAGATCGGCTACACCCTGCACTACGAAGAGGGCGACGGGCCGCGCACCGACTACAACACCCGCGCACGGCTGATCGCCGCGAACGAAGCCGCGCTCGAGTACTTCACGGGGCAGCTCACCACGGCTGCCGCCGACCCCGCCCGCCGGTTCCTGGGGGAGCGCGGGTTCGACCCCTCGGCCGCCCAGCACTTCGGCGTCGGCTTCGCCCCGAAGTCCTACGACATGCTCAAGGACCACCTGCGCGGGCGCGGCTTCACGATGGAAGAACTCGTCTCCGGCGGTCTCGTCAGCCAGGGCGACCGCTCGCCGTACGACCGGTTCCGCGGGCGCCTGATGTGGCCGATCCGCGACGTCACCGGAGCCACCATCGGGTTCGGCGCGCGCCGCCTGCTCGAGGACGACAAGGGCCCCAAGTACCTCAACACGCCCGAGACCCCGATCTACCACAAGAGCCAGGTCCTCTACGGGCTCGACCTCGCCCGCCGTGACATCTCGAAGCAGAAGCAGGTCGTCATCGTCGAGGGCTACACCGACGTGATGGCCTGCCACGTCGCGGGCGTCACGACCGCGGTCGCCACCTGCGGCACGTCGTTCGGGGTCGACCACATCAAGGTGCTGCGGCCGATGCTCGGTGACCTGGCGGGCGCCGACCCGAACGCCAACGGCGAGGTCGTGTTCACGTTCGACCCGGACGAAGCCGGGCAGCGTGCCGCCTCGCGTGCCTTCGCGGAAGAACAGCGCTTCGCGGCGCAGACCTACGTCGCCGTCGCGCCCGGCGGACTCGACCCGTGCGACCTCCGGTTGGCGCGCGGTGACGACGCCATCCGCCGACTGGTCACGAACAAGCGCCCGATGTTCGAGTTCATGATCCGCCGCACCCTGGACGGCCACGACCTCGAGACCGTCGAGGGGCGCGTCGGTGCCCTGCGTGCGGCCGCGCCCGTGCTCGCCGGTATCCGTGACCGCTCGCTGACGCAGGGCTACGTGCGCGAACTCGCCGGGTGGCTCGGCATGGAGATCCCCGAGGTCCGCCGGTCGGTCGAGACCGCCCGACGCCGTGCGGGGTCCGGGCAGGACGATCGGTCCGCAGGCTCGGGGCGCGACGGCCGTGCCGGAACCGGCACCGACGCAGCCGACACCCCCGACGAGCCTGTCGCCGGGATCCGCTCGCTGCCGAACGACCCCATCAGCCGCATGGAGCGCGACGCCGTGATGGCGATGGTGCAGCAGCCCACGTCCGTCGGGGCACCGATGCTCGGACTCGCTGCGTCGGCCACGTTCTCGACCCCGATGCTCGCCGCGGTGCGGGACGCCGTCGTCGCGAACGTCGACGTCATCGGTGCGGGGGACTGGCTCGACCGGCTGCTCGCCGACGTGCCGGCGCCGCTGCGCACCCTGACCCACGAGCTCGCCCTCGCGCCGATCCCGGCGCGCAACGCGGAGGACCTGGCGGCGTACTGCCGGAGCATCGTCGTGGCCCTGGTCGAGCGCGACCTGCTCGCCCGCAAGGCCTCGTTGCTGGGGCAGCTGCAGCGGGCCGACCCGCACGAGCAGGCCGAGCGTCGCGCCGAGATCCAGCGGCAGCTCGTCGACATCGACGGGCAGCGGATGCGGTTGCGCGCCGACGCCGAGGCGTCCTAGCCGCTCGTCGTGCCGCTTGTGGCCGGGGTGAGCGGGCGTGCCCGCGTCCGGCGCACGACACGCCGCGCGTGCGTCGCCGGGGGCGCGTGAACTGTCGTGCGGCGGGCCCGCGGGCGGCGGTCCGTGCGGCCCCGGGGGGTCCGCGCGTGGTCAGGACGTGCCGYKCGTGRKGCGTCGAGTGGTCGCAGACCGTCGGCTGGGCGGGGTCCGGCCGACGGGAYGTGACCGCGCGGGGTGGGGCGGGCRGSGAGTCGTGACCGGTCGGCGGGGRTGCGGGGCGTGGCGGGAGGGGGACGAGCCTCCGGGCCGGGCGTGCACTTCGACGAGGTCGTGCGAACCGGTGCACGACGGACCAGCAACCGGCAGTCCGTGCGACCTCGACCGCCCGAACACCCAGGTTGCACCGCGCAACTTTCGTGCGTGACGCGCCGCTCGACTCCGGCGGAATCATGCATCACGCGATCAGCCCGTGCATTACAGCGGTGTAAACAAATCGCCCCCGGTTCGTTCTGTTCCGTGACAGGGTGATACCAATGAGCGTTCCTGGCCGGGCACACAGACGTTCCACCCTCCGGCACAGGACTCTTGCAATCATGACCAGAGAGGCAGCGGACATGGCATCCGTGACCAAGTGGGGCAAGCGCGGCATCGCGCTCGGCGCCGGTGCAGCAGCGACGGCGCTGGTGCTGACCGGCTGCGCGAGCAGCAGCGTGAGTGACACCGAACTGAACGGCCTGAGCATCGGGACGACGGACAAGATCACGTCCCTCGACCCGGCCGGTTCCTACGACAACGGCTCCTTCGCCGTGCAGAACCAGGTGTTCCCGTTCCTGATGAACACACCCGTGGGGAGCCCGGACGTCGAGCCGGACATCGCCACGAAGGCGGAGTTCACGAACCCGACCACCTACGAGGTCACCCTCAAGGACGGGCTCGAGTTCGCCAACGGCAACAAGCTCACGTCGAGCGACGTGAAGTTCTCGTTCGACCGCGAACTGAAGATCAACAACGAGAACGGTCCGCAGTCGCTGCTGGCCAACCTCAAGAGCATCGACACCCCGGACGACACCACCGTGGTGTTCAACCTCGACCACGCCGACCAGACCTGGCCGCAGGTGCTCTCGAGCCCCGCGGGTCCGATCGTCGACGAGGACGTCTTCAGCGCGACGAAGCTCACCAGTGCCGACGACATCGTCAAGGGCAAGGCCTTCGCCGGGCAGTACCAGATCAGCTCCTACAAGGAGAACGACACGATCCAGTACAAGACGAACCCGAAGTACGACGGCCTGCTCGGCAAGGCGAAGACCGACGAGGTCACCGCCAGCTACTACACCAAGGAGACCGACCTCAAGCTCGCCGTGCAGAAGGGCGACGTCGACGTGGCGTACCGCTCCCTGACGCCGACCGACATCTCTGACCTGCGGGGAGACGACTCCCTCAAGGTCACCGACGGCCCCGGCGGCGAGATCCGCTACGTGGTCTTCAACTTCAAGACGCAGCCGTTCGGCACCGGGCAGGACGACGCCGACGAGGCGAAGGCCCTGGCCGTGCGTCAGGCCGCTGCCGACGTCGTCGACCGTGCCCAGCTCGCGAAGGAGGTCTACAACGACACCTTCACCCCGCTGTACTCGATGGTCCCGGACGGCCTGACCGGCGCGGTCCAGCCGTTCAAGGAGATGTACGGCGACGGCGACGGCGGCGCGGACGTGTCCAAGGCGAAGAAGACGCTGTCGGACGCCGGCGTCACGGGCAAGGTGCAGCTCGACATCCAGTACGCGCCCGACCACTACGGTTCGGCGTCGGACGACGAGTACGCGCTGCTCAAGCAGCAGCTCGAGGACTCCGGCCTGTTCACCGTCAACATCCAGTCGACGGTGTACACGACCTACGCCCAGGAGCGCACCAAGGACGCCTACCCCGTCTACCAGCTCGGCTGGTTCCCGGACTTCTCCGACGCCGACAACTACCTGTCGCCGTTCTTCACCAAGGAGAACTTCGTCCAGAACCACTACGACGACCCGGAGATCCAGGACCTCATCGCGAAGGAGCAGGCCGAGTCCGACCCGGACAAGCGTGCTGACCTGATCGAGCAGGCCCAGGAACGCGAGGCCACCCAGATCTCGACGCTGCCGCTGCTGCAGGGCAAGTCCGTCGCGGTCGCCGGCAAGGACGTCAAGGGCCTGACCCTCGACGCCTCGTTCAAGTTCCGGTACGCCACCCTGAGCAAGTAGCACCAAGCCCCACGTGCAGGCCGCGGGCGTTCCCACGAGGGACGCCCGCGTGCCTGTGCAACGGCGACGAAAGGCACCCACCCCGTGACCCTCAGCACTCCCGAGGCAACGCAGGACGTGAACGGCACCGATCCCACCAAGCCACAGGCACAACGCAGTGCCAAGAACAGTGGCGGCGGACTCGGCCGGTACATCCTCGTCAGGTTCCTCCTCATCATCCCGACCGTCTTCATCCTGGTGACGCTCGTGTTCTTCCTGATGCGCGTCATCGGGAACCCGATCACCGCGTCGGTCGGCGGCCGGCTCACGCCGAGCCAGCTGCAGGAACGCCTGCACGCCGCCGGGTACGACCGACCGGTGCTCGTGCAGTACTTCGAGTACCTCGGCAACATCCTGCGCGGTGACTTCGGCACCTCGTCGACGGACAACCGTCCGATCACCGACATCATCGTCACGTACGGCGGCGCGACCGCGGAGCTCGTGTTCTACGCGCTCATCGTCGCGCTGGTGCTCGGCATCCCGCTCGGCATGCTCGCCGCGTACACCCGCGACAAGTGGCCGGACGTGCTGCTCCGTGCGCTGGCGATCCTGACCTACGCCACCCCGGTGTTCTTCGGCGGCCTGCTGCTCAAGCTCGTCTTCTCGGTGTGGCTCGACTGGTTGCCCCTGGGCGACCGCGCGTCGACCCGGGTGTCGCTCATCCTCGACGGCATCCCCGGCGCGAGCGGGATCTACATCGTCGACGCGCTCCGCACCGGCAACGCCGAGGTCATCGGTGACGTGCTCCAGCACGCCGTCCTGCCCGCGCTGACGCTCGGCCTGCTCACCGCCGGCATCTTCCTGCGCCTGGTGCGCGCGAACATGATCGGGTCGCTCGGCTCCGAGTACGTCGACGCCGCCCGGTCCCGCGGTGTGCGCGAGTCGCGCTTGGTGCGCACCCACGCGTTCCGTCCGGCGCTCGTGCCGATCATCACCGTGATGGGGCTGCAGATCGCGATGCTCCTGGGCGGCTCGGTGCTCACCGAGACGACCTTCGGGTGGCGCGGCCTGGGCTTCGAACTCAACCAGTACCTGTCGGCCCGTGACTTCGTCGCGGTGCAGGGCATCGTCGCGATGCTGGCGGTGATCGTCGCGGTGACCAACTTCATCGTCGACGTCGTCGCCGCCCTGATCGACCCGAGAGTGAGGTTCTGACGATGGCCGACACCACCCTCGTCGACCGCCACGAGCCGCTCTGGAAGCGGCTCCCGGTGGTGGTCCAGCTCCGCAAGAGCACCGGCTGGCAGCGCGCGATGCTCATCGTCGGCGTCGTCATCTGCGCCCTGTACCTGCTCGTCGCGGTGTTCGCCCCGCTCCTCGCCCCGTACGGCTTCGGCCAGCTGCAGGGCGCGGACGGCGAGAGCTTCCCCCGCACTGGCGAACCGAGCGCCGAGCACATCTGGGGCACCACGGTCGGCGGCTTCGACGTGTTCAGCCGCGTGCTCTACGGCGCCCGCACGGCCGTACTCGTCGTCATCGTCGCCGTGATCGTCTCGATCATCGTCGGCGTCCTGCTCGGCATGGTCTCCGGGTACCTGGGCGGCTGGCTCGACCGCGTCCTGGTGGTCGTGGCCGACGCCATCTACGCGTTCCCGTCGCTGCTGCTCGCGATCATCGTGTCCATCGTGATCTCCGGCGGCAACTCGAGCTACTCGGGCGGCATCATCGCCGCGGCGATCTCGATCACCGTCGTCTACGTGCCGCAGTACTTCCGCGTGGTCCGTGCCGAGGCCGTCCGGCTGAAGAACGACGCCTTCGTCGAGTCGGCGCGCGTGATGGGCACGAACCCGTGGCGCATCATGACGCGCCACGTCCTGCGGAACTCGACGCGTTCCCTGCCGCTCATCCTGACGCTCAACGCGAGCGACGCGATCCTGACCCTGGCCGGCCTCGGCTTCCTGGGGTTCGGCATCGGCCCGACGTCCGGTGCCGAGTGGGGCTACGACCTCAGCCGCGCGCTCTCCGACGTCGCGAGCGGCGTCTGGTGGACCGGGGTGTACCCGGGTGTCGCGATCGTGGTGCTCGTACTCGGCGTGACCTTCATCGGCGAGAGCCTGAACGACATCTCCGACCCCCGCCTGCGTGCACGCCGACGGCTGAAGCAGCTGGTGTCGACGAGCGACGCGCGCGGCACCGAGGCAGCGCGCGACGCGCGCCACACCCCCGACGGCAAGGCATCGCCCGACGCCGACGCAGCGCCCGACACGCGGAACGACACGGAAGGGACGGGCGCATGACCCCGACCACCCGCCTGCAACCGGGCGACACCACCACCGAGCCGGTCGTCGTCGTCGACGACCTGACCGTCACCTTCGCGACCGACGGCGGCGCCGTCGACGCGGTCAAGGGCGTCAGCCTCGACGTCCGCCCCGGCGAGGTCCTCGCCCTGGTCGGCGAGTCCGGCTCCGGCAAGTCCGTCACGGCCCGCAGCATGCTGCGGCTCATGCCGGAGACGGCGACACTCGGCGGCGCGGTGCTGCTCGACGGCACCGACGTCGTGTCGGTCGGCTCGCAGAAGCTCCGCGAGCTCCGTGGGACCGCCGGTGCGATGGTGTTCCAGGAGCCGTCGACCGCGCTCAACCCGGTCTTCACCGTCGGGTGGCAGATCGCCGAGGGGCTCCGCGCCCACGGCGGCGTGTCCAGGAAGGAAGCACGGGCGAAGGCCATCGACTACCTCGGTCGCGTCGGCATCCCCGACCCCGAGACCCGCGTCGACCACTACCCGCACCAGTTCTCCGGTGGGCAGAAGCAGCGCGTGGTGATCGCGAGCGCCCTGGCCCTGGAGCCGAGCGTCATCATCGCCGACGAGCCCACGACCGCGCTCGACGTCACGGTGCAGGCCGAGATCCTCGACCTGCTGCGCCGGTGCCGCGACGAGTTCGGCACGGCGATCGTCGTCATCACGCACAACATGGGCGTCGTCGCCGACCTGGCCGACCGCGTCGCCGTGATGTACCAGGGCGAGATCGTGGAGGAGGCGACGGCGACGGCGCTCTTCGCGACGCCGCAGGCCGACTACACCAAGCGGCTGCTCGCAGCGGTGCCGCGGCTCGAAGCGTCGACCGGGGTGGCCCGGCGTGCCGCGATCTCCGAGGACGTCACGCCCCTGGTCGAGGCGAAGGGGCTCGAGATCGAGTACCCCGGCCGGCTCGGCTCGCCGGCGTTCAAGGCCGTCAAGGGCGTCGACCTGGCGATCCGTCCCGGTGAGGTCCTCGGCCTGGTGGGGGAGTCCGGCTCGGGCAAGACCACCATCGGCCGCGCCATGGCCGGTTTGACGAAGGTCACGGGCGGCTCGCTCACGGTCCTCGGCGCGGAGATGCTCGGGTACCGCGAACGCGACTTCAAGCACCTGCGCAAGGACATCGGGTTCGTGTTCCAGGACCCGGCGACCTCGTTCAACCCGCTGCTGACGATCGCCGAGTGCGTCGCCGAGCCGCTGGTCGTGCACAAGGAGGTCTCGAGCCCCCGCGCCGCGCGCAAGCGGGTCGACGAGCTGCTCGAGGCCGTCCAGCTGCCGGCAGCGTACGGCGACCGCTACCCGCACGAGCTTTCCGGTGGGCAGCGCCAGCGCGCGTCGCTCGCCCGGTCGCTGGCGCTCCGGCCGAAGCTGCTCATCGCCGACGAGCCGACGAGCGCGCTCGACGTCTCGGTGCAGGCTCGGGTGCTCGAGCTCTTCCTCGAACTGCAGCAGGACCTCGGCTTCGCGTCGCTGTTCATCAGCCACGACCTCGCGGTCGTGGGCGCGCTGTCCGACCGGATCGCCGTGCTCTACCGCGGCGACCTGGTCGAGACGGGCACGACGGCCGAGGTCCTCGGCGCCCCGCAGCACCCGTACACGCAGCGACTCCTCGCGTCGCTGCCGGTGCCCGACCCAGCGGAGCAGGCGGAGCGACGGCGTACGCTGGAGCGACTGGAGAACGTCGGGTCCTGACCCGACGTGACCCACCCCGGAGGCCCGGCCGACGTCGTCGACGCACGCCGCGCCTCCAGGGTGGTCACCTCCACTGCTGTACGCACGACGGGCCTGCCAGGGCGGCCCGTCGCGAACCGTCGCCAGGGGGCGGCGTGGAAGGGGACCCATGATCGCGGTCAACGGACCGGCGGTCGTCGCGGACGACGTGTCGATCGAGTACCGGGGCGGACGCGGGGGCGAGTCCATCCGGGCCGTCGACGGCGTGAGCCTGTCGGTGCGGCAGGGGGAGATCCTCGCCCTGCTCGGCGAGTCGGGGTCGGGCAAGTCGACCTTCGCCGCCGCCATCGCCGGTCAGCTCGGATCCCACGGCGAGGGCGAGGGTGCGCTGCGCCGACACATCGTCGGCGGCGAGCTGACCGTGCTCGGGCAGAAGACCCGGGGCCTGCGTCCCTCATCGCGCAAGCTCGAACGGCTGAGCGGCCGGATCGGCTACCTGCCGCAGGACGGCGCAGACCGGCTCAGCCCGGACCTCACCGTCGGCGAGGCCGTCGCCGAACCGATCTACGCACGCGACCGCCGGTTCGACCGGCGTGAAGCAGGGCTCATCGTGGCTCGGCTGCTCGACGCCGTGCACCTGCCGCTCGGGACGATGCGCCTGAACACGTGGGAGCTCTCGAGCGGTCAGCGCCAGCGGGTGGCGCTGGCGAAGGCGCTCGTGCTCGAACCCCAGCTGCTGGTCGCCGACGAGCCCGCGCGCGGCGTCGATGTCCTGGTGCGGCAGTCGGTGCTCGAGGCCCTGGCGACCCTGCAGCGCGGACGACAGTTCTCCGCCGTCGTCGTGTCGAGCGACCTGCGCGAGGCCCGTGCGCTGGCCGACCGCGTCGCCGTGATGGCCGATGCCCGGCTCGTCGGGCTCGGCACCTTCGACGAGGTCCTCGACAACCCCGTCGACCCCTACGTGAAGACCCTCGCGTCGACCGCGGCGCGTGGTGTGAAGCGCCGTCCGGCGCCGACGACGGCCCGCCGCTCGTCCGCGCCGCGCCGTCCGCTCGCCGCCGGCACCGGCCCGCGCACCGACCGTCAGGAGAACGCATGAGCACCCCGACCCAGGGCCCGCGCGGCCACCGTGCCGTCGTCCCCACCTCGGGTGCGCCGCTGCCGGTCGAGGCCCCGCAGGCCGGTCCCGTCGCCGTGCTGCCCGAGCCGACCGACCTGCACGTGGACGCCGTCACCGCGGCCGGTGGGACCGTCGCGCCGCTCGACGCCGACACCCGCGGGATCGTCTGGCTCGACCCCCACGACCCGTCCGGCCTGGCCGACGCCCTGTCGTCCGTGCCCGGCGTCGGTTGGGTCCAGCTGCCGTTCGCCGGCGTCGACGCCTTCGCGCACCTGATCCAGGAGCACGGCGACCGCGTGCTGTTCACCTCGGCGAAGGGCGCCTACGCGGAGCCCGTCGCCGAGCACGCACTGGCACTGACCCTCGGCACGCTGCGGGTCCTGCAGCAGCGTGCCCGTGCGTCGTCGTGGGCGACCGAGCCCGAGGGCGTCTCGCTGTACGGGCGGAACGTCGTCGTCATCGGTGCCGGCGGGATCGCGCTCGAGTACCTCCGGCTGCTCGCGCCGTTCGACGTCGAGGCCACCGTGGTGCGTCGCTCGCCCGACCCCGTACCGGGAGCCGCTCGGACCGTCACCACCGACGAACTCGACCAGGTCCTGCCCGACGCCGACGTCGTGATGATCGCGGCGGCGATGACCTCGGGCACCGCGAAGCTCTTCGGCGAGCGGCAGTTCCGGATCATGAAGCCGTCCGCTCGGCTCGTGAACATCGCGCGCGGCGGACTCGTCGACACCGATGCCCTGGTCGCCGCGTTGCGTGCCGGGGAGATCGCTGCGGCGGGACTCGACGTCACCGACCCGGAGCCGCTGCCCGACGACCACCCGCTCTGGTCCGAGCCCGGCGCGGTCATCACCCCGCACCAGGCCGACACCCCGGAGATGGTCGCGCCCCTGCTCGCCGAGCGCGTCCGGCTCAACACCACCGCCTTCCTCGGGGGTGCCGGCGAGGGCTTCGTCGGCGTCGTCGACCCGGTCGCCGGGTACTGACTCCGGGCGCCCACCGCGCGGCGCGCCCGGGCGGCGTGTCCGATGCGGTGGCGGGCCTCAGGGTCCTGCTATGCTGTTACCCGTTGTTCGCACGTCATTCGCCAGCGGACAGTGATCCTCGATAGCTCAATTGGCAGAGCAGCCGGCTGTTAACCGGCAGGTTGTTGGTTCGAGTCCAACTCGGGGAGCGACAGGTCCTCACCCCTCGGGGTGAGGACCTTTTGTGTTCCCGACGGTCCGAATGCCCTCGTCGGGCCCAGCGGGGCGCGCTGCTAGCCTGGGCGGGCGCACCCAGAACCACGGAAGGCCACTGTTCGATGTCGTTGACCCACGAGTCCGCCACCGGACGTGTGACCGGTGACCGGTCCACGGGTCTGCTGGACCGGGCCAACCGCGTGCTCTCCTCACGCACCGCGTTCGTGGTCGTGCTCGTGGCGTTCCTGCTCGTCGGCTTCCTGTTCGCCGTCACGATCCACGTCCCTGCTTCGGCGGCCCCGGACGAGCGTCGGCACATCGGCAACATCATGCTCTACGCGGCTCGCCCGTGGAACGCCGGCCCGTTCCTGCAGGACGTCGACGCGTCGAAGCTGTGGCTCGGCGAGGTCACGCGCTTCCCGGCGTACCTCTACTACTACCTGATGTCGTTCCCGGCGAAGGGGACGCAGGCGCTCGGGCTCCACCTGGAACAGACCGTGATGGTGCTGCGGAGCATCGACGTCCTGGCTGCCGGGGCCGGTCTGTACGCCCTCCGTGCGATGTTCCGGAACGCCGGGGTCCCGACGGCGATCGGCCTGCTCGCCACCGTGGTGACCGCTTCCACCGGCCGCTACGCCTGGCAGGCCGCCACCATCAGTTACGACGCGCCGTCGATGGCCGCCTTCTTCCTCTTCGCCGCCGTCGCGGTCAAGGTCGCCCGTGGCGGTGGACTGCGAACGCTCGCGTGGCTGGTCGTCACCGCGATGCTGGCGCTCATGTTCAAGTACTCCCAGGCGCCGCTCGTGCTGGCCGGAGCCTTCTTCGCCGTGCTGTTCCGGTACCGCGTCGACGGTTTCTCGTGGCTCCGGCACCCCGTGCGTCGAGCCGTCTCGGGCTTCCGCGAACGGCCGTGGCGGTCCGTCGTCCTGGTGGTGATCGGCGGCGCGTTGCTCGCCCTGGTGCTCGAGCGCTTCGGTGTGAACCTGCTCGTCTACCGGGCACTCAACCCCGACTGCGCCGAGATCCACAGCCGCGACGCGTGCATGAACTTCGGCATCTTCCGTCGGAACTACAACGCGGTCCGGACCCACGACCTCGAGGTCGCCGCCGGCACGCTCGAACCGTTCCGGCCGGTCTCCTTCCTCTGGATGTGGATCACCACCTACTTCCGGTCGCTCTTCTTCTTCTGGGGTCCGTCGCTGCCCTGGCGCCCGAACACCGCCGTCGTGCTGTTCGGCGCCGTCGCCAGCGTCGGTGCCGTGGCGATCGCGGTGACCCAGATGCGCCGGGTGCTCCGGAACGCGGCCATGTGGTGGCTGGCAGCCGTCCCCGTCGCCTACACGGTGGCGGTGCTGTGCTTCAACGCCGCGACCGCGGTGAACCTCCGGCAGGACTTCGCGTTCTCGGGCCGTTACCTGTTGCCGGTGCTGCCGATGATCGCGGCCGTGGTGCTGCTCGGTCTCGCCTCGTGGATCCGACGGCTGCACGGGCGCGCGGCCACCGTGGCGTGGGTCGTCGTGATCGTGGTGGGTGTCGTGCTCTTCGTCTTCTACAACCCGATCAGCGCCTTCTTCCCGTACGCCAACTCGGCGGCCTGGTACTCGAGCTGGGCCCGCGACGTCCTGCCCCAGTGGCTCACGGGGGTGCGCTCGTGAACCGCGCCGCACGGTTCCGCGGCGTCGTCGTGGCTGCCCTGACCATCCTGTTCTTCGTCGTCATCGGCGTCGCGGCCTTCGCGCGAACCGGGGGGACCAGCGCCGGGGAACGCCAGATCGGTTCGTGCACGGTCCGCACGGCGCCCGAGCCGGGTGCCGTGACGACCTGCCCGGAACAGGACCTCGCCGGTGTGCGCTTCGCCACCGTCGACCTGCGTCTGGCCGACCTGCACGGCGCGGACCTGCGCGGTTCGGACCTGCGTGACAGCGTGCTCTACGGCGCCGACCTGCAGGGGGCGAACCTGCGCGGAGCGGACCTGCGTGGTGTCGACCTGTACAGCGCGGACCTGCGGGGGGCGGACCTGCGTGACGCCGACCTGGGCACCGCGGACCTGACGGTCGCCGACATCAGCGGGGCGCAGATCGACGGCATCGACCTGAGCAAGGCGAAGCTGGCCGGTCTGACCGTCAAGGGGACGCCACTGGAACTCGCCGACCGGACGCTGCAGAGCCCCGACGGCAAGCCGGTGACCGTGCCCATCCGGCTCGACCTGCCGCGCGGGGTGTCGTCGACGAGCTGCGTCCGGCAGGACGTGCAGGCTCCGGTCGGCACCACCCAGGTGCGCTGCCGGATGAGCACCGATGCCGACCGCGGTGGTCGGCTCGACCAGCGCGCGACGATCACGGTCACCGGCCCGACACCCTGACCGACGTCGCTCGTGCGGCTGGTACCCGGCGGATGCTGTTAGCGTTCACAGGTGCACCGTTCTCGTTCCCCTCGATCCGCCCTGCTGGGCGTCGTCGTGGCGGTGACGGCGGTGCTCACCGGCTGCAGCAGCGTCGGCCCTGACACCGATGCGTCCGAGGACCCGACGAGCTCGGACACCGGGCTGGGTTCAGGCGCGTCACCGGTCGTCTTCGCGTTCGTCTGCGGCGGGGACGGCGCTGACCGCGCGAGCTACACGACCTACGCAGCGGTGTGGGAAGCCGCGCGTGCCGACTGCTCGGCGAAGCGGCTGACCGGCTCGGTGCCGTCGAGCCAGCAGCAGTCCGCGGTGACGGCGGCGCGCGGTGACGCGACCCTGGTCGAGCTCGCGAGCGCCTGCGCGGTGCGCGACTCGGCGCCGTGGACGTCGGCGGTCGCCGACGAGCGCGGTGCCCACGTGGCCGAGGGGCTCCTGCGGTACTGCCCGGGGCACCCGGAGACCGACCGCCTGCGGGACGCGCTGGCGGCGTACCGGGGCTGACCCGGGCCTCCAGACCGACCGCCTGACCCACGACCGACCGACGGCCGCGGGACGGGCGTCAGCCCTCGGGGTGGTCGCGACCCGGCAGCCAGGACTGGCCGGGGCCGCCCCAGCTGCTCTTGCGGATCGCCTTGGCGACCTGCTTGCCGTAGGGGTGCACGAGACGGTCGGCGTAGAGCCAGCCGTCCAGGTGGTCGTACTCGTGCTGGAAGATGCGGGCCAGCCAGCCGTGCGCCTCGACCTCGAACGGGGTGCCGTGCTCGTCGGAGGCGCGCAGCAGGGCGCCCTCGGAGCGGCGGAGCGGGAAGCGCTCGCCCGGGATCGACAGGCAGCCCTCGGACTCCTCGTCCTCGTCGAGCTCCTCGACGGACTCGGGGACCGGGGGCGTGGTCCACAGGACGGGGTTCACGGCGGCGCCCCGGTGCAGCACGTCGTCGTCGTCGGTGTAGGAGTACACGAACAGGCGCTTGCCGACGCCCACCTGCGGTCCGGCCAGGCCGACGCCCGGTGCCAGGTCCATGGTCTCGAGCATGTCGGCGACGAGGGAACGGAGGTCGTCATCGAACGCGGTGACCTCGGCTGCACGCTCGTGCAGGACGGGTTCGCCGGTGATGCGGATCGGGAGAACGGCCATTCACCCAGGTTATCCGGCGGGGGACGGTAGCCTCGACGCGTGACGACGGACCTCCAGCTGCCCGACGCCGTGAGCAACCTCACGCCGTTCCAGGCGCTGATGATCCCGGTGGCCCTGGTCGGTGCGGTGTTCCTGTCGCTCGGGGCGCAGTTCCAGAGCCGTGGGGTGCAGCGGGTCGAAGCGCGTCTCGGTCGGCAGTCGAAGGGGCTGAGCGTCCGCCACGTGGTGGGGCTCGTCTCGAGCGGCTACTGGGTGCTCGGCACGCTCATGCTCGGCATCGCGGTGGTGCTGCAGCTCATCAGCATCACGTTCGCGCCGCTGATCGTCGTGCAGCCGCTGGGTGCCGTGGCGCTGGTGATCACGACGTGGTTCTCGTCGCGTGCGTCGGGGATCCCGCTCGGCCGTCGTGCTCGTCGTGCCGTGTGGACGTGCATCATCGGTGTCGGCATCTTCGTCGGGATCGCGGCGTTCGTCGGGCACGAGAGCGCGATCACCCGCCAGCAGCTCGTCACCGTGCTGGTGATCCTGGCGGTCGTGCTGGTGCTGGTGCTCGTGTCGTTCCGCCTGGTCGCCAAGCGCCGGAACGCCCTGTACTACATCGTCGGCGCCGGCGTGCTCTACGGCTTCGTGGCGACGCTGGCCAAGGTGGTGCTGAACCGGTTCGTGAACCACACCTTCGACTGGTTGACCGTGCTCGCCATCGTCGGCGTGGTCGTCGCGGCGTCGCTCGGGGGGTACTTCGTGCAGAACGCGTACTCCAGCGGCTCGGCCGACCTGGTGATCGCGGGGCTGACCGTCATCGACCCGATCGTCGCGGTCGGCATCGGCGTGATCGTGCTCGGCGAGGCAACGGGGGCGCCGTGGTTCGCGGTGGCGGGGTTCGTGGTCGCCGCGGGCATCGCCATCACCGGGGTGTTCCTGCTCGCCAAGCACCACCCCCAGACCCGGACCTGACGGCCGCGGCGCGCTCGGCGCTCGGCGCCCGGTGGTCGCGGCGCTCATCCGCGCGGCTGACGCGACCGTCGATCCTGGTGCGATAGCGTCACAGCCGACCAGCCATCGCCCACGAGAGGACGAACTCAGCCGTGTCAGGAGACGCCACCACCGCCACCGCCGGACCGACGGGTGCGACGGGCGGTCACCGACCGCTGCGCGTGCTGATCGCAGCGGACACCTTCGCCCCCGACGTCAACGGCGCCGCGACCTTCGCCGAGCAGCTCGCCGTCGGACTGGCCGAGCGCGGGCACGAGGTGCACATCGTGGCCCCGGCGTCGAGCCGCCACTACGGCACCTTCGACGAGGAGCACCACGGCGTCACCCTCGTCGTGCACCGCCTGAAGTCGTACAAGTGGCCGCTGCACCCGTGGCTGCGCTTCGTGTGGCCGTGGAGCGTCCGGAAGTGGACCGCCCCGATCCTCGACGCGGTCAAGCCCGACGTGCTGCACATCCAGTCGCACGTGGTCATCGGTCGTGGCATCGTGCACGAGGCGAACGACCGCGGCATCCGGGTCATCGCGACGAACCACTTCATGCCGGAGAACCTGCTCGAGTACACGCCGTTCGGCAAGTGGACGCTGCCCCTCGCGCTGAAGATCGCGTGGAGCGACGCCGCCAAGACCTACCGGCTGGCCGACACGATCACGACGCCGACCAACCTGGCCGCCGACTACCTGCGGAAGGCCATCGCCGGCCAGCAGGTCCTGGCGATCTCGTGCGGCATCGACGCGTCCCGCTACGTCGCGCGCGAGGGGCGCCCGGTCAACAACGACATCGTCTTCGTGGGCCGGGTCGCCCCGGAGAAGAACCTCGACGTCCTGGTCCGTGCCGTGGCGCTGCTGCCGGCCGAGCTGGCCACGACCCTGACCATCGTCGGCGACGGCGAGATGATCCCGAAGCTCACCGCACTGGCGAAGGAGCTCGGGCTCGAGGACCGCGTGCGGTTCCTGGGCTTCGTCTCGGACGAGCGCAAGCAGGAGGCCCTGACCAACGCGACGGTGTTCGCGATGCCGTCGACGGCCGAGCTGCAGAGCATCTCCTCGCTCGAGGGGATGGCGTCCGGGCTCCCCGTGGTCGCCGCCGACTCGATGGCGCTCCCGCACCTGATCGACGGCAACGGGTACCTGTTCGCCCCGGGCGACGTCGACGACCTGGCGGCGAAGCTCACGACGGTGCTCACCGCCCCGGAGTCCGACTACGTGGCGATGCGGGAACGCAGTCTGGCCATGATCGAGGCGCACGACATCAACCGCACGCTGTCGACGTTCGAGTCGCTGTATCGTGGTGAGCCGGTGGCCTGAGGGCCTCCGGCGAGGGGCGGTAGCCAAGCTGGTCAAGGCAGTCGGCTCATAACCGAACGATCCGCGGGTTCGAGTCCCGCCCGCCCTACGTGCACATGCCAAGGAAGCGCGACACGTCGCAGGACGACCACGCACCGACACCGAACGTCACCTTCGAGGTGACCCGTGGCGGTACCGGCGTGCGCGTGAACGCGTTCCGGCTGGGGTTCATGGGCGCCATCGGGGTCCTCGTCGCCCTGCTCGCCGGGTCGATCATCAACGAGCTGAGCACGGTCCTGGTCTACATCGGGGTCGCGCTGTTCCTGGCGCTCGGCATCGACCCGCTCGTGTCGTTCCTCGAGCGGATCATCCCGCGGTGGGCGGCCATCACGATCGTCGTGGTCGGGGTGCTCGGGGCCTTCGCCGGCATCGTGTTCGCGGTGGTGCCGATCCTGGTGGACCAGGCGTCGAACCTGATCCAGAACTTCCCTGAGATCGTGCAGGACATCTCGCAGCAGCAGTGGGTGCAGGACCTGTCGAAGCAGTTCGCCGGGTCGTTCGACATCGACCACGCGCTGCAGTCGCTGCAGTCCTTCGTCGAGAAGCCGGGCAACCTGCTCAGTGTCGGCGGCGGGATCCTGGCGGTCGGCAGCGGGATCCTGTCCGGTGTCACCGGGGCGCTCATCGTCATCATCCTGATGCTCTACTTCCTCGCGTCGATGCGGGGCATGAAGCGTGCGGCGTACCGGTTCGTCCCGGCGTCGCGTCGTCAGAACTTCATCGACGTGAGCGAGCAGATCACGCAGGCGGTCGGTCGCTACGTCGTCGGGCAGGTGTCCCAGGCGCTCATCAACGGCATCCTCAGCTTCTTCTTCCTGCTCATCATCGGGGCGCCGCTGCCGGTGCTGCTCGCGTCGTTCGCGTTCCTCGGTTCGCTCATCCCGCTCGTCGGCACGTTGGCCGCCGCGATCGTGATCTCGTTGCTCTGCTTCTTCGCGTCACCGGCGACCGCCCTCGCCGCGGCGATCTACTACCTGGTGTACATGCAGGTCGAGGCCTACCTGATCTCGCCGCGCATCATGTCGCGAGCAGTCCAGGTACCCGGTGCGCTCGTGGTCATCGCCGCCGTCGCGGGCGGCACCATCGGCGGTGTGCTCGGCGCGCTCGTGGCCCTGCCCGTCGCGGCGTCGGTCATCATCATCGTGCAGAAGGTCATCTACCCCCGCCAGGAACAGTCGTGACGCGCGGCGACGGCGCGACCGCCGCGGTCGCCGCCTTCGCCGAGCACGTCGACGAACGTGACCGCTGGGCGCGCAGTGCTCGCGGACCGCTCGCCCTGGTGAACGCGCAACACGTCGACCACCCGCAGCCGGTCTGGCCGGTCCCCGGCACCTGGGCTCCGGCGCCCGGCGGACTCACCGTCACGGCCGAGGCGTCCGACGGCGTCGTCGTGGACGGCGTGCCGGTCAACGGGACGGTGCTGGTCGCGGGGGACACCGCCGTCGTCCCGTCCACTGTCGCGCTGCCGGACGGCTTCGCCGGCACCGTCACCGGCGACACCCTGCGTGTCTGGGACCCGTCGTCCGAGGCGATCGCCCGCTTCGCGCACATCGCCCGCTTCGAGCGGTCCGGCGACCGGGTGACGTCCGGCACGTACGTCCCGCTGGTGGACGACGGCCAGGAGGCCCGTGGCAGCGTCCGCGACGCCGCCGGCGACGCCCTGCCGGTTGCCGGACACGTCGAGACCGTCGTGGACGGCGCCACGGTGCGGTTCGTCGCCGTCCGGTCGGCCGCGTTCCGCGGAGTCGCGAGACTGCAGCTCATCGTGCAGGACGCCACGAGTGCCCTGGCCGAGGACGACCCGAGCAGCAGCTACTCGATGGGTCGGTTCCTGTACCTCGACGACCCCGGCGCCGAGTCCACGGTCGAGCTCGACTGGAACCTGCTGGTCCTGCCGCCGTGCGCGTTCTCGTACCAGTACGCCTGCCCGATCCCTCCGGAGGAGAACCGTGTCCCCGTGCCGATCACGGCGGGGGAGCGGCACCCGGTCGACGCGAGCGGTGCCGTCCTGCACTGAACCCGGTCGGGTCCTTGCCGTTCCCAGGCGTGGCGCTGCATAATGGGCGTGTCCCGTCGGGACATCACAATCGCATACCGATGGTTCCGTGGCCCCTCGGGTCAGGATCCTCCGCACCAGGTCGATGGGGAAGTCGCACCTGACGTATCGGAGGAACCGTGAACGGAACGACGACAGGAGTGCTCTACGTGCACTCCTCACCCCGCGCGCTCTGCCCGCACGTCGAATGGGCAGCAGGTCGCGCGATGAACCGCGCCGTGAACTTCTCGTGGCTCGACCAGCCCGCGCAGGACGGTGCGCGTCGGACCGAGTTCACGTGGACCGGTGCGGTCGGTGCCGGTGCCGCGATCGCCTCTGCCCTGCGCGGGTGGGAGCACCTGCGGTACGAGGTCACCGAGGAGCCGACGAGCGCCTCGGACGGTGGTCGCTGGATGCACACGCCCGACCTCGGGGTGTTCTACGCGCAGACCGACGTCACGGGCAACATGGTCATCCCCGAGGACCGGGTGCGCTACGCGATGGAGGTCGCGGGCAGCAACGCCCTCGAACTGCACCGTGAGTTGCGACTGGCCCTCGGGCAGGCCTGGGACGACGAGCTCGAGCCCTTCCGCCACGCCGCCGAGGGCAACCCGGTCGTCTGGCTGCACCGCGTCGGCTGATCCGGACTCGCCACACGCCGGCGTGTTGGGTGCGCCAGACGCCGGTGTACCGGGTGCGTTAGACGCCGGTGTGTCGCCCGGACACCGCCACAGACTCGAGACGCCGCCGAAAACGGCGGCGTCTCGTCGTTCCTCGGGCGCCACAGGAACACGACGGCGTGTGGACGGGGGGCTGACCCGGGCACCGGAACGACGGAAGCCCGCCCCGACGACGCGGGACGGGCCTCCTGGCAGGTGCTGCCGTGACTAGACGCTGCGGAACGCGACCACGGCGTTGTGTCCGCCGAAGCCGAACGAGTTGCTGACGGCGAGCAGGTCGCCTTCGGGCAGCGCGCGCGGTTCGCGGGCGACGTCCATGACGATCTCCGGGTCCTGGTCGTGCAGGTTGATCGTCGGCGGCGCGACGCGGTTGTGCAGCGCGAGGACGGTGAAGACCGCCTCGATCGCACCGGCACCACCGAGCAGGTGGCCCGTGGACGCCTTGGTGGCCGACACCACGACGTTGTCCAGGTGGTCGCCGAAGACCCGACGCATCGCGTGGTACTCGGCGACGTCCCCGACGGGGGTCGAGGTGGCGTGCGCGTTGACGTGCACGACGTCCTCGATGCTCGCGTCGGCGTGCTCGAGGGCCTGCAGGACCGCACGGGCGGCGGCGCTGCCCTCGGGGTCCGGCGCGGTGATGTGGAAGGCGTCCGAGGTGATGCCGGAGCCGGCGACCTCGGCGTAGATGGTCGCGCCGCGGGCCTCGGCGTGCTCCTTCGACTCGAGGATGAGCGCCGCGGCGCCGTCACCGAGGACGAAGCCGTCACGCGTGACGTCGTAGGGGCGCGACGCGGTCTCGGGGGAGTCGTTGCGGCGCGACAGGGCCTGCATGGCGGCGAACGCGGCCAGCGGGAGCGGGTGCAGCGCGGCCTCGGCGCCACCGGTGATGACGATGTCGGCGTCGCCGTCGGCGATGTGCCGGTAGGCCTCGGCCAGCGACTCGGTCGACGAGGCACACGCCGACAGGTAGGTGCGGGCGCCGCCACGGGCGCCGAACTCCATCTCGATGGCGGCGGCGGGACCGTTCGCCATGAGCATCGGGACCGTCATCGGCAGGACGCGACGCGGGCCCTTCTCGCGCAGGGTGTCCCAGGCGTCGAGCAGCGTGTTCACGCCACCGATGCCCGTTGCCCAGTCGACGATCAAGCGCTCGGGGACGACCGACTCGTCGTCGATGCCGGCGTCGGCCCATGCTTCGCGCGCTGCGACGAGCGACAGCTGCGACGAGGGGTCGAGGCGCTTCGACTCGGGGCGGGTGAGCTGGTCGGTGAGGAAGGTGCGCGCCTGGCCGGCGAACTCCACGGGGAGTTCGAGGTCGGCGTAGCGGGGGTCCTCGATGCGGGTGATGCCGGACTTGCCGGCGAGCAGCGCGTCCCAGGTGTCCGGGGCGGTCGCGGCGAGGGGTGAGATCGCACCGATCCCGGTGACGACGACGGTCTTCTTGGTCATGGGACGACGTGTTCTTTCGTTGGGGTGAACAAGATGAGCGCCGCGGCCCGCAGGGGTCCGCGGGCCGCGGCGCTCAGGAAGCTCGTGTCAGGCCTGGGCCTTGACGATGTAGTCGACCGCGTTGCCGACGGTCTTGAGGTTCTTGACCTCTTCGTCCGGGATCTTCACGTCGAACTTCTCCTCGGCGTTGACCACGATGGTCATCATCGAGATGGAGTCGATGTCGAGGTCGTCCGTGAAGGACTTGTCGGCGGCGACGGTGTCGGTGGCGATACCGGTCTCGTCGTTGATCAGCTCGGCCAGGCCGGCGAGGACTTCTTCGTTGGACAGGGCCATGAGTGTTCTCCTTGAAGGGGGGTGTCGTTTGACCGTTGACCAGCCTAGGGCACGCGGGGTCCGGGTGCGCGGAGGCTCGTCGGGATGGGGACCGGTCGCGCGGGTGCGCGACCGGGCTGGGATCAGGGGAGGACGACCACCTGGGCGCCGAACACGAGTCCGGCGCCGAAGCCGATCTGCAGGGCGAGGCCGCCCGACAGGTCCGGGTGCTCCTCGAGCAGGCGGTGCGTGGCGAGCGGGATGCTCGCGGCGGAGGTGTTGCCGGTGGTGGTGATGTCGCGGGCGATCGTCACCGTCTCGGGCAGGCCGAGCTGCTTGGCGAACTCGTCGATGATGCGGATGTTCGCCTGGTGCGGCACGAAGGCGGCGAGGTCCTCGGGACGGACCCCGGCGGTCTCGAGCGTCTGTCGGGCGACCTTGACCATCTCCCAGACGGCCCAGCGGAACACCGTCTGGCCGGCTTGGCGCATGGTCGGGCGGGGTGCACCGGCCTCCCACTCGTTGTAGGTCGCGGTCATGCCGATGGCGTCCCACTTCGAGCCGTCCGAGCCCCAGATGGTGGGGGCGATGCCCGGGAAGTCGCTCGGGCCGATCACGGCGGCGCCGGCACCGTCCCCGAGCAGGAACGAGATCGAGCGGTCGGTCGGGTCGACGACGTCGCTGAGCTTCTCGGCCCCGACGACCAGCACGTGGTCGGCGAGCCCGGACTTGATGAACGAGTCGGCCTGGGCGATGCCGTAGGCGTACCCGGCGCAGGCGGCGCTGATGTCGTACGCGGCGGCCGGGGTGGCACCGATGCGTTCGGCGAGCAGCGACGCCATCGACGGGGTGGCGACGGTGTGCGTGACGGTGCTCACGAGCACGACGCCGATCTGGGACGGCTCGATGCCGGCCTTCTCGATCGCCTCGCGTGCGGCGGTCTCGGCGAGGTCGACGGCTTCGACGTCCTCGCCGGCACGCTTGCGGGTGATGATGCCGGTGCGCTGGCGGATCCACTCGTCGGACGAGTCGATCGGGCCGACGAGGTCGTCGTTCGGCACGACGTTCTCGCCGCGGGCGGCGCCGAACGCCAGGATCCGGGTGAACTCGTGGCCGCGGCGCTGCTGGAGCAGCGGGCGCGCGGATCCGGTCGGGAGGCCCGTGGGGGCGTCCGTCGGGGTGGTCGGGTCGGTCATGCGGTTGCGTCTGCTTCCTGGCCCGCGCGCTGCAGCAGGTCGATCGCTGCAGGCAGGTCGTCGGGGGTCTTGATGGCGACGGTCGGCGTGCCGCGGAGGCCGCGCTTCGCCAGGCCGACGAGGGCACCGGCGGGTGCGAGCTCGATGATGCCGGTCACGCCGGCGGCGGAGAAGGACTCCATGACCGCGTCCCAGTGCACGGGGTTCGCGATCTGCTGGACCATCAGGTCGACGAAGCGTCGGCCGTCGTCCACCCGGGAGCCGTCGGCGTTGGTCCAGATCGGCAGGGTCGGGTCCTGCACGGCAGCGGAGGCCGCCACCGGTGCGACCCGCTCGACGGCGGGCGCCATGTAGCGGGTGTGGAACGCGCCGGCGACGGCGAGGGGGATGACCCGGGCCTTGGCGGGCGGGGCTGCGGCGAGGGCGGCGATGGCGTCCGCGGCGCCGGCGACGACGGTCTGGCCGCCACCGTTGTGGTTCGCGGGCACCAGGCCGTGCTCGGCGAGGGCGGCGGCGACCGCATCGGCGTCGCCACCGAGGACGGCGGCCATCGAGGTCGGTTCGAGCGCTGCGGCGTCGGCCATGGCCCGGCCGCGCTCGGCGACCAGGGCGACGGCGTCGGTCGGCTCGAGGATCCCGGCGACCGCGGCGGCGGTGAACTCGCCCACCGAGTGTCCGGCGACCCCGCCCACCAGGGCACGACGGCCCTCGGCGAGCAGTGCGTCGGCGGTCACCAGGCCGGCGGCCACGATGAGGGGCTGTGCGAGCGCGGTGTCCTTGATGGTGTCCGCGTCGGAGTTCGTGCCGTGCTCGGCGAGGTCGACGCCGATCGACTCCGACCATTGCCCGACGCGTTCACGAACGGTGGCGTCCTCGAGCCAGGGGGCGAGGAAGCCGGGGGTCTGGGAGCCCTGTCCGGGCGCGACGACGACGATCACCGGACAATCCTCGCGTTCTCGCCCCACAGGGCACGTGTGGACTTCCCACACGAATCCCGGTGGGACATTGTCGGTTCTCTACGCCCCGGCGCGTCAGCGTCGGGGTGTGATGCGGCGACGGCCGGTCGCGGACTCCGACATCGCGCCGAGGATGAGCGCCGACTGCACGATCAGGGCGTCCCGGGCGTTCGTGGCGTCCCAGCCGATGATGTCGGCGACGCGGCGCAGGCGGTAGCGCACGGTGTTCGGGTGCACGAAGAGCTCCCTGGCGGTGGCCTCGAGCGAGCGGCCGGTGTCCAGGTAGCACCACAGCGTCTGCAGGAGCTCGGTCGACTGGTCCTTGAGCGGGACGTAGATGCGCTGGACCAGGGCCGAGCGGGCCAGCGGGTCACCGGCCAGGGCGCGCTCAGGGAGCAGGTCGTCGGCGAGGGCCGGACGGGGGACACCGCGCCAGGCACGCGCGACGGCGAACCCGGCCAAGGCGGCCTTCGCGCTGGTCGAGGCGTCGACGACCCCGGGGACCTCGTTGCCGAGGACCAGGTGGCCGTCGCCGAACAGCGGTTCGAGGGCCTGCGCGATGGTCGTGAAGGAGACGGGCTCCTCGCCCTCGGGCACGTCGTCACGCGGGGTGGCGCGACCGATGACCACGACGAGCCGCGATCCCTGGACCCCGACGAGCACGTCGGCGTCCATGTGCCGTGCGGTGCGACGGACCTGGTCGACCTCGAGCTGCTTCGGCGCGGTGCCGACGAGCACCGCGACCTCGCCGTGCCCGTGCCACCCGAGGGCGGCGATGCGGGACGGCAGTTCGTCGTCGTACTCGCCCGAGAGGATCGAGTCGACCACGAGGGCTTCGAGCCGGGCGTCCCACAGGCCCCGGGCCTCGGCCGCGCGGGCGTAGACGTCGGCGGCCGCGAACGCGATGTCACGGGAGTACTTGAGGATCGCCTCCTGCAGCATCTCGTCGTCGGCGGCGCGTTCCTCGACCACGGTGACGACGACGCGGATGAGCTGCAGGGTCTGCTGCAGGCTCACCGAGCGCAGGAGCTCCCGTGGGGCGGACCCGAAGACGTCGGCCGCGGCGATCCACGGCGTCGACGCAGTGCCCTCGAGCCAGCTGATGAACGACGTGATGCCGGCCTGGGCGACGAGGCCCACGGCGGAGCGGCGCCCCGGTGGCATCTCGCTGTACCAGGGGAGGGTTTCCTCGAGCCGCTTGATGGTCGCGGTGGAGAGTTCTCCGGACACCTGACGGAGCCAGGAGAGCGCACGCTCACGCGCGCTCTCCTGGCTCTCGTGGTCCGGGCGGACCGTCGTCACGGGGTGATCAGCTCTCGCCGCCCGCGCTGCCGGTGGTGCCGGCGGTCACGTCGTGCAGGCGGTACTTGTCGATCGCCTGCTGGACGAGCGCGCCGTCGACCTTGCCCTGGCGGGCGAGCTGCTGCAGCGTCCGCACGACGACCGAGGGGCCGTCGATGTGGAAGAAGCGGCGAGCGGCCGGACGGGTGTCCGAGAAACCGAAGCCGTCGGCACCGAGGGTGGCGTAGTCGGTCGGCACGAACGGACGGATCTGCTCCTGCACCAGGTGCATGAAGTCGCTCACGGCGACGACCGGTCCTTCGGTGCCGAGCAGACGCTCGGTGACGAACGGCGTGCGGGCCGGCTCGTTCGGGTTGAGGAACGCCTGCTGCTCGGCGGCCACACCGTCGCGGTACAGCTCACCCCAGCTCGTGACGCTCCACACGTCGGCCGACACGCCCCAGTCCTCGGCGAGGAGCTGCTGCGCCTCGAGGATCCACGGCACGGCGACACCGGACGCGAGCAGCTGGGCCTTCGGGCCGTCGTGCTCGCTCGGCTTGAGCAGGTACATGCCCTTGAGGATGCCCTCGACGTCGACGCCCTCGGGCTCGGCCGGCTGCACCAGCGGCTCGTTGTAGACCGTCAGGTAGTACATGACGTTCGGGTCGGCGTGCTTCGGCGAGCCGTCCTCGTTCGTGCCGTACATGCGGTCGAGGCCGGCCTTGACGATGTGGCCGATCTCGTACCCGTACGCCGGGTCGTACGAGACGACGGCCGGGTTCGTCGTGGCGAGGAGCGGCGAGTGGCCGTCCGCGTGCTGCAGGCCTTCGCCCGTCAGCGTGGTGCGGCCGGCGGTCGCGCCGATCATGAAGCCACGGGTCATCTGGTCGCCGGCGGCCCAGATGGCGTCGCCGGTGCGCTGGAACCCGAACATCGAGTAGAAGACGTAGACCGGGATGAGCGGCTCGCCCTGCGTCGAGTACGAGGTACCGACCGCGGTGAACGCCGCCAGGGCGCCCGCCTCGTTGATGCCGACGTGGATGATCTGGCCCTGCGGGCTCTCCTTGTAGGCGAGGAGGAGTTCGCGGTCGACGGACGTGTAGTGCTGGCCGTTCGGGTTGTAGATCTTCGCCGACGGGAAGTAGGCGTCCATGCCGAACGTGCGTGCTTCGTCCGGGATGATCGGGACCACGCGGTCGCCGAAGTCGGGCGAGCGCAGCAGGTCCTTCAGCAGGCGGGCGAACGCCATGGTGGTGGCGACCTCCTGCTTGCCGGAGCCCTTCTTCACGACCTGGTACTTCGAGTCGTCCGGCAGCGTGAACTGCGTGTACTTCGTGCGACGTTCCGGCACGTAGCCACCGAGCGCGCGACGGCGCTCGTGCATGTACTGGATCGCCTCGTCGTCGTTGCCCGGGTGGTAGTACGGCGGCGTGTAGGGGTTCTCTTCCAGCTGCGCGTCGGAGATCGGGATGCGCATCTCGTCGCGGAACTGCTTGAGGTTGTCGAGCGTGAGCTTCTTCATCTGGTGGGTCGCGTTGCGGCCCTCGAAGCTCGGGCCGAGGCCGTAGCCCTTGACCGTCTTCGCCAGGATGACGGTCGGCTGGCCCTTGTGCTCGGTCGCGGCCTTGAACGCGGCGTAGACCTTGCGGTAGTCGTGGCCACCGCGCTTGAGGTTCCAGATCTGGTCGTCGGTGTAGTCCTGGACGAGCTCGAGCGCCTTCGGGTCGCGCCCGAAGAAGTTCTCGCGCACGTAGGCACCGTTCTCGGCCTTGTACGTCTGGTAGTCGCCGTCCGGCGTCTGGTTCATCAGGTTGAGCAGCGCCCCCTCGGTGTCGCGGGCGAGCAGGTCGTCCCACTCGCGGCCCCAGACGACCTTGATGACGTTCCAGCCCGCACCGCGGAAGAACGCCTCGAGCTCTTGGATGATCTTGCCGTTGCCACGGACCGGACCGTCGAGTCGCTGCAGGTTGCAGTTGATGACGAAGTTCAGGTTGTCGAGGCCGTCGTTCGCAGCGACCTGGAGCTGGCCGCGGGACTCGACCTCGTCCATCTCGCCGTCACCCAGGAACGCCCAGACCTGCTGGTCCATGGCGTCCTTGATGCCGCGGTTCGACAGGTACTTGGCCTGCTGCGCCTGGTAGATCGCGTTGATCGGGCCGATGCCCATCGACACGGTCGGGAACTGCCAGAAGTGCGGCATGAGGCGCGGGTGCGGGTACGACGACAGGCCGCCGCCGGCGTGCGACTTCTCCTGCCGGAACCCGTCGAGCTGGTCCTCGGACAGGCGCCCTTCCATGTAGGCGCGGGCGTACATGCCGGGGGAGGCGTGGCCCTGGAAGAAGACCTGGTCGCCACCGGAGGGGTGGTCCTGCGCGCGGAAGAAGTGGTTGTAGCCGACCTCGTACATCGCGGCGCTCGACGCGTACGTCGAGATGTGCCCGCCGACCGCGATGCCCGGACGCTGCGCGCGGTGCACCGTGATGGCCGCGTTCCAGCGGATCCAGCGGCGGTACCGGCGCTCCAGCTCTTCGTCGCCGGGGAACTCCGGCTCGTTCTCCGGCGCGATGGTGTTCACGTAGTCCGTCGTCGGGACCATCGGCACACCGAGGTGCAGTTCCTTGGACCGCTTGAGCAGGCTCAGCATGATCTCGCGACCGCGCTGGTGTCCGTGGGTCTGGACCAGCCCGTCCAGGGACTCACGCCATTCGGCGGTCTCCTGCGGATCCTGGTCGTTCGCCCCGGTGCTGTACGGGTCCTGGTCGTTCACCGTCACCCTTGACCTCGTTCGTTCTCGTGGTGGTGGACATGGTGGCTCCGGTGGTCGGGTCGCGACCGGCTGGGGCCCCGTCCACTCTAGGCCCCAGGACCGACGCTGATGCTGATGGTGACGTGCAGGTGGACGGGTGCTTGCATTCGCGTGTCGTCGGCGTAGCATGGCCGATCGTGCACACGCGATCCGCGGTGCACGGACCCGACGGGCACACCCCACGCCCGAGGAAGAAGCACACGTAGCGATGGCACTGGAGATCGGCTCACTCGCGCCGGACTTCGAGCTCCCGAACCAGTTCGGTGAGCACGTCCGACTCAGCGACTTCCGCGGCAACCGCCCGGTCGCACTCGTCTTCTTCCCGCTGGCGTTCTCGTCCGGGTGCACGAACGAGCTCTGCACCCTGCAGGACAACATCACGATGTTCCAGGACCAGCGCATCGAGCTCCTCGGCATCTCGGTCGACTCGAAGGCGACGCTGCGGTCGTTCGCCGAGACGAACGGCTACGACTTCGAGCTGCTCGCCGACTTCTGGCCGCACGGCGCGGTCTCGAAGGAGTACGGCGTGTTCCTCGAGCACAAGGGCTTCGCCACCCGCGCGACCTTCGTCATCGACGTGCAGGGCCGCATCAAGGCCTCGATCATCACCGAGCCCGGCCTGCAGCGCGACGTGGCCGAGTACAAGGCGGCCCTCGACCGGCTCGCCGCCTGCTCGGCACCCGTCCCCGTCGGCTAGCGTTCCGAATCCCTGCTGACGGACGCATCCGCGTCGACGGTCGGACAGGAGGCCCGGTGCACGCCATCGACACCGACCCGCGTGGTCGCGGGGTCGCCTCCGACGGCTACGCCCCGTACCCGGTGCGCGTCACGCCCGGCGCCTGGGGCCTGACCCGCACGGTCGTCGACACCCCGACCGGCCCCGTCGTGGTGCACCACCGCGTCGGCCCGGACCCGCTCCTGCTGCTGCACGGCATCGCCGGCTCCTGGTCGACGTGGACCCCGCTGCTGCGCGCCGCGGACGGCATCGGTGCCCGCGGACTGGTGCTCGTCGACCTGCCCGGCTGGGGGTCCTCGCCGGCCCCCGACGGTCCGTTCGGGCTCGACGCCGTCACGGCTGCCGCGACCGCGGTCCTCGGAGCACTGGACCTCGGTGCGGTCGACGTCGTCGGGCACTCCATGGGCGCGTTCGTCGGGTTGCACCTGGCCGTGGTGGCGCCCGAGCGGGTCCGGTCGCTCGCGCTGGTGTCCGGCACGACGGTTGCGACGGCCGGTGCAGCTCGGCACCCCGTCCGGGCGCTCGGCACCCTGCCGGCGTTCACCCTGCTGCGAGCCGGCCTGACGGTGACCGGTGGCGCCGCTCGTCCGCTGCTCCGGGGGATCGCCCGGATCGGCCTGCTGCCACTCGTCGCGGCGCCGGTGTTCACGCACGTGCGACGCCTGGACCCGAGCGTCCTGGCAGCCTTCGTGGACGAGCTCCGGCCGGAGCAGTTCACCGAGGCGGCACGGTCGGCGGCGGCGTACGACGTCGACCGGTGGCGCGCGATCACCCGCCCGGTGACGGCGATCGCGGGCCGCGACGACGTGTTCGCTCGCGTCTCGGACCTGGCCGCACTGCGGGCGCTCGTGCCGCAGACCCGCACGGTGCTGCTGGAGGCGTGCGGGCACTTCGCCCACGTCGAGCGTCCCGACGCGGTCGCGCACGAGCTCGGGTTCGTCTGAGCTCCTGCACGCCGGCCTGCCGCACGGTCGGCAGCCGTCAGGCGGGCACGGGGAACGTCGCCGCGACGCGGGAGCGCACCTCGGCCTGCACCGCCTGCCGCATCACGGGCGAGAACAGCGAGTGGTCGCCGGCCTCGACCCGCACGACCGACAGGGCGCCACGGCGGCCGGTGCCGGTGTAGCGACGCACGGCCTTCTGCCCGCCGAGGCGGTCGAACAGTGCGGCGTCGTCCGGGGCCACGATCACGACCACGTCGGTGCCGTGCTCGACGAGGGGGCGCACGTGCTCGACGACGCCGCCGACCCGGTCGCGTCGGGCGATGCGGTCGCGGAGGGCCTTCGGCACCAGGGCGTTGTAGCGGTGCCGGATCCAGAGCCGCGTCGGTGAGGGGGCGTCGATCGCGCGGACGGCGTCCTCGTAGCTCCCGGGGGCCGCGGGATGCCGCCGGTAGTCGTTCGGGCTGATCTCGACCACGAGGCGTGGGGCCTCCTCTGCCGAGCGGCCCGCGAGCCAGGCACCGGCGCACATGCCGACGAGCACCAGACGGTCCGAGGGTTCGCCGAGGGCGGTGACGACGGCGGACTGGTCCTCGACCCACTCCTGGGCGAACAGGAAGCTGCGCTCGTCCTCGTGCACGGCGCTGCTCTCGCCCGTGCCGCGGCGGTCGACGCGGACCACCCGAGCGCCGTCGCGTGCCAGGGCCCGAGCGAGTCCGACCTGGTAGTCGGTGGCGCCGACGCGGTGCTCCGCGGCGCCGTTGTGCAGGACGACGAGCGGGGCGTCGTGGTGCTGCGCGGACGACACGGTCTCGACGGCGAACAGCCGCTCGGGGCCCAGGCGGACGATCCGTTCCGAGACGCGGCCGTCCACGTCGAGGACCTCGTCGAGCTCGGGCGGGGCGACGGGTGCCGCAGCGGTGGGTGCCCAGGCACCGAGCCAGGCGACGGCGGTGTCGATGGCGGTGCCGGGGATCCGGGCGTGGATGCTCGTGCCGTCGAGCAGCTCCGGGCTGCCGGTGACCTCGGTCACCTCGACGCCACCGAGGGGCTTCGGCGCACGGGTACCCGGACGGACCAGGGCGACGGTCGGTCCGGTGCGCGGAGCGAACGCCAGGGCGGACAGTGCGGCGGCCTCGTCGGTGTCGACCTCGATGCCGATGAGGCTCTCGACACCGTCGACGACCCGATCGGCCCCGATGGTGATCGTCGCCAGGGCGCGCTGTCGGCGGAGCCAGCCTCTGCCGGACGCCGGGGCGTCCCAGACGAGCAGGCCGTCGGTCGCCTGGGCGGCAGCGGCGGCGACGAGTGCGGCGGACGCCAGCCCGACGAACGCGACGTCCCGGATGCCCGCCGACCGGAGCAGCGCAGCGGCGTGACGTGCGGACCGGACCTGCGCGTCCGGTGTGGTGTCGGGTGCGCCGTCACCACGTCCGGACGGGTCGTAGCGCACCGAGGCGATGCCACGGGCCTCCAGGCGGTCGGCCAGCAGGCGGAGCGTGCGGTACGCGATGACGCCCTCCTGCCCGAGCGGCGGGCAGATCACGACACCGGCGCGCGCGGCGGCGGGGAGCTGGACCGCGGCGCGGATCGCCGGCGATCCGGTCCAGCCGTGCAGCGTGGTCACAGTGCCAGGGCGGCGCGGGCGGACGCCGGCCAGGCGTCGAGGTCCGTGCCGTGGGCGGCGAACAGGGCGATGGTGATGCGTTCCAGGCCGAACGCGATGCAGGCGCTGTGCGCCACCTGCCCGTCCTCGGTGCGCAGGCCGAACGAGGTACCGAAGTGGTCCTCGTGCAGGTTCGCGGAGCTGATCGCGGTGGCGTCGTGGTCGGCGCCGTAGACCTTCGTCACGAACTCGAACTTCAGGGCCTGCTCGACCTGGTTGCGGGCGAGCATCTGCCCGACGCGGCCGAAGAAGGGGTCGTTGGCGGGGACGACGTCGATCTCGAGCCCGAACGACTCGAGCAGGGCACGCATCACCGGGATGCTGCCGTCGCGGTGGGCCGCTGCGGACGCGGGGGTGCCGACGTGCACGAACTCGTGCATGTGGAAGGCCTGCAGGCGCATCGGGTCGAGCGAGGGCTCCCGGCGGAAGGAGTCGCCCAGGACGTCGAGGAACCGGCCCTGCTGCGGCACGGTGTCGCCGATGAGGCCGTAGACGGGGTGGCAGACAGCGGGGGTGAGCATGAGGTCGGCCGGCTCGAGGAAGCCCTCCCAGCGCTCACCGCGCTCGCGGGCGGCGAGCAGCGCGCGGTGGGTGCGGTCGTCGCCGGTGAACCCGGAGATCGACGCGGCGAGGTCCGGGAACGACGCGATGTAGTCGGTGCGCTCGAAGGACGCGAGCGGCTCGACCGGCGGGAAACGCAGGACCTCGGCGCCGAGGTGCTGCTGGCTGCGGACCGCTGCGGCGTCGACCGCGGCGGAGACGCGCTCGAACACCCCGGTGCGGCCGTAGAGGCCGGGCGTGCCGAGGTCGAGGAGCACGCCGTCGGTGAGCAGGCGGGCGCGGAGGGCGGCGCGGGCGGCGTCGAGCGCCGTGGCGGTGTCCGTGCCGGCGGTGTCCGCGGTGTCCGCGGTGGAGGCGTCGGTGGTGTGCGTGGTGGTGTCCGTGGTGGTCACAGGATCACTCCCGTCATGATGGCCAGGTCGGCGTCGTTCCCCAGGAGACGGTCGTTGCTCACCATGACGGCGGCACCGTGGGCGTCTCGGAGGTGGCGGGCGATGCTCATCGGACCCGAGGCGGCGTAGCCGGCGATCCCGACGATGCGCAGCGCCTTCGTGACGATGTCGGTGACGCGCTCGGACGCACCGATCTTCAGGGCGTTCGCGGCGAGGGCGTACGCGCTCGAGGCCAGCACGTCCGGGTCGTCGGCGGCGGCGTCGAACCGTTCGGCGGCGTGGCGCACCGAGTCGGCCAGCGCCTGCAGGTCGACCAGGAGCTCGGCGAGCCGGAGGGCACCGGGCGGGGTCGTGCCGACGGATGCCCGGGCCTGCTTGCGGACGGCGCTGCGGGCACGTTCGGCGGACGACACGGCGATGCCGAGCCAGACCGAGGCCCACAGCACGTGCGACACCGGCAGGACGGTCTGGGCGGAGATCGCGGCGTAGTCGTCGCGGAACACCCGGTCGGTCGTCGTCTCGGTGTCGAGGATCCACCCGTTGCTGCAGGTGCCGCGGAGCCCCATGGTGTCCCAGGTCGACGTCTGCGACAGGACCATCGTGTCGGTGCGGCAGATGAGCAGTCGCTGGTCCGACGCCGGGGCGTCCGGGTCGCGGCGCGCGGTGACGAACACCGCGTCGGCCTCGGTGGCGTAGGAGATCACCGGCGCGTCCTTGCGCAGGCGGATCCGGCCGTCGTCGGTCGGCTCGATGGAGCAGGTGGAACGCCGGGCGTCGCCGCCGACGCCGCGCTCGGTCGTTGCCGACGCGACGAGTGCCCCGCCCCGGACGGCCTCGATGGTCTCGAGCACGCCCGCGCCGTCGCCGCCGTGCCGCCAGAGCGCCATGACCTGGCCCTGGTGCATCGCGAACACCATGCCGGTCGCGGCACAGGCCCGGCCGAGTTCGGTCGCGATCGCCGAGAGCTCGGCCACGGAGGCACCCTCGCCACCGTGCTCGGTCGGCACCGCTGCCGCGAGCAGGCCGTACTCCCGCATCGCGGCGATGGCCTCACGCGGGGGCCGGGCGTCGCGGTCGACCTCGTCGGCGAACTGCGCGGCGACCTCGGCCACCGCGCTCGCACGCTCGGCGAACCGGTCGACGACCGACGGTGCCGGCAGGACCAGCGTCACGAGGCGAGCTCCGCGGCGAGCTCCGCGGCGGCGGTGATCGACTCGACGCTCGCGAAGGTGGACCGGTTGAGCACGGAGTCGGGGAACTCGACGTCGAGCTCGGACTCCACCGCGAGCATCACGTTGACGGTCGCGTGCGAGGTCAAGCCGAGGACGTAGAGGTCGGCGGTCGACGCGACGTCCCACGCGTCGACCGTCAGCCGGCCGTGCTCGGCGAGGGCGCGGCGGACGGCCTGGTCGGTGGCCGGTCCGGCGATCGTCGCGGTGGCGCTGGAGGGGTTCGGGTCCTGTTCCATGACTGCAACCGTAAAGAGGAACAGCCCTCGGGAAACCGCCGTGCGGATGCGGGAAACCGCACCCCTGTCACGCGCCCCGGGTCACCGCTCGGACAGCGCCACCGCCGTCGCCACCGCAAGCCCCCGTTCGTGCGCCAGCGAGATCGCGATCGGGCCGCACCCGATCGACTCCGCCAGCGCTGCCGCCGCCCCGGAGAGCTCGACCGTGGGGGCGCCGGCGGCGTCGAGCACGACGGCGACGTCACGCAGCGGGATCGCCTGGTCCGGGGCCGGCCGGAGCAGCTTCACCACGGCCTCCTTGCCGGCGAACCGAGCCGCCAGGCGCTCCGGGTCGTCACCGGTGTCGGCGCGCTCCCGGACGGTGAACACGCGGTCCAGGTACCGCTCGCCGTGGGCCGCGACGGCGTCGACGACGTCCTCGACCGCGGCGAGGTCGGTCCCGGTCCGGATGGTCTGCACGAGGAGCAGGGTACGCAGGAGTCCTCCACCGTGCATGCCCCGACGGGCATGGCGGACGGCAGGGGTTCGTATGATCGTCGCCAGGGACCACCGAGGGGGAACGATGGCATCACCGTGGACGGGCATCATCGAGGACGCGCGGCACTACCCGTCGCCGCACAACTCGCAACCGATCGTCGTGCGCGTCGAGGACGACCACACCGCGACCGTGTTCTACGACCTGCGACGGGGGCTGCCGGCGGAATCGTTCGGCATCCCGTTCGGGCACGTCTGCGCCGGGGTGTTCCTGGCCGGGCTCGACGTGGTGGCACGGGCGCACGGGTTCACCGTGCAGGAACAGCTCGACCACGCCGAGATGGACTTCGGTCGGCTCGGCGCTGGTGCCGAGGACCACCTGCACCGGCTGGGCACCGTGACGTTGCGTCCGCACGTGGTCACCGCCGACGACCGGGAGGCCCTGGCCGGCTTCCTCGCCCGGCGCACCTCACGTAGGCCCTACGACTCGACCCTGGTGGACGCCACCGCGATCGAGGCCGCAGCCGCCATCGCCTCGGCGGCCGGGCAACGCTTCCGCACCACCGACGACCGTGCCACCGTCGACGAGATCGTCCGCGTCAACCAGGAGACCCTGTTCGACGACCTGCAGCACGACGCCGTGCACGACGAGATCCTGCACTGGCTGCGGTTCTCGAAGCAGCAGGCAGCGGCCACCGGCGACGGACTGTCCGCCGAGACGATGCTCATGCCCGGCCCGGTGCTCCGGTTCGCCATGGAGCACCGCGGACTCTGGCAGGCACCGGGCATCGGCGGTCTCTTCCGCAGGGTGTACCTGTCCACCATGCGGGGCGTCCGACAGCTCGCCTGGCTCGAAGGACCGTTCAGCACCCCGGCCGAGTACGTCGAGGCCGGCCGGGTGTTCATGCGCATCTGGCTCGAGTTCTCCGCCCGCGGCATCGCCATGCACCCCTTCGGCACCGTGATCACCAACCCACGGTCACACGCCGCGTTCGTGGAGCGCGCCGGCGTCGACGAGTCCGACGGCCGGATGGCCTGGATGCTGTTCCGCTTCGGACACAGCGACCCACCACCCCTGGCACACCGCCGCCCCGCAGCAGCGATGACCGTCGGGGGGACCCGGTGAAGCGGGCAGCGGTGTTCACGGTGGTGTGGGTGGTCGAGACCTTCGTCGCGCTGTTCATGCCGCGCGTCGGCACCCACAAGCTCCTGCTCACGCCCGGCATCGAGCCGCTCCGCTGGACCCTCGGACGCTGGCGCGCCTGGCGGACCGCCGAACGGGCCGCCAAGCGGGTCCCCGCCTACCGCGCGTTCCTGGCGGAGTCCGGACGCGCCTCCAGGCTCGACACCCGCGGCGGGATCGCCGCGGCGATCTCCGGACTGCCCGAGATGGACAAGGACTCCTACGTCAAGCGCTGGAGCATCCCCGAACGCTGCATCGACGGACGCCTGCCCCGACGCGGCGTCGTCGTCGACGAGTCCAGCGGATCGAGCGGCACCCCGACCAGCTGGGTGCGCGGGCCCGACGAACGCCAGGCCACCCGACAGCTGCTGCAGCTCGGGTTCTCGCGCACCGCGAAGGACCTGTCCAAACAGCCGTTCGTGCTCAACGCCTTCTCGCTCGGCGCCTGGGCGACCGGCATGAACGTCACCGCCTCGCTCACCGAGTCGTCGATGATCAAGTCGATCGGCCCGGACCGCGACAAGATCGTCCAGACGATGCGGGAGTTCGGCACCGACTTCACCTACATCATCTGCAGCTACCCACCGTTCCTGAAGGCCCTGTTCGAGGACGACCGGCTCGACTGGAGCCAGTACACGATCGTCGCCGCGTTCGGTGGCGAGGGCATCAGCGAGAACATGCGCGCCCACATCGAGCAGTACGCGCAGGCCGTCCTCGGCTCCTACGGGGCGAGCGACCTCGAGATCAACCTCGGCATCGAGACGCCCTTCAGCGTGCAGCTGCGCCGAGCCATCGCCGCGTCACCGGAACTCTCCGCCGCCCTGACCAAGCAGGGCGAGTACGGGGTGCTCCCGATGGTGTTCCAGTTCAACCCGTTCGGCTACCTGATCGAGACGAACGACCTCGGCGAACTCGTCGTGACCATCGCCCGCTCCGAGAACATCAGCCCCCGCATCCGCTACAACATCCACGACCGCGGACACGTGGTGCGGATGAAGGAACTGCGGTCCGTGCTGCGGGCGACCGGACACGCGGCGCTCGCCGCCGAGGCCGAACTCGACCTGCCGCTGCTGTTCCACTACGGCCGGTCCGACCTGTCCGTCGACTACAACGGGGCCGTCGTCGCGCCCGACGTGGTGCGGGACGTCGTGTACGGCGACCCGGAGCTGCTCGAAGCCGTCGAGAACCACCGGTTGATCAGCTACGAGGACGACCACGGGGACCGGCAGCTGCACATCGCGTTCCAGCTCGCCACGGGCGCCGGTGGGTTCGACGCCGATGCCGCTCGCGGCGCCGTGATCGCCGAGCTCCGCCGGTTGAACAAGGACTTCTCGAACGCGATCCGCACGGCCCCGCCCGGCACACTGCCGACGGTCGCGTTCTACCCGTACCGGACGGGGCCGTTCCGCGAGGACGGCAAGAAGCTCAAGAACGAGTACGTGTGGCAGCTGCCGGCCGGCTCGGTCGAGCAGTGGGACCTCGACCTGTCGTGGGTCGCTGCGAAGGAGGCCTGAAGCGAGCCGGTTCCGGCGCTAGTCGTACTGCGGCGGCCAGTCGAAGGGAGCCGGCAGGCGGGGGACCTCGCCCACGGTCGTGACGATGAGGACGATCTGCCGCAGGTCCGTCAGCTCGATCGATCGCGGGTTGCCGATCCGTCGGTGCCCGTCGACCCACACGGTCAGTTCGCCGCGCAGGCCACCGACGTGCTCCGGGCCGAGCGAGACACCCCACTCGTCGAAGAACTGCCCGAGCGTGAACGTCTGCTTCGTCGGGGACTCGACGTGCACGATGCCCGAGGTGTCGTGCGTGTGGATCTCGGCGGCGAACTCGCGGTCGTCGGAGTGACCGATGTTCGCCGGGACGGTCACCGGTTCGTCGCCGTCCAGGATCGTCAGGTGCGAGTGCACGTGCTCGGCCAGCCGTTCGCCCCAGACGTTGTGCAGCCCGGCGGACTCCGCGCGGGCCGTCAGGTCCGTCGGGCGTGGCCACGGCGGAGCGTCACGGGTGGTCACCGCTCCGGGCGCCGCGCACCCGGACAGCAGCAGGAGTGCGGCCACTGCGACCGCGACGCTCCGCAGGTTCACCAGCGGTCGTGGACGCTCGCGCGGAACCACGTGTCGTACAGGTCGCGGACGGTGGCGTCGAGCCCCTCGATCGGCGGCAGGTCGCCGGCAGCGGCGTTCGAACGCGCCTGCTCCGGGTTGCGTGCACCCGGGATCGCCGCCGTGACGCCGTCCTGCGCGATGATCCACGCGAGCGCTGCCTGCGGGACGGAGACGGCGTCCGGCAGGGACGCCGCGAAGGTCTGGGCGGCGCGCACGCCGTCGTCGTAGTCGACGCCGCTGAAGGTCTCGCCCTGGTCGAAGGCCTCGCCGTGGCGGTTGTAGTTGCGGTGGTCGCCCTCGGCGAACGACGTGTCGGTCGTGTACTTGCCGGAGAGCAGCCCCGAGGCCAACGGGACGCGCGCGAGGATGCCGACCCCTGCCTCCAGAGCGGCCGGCAGCACACGGTCGAGCGGCTTGAGCCGGAACGCGTTGAGGATGATCTGGACGCTCGCGACGCCGGGCCGGGCGATCGCGGGGAGCGCCTGGTCGGCGGTCTCGACGCTGACGCCGTAGGCGGCGACCGAGCCGTCGGCGACCAGGGCGTCGAGGGCGTCGTAGACGGCGTCGTCCGCGTAGACCGGGGTCGGCGGGCAGTGCAGCTGCACGAGGTCGAGCGTGTCCTGACCGAGGTTCCGGCGGGAGCGGTCGACCCACTCGCGGAAGTTCGCGGCGACGTAGTTCTCGGGGACCTGGTCGGCGCGACGGCCCATCTTCGTGGTGATCGTCAGCGGCACGTCGGGGTTCGCGGCGCGCCACGCGCCGATGAGCTGCTCGCTCCGGCCGTCACCGTAGACGTCGGCGGTGTCGAACAGGGTGACGCCCGACTCGACGGATGCGTCCATGACGGCGTTCGCGTCGGCTTCGGAGACCGGACCCCAGTCACCGCCGAACTGCCAGGTGCCGAGACCGATGGGGGAGACGGAGCGGCCGGTGCGGCCGAGAGTGCGACTCTGCATGGGTCCGAGCGTAGTCAGGCGCGCACGAGCGGGGTTCAGCCGAGCGGGGTTCAGCCGACCGGGGTTCAGCCGATCGTCGAGACGCCGCGACGCAGGAGCGCTCGCGCTGCCCGGGCACGGGGGATGACCCAGACGGCCGCCCACAGGGCCATCGCGCTCCAGAGCAGGATGAGCATCGTCGTGATGAGCGTGCCGTGCTGGTCGCGCATCGACCACGTCATCGCGATCCACAGCACGCCGAGGACGACCTTGCCCCAGCCGGCGCCTTCGCGGTCGGCCTGGGCCTGCACGAGCGGGATCCACTGGTCTGCCGGCACCCCGGCGGGCACCTGGCCGTCGGCGATCCACTCGCGGACGACGATCGACCGTTCGTAGCCGCCCTCGGCGCGCCAGGCTCGGCGCTGCAGGACGACGGCGATCGCGGCTCCGGCCGCCGCGGTCGGGATGCCGACCGAGACCAGGACGGTGGTCGTCGCCTCGGTCCACGAGGACAGGACCAGCATGACCAGCACGACGGCGAAGGCGGCACCCGTCACACCTGCACCGAGCAGGCGGAGCCGCCCGGCTTCGTCGAGCACACCGACTCCGACACCGTTCACGCAGGAGAGCGTACCTGCGGACATCGGGCGCCGGGTGCGTTCGTCAGCCCAGGGCCAGCAACCAGCACATACCGGCGGCGGCGAAGGCCATCGCCCAGCTCACCAGGCTGCCGATCAGGAAGTACTCGGCCTGGTACCCGGTCGTCTCGCGGCGGATCTCGGGGAACCGGACGATCCCCTTCGCGGCGATCAGGGCGGCGACGACGGGGAAGGCGCCGGCCAACGAGAACCCGGCCAGCAGCAGCCGCTCGATCGGGCCGATCATGCGTCCGCCCTTGAGGGTGACCGTGCTGTCCGCGGCTGCGGCTGCGGCTGCGGCGGCCGCGGGTGCCTTGGCGGTGCGGCGCCAGCCGAAGCGCTTGCGGCGGGTCTGCTCGGCCGCTGGCGCTGGCGCTGGCGCTGCCGGTGCCGGTGCCGCGCCGGGCCGTGCGTCGGACGACAGCCCCGGTGGCAGCGCCTGGGCGACGACCACGTTGGCCGAGTCGACCAGGAACAGCGCCGAGCCGACGCCGGCGACGATCGCTGCGAGCGGGACGGCTCCGACGAACGTCGGGCCGGCGTCGCGGTGCCAGTCGACCACGAAGCCGGACGCGTCCGGGCCCGGCGCCCAGAGCAGCAGCACGGCGACGGCGACCGCGAGCAGGGCGGCCGGCCAGGACCCCGAGCGGCGGAGCCAGGGGAGTGGTCGATCCCGGCCGACTGGGGTTCCGCCGGAGCGCACCGGGATCGTGGTCGCGACCCACAGGGCTGCGAGGACGACCGTGACGAGCGCCGACCAGACGGCGAGGCCGAGGCCGAGCACCGCCGTCGTCGTCACGGCGGCCCAGAGCAGGACGATCACGGTGGTGGTCAGCACGCGCCGTGGTGCCGCGTCCGTCCCGGTCCGTGCGCGGACGACGTCGGCCAGCCCGACGAGGGCGAGGAGGACACCCGCGAGCATCAGCGGCCCCCGTCCCCGAGGACGCGGAGGCCCTCGACCACGGCGGCCACGCCCGACTTCTGCACGGTCTGGGACACCGCCGACGGGCTGATCCCCTCGTCCGCGGCGATCTGCGCCTGTGTCCTGCCCTGCACGAGCCCGAGTGCGATCCGGCGGGCGCGGGGTGCGAGCCGCGAGACGACGTGGTCGCGACCGAGGAAGTAGGCGTTCACGAGGCGCTCCGTCGTTCCGTGGCGGTCGTCCGCGTCGTGGTACCAGGACCGGAGGAACGCCGTCCGGCCGTCCTCGCGGCGGTGGGTCTCGTTGATGGCGTCCCGCGCCGACCACCAGCCGGGGCCGTCCTGCAGCGGTCCGCTGCCGCCGGTACCGATCGTCCGGACCTGTCCGCGGCCGATGCCGAGCCGGATCTGCACCGTCTGGGGGAGCGCGAGGGTCGCTGCCGTGGTCGCCAGCAGCGCGTCGGTGAGCGTGCCGTAGATGACCTGGAACTCGTCGCCGACGGTGGCGTGCAGGGGATCGAGGGCGGTGACGTCAGCGGTACTGTCGAACGCGCGCTCGACGTCGTGCTGGGCTGCGGAGCGGTCCGCGAGCGTGCGGGAGTCGACCAGGTCGACGATCACGGCGATCACGGGCTCGGGCTGCATGGGTTAAGCGTAGAGCTTCATATCGTCGAAAGTAAGGTTCGGGCTAAACCAGTCGGGTCGGTTGCTCGTGCACCGGGGCTGGCCGGCGGCTGAAATGTCACCTTCTGGACGTGTGTCGTCGAACCTGACAGCATGGGCGGACGCTGTCGGAGGGGGACGAGCAAATGGATGGTGCACGACCGGGGACGGGTGTCGCAGGCGCCGGATCGACGGGGACCGCGGTGCGGCGGCAGTACGGCCCACCACCCGTGCCGCTGATCGCCTGGAGCGGTGGCCGTGTGGTGTTCGCCTTCGGGGTGCCGTTCGCTGCCGGGCTGTTGCTGGCCGGGGTGGTGCTGTTGCTCGGCGTACCGGGTGGACGCGTCGCCCTGGTGAACGGTGCGTTCGCGGCCCTCGACGGGACCGGGGTGCCTGCGCCCCTGTTCGCCGTGGGCGCGGTCGTCGCGGCGTTCGGGTTCGGTTTCGGGGTGACCGCAGCCACCGTGGTCGTGCTCGCGGCCGCAGACGATGCGGTGGCGGGACCGCGCGACGCCTGGCGGTGGTCGGTCCACCACTGGCGGCTCGTCGTCGAGGCCGCTCTCGTCGCGTTGGTGGCAGTGGCGGCGGGGGCAGCCACCGCTGTGTGGTGGCGGGCAGGTGGATGGGGCACCGTCGTGATCGTCGTGCTGCTGGTGGTCGGTGCCGTCATCGTGGCGCCGCTGCTGCTCGGCTGGGCGCTGGTCGTGGCCGGTGTGCCCTGTCGATCGGCCTACCGTCGCGCCTGGGGATCTGGTCGGGTCATCGTCCGTGGTGGACACGAGGCAACGGCGACGCCACGTCGTGCGCTCGTCGGGGGAGCGGCACTGGTGACGGTGCTCGGGGTCGGCGTCCTGCTGCTGCTGCGCCTGTTGCCGCCGTCGGCGCTCCGGAGCAGCGTCGTCGTGGCCTGGTGCTGCATCGCCGCGACCGGTCTGGTCCTGGTCGTCGTCGCGATCGCGGTGCGCGGGGCCGCAACACGGAACGACGGCGGTCGGCTTCGGTCACCGCTGACGACGGACTCGGTGGCCGGGGGACGGCGGGCGCGGCCTGGACTCGTCGGAGCGGGCGTGGTGCTCGTCCCGGCGGTGGTGTTCGCGGTGATCGTCTCGAGCAATCCGCTCGGCGTCGTGCAGTACGACGCCGCGTCGGTCGACGCACGCTCCATCTCCGGCGGAGACATCGCCGACGTCGCAGGGCAGACCGCTGTCGTGAGCGCGCCGTACACGCCGCCCAGCCGTCTGCGGATGTGTGGGGACGCGTCGTGCGGCACCCCCGTAGAGATGCCCGGCCTGACGCTCGGTTCCGCGGTCGGCAGTGCGGGTGACGGCGGGTTGCTCACCGCCCAGTGGAAGGTGCGGCTCGAGGACGAGGTCGCGCAGCAGTACGAGCTCGAGGTCGTGCACTCACGCGCGGACCAACTCGATGTGGCACCGAAGTCGGACGGTGCCGCCTGGCCCGCGGGGAGACGGGCGGAGAAGCGTGACTCCGCCGACGAGGCGCCGGCCGTGGACCGCCCGGAAGGGCGCCGCACCACGGTCGCCGCCGTCGACATCGTGGAGACCGATCAGGGGCGCGTCAGCTACTGGATGACCGACGTGGCAGTCGCGAGTTCCGGCGACCGGCCGGTCGTGGTCGGGATCGCCCGCGGCGGTGAACCGGAAGGACGCTCGCACCTGGTCGCCGTGTTCTGCGAGGACGTGTCCTGCGCCGAACACACGGTTCGGCAGGTGGCGCTGCCGTGGATCCCGCCGCTGGACCACCAGGGTGTGGACGTCGCCGTCGCGCCGGACGGCACCGCCGTGGTCTCGCTGGTGTCCGAGACCGACGCCGGTTCACCGACCTTCTCCGCCCTGCGGCTGGTGTCGTTCCGCGCGGACGGCGGCCAGCCCGTCGTCCGCGACCTGTCGCACGCGATCCCGCCGGGCAAGCCGGTGCGGGCGTGGGACGAGGCGTACGACGCGCGGGTGGCGATCGGCGGCGACGGGAACCCGGTCGTGCTCGCGCGGTCGAACGGGATCGCGACCCAACGGCTGACGTTCTGCGCGGATGCGTCGTGCTCGTCTTCGTCACACACGGACATCACGCCGAACGGGCCGACGAACCTGCTCCCGGCGTTCGTCATCGACCGATCGGGGCGGCCACTCGTCGCGGTCCGTGACGAGGAACGCGGCACCCTGGGACTCCTGTCGTGCCGTGATGCGCGGTGCACCGGTTCCGAGCAGACGACGATCGCCCGGTTCCCGCCGCTGCAGGACGCACGGTCGAGCACCGGCACCCTGGCGATCGGCCTGACCGCCGACGACACCCCGATCGTGCTGTCCGGTGGTGCGACGGACGACCGGGACGAGGACGTGCCTGGCCTCGTGATCCGGTGCGATCGACCCCGGTGCGGGACGTCGTGACGTGCCTGCTCGGTTCGACGACGATCGAGCGCTGACACTCTAGGATCGTGGTGAGGGCCTTTAGCTCAGCTGGTAGAGCGCCACGTTTACACCGTGGATGTCGTCGGTTCGATCCCGGCAGGGCCCACTCACGAGGCCGGACCAGAACGTGCTGGGGCTGCGCCACAACGCATGCAGTCCGGCTCGGGACCACCCTGCTGCAGGGTCCGTTACAGAGACCGAAGGCCACGACCGAGCGGTCGGAACTCGTGTGCTCCGACCATGGGGATGAACAAGGACCAGCAGCTCGCCGCGATCGTCGGGGGTCTGGTTGCAGTGTTCGCCGGCGTCGGTGTGATCGTCGCCTTGGCAACGGGGCTCGTCGGCTCGTAGACGATCGCCGCCGCATCCACCGCGTCGCCGACCGGATCGCCGCGGTCCCGTTCTCTGCCTCGGTAGAACGTCCGGTTCCGGACCGCGCTTCCGCAGCGAGCGGTTGTCGTTCCGGCGTCCTGGCCCTCGCACTGGGGACCTTCGCCCACCCACCCTCCTGCTCCACGAGTCCGAAACATCCTCACGCAATTGATTCGAGGAGTGGACCCGTATGTCGATGATGACACTGCAGCAGACCGCGTCCGCCCCGACCGGGGTGCTCGAGTCCCCGGTCCGGCGACGGAACCCAGTGAAGGAGCAGCACGCATTCGCTCCGCCGGCGGCACCAATGCGAGTGGCTCCCGGCGCCGTGGACGATCGCGCGTTCGCGATGATCGTCGGGCGGAATGCTGCTCTGCTCCGAACGATCGCCGTGCGGATCCTGCGCGGGTCCAGCGAAGCCGACGACGTCGTGCAGGAGACCTTCATCGCCGCGTGGACCCATCTCGAAGCGCTGCGCGATGCTGACGCGATCACGGCGTGGCTCGTGACCACGGTCCGACGCCGGAGCTTCGATCGGCTCCGGAGTGCTGCGACGCGGTACCGGACGCAACTCGATGAGACGGCTCCTGAATCCGTCGACAACGCCCCGGGATCCGTCGCGGAGCGAGCATCGCTGGTCGCAGCCGCGCAGCGGGTCATCGACGGTATGGCGCCGATGCAGCGACGGTGTTGGGAGTTGCGCCATCTCGAGCGTCGGTCCTACGCCGAGATCGCCGAGGCGCTGGGTCTGCCGCACTCGACCGTGCGCGGTCACATCGCGCGTGCGCGAGCTGTGGTCGATCGGTCTCTCGTCAGCTGGCGGTGAGGCGGTGAGGCGGTGAGGCGGCGAGGTCGATCGATCAGGGTCTCCGGCCTCGCGCAGGGGTGTCACCAGCTCTCGTGCGGCGGAGACGTGCGCTCTCGGGAGTCGTCGGCGGCCAGGATCGATGCCGTCACCGCTGGCCACAGCGCATCCAGCCGCGGCCCCCACGGGGCCGCCATCACCCCGCTCGTGCGAAGCGTGCTGACCTCCGACAGGGAGACCCAACGCCAGTCCATCACCTCGGCAGGATCCGCTCGCACCGCTGACCCACTCGGCTCCTGCACGACGAAGAGGTCCACGAGCGCCGTCTCCTCGGTGAAGCGGCCGACGCGGCGCAGCGCCTCGGGCTCGACGGTGACGTTGGTCTCCTCGAGCAGCTCTCGGCACGCAGCTGCACGACCAGTCTCGCCTGCGAACGCGCTCCCACCGGGGAACTCCCACCCGAAGGCGAACTCCTTCGTCGGCGCCCGCTGCGTGAGCAGGACGGTTCCGTCGGCTCGGTGGACGCACACCGTGACCACCAGATGGAACGCCCCACCCGGCCAACCCGCGTCACCGCGCCGGAACGTCCCACCCGTCGGCACCCCGGCCGCGTCCACAAGATCCCACCACTCGTCCACACCGCCAGCGTAGGACGAACCGGCACGCCGAACATCGAGACGCGGTGTCGGCAGCGGATCGGCTACCGGCCGCCGGAACGACGCGCTGCTCGGGCTCGCCGTCGCTCGTCACGCCGTGCTCGCCACTCGGCGTCCTGCTGATCCTGCAGCGGGCTCCGGCCCATGCTTCCGCGAGCGGCGAGGAAGATGAGCACGACGACGACAATCAGTACGACCGGCACGAGGAACTGCAGCAACAACATCGCTCCCTCCAACTTCTGCTCACCCCAAGATAGTTGGTGTGGAGCTCGGCCAGCCGTCGCCGGCAAGACCAGCGCCCGAAGGTCGATCGGCTCGCGGGACGACGCCGCCAGCAGATCGGCGAGCGAGACGTGCTGTCGCGGTGCTGGCCAGGTTCCCGAGGCCCACAGCGCTCCGCACGCGCTCGATCCCCGGACAGCGGACCGCGACGACACGCAGCCGGAACGGCTATCGAGCGGGCTTGATCGAGAGTTCGGCCACCTCGACGACAGCATCGTCCGGCATGTCGGGGTAGTAGTTCTCGCGGAGCTGCTGCCCGAAGAGCTGCATGTCAGTCTCCGGAGGCTGGCGCGCCTGTTCTGCGGTGAGGGTGTCGAGCCGGTACTGGTGCACGGCGGTGATCGTGCCGGCCAGCGGTTCGGCAGTCGGGTGGTCGTCGAACAGGAACGTCGCATCGCCGACCCGCACGGATTCGTTCCACCGGACGGTGGTGACCTTCTCGCCGCTGATGATCGCTTCGTGGTGCTTCTGGTGGAAGTGGACGGTGGACGGGTCGGAGTCGGTCATGCATCCACCTTGCCGGATGGCGATCGAAGGGCGCGGGAGTCCGACGGCGCGCTGTCCAGCGAGTGAGCCTGCAACGCTTCTCAGCGCACCTGGTCGCGTCCGGTCATACGATCGTCTCACGAGCGCAACCCCGGCAGGTCCGACGCGAGTGCGACGACTTCCGTGACGAGACGAACGGGTTCATCGCATGCACGCAATCGTCGTCGGGGGCGGTGTCGCAGGCCTCGCCACAGCCATCGCGCTGCACCGAGCAGGGCACGTCCCGATCGTGCTCGAGCGGAGCACCGGCGCTGCAGACGACGCCGGATCCTGGTTGCAGGTGGCCAGCAACGGGGTCGGAGCGCTCCGTGCGCTCGGTCTCGGCGCCGCCGTCTCGAAGATCGGGGTCCCGACGCCGCGGTTGCAGACCTTCGACCCGAAGGGGCGGCTGACCGCGGAGCTCCCGCTCGGGCTCCAGCAGGAGGAGGGCGCGACCCGTTCGCTGCAACGAGCCGATCTCCACCGGCTCCTCCGGACCAACACGGAACAGCGGGGCATCACGATCATCCAGGGCGCCCGGGTGCTGAGCGCTGTCGACGAGGGTGACCGGGCGAGCGTGCTCACCGAGACGCTCGAGCGGTTCACCGCAGACATCGTCGTCGGCGCCGACGGCATCGGTTCCGCTGTCCGACGCACCTTCGGGAGCCACGGACCCGAGCACGGTGGCGCAACCCCGACGGATGTGCTGGCTCCCGTCGTCAACATCGGTGGCAGTTCCTCCGGCACCGGGCTCACGGAATCCGAGACCGGTCCCGCAGGCACCCTGCAGTTCCGGTTCGGCAGGGATTGCTTCGTCTGCACGTTGCGGGTCGACGCTTCCACCGTCATGTGGTTCGCGAACCCCCGGCTCAGCGCCGTGGACGGCGGCGCCTCAGCTGCAGTCGGGATGACCGGAGCCGAGTGGGTCGCGATGCTCCCGCGTCTCGTCGGACGGGACGTCCTGCCGACGCCTGCCCTGCTGGCGGGCTCGGCCGACGTGGACGTGTGGGCGTCGCGCACCACGCCGCGCCCGGTGCGGTGGGGATGCGGGCGGGTGGTCCTCGTCGGGGACGCGGCACACGCGATTCCTCCGACGGCGGGGCAGGGTGCTTCCCTCGCTCTCGAGGACGCCGTCATCCTCGGTTCGCTGGTGGCGAGTGGCGTGCCGGCAACGACCCTTGCGGTCCACATGCACGAGCGACGCGGCCAGCGTGTGCGCGCCATCACGCGCCAAGGGGAGTTGTTGGACACGAGCAAGACGCTCGGCAGGGTGGGATCCATCGTCCGCGATCGGTTCGTCCTGCCCGGCGCAGCGTTCACGGCGCGGCGAGACCGTGGGGGACCTGCGGCGTGGATGTACCGGTTCGACCCGTCGACCTGATCCGCGACGAACCTCCGAGCAGCAGGGTGCAGTGAGCACTCCCGCCACGCACCTCGGTCAGCCGCGGTCTCGCGCCATCCCGGCCTCGGTGTTGCGGGCGCCGACGACGACACCGTGCGGTGCGGCCGCCTCGATGCGATCCAGGTCGCCGTCGGTGAGCACCACGTCGGCAGCGGCGACGTTCTCCTCGACACGCGATGCCCTCGTGGTGCCGGGAATCGGCACGGTACCGGCCCGGATCAGCCACGCGAGGGCGAGCTGCGCCGTGGTGACGCCCTTCTCGTCTGCGATGACCGTGAGTGCGTCGACGATGCGGAGGTTCGCGTCGATGGCTTCGTCGGAGAACCGGGGGAGGTTCCGTCGGGCGTCGCCGGCGGGGAGGCCGTCCTTCCTGGTGATGTTCCCGGACAGGAACCCCCGCCCGAGCGGTGAGAAGGGCACGAACCCGATGCCGAGCTCCCTGGCGGTGTCGAGGACGCCGTTGTGTTCGGCGTCACGCTCGAACAGGCTGTACTCCGACTGGATCGCGGTGATCGGGAACGTCGCGTGCGCACGGCGCAGGGTCTCGGCGGAGGTCTCCGAGACGCCGATGGCACGGGCCTTGCCGGCGGTGACGGCTTCAGCCATCGCACCGATCGTGTCTTCGATCGGCACGTTCGGGTCGGCGCGGTGCAGGTACCAGAGGTCGACGTGGTCGGTGCCGAGGTGGCTGAGGGAGCGGTCGATCGCGCGGCGGGCGTGCTCGGGGGACCCGTCGAGTCCGATCGGGGTGCCGTCGTCGGCGAAGTCGGTGGCGAACTTCGATGCGACGACCACGCGGCCCCGGTCGGCGCCGAGGGCCCGGCCGAGCAGCTCCTCGTTCGCGAACGGCCCGTACGCCTCTGCCGTGTCGAACAGGGTGATCCCCGTGTCGAGTGCGCGGCGGATGGTCTCGACGGACCCGGCTTCGGTGGCACCGCCGTAGAAGGCACTCATCCCCATGCACCCGAGCCCGAGTGCGGACGTGACGAGGCCTTGCGAGCCGAGGGAGAGTTGCTGCACGGGAGTGCTCCGTTCTTCTCCGGGGAGGACCCGGGCGAGGATGACGATCCATCCTGGTGCGCACACCATGTCAAGTGCGAGACTGCGCCCTGTGCTGCTTCCCGAGGTCCACGTCGTCGAACCGGTGACGATCGGCGTCGCGGCGGACGTGCTCGGGATCACCATCGACACGATCCGCTACTACGAGAAGGAAGGCATCGCGCCCGCGCCCGAGCGTGGTCCGGATGGATGGCGGCGGTACGACACGGCTGCGCTGCGCTGGCTCGCCGGGACGGTGATGCTCCGCGGTACGGGGATGAACGTGCGGGAGATGCGTGAGTACGCGGCCGCGTACCGAGCCGGTGCCGATGACGCCGAACGACTCGCGCTCCTCGAACGCCACCACGCGGTGGTGCTGGAGCGACAGGGGGAACTGCTCCGTCACCTGGCCGCGTTGGAGCGGAAGATCGACGCGTACCGCCAGTCGATCACCGACGGGAACGTGCGACCGTCGGGCGGATCAGCTGCCTGAAGCCCTGGTCCGTTCGCCCGGCCTCCGGCCCACCTCGAGCAGCGGGCCGCAGTCCGCGGAGCAGGAGCCGGCGCACCGGGACCTCCACCGCGTCGTGCAGGACGGACGCGACGGCGAGTGCGACCACCAAGGCCAGCAGGGTCAGGAGCACGCTGGTCACTCCTCCGGCGGCCGTGCCCAGGGGGCGGAAGGCCAGCACCGCGTCGATCGTCAGGAGATGGACGAGGTAGAACGCGAACGACCTGGCTCCCAGGTGCACGAGCAGCGGAGACGACAGGCCGGTGGTGCGTCCTTCGACGTCCGCCCTGGCGAGCGCGGGCAGCAGCAGCGAGAACCCCACGACCGTGCAGCCGGTCAGTGCGAAGCGCGACGTGGGGTGCAGGTCTGCGGCGAGGAGGCCCGCGACCGTCAGCAGGACGGGGACCGCGAGTCGTGGTCCGCGCCAGGCGCCCGAGCGCACCAGGGCAGCGGTGAGGACACCGAGCAGGAACTCCGGGAACCGTGCCGGTGGCCAGCTCGCCGGGACCGGAGAACCGGGCAGGTGCGGCACGAGCACCGGCGCGACCAGGACGAGGACGGCTGCCAGCGCGGCGAGGGCCGCGAGCACGGCGGGGTGCGCGGAACGGAGCAGCCGGATGAGGAATGGGAACGTCAGGTAGAAGAACGCTTCGCAGGTCAGCGACCACGACACCGGGTTCCCGGCTTGCCACCACGGGGCGTGCCAGGCGTTGACGAGCAGGACGTTCGCCACGAGGGCTGCCGGCGACGTCGTCCGGATGCCCGGCAGAAGTGTCGCTGCCACGATGATCGCGGCGAGGACGGCGACCAGGTGGAGCGGCCAGATCCGCGCGGCACGGCGGGCCCAGAAGCGCAGTGCGGCTCGCACCGGTCCCGCGGTGTCGTCTTCCGCGCGGTCCGACCAGGCCAGGACGAAGCCGGAGAGCATGAAGAATAACGAGACGCCGGTGTCGCCGCTACCGACCACGGCACTCAGGGCCGTCTGCGCGTTCCCGTCGAAGTACCCGAGGTTCCGCACGTGGTAGGCGAACACCCCGAACGCCGCGACCCAGCGCAGGCCGGTCAACGACGGCAGGACGGGGTGCTCGAGCGCGGGGTCGGTTCTGGACATGCCCTCATCGGAACAGTCGGCACGTCAGCCGGGCGTCTGGTCGAGCGCATACGCTCCGCATACATCCGACCTGCTGTGCTGACCGGGTCCGGATCAGCCGGAGCAGCGAGAAGCGAGGAGCGACGTGCGGGTACTGGTGGTGGAGGACGAGCCGTTCCTGGCGGAGGCGATCCGCGCGGGCCTGCGGCTCGAGGCGATCGCCGCCGACACGGTGGGCGACGGGTTGGCCGCGCTCGATCAGCTGGCCGTCCACACGTACGACGTGGTCGTGCTCGACCGGGACATCCCCGGTCTGCACGGGGACGACGTCTGCGCCCGGATCGTCGCTGACCCGGAAGCACCGAGCGTCCTCATGTTGACGGCGTCGACGACACTCGCTGAGCGCGTCCACGGCCTCCAGCTCGGGGCCGACGACTACCTCGGGAAGCCCTTCGACTTCGAGGAGCTCGTGGCACGCCTCCGGGCGCTGAACCGTCGAGCACGTCGCGCGGTCGCACCGGTCCTCGAGACGGCTGGTCTCCGGCTCGATCCCTTCCGACGCGAGGCCTACCGCGACGGCCGCTACCTGCGCCTGGGGCGCAAGGAGTTCGCGGTCCTCGAGGTCCTGCTGCGTGCCGACGGCGGGTTCGTGAGTGCCGAGCAGCTGCTCGAGCAGGTGTGGGACGAGCACGCTGACCCGTTCACCAACGCGGTCCGGCTGACCATCTCGACGCTGCGGAAGAAGCTCGGCAGTCCCGACGCCATCCGGACGCTGCCCGGTGTAGGGTACGCGGTCGCGCCGGGTCCTGTGCACGAGGGTCCGGAAGCATGAGGATCGCCGCGCTGCGCCGTCTGTCGATCCGGGCGCGCCTCACCCTGACGTACACGGCGCTGATCCTGCTGACCGGTGCCGTCATGCTCGCGGTCGTCTTCGCAGTCCTCGCCATCGTGCCCGGCTACGCGTTCACGGCGGGCCCGTTCCCCTACGGATCGACCCACGACGTGTACGAGATCACCGGCCGCGACGACGTCCTGCGCCTCTTCGTCATCGTCTCGGTCCCGGCGTTGCTCGTGGTCGGGGGCATCGGTGGTGTCGTCAGTTGGCTCGTCGCGGGCAGACTCCTCCGCCCGCTGCGCGACATCATCACGACCGCCGACCGGCTCGGTGCCGGCACGCTGGACGCCCGGGTGGACGTCTCGGGTCCACCGGACGAGATCCGCGACGTCGGTGCGACGCTGAACCGGATGCTCGACCGCCTGGAGACCGCCTTCGTCAGCCGGTCGCGGTTCGCGGCGAACGCCTCGCACGAACTCCGGACGCCGCTCGCCACGATGAAGACGATGCTCCAGGTCGCCCTCCGCGCACCCGACGGGCCGGACCGGACGCAGACCCTCCAACGGCTGCTCGTCACCACGGACCAGATGATCCGCATGACGACGGCGCTGCTCGACCTGGCACGTGGGGACGAGCCCATCGACGCACGCCCGGTGTCGCTCCGCGACGAGGTCGCGGCCGCGCTGCTGGCGGTGGACGCAGAACGCCTCGCCCGGCGGATCGTCGTGTCGGTGCAGCTCGACGACGTCGTCGTGCTGGGCAACCGACCGTTGCTCGGGCAACTCGTCGGCAACCTGATCCGCAATGCCGTGGTCCACAACGTCTCCGGCGGGAGCCTACGGGTGGTGCTCGACGCTCGGTCCTCCGAGCTCCGGGTCGAGAACGACGGCGAGGTGATCCCGACCGACGAGGCGCACGAGTTGACGGAGCCGTTCCGACGACGCCACCGCACGCGGACGGACGGGAGCGGGCACGGGCTCGGCCTGCCGCTCGTCGCGATGATCGCGGCCGTCCACGGTGCGGAGCTGACCCTGACGGCGCGAGCTGTCGGCGGGTTGACCGCTTCGACCCGCTTCCCGGATCGGCAGCCACCAGATCCGGCAGGACCCAGCCGATCGGCACCCCGGGTCCTCGGCGATCACCCCGGCGTCCGGTAGCGTCAGCGCCATGACCGAGACGCAGCGACGCACTCTGCTCGAACGGCTGATCGGCAAGCCCCTGCCGTGGCTCGTCTGGGGGTGGGCGGTGATCGCCCTGGTCTGGCTGGTGCTGGCCGTCGTGGAGCCGTCCCGGTTCCACACCGAGATGGCGGTCCTCTGGGGCATCCTCGTCGCCGTGCAGATCGGCTCGGTGCTCGTTGCCCGTGCGCACAGCCGCAAGCGTGCTCGGGACGCAGGGAAGGACTCGTGACCGGTCCAGGGCCGGGGCGACCAGCGCGATGAACCCGACCGAGGACGCCGACGCCGATGCCGAACGTGCGCGGTTGGAACGCATCGCCTGGGGAGCCGCGTCCACGCCGGCCGACGCGGCCGACGCGCGGAGTGCCCTCGCCGCTCGCTCCGGCGCCGATCTGCACAACGCCGACCCGCACAGCGCCGACCGCGCACCCGGAGCCGACGCGCACGGAACGCGAACCGCCGACCGCGCACCCGCAGCCGACGCGCACGGAACGCGAACGGCCGACCGCGGAACGGATGCGGACGACCGCGGCAGGGGCCTCCTGGCCGGTGTCCGCCAGCGAGCCGGTCGCATCCGACGCTCCGACCACCGCGTCCTCTGGACCGTCGGCGCAGCCGCCGTCGTGATCGGTTTCGTCGCGGGGACCGGGGTCGGACTGTCGCTGGGGGCGCGCCCCGTCGACCCCACGACCACCGTCACGCCGCCAGCCGGGGCGGTGACGATCGACCGGCGGTTCGAGCAGCCGCAGACCGTCACCGACCGGCCGCCAGCGGGGATCGCGACGCCGATGGAACGCTCGAGCACCCGTCTGGTGTTCACGAACCGATCGCTGTCGGGCGACGACGCGGCGACACCGTGGAACGTCTGGGCCGGGGTCGGTCGGGACGGTTCGACGATCTGCCTCGTCGCGTCGGCCGACCAACTCGAGGGCACGAGCGCCTGCTGGCCGCGCGGGGCGGCGCTGCACGGACGGGTGTCGCTGTCGGCGACGGCGCTCAGCGGGACGCTGACGGTCCGTCTGGTCGGCGGCGGGGTCCGGGCATCGGTGACGACCGGCGCCGAACCGATGTACACCGCCGGTCCGGTCGGCTGATACGCGAGCCCGAGCGGCGCGCCGTCGATCGGACCCGTAGGCTCCGAGTCGGACCGACCGGTGCACGGGGCGCACGGCGGGATCCGAGGGGGAACCACATGTCCATCACATCCAGGATGACCACGGCGGGGACAGCGGCGGCGATCGTCGCGCTCGCACTCTCCGGCTGCGCCGGCACCGGCACGACGGCGCCGGGGACGCAGCGGGCCGCCTCGCAGTCGTCGACGCCCACGCAGACACCGACGCCGACACCGTCGGCTGCACCCACCGTCGACGCTGCCACGAAGGACCTGTCGTTCGAGGACGGCGCCGCGCTCTCGTCGAGCACCCTGCCCGCGTTCGGGCTCGAGATCTCGGCACTCGACGGCTGGGAGCAGACCGGCGAGGACCCGACCAGCGGGTCCAGGGAGTACACGAACGCCGACGGCTCCGTGGCGACCATCACGCAGCAGCGGCTCACCGACCTCGACCCGACGATCGGGGACCGTGCCGCCACCGAGCAGCTGTTCACGGCTGCGGGGCTCCCGGCCGACCGACTCGAGGAGCAGCTGCTGCCGACGATGACCGGTGGGACCGCGCAGTTCCTGTCGATCGCCGGGCACAACACGGACGGTTCGTGGTCGGCGACGGTCGCGCGCGCCTTCGCGAAGCCCGGGGCCGCGCTCATCGTGAAGGTCCGGACGACGTCGCAGGGGGCGCTCCGCCCGGACCTGCACGACATCCTGATCAACGCGAAGGTGGTCGTCGCCTAGGACGGGACCGGAACCGGAACGGAACCGGAGCACGAGCCGGTGCGACGGGCCGCCGCGACGGGTCCCTATGCTGAGTCCTCGTGCGCCGCTCCCTCCGTCTGCTGACCGTCCTCGTGATCGTCTTCGTGTTCGCCGCCGGGCTCCTGGGGTCGGTGGTGTTCGTCCAGCGCGTGCTGGCGGATCCGGGCAGTGACGTTGCGTGGGTCGGTGTCGTCCGGAGTCTTGCTCTCCTGGTGATCGGGGTCGTGCTGACGCTGCGTGGACGGCGTGCCCTGCCTGCCCTCGTCGAAGCGATGGACCTGCACGCGGCGGTCGGCCCGCTCCGGCCGCTCACGATCGTGGTGTGGGCCTTCCTCGGTGCCACCATCTACTCGACCCTGCGCGGCTGGACGGTGATCGTCCCCGTCGCGGCCGTCGTCGGTGCGGTCGTCATCGGGTTGCCGTTCGTCGAACGCTTCCTGGACCGGGTGCTCGCCCGGCAGGCGGCGCAAGCCGACGCCGAAGCCGCGACACCGGTCGCTCCGGTCGCACCCGCCGGGACCGCCGCCGACGCGTGAGACAGCAAGCGAGACGGCACGCGGGATGGACGTGAGACGGTCACGAGACGAGACGGGAGGCCCGGTGCCAGCTGGCACCGGGCCTCCCGTCTCGTCGTCGACGCGGCCTGACCGCCCCTGCCGACCCCCACGGGTCGGCTCGCGTCAGCGCTCCGCGCGCCCGGCGAACCGGTACCGGAACCCGGGCACACCGTCCGCGGTGACGACCACGTCGTAGTAGCCCCACTCGTCGAGCGGCCAGTGCATCGTCTTGTGCCCGGACCCACGGATGTGCGCGGTCTCGCGGTGCTCGACGAAGTCGTTGGCCACGAGTTCGAAGCGGAGTTCGCCCGTGCCGGTGTTCTCGAGCAGGAGCTGCAGGGTTCGCCGGCCGCGGGTGTCCCGGACGACGGAGACGTGCGGTACACCACCGGTCGCCCGGCCGCCGACCGTGACGGTCCCGGCGAAGCGCCGGAGGAACCGGTCGGGTCCGTAGACGCTGACGTCGTACGCGCCGCCGGTCGTCGTGGTGTCCCACACCCAGTCGGCGCTCGCTCCCACGGGGACGGTCTTCGGGTGGGCGGCGAACGGCATCGCGGTGTTCGGGTACACCAGGAAGTTGACGCCCTGGCGGCCGTCGTTCGCGAGCGCCACGGTGACCCGACCGGTGCGGTGGTCGACGGTCGCGTCCGCGTGCTGTCGGTAGGGCAGGGGCCGACGGCGGACTGTGCCGGGCTCCTGGACGGGCACCGTCTGCGCGCCGATCGCGGGTTCCTCGATGGGCGGCTTGGCCTGGTCGGCGTCGGCGGCAGCGACCAGCGCGCGGGTCTGCTCGATGCCGGGGACGACGTCGGCGCCCGGGATGCTCGGGTCGGGGGCACTGAAGTCGAAGCAGCTGGTCAGGTCGCCGGAGACGGTCCGTCGCCAGTCGGAGATGTTCGGCTCGCGGACCCCCGTGACGTGTTCGAGGAACTGGATCACGGAGGTGTGGTCCGCCACCTGCGAGTTGACCCACCCGCCACGGCTCCAGGGGGACACCACGGTCATCGGCACGCGGGCACCCATGCCGATGGGCAGGCCGTCGACGTACTCGTCCGGGGTGCCCGGTTCGGCGAACGGGGGGACGACGTGGTCGAAGTACCCGTCGTTCTCGTCGTAGTTGACGAGCAGGACGGTCGAGGCCCAGGTGTCCGGGTTGCTGAAGAGTGCCTGCACCACGGCGTTCGTGTAGTGGGCGCCGTAGTCCGGGCTGGCCGCGGGGTGCTCGCTCCAGCCGTAGGGGGCGACGACGTACGACACGGTGGGCAGGCTGTTGGTCGCGCAGTCCTGCCCGAACTGGCTGAGCAGGTGGGTGACGTCGAGCCCCTTGCCGGAGTTCGGCTTCCACCCGTCGTGCAGCCCGGCACGCGCGGCGAGCTCCTGCTGGGCGGGGTCCGAGGATGCGAGGGCGCGGTGGTACTGCTCGAACAGCCAGAGCGGGTTGTCGCCGTAGTCGCCGACGTAGGGGTCGGCGGAGCTGTCGCCGACCTCGTCGTTGGCGTAGGTCTTCCAGGTGACCCCGGCCGCCTGCAGGCGTTCGGCGTAGGTGGTCCAGGCGAACACCGGTTCGTAGTCCGCCGGGTTGTCGGTCGCCGGTCCGCCCTGGGTGCCGCGGGGGTCGATCGTGCCGGACCACTGGTACAGGCGGTTCGGCGTCGTCGGCCCGTTGAGCGAGCAGTGGTAGTCGTCGCAGACCGTGAAGGCGCCGGCGAGTGCGCGCTGGTAGGGGATGTCCTCGCTCGTGAAGTAGCCCATCGTCTGGGCGCTCTTCGCGTCGACCCACCGGTTCCAGGCCCCGCCGTTCCACGCGGTGTGCCCGCCACCCCAGGAGTGGTCGAGGCCGTCGGCGTTCTGCGCGTTGAACCGCGTGGTGTCGAGCCGGAACGGCAGCATGGCGCCGCCGTCGGTGCGGGCCGCTGCCGGCTGGTGGAAGACGTCGTGTCCGGTCGGCAGCTCGAGCGCCTGCTTGTCGGAGAACCCTCGGACCCCGGGCATCGTGCCGTAGTAGTGGTCGAAGGACCGGTTCTCCTGCATGAGCACGACGACGTGCTTGACGTCGGCGATCGTGCCGGTGGGGACGGCACGGGCGGTCGCGGCGCTGGCACGGTCGGCCGCGCCCGGTCCGAACGCGGAGCCTGCGGCGACGCCGGCCATGATCGCGGCCGCGCCGCCGACCAGGACCGTGCGGCGGCTCAGACCGGGGCGGACCGCTGCGGTGTACGCGGCGTCCGGGGTCAGCGGTGGTGCGGCGTCGAGGCTGACGTCGGGTGCGCCGTGTTCGGGCTTCCTCGTGCTCATCGCGGGCCTTCCAGATCGGTGGGGAGTGCGGGCGCTGCGGGGGAAGAGCACCCGTCAGCATGACAACGAGGTGCGCTGAACCGTGCCTGGCCCGGTCGTGGCAGCGGGGTGAACGCGTCCGGTGGAATCGGGATCGACCTGTCCAGGTGCGCCGTGGCAGGACCCTGTCATCTCAGGGTGGCTGCCACCAGAACTCCGACGCACCTGGACAGGTGGAGCTGGGGCGGGGGAGGATCACGGGGTGCGACCACTGTTCCGGGACCTCGCCGAGGACCTCGCCGACCGGGTGCTCCGCGGTGAGTTCGACGCCACCGGGCTCCTGCCGGGCGAGCACGACCTGGCCGCCGACTACGGGGTGGCGCGCGGCACCGTGCGGAATGCCCTCGGTCTGCTCCGCGACCGGCAGGTGCTGACGGCGCGTCCGGGGTCCCGTTGGCGTGTCCGGACCGCGACGCTCGGCCACGACGCCGGCGCGCTCGAGTCGTTCGGTCAGCTGGCTCGGGCCAGGGGACACGAGCCGGGTGGTCGGGTGGTGGCGGTCGAGGAGCGCCCCGCCACGATGAGCGAGCGGCGGTTGTTCCACGCCGCGCCCGACGAGCCCGTCCTGCACGTCGCGCGGGTGCGCTCCCTGGACGGCGTCGACGTCATGCTCGAGCGCACCGCCTACGCGCCGTGGGTCGCCGCGGTCATCCGGACGATCCCAGGCGGGCAGACGTCGGTGTCCGCGACCCTGCAGGACCGGTTCGGCATCCGGGTCGGCTCCGCCGTCACCACCGTGGACGCGCTGCTGGCGGACGACGCCGACGCCGCGCTCCTCGGGGTGCGGCCCGGGGCGGCGCTCCTGCAGGTCCGCCGGTCGAGCACCGCCGAGGACGGCCGACCGCTCGAGGCCGGCGACGACCGGTACGTCGCCGGGACGGTGCCGCTCCGGATCCGGACGGCGTCCGCAGCGGCACCGCGGGTCGGCGCCGGGTCCGACGACGCGGGATGAGACGGACAGGAGGCGCGGTGCCAGCCGGCACCGCGCCTCCTGTCCGTCTCCGTGCAGCCCCACGACGTGGGCCGGCAGGCGGGGTCAGCGTCGCTGGGTGCCGCCCGCGGTGGCCGCGGCGACGGCCGCCGCCAGCCCGGTCTCGATGACGTCGACGGGGTCCGGCAGGGCCGCGATCGACGCCGCCACCTGCCGGCTGCGGGCGCGGTGGGTCGACGTGCTGAGGACCTCGAGGACGGCCCGACGGATCGCCCGAGGCCGTGGTGTCCCGGAACGCAGATTCCGCCCGCACCCGGCCCAGGCCACCCGGGCGGCGACCTCCGGCTTGTCCTCGGTCGACCCGGCCACCACGAGCGGGACGCCGTGCGCGAGGGTGCGCTGCACCCCGCCGAACCCACCGTTCGTCACGACGACGCTGCACCGCGGCAGCAGCTGGTCGTAGGGCAGGAAGGTCGCCACCCGGGCGTTCGCGGGCAGGGCGGTGCCGAGTGCGCGCTCGAGCTGGTCGACCGGGCGGCCTCCCGTGGTCGCGACGACGAGGACGTCCTCGTCCGCCAGGGCGCGCAGGGTCGGCGCGAGGAGCCGGCCGAGGTCGACGGTGTCGATGGTCCCCTGGGTGACGAGCACCACCGGGGTGTCGGTGTCCAGGTCGTCCCACCACGCGGGCAGGTCGGCCGCGGAGGTCGGCGCGGAACGGGCCACGACCGGACCGACGAACCGGACCGTGTCCGGGAGCTCGCGGCGCGGGTACTCGAGCTCCCGGACGCTCATCTGGAACAGGGTGTCGAACGCGCGGTACGCGAAGTCGAAGGTGTCGATCGTCGACGGCGGTGCCCCCACCTCGGCGAGCACGGCGTCCACCGCGCGACGCAGCGGCCGGGTGAGGACGGGGTGGAGCGCCGCCGTGAGCAGTCGGTTGCGCGCGCGAGCCACCGGCCCGCGACCCGGGGGGAGCGCGGTGCCGAAGGGTGCCGCGTCGACGCTGGTGAGCGTCACCGGGGTGGTCGCGATCCCGAGCACGGGCAGACGCTCCGCGGGCGGCAGGGCCAGGTACGGCGCGAGCCCGGTGAACGACGCTTCGCCGAGCACCGCGTCGAAGCGCCCCGCTGCCAGCAGCGCCGTCAGCTCCCGGTACTGCGACGGGATCGCCCGGACGAACATGGCGATGATGCCCTCGCGGACGACCGCGATCCCGCGTGCCGCACTGGCGTCGGCGAGCCGCTCCTGCAGGTCGGCGTCGTCGAAGTCGACGTCGGCCGGCAGCGCAGCGAACCGGAGCCCCGCGCCGACGACGAGCTCGCGGTACTTGGTGCCGGTCAGCACGGTGATGTCGTGGCCGCGCACCGCGAGGGCACGTCCGACGTCGACGAGGGGCGCGAGGTGGCCGTAGACGGGTGGTGAACAGAGCAGGTACGAGGACACGGGGCCGCTTTTCGACGCTGGGGATGACCGGACGCTCGGAGCGTAGGTGCGGCGAGCACGCGCGTGGCGCGGCACGGACTGGGAATGGGTGAGAGTCCTCGAGCGTCCGCACCGGGACGCGGGCTCCTGACCGCGTTCGGCGGCCTGCTCTTCCTCACCACGTTCGGCTGGGCGGTCGACGCGGCGACCCGATCGGACCCCCGACAGCGCGCGCTCTTCGCGTGGGCCGTCGCCCAGCACGAGGCCGCGGGGCACGGCAACGACGTCCTCGCGCTGGCCGATGCCGCCCGTGCCCGCGACGGTGCGCTCGACGCCGAGCGGATCCGGGCACTGCAGGCGCTCCGGCCCGACAACCCGTACCCGGGCGGCCCGCTCGACGGCGGCGCCGACAGCGTGGGCGGCGAGCCGGACGACGCCGGTGCGAACCGGCTCGGCATCGCTCTGCTCGCGCTGTTCTTCGCCCTGACCGGCCTGTACTGCAGCTGCTGGCCGTCGGTGTTCGTGCTCGGGTGGCCGTTCCAGTTCATCGCGTCGATCCTGGCCGTGGTCGCGATCGTGCGGCCGGGTCGCGGGCGACGGCTCGGCGTCGTCGCGGCGATCGTCTCGGTGCTCGGCACCCTGGTGACGGTCGGCGTGCTCGTGTGGGGCGTGGTCGAGGGGGTCGGCAGCTAGCTGCCCGCGGTCGCGCGTGCGGCCCGCGACGTGCGCGGTGGCGGACGGGAGGCGCGGTGCCGGCCGGTGTCGCGCCTCCCGTCCGTCGTCACGCGGTCCACGGCGTGGGCTGGCGCAGCGCGCCGCTGCGGTGCCGGGACCCAGCAGGATCCTCAGCGCGTCGTCGCCGTTCGCCGGCGGACGAGGGGGTCCGTGCGCGAGGATCCAGGGGTGTCTCGTCGTGCGGCTGCTGTCCGGACCACCGTGGTGGTCGCGACCCTGCTGGTCGGTGTCGCCTTCGTCACCGCTCCGTGGCTCGGGATCGGGCGAGCGCCGGTGCTCGCCGCCGTGCTGCCGGCACGTTCCCTCGTGACCGTGGGGCTGGCCGCCGTCGGCCTCTCGCTGCTGCTCGTCGCCGTCGCCGTGCGTCGCGTGCGACTCGTTGCCGCGTCGGTCGGTGTGGTCGTGCTCGTCGTCGCCGTGGCCAACACGGCCGTCCTCGGCGCGCGGGGGTGGGACGTCGGGGCCGTCAGCGGTGCGGGTGACTCGCTCCGGGTGTTCGAGTGGAACACCAACGGGGGACTCGTCGGTCCGCAGGGTGTCGCCCGGGCGGCGCTGTCCGCACGGGCGGACGTCGTCGTGCTGCCCGACGCGGGGGACCGACGCGCTGCCGCCGCGGTGGCGCGTTCGATGGGCGAGCACGGTCGGCCGGTGCGGCTGTTCATGCGCCGGCAGGGCGCGCAGGTGGCGGTGCTCGTCCGCGCCGACCTGGCCTCCGGAGCGTCGATGCGTCCCGGTGTCGACCCGGTGAAGACGATGACGGTGTCCGGACCGTCGATCCCGACGATCGTCGCGGTGCACGCCCCGCAGCCGGTGCTGCCCGGCGGCCTGGCGGGCTGGCGGACCGACCTGCGGTGGATCGGTGAGCAGTGCGGCCGCGGCGCGGACGTCATCGTGTCGGGGGACGTCAACGGATCGGTCGACAGCTTCGACGGCGGCCGCCTCGGGTCGTGCCGGGACGCCGCGTCGGCCGTGCACGCCGCGGCACTCGGCACGTGGCCGACGTGGCTCGATACGCGGCTGGCGATGCCGATCGACCACACCCTGGTCGGTCCGTCGGCCGGTCCGTCGGCCGGTGTCGTCCGGTCGTGGAGCGTGCTGACGGCCGAGGACCACTCGGGTGCCCGGCACCGGCCCACCCTGACGGTCGTCACGCGCACCTGAGGCGGACCACGGCCCGGTTTCGGCGTGCGGGGCCGTTCTTCGGCGTGCGCGGCCTTGTTCCGGCCTGTTTCGGCGTTCGCGGGGCCCTGTTCCGGCCCGTTTCGGCGTGCGCGGGGCGCGTCAGGTGGGAACAGGCTCGCAACGTCGTCGAAACACGCGCACGGTGGGGTGGGTGCATGGACGTCACCACCACGGATCGTGCCCCCGCTCGCTGGTACCAGTCGCTGTTCGTGCAGATCGCGATCGGCGTCGCCCTCGGCATCGCGGTCGGGGTCTGCTTCCCGGCCGCGGCGCCGGTGCTCAACGTCGTCGGGCAGGGGTTCATCCGCCTGATCGAGATGGTGATCGCGCCGCTCGTCTTCATCGTCGTGGTGACCGGCATCGTGCACGTCGGCGACCTGCGGTCGGTGGGACGGATCGCCGGCAAGGCGATGGTCTACTTCCTGCTCGCGTCGTCGTGTGCGCTCGTGTTCGGTCTGCTGGTCGGCAACCTCGTGCGCCCCGGCGCCGGCCTGCGGATCGACCCGTCGTCGCTCGACGCCTCGGCCGTGGCGGCGAAGACCGCGGGCGGCACGGCTCCGGACGCCGGCACCTTCATCCTCGACCTCATCCCGTCGAGCGTCGTGAACGCGTTCGCGACGAACGACATCCTGCAGGTGCTCGTCTTCGCGGTGTTCGTCGGCGCGGCCATCGCCGCGATCGGGAGCGAGCGTGCGCGGCCGCTGGTCCGGGGGCTCGACCTGTGCCTCGAGGTCGTCTACCGGATCCTGGGCTGGGTCATGCGCCTGTCGCCGCTCGGTGCGTTCGGCGCGATGGCGTACGTGGTGGGGCAGTACGGCGTCGACACCCTGGGGTCGTACGGACTCCTCATCGCCGCCTGCTACGGCGCCGCCGCGGTGTTCATCGTGGCGTTGCTCGTCGGTGGGCGGCTGCTGTCCGGGGTGCCGATCTGGCGGTTCGTGTGGCACACCCGGGCCGAGTTCGGGCTGGCCCTCGGCACCGCGTCGACCGAGGCCGTGCTGCCGCGGATGATCACCCGGCTCACCGAGGTCGGCGTCTCACGGAGCGTCGCCGGGCTCGTCGTGCCGACGGGGTACTCGTTCAACCTGGACGGGGCAGCGATCTACCTGTCGATCTCGCTGCTGTTCCTGACGCAGGCGTTCGGGGTGCCGTTGACGCTCGAGCAGCAGGTCGCCGCGCTCGGGGTGCTGCTGCTGACGTCGAAGGGCATGGCCGGGGTGCCGGGGTCGTCGTTCCTGGCGCTGTCCGCGACGGCGACGAGTCTCGGGCTGTTCCCGGTCGCGGGCGTCGCGCTGCTGCTCGGCGCCGACCGGATCATGGACGCGATGCGGGTGAGCGTGAACCTGCTCGGCAACTGCGTCGCGACGCTGGTGGTGGCGCGGTGGCAGGGTGCGCTCGACCGTGAGCGGGTGGACGCGGTGCTGCGGCCCGGGCGCGGGGTCCGGCCGTCGTCGGAGCCGGAGTCTGCTGCGGGTGGTGCGGGTGCTGCGGGTGCGGCCGCGGTGACGGCGACGGCGCGGGTTCGGTGAGGGGCCGCGGCGCGGTCAGCGGTCGAGGACGGCGCGCTGCTGGTCGTACTGCTGGCGGGTCCGGTGTCCGCCCATCTTGCGCACGACTGCGCCCGAGGGGTCACGGGTGATGCGCCACCAGATCGCGGTGCAGAGCGACGTGGTCGGCAGGATCGTCCCGAGTCCGATCAGGAGCTGTCTGCCGAGATCCGTTCGCCAGGGCAGCCCGGACAGCTCGAGCACCGTGATGACGATCGCGCCCACGACGAGGTTGATCAGACTGCTCCAGAGCTTCCGCACGGTGCGCTGACGCGCCGCGTCGAGTTCCGGCAGCTGCGCCAGCGGGAGCGTCGAACCGATGTGCTCACGCGGTTCGCCGCCGACGATGACGGCGGCCGGGCCCGGGGCTGCAGCAGCGGCGTCGGTGTCCGTGGCGGGGCGCCACACCAGGTAGTCCAGGTGCTCCACGTCGTCGTCGATGCGGAACCATCCGCCTTCGAAGTCGCCGGCAGCGGCGTCGGGATCGGCGTGGGGAGTGGTCGTGGTCACGTCGGTCATCTTGGCAGCAACCGGTGCCGCTGCGGCACCACCGCTTCGGGGGTGGAACGGAGGCGACGGTCGCGGGGCCGGTGGTGCGTTCTGCTGGCAGGATGGCCCCGACACCACGGGGGCGGGGCGGACATGAGCACGGAACAGCAGGACTGGCGCGACCACGGGACGGGCCCGACGACGGGACGGGGCAACGCGATCGCCATCGCGCTCGTGTTGCCGGTGCTGCTCGTCGTGAGTTGGGTGGTCCAGATCGGGGCGTACCTGGAGCGTGACTTCGGGTCGATGGACGACCGGCTCGGCCCAGGGGGCGTGCTGACCCGGCTGGTGATCGGGGCCGCGCTGGCCGTGGGGATCCCGGCGGTGGTGCTCGTCGTGCAGGTCCGGGCTCGCCGGCGCGAACGGCGGCACTCGCTGGCCGCCGTGGTCGCGGCGATCGTCGTGCTGGTCATCGCCGTGCCGTGGAACGGTCTGGTCCTGACGTCACAGGTGCGGAGCATGGCCGCCGACGCCCGGCAGAGGGCGCAGCCGGCGACCGCCGCCGAGCGGCACTTCGCCGACGGCGACGCCGGGGCCACACTCGAACGGATCGGGGACCGCACCGTGCGGATCCTCGGCGGCGACCGGAAGTCCGCCTACCGCGATGGTGAGCGAGCCGGTGGTGCGTACAGCGAGGAGTGCAAGCTGTCGAACGCCCACCAGGGGGTGCGGTGGACGTACTGGTACGCCCCGGGGGAGTACACCGACGCCGACGGCAAGGAGCTCCTGCCCGAGGACCACACGATGATCGAGGGTGCGAACCGCGACGTGGACCGCGTCCGCTCGTACTGGGAGTCCGAGGGCATCGGTGCCCGCTCCGAGGCGGACCTGGTCCCCGACCAGATCTCACCCACAGCCGACTGGCTCGAGAGCACCTCGTCGTACACGCGGCCCGGACCGGACGTCGACTTCCGCACGATCTGCCTGGTGCGCTGAGGGCTCATGCCGTGGTGGGGCCTCCGGGCTGTGAGCGGGTTCGCTCTGTGTCGTCGTTTTCGCGGCGGTCGGTGTCGGGCTCAGTCGCGCGCGTCCCAGCGCTGGCTACAGGTTGGGTGCGGGCCTGGACCGCCTCGCGGTGACTGGTTCAGTGTGACGGCCGAGAGCCCGGTAGATGGTGGTGGGGCTGACGCGGAGGACGTCGCCGATCTGCGCGACGGTCATCGCTTGCTGCTCGTCGAGCCGGCGCGCGGTGCGCACCTGGTCCACGGAGAGCCGCGACGGACGGCCACCGGTCCGGCCGCGGGCTCGGGCGGCGGCACGGCCGGCGTTCGTGCGTTCCTTGCTGAGGTCCCGTTCGAACTCCGCCAGTGCGGCGAAGACGTGGAACACGAGCCGCCCGCCGGGCGAGGTGGTGTCGATGGTCTCCTGCAGCGAGCGGAGCCCGCTGCCGCGCTCAGCGAGGGCGTGCAGGTGGTCGATGAGGTGCCGGATGGAGCGACCTTGCCGATCGAGCCGCCAGACGACGAGGGTGTCGCCGGCGCGGAGCTGGTCGAGGAGCTTGTCGAGCTCGGGCGGGTGTCGGAGCGAGCCGGAGATGGTGTCGACGAACACGCGGCAGCAGCCGACGGCGTTGAGCACATCGATCTGCAGCGACGCGTCCTGGTCGGTGGTGGACACGCGCGCGTACCCGAGGAGGTGACCCGTGAGGAGAACGGAGCGAAACTCGACCGACCGGCGCGGTAGCGGCACGTGGATGCAGGAACTGGGTTTCGCTCCAAGACACGCCGGTCTGAGCCACGCTCCGACCTGCTCAAGCTCCGGTGCAGCGGAATCGGAGGTGTTTGTTACGTGGGTCGCGCTCGCGCGGCGAGCCGGAGTGCTTGCACGGAACGGAAGTGTTGTTCCGAGCGATGGCGGCCGTTGGCGGGAGACGGATGTGGTGCTGCGATGACCGGGAGGAGTCGGGGGTGCTCGTCCAGGGTGAGGTGTCGCATGACGCCGTCGAGGGCGACGGCCCCGTACGTGACGATCGCAGTGAGAGCGGGCAGCGCCGCGAGCAGTGTGGCAAGGGCATGCCGCCCCTCGTCGACGTCCGCGAGTCGCACGCGGTCGGGCAGTTCCCATGGGATGAGGTTCCAGCGGACGTACTCGCCGCGTGCGAGCCCTGACTCGATACGGGCTGCTCGGAACGCGGCCGCGGTCGGGCCCGGGTTGTCCTCGCTGCAGATGGCTGCGTGCGCTGCGGCGATGGTCTGGGGGCCGGGCGACTGCATCAGGACCAGGACGCGGCTGGATCTGCCGCCGGATCGTGGGTCGAAGCTCGGGACGAACCGTCGGCTGCCGTCGGGCGCGGTCCGCCACGTCTCCGCAAGACCGTTCAGCGATCGAACGTCAGCGAGTTCCTCGGGGGTACTCATGACGGCTGTGGCGGTGCCAGCAGGGTGCCACGGATGACGGATCCGTGAAAGGTGCGAAGGGCAACGGTGATCCATGCGGCGACGAGGCCGGCGTAGTAGATGACGGCGAGGACGGCAACGACGGTCAGGCCTGAGTGCAGGGCGAGCCCGTTGAGTCCGGTGACGCAGGTGCCGACGGGGAACGTGAACGACCACCAGGTCAGGCTGAACGGCAGGTGTTCGCGGGCGGTCCGGACGGTGACCGCGAGGGCGATGACGGTCCACAGCAGCGCGAAGCCGAGCATCGCGAACCCGTACACCAGCGCCACGACGAGGAGCGCGTGGGCGGTGGATGCGTCGACGACGGTGGGTGCGTTCGATGCGAGGAGGTTCACCGCCGTGATGGATTGTCCGACGGGTCCGAGGACGATCCACAGGGTCGGCACCATGCCGGCGGCCCCGACCTTGTGGTGCGCGAGCCGGTTCCAGATCAGCGTGATCACGACCAGCGACGTCACGAGACTGAGCCCGAAGAAGCCGTAGCAGGACCACAGCAGCGTCTCCCGCGCCTGTCCGGCGGGAGCGTACGGCAGCAGCAGGGCGCCGGTGGAGGCGGACACCATCGGCGGGACGATGGGCATCAGCCAGCCGCCGAACGCGGAGTCGGGCTTGTTCTCGTGGCGGATGAACGCCAGGTACGGCACCAGGACTGCCGTGAGCAGCCCTCCGATGGTGCCGATGGTCCACAGGACCCAGTCGATGGTGACGGCGGCGGGCAGGCCGACCCAGTCCTTGCCGAGCAGGAGTGTCCCGGCGCCGACGGTGAGGAACGCCATCGGTGGTGCGCCGTAGAAGTGGGAGATGACCGGGTTGAGGTGGTGCCTGGCTGCGGTGCTCCGGTAGCGGATCCAGTGCAGCACCGTCGCGATCGTGAGGGCGACGAGGAGCACCGCGGCGATCGCCCACACGACCGTCGCCGCGATGCGCAGACCGGGGAACTGCAGTGGGAGTGACGCAGCTGCGACAGCGACGATCCCAGTGCCCATGATTGATGCGAACCAGTTCGGTGTGAGATTCGACACGATCAGGCCTTGCCGCTCCAGGTCACGGAACAACGTCGTCTGCGGCCGTTGGGGCAGCTGGCTACCGTTCGCGGGTGCAGGGTCGGTGCGGAGCGTTGTCATGGGCCAAGCCTGCGCGAATCCTGCCTCTGGCGGTACCGGGAACCTCTTGGCGGGGCACAATCGTTGGTTGTGGCACTACGGCGACTCACGGACCGAACGTTCGACCTCGACACACTCGACGCGCTCGCATGCGTCGCCGAGACCGGCTCTTTCTCCGCTGCCGCTGGAGCGCTCGGCGTCACGCAACAGGCAGTGTCTGCTCGGATCCGGGTCGCCGAGCGCATGGTCGGCCACTTGTTGGTGCACCGCTCGACCACGGGGTCGGTGCTGACCGAGACCGGCCGGCTCGTCGTCGGGCTGGCCGGACCGGTCCTCGACGGGTCTCGCCACCTCGAGGCAGGAGTGGCTGCGCTGCGGGCTCCCACGGGTTCGCTCGTCGTCGCAGCGTCACAGACGATCGCGGAGCTGCTGCTGCCGGGCTGGCTGCTCGAATTCCGACGCCGTGAACCCGACGTGCGGGTGCGTTTGATCGCGGGCAACTCCGCCGCGGTGACGGACCTCGTGCAGTCGGGTGGCGCGAACCTCGGGTTCACGGAAACCCCGGTGACGGCAGCAGGTGTGTCCGCGCTGGTGATCGCGGACGATGAGCTCGCGGTCGTCGTTGCGCCGGGCCATCCCTGGGCTCGGTCGACCGGGATCAGTGCGGAGGTCCTGGCGGCGACGGCTCTGCTCCTGCGGGAAGAAGGTTCCGGGACTCGCGCGACCCTCGCCGCATGGCTCAGGGAGGCCGGTTTGAACATGTCGGTTCCGGCCGCGGTGCTGGAGACCACGAGCATCATCCGGGCGAACGCGCAGGCTGGGATTGCACCGGCGGTGATGAGCCTTCGCACGGTCGCCGCCGACATCAACGACGGGTCGCTGGTGCGGGTCCCGCTCTCTGGAGCGCCACTTGCCCGGCCGTTGCGGGCGATCTGGTCGGGAGAGCCCCAGCCAGCTGTTTCTGCTTTCCTGCGCGTCGCCCACGAGGTGACCGGTCGGGGTCAGCGCAGCCCGTAGGGCAGCTCCGGATTGTTCTCCGCGATCTCGGTGAGCCGGTTGTACTTCGCGACGCGTTCTCCGCGGGCGGGGGCGCCTGACTTGATCTGCCCGGTTCCGGTGCCGACGACGAGGTCCGCGATGAACGTGTCGGTGGTCTCTCCGGACCGGTGCGACACCATGCTCCGCATCCCGAGCGAGCGTGCGACGCCGATCGCGTCGAGGGTCTGGGAGACGGTGCCGATCTGGTTCGGCTTGATGAGCGCTGCGTTCGAGAGCCCGTCCTTCCCGCCGTCGCGGATGCGCTGTGGATCGGTGACGTAGAGATCGTCGCCGACGATCTGGAGCATGCCGCCGAGCGCGGACGACATCGCCTTCCAGCCGCCGTGGTCATCTTCGGAGAAGCCGTCTTCGATGCTCCGGATCGGATACCGGCTGGTGAGGTCGCGGTAGTAGTCGACCATGCCTGCGCGGTCGAGACGGCGATCCACGACCCGGTAGCTACCGTCGCCGAGCGCGAACTCGTTCGCCGCCGGGTCGAGTGCGATCGCGACGGTGTCGACGCCGGGCTCGTAGCCAGCGGCACTGATCGCGGCGACGAGGAGGTCGAGGGCCTCCTCGGGCGCGGCGATCGATGGGGCGAAGCCGCCTTCGTCCCCGAGACCGAGACTGCCGAACCGTTCCCGGACCAGTGCCGCCAGTGCGTGGTACACGTCCGACCCGATCCGAACCGCGTCGGTCATGGTGTCGGCGTTCACCGGGGCGATCATGAACTCCTGGAAGTCGAGCGCGTTCGCTGCGTGCGCTCCGCCGTTGAGCACGTTGAAGTGCGGGACGGGCAGGCGGGGCGTGCTGCCGGTGACGTCTGCGATCCAACGCCAGAGCGGCAGCTCCGCTGCGGCGGCGAGAGCGCGTGCCAGGGCGATCGAGGTCGCGACGACACTGTTCGCACCGAGCCGGCGGTAGTTCGGGGTGCCGTCGAGGGCAGCGAGGGCGGCGTCGACCTGCCCGATCGAGGTCCACGACTGACCGGTGATCATCGGTGCGACGTCCGTCGCGATGAGGTGCAGCGCCTGGCTCACGTCGCGGCCGCCGTAGCTGCTGCCGCCGTCGCGAAGCTCGACAGCCTCATGCGCGCCGGTCGATGCGCCTGCGGGGGCGTCACCGGTGACGACGGTGCCGTCCTCGAGCTCGAGACGCACCTGGATCGTCGGGCAGCCGCGGGAGTCGAGGATCCGGGAGCCGTGCAGGCTTCTGATGGTGACGGGGCGGCTGGTGTGGGTCACGTACTCGCCCTGATGGTGGGTGGTGTGGTGGACGTTGCTGATGTAGTCGTTCATGGCGGTTGTCGCCTTTCGGGTTGGTCGTGCTGGTGTGGGCCGCGGGGAGGCGGAGGGACGACCTCCTGGCGATCACTGGGCGCCAGTTGCCTCCCCACGGCGGTTCAGGGCGCGCACTGGATGGTGCGCGGGTGCCGGTCAGGGGTGCGGGGTGAACCGTTCCTGTGCGGAGCGGATGATGGCTTCGGCGTCGACACGGTTCGCCCACCCGCTGGTGGTGACGTGCTTGCCGTGCTCGATCTCCTTGTAGTGGGCGAAGAAGTGCTCGATCTCCGCCAAGACCGGCTCGGCGACGTCGGAGATGTCCTGGACGTGGTCGAAGCGGACGTCTCCGGCGGGGACGGTGAGGATCTTGTCATCGCCGCCGTTCTCGTCGACCATGCGGAGCATCCCGACCGGGCGGACGTCGACGACGACGCCGGGGAACGTGGGCCGGGGCAGCAGCACGAGTGCGTCGAGGGGGTCGCCGTCATCGCCGAGCGTGTCGTCGATCGAGCCGTAGTCCTGCGGGAACACCATGCTGGTGAACACCGCCCGGTCCAGGCGGATCCGTCCGGTGGCGTGGTCGACCTCGTACTTGTTGCCGCTGCCGCGGGGGATCTCGATCGTGATGTCGAAGTGCATGAGCTGTTCTTCTCCCAGTCGGATGGTCAAGTGAGGGTGCCGAGGGTGACGCCCCCGGCGGCTGCGGCGACGGAGACGACGAGCATCCCGAGCCCGTTCACGGCAGCCGCGGTGGTGCGGCCGGTGCGTGCGAGGCGGACGGTCTCGAAGCTGGCGGTGCTGAACGTGGTGTAGCCACCCATGAGCCCGGTTCCGAGCAGCGCGACGGGGGTAGCGCCGAGGTGACCGGCGGCGCCGGTGATCAAGCCCAGCAGGAACGAGCCGGTGATGTTGATCGTCAGCGTCCCGACCGGGAGCCGGAACTGCCGACCCCGGTTGATCGCACCATCCACGAAGAACCGTGCGGCCGCGCCGACGCCGCCAGCGACAGCGACGCTGAGGAATGCCAGGGCGCTCATGATGTGGCTCCGTTCGGTCGGACCAAGCCCGCGATCGCGAGGCCGCTCCCGGTGGCGATCGCGCCGGCCAGGACCGTCAGGAGCCCGTACCCGGTGCCGGACAACCCGCGGCCGGCGAGGAACAACACCGCGGTGCTGGTCGCGAGGGTGCTGTAGGTGGTGAACCCGCCGAGGACACCGGTTCCCAGAAGCAGGCGCAGTGCCCGGCGGCGCCCTTCGTCAGGTCCGCGATGCGCGAGGTGTTCCAGCAGCACACCGAGTAGGAGCGCGCCGGCGATGTTGATCCAGAAGATCGCCCAGGACACCCCGTGCTGAGCGGGGAACGCGGTGCTGAGTCCGTCACGTGCGGCGGTACCGATGGCGCCGCCGAGTGCGACGACACCGAGGTACCGCCACCGCAGATGCACTGGCCTGGCGATACGTTCCGGGTCATCGGCGTCGATGTCCGGGTCGGGCGGGAGCTGCCCATCGGGCAGGTCCGTGTCCGTTCTGGAGGTCATGTTCCACCTTCCGCAGCGACCGCTGCCGCTGCTGCTCGTGCTGCCGGATGCAGGTACTCCCCACCCCGCGGACAGAACCCACCGTCGCCGTCGAACCGGTAGACCAGGGGTTCGCCCGTGGGGAGGTTCAGGTCCGCGAGCTCACCGTCGGTCAGGCCGTCCATGCAGGCACACAGTGCCCGCAATGAGTTGCCGTGCGCGACGACGAGCACTGTCTGCCCGTCGCGGAGTGCCGGGGTGATTCGGTCCGACAGGACGGGTCGGACCCGGAGGATGACGTCGGACAGTGTCTCGGTTCGACGAACTGCCGCCCACGGCAGTCCACGAAGCGCCGGCGTCCGCCGGAGCGCCAACCACGCGCGGATCGACATGCGTGGCGGCCGACCCGTGCGGGTCCGGCGAACAGCGAAGAACTGCTCCGCCCCCAACGCCGCTTGCGTACTCTGCTTGGACATGCCGGTGAGTGCGCCGTAGTTCCGCTCGTTCAACCGCCACGACGACTCGATCGGCGCATCACGTCCGACGACGTCGGTGACGAGCTCCGCCGTGTGGAGCGCCCGCTCGAGCGTCGACGTGAGCACGAGGTCCGGTCGGATGCCCGCATGCAGGAGCAGCAACCCAGCCCGATTCGCTTCAGCGGTGCCCTGTTCGGTCATCGCGACGTCTCGCAAGCCGGTGAAGGTGCCGGCATCGTTCGCAGTGCTCTGTCCGTGGCGGAGCAGAACAAGCTGGCCGGTCACGGGGTGTCCCACGGCAGCGGGGCATCGAACCCGACCGGATCAACGGGCACCACGAGCACTGAACGGTGCTGTCGATGGGTCAGTCGTGCCGCGACCGACCCCGTGAAGAACTCCGCGATTCGACCCGCTCCCGTCCTGGCCCCGACGACCAGCATCGCCGCGTCGCGGTCTTCGGCCACCTGCGACAATGCCCGGCTCGGATCCCCGACACCGGCAACGAACGTGACGTCGACGCCGTAGGTCGTTGCGGCAGCACGTACTGCCGCCTCGTCACTGTCAGACAAGCCCTGCGGTGTCGTGTCAGCGGTGTCAGGGTCGATCGGTTCCGCCATCACCGACCCGTCCGAGCGCGTACCGGCATCGATGAGCGACGCATCCACGCTGACGCACACCAGCGTCGTACCGAAGCGCCGCGCGATGGACGACGCAACCTCGATCACCGCCGGCGCGAGGCCGGGTAGGACACCGACGACGACCGGTCCGGTACCTATTGGTGCTGTCATGACACTCCCTACCTCAGGCGCGCAGAAACGCGACCAGCTGAGATAGGGACTGTTGTCGACAACTGTCGAGGTTGGGTCCGGCAAGCCCCACTACCGGGTCCGAAGACACCACCAGTATGCACCCGAACCCCTCGTCACGCGAGCCGTCTCGCGCACCCGTGACGTCCCGACACCGAAGGAAGCGATTCCGACGACACGGAGCGAAGCTGCCCACAGACGGATTCCGGGGGGGGGCTGGCGCAGATCTCGGAGTGTCCGGTGGACGATCGGTCATCGAACACCGGAGTGGACCAGCAGAATCGAGTCATGACGACCCCTCCTGCTGATCTCTCTTGGATCGGTTTCACCAACCAGCAGCGCGACCTTCTCGAGACGCTGCACTTCATCGGCAACAACGGGTGGGATCGCAACGGCCAGAGCGACGAGATGATGCCGCGGCTGTTGGAACAAGCGGCCGCCGCAGACCTGTCGCTCGCGCGCATCAAGGAGGCCATGGCCGCGGTCGGGCACTCTCGGAATGAGCTGCACCAGCTCGATCGATGGGAGTCCAAGCGAACCACCGGCAAGTTCGGTCGCTGATCGTCCCGCAGACCGATCGGTGGCCGGGCAGCGGCTCGACGGCAGCGGGATCTAGAGTGCGAACTGTGCTCGTTCCGTACGATCCGTCCTGGCCACACCAATTCGAGGCTGCCGCTGAGGAGATCCAGAAGCTGGGGAACAGTGTTTGGCTCGTCGAGCACATCGGCTCGACCTCTGTTCCTGGTCTGGCCGCGAAGCCAATCATCGATCTTGCAGTCCGGGTCTGCGACGGCGCGGACTTCGAGGCCCACCGCCAGCGCTTGGAAGCTGGCGGATGGGAACTTGGAAGCAGCGTGCGTTCCCATCCCGTGATGGTCTTCGAGCGCGACGGGCGAAGACTTCGTATCGCGCACTTCTTCACGGCAGACGAATGGGAGCACAACAACCAGCGCATCTTGCGGGATTGGCTCCTCAACCACCCCGAGGACATGAGGCGTTACGAGGCGGCGAAAGTTGCTGCCGCAGAGGGAGCTCAGCAGCGCGGAGCTTCGTATAACGCAGCCAAGACGGCAGTCATCCAGTCCATCGTTGATCGTGCCCGAGCTGACCGAGGTCTTCCTTCCGTACCGGTCTACGACAAATAGTGGTGTGTCTGGCGGGCGGCAGAACGTGCCCGTAAGGCGGTGGTTCACCGCTCCATGACAGTTGCCGCCTTCGACAGCCTCTGTTGTGTACTGCCGCCTGACCGGGGGTGTTGCCGCATGCCTGTCCCGCAAAAATGCCCGGTGAAGGGGCGCCAAACGCACCACAGCGGCGACCTCGCTGGCAGCGACGGCGTCAGGGCTGGGAGCGGGGACCGGGCTCATCGCAAAGGCGTCGTAGTGGTTGCTGACGGGCTCCACGTTCTGCCCTCGCGCCGTGTGAGGGTCGAATCGGGGACTCTCGGACCCAACCTGTTGGCCCGGTGCAACGAGCGGGCCGAGCGGAAGGGGAGTGCATCCTTCCGAAGGACGGGCGAGACGCCGTCCTCACACGTGCCTGGTGCGCCGAGCATCGGGCTGATCGGCGCTCGTCACCGCGGTGCGCGCTCACCCACCGACCAGGCGCTCGACGGCGTCCAGCACGACGGCCGGGGTCTCGCCGGCAGCGATCTCGGTCCGGATCCGTCCGGCGGCGACGCGGAACGCCGGGTCGGTCAGGAGCCGCGACGCGGTGGTGCGGATGTCCTCCGCGGTCGCCGTCGCGGCGTCGAGGACGAGTCCGGCGCCCAGGGCCTCGACGCAGCCGCCGTTCGGCAACTGGTCCGCACCGAGCGGCAGGACCAGCAGGGGCACCCCGTGCGCGAGCGCCCCGGTCACCGATCCGGATCCGCCGTGGTTCACGACCAGGTCCACGAGCCCGAGCACCGAGTCCTGCGGCACGTACTGCTCGACCCGGATCGTCCCCGGACCCGCCGGCACCGGGAAGGTCGTCGGGTCGACCCAGGGTCCGGTCGTCACGAGGATCCGCGCAGGCAGGGTGGCGAGCGCGTCGATCAGCCGAGCGAACAGGTCGCCGGACTTCGTGTTGAACTCGGTGCCGAGCGTGACGTAGACGCGGGGTCCGTCGCCGGCGGCCAACCACGCCGCGGCGTCCGACGGGGGTGACGACCAGGTGTCCGGTCGCATCCGGATCACCGGGCCCCGCAGCTCGCGCCCGGATCGCATCGACGCCGGGAACGGGACGACGGTGAGCGCGCCGCCGAGCATGTGCTGCTCCGGGTCGGGCCCGAGTCCCGCGCGTCGACGGAGCGCCTCGAGCGGCTCTCGCACCGCTTCGCGCCAGGTCCCGCCGGCCGAGGCGAAGGCCAGGACCACCACGCACGGCACCCCGGCTCGTTCGGCGGCGGTCATCGCGCCGAAGTCGAACTCCCCGCAGACCACGAGGTCAGCCGTCCACCGAGTGACCAGCCGTCCGACGTCGACGACGGCACCGGCGGCCGCGTCCCCCAGGAACACCTGGGGGACGCGGGTGAGCACCGTGCTCGGGTCGATCGGGGTCAGGGTGCCGGTGCCCGGTCTGCTCGCCGGCAGCTCCACGTCCCGCGGTTGCCGGTGCGAGAAGCCGGTCTGTTCGAGGACCGCCTCGCGTGCGCCGCTCAGGGCCGTCCGGTGTCCGGCAGCGCTGGCCGCGCGGGCGAGCGGCAGCATCGGTGCGAGGTGTCCGCGCCCCCGCGGGAACGAGAACACGATGCGCAGGGGTTCCGGAGCACCGTAGCCGGGCCGGCCGTTCGCAGCAGACACCACAGGGCTCCGATCGTCGTGCGGGCTGCCTGCCCGCTTCGTCAGACAACCGTATGGCGAACGGCGGCCGTGCTCCATGAACCCTTGGTCAGCCTCGCGGGGCGCTCACGCGCCGACCGTGCTCACTTGCCGGCGGCCTCGTTGTAGGACGCGATCTGCTTGCCGGCCTGCTGTTCGGCGTCCTGCATCGTCGACTCGACGTCGGCACCCTCGACGATGCGGTTGAAGGCTCCGATGACGGTGGCACGGACCGTCGGGAACGCGCCGGTGATGCAGCCGGCCGCTGCGACGCTCGTGGGGTCGTCGGTGAGCTGCTGGTACATGGTGGCGATGTTCGGGTCGGACAGGGAGCGCTTGCCGACGGTGGTCTTCGCGGAGTCGGTGTTCATCGCGACGTAGCCGGTCGCCTTCGCCCACTCGGCTTGCACGTCGGGGCTCTGGAGCCACTTGGCGAACGTGTACGACGCCTTCTGCTCGGCGGTCGAGTGGCCCTTGCCGGAGATCCACAGGGCGTTGCCGCCGATGACCTGGCCGGCGTCGTCGGAGTCCGACGTCGTGGGGAACCGGGCGACGACCGACTTGGAGCCGTCCGGGTCGACGGTCGTGTACGCGCCGGACGAGGTCAGCAGCATCCCGACCTTGTCGCTCGAGAACGCCGAGTTCTGCACGGTCGAGTCGGTGCCGGGGTTCAGGGCGGCGCCGTCCTGGTAGAGCTTCTGCAGCGTGCTCATGAACTGCACCTGGGTGTCCGAGGTGAGCGAGACGCCGGTGACGGGCTTGCCCTTCCGGCCGTTGTCCGGCGTGCAGAACGGCTGGCCGCCCGAGGCACTCAGTTCCTCGAGCATCCACGAGTCGCCCATGTTCATGCTCATGCCGTAGCCACCGGTCGCGGCGTGGATCTTCTCGGCCCAGGTGGCGACCTGGGCCAGCGTCTTCGGCGGCTTCGCAGCGTCGAGGCCGGCCTTCGCGACGAGTGCCTTGTTCAGGTAGAGCACGGGCATCGAGACCGAGAACGGCATCGCCGCGAGCGACTTGCCGTCGCTGTAGTAGGTCGAGACGGCCGGTGCCATCGTGTCGGTCCTCGACGTCGAGCCGCTCACCGTCGCGGGGGACACCGTCTGGCCGGAGTCGATCATGAAGCCGGTCGACACGTCGTTCATCATGAGCAGGTCGGGCGTGGAGCCGGACTGCACCGCCGCCGTGTACTTCGTCTGGACGGCCGCGTAGTCGCCCTGGAACGACGACTTGACGGTGATGTGCTGGTCGTTCTGCTTGTTGAAGCGTGCGACGAGGGCGTCGAGTTCGGTCGCCGCAGGACCGGACATGGCGTGCCAGAAGTCGACGGTGACGGGGCCGGAGCGCTCCGACGCCGAGCTCGACGTGGAGCATCCGGTCAGGGCGAGGACCGCGACGGCGCCGGTGGCGAGTGCGGTGAGGGCGGTGGAACGACGAGTGGGCATGGTGCGTCCTTCGGGTGCGGGGCGGGCGGGGATCGGGGAGGGGAACGTGTGCGTCGTCACTTGAGTGCGCCGGCGGTGAGGCCGCCGGCGAGGAACCGCTGGGCGACGAGGACCAGGACGAGGACAGGGAGGGTCACCATGGCGGCGCCGGCCAGGACCACGCCGATGTCGGCGGCCTCGGCGTCGGACAGCTGGGCGATGCCGACCTGCACGGTGCGGTGCTCGGGCGAGTTGGTGACGAGGAGCGGCCAGAAGAACCCGTTCCACGCGGCCGTCGCGCTCACGAGCGTGACCGAGACGAGCGTCGGGCGGGTGAGCGGCAGCAGCATGGACCGGATGAACCGGAAGTGCCCGGCGCCGTCGAGGACCGCGGCTTCCCGCAGCTCGTCGGGGAAGCTCAGGAACGCCTGGCGGAACAGGAAGATCGTCAGCGCCGAGGCCACGAACGGCAGGAAGACGACCAGGAGCGTGTCGATGAGGTGCCAGGACGCCACGGTCAGGTAGTTCGCGATCAGGGTCGTCTCGCCGGGGATCATCAGGCTGGCGAGCAGGACGAGGAACAGGGCACGGGTGCCGCGGAGCCGGCAGAACACGAGCGCGTAGGCGGTCATGATGCCGATGACGACCTGCAGCACCGTCTGGGCGAGGGTGACGACGACGCTGTTCAGGAACTGCGCTCCGAGCGGGACGACCTGCGTGGCGCGGACGATGTTGTCGAGCGTCAGGTGGATCGGGACGAGACCGGCGAGGCCCTGGTCCAGGTACCGGGTCGGGGTGAGTGCGCCCTCGAACACGTAGTACAGGGGGAAGCAGACGACGACGACCGCGATGACGAGCCAGGCGTAGACGAAGGCGCTCCGGAGCCGGCGGACGGTGACGGGGCGCATCAGTAGTTCACCCGCTTCTCGAGCACGCCGAACTGCACGATCGACAGCCCCAGGACCAGCAGGAACAGCACGACCCCGAGCGCGGCGGCGAGGCCGAAGTTCGCACTGCCCGACCCGAACGCCTGCTGGTAGATGGCGTAGACGAGGGTCTTCGACGAGTCGGCTGGACCGCCACCGGTCAGGATCTGGATCTGTCCGAAGGTCGTCAGCGCCTCGACGGTGCCGGTCACGACCACGAAGAAGAGCGTCGGGGTGACGAGCGGCAACGAGATCGACCACAGGGTCCGGACGGGGCCGGCCCCGTCGAGGTGCGCGGCCTCGATGACGTCCTGGTCGATGGCGCCGAACGCTCCGAGCAGGAGCAGCACGGTGAACCCGAGCGACCCCCAGATCGTGACGACGATGACGCTCGCCAGGGCCCACTGCGTGCTCGTCAGGAACGGGACGGGTGCTCCGCCGAACTGCGTGATCACCGTGTTCAACAGCCCGTTGCCGGGAGCGAGCATCGCTGCGAACGCGACGGACCCGGCCGACACGGAGACGACCATCGGCGCGGTCAGGAGTGCTCGGAACACCGGCAGACCGCGGAGCTTCACGGTGAGCGGCACGACGACGAGCAGCCCGAACACGATCCGCCCGGCGACCACGCCGACACAGAAGACGGCCGTGGTCAGCATCGTCCGTCCGAACGCGGGGTCGGTGAACGTGCGGACGTAGTTCTGCAGCCCGACCGAGCCGGCCGGCTGGCCGAAGATGTCGGTGCCCTGGGTGCTCAGGACCAGGACGCGGCCGAGCGGGTAGAAGACGAAGACCGCGAACGCGAGCAGCGCCGGTGCGAGGAGCACCAGACCGAGCCGTCGGTCGGAGCGCAACGAGGACCGGGCCGACCGGGCCGCCCGAGCTGGACGCCGCGACTGCGGCGGCCGGGGCGATCCCGCGGTACGCGGGGGACCGGCGAGCAGGCCGGACGTGACGGGGACCGTCATGGGGCGGACACCTCCGAGTAGGGAACGTTCCCTATCCGGGAACGACTCCACTGTGCTGCGGGTGCCGGAGACGGGTCAAGGCGCGTCGATCACCCGCCGTCACCCGTTCACGCGGCGTTCAACCCCTCCGTCGGCGGGGAGCCGCCGTTCACCGTTCGCACCCACCCGTTCACCTGCGGTTCGGGCCGACGACCGGCGTGGTTCGCCGTCCAGGGGCCTCGACGTCGTACAACCGGGGACCATGCGAACCGTTCCTGCTCCCCAGACGCTCCGGGTGATCGCCGAGGATGCCGCGCGTGCCGTCGCGCCCGACCTCCTCGCCGTGTTCCGCGCCCCGATGACGATCAGCACGAAGCGCGATGCGCACGACGTGGTGACCCTGCACGACCGCGCGGCCGAAGAGGCGATCACCGCGGTGCTCACCGCGGCGGTGCCGGGTTCCGTCGTGCTCGGCGAAGAAGGCGGCACCACCGGCGGCCCCGGCAGCGCCGACACCACCGGCACCACCGGCAGCACCGACACCACCGGCAGCGCCGACACCACCGGCGGCCCCGGCAGCGCCGACACCACCGGGGACGCCGTGGTGCGGTGGATCGTCGACCCGATCGACGGCACGGCGAACTTCGCCCGCGGACTCGCGTACTGGTGCATCTCGATCGCGGCCGAGGTCGACGGCGTGGTCGTCGCGGGGGTGGTCTTCGACCCGGTCGCCGACCACGTGTTCGCGGCGGACGACGACGGAGCCTGGCTCGACGGTGCGCCGATGCACTCGTCGTCCGGCCCCGACGACGCCGCGACGGTGCTGACGAGCTTCCCGGTGCAGCAGGACCTCGACCTGCTCGGCGAGGCCGTGGCGTTCGACCTGCTGCGTGACCTGACGGTGCGATACCGCCACCACCACAGCCTCGGCAGCGGCGCCCTCAACCTGGTGCACGTCGCTGCGGGGTGGTCGGACGCCACGATGGGCTTCGCCACGCACCCCTGGGACGTCGCCGCCGGGGCACTGGTGCTCGAGCGGGCCGGTGGGTGGTTCCGGGGCTTCCGCGGTGGCGAGCCCGTCGACCGTGCGCACCTGGCCGACGACTACGTCGCTGCCGGCGCCGGGGGATCGCACGCGGAGCTGGTCCGTCGGGTGCAGGACCTGTCGGCGATGAACTCCACGGACGCTGCAGCCGCCGCCGATCGAACCGCCGCCGACCCGACCGCTGGCTGAGCCGCACCGCCGACCGAGCGGCACCGCCCACTGAACCGCATCGCCCACTGGACCGATCCGCCGCCGGCCGCGCCGTCGACGGCGTCGCGGTGCTCAGCCGACCTGGTGCCCGGCGACCGCCCGTCCCGTCGACCCCCGCAGCAGCAGGCGCGTCGGCAGGACCTCGTGGCGGTCACCGCGTCGCCCGCGCAGCCGTTCGACGACGAGCTCCACCGCCCGCGCGCCCATCCGGACCCGCGGCTGGTCGACGCTCGTCAGGTCGAGCCGGTCGCCGAGACCGGTGCCGTCGAACCCGGTCACCGCCGCCATCCGGGGGAGCGCGAGTCCCGCGCCGTCGGCGATCGCCACGAGCCGCGCCGCGGTCGCGTCGTTCGTCGCGACGAACGCCGTCACCCCGTCGCCCAGGTGCAGGGCGATCCGCGCCGGGTCTGCCGCCAGGGCATCGACGTCGTCGACACGGTGGTCACCGGGCCGGCCGAGCTGCGCCGAGACCGTGGCGTGCGCGACGGCACGACGGGTCGTCGAGGGGTGGTCCGACTCCGCCACGAAACACGTGCGCCGGTGCCCGAGTGCGGCGAGGTGGAGCACCAGGTGGCGCATGCCCGATTCCTCGTCGGCGCGCACGGTGTCGAGTCCGAGTCCGGCGAGACCCGACCCGCTCGAGCCGAGGACCGCGACCGGCAGGTCGCGCGCGACCGCAGCGAGCCGTGCCGGGGCGACCCGGCTGCTCAGGACCGCGACCCCGAGGACGCCGTCGGCCGACCCGCGGGAGGCGTGCAGGGCCTCCAGGCCGTCGGCCAGCCGGGCGGCGTCACGGAACCCGTCCACGACGCGGAGCGCGAACCCCAGGGTCTCGGCGGTCGCGCGTGCGCTCCGGAGCGCTTCGTCGTGGAACGGGTTCGCGGCTTCGGTGACCAGCACGCCGAGCACGAGCGGCGCGCCCTGCGCGCGTCGCCGGGCGAGCGTACCGACCGGGAGGCCCAGCTCGTCCGCCGTCCGTACCGCGAGTTCCCGACGTGGTCGCGACACACCATCGTCGCCCCGCAGGGCGAGTGACACGAGCGATCGCGAGACGGCGCAGCGCTCGGCGACGTCGCGGAGGGTGGCGGACACGGTCAGGCGAGCTTCCAGGTGTGGACGTGCTCCCAGGTCATCGTCTGCCACCAGCGGCCGGACCAGTCCGGGCTCGCGGTGCGGTAGAGCACGACGGTGTCGCCGCGGAACCCGGTCGGCACGTCGACGTCGAGTTCGTGGATGTACGCGCCCACCTCGTCGTGCAGGTCCGGGCGGACGTACAGGTCGTGCGAGGCGAGCGAGAGGTGCGCGCGGTACTGCTCCGGGTCGTAGTCGTTCGACGGCGGGACCTGCATCGGCTGCCGGAAGGGGGCGACCACGGCATCGATGTCGGCGGCGAGTCGGACGAAGTCGTCGTTGTGCGAGCCGTCGGGCCGGGTCGCGACGTCGTAGACGAACCCGATGCCCTGCTCGCGGACGCCGGCGTTGTGGACGTCGAACGCCGGGCGTGAGTCGAGCAGCGCCGTGACGGCCGCGATGACCTGGTCCTCGTTGCTGCCGAACGGCTGGCTGCCGACGAGCGTGGCGTGCGGCGGGAAGGCGCCGGCGGACACCAAGCCGTACTGCGCGCGGAGCTGGTCGGTGACGACCGTGACGGCGCGGCAGGTGCGGGCGTCCGGGCGCAGGTAGATGCCGTGGCGGTAGGGGTCGCTCGGGTCGCGCGGCAGTTTGGCGGTGACGTTCTGGGGCATGGGTCCGTCCGGGGTCGGTCGATGGGGAACGTTCCCGATCGTCGGGAACGTTCCCCATGATCGACCGGAGCGGCCCGGATCTCACCCGTCGGCCCGTGACGGGACGGTGAACGATCGGTGTCGGCGACGCCGGGTCAGACGCGTGCGGCGGTCCGGCCCGGCACCAGGGTGCCGTCGACGGCGTTGTGGGCGACGCCCGTCGAACGGCCGTCGATCTGGTCGACCACGTCGTCGACGGACAGGCGGCCGATCAGGCCGAGTGGCTGTCGCCACGAGGTGATGCCGAGCAGCTCGGTGGCGAGCGGCGCGACCCCGTCGTAGCCCGTGACCGACAGGTCGTCTGGTGCACGGAGACCACGGCGGCGCATCGACTCGAGCACACCGACGGCCCAGCGGTCGCTCGGTGCCATGACCGCCGTCACGCCGCCGGCGCCGAGGACCTGCTCGAGGAACGAGTCGAGGTCCTCGGGGTCCGCGCCGTGGTCCTCGGAGCGGATCCGGAGCACCTCGGCGCCGCGCGCACGGAGCCGGCGCACCATCGCGTCGGTGCGGGCCGACTGCGTCAGGGACCCGGACGGTGTGACCGTCAGCACGGCGACGCGACGGTGCCCCAGGTCGGCGACGTGGTCGGCGAGGCCGCGACCGCCGCCGCGCTCGTCGCAGTAGGCGCTGCTCACCGCCGGGTCCGTCTCGGGGCGTCCGGAGACCACCGTCGGGATGCGTCGGGCGAACGGCAGGACGTCGTCGATGGGCAACGCGCCGCTGCAGACGATGAGCCCCTCGACGCGCAGGGACACCAGGGTCTCGAGCGCCCGGCGTTCCTCGCTGACCGGGAACGACCCCGCGCCGGTGGCGGTGACGACGCGGTACCCGCGTGCGGCGGCCTGCAGCTGGAACGCGGTGAGCAGGTGCCCGTAGAACGGGGTCGAGGCATCACGGACGAACGCCCCGAGCGTGTGCGTGCGGTGTGCCGACATGCCGCGGGCGTTCGCGTTCGCCACGTAGCCCAGGTCGAGTGCCGCCCGCTTGACGCGTTCGGTCGTCGACGGCGCCACCCCGTACGAGCCCGCGAGGGCACGGGAGACGACCGACTTCGACACTCCGGCCAGTGCTGCGACGTCGTGGATGGTCGGGACTGCCGGGTGTCCGGTCACCGCGGGCACCGTCGTTCAGATGACTGCACGAGTGTCACGGTAGCCGGACGGACGCCCGGAGCGGGCGACGGTGGTGGTGAACAGTCGGTCACGCCGACCGCCCGGGGGAGTCCGAGCGGTCGGCGTGGGTGGCCGGTGGTGGCGGCCGGTGGCGGTGTCGGGTCAGCGGTGCGTCGCCGGTCGACGGACCGTCAGGCGGTACTCCTTCTTCGTGGTGCCGTCCTGCGCGGTGACCGTGATGCGTGCGGTCCGGCCGGAGACGTGCACGGTGGCGACCGCGTTCAGGTTCGTCGTGTGCACGTGGACGTCGGCGGCCCGGAGCGTCCGGACCGGCGCCGTCACCGTCGCACCCTGCGACGAGGCGGCGGCGGGCAGGTGGACGCGCACGCCCGCGACCGCGATCGAGGAGACGGTGGCGTCGCTCGACACGAGGAACCGCTGGCGCAGTGCGGCGGCCTCGTGCCCCGTCACGCCGATGGTGTCGCGCAGGTACGCGTCCATCCCACCGAAGTCGGTGGCGATGTCCTGCTCGAAGGTGCCCTGCAGCAGCTGCGGGGTGGCCCAGGTGACCCCGAGCTGCGTGTTCGAGAGCAGGTAGTCGTGCAGGATGTCGGCGCTGTCCACGCCGAGGACCCGGTCGAGCAGGTCCACCACGGTGCCGGTTCGGTCCATGCCGTGCGAGCAGTGGATGAGCACCGTGCCGCTGGTGTGCGAGGCGAGGATCCGGAGCACGCGGCGGTAGGCGGTGATCATCGACCCGGGGGTCGCCGGGTCGACGTGGCCCTTGTCGACCAGGTCGTGGTACATCGCCGTGTCGTCGCTGTAGTCGCCGTCCGCGCCGAACATCGAGATGTCGACGTGCCGCGCGCCGGGGATCGCGACATCGGGCTTCGCGGCGATCTGGGACGACGTCCGCAGGTCGACGACGAGGTCGACGTGGTACTCGTCGGCCAGGGTCGTGGCCCCGGCTGCGGTGATCTTGTCGAGCGACTCGGAACGGATCAGCCGCGGAGCGTTCACGGTCTGACCGGACCGGCCGTGCACCGCGGCGAGCTCGCGACCGTTGACCAGTCCGGGGACGTCGGTGATCGGGTGGTCCGCGGCGGTGAACGCGGGCTGGAGTGCGGTGTCGGCGTGGGCGGCCGTGACGGAGAACGCGGCGGAGGCGACGACGGCAAGGCCGGCGAGTGCGGTCGCGGCCACACGGGCGGTGCGCTGGGAGTGGGTGAGGGGGGAGCGGTGGAGCGGGGGCACGGGGCATCCTCGATCTGATCAGGACCCGGGGGTCGCGGGGATCCGGACGCGGTGACGTCCGGATCCCCGCAGGATCGCGAGGTGGGTGGTCGGCCGAGTGGCTGCGAGGTGACCGGGGTGTGTCCGGGTCATGAGGCAGCGCTCAGTCGCCGAGACGGCCGCGGCCGGGTGCACCACCCGGTCGCAGCCGGCTCAGGACGCCGGGGCCAGCCGGTACCGGAACAGCTCGGTGAGCACCTGCTGCACGGGCGTGTAGAGCAGCACCGTCGTGCTCGTCGTGCTCGTCGTGCCCGTCGTCGAACTGCCCGAGATGATCCCGTACAGCCGGTTCGTGGCGCTGATCACCGGTCCGCCGGCGTCACCCGGCTCGATGCCCCCGCCGGCATCGGTGCGTGCGGCGGCGAGGTGCTGCGCGCCGGCGCGGCTCGCTGTCGGCACCCGTGTGGCCGTCCAGGAGCAGAGCACCCCGCTCGCCGCCCCGCTGGTGCAGAAGGGATCGGCGTCGGGCTGGCCGGTGCCGGTGACGGCGGCACGTGCCGGGTCGCCGTCGACACGGGTGAAGACACGACCGGATGCTCGCGGCGTGTACGTCGAGACCGACGGGTCGCAGGACCCGGCGGCCGCCCGGACGCGCGTGCACGCCAGGGGTGGGATGACCGCGAGCTCGACGTCGGAGTCCGCGGACTGCCAGACCACGCTGCCGACGGCCGCGCCGTCGAGCCGCACCGGCGCCTGCAGCGGCGCGCAGCGCTTCGCCAGCGCGACCCACCTGGTCGCCCGCTGGTACGCGGTGACCTGGCTCCGGAAGCCCTTGGCGGTCAGGACCGCCCCGACCGTGCAGGTGCTGCCGGGGACCCCGACCTGGGTGCCGGCGATGATCGGTGCCGCGGTGCGGTCCGGGTCGCTCGTGGCGGCCGAGGCCGGTGCGGTGCCGGCGAGGGCGATGCCGACGGCGGCCGCGACGGACAGGGCGACGGCCAGGGTGCGGACGCGCACCGCTTGCGTGTGACGGAACACGGTTCAGCCGAGCCGGCGGGTGCCGTTGACGCGTCCGATCACGGACAGGGTGTCCGGGTCGGCGAGGCGGGCGTGCCAGTGCAGCGTCGTCGTGCCGCGCGGCAGGTCGGGGAACGCCGCGGTGAAGCGGTAGTGCCCGCTGGCGCTGACCATGTCGTCCCCGCTCGTGACCTCGGCGATGTGCTTGCTGAACAGGCCGCGGGGCTTGCCCGGTGCGTCGTAGTAGACGATGACCAGGGTGCCGGGCTTGCCGGCGCCGGCGAAGGTGGTGCCGGTGAAGCTCGTCCGGTCTGGTCCGCCGTGGGTCTTCGCGGTGAACGCCACGGCTGCAGACCGGGTCGGGGCGTGGGCGGTGTGCGTGGTGTGCGGGATCGTGGCGGCCCCGGCCTGCGCGGGGACCAGGGCGCCGGCGGCGAGTGCTCCGCCGAGGGCGACGCCGGCGATGAGCGCGGTCAGCCGTCGGGACCCCGGCTTGCGGGCGGTGGACGGGGTGGGACGCATGGGGACTCCTCGGTTCGGCTCGGGTCGACTCGGTGTGCGTGAACGCTAACAACGGGCCAGACGATCGTCTAGCGAATGCCGGAAGCTGAGTGGATCAGAGGCAAACCGTCCGGACGGCGTGCTCCCCTCGTGCTGTCAGACGTTCGTATGATGACCCGAGACCCGAACGAGGAGTGCGATGAACCAGCGGCAGCAGGCGAAGACCCGGACCCGCGAGCAGATCATCGAGGCCGCGGCGGCGGTGTTCGCGAGCCACGGCTACGCGGGGACGTCGTTCGCCCGGGTGGCCGCCGCCATGGACCGCCCGAAGTCGGCGATCGGCTACCACGTCTTCTCGTCCAAGCACGAGCTCGCCTTCGCGGTCATCGAGCGGCAGCAGGCCCGCTGGGCGGTGATCGACTCGCTGATCACGCAACCCGAGGGCCTCGAGCACCTGCTCGTCATGCTGACGTCCGCCTGTTCCGATGCCATCCGGTGTCCGGTGGCTGCCGGGGCCATCCGTCTGAGTCACGAACTCCGCGGTGCGGGAGAGGTGATCCCGCGGGTCTTCACGTGGGACGACTACGTCCGCCGGCACCTGTCGGCTTCGAGCGGGGGTGTCGGCCCCGCCACCGATCCCGAGTGGGCTCGTGCGGCGGACCTCGTGCTGACGTCGACCTTCGGGGTGATGTGGGCCCGGACGAGTGCACGACTGACCCGTGACACCGAGGGGCAGCTCCGGGACCTGTGGGCGGCACTGTTCACCGGGCTCGGACTGCCCGGCGTGCACGGCTTGCTCGAACAGGTGGAGCCCGTGCGGGTCGGCGGACACCCGGCCACCCCGGGGGACTGACCCCGCAGGGCTCGCCCCTCCCGAGGGGCCCCGGCGGACTGCTGGTCCACCGGGGCGCCGGGCCTACTTCTTCTGCTCGCTGCCGTCCGGGTTGACGACGTACCAGACGCCCTTGTCGCCCTGTCCCGTCACGTCGCCGGCCTTCTTGTCCCCGACGAAGGTGTAGATCGGGCGCCCGTCGATCGTGATCTGCCGCCCGCCGTCCACGCCCTTGATGGTGCCGACCGTCCCGGTGATGCCCGACACCTTCGGCTTCGTGGTCGACGCTTCGATCGCCGGCCACGCCGCCGCGCACGCACCGGTGCACGTGCTCGTGCCGGAGTCCTTGACGTCGGCGTCGAAGTAGTAGGCGGTCATGCCCTTGCCGTCGACGACGACCTTGCCGAGTGTCGTCGAAGCGACGGTCGCGTCGACCGAGGGGGACGAGTCGGTCGTCGCGGGCGCGTCGCCCTGTGCGGCGGGGGACGGCGAGGGCGACGGTGCCGCGGAGCCGGCCGTGGAGCAGCCGGCGAGTCCGAGGCTCAGGGCCAGTGCGGCACCGAGGAGGACGGAGACGGATCGGGATGACGGTGTGCGGTGGGGTGTCGACACGGGGGCTCCTCGTGGTCAGGTCTCGCCGCTGACTGCTGGCCAGACGTTCGTCTAGCGAACGTAACCGCAGTACCGAGCGGCGGCCAGCACCCTGCGCGGCCTCTCATCCGGTGGGCCGCGGATCGTGGGAGCGGCGGTCCGTGTGCTCGACCACGTGGACGCCGTCGACTCGCCCGATGACGTCCAGCGACTCCGGGTCGATCAGTCGGGCGCTCCAGGACGCCTGATCGGCGTCGCGGGGCAACTCCGGCAGGACCGCGGTGAAGGCGAACCGGCCGGTCCGACCCACCGCGCTGCTGCCCGGCGCGATCTCCGCGACGCGATCGTCCCCGGTGCCGTCCCGCGGTTCGCCGTAGTGGATGACCACGACGGCGCCGGGGGTGCCCCTCCCGGCGAAGCGCACGCTCACGACTCCGCCGGTACCGACCGTCCGTGGTGGGCGGATCGCGAACCGGTGCGCGCCGCTCGTCGAGGGCGGTGCGCCGAGTGCGGCACCGAGCGCTCCCGATGCCCCGAGGCCGAGTGTCTCGGTACCCGTCGTGGTCGGTGGCGGCGCCGGCAGGGCGAGCGCGACGGCGAGCGCGGCGATCCCCGCGGCGAGGACGATCGGTGACACCCGGACCCGGTCGGTGCTGCGCGAAATGGTCGGCCCCTTCGTGGACGGCGTGTGGCGGAAGTCGCCACGCCACACGCTACCGCTTGGCCAGACGATCGTCTGTTCGTCCGCGTCCGCGCCCGCGCCCGCGCCCCACCAGGACGCGCCACCGCCGCTGTTCCGAGATGACGACGGCGACGCACAGGACCGTGACGGCGACCGCAGCCGGCCAGACGACCCAGGACGCGGCGATGGCTCCGACCAGGTGCGCGAGGACCGACGCGATCGTCACCACTCCCGGTGCCGCGACGGGTGGGTCGCCGCCGGGGCGGTCACCCGGCGTCCCGAAGACCGCCGGCGGCACGACGAGGAGCAGGACGGCGGCGATCGCGAGCACCGGCGAACGGGGCCAGAGCGCCCAGGGCACGGCCACCCATGCGACGAGCTCCGCCGTGAACCGCAGGCCGCCACGGAGCGGGTCGTGACCGACGGGCCTCGACGCGCGCGCCGCCGTGGTGACGGTCACCGTGTCGTCGCGGCACGGAACCCGCGATCCAGGAAGTCGACCATCCACGCAGCACTCGCATCGACGTCCGTGTCCATCTGGAACCCGCCGGACGTCTCGATCGTGGCGAACCCGTGCAGGACGCTGCGGAGCACCCGGAGTGCGTGGACCTCGTCGGCAGGGTCGAGCGGGTAGTCGCGGAGCGCCGCGGCGAAGGACGCCAGGGTGCGGCCGAGCGCGACGGCCAGCGGGTCCTGGGCGTCGGTCGGCCGGACGCTGACGGCTGCCTGGTACCGCGCCGGGTGCTCCCGGACGCTCCGGCGCACGGTCTGCACCGCCGCCTCGAGCGCACTCCGGCCGCTGCGCCCCTGCATGGCGTCGCGGAGTGCGTCCCCGAGCTCGTTCGCGCCGAGGATCGCGATCCTGCGCGTGAGGTCACCGAGTCCGTCGACGTGCTTGTACAGCGACGGTGCCTTCACCCCGAGGCGGTCGGCGACGACGCTCATGCTCAGTCGGGCCAGACCGATCTCGTCGGCCAGCGTCGCCGCGGTCTCGGTGACGGTCGCCGGGTCGAGCCCCGCCCTAGGCAACGGGGCCTGCGACGGGCAAGGTGCGGGCGAGGAACGGCAGCAGCAGGGCGAGGAGTGCAGTCGGCGTCTCGGTGTGGGGGTAGTGGCCGGCGCCGTCGATGACGGCGAGCTCCCCGAGGCCGTCGGGCAGGTCGGCGAGGACGCGCTCGCCCTCGGCGCGGGGGTCGTCCCAGTCCGGATCGGCGCTGCCCTCGACGACGAGCACGGGGCACCGGACGGCACCCAGCTGCTCGCCGGCGTCGGCGGGCGACGTGCGGGTCATGGCGCGGAGGACCGCCATCCGCTCCGGTCGCCGCAGGGTCGTCTCGATGCGGCCGCGCTCGGTCGCCCAGTCGGCGGGCTTGACGGGGATCGCGATGTCCAGGTACGCGAGCCAGCCGGGCAGGCTGCCGCTCGTCATCACGCGTGCGAGCTGGAGGGTGCCGGCGCGGTGTCGACGGTTGCGCAGGAGCCCACCGAGGTCGACGGACTGCTTGCGCGTGAACGGTGCCAGCTCGACGATGCCGGCGACCAGGTCGGGTGCGGTGGCCGCGGCGATCGTCGCTGCGCCGCCGCTGATCGACTGCCCGACGACCACGGCCGGGCCGCCGAGATGCCGGGCGACGGCGACCAGGTCGCGTGCGATGTCGGAGCGCTCGTACCCGGACCATCCGGTGCTCGAGTCGCCGCAACCCCGCAGGTCGACGTTCGCGACCCGGTAGCCGGCCGCGACGAGCTCCGGCACGACGAAGCGGTAGGAGTGGTGGCTGTCGCCCATCCCGTGGGCGAGGACCACGAGCGGCCCTGAGCCGGAGAGGTCGTAGGCGATCGTGCCGCCCTCGGTGTCCAGGTGTTCGAGCATGACGTGGCTCCTTCGGCTACGGGTAGTAACTCAAAGGCTAATACGCGTAGCCGGAAAGTCAAGGACTACTCTGGTCCGCGCTCCGGGTGCTGCCATCATGGCCGGGTGCACCATGACGAGGACCACCCCCGACCGGACGTCACGACCGTCGAGATCATCGGCGGCCCAGAACCGGTCACCGTGACCCTGCACCCCGCCGACAGCGGGTGGGCTGCGGTCTTCGCGGACCACCGGCGACGCATCCTGGAGGCCCTGCCCGGCTCCGGCGCGGACGCTGCGGTCGTCGAGCACATCGGCTCCACGGCCGTCCCCGGCCTGGCGGCGAAACCCATCGTCGACATCGTGGTCGTCGTCGCCGACATCACCGCCGAGGCGACCTACCTCGACCAGCTCCTCGCGGCCGGGTACGAGCTCCGCGTGCGCGAACCCGGCCACCGCCTGGTCCGGACACCGGCTCGCGACGTGCACGTGCACGTCTACGAGCAGGGCGCGACGGCGGTCGAGGAGTACCTGCTCCTCCGCGACCACCTGCGCGTCGACGCCGACGACCGCGCGCTGTACGAGCGCACCAAGCGGGAGCTGCTCGGCCGGAGCTGGGACGACATGAACGCCTACGCCGACGCGAAGACGGCCGTCATCACGGCGATCAAGGAGCGGGCGCGCCGGAGCCGCGCGTCCTGAGACGCGCGGCTCCGGTTCCCGCTGCCCGGTCTCAGCTCGTCGGGACGACGTCCCAGTGCTCGCGGATCAGGTTGCCGTCCACCCGGAACAGGTCGGCTGCGCCGAACGGTGCGTCGGCCTTCGCCCCGACCTGCTTCGAGAACGTCCACACCAGGTCGCCGTCGGCCAGCGAGATGACGGACTCCTGCTTCGGCAGACCCTGCGCGGCACTGCCGGCGAAGAACTGCTTGAGCGCGGCGGTGCCGTTCGCGGCGACCGAGTTGTGCTGCAGGTACGCCGGGTCGAACTTCTCGTCCAGCACGGACACGTCGTGGTCGCGGAAAAGCCGGTTGTACGCGGTCACCGCGAGCACCCGGTTGTGCTCCTCCTGCCGCTCGGTCAGGTGGTGGTCACGCTTGGCGGCCGGGTACAGGTCGCTGAACATGCTGTTCGTGTTGCCGCTGGCCGGCGTGCCCGTCGGGACCGTCTGCCGGAGCGCCCACCACTCGCTGATCCGCCCGTTGCGCATGCGGAACAGGTCGACGGCGGCGTCACCGGTGCGTTCGTCCTTCGGCTTCGCGGTGATCTGCCAGTGCACGGCCACCAGGTCGGCGTCACCGGCGATGTGCTTGATCACGGCGTGGGCACCGGGGACCCGGGCGCGGTCGGCGGTGAACTCGGCGAGCAGTGCAGCCGGACCCGAGGCGCTCTTCGCACCGTGGGCGACGGCACCCGATGCCACGGCGGTCCGGGCGGCAGCGCGTGCCGTCGCCGAGGCGGGGGAGCGGAAGGCGCACCGGAACAGGTGCCGGACGGTGGCCTCGTTGCGCTGCTCGGCGCGACGGTCGAGCCGCGAGACGGCCGTGCCGCCCTCGGTGGTCCGCGCCGCGCGGGACACCGTGTGGTGCGCGGAGGTCGTGGTGGTGGAGGTGTGGAGGGGTGCCGCCACGGCCGGGCCGGCCACGAGCGACACGGCGATGGCGACCGGAGCTGCCACCGCACACGCCTTGGCGATGATGGGGAGAAGTGATGTCGTCTGCACGGCAGAACGATGGAACCGGTCCCTGGGGGCCGCCGCGCGCCCTGGAGCCGTCGCGTGCTGCGACCGTGACCGACTTCTCAGGCGCGGTGCGGGCCTCCCGGGTGGTCTGCGAACACCCTGCCAGGGTGACCCGCTCCCGCTGGTGATCGACGAGCCGGACCTGTGCGACGGCTCACGCGCACTGTCAGCCGATCCCTACGCTCCGGGCTCCTCGATGGTCAGACGGAGCTCGGCGAGGACGGGCAGCGCGGCGCGCAGCGCGTCGACCCCGTCCGGGCCCAGGCGTTCGAGCGCGCCGACCAGGACGTGCTCGGCCGAGGCGTCGTAGACCCGGAGCCGCTCGGACGCGAGCTCGGTCAGGGCGATCTCGGTGCTGCGGCCGTCGCCGGTGGCGAGCCGCCGGCGGACGAGCCCGCCGCGCTCCATCGCGGTGACGAGGTTGCTGACCGTGGAGCGGGCGAGGCCGAGGGACCGGCCGAGCGCCGTCGGCGTGAGCCACCCGGCCTCGTCGAGGCGTCGCAGCACCTCGATCTGGGCGTCGGGCAGTTCCGGCAGCGCACCGTCACGGCGTGACGCGTTCAGCAGGGTGCGGCGGAACGGGCCGACCTGGTCGCTGAGCCGCCGAGCGATGTCCCGGAGTCCTGCGGTGTCGTGCTCGCTGCCCATGTCCTCAGCTTAGGTCCTCGAAAAAGGTTTGCAACAAAACTATGTTCGGCGCAGGATGGGGGCATGACGATCACCACCTCAGTCGCACAGCCCGTCCCGTCGCAGGACCTCTCCGGCATCGTCGGACACCGGTTCATCTACACGTACGCCAACGGCTGGCAGTACGAGATGTACGTCAAGAACGCCACCACCATCGACTACCGCATCCACTCCGGCATGGTCGGCGGGCGCTGGGTCAAGGACCAGCAGGTCGACCTCGTGGTGCTCACCGCCGGCGTCTACAAGGTGTCGTGGAACGAGCCCACCGGCACGAGCGTCGTCGTGACCGTGGTGCCGGGGGAGCGCGTGCTGCACGGCACGATCTTCTTCCCGCACTGGGTCGAGGAGGACGGCAGCAAGACCGTGCTGTTCCAGAACGACCACCTGGACCGGATGCGCGAGTACCGCGACGCCGGCCCCACCTACCCGATCTACGTCGTCCCCGAGTTCGCCCACATCACCCTGTTCGAGTTCGTCGGCCAGGACGACGAGACCGTCGTCGACACCGCGCCCGCCGACCTGCCGGCCGGGTTCGCCGACCGGAGCAACTGAGCGTGACTGCGGAACGTCCGCTGGAGCGTGCCCTGACGAGCATCCGGCTCGAGCACCGGGGCGGGGCGCTCCGGGGGTGGGAGTACCACCCGGCGCCCGCGGCTGCCGGCGGCTCGGTGCTGTTCGTGCACGGGTTCGGTGACTCGTCGATCGGTCCGCGCCAGCTCTTCGTGCAGGCCGCGACCGCCCTGACCGACACCGGTCTGACGGTCCGCTCCTACGACCGTCTCGGGCACGGCACGAGCGACGGACGCTTCGCGGACATCTCGATCGGCGACGAGGTCGAGCAGGTCGTCACGATGATCCGGGCGTTCTCGGCCGACCAGGGGGCACCGATCCACGTCGTCGCCCACAGCCTGGGCGCCGTCGAGTCGGCGATGGCGGCGGCGAGGGTCCCCGACCTGGTGCGGAGCCTGACCCTGTGGTCGCCGGCCGGGGTCGTGGTCGACGACATCGCCGTGCACGACACCATCCAGGGGCAGCCGCTCGCGCCCGTCCGCGACCGCGGCTGGTTCGACTTCGCTGGGACCGCCCTCGGGCGCGGGTTCGTCGACGAGGTCCGGGACGGACTCGACGTCTACGCCCAGGCGCGCGGGTACGACGGGCCGGTCGACGTGCTGCACGGTACCGCCGACGAGATCGTCCCGGTCGAGTACGGCCGGCGCTACGGCGAACTGCTCAGCGGGGCGACGTTCACCGCGGTCGAGGGTGCGGACCACGTCTGGTCGTCGGTCCCGTGGCGCGAGCAGCTCGTCGACCGCCTGCTCGAGCGCGTCAGGGAGCGGTCCGGGCGATGAGGTCCTGCACCCGCGCACGCACGTCGTCGCGGATCGGCCGGACGGCGTCGAGGTCGAGCCCTGCGGGGTCCGGGAGCTCCCAGTCCTCGTAGCGTTTGCCCGGGAACACCGGGCAGGCGTCCCCGCAGCCCATCGTGATGACGACGTCGGCGGCACGGACGGCGTCGGTGCGGAGCAGGGCGGGCTGCTCGCCCCGGATGTCGATGCCCTCCTCGAGCATCGCCTCGACGACCACGGGGTTGAGCTGGTCGGCCGGTTCGGAGCCGGCGCTCCGGACGTCGACGCGGTCACCGGCCAGGTGCTGCAGGAAGCCGGCGGCCATCTGGGAACGGCCGGCGTTGTGGACGCAGACGAACAGGACGGTGGGCATGCGGGGTGCTCCGATCAGAGGACGACGGCGCCGAGCAGGCCGGCTCCGATGACGACGGCCCACGGGGGAGCGGACCAGCGGGTGAGGGCGGTGAAGGCAGCCACGGCGAGCGCCAGTGCGGGGGCCGAGCGGACCCCCTCGGTGATGACCGGGTCCCAGAGCGCTGCGGCGAGGAGCCCGACGACCCCCGCGTTCACGCCGGCGAGCACGCGTCGGGCCCACGGCAGGGCGCGGAGCACGTGCCAGAACGGCAGTGCGCCGATGACCAGGAGCGCGGCGGGCAGGAAGATCGCGACGAGTGCGACGGTTGCGCCGAGGACCCCGCCGGGGCTGCCGTGGGCGACGGCGCCGAGGTACGCGGCGAAGGTGAACAGCGGCCCGGGTACGGCCTGTGCGGCGCCGTACCCGGCCAGGAAGTCGGCGTGCCCCACCAGGTGTGTGGCCACGGTCTGCGACTCGAGCAGCGGCAGGACGACGTGGCCGCCGCCGAAGACGAGCGAGCCCGCCTGCGCGAAGACCCCGAACAGGCGCACGGCACCGGTGCCGTTCGCGGCGATCGGGGCCGCGACGAGCAGGGCGGCGAACGCGACGAGCGCCGACACCGCGACCCAGCGGGGGAGCCGGACGGCGCCGCCCGTGTCGGTGGCGCCTGCATCCACGCCCACGGCGACGACGCCGCGGAGCCACACGGCGCCGACCACACCGCACACCGCGATCACCGCGACCTGCGGCCCCGGGCCGGGGACGAGCAGCACCACGATCGCGGCTGCGGCAGCGACGGTCGCCCGTCGGCGGTCCGGCGTGAGCGAGCGCGCCATGCCGAGCACCGCCTGCGCCACCACCGCGGCTGCGGCGGCCTGCAGCCCGAGCAGCCACCCGGCGCCGGCCAGGTCGGGCGTGCCGGACACGAGCAGGGCGAACGCGACGAGCAGCACCGCGGACGGCAGCGTGAACCCGCACCAGGCGGCGAGGAGTCCGAGCAGCCCGGCGCGCTGCAGGCCGAGTGCCATCCCGACCTGGCTCGACGCCGGCCCGGGCAGGAACTGGCAGAGCGCGACGAGGTCGGCGTAGGCGTCGTCGCCCAGCCACCGCCGACGCACCACGAAGGTTTCTCGGAAGTACCCGAGGTGCGCGACCGGCCCGCCGAACGAGGTCAGCCCGAGCCGCAGGAACACCAGGAACACCGAGGCAGCGGACGATCGCAGGGGCTCGGGGCTCGTCGTCACCCGCCCATCTTGACGACGGCAGATGGTTCAGTCAACATTGAACTGATGAACATGCGGCAGCAGGACCTCGAGCAGCGCGCGGCGCAGCACGCGGCCCTCGGCGACGTCGCACGCCTGGCGGTCGTCGACCTGCTCGCGGCCTCCGACGCCAGCCCGAGCGAGGTCCGGGCCGCCCTCGGCCTGTCCGGCCCGCTCCTCGCGCACCACCTGCGCGTCCTCGAGCAGGCCGGCCTGGTCACGCGGCGCCGCTCCGACGGCGACGGCCGTCGCAGCTACCTGCACCTCGAGCCGAGCGGTGTCCCGCACGGGGCGGCGGCGGTGCCGGGTCCGGTGTCGCGCGTGCTGTTCGTCTGCACCGGCAACTCCGCGCGCTCCCCGCTGGCCGCGGGCGTCTGGGCGCAGGTCAGCGAGATCGGTTCCCTGTCCGGCGGGACGCGTCCCGCCCCCGCCATCGCCCCCGGCGCGGTCGCCGTCGGTGCGCGCTACGGCCTCGACCTCGGCGACCACGTCCCGCGGTCCTTCCACGACGTCCTCGCCGACGGCGACCTGGTCGTCACGGTCTGCGACCGTGCGCACGAGTCGATCGACGACGGTGACAGCCTGCACTGGTCACTGCCGAACCCCTCGCGCACCGGCACGCCGGAGGCGTACGAGGCCACCTACGCGGACCTCCGGTCCCGCGCCACGGCGCTCGCTGCGCGCCTCGCCGCCTGACGCGGCCCCACGAACGGAACGCCCCGATGAGATCCCCCCTCCTCATCGGGGCGTTCTCCCTGTGCCGTGGTCGGCACGCACCGCCGGGCGGGAGGCTCGGGGCGGGCCCGCACCGTGCCTCCCGTCCGTCCCGTGGCGGCCCCACGGCCGAGCGCGTCGCCGCGGGGACCGCGCGCTCCGGGACGGTGCGTTCAGGGACCGCAGTGATCCGCGACGAGCCCGAGGACCTGCTCGGTGTGGCGTTCCGCCGTCGCGAGTCGGGCGTGCTCGATCGCGGCGTCGGTGTGCGGTCGCAGCAGGTCCCGGTCCGAGGCGAGTTCGATGATCGTCGTGGCGAGCCCGAACGCGGTCTCGTCGTCCGTCAGGACGGCGGCGGATCCGAACTCGCTCGCCAGACGGATGTCGGAGACGATGACCGGACGGTGGTCGCGGAACGCCTCGAGCGCGGTCATCGGCTGGCCGTCGTGCTCGAGCGAGCAGATGACCGCTGCGTGCCCGCAGAGCAGCAGGTCGTGGACGCCCTGCAGGGACAGGCGGCCGTGCACGCGCACCGACACCGGCGTGCGCGTCGGAGGGACGGTCCCGCCGGCGACGTCGACCCGGACCGCGTGCGCCCCCAACCGGATCTCGACCAGCCGGATCGCGTTGAACAGCACGTCGAGGCGCTTGTCCGGCGTGAACCGCGACGCCCAGACGAGCCGGAGCGGGCCGAGCTCCGGCGGTGGCGGCGGTGTCACCGTGCGGTTCCCGATGGCGTTGGGCACGACGTGCACCTCGTCCAGGCCGGCGGCACGCAGGACTCCCGCCTGTCGGGTGGTCGAGGTGACGACGACGTCGGCGGCCGCGGAGACAGCGACGGCCATCCTGCGGCGCGCGTCCTCCATGGGGTGGCCGCCGACGCGGTGCCGGCCGGTCCGGAGCCCGGTCACGACGCGGTGGGCACGACGTGCCAGGGGCGCGAACGCCGCGGCGGTCCGCCCGCGGATCGGAGCGGAACCGTGCACGGTGTGGATCGTCGGCAGCCCGAGCGAGCGCGCCGTGGTCAGGGCTGCGGCGGCGAGACCGAAGTCCGAGTGGGTGACGACGAGACCGATCCGTTCCTCGAGCATCACCGTGCCGAGGTGCCGACGCACCCGCACCGAGTTGCGGACCACCGGCAGGTCCGCCCCCGGGACGCTGATCGACGGCTCGACCTCGAGCAGGCGCACACCGGACTTCCGCAGGTCGGCGGTGTCGCTCGTCGGGGGAGTCGCCACCCAGACGACGTGTCCGGACGCGGCGAACGCCTTCGCCTGCTGGACCAGGGCGGCTCGTTCGCCGCGCATCGCCGACAGCGGGAAGTCGCTCACGAGCAGGACGGTGACCTTCGCAGCTGCCACGTCAGCTGCCGGTCCCGATCAGGGGTGTGGTCTGACGAGGGGTGCGCATGCGGTCTCTCACGGTTCGCGGCAGGACGGGGTGTTCGGAACCGTAGGGGTTCAGAAGACGATCGTCTAGTGAACTCGCCCACCTGCTGAGCGCCCCTTCACGACACCCCGGGCGGACGTCCAGCCGCCGGTGCGCCACCGGATTCGGACCAGACGGCGTCCTCGCACCGTCGCGGCGACTACCGTCGGGAACGGCCGGCCCCGATCGCGGGGCAGCTACCGGCCAGGGGACGACGGGGGACACCATGCAGCAGCGCACCACCACCACGCTCGCGACGCTCACCGCGACGATCGCGCTGGCGGTGACGCTCAGCGGGTGCACGGTGACGACGTCGACTTCGACCGCTTCGTCCTCGCGGACCGTCACGCCGGAGGCCTTCGAACAGGTCGTCGTCGACGCGCTGGCGGACATCTCGGACGCGACGCCCGAGGTCGACTGCGGCGAGGACGACATCGCGATCGAGGACGGCGCCGAGGTGCACTGCGACGTGAACACCGCGGGCTACGACGTGGTCTACGACTCGGTGTCCACCATCAGCACCGACGGGGGCGACGAATACCACGTGGACGTGGAGGTGGCCGACCAGCCCAAGGGCTGACCGGCCACGGCAGGGTGTCCGGCGGCTAGCGGTCGGACGCCTCGACGACGCAGCTCTCGACCTGCTGGGCGGCCTCGGAGTCGTCGGCGAACGGCGTCGGCGCGTCCGAGGTGGTGGTCGACTCGTCGGCCACGGCCTGCTTCGCGACGTCGTTCACGGCGTACAGCGGACCGTCGAAGCCGTCGGCCGTGGGGTCGGCGGTGGTCGCCCAGACGGTGATCTCGTCGTCGTTCGAGTCGTTGCTGTCCGCCGGGACGATCGCCGCACCGAGGTACCAGCCGCCGTCGCCCTCCTGGACGTTCGCGAACTCGGTGGTGTCGTGCGACCCGACCGCCTCGTCGATCATGTCGACGGTGGCACTCGCGGCAACGTCGCACTGCGCCGACTGGGACTTCTGCTCGGAGCCGGGCACCTTGCCGACGGGGTCGATGTTCTGCGCTCCGCCGGGGTCGCAGGCGGTGAGCAGCAGGGCTACGGTGGCGGCGCCGAACAGCGCCGTGACGGTCTTCGCTCGCGTGGACATGGGCCAGAACGTAGGCCGCTCGCGGTGGGCGACGGTTCAGGGGGAGCGTCCCCCGACACCGGTCACCCGGCACCGACCGGCCGGGCGCCGCGTACCCCGTTCTGTCCGCGAAGATGTGTGCGTGGCCCGACGGCGGCCTACCGTGGCACCGGATCAGGGAACCGTCACCGCGGCGGATGCTCCTCTTCACCAGGGAGCAACGTTGAAGTACGTGAACTACGCGGGCACCGTCCGTGTCCTGACGAGCGACTCGATCGCCGAAGCGGTGATCCGGTACGCGGCCGCGCTGCACCAGAGCCGACTGAGCGACGTCGTGTCGATCCCCACCGCCGACGACTTCGGGGTGGCGAGCACCGTCGAGGTGTTGCTGGCCCCGGGTGTCCCGGTCGCGGTGGAGCCCGCACCCGACGACGACCTCGAACCCGAGGGCGAAGCGTTCCTGCTCGAGGTCGCGCGCCGCACCGAAGCGGTGCTCGCCGTGGACACGAGCGCCGAGCCGCCGGACTTCGGGCGCTAGTCCAGCGGTCCACCTCCCCGCGCCCGCAGGCCCTGCTAGGCCACGGGCCCCTCGGTCAGGTCCGACCGGGTGTCCGCGTGGATCACCTCGTCGTGCTCGAACGTCAGTGCGGCGGCACGCAACCGCTCGACGAAGTCCGCGTCCTCGCGCTCGAGCTCGTCCTCGTCGGCATCGGCGACGACGAGCTGGCTCGACGGGCCGATGAGCACCTTGGTGGTCGTCATGGTGCCGTCCGCCGCCACCGAGGGGATCGCGACGGTGTCCGCCCGGTTGCCGCCGGCCAGGGCCGCGGCGTACTCGATCACGGCGTCGGCCACGTCGTCGCTCGTCAGGATCGTCGAGCGGTCGTACTGGATCTGCTTCATGTGGCGACCTCCTGGAGCACAGCAAACAGTGCCCTCGCTGGTCGCCGTACAGGAACCCGGCGCGTCGCTCGTTGCGCGGACGCCGAGATCTCGGGAGGATCGTCACGTGCCCGAGACGATGCACCGCCTGCTGCGGGAGATCCAGACCGTCGAGCCGTCGGTCGCGGCCGAGGCCCTGGCTCGGACGCACACCACGCACGACCTGTCGGTCGAGCCGACGGACGCCGAGTTCGTCTTCGAGGAACGGATCCGCGGGACGTCGCTGCTGTCGCTCGAGTCCACCCGCTGCACGGGCGACCTGCGCGGAGCGATCGAGCCGGGCAGCGAGATGATGATCGTCTGGATGAAGTCGGGCGTCGCGCAGCTCGACGGCGAGCCGGTGCAGATCGGCCGCCCGATGCTGTTCCGGCAGGGCCCGCAGCGCTTCCGGTGGATCGACTGCAACAAGGACGTCCTGCGCATCGACCGCGCGATCGTCGAGCAGGTCGCAGCGGAGCGTGGGGACTGGGCCCCGGGCCCGCTCGAGTTCCGTCCGCGGCACGTCCCCGAGGGCGCACCGCTGGCGGCCTGGTGGCTGATGGTCCGGTCCGTCGCGCAGGAAGTCCTGGCCGGGCCGGAGACCGTGCCGGTCGAGCGTGAGCGAGAGCTCGCCCGCTTCGCGGCCGGTGGTCTGCTCACCGCCATCCCGCACTGGCCCGTCGGCCAGCACGAACCGGTCGTGGCCGCCACGGCCCGGTTCGCCCGAGCCGAGACGTTCCTGCTCGAGCACGCCACCGAACCGATCAGCGTCGACGACGTCGCCGAGGCCGCCGGCCTGAGCGTGCGCGGCGTGCAGGCGGCGTTCCAGCGCCACCACGGCATCACCCCGACGATGTACCTGCGTCGGATCCGGCTGCTGCTCGCGCGCGAACAGCTCGAGTCCGGAGACGGCCGGAGCGTCGCCGAGATCGCCCGTGCCACCGGGTTCGCCCACCTGGGCCGGTTCGCGGGGAGCTACCGCGAGGAGTTCGGCGAGCTGCCCCGGCAGACGGCGTCCACCGCCCGCGACGGCGCACGCGCGTAGCCGAGCCGGCGCGTGGCCGCCGAGCGGCGCGGCCCCGCAAGAATCCCGCAACCGCCCGTCGTCCGGCCGGTCGCCGACGGTCGTCGTCCTACGGTGGCGCTGCACGGACACGCAGCCACGACGACTGGAGACCCCATGGCCGGCTCAGCAGCACCACCCGTCCCGACCTCGGCACCCGCTCCGGCGGTTGCTGCCCCGTCGACGTTCGGTCGGCGGCTCGTCGAGGATGCCGCACACGCCAGGGAGCACCTGCTCTTCACCGCCGTGCTCGGGTCGGCGTTGCTGCCGCGGATCGTGCGGCGGCTCCTGCTGCTCGTCGCCGGGGCCCGCGCGGAGTCCGGTGTGGGCGCCGGGTTCTCGCTGACGGGCGATCCCAGGCACCTGACGATCGGCCGGGGCGTGTTCTGCAACCGGAACGTCACCGTCGAGGCCGTGGCACCCGTGACGATCGGTGCGAACACCGCGATCGGCATGCAGGTGCTCATCATGACGAGCCACCACGACATCGACGCCGACGGCCGGTGGAACGACGTCCCGACGGGCCGCCCGGTCCTCATCGAGGAGCACGTCTGGATCGGCGGTCGGGCAACGATCCTGCCGGGGGCCCACATCGAGCACGACGTGGTGGTCGCAGCCGGCGCCGTGGTGGTCGGCCGCCTGGCGGCGCACGGCGTCTACGCCGGCGTCCCCGCCAAGCGGATCCGTGCGCTCGCCCCGTCCGCGCGGCCGCCGGTGGTGGACCCGGCCGGCTGACGGACAGGAGGCCCGTGGCGGCGCCGCCTGGCGCCTCCAGGCCGGTGTCGGTGCCGGTCCGGACACGCCGGCGTCACGTCGAGACGCCGGCGTGTCGTCGAGACGCCGCCCCGTCGTCGAGACGCCGCCGGAAACGGAGGCGTCTCGACGACCCGGCGGCGCCGAACGACGACGCCGGCGTCGTTAAACCGCTCAGCGGCGCGACGAGGTGAGCGGCACCGAGCCCACCCGAGCGGGGATCGGCCACCGAGGCACCCAGCAGCGCACCTGCTCGGCGTACCGGCGGAAGTCGTCGCCGAACCGCTCGTCGAGGTCGGCTTCCTCGAGTGGTCGGACGATGCAGTTCCACACGACGGAACCCGCGACCGCGTAGACGACGACCAGCCACGACGACAGCAGCAGGCCGACGGCGACGCCCTGGGTGATGCCGGCCAGGGCCATCGGGTTCCGCACCGAACGGTACGGCCCCGCGACGACCAGGCGGTTCGCCGTCGCCGAGGGCAGCGGGGTGCCGCCGCCCTTCGTCGACATGGCCGCCGCCGACGCGATGCCGAGTGCGCTCGCCAGCAGGAGCACGACCACCCCGAGGACGGTCGAGGCGCTCACCAGGGGAACGGGCGGGTCCGGGTGCAGGCCCCATCGGTGCTCCGCGAACGCGATGACCAGGGGGAACACCCCGAGGAACAGACCCCAGAACACGACGATCTGCAGCACGGTCGCGGCGACGTGCCGGGACCGCGGGGCGTCGGCGTCGGCGGTGCGGATCCGCAGCGGGCCGCTCGTCACCCACTCGGTCGGGATCCGTCCGAGCAGTACGAGACCGAGCGCGAGCACCGAGCCGATCGTGGCCGCGAGCATGATCAGCACGCCCCAGCCGGCCTCGCCGGTGGCCGTTGCCCAGACGGCGAGCGCGCAGAGCACCACGGCGGTCCATCCCGTCGTGACGACCGCGGCGGCCCGGACACCGGCGGCGGCGAGGGCCGAGGCCACGACGAACAACGGGACGTCGAGGACGGCGACGAGCACCGGGTCGAGCGAACCGAGCGTGGTGGTCCGGACCCACGGCAGCGTGGCGACGGCGATCCACCAGGCCGCTCCGCCGACGGCTTGCAGCGCGTAGTACCGCCGGCCCCAGGACATGGGTGCACGGTAGCAGTGCCGGCGACGGCGACTGCGGCGGCGACAGGCCGTGCCTGGCGGGCCTGGCGGGCCGGGTGTCTGGGCCGGGCCGTGCGTGCCGTCGCCGGGCGCCGGCTCAGCCGGTGTGGTTGATCTGTCCGAGCCAGCGGCCGAAGGACGGGGTGCGCTCGTCGTGCAGCTTCGGCAGGACGGTCGTCTGCAGGCACGTCCGCTCGTCGGTGACGATCCGGGTGCCGGTGCTCTCGTGGAGGTCGACGCTCATGGTGGGCTCCTTCGTGGTCAGTGGAGAGTTCGACACCGCGCGGGGTCGTTCCATTCCCATCTGACCCGGCCCGCACTGCGCAGTCGTCCAGGACCGACGGGTTGTCTCGACCGCATGAGCGAGCACGACGACGAGCAGACCCGGGCCGACTTCGATGACGCGGTGAACATGACCGCCACCGAGTTGCGAAAGTGGCTCGACACCGACGAGTCGAAGTCCGTCGGGCAGAAGCCCTCCGGCGGCGGCGAGTCGACCGGGCACGAGAGCGGTCGGCACATCATCCGCATCCTCCAGAAGCACAAGGCCGACCGCACCGACGACGACCTGGCGCACATGCGGAAGGTCGTCGGCTACGTCGCCCGGCACGCGGAGCAGCGCCCCGACGGCGACGTGCACGACACCCCGTGGCGGTACTCGCTCATGAACTGGGGACACGACCCGGAGAAGCACTGACGGCATCGGGCAGAATGGGTGGCGTGAACGAGACGGGCATGCCGCGCTTCCGACGGATCTGGTCGACCGTGCAGGTCGGTGTCCTCGCGATCGCCGTCGTGTTCTGCGTCGTGATGCTCGTGATCGGGCAGGGCAAGCTCGACCGGGTGTACGCGGTCGCCGCGGTGTTCTTCGGACTCGCCCTGGTCGGGCACAGCACCTACCTGTGGCTCGTCGCCCGGGCGAACCGTCGTCCCTGACACGCTCCTGCCGCGGCGCGACCCCGACTAGGCGTTCTGGTGGACCCGCAGCCAGTCGACGGTCATCTGCTGCGGGAACTGCGTCGAGTCGTCGGGCGACCCGGGCCACGTGCCGCCGACCGCGACGTTGAGGATGACGAAGAACGGCTTGTCGAAGACCCACGGGTTCGATCCCACGTCGGCCCGGGTGAGGGTCCGGTACGCGACACCGTCGACCGTCCAGGTGATCGAACCGGGGCGCCAGTCGACCCCGTACACGTGGAAGTCGTCGGCGAACGCTGCGCCGGACGGAGCCGTGTACGACGCCGAGATGCCCTGGGCACCGGAGTACCCGGGCCCGTGCACCGTGCCGTGCACGATCCCCGGCTCGTACCCGACGTTCTCCATGACGTCGATCTCCCCGCACGCGGGCCAGCCGACCTGCCCGATGTCGGCGCCGAGCATCCAGAACGCCGGCCAGATGCCCTGCCCCCGAGGGATCCGGATCCGCGCCTCGATGCGGCCGTACTGCGCGGTGGAGGTGCCTTCGGACTTCAGCCGGGCCGAGGTGTACGAGCCGTCGGCTTCGCGCTGTGCGGTGATGACGAGGTTGCCCGCGCCGTCGAGCGCCGCGTTCCGCCGCGAGTCCGTGTAGGTCTCCAGTTCGGCGTTTCCCCAGCCGCCGGCACCCAGGTCGTACCGCCAGACCGCCGGGTTCGGTGCACTGCCGGCCGGGCCGTCGAACTCGTCGGCGGCGAGCAGGACGGGTTCGGCAGTCGGGGCCGCAGCCCCGGTCGCCGCCTGCGCCGACCCGTCCGCGCCGATCGCCGTGACGCCGAGCGCGGTGGCGGCAGCGCCTGCGAGTCCGAGCGACACGAAGCGCCGTCGATCGATGTGCTGGTCCAAGTCGTGCTCCCTGCAGCGCGGCGGTGGTGTGGTCGTCGGATCATGCACCATCGGGGCGCGTCTGACCAGGGTCTGACCGTGTTCGGTCCACACCGCGCACACCGCAGTCGGCGCTGACGGACCCGTCAGCCGAAGCGCAGTGCCAGCGGCACGAGCAACCCGGCGACCCAGACGAGCACCATCACGAGGGCGCCGATCGCGATGAACCGTCGGCGGCGCCGCAGCTTCGGGCTCCGCTCCTCGCCCCACATCTGCGCACGCACGAGCACCCGGTTCGCCTGCTCGACGACCTTCCGCACCTCGGGGTCGTCGACGTCGAGGGCACCGGAGCGGGCGTGTTCGGCGATGACCGCGGCTTCGTCGACGGTCAGGTCGTCCTTGCGCATGCTCCATCTTCGCACCGTGCCCAGGGGTACGGCCCGGCTGTGCGGGAACGGACCGACGACGGGTACCAAGGACGCATGGGACATCGGTACCGCGGGAAGATCGTCGTCATCACCGGAGCATCGAGCGGCATCGGGAGGACCGCCGCACACGAGTTCGCCCGGCAGGGCGCCACACTCGTGCTCGCCGCGCGCGGGCACGACTCGCTCGAGGCCGCTGCCGCCGAGTGCCGGAAGCTCGGCGCCGAGGCGATCGCGATCCCGACGGACGTCGCCGACGAGCGCCAGGTCAAGGACCTCATCGGCACCGTCACGACGCGCTTCGGTCGCATCGACGTCTTCGTCGGCAACGCGGCGCTGTTCGTCTACGGCCTGTTCGAGCAAACCCCCACCGAGGCGTTCAAGCGCGTCGTCGACACGAACCTCTACGGGCACCTCAACGCCATCACGCACCTGCTGCCGCACTGGAAGCAGCGCGGGAAGGGCACCTACGTGCTCGTCGGGTCGATCCAGTCGCTGCTGTCCGCCCCGTACCAGTCGGCGTACGTGACGAGCAAGCACGCGGCGCTCGGCCTGGTCGACGTGCTCGGCGACGAGTTCGCGGGCACCGGCATCAGGTTCACCGCCCTGCTGCCGTCCACGATCGACACCCCGATCTACCAGAACGGCGCCAACTACACCGGCAAGAACTCGCACCCGCTGCCGCCCACCGTCTCGGTCGAGCGTGCCGGCCGTGCCGTGGTGCACGCCGCCACGCACCCCAAGCGCTACCGCTTCGTCGGGCGACTGCAGGCATCGCTCGTGCCGCTGCAGTACGTGTTCCCGGGCCTGTTCCACAAGATCACGAAGCCGATGGTGGAGACGTTCGCGCTCCGCGGCAAGGGCGCCCCGACCGACGGCAACCTCTACGCCCCCGCCGACGCCGCGAACGCGACGGACGGCGGCTGGGTCGCGAAGCGACGGCGCGTCACGCGCCCGGTGCTGTGGGCCGGAGCGCTCGTGGCGATCGCGGCCGTCGCCCTGGGCCGACGCCGCTGACGGACGGGAGGCCCGCTGCCAGCTGGCACCGGGCCTCCCGTCAGTTCGTGCGTGCGCCCGGTCTCGCCAGGTACCGCAGCCGTTCTGGGAAGGAACGGGCGGCTAGAAGAGCTTCGCGCTCGCGCGCCGGGCACCCTCGCCGAGCGACTCGAGCTTCGCCGCGGCGATCTGCGGGTGCACCCGCCCGCCCAGGCCACAGTCGGTGCTGGCGATGACACGCTCGCGACCGACCACCGAGGCGAACCGCTCGATGCGCTGCGCGACCAGGTCGGGGTGCTCGACGACGTTCGTGGCGTGGCTGACGACGCCCGGGACGATGACCTTGCCCTCGGGCAGGGTGACGTCCTGCCAGAGCGCCCACTCGTGCTCGTGGCGGGCGTTCGCGGCCTCGAACGAGTACGCGCCGGCGTCGATGCCGAGCATCAGGTCGACGATGTGGCGGAGCTCGATGTCGGTGGTGTGCGGGCCGTGCCAGGACCCCCAGCACAGGTGGAAGCGCACCCGGCTCGTGTCGAGGCCGCGGAGCGCGTGGTTGAGCGCCTCGACGCGGATGCGGGTGAAGGCCCGGTAGTCCTCGATGCTCGGCTCGGGGTTGATCTGGTCCCAGTTCTCGGCGATCGAGGGGTCGTCGATCTGCAGCACGAGGCCGGCGTCGAGGACCGTCGTGTACTCCTCGCGCAGAGCATCGGCCCAGGCCCAGATGTGTTCTTCCTCGGTCGCGTAGTACTCGTTCGCGATGCGGGCGGCCGAACCGGGGGAGAGTGCCGTGATGAAGCCGTTGTCCGCGCCGGCGGCCTCGACCGCGTGCTTGAGGTTCGCGGCGTCGGTGGCCGCGGCCTCGTGTCCGGTGTAGGTGATCGGGCCGGTGGTGGTCGGGAACGCGGTGGCGTTCTTGCCGGTGCCGATGCCCGACTCGGGGTCCGTGTAGGCGTCGTGGAAGATCGTCCAGTCGCGGCGGTCCGGAAAGCTCGTCAGCCGGATGTTCCCCGGGGTGGACCGGACCGGCTGCTGCGAGAAGATGTTCTCGTCGGTCAGGCTCAGGCCGCTGACGCGCTGGAACGAGTAGCCCCACCAGGCGCCGTAGTCGACGCTGTTCGACATCGCCTTGCCGAACTCGCCGTCGCCGGGCTGCGTGATGCCGAGCGCGGTCTGCCGTGCGACGACGTCGTCGACGGCCGCGCTCGTCAGGGCTCGGACCTCGTCGGTGGTCTCGAGCGTGAAGCCGTCGGCGGCGACGGGCCGCGCGGCGTTCGCGGCGATGAGCTCGGGGGTCCGGGGGAGCGATCCGGCGGTGGTGGCCTGGATGCGGTCGGTGTTCTCGAAGGGCATGCGCTGCCTTCCTCTCGATGGGGACGGACTGTCGGGAGTCGGGGGCCGCGCGCGAGGCTTCGCGGTGCGCTGCAGTGCCACTCTGCCACGAGGGATCGGGCCCGTTACGTTCCGCGACTGTGGATGCGTGCGGACGTCGAACGACATGGCCGACGTCGTCCGACACCGACTCGGTCGCTCGTTGCGCGCGCGGACGGTTACAGGCGCGTGCGAACGACAGGGTCGATGTCGTGCGACGTCCACGGTGTCGTTCCGCATCGCGCCGCCCGCGCCGCCCGCGCCGCCGCGCATCGCGCCGCCCGCCCCGCCGCCCTCCCCGCCGCGCCCGCCGACGCACGGCGACACGATCGTCGCGCCGCCGGGCCACCCGTCGTACGGTCGACCCATGAGCACGACGAACCCGACCACCCCGGCCGCTCCGACCTTCGCCGGAGCGTGGACCGCCTGGCACGACGACCACGAACAGGCCCGGGCGAGCGAACACGGGTTCCTCGCGATCACCAGCATCCGCTGGCTCACCGCCACGCCGGAACGGTTCGAGGACGCCCCCGGCAGCTGGTCGACGGACGAGGACGGCCCGGTGGTCGCACTGGCCGACGGCGAGTCGATCGAGGTCGACGGGCAGCACGTCAGCGGGACGCACCGGTTCGGCCCGCTGCCGGAGCGCTCGAGTACGAACGTGGTGTGGCGCGACGGCGACGAGACCGTGGTGATCGAGGTCGCCCGGCGCGGCGGCAGCGACCTGCTGCGCCCGCGGCACCCGTCGAACCCGACGCGCGTCGCGTACCGCGGCACCCCCGCGTACGCACCCACCGAACGCTTCGTCGTGGACGCCCACTTCGAGCCGTTCGACACCCCGCGCGAGGTCACCGTCGGCAGCGTCGTCGACGGCCTGCTGCACGTCTACGAGGCCCCCGGCGTCCTGACGTTCGACCTCGACGGGCCACGGTCGCTCCTGGCGTTCAACGGGCACGCCGGCGGCCTGCACGTGCTGTTCACCGACCGCACGAGCGGGGTCACGACGTACGCGGCGAACCGGAGTCTCGACATCGCCGCACCGGATGCCGACGGTGCCACCCGCATCGACTTCAACCGGTCGACGAACCTGCCGTGCGCGTACACCCCGCACGCGACCTGCCCGCTGCCGCCCGCCGAGAACCGGCTCGACGTGGCGATCGAGGCGGGCGAGCAACTGCCCGCAGCCTGACCGCGGAGCACGCACGGCCCACGGGCGCGCACCGGCACACCCGACCCGTCCAGGACAATGGGGGAGCCATGCCACGACCCACTTCCCGCATCCCGCTCAACACCCTCGCCGTCCCGTTCGGCCTCGCCGGCTTCGCCGAGACGTGGTCGTACGCCGCCCCCGTGCTGCACCTGCCCACCGTGGTGCCGCAGGTGTTCTGGGCGATCGCGGCCGTCGCGTGGGTGTGGCTGCTCGGGGCGCACGCCGTCCGGGGCGCACGCGTCAGCGAACGGCTCGTCGACCAGCTCCGCCACCCGGCCCAGGGGCCGATCGCCGCGCTCGTCCCCGCGACCGCGATGCTGCTCGGCGTCGACCTCGCGCGGTTCGCCCCCGTCGCCGGGCAGGTCGTCGTGCTCGCCGCCGTGGCCACCGCTGCCGGGTTCGCCGCCTGGCTGCTGAGCACCTGGTTCGAGGGCCGGCTCGCCCTGGAGTCCGTGCACGGCGGCTACCTGCTGCCGACCGTCGCCGCGGCCCTGGTCGCCTCGGTCGCCACGCACGAGGTCGGCGTCGGCTGGCTGTCCTGGCCGGCCCTCGGCGTCGGCGTGTTCTTCTGGGGCGTCATGACCGGCCTGCTGCTCATCCGGCTGGCGTTCCGACCGGCGCTGCCGGGGCCGCTCGTGCCGACGATGGCGATCCTCGTCGCGCCGCCCGCGGTCGCCACCCTGTCGCTGTTCGCGCTCACCGACGGTGCGGTCACCCTGCCCGTGCAGGCCATCGCCGGGCTCGGTGTCCTGATGGCCCTCGTGCAGCTGGCCCTGCTGCCGCGGTACGTCCGACTGGGGTTCTCGCTCGGGTTCTGGTCGTTCGTGTTCCCGGCCGCCGCGGTCGCCACCGCATCGGTCGAGTGGTTCCGGGCACTCGCACTGCCGTCCGCCTGGATCCCGACCACCGCGTTGCTCGCGCTGCTGAGCGTGCTCGTCGCGGTCGTCGGTGCCCGCTCCATCGGCCTCGCCGTGCACCACCTGCTCGGACAGGCCGAGCGGACCCTGCACGACGCCGACGACGAGGACGCCGCTCCCGGCCCCGTGACGGGCGCGACGCGCGTGGTCTGACGAAGCGGGGCGGTCGGGCCGCGAAGGCGGCGGACGGGAGGCCCGTGGCGGCCCCGCCCCGCGCCTCCCGTCAGGTCGCGGGGACGCGTCTCCAGCCGCTGGTCGCCTGCCAGGCGGGCGCGTCGAAGTGGAAGGCGCTGCCCATGCCGGGTTGGTCGAGGGCGCGCGTGATCGGGACGCCGCGCAGGTGGGCCAGGAGCAGCGCGCCGACCGCACCGTGCGAGACGATCGTGACGTCGCCGGTGGCGGAGTGCCGGCGGACGGCCGCGACGATGCGCTCCTGGGCGTCGATCGCCCGCTCCCAGCCGCGGACCGACTGCTCGGGCAAGGCGAAGAACGAGTCGACGACGGCCTCGAACTCGGACGGCGGCAGGTAGCCGGTCGCGCTCCGGTCGATCTCGCCGAGCAGGGGGTCGTGCTCGACCGACAGCCCGACGGCGCTGGCGAGCAGGTCGGCGGTCTCGACGGCCTTGCGCTCGGTGCTCGAGACGATCCGCCGGGAGCCTGGCGTCCACGCGAACCGGTGCGCAGCCGTGGCCCGTGCGCGGCCCTCGTGCGACAGCCCCCACGACTCGATCGGGACCGCGGGGTCGACGACCACTTCAGCGTGGGTCAGGAACGACGAGACCATCCGGCGATCCTCGCACGGTGCGCGCCCGCCCCTGGCCCCATCTGGTGCGAGGTTGCCGGCTCCGTGCCGCCCTGTTCCGCCGCACCGAGAGGGCAACCTCGCACCGAACGATGCCGCCGCGCCGCCGCGCCGCGCCGCACCGAGCGCCGCCGCACGTCACACGGCGACACCGTCGGTCACGTTCCGCAACACCGCTTCGCGGCCCGGCCGAACCGTCCTAGCGTCGCCCCATGACCGTGCCCGACCGCATCACCCTCGTCACCGCGCTGCAGGGCGCCGGGTGGCACCCCGCCGCCTGGCGCGCCGCCGGCTCGGCAGCACAGCGCCTCACGAGCCTCCGCCACTGGCGCGACGTCGTCGTCGAGCAGGACCGGCTCGGCATCGATGCCGTCACCCTCGAGGACTCCTTCACCGCCGGCCCCACCGACCCCGACGGCGACCTCGACACGTCGACCGTCGTCGGCCGCCTCGACGCGCTCCTGGTCGCGAACGCGGTCGCCCCCGCGACCCGCGCGATCGGTCTGGTGCCGACCGTCTCGGTGACGCACACCGAACCGTTCCACGTCGCCACGGGCCTCCAGACCCTCGACCACGTCTCGCTCGGGCGGGCCGGGTGGCGGATCCAGGTGAGTCCGTCGACCCGTGAGGCCGCGCTGTTCGGCCGCCGCCCCGGCGGCGACGACGCGGCCACGTTGTTCGACGAGGCGCGCGAGGCTGCCGAGGTCGTCTCCCGCCTCTGGGACAGCTGGGACGACGACGCGATCATCCGCGACGTCACGACCGGTCGCTTCATCGACCGCGACCGCATCCACGACGCGGGGTTCTCCGGCTCGTTCGTGTCGGTGCACGGCGCGTCGATCGTGCCGCGGTCGCCGCAGGGGCGGCCGCCGGTGTTCGCGCTCGCGCACCGGGCCGACGCGGCGGCGTTCGCCGTGGACGCCGCTGACGTCGTGCTGGTCACGCCCGGCTTCGACGGTCTGGAGGAAGGTGCTGCGCTGGCACTCGTCCGTGCCGCTGAGCAGGCGGCCGGGTCCGACCTCCGTCGTCCGGTCCTCGCGGACCTCGCGGTGCTCATCGGGTCGTCGCCGGCAGCCGCCGCCGACGAGCTCGCCGCGCTCGACGCGGCAGCGGGTACCCGGTACGCCGTGGGCTCCGGGTCGGACACGTCCGTCCTCGCGACGACGGTGCCGGACCTGGTGAGACGCATCGGGGACCTGCGGGATCTCGGCTACGCCGGCGTGCGGCTCCGGCCACTGCGCATCCCGGTCGACAGCACCGCCATCGCGCGGCAGCTCGTCCCGGCGCTCGTCACCGCGGGGCTCCGTGCCGACGTGGCGTCCCGTCCCACCGCCGACCTGCGCACGCGGCTCGGCATCGCGCCGGCCGTCAGCCGGTACGCGCGTCCTGCCGTCACCGGTGCCGGTGCCGGTTCCGTCTCCTCGGGGGTCTCAGCATGAGCGCCAAGCGTCAGGTCCACCTCGCCGCCCACTTCCCGGGCGTCAACAACACCACCGTCTGGAGCGACGACCGCGCCGAGAGCCAGATCGCGTTCTCGTCGTTCGAGCACTTCGCCCGGAACGCCGAGCGGGGGTGCTTCGATTTCCTGTTCCTCGCCGAGGGGCTGCGGCTGCGCGAGCAGAAGGGACGCATCCACGACCTCGACGTCGTCGGCCGACCGAACACGCTCGCGATCCTCGCCGCGCTGGCCGGCGTCACCGACCACATCGGGCTCGTCGGCACGCTGCAGACCACCTTCAACGAGCCCGTCGAACTCGCGAAGCAGCTCGCCACGCTCGACCACCTGACGGACGGCCGTACGGGCTGGAACGTCGTGACGAGTTCGGACGCGTTCCACGGCGCGAACTTCCGCCGGGGCGGGTTCCTCGACCACGCCGACCGGTACACGCGGGCCGCGGAGTTCGTGGAGCTGTCGCGCGAGCTCTGGGACTCGTGGGAGTCGGACGCGATCGTGGCAAACGGGTCGGGCGCCGCCGGGGCGCTGGCCGCCGGCGTCTTCGCCGACCGCTCCCGCATCCACGACGTCGACCACCACGGCCCGCAGTTCGACGTGACCGGCACGTTCCCGGTCCCGCGCAGCCCCCAGCGGCACCCCGTGGTCGTGCAGGCCGGTGACTCCGACGAGGGCCGCGACCTCGCCGCCCGGCACGCCGAGGTCATCTTCTCGCTGCACACCGAGTTCGACGACGCGCAGGCGTTCCACCGCGACGTGACCGAGCGACTCGAACGTGTCGGCCGGTCGAAGGACGAGCTGCTGATCCTGCCCGGCGCGACCTTCGTGCTCGGCGACACGGCGGACGAGGCCGAGGAGCGTTCCCGTGCGATCCGGCGTGCCCATGTCAGCCCGGCGACCGCGATCGCGTTCCTCGAGCAGGTGTGGAACCGTGACCTGTCGTCGTACGACGTCGACGGGCCGTTGCCCTCGGTCGAGCCGGACCTGGAGGGGGCCGACATCACCCGTGGCCGTGTCCGTCACAGCCGCGATGTGCCCGCGCTGGTGCAGTCGTGGCGCGACCTCGCCGCGGCCGAACACCTGTCGATCCGTGACCTGGTCATCCGCGCCTCCACCCGTGGCGGGTTCGTCGGGACGCCCGCACACATCGCCGCCGAGATCGACCGGTACGTGCAGGAGCGCGCCACCGACGGCTTCGTGGTCGTGCCGCACACCAACCCGTACGGCCTCGACGAGTTCGTCGACCGGGTCGTCCCGCTGCTGCAGGAGCGCGGCGTCTACCGGCAGTCGTACGACGAGGGCGCGACGCTCCGCCAGACCCTGGGCCTGCCCGGACGGGTCCTCGACCGGCAGCGGGTGCTCGCATGAGCCGGGTCCCGCTCTCCGTCCTCGACCTCGTGCCGGTGAGCAGCGGGTCGACCCCCGCCGAGGCCCTGGCGAACACGGTCGACCTGGCCGTCGCCGCGGAACGTGCCGGGTACGCCCGCTACTGGCTCGCCGAGCATCACCTCAACCCCGGTGTCGCCGGCAGTGCGCCGACCGTCGTCATCGGTGCGGTCGCCGCAGCCACCTCGACCATGCGGGTCGGCAGCGCCGCGACCCTGGTCGGCAACGTCCGCGGGCTGCAGATCGCCGAGACCTTCGGCACGCTCGCCGCGCTGTACGGGCCGCGCATCGACCTCGGGCTCGGCCGCTCAGGAGCACCAGCACCGGGCACGCCGAAGCCACCCTCGCTCGTCCCGAGGACCGACCAGGTCGTCGACGGCCTGCTCGTCCCGGCCCCGTTCGAGTTCCGCATCGCGCCCGGCAGCCGGTTCGCGCTGCAGGGGGAGCTGCTCGGACGGGTGCCGGGCGACGTCGACCGGTTCGCGGGCGAACTCGACCTGATCCGCGGGTTGTTCGCCGGCACGTGGTCGCGGGACGGCGGGGTGGTCGAGGCGCCCCCTGCCGCGGGCGCCGAGATCGAGCTGTGGATCCACGGGTCCACCGGCGGCGAGAGCGCCCGGACCGCCGGCGCGCTCGGCCTGCCCTACGGCGCGAACTACCACACGTCGCCGGGCACGGTCCTGGCGTCCGTGCAGGCGTACCGCGATGCCTTCCGTCCCGGCGTGCTGGACGCCCCGCACGTCATCGTGTCGGCCGACGTCCTCGTGGCGCCGACCTCGGCCGAAGCGGACGAACTCGGGCTCGGGTACGCCCAGTGGGTGCACTCGATCCGTTCCGGCGTCGGGGCGATCGAGTACCCGACGCCGTCCGAGGCCCGACAGCGCCCGCTCGCAGCCGACGCTGCAGCCACCGTTGCCGATCGGCTCGCGACGCGGTTCGTGGGCGATGCCGCGCGCGTCGCCGACCGCCTCGAGGTGCTCCGTCGCGCCACCGGTGCCGACGAACTGCTCGTCACCACGATCACGCACGACCACGACGCCCGGGTGCGCTCGTACGAGCTGCTCGCCGCGGAGTGGGCGGCGCGCGCCGCCCTGCCTGAGCCGGCGGCCGCCGCGCGCTGACCGACGCGGAACGACTCCGTCGCTGTCGTCCGACAGCGACGGAGTCGTTCTCGTGCGCAGCGCACGGTGCGGAACCGGGCACGGGATGCGTAGTCGGGCACGGTGCGGCCTGGAGGCGCGGTGCCGGGCCGCCGCGTGCCTCCCGTCCGCACCGTGCCGCCTTCGCGGGCCGGCGCGGTGTTGGCCGCTGGGTGCGGGCGTGCAAGCTCGCACGGTGCGGCCAACCGGGCACGGGATGCGGAACCGGGCACGGTGCAGCCTTCGCACGCGACGCTTGCTCGTCAGCTGTTGTCGAGCGGCAGACCCTCGGGGTTCACCTCGGACGTCTTCACGGCCTCGTTCGACAGGTTGTAGGCCGCGAGCCACTTCGCGTAGGTACCGTCCTCGATGAGTTCGTCGATCGCCGCCGCGACGGGCTTCGCGATGCCGCTGCCCTGCTTCGTCGTCGCTGCGATGAGCCCCTGCAGTGACGAGCCGGCGCCGGAGTACGTGCCCGCGGTCTTCGTCTCCTTCGCGGTGCCCTTGCTCTGCGTGTTCTGGTAGGCGATCGTCGGGTTCGGACCGAAGTAGGCGTCGATCTTGCCCGAGTCGAGCGCGAGCCTCACCGCGTTGCCGTCCGGGTAGTACTTGATCGTGAAGTCCTTGCCCTCGGACCGGAGCTCCTTCTGCCACTCGAGCAGGATGTTCTCCTGGTTGGTGCCGGAACTGACGGACAGGGTCTTCCCGGCGAGCACGGACGGGTCGCCGTCGAACCGCAGCGAGCTCGAGGCCAGCACCTGGAACGCCAGGTTGTCCTGCCGGTACGAGGCGAAGTCGTACTTCTCCTTGCGCTGCTCGGTGACCGTGACGTTCGAGAAGCCGGCGTCGTACTTGCCGCTGTCGATGCCGACGAACAGGTTGTCCCACGTGGCGTTCTGCACGTCCGCGCGCAGCCCGAGCTTCGCGGCGACGAGCCGTCCGAGGTCGGGCTCCGAGCCGGTGATCGTCTTCTGGTCGTCACCGGTGAAGGCGAGCGGCGGGAACCCGGCGGGCAGGGCACCCACGCCGATCGTCAGCTTGCCGGACTTCCGGACGGCGGCAGGGAGCGCGTCGTGCAGCGTCGTGTCCTCGGTGACCTCGAGGATCGTCTCCTTCGCGGCACCGTTCGAGGCGGCGCCGATGGTGACGGAGCCGTCGGGTGCGCCGCTCGTGTCGGCGGAAGCGCCCGCGGAGCACCCGGCGAGGGCGACGACGACGCCGGCAGCGAGGAAGAGGAAGCCGGCGCGGTTGCGCCAGCGGGACGGGGTGATCGTGGACATGGTTCTCCTTGGGGGCGTGCGGGGATCAGGGGTCAGCGGACGCGGGACAGGAAGTCGCGCGTGCGGGTGTGCTGCGGGTGGTCGAGCACCTGGGTCGGCGGCCCCTGCTCGACGACCCGCCCGTGGTCGAGGAACACGACGTGGTCGGCGACCTCGCGGGCGAAGGCGATCTCGTGCGTGACGATGACGAGCGTGGTGCCCGTGTCCGCCAACCCCCGGATGACCCCGAGCACCTCCCCGACGAGCTCCGGGTCGAGTGCCGAGGTCGGTTCGTCGAGCAGGACGACCGACGGCTCGAGCGCCAGCGCCCGCGCGATGGCCACACGCTGCTGCTGCCCGCCGGAGAGCTGCCGCGGCCGGGTGTCGCCACGGTCGCCGAGTCCGACGCGCTCGAGCAGGGCCGCCGCGCGGTCGCGCGCCACGGCACGGGGGACCCCGGCGGCGATCGGCCCCTCGGCGACGTTCTCGAGGGCGGTGAGGTGCGGGAACAGGTTGAAGTGCTGGAACACGAACCCGATCCGGGCACGCTGCCGCAGGATGTGCCGCTCGGGCAGCTCCTTCCAGCGGGGGACCCCGTCGCGGCCGGTGCGCAGGCGGACGCCGATCGTCTCGCCGCCGACCGTGACGACCCCGCGGTCGAGCGGTTCGAGGTGGTTGATCGCCCGGAGCAGCGTGGACTTGCCCGAACCGGAGGGGCCGAGGACGACGGTCACGCTGCCGGACGGCAGCGACAGGTCGACGCCGTCGACGACGACCGTGTCGCCGAACGCCTTGACGGCTCCGTGGATGCTGATCGCTGCGCTCATCAGATGGTCCTGTCGTCGACGGTGGAAGCGGGGCCGGACGCGACCACGCGCGCGGCGGAGGCGGACTGCCGGGGGCGATCCGGGCCTCCAGGCCGTCCCGACCCGCGTCCGGAACCGCGACGCACGGCGGCCCGCACCCGCTGGAACGGCGTGGGCGGCAACGTCCGGACCGAACCTCGGGCGGTCCACCGCTCGACGTAGTACTGGACGATCGAGACCGCGCTGGTGAGCACGAGGTACCAGATCGTGGCGACGACGAGCAGCGGGATGATGTCCGTCGGGTAGGTGCTCGACAGGTTCTGCACCACGCCGAACAGGTCGAGCAGCGAGACGTAGAACAGCAGTGACGAGGCCTTCAGCAGTCCGACGACCTGGTTCACGAACGCCGGGACGATCGACCGCAGCGCCTGCGGCAGGATCACCCGCACGAACTGCCGGCGACGGGGGAGCCCGAGTGCCTGTGCGGCCTCGTGCTGCCCGTGGTCGACGGCGAGCACCCCGGCGCGGACGATCTCGGACGCGTAGGCGATCTCACTGAGGCTCAGCCCGATGACCCCGATCGCCAGGTCCCCGAGCACGTTGGCGGTCGGCACCTCGAACTGCGGCCCGAAGGGGATCCCGATGCCGATCGTCGGGTAGAGCGACCCGAGGTTGTACAGGAAGACGAGCACCAGGATGAGCGGCACCGACCGGAACAGCCACACGTAGCCCCACGCCAGCCCGGACAGCACCGGGTTGTGCGACAGCCGGGCGATCGCCACCACCACACCGCCGGCGAAGCTGATCACGGCGCTCAGCGCCGTCGCGGTGAGCGTCAGCTGCAGACCCGTCAGCACCGCCGGACTGAACAGCCACTTGCCGACGGCGGGCCAGCCCCACTGCTCGTTCGTGAACAACGTCTCGCCGAAGTTCAGCAGCACGACGAGCACGAGGGCGGCGGCGATCCACCGCGCGGGGTGCCGCAACGGCACGACGCGCCGGTCGAGTGCGGCGTGTCCGGCCGCGTCGATGGTCGCGGTCTCCGGTCTGGAGGCGCGGCTCGCGCCGGTCGTCCGGCCCGCGTCGTCGACGCTGGTCGCGTCCCACTGCGGGGCCCTGGTGGTGTCGGTCATGTCGCGACCGTAGGAGGGCTGCGCGGCACCCACAACGCCTCGCGCAACACCCCGCCACGCGGCGCAACACCCGGCCATCCGGCGCAACGCGGCGTCACGGAACGGTGTCCTCGGTGACGTTCCGTGACGGCCGGCGGAGCGCTACCGTTGCGCCATGACAGCGCATCGTGTGACCGCCCCGGTGCCCCCGGCGGACGGCACCAGGGTGAAGGGTCCGGCGTCGTACTTCCCGAGCATCGAGACGACGTACGGGCGCCCGGTGCAGGAGTGGCTCGACCTGGTCGCCGACCGGCTCGACGACCACCAGCACATGGAGGTCGTCGGGTGGCTCAAGGCCGAGCACGGCCTCGGGCACGGGCACGCGAACGCCCTGGTCGCCTTCGTGAAGCAGGCGCTGGCCGCCTGAGCGGTCGCGCGCTCGCTTGTGGTCCAGCGGGTGTCGGTGGTGTCGGTCGCGCTGCTTGCCGCGTGGTGCGGCGGGTGTCGGTGGTCGTTCCTAGCGTGGTGGCGTGGCCGAACCCGTCGATGCGTGGTGGCGCCGCCGACAGTGGTCGCGCGGCGAAGCGGTGCCGTACGCCGTCGGACAGTTCCGCGCCGACTGGGCGCCGTACCCGGTGCTCATCCGGCAGTACCACCCCGACTGGAACCACGGCGTCGTCCTGACCCAGGTCCCCCCGGCGGCCGAGGTCCTGCTCACCTGGGAGTGCGACGTCGGGCACGTCTTCGTGGCGACCCCGTCCGAACAGCGGTCCCGTCCGGGCCGTGAGCGGCGCCGCTCCGTCTGGTGCCCCGAGTGCGCGGTGCAGGCGCAGCCGCAGCGGTGGCCGGTGCTGCCGTCGGACTGGCCGCAGGCCGTGCCGGTGCCGCAGCGGGTCGTCCGGAGCGCGGGACGACAGACGCTGCCCGCGGCTCCGGTGCGCGGGGTCCCGGCCGGCGCCGTCGCGTCGAGCCGTTCCCGGTCCCGTCGGCCCGTCGCCGGGTCGGCCGGTGGGGCGCCACGGCGGAGCGCCCAGTCCGTTCCCCGCACGATCTGCCCGAAGACCCCGCGGCTGCCGTCGGGTGAGTCGTTCACGAGCGTCTGCGCCCCGGCGACGGCCTCGGCGGTCGAGGCCGAGCTCCGGGGCATGCTGTCCGAGCGGTTCGCGTTCACCTACGACCACTCCGCGATCCGGCTCGACCGCCCGTTCTTCGACCACGTCGAGGCCTGGCCGGACATCATCCTGCCCGAGCTGCGCGTCGCCATCGAGTACGACTCCACCGGGCGGCACGGGCTCGAGCACGTCGGCCCGCGGCAGGAGACCGACCGGAAGAAGGACCGCGCCGTCCGCGCCGTGGGGTGGGAGGTCGTCCGCATCCGCACCGGACGGCTGCCGGCGCTCGGCCCGCACGACCTGCAGGTGTCGGGCATCTCCGGCCGCACCGTCGATCGCCTGGCGGACACCCTGCGTGATCTCCGGGGCGCCCTGTTCGTCGACGCGTACGCCCGGTGACGCCGTCGACCGGGGTACACGCACGACCCGGCGGGGTACGGCCCGGCTGGGAGCGGCCGCAAGGGACGGGTAGGCATACATGGTGACCACCGTCTTCTGTCTCCACGCCCTCGGCGCGAGTTCCGAGGAGTTCGCGCTGCTGCGCGCCGAACTCGTCGGCGACCTCGACCTGATCGGCATCGACCTGCCCGGCTTCGGCCGCAGCCCGGCGTCGTCCGGCACCACCGTCGAGGAGATGGCCGTCCTGGTGGAGCGCGCGATCGGCGCGAGCGGCTCGACCGAATGGGTACTCCTCGGGCACTCGATGGGCGGCAAGGTCGCCACGGTGGTCGCCGACCGGACGATCTCCGGTGCGAACGGTCTGTTCGGCCTGCGTGCCGTGGTGCTCCTCGCCGCGTCCCCGCTCGCCCCGGAGCCGATGGACGAGGACCGCCGCCGGTCCATGCTGTCGTGGGCGGCCGACGGCCCGATCAGCGCCGACGACGCCGAGGAGTTCGTCGCCGCGAACACGGCGTCGGCCCTCGCGCCCTCGCGGCACACAGCGGCGGTGCGGGACGTCGAGCGGACCGACCCCGAGGCCTGGCGGGACTGGCTGACCCGCGGCAGCCGTGAAGACTGGTCCGACGCGGCGCCGAACCCGGTGCCCGCCCTCGTGCTCGCCGGTGCCGAGGACGGCGACCTCGATGCCGACGCCCAGCGCCGCCTGACCGTGCCGCACTGGCCGAACAACGAGCTCCACGTCGTCGACGGCGCCGCCCACCTGCTGCCGTGGGAGCAGCCCGAGGCCGTGGCCGCGCGCATCCGCGACTTCTGGCAACGCCGGGTCGCTGGGTCACCGGTCGTCCCCGTGGAGCACGCCCGCGTGATCGCCTCGCCGCGGGTCAGCGCCCGCACCCGGGGCCTGCTCGCCGCTCGTGCCCTGCCCGATGACCCGGCGGCCGCACCGCAGGCCCTCACCCCGACGCAGCTGGACACCCTCCGCGCGGTCGCCAGGATCGTCGTCCCGCAGCCCGGTTCCGACCAGGTCGACCTGGCGCTGCGGGTCGACGCGCAGCTCGCCGCCGGGCTCGGCGACGGCTGGCGACCCGACGGGCTGCCGGTGGACGCCGAGGCTTACCGTGCCGCGCTCGACGTCCTCGCCGCACCCGCCCGCGATGGTGCGCTCGACCAGGCGCTCGAGGCCGTGGCGGTCGGTCGGTACCGCGCCGACGGTGGCCTCGACGCCGAACAGCTGCGTGCGTGGTTCGAGGACGCCAGCGTCGACCTGGTGAAGCACTGGCTCGCGCACCCCGCCACCATGGCCGCCATCGACTTCGACGGCTACGCGAACGGTGGCGACGGCGTCCGCAAGCAGGGCTTCCGACTGTTCGCGGCGGGGGAGCGCGAGGCCTGGGAGCCCGAAGCCCCCGCACCCCACACCACGATCGACACCGCACCGACGACCGGAGCTGCACGATGAGACTCGACGGACAACGCACGTACGGCACGGACGACGTCGTCGACGTGGTGGTGGTCGGCACCGGAGCCGGCGGAGCCCCGCTCCTCGCATCGCTGGCCCGCCGTGGCCTGACGGTCGTCGCGCTCGAGGCCGGCCGCAACACCGAGCCGGGCGACCACGTGCCGGACGAGGTCGCCGCCCCCGGTGACATCAACTGGATGGACGAGCGGCTGAGCGGTGGCGGAGCCCCGACGGCCTTCGGTCCGAACAACAGCGGGACGGGTGTCGGCGGTTCGACGCTGCACTGGGGCGCGTTCACCCCGCGGCCGAGCGCCCACGACCTGCGGCTCCGCACCGAGAGCGGCGAAGGGCAGGACTGGGCGATCAGCCACGCCGAGCTCACCGGATGGATCGAGCAGGTCGAGCACGACGTCGGTGTCGCCGGTCCCGAGCACTACCCGTGGGACCCGTCCCGCCGCTACCGGATGCGCCCGCCGGCCCGGAACGCTTCTTCGGACATGATGATGCGCGGCACCGCTGCCGCAGGGATCACCGCGACCGATGCCCCGGTCGGGCTGACCACCGAGGACCGCCACCAGGAGCACCACGGGCTGCGCCAGGCCTGCGTGTCCTGCGGGTCGTGCCACCAGGGGTGCCGCAACGGTGCGAAGGTGTCGATGGACACGACCTACCTGCCGGCGGCCGTGGCCTTCGGTGCCGAGATCCGACCGGAGTCCTTCGTGCACGGCATCGAGCTCGACTCGAGTGGTCGCGTCGAGGCGGTCCTGTACACCGCGGGTGGGCGCGAGCACCGCCAGCGCTGCCGGTCCCTGGTCCTCGCCGCGGGCGGTGTCGAGACCCCGCGGCTGCTGCTGCACACCGGTGTCGCGAACGGCAGCGGGCAGGTCGGTCGCAACTTCACCGCGCACGGAGCCACCCAGGTGTGGGCGCGGTTCGACGAGTCGATGCGTTCGTACCGCGGGTACCCGTCGTCGATCATCACCGAGGACTTCGTGCGGCCGGCGGACGCCGACTTCGCCGGCGGCTACCTCATCCAGAGCCTGGGCGCGCAGCCGCAGACCTTCGCCACGTCGCTGGTCAGAGGCGGCGGACTCCGCGGCGCAGAACTCGTCCGGGCGCTGCACGACTACCCGTTCTCGGCCGGCGTCGGCATCAACGCCGAGTGCCTGCCGTACGACGAAAACCGCCTCCAGCTGACCGACGAACTCGACGAGCACGGTGTCCCGCGTGCGCGGGTCTCGTTCACCCCGGGCTCGAACGAAGAGGCGATCCGCCGCCACGCGGTCCGCACGATGACGACCATCGTCGAGGCTGCTGGCGGTCAGGACGTCCGGGTGCTCGAACGCACGGCGCACACCATCGGCACCGCGCGGATGGGCACGGACCGCGAGACCTCCGTCGTCGACCAGGACGGCCGCTCGTGGGACGTCCCGAACCTGTGGATCGCTGACAACTCGGTGTTCCCGAGCGCGGTCATCGCGAACCCGGCGCTGACGATCATGGCGCTCTCGCTCCGCACCGCCGACCGCATGCTGCAGGCCGCCTGAGCAGGAGCCCCGACCGCCCGGTCGGGGCTCAGCCTCGCAGCGCGAGCGCCCCGCTCGTCCACCGGGCGTGCAGGTCCCACGGGTCGTCGACTCCGGCGGCGACGATGTCCACGTGGGCGAGCAGTTCCGGCGTCACCCGGAACCACTCGGTACCCGGGTACCGGCTGGCCGCGAACGTGGCGTGCCGCCGGCGCTCGAGCGTCCGGTCACCGAGCTCGAACGCCAGCAGGTCCTGGTGCGGGATGGCCGCGAGCCGCTGCCGGGGGTTCATCGTCGTGCCGATCTTGATGCGGTCACCGAAGTCGTCGCGCATGCGCAGGTAGTAGACGACGTCGACCCGTGGGGGAGCCAGATCGCCGTCGGGTACCTCGCCCCACCGCCACTCGCACCGGGCGCACACCGCACCGGAGGGGTAGCGCACCCCGATCCGCGACGCGCACACCGGGCACGGGCCGGGCAGGGCGTCCTCGACGCCGGGGTGCTCGGCCGCGAGGTCGGCGACCAACGCGACGTGCGTGCCGCACAGAGGGACGCCCGCGAGTCCGTCCGTGAGGACGCCTGCGCAACCCGGCACGCAGCACGACGAGGTGACCATGCGCCGAACGCTAGCCGGACCCACCGACGTGCCCCGGCCCTCCCGGCTGTTGCGAGCGCCGGGCGTGCCGGGCGTCCCTGGTCGTATCGGGCGTACCGACCAAGAACGGGCACGCAGGCCCGCCATCAGTCGGTGAAGATCACCCCGACCGGCTCGCGCTTCTCCTCCTGGAACTCGTCCTCGCCACGACCGAGCGCCCAGTACGCCGACAACGACATCTCGCGCTTCTCCAGCCCCCAGTCGTCCTGCAGCAGTCGACGGATCGCCTTCATCGCGGTCCGCTCGCCGTGCGCGAAGACCTGGACCGGCCGGGAGGCACGCGGCAGCCCGCGGGCCGTCTCCAGCAGGAGCGTGCCCGGCTGTGCGCCGGTGGCGTCCCGGTGCAGCCACCGCAGGTCGACCCCGGCCGGGTGCCGGAGGTCCTGCTCGTCCGCGGGCGCGGCCACCTCGACCAGGGCGACCCCGGTGGCGGTGTCGGGCATCGACTCGAGTGCGGCCCCGATCGCGGGCAGGGCGCTGTCGTCACCGAGCAGCACGTGCGTGAAGGCCGGGTCGGTGGTCGGTGCGTAGCCGCCGCCGGGTCCGGACAGGGCGATCCGGTCGCCGGGCTGCGCGGACGCTGCCCAGGGACCGGCGAGGCCCGCGTCGCCGTGCACGACGAAGTCGATCGCGATCGTCCGCGTGGTGTGGTCGACGGCGCGCACGGTGTAGGTGCGGCGGGCGGGGCGGTCGTGCTTCGGCAGGGTCTCGCGCAGGGCCTCGAGGTCGTACGGCGGCACGAGCCCCAGCGACGGCTTCGCGAGCAGGAGCTTCACGTACTTGTCGGTGGCGGCGAGGCGGTCGGGGTCGGCCTGGGCGACGAAGTCCTCGAACGCCGAGCCGCCCAGGTGCACGCGCACCATGTGGGGCGAGAGTCGCTCGGTGCGGTCGACGACGAAGACGTGCTGCTGGCGTTTGGGTTTCGAGCTCATCGTGGGGGAGCTTCCTCTCGGAGGTTCGGCGTCACCTGGGTGATCCCTGCTTGACGCGCGCATCAGTAAGGTTAGCCTTACCTCATGGACTCGACCGTCATCCCGTTCTCCGAGCTGCTGCGGCGACGCACGCGGCGCTCGCACGGTGCCTCGGCCACGAGCGGCTTCATGCAGGACCTGCTCGGCGGCGACTGCGACGTCGCCGACTACGCGGACCTGCTCGGACAGTACGCCTTCGTGTACGACGCGCTCGAGCGGGCGGCGGAGCGCATGGCTGACCACCCCGTGGCGGCGCCGTTCGTCACCGCGCAGCTCACCCGGATGCCGGCGATCCGCGCCGACCTGGAGTACCTGATCGGCCCGGACTGGTCCGAGCTGGTGTGCCCGCTGCCCGCGACGACCGCGTACGTGCGACGGCTGAACGAGGTCGCGGCCGAGTGGCCCGGCGGCTTCGTGGCACACCACTACACGCGGTACCTCGGCGACGTGTCCGGCGGGCACGTGATCGGGCAGGTGCTGGCGGAGCGGTTCGGGTTCGACACGAACGGGATCCTCTTCTACATCTTCGACCAGGTCGCCGACCCGAGCGACTTCGAGCACACCTACCGGGCCCAGCTCGACGCCGCGCCGTGGTCGGCCGACGAGCAGGAACGGGTGATCGCCGAGGTCGAGCTGGCCTACGAGCTGAACCGCGGGCTGCTCGCCGGCCTCGATGCCCGACGTGCGCCGTTCCGGCAGGAGCCGGGCGGGGCCTCCGTCCCGGCCTGACGCGGCAGCGGCAGCCCGGCACCGGGCCCGGACCCCGCCCCGCGTCCGTCCGGACGGTCGACGTCATGCGCCCCCGGGTGCCGATACGCTGCTGGGACCCGGGACCAGCCTCCCGGACGACCCGGAAAGGACTCCATGACGGCGATCGACGGATCTGCACGCCACGAGCGCGCGCGGGACGACGTCAGCGGTGCGGTCGACAGCGACCTGCGCGCCGACGTCCGGTACCTCGGCAACCTGCTCGGCCGGGTGCTGCGCGAGAACGGGGGCGACGAACTGCTCCACGACGTGGAGTCACTGCGCGCGGCCGTGATCGACGCCTACGAGGGCGACCACGCCGAGGGCGCCGCACGTGCCCAGGCGATCGTCTCGGGCATGTCGGCCGAACGCGCCGAGGCAGTGGCGCAGGCGTTCACCACCTACTTCCACCTGACGAACCTGGCCGAGGAGCACCACCGCGTGCGCGTCCTCCGGCAGCGCGGAGACGACGGCGGCGTGCCCGGGGACTCGTTCCCCGCCACGTACGCCGAACTCGTCGCCGAGGTGGGCGAGGCCGAGGCGGCCGAGCGGCTCCGCACCCTGCGGTTCCACCCGGTGCTGACCGCCCACCCGACCGAGGCCCGCCGGCGCGCGGTCACGACGGGTGTCCGCCGCATCACGGACCTCATCGACGAGCGTGACCGTGCCCGCAACGCCACGGCCCGCGCCGAGAACGAGCGCCGCCTGCTCGAGGAGATCACGACCCTCCTGCGCACCTCGCCGCTCCGCACCACGCGGCCGACCCCGCTGGACGAGGTCCGCACCGCGATGAGCGTGTTCGACCAGACCCTGTTCGAGATCGTCCCGCAGGTGTACCGCCTGCTCGACGACCGGCTGCAGGGCGACGACGCCGGCCGGGCGCCCGTTATCGCCCCCGCGTTCGTGCGCTTCGGCACCTGGATCGGCGGCGACCGCGACGGCAACCCGCACGTCACCGCCGACGTCACCCGTCAGGCCGCCGAGATCGCGGCGGAGCACATCCTGCTCGGCCTCGCCCGCGCGACGACCCGCATCGGCAGCGCCCTGACCCTCGACGCGAGCGACACCCCCGCCGACGCCGGGCTCACCGCCCTCGTCGCCGCGCAGGAGTCGCTCGACCCGGGCATCGCGGAGCGCATCGGTGTCCGCGCACCGAACGAGACGCACCGACGTGCGCTCCTGTTCGTCGCCGCGCGCATCGACGCCACCCGGACCGGCAGCACGACGCTGGCCTACGACGGGCCCGAGGCGCTGCTGGCCGACCTCCGTGTCATCCAGGCCTCGCTCATCGCCGCCGGTGCGATCCGACCGGCGAACGGTGAACTGCAGAACCTCCTCTGGCAGGTCGAGACCTTCGGGTTCCACCTGGCCGAGCTCGAGGTCCGCCAGCACTCGCAGGTGCACCGCACGGCCCTGGCCGAGATCCGCGCCGGTGGTGAACTGAGCGAGACCACGGAAGAGGTCCTCGCCGTCTTCCGCACGATCGCCGGGCTGCAGTCCCGCTACGGCGTCCGCGCGGCGAACCGGTACATCGTGTCCTTCACGCAGTCCCCGGCCGACCTGGCGAACGTGCACGAGCTGGCCGTCGCCGCGCTCGGGTCCGCCGAGGCCGCGCCGGTGCTCGACGTGATCCCGCTGTTCGAGACGTTCGCCGACCTGCACGCCAGTGTCGACATCCTCGACGAGGCTGTCCGCACCGAGGCGTTCCAGCGACGCCTCGCCGCGACCGGCCGTCGGCTCGAGGTCATGCTCGGGTACTCGGACTCCTCGAAGGACGTCGGCCCGGTGTCCGCGAACCTGGCGCTCTACGACGCCCAGGCCCGCATCGCCGACTGGGCCCGCGACAACGACATCGAGCTGACCCTGTTCCACGGCCGCGGCGGTTCGCTCGGCCGCGGTGGCGGTCCCGCGAACGAAGCAGTCCTGGCGCAGCCGCCGGGATCGATCGACGGTCGGCTGAAGCTCACCGAGCAGGGCGAGGTCATCTTCGCCCAGTACGGCGACCAGGACATCGCCGCCCGCCACCTTGAGCAGATGGCCTCGGCGACGCTCTTCGCGTCCTCGCCGTCCAACGAGGCACGGACCGCCGCCGCGGCCGCCCGCTTCGCCGACCTCGCCCAGCAGCTCGACGACGTCTCGCGCGTCGCCTTCTACGACCTGGTCAAGGCCGACGGGTTCGCGCCGTGGTTCGCCCGGGTCACCCCGATGGAGGAGATCGGCCTGCTGCCCCTCGGCTCCCGCCCGGCCCGTCGCGGGCTGTCGGTCGAGTCGCTGGAGGACCTCCGCGCCATCCCGTGGGTGTTCTCGTGGACGCAGGCGCGCATCAACCTCGCCGGCTGGTACGGGCTCGGATCCGCGCTCGAGGCCGTCGGCGACGTCGACGTGCTCCGCGCCGCCTACGCGGAGTGGCCGCTCTTCGCCGCGATGATCAAGAACGTCGAGATGTCGCTCGCGAAGACCGACGAGCACATCGCCCGCCGGTACCTCGAGCTCGCCGACCGTGACGACCTCGCCGCGAAGGTGCTCGACGAGATGGTCCGCACCCGCGACTGGGTGCTCCGCGTCTCCGGCGGCAGCGACGTGCTCGAGGACCGACCCGTCCTGGCCCGCGCCGTGCGCCTGCGCAGCCCGTACGTCGACGCCCTGTCGCACCTGCAGCTCCGTGCGCTGCGCGCCATCCGCACGTCCGGCAGCACGGACCCGACGGACGCCGACCACCGGCTCCTGCTGCTCACCGTGAACGGGATCGCCGCCGGCCTGCAGAACACGGGCTGACGCCCCCACCCCACGGACAGGAGGCCCGGTGCCAGCTGGCACCGGGCCTCCTGTCCGTCTCCGCGCACGTCCCGAGCCGCGCCCCCGAGCGGCCACGAAGTGTCGGCCGCGCGGTCGCCGCGCGACGGAACGCGACCGCTCGGCGTCTCGCGCCGCTGCCCTCGCCGAGGGGTCACGACACGTCGGGTGGTCCCGGCCGAGTGGTCACGAAGCGTCGGCCGCGCGGTCGCCGGGCGACGGAACGCGACCGCTCGGCGGACGTGAGCGGGGTGTCGTGACCGCTCGCGCTTCGCGCCGCTGCCCTCGCCGAGGGGTCGCGACATGTCGGGTGGACCCGGCCGAGTGGTCACGAAGCGTCGGCTGGGCGGTCGCCGGGCGACGGAGCGCGACCACTCGGCGGACGTGAGCGGGGTGTCGTGACCGCTCGCGGCGTCGGACGGGAGGCCCGTGGCGGGCCGGCACCGGGCCTCCCGTCCGTCCGCGCCCACGTCGCGGGCCCGCGATCCGTGAGCAGCAACGGTCGCGTCCGGCACCGCGACCCGACAGTTGCTGCTCACGAAGTGCCCTGTCGAATCGATTCGGGGACGCGTAGCGTGTCCGAGGTGACGACGGAGCGCATGCCGAGACCGACGACGACCGTGCTGCCCCCGATCGTGCCGCTGGCGCTCATCGTCGGGGTCTCGCCCTTCGCGACCGACATGTACATCCCGGCGCTCCCGGCCATCGCGCGGGACCTCGGGACGACCCCCGGCGCCGTGCAGCTGTCGCTCACGGCGTTCCTCGTCGCGTTCGCGGTGGGTCAGCTGCTGGTCGGCCCGGTGAGCGACGGGATCGGTCGTCGGCCGATGCTCGTCGCCGGGACCGCCCTGTTCGCCCTGGCGTCGGTCGGCTGCGCACTCGCCCCGGACGTCGTGACGCTGGTGGTGGCCCGCGTGGCGCAGGGACTCGCCGGTGCGGCCGGTGCTGTCGCGGGGCGGGCGATGGTGTCCGACGTGACGAGCGGTACCCGGATGGCGAAGGTGTTCGGCACCCTCGCGGCCATCAACGCGATCGGCCCCGTGGTCGCCCCGCTGGCCGGGGGAGCGGTGCTGACGATCGGCACGTGGCGGCTCATGTTCGTCGTGCTGGCGGTGCTCGGTGCCGTGTTCTTCGTGGCTGTGGTGCTGCGCTTCCGCGAGACCCTGCCGCCGGAGCGTCGCGGTGGCGTCGGGTTCGCGGCGAACGGGCAGCGCATCCGCGAACTCCTGGCGATCCCGCGCTTCCGGGCGTACGTGTTGAGCGGAGTGCTGTCGACGGTCGGGTTCTTCGCGTACATCGCGACGAGTTCGTTCGTGTTCCAGTCGGAGTACGGGTTCTCCGAAGGGCTGTACACGCTCGTCTTCGCCACGAACGCGTCGATGATGATCATCACCACGCTGCTGTTCGGCCGGCTCGTCGGGCGGGTCACCGAGGATGCCCTGCTGACCCTCGGCCTGGTCGTCGGGACCCTCGGTGCCACGGCCGTGGTGGTGTCGGCGCTCCTCGACCTCGGGCCGGTGCCGGTGTGGTGCGCACTCGCGGTCGTGACGGCCGCGTGGGGCTTCGTCCTGCCGGCTGCGATGACCCGGACGCAGCACGTCGGCTCGGCGCACCCGGGCACTGCGGCCGCGCTGCAGGGTGGGCTGACCTTCGGCATCGGTGGCCTCGGCACCCCGCTCGCCGGCGCCCTCGGCGGGACCGCGCTGGCCATGGGCGGGGTCATGGCGGCGCTGATGGCTGCGGCCGTCGTGGTGCAGGTGACGGCGACGCGGCGAAACCGGTCCCACACCTGAGGGTCTGAGCCGGTAGGTTGCTGGTTGCAAGGCGCACCGATCTGAGGAGACCCACCGAGATGGACATCGTCGTACACGAGGCGGAGACCGACACCGCCGTGCTGGAGTGCAGTGGCCGGCTCAACATGGTCTCCGCACCCACGTTCCGCGAGACCGTCGCCCAGATCGTCGGCAACGGGCGGTCGCGGCTCGTCGTCGAGCTCTCCGGGGTCGAGTTCATGGACTCCTCCGGCCTCGGCGCACTGGTCGGCAGCCTGAAGACCGCGCGACAGGCCGGCGGCGACCTCCGCATCGCGGCACCGTCGGAACAGGTGCAGATGGTGCTCAAGCTCTCCAACATCGACAAGATCCTGCGGACGTACCCCGACGGGGACGCCGCGGTGACCGACTGGTGATGACCGCCCCCGTCGCCGAGCACATGCTCGCACTGGCGTGCCCGCCGGACGACGTGTCCGCCGTGCACGAGTTCCTGGCGGGCGTGTGGCAGCACGAGCCGACCGTCTCCGCCGAGGACCGCATGGCCCTCGAGCTCGCACTCGTCGAACTCACCTCGAACGTCATCGAGCACGGCGCGCGTGCGGACGGTGTCTCGTGCGAACTCCGGCTCCAGGTCGGCAACGAGCGTGTCCAGGCGCTGCTCTCCGACGACGGGGTCGCCGCCACCGTGGACCCCGATGCCGCCGTGCTGCCGGACGACTTCGCCGAGGGTGGCCGCGGACTGGCCCTCGTCCGCATGGTCGTCGACGACCTGCGGTACGAGCGCGTCGCGGACCGGAACCGCTGGACGGTCCTGCGGTCGCGGCACTGACCAGGGCCAGGACCAGCACCAGCAGCCGGACCGCTCATCCGCACAGCGCACTGCGCGGGCCGCAAACCGCAATGACGCGGAGACGATTGACGCGTTTCCCGGACACCGTGTCACGATTCGCCCGATGACTGTCGACCCTGATCCCCGGATCCGGTTCGAGACGTCCGGCGCCGGACTCGACGCGGCCGTGCAACTGTACGAAGAGGCCTACGGGAGTTCGGGGTTCTCGGCGTCCCGGACCGGTCGTCCGTTCGCGTACCGGTTCCAGGTCGTGGGCGACGACGCGATGACCTTCCGCTCCACCCGGTTCGACGGGCGGATGCGCGGCGAGGTCGAGGTCCCCGACGAGTACGTCGTGATGTGGACCTCGGACGGTGGCGGCCGCGTGGACGTCGGTCGGCAGGAGGTCGACTTCGCACCGGGGACGCCCCGGGTGTTCCCGTCGCGACGCCCCTTCGTGTTCGACCTGCAGGACGTCCGGCAGAGCCTGGTGCAGTTCGACCGCACGTACCTCGAAGGCCTCGCCGCCGAGGTGCACGGCACCCGGCCAGGCCCCCTGGTGTTCGACCACACCGCGGCGCCCCGGCCCCAGGACCTCCGCGCGTGGAACGCCCAGGTGCAGCGTGCGGCAGCCGTGGTGCTCGGTCAGGCGCCACTCACCGGCCTCGCCCTCGCCGAGACGGTGCGCGAGACCGCGCTGGCCTTCCTCGACACCTTCCCGCACGAGTCCATCGCCCCCGACGTCACACTGCCGCAGGGTGCAACCGGGCGCGTCCGCGAGGCCGTCGAGTTCATGCACGCCTTCGCACACACCCCGATCACGACGACCGACGTCGCCGAGCACGTCGGACTGAGCGTCCGAGGGTTGCAGCAGGCCTTCCAGCGGCAGGTCGGCACGGCACCGAACGCCATGCTCCGGGGCATCCGCCTGGACCGCGTGCACGAGGAGCTCCGACGCGGGTCCGCCGGTGACCTGACGGTGGCGAGCGTGGCACTGCGCTGGGGCTTCGCGCACCTCGGCCGGTTCTCGGCGGCGTACGCCTCGCGCTTCGGACAGTACCCGCGTGACACGCTGCAGCAGCCGCGGGGAGCGGTGCCGCACGCCTGACCGGGGCAGGACGCCCCGCGTCACACTCCGGCTCGGTGCGTCGCCGGTTCGCTACGCTGCCCGGATGAGCGGACCGCGACCGTGGGTGGTCATCCCGGGCATCTGGAACTCGGACCCCGACCACTGGCAGTCCGTCTGGGAGCGCAACCGGCAGCACGACGAGCGCGAGCGGCACGACCAGCGTGATCAGCAGACCCGCCGCGCCGTCCGCATCGCCCCCGACTCGTGGAGCGCCCCCGTCGCGGACGACTGGCGCGCCGCGATCTCGACGGCCGTCGCCGCGTGCAGCGAACCCCCGGTGCTCGTCGCCCACAGCCTCGGCGTCCTGGCCGCGGCCGACTGGCTCGCCACCACGACGACCGCACCCGCCCTGGTCGCCGGTGCCTTCCTGGTCGCACCGCCCGATCCGCTCGGCGACGCGTTCCCCGCCGAGGCATCGGGCTTCGCGCCGCCGCGTCGGGTGCCCCCGGAACAGCAGGTCCCGACGCACCTGGTCGTGAGCGACGACGACCCCTACTGCGGTGCGTCCCGTGCCCTCGAGTTCGCCGCCGCGATGCGCGCGGACGTCGTCCGTGTGGGTGCCCTGGGGCACGTGAACGTCGCCAGCGGTGTCGGCGGCTGGCCTGCCGGCCGGGAGCTGCTGCGGGCCTTCGAGGACGGCCTCCGACGGACGCGGTGACGGCGGGCCGCGACACGCCGCTCACTTCCGAGCCGATATGGCAGGCGGTGCAGCGACACACCGCGGATGTCCCGCATTTCGGCCCGCGCGATATTTATCCTTCGGACATGGAGACCCAGTCCGGCGCACGCACCCCGCTCGTGGACCCGTTCGGCCGCGAGCTCGAGGAGTGGCTCCGCGACGCCCCGGCCACCCGCGCGCCGTACGTGCCGGACCTCGTCGTCCCGCCGGTCACCGGCCCCGTGCAGCGCCCCGGCTTCGTCGCGGACAGCACGACCAGCACCGACGAGACGCTGGCTCCCGTCGCCGTCACCGCACCGGTCGACGCGACGACCGACTCGGCTCCCGTCGCGGCCCCGGCCTTCCGCCGCGACCGTGCCCGCCACGCCGCCGTCTGCGCCCCGTCGTTCCCCGAGCCGCCGGAGCGCCTGGCCCTGCGCATCGAGGACCTGGCCGTCGAGGTCTCGCGGTCCACGGGCCGCAGCACCATCGAACGCATCGTCCTGCTCGAGGACGAGGTCCGCCGCCGTGACGAGGACCTCGCGCGGCTCGCCGCGTGGGAGGCCACCGTCGCCGGCTCCGACGACCCCGAGGTGACGGCCGCCCGCGCCTTCGCCCACACCGTCTTCTCCGACCTGCTCGCCGACGCCGCCGCCGAGGCGGACCGCCGCGACCGTGCCGCAGCCCGTCGCGCAGCGACCGCGCCGGTGGCGCTCGTGACCCGGCCCGCGCGCCTCCCGGCGCGCGCAGCGCAGGACGCAACAGCAGCACACGACGCAACTGCAGCACAGGACGCGACCGCACCACAGGACGCGACCACAGCGCAGGACTCGACACCCACCCGGGGACCCGCCCCGGTCGTGGAACTCGTCGTCCCGGAACGCGACGAACCCGTCCGACCGGTGCTGGGCCTCCCGGCCGTGTCGCCGGTGTCCGCGTCCACGCGACCCACCCCGCTCGTCCTGCCCGCCACGGGCCCGACGGTCATCGACCGCGCGGCCTTCGCCGCCGCCCTCACGGCGCACCAGGGCACCACCGCGAGCACGCCGGTCGTCCTACCGGACGCCGTCGCCGCACCCGTCGTCCCGGCTCCGGCTCCGGTCGCGGACGCCGCCGACGCGGCGGTCACCACGACGCCGGGCCCGGCCGGCTGGTGGACGCGACTCGTCGAGCGTCTGCTCGGCCTGCTCGGTCGTCGCTGACCGTCCTCGGTCCGGCCCTCGTCCGGTCGCACCGGCTCCGGTTGCACCGGGTCCGGCTGCACTGCCTCTCCGGTTGCACCCTCTCCGGTCGCACCGCCTGGAGGCCCGGATCACCTCACACGGTCCGGCTGCCCGTGGCGGTGCGGTCGCCTCGGTAGACTGACGGGATGCCGACGCTCCGCGAACTCCAGGCCGTGATCGAGGACCTGTGGCCCGCCGCCGGTGCCGAGTCGTGGGATGCCGTCGGGCTCGTCGCGGGTGACCCGGACGCCACCGTCGAGCACGTGCACCTCGCCGTCGACGCGGTCCCCGCCACCGCCCGTGAGGCCGTGGAGCTCGGCGCCGGGCTCCTCCTGACGCACCACCCGCTGCTGCTCCGCGGGGTGACGACGATCGCCGAGTCCACCTACAAGGGCAGCGTCCTCGCGACCCTCGTGCGCGGCGGCAGCGCCCTGCTCGCGGCGCACACCAACGCCGATGTCGTGACGACCGGCACCTCGGCCGTCCTGGCAGACCGCCTCGGGCTGACCGCGCAGCGCCCGCTCGACGTCGGAGCCGACCCTGACACCGGCATCGGTCGCGTCGGTGTCCTGCCCGCGGGGACCACCCTCGGCGCGCTCGCCCGGAAGCTCGTCGACCTGCTGCCGCCCACCGCGACCGGGGTCCGCGTCTCCGGCGACTTCGACCAGCCCGTCCACACCGTGGCGCTCTGCGCCGGTGCCGGCGACTCCCTGCTCGGGCATCCGGCGGTCCTGGACGCCGACGTCTACATCACGAGCGACCTCCGGCACCACCCGGCGTCCGAGTTCCGCGAACAGGCACTGCTCGGCGGCGGACCCGCGCTCATCGACACCTCACACTGGGCCACCGAGTGGCTCTGGCTCGACGTCGCGGCAGAGCAGCTCCGCGCCCACGCCGGGGTCCGCGTCACCGTGAGCGACCTCCGTACCGACCCGTGGGACTTCGCCGTCCTGCCGGCCGCCGAACCCACCACCCCCACAGAAGGAGCCTGACCATGAAGGCAGCACCCGAGGACCAGGTCATCCTCCTCGACGTCCAGCGTCTCGACAACGACGTCACCCGCATCGCGCACCGCATCACGTCGCTGCAGAAGGGCGACCGGCTGACCGAGCTGAGCAAGCAGGCCGCGGGCCTCCGCAGCGAACTCGTCGCCGCCACGGGCGAGGTCGAGGACGCCGAGCGCGACCTCGCCCGTCTGGAGTCCGACACCGCGGTCGCGCAGGCCCGTGTCGAGCGCGACACCACGATGCTGCAGAACGTCGCGAACGCGAAGGACGCCGCCGGACTGCAGAGCGAGCTCGACTCGCTGCAGCGGCGCATCGGGGGGCTCGAGACAGCCGAGCTCGAGATCATGGAGAACCTCGACGGGCTCCGTGCCCGGGTTGGCGACATCGAGGGCAAGCTCGCCGAGGTGGAGTCCGCTCGCAGCGGTCTGGTCGCCGAGCGCGACGCCGAGATCGCCCGGCTGACCGCCGACCGCGAGTCCGCCGAGCAGGCCCGCGCCGACGTCGCCGCGAAGGTGCCGGCCGAGCTGCTCGCCCTGTACGACCGGCAGCGTGCTCGCTACGGCTTCGGCGCCTCGCTGCTGCAGGGTGGCGTGTCGACGGCCTCGGGCGTGGCGCTCAACAACTCCGACCTGCAGACCATCCGCCGGGCTGCGCCCGACGACGTGGTGCTGTGCCCCGACAGCGACGCGATCCTGGTGCGGACGGCCGAGTCCGGGCTGTAGACGCGAGCGACGTCCGGAGCGGAGGCGCGGTGCCGGCTGGTGCCGCGCCTCCGCTCCGTCGTGGGCCGGTCGCAACGCGTCGGCTGCGGCGGTGCCGGCCGACGGTTGGTGACCACGCGGCGAACCTGAGCGGGGAGTCGTGACCGCGCGCGCTGCCTGGCGGGAGGCCCGTGGCGGCACCGCGCCGCGCCTCCAGTCCGTCGTGGACTGGTCGCAACGCGTCGCTCGCGTTGCGCCGGTCGGTCAGGAAGTGTCGGCTGCGGCGGTGCCGGCCGACGGTTGGTGACCACGCGGCGCATCTGAGCGGGGAGTCGTGACTGCCCGCGCCGCCCGACGGGAGGTCCGTGGCGGCGCCGCGCCGCGCCTCCGGTCCGTCGTGGGCTGGTCGCAACGCGTCGCTCGCGTGGCGCCGACTGGTCACGAACTGTCGCCTGCGGCGGTGCCAGCCGACACTTCGTGACCACGCGGCGAACCTGAACGGGGAGTCGACGGGGCGTGGTCGGCCACGGGCCTCCTGTCCGCCCCGTGACNCTGGTCGCAACGCGTCGCTCGCGTGGCGCCGACTGGTCACGAACTGTCGCCTGCGGCGGTGCCAGCCGACACTTCGTGACCACGCGGCGAACCTGAACGGGGAGTCGTGACCGCGCGCGCCGACCGACAGGAGGCCCGTGGCGGCGCCGAACCGCGCCTCCGGTCCGTCGTGGACTGGTCGCAACGCGTCGCTCGCGTGGCGCCGACTGGTCACGAACTGTCGCCTGCGGCGGTGCCAGCCGACACTTCGTGACCACGCGGCGAACCTGAACNCCGTTCGTCAGGAGCCGTGGCGGCGCCGAACCGCGCCTCCGGTCCGTCGTGGACTGGTCGCAACGCGTCGCTCGCGTGGCGCCGACTGGTCACGAACTGTCGCCTGCGGCGGTGCCAGCCGACACTTCGTGACCACGCGGCGAACCTGAGCGGGGAGTCGTGACCGCGCGCGCCGAGCGCGCCGACCGCGCCGGCCGACGCGGCACCGAGAAGGGGCGAATGGGCCGGCCGTACGCCGGGTTCTGTCCCGCCGCTTGCACGGCGGTGACGGCCATCTCTCTCGGACCGACGTTGCCGTCGGCCTCCAGCGGTCTACCCGAGGACTCGGCGAGCAGCCTCAACGTCCTCTGTCTGACCTTGCTCCGGGCGAGGTTTACCGAGCGGATCCGGTCACCCGGACCCCTGGTGGTCTCTTACACCACCGTTTCACCCTTACCGACGTTGCCGCCGGCGGTCTGCTTTCTGTGGCACTGTCTCGCGGATTGCTCCGGGTGGGTGTTACCCACCGCCCTGCTCTGTGGAGCCCGGACGTTCCTCGGCGCTCCCGGGGGAGCGACGCGACCGTCTCACCGACCCATTCGCTGGTGCGAGTCTACCCGGGTCCGCGGCGCCCGTCGCGGCGCCCGTCGCGGTGCCCGACGCCGCCCGACGCAGGACGTGCGCGCGACCTGCGCGCGTCCCTGATGAGAACGGGCGTCCCTGGTCGGAAGTTCCGACCGGGTAGGCCCGTTTCGACCAGGTACGCCCGCGAAGGGCCCAGCGCTACCGACTCCGCGCGGCCAGGGTCGCGGCGCCGATGATGCCGGCGTTGTTGCGGAGCGTGGCGGGGATGATGTCCGCCTGCAGGTCGAGCAGCGGGAGGAACTCCTCGTACTGCTTCGAGACCCCGCCGCCGACGACGAAGAGCTCGGGGGAGAGCAGCGCTTCGAGCGTCGAGTAGTACTTCTGCAGGCGCTTCGCCCAGTGCTTCCACGACAGGTCGTCGCGCTCCTTGGCGGCGAACGAGGCGCGGGACTCGGCGTCGTGCCCCTCGATCTCCAGGTGGCCGAACTCGGAGTTGACGATGAGCACGCCGTCGTTGATGAGCGCGGTGCCGATGCCGGTGCCGAGCGTCGTCACGATGACCAGGCCGTCCTTGCCCTTGGCCGCACCGAACTGCTGCTCGGCGAACCCGGCGGCGTCGGCGTCGTTGACGAAGTGGATGGAGCGGCCGAGTTCCTTCTCGAACAGCGCCTCGGCCTCGAAGCCGATCCACTTCTTCGACACGTTCGCGGCGGACATCGTCTTGCCGTCCCGCACGATCGCCGGGAAGCAGACCCCGACGGGGACGTCGTCACCGGGGGCGAGCTCACCGATGATCTCCTTGACCACCGCCGTGATGTCCTGGGGCTTCCCGCCCTCGGGCGTGGCCTTCTTGATGCGGTCCGTGGTGAGGGCGCCGGACGCGACGTCGACGATCGCGCCCTTGATGCCCGTACCACCGATGTCGACGCCGACTGCGAGGGAGGTCATGAGGTTGTCGTGCCTTTCGGTTGCCTGCCGGAGGTGTCCGGTCAGGAGACGGTGAGGAGCTCCGCGCCGCGTTCGGTGACGACGAGGGTGTGCTCGAACTGCGCGGTCCACGACTTGTCGCGGGTCGACACGGTCCAGTCGTCGGACCAGATGTCGGCTTCGATGCCGCCGAGTGTGAGCATGGGCTCGATGGTGAACACCATGCCGGGTTCGATCACCGTGTCGTACTGCGGTGCGTCGTGGTGGGGGATGATCAGGCCGGAGTGGAAGGCCCGACCGACGCCGTGTCCGGTGTAGTCGCGGACGACGCCGTAGCCGAAGCGCTTCGCGTACGCCTCGATGGCACGACCGATGACGTTGACCTGGCGACCGGGGGCGACGGCCTTGATGCCGCGCTCGAGGGCGAGGCGCGTGCGGGTCACGAGGTCCTCGACCTCCTGCGACGCCTGGCCGACGACGAACGTCCGGTTCGTGTCGCCGTGCATGCCGTCCTTGTAGGCGGTGATGTCGATGTTGACGAGGTCGCCCTCCTGCAGGACGGTGTCGTCGGGGATGCCGTGGCAGATGACCTCGTTGAGGCTCGAGCAGAGCGACTTCGGGTAGCCGCGGTACCCGAGCGTGGAGGGGTAGGCACCGTGCGCGACGACGAACTCGTGCCCGATGCGGTCGAGCTCGTCGGTGGTCACGCCGGGGCGGATCGCCTGCCCGACGGCGTCGATGGCCTGCGACGCGATGCGTCCGGCGACCCGGATGCGCTCGACCTCGTCGGGCGTGTAGGTGTCACCGAGGCCGTGCTCGTGCGGCTCGACCTTCCCGACGTACTCCGGACGCTCGATGTCCTTCGGGACGGCGCGGTGCGGGGAGATCCGGCCGGCGGTCAGGTGTCCGTGTTCGTCCCGGGGCATGGCGACCACTCTAGCCGCGGCGCGACGCGCCGAGCGCAACGGCTGCACGGTGCGGCCTGGCTGGGTGGGCGCGACCGCCTGGAGGCCCGGTGCCGGTCCGCCGGACCGGCACCGGGCCTCCAGGGGGTCAGGTGGGTACGGTGGGCGGCATGAGCGACGAACGCATCGAGTCCCAGTGGTGGTTCAACGACAAGACCGGCCAGGTCGAGCAGGGTCCCCAGTCGCCGCAGCGCGACCGGATCGGCCCGTTCGAGTCGCGCGAGGAGGCGCAGCACGCGCTCGACCGCATCGCCGCGAACAACGAGAAGTGGGACGCCGAGGACCGCTGAGCACCGCGGTCGGCGGCCTGTCGGCACCCTGGTGACGGCGCGTCGCACGGCCCCGCGCACACCGCCGGACCACTAGCCTGGGACGAGGCCCGCCAGCGGCCACCCGATACACGGAAAGGTCGTGCATGGACAAGCAGACGGACTTCGTGCTCCGCACCATCGAGGAGCGCGGGATCAAGTTCATCCGACTCTGGTTCACGGACGTCATCGGGACGCTGAAGTCGGTGGCGATCGCCCCGGCTGAGGTCGAGGGCGCGTTCGCCGAGGGCATCGGGTTCGACGGCTCCGCGATCGAGGGCCTCACCCGTTCGTACGAGGCCGACGTCCTGGCGCACCCGGACCCCTCGACGTTCCAGATCCTGCCGTGGCGCGGCGAGATCGACCCCACCGCGCGGATGTTCTGCGACATCACGACGCCGGACGGGCAGCCCGCCGTGGCCGACCCCCGCAACGTGCTGAAGCGCACCCTGGCGCGGGCGAGCGACCGCGGGTTCACGTTCTACACGCACCCCGAGATCGAGTTCTACCTGCTGAAGAGCCGCGAGTGGAAGGACGGCGGCCCGCAGCCCGTCGACCAGGCCGGCTACTTCGACAACGTCCCCGGTGGCAGCGCGCACGACTTCCGCCGTCGGTCCGTCCGCATGCTCGAGGACCTCGGCATCTCGGTCGAGTTCTCGCACCACGAGGCCGGCCCCGGGCAGAACGAGATCGACCTCCGCTACGCCGACGCACTGACGATGGCGGACAACATCATGACGTTCCGCACCGTGGTGAAGGAAGTGGCGATCGAGCAGGGCGTCTACGCGACGTTCATGCCGAAGCCGATCTCCGGCCAGCCCGGCTCCGGCATGCACACCCACGTCTCGCTGTTCGAGGGCGACCAGAACGCCTTCTACGAGGCGGGCGGCCAGTACCAGCTGTCGCAGACGGCCAAGCACTTCATCGCCGGTGTGCTGAAGCACGCGCCGGAGATCACCGCGGTGACGAACCAGTTCGTCAACTCGTACAAGCGGCTCTGGGGCGGCGACGAGGCCCCGTCCTTCGTGACCTGGGGACACAACAACCGTTCGGCCCTGGTGCGCGTGCCGCTCTACAAGCCGAACAAGGGCCAGTCCGCGCGCATCGAGTACCGCGGCATCGACTCGGCGGCGAACCCGTACCTGGCGTACTCGCTGCTGCTCGCCGCCGGCCTCAAGGGCATCGAGGAGGAGTACGACCTCCCCGCCGAAGCCGAGCACGACGTCTGGAGCCTCAGTGACTCGGAGCGGAAGGCCCTTGGGTACAGCCAGCTCCCGTCGAGCCTCGACCACGCCCTGAGCCTGATGGAGGACTCCGAGCTGGTCGCCGAGACCCTCGGCGAGCAGGTGTTCAACTTCGTGCTGCTCAACAAGCGGCAGGAGTGGAAGCGCTACCGCGACCAGGTCACCCCGTTCGAGCTCGACACCAACCTCGGCGCGCTCTAGAACCGAGCGCCCTGACCCCTCGGGAGCACGTTCCACATGACCGGTCGGACGACGACGTCACGTTCGGAGCTGGCCCGTCTGGGGTTCGCCGAGCTGTCGGAGAGCCTGGAGCGCGCTGCCGACCTGGAGGCCCGGTTCGGCCCCGACGTGCCCCTGCCGGTCGCGGGGTCTGCCGCGCTCTGGGGCGGTACCGCTGATCCCGACGGCGCCCTGCGGATGCTCGAGCGGCTGCTCGAGCGGGCACCGGACGAGCTGCGCCCCGTCCTGACGGACGACGCGGCGACCGAGCGCCTGATCCACCTGCTCGGCGCGTCGATCGGCCTCGGGGAGTTCCTGCACCGACGGCCCGCCGAACTCGACCTGCTGCTCGAGCCGGTCGCCGAACCGTGGTCGCAGGAGCGGTACACGGCGTCGCTGACCGTGGCCGTCGACGGCGCCACGGGTGAGGACGCCCGGATGCGCCTGCGCGTGCGCTACCGCCGGCACCTGGCCCAGATCGCGCTGTTCGACGTGCTGCACGACGTGCCGACCGATGCGTTCCCCGCCGTGGCGGCGGGCCTCGCCGACCTGGCCGGCGCCACCCTCGACGCCGCCGTCGACATCGCCCGGCGCGAGGTGCCGTTCCCCGCGGCCGACGTCGCGGCCACCCCGCTCGCGGTGATCGCGATGGGCAAGGCCGGGGCGCGCGAACTCAACTACGTCAGCGACGTCGACGTCATCTTCGTCACCGAGTCGACCGACGACATCGCCGTCGACCGCGCCGTCCTCGTCTCCACGCGCATCGCGATCGCCGCCATGCACGCGATCACCGACCTCGCCGCCGAACCCGCCCTGTGGGAGGTCGACGCGAACCTGCGCCCCGAGGGCAAGGACGGAGCACTCGTCCGCACCCTCGACTCGCACGTGGCGTACTACGAGCGCTGGGCGAAGGGATGGGAGTTCCAGGCGCTGCTGAAGGCCCGTCCGATCGCCGGCTCCGCCGACCTGGGCGCCCGCTACGCCGAGGCCGTCGCGTCGTTCGTGTGGAACTCCGCGACCCGGCCGGGGTTCGTCGAGTCGGTGCAGCGGATGCGCGAGCGTGTGACGGAGCACATCCCGGACGCCGACGTCGACCGGCAGCTCAAGCTCGGCCCCGGCGGCCTGCGTGACGTCGAGTTCACGGTGCAGCTCCTGCAGCTCGTGCACGGCCGCGACGACCCGTCCGTCCGGGTCCGGTCGACGCTCGAGGCCATGGACGCCCTGACCGACGCCGGGTACGTCGGCCGTGCCGAGGCCGCGCGGTTCGGGCCGGACTACGCCCTGCTCCGCGTGCTCGAACACCGGATCCAGCTCCGCCGCCTGCAGCGGACGCACCTGATGCCCTCCGACGAGGAGGAGCTGCGGGTGCTCGCCCGGTCGAGCGGTGTCGCGGCATCGGCGCCGGCGCTCGAGGCCCGCTGGCGTGCCGTGAAGCTCGAGGTCCGTGGGCTGCACGAGCGCCTGTTCTACCGTCCGCTGCTGTCCGCCGTGGCTTCGACCGAGGACGAGATCGTCCTGACCAACGACCAGGTCGTCGACCGCCTGGCAGGCGTCGGTTTCGTCGATCCCACCGGCGCGGTCGGTCACATCCGCGCACTCACCCAGGGCACGAGCCGGCGTGCGGCGATCCAGCGGAACCTGCTCCCGGTGCTCCTGCGGTGGATGGCCGAGGGGCCGGCACCGGACCGCGCCCTGCTCGCCTTCCGGCGGCTGAGCGACGGCCTGGGGGAGTCGAGCTGGTTCCTCCGGATGCTGCGGGACTCCTCCGGTGCCGCGCACTCGCTCACCACCGTGCTATCCGAGTCGGCGTTCCTGTCCGGGCTGCTCGAGCGGTTCCCCGAGGCCGTGGCCTGGCTCGACGAACCCGAGGCGCTGCTGCGTCCACGACCGATGGACTCGCTGCTCGCCGAGATGACCGCGACCACCGCCCGGCACGGCAACGACGTCGACGGCGCCGCGGCCCTGCTGCGGTCGGCCCGCCGCCGCGAGACCCTGCGGCTCGGCATGGCCGCCGTCCTCGGCTCGCTCGACGTCGACGGTCTCGGCCCGGCCCTGACCGACGTCACCGAGGCCACCCTTGCCGGAGCCCTCGCACTCGCCCGCCGCGACGCCCCCGAGGGCTTCGAGTTCGGCATCATCGCGATGGGCCGGTACGGCGGACGGGAGCTCGGCTTCGGGTCCGACGCCGACGTGCTGTACGTGTACCGGGCACCCGACCTGGCACCCGAGGTCGCGTCCCGGACCGCCCAGACGATCGTGCGCGAGCTCAACCGGCTCACCGAGGACACGATCCACCCGCTCGACCTGGACATCGACCTGCGGCCCGAGGGCAAGAACGGCCCCGTCGTACGGACCCTCGAGTCGTACGGCGCCTACTACGCCCGCTGGTCGCTCACGTGGGAGGCCCAGGCGCTCCTCCGCGCACGGGGCGCCGTCGGCGACGCGCAGCTCCTCCGCGACTTCGAGCACCTCGCCGACCGCACCCGGTACCCGGAACAGATCGACGACCACCAGGTGCGCGAGGTCCGCCGCATCAAGGCCCGGGTGGAGTCCGAGCGGCTGCCCCGCGGCGCGGACCCGGCCAGGCACCTCAAGCTCGGGCGCGGGTCGCTCAGCGACGTGGAGTGGTTCGTGCAACTCCTGCAGCTGCAGCACGCGCTCGAGATCCCCTCGCTCCGGACGACGTCCACGCTCGAGGCCCTCGACGCCGCGGTCGACGCCGGACTGGTCGGTGCCGAGGACGGCGAGCGGCTCGGAGCCGCCTGGCGTTTCGCGTCGCGCACCCGCAGCGCCCTCGTGCTGTGGTCGGGGAAGACCACCGACGTCCTGCCCGTCGACCGCGTCCAGCTCGAGGGTGTCGCTCGTCTGATGGAGTACCCGCCGGGCTCCGCGAGCCGTCTCGAGGACGACTACCTCGGCATCACGCGGCGAGCCCGACAGGTGTTCGAGCGCGAGTTCTACGGCGCCTGACCCGCCCGCGACACGCCCGGATGTCTTCTGACGGACCCGACCTGAGCACCCGTCGAAGGTGAATTCTCCGCGTCGCGCTGCGTCCCCCGACGACCCGTCCTTCGTACCCCTGCCCGGAGTGCTGTCGGAGCCGTTACCGGGCCGTGACCGAACTCCCACCGGACCGCCAGGGGACCTTTTCCGACGTCCCCCGACACGCCCGGTGACCTCCTGCTGACCTGGGCTTTCCGTCGGAGTCGGCCCGTGCCTCCAGGCCGCACCTGTTGCCCATCCGGACGACGGTCGTCGGAACAGTGGTCCGCAGGAGTGCTGTCAGCACGACGGGGGACTGCTCCGACCGGCCGAGAGGGGGACCGGTGTGTACCCCGTAACACGCCCGTAACGCCCCCGGACGGGGGTCGCGTTGCGGCGGCCCCCAGGTTCTGCATCAATGGCATCACCCGAACCGCCCTGATTCCCCGATGAAGCGGAATCTCCACCTCGAACGTTGAAGCAGGGATCAGTGTTCACCTTCATTCTGCAGATCAGGCAGATGGTCGAAGGCCACCCCGAGTTCTACCTGTTCGCCGTGTACTCCGCGGTGATCTGGTTGCTCTGGTTGCTCAAGGTCGTCATCTCCGCCCGCTACCGCCCCTTCACCGGCACCTTCGTCGGTACCACCAGCGTCGTCGTCCCCGTCGTGGACGAACCGCTCGACCTGTTCCGTGACGTCATCGGCCGCATGGTCGAACAGCGGCCCGGCGAGATCATCGTCGTCATCAACGGAGCCCGCAACGAGGCGCTCGAAGAGGTCTGCGACGAGTTCGCCCCGCTCGTCCGCTGGACCCACACGCCCATCCCGGGCAAGCGGAACGCCGTCAAGGTCGGCACCGAGATGTCCAACGGCGACATCACCGTGCTGGTCGACTCCGACACCGTCTGGACGCCCGGCGCGCTCGAGGAACTCCTCCGGCCGTTCGCCGACGAGTCCGTCGGCGGTGTGACGACCCGGCAGCGCATCCTTGAGCCGGAGCGCAGCTGGATCACCCGCTGGGCCGACTGGCTCGAGAACTCGCGGGCGCTCTACTCGATGCCGGCACAGAGTGTCCTCGGGCAGATCGGCTGCCTGCCCGGGCGCACCATCGCGTTCCGCCGGAGCATCCTCATGCGGGTCATGGACCGGTTCATGCACGAGAAGTTCATGGGCGTGTTCCTCGAGGTCTCCGACGACCGCACGCTGACGAACCTCACCCTCAAGGAGGGGTACCGCACCGTCTACCAGTACACGTCGCTGGTCTACACGGACGCCCCGCTGCAGGTGAAGAAGCTGTTCAAGCAGCAGCTCCGCTGGGCGCGCGGCTCGCAGTACAACACGCTGCGGATGCTGCCGTGGATGCTCGGCCACGCCCCGATCCTGGCGGCGTTCTTCATCACCGACATCATCCTGCCGTTCATGCTCTTCGGCGTGATCGCGGGCTGGATCTACCGCGCCTTCACCGGCCAGGGCGAGAACCTGTACCAGGGCATCCTGTCGCAGTACGGCTTCTCGACCGGCTTCGTCTACGTGGCGGCGCTCATGGTGATCTCGAGCGTGCTGAGCATGGCCATCCGCCAGATGCGGCACCTGTCCGAGAAGCCGAGCGACTTCTTCCGCCTGCCGATGTTCATCATCGTGTCGACGTTCTTCCTCATGCCGATCCGGCTCATCGGCTTCTTCCGCCTGGCGCACGCGTCCGGCTGGGGGACCCGTGCCGGCGCCTACGCCGGTGGTCCGATGCAGGAGGAGCCGGCGGACGCCGCCCAGCCGTTGTCGTCCACCGCGCAGGTGCCGGTCAGCCCGATCGACGCGGAACGTGCCCGGATGGCCGGAGCGGGCGCAGGTCCGTCCGGTTCGGGCTCGGGCTCGGGTTCGCCGTCCCCGCTCGAGACCGTCGACCAGGTGGCCGTCGACCGTGCGTTCGACGAGCTCTTCGGCGCCGACGCGGCGACCAACTCCACCACCACCGTGCTCGCCACCCGTCGCGAGGCCGCAGCCGCGGTCGCGCAGCAGGAGGCACAGCGAGCAGCTGCGCCGGCTCCCGCCCGAGCCCGCCGCTACAACCCGTACGCAGCGATCCCGTACGTGATCGGCATCGCGATCTTCGCCCTGGAGGCGTTCCTCATTGTCTGACTTCATCCGTTCCTCGAGTACTTGGTGGGCGCAGTCCAGCAAGCACGCCCGCCGGACGGCCATCGGCACGACGGCCATCGTGCTCGCCCTCGGCCTCATCACCTGGTCGGTGTGGATCTCGCCCTCCGGTCCCGTCTCCACCGCCGTGCACCAGGCGCTCGGCGTCGAGGCGCCGAAGGCCAAGAAGGTGTCCGCCGCCGAGCTGCAGACGCAGCTCGACGCCGCCCAGGAGCGCATCTGGTCGCTCGAGGGCAAGCTCGACTCCCGCACGGCCCAGGCCGGGTCGCGCGGTGACCAGATCACGGAGCTCAAGGCGCAGATCGCGTCGCTCCAGTCCCAGCTCGGTGCCGCGAAGAGCTCGGGAGGCTCGTCCAAGGTCGACGCCGCGGGTTCCGGCAACAACGGGTCGGGCTCCGGCGGATCCGGCGCGGGTTCCGCCGGCGGGTCCGGGTCGGGTCCGTCCGACAACGGGTCCGGCAGCGGTTCCGGATCCGGCAACGGATCCGGCTCGGGCAGCGGTTCCAAGCCGAACCCCGGCCCCTCGACCGATCCGGGGGCCACCCCGGTCGTGACGCCGACGAAGGCCGAGATCCTCGGGCAGCAGTCGCGCTGGTACGGCCTCTACACCGCGCAGTCGCCGTTCAACTGGGCCGAGTACGACGAGGTCTCCCAGCAGGTCGGCACCGCGTCGAACATGACCGGCTTCTTCCAGGGCTTCGACCAGGAGTTCAACGCCACCGCGGTGCAGCGCTCCTGGGCCAACGGCCGCGTGCCCCTGATGACGTGGGAGACGGTGCCGGCGCAGACCAGCAACGACCAGAAGTACGTCCCCGGGTACACCAACGAGGACATCTCCGGCGGATCGTTCGACGCCTACCTGACGAAGTACGCCAAGGCGCTGAAGGCCAACGGACAGCCGATGGTCATCCGTCTCGACCACGAGATGAACGGCTCCTGGTACAACTGGTCCGAGGGTGACGCGCAGAAGAACCCGGCCGGCTCCTACGTCAAGATGTGGCAGCACGTGCACGACGTCTTCCAGGCGAACGGTGCGAACAAGTACGTCATCTGGGACTGGTCCCCGAGCCGCATCGACAAGCTCGGCAACCCGAAGTACCAGACGCTCGACTACATGCGGCAGTACTACCCGGGCTCGGACTACGTGGACTGGGTCGGCATGAGCGGCTACTACCGCGACGCCGACGAGCAGCCGTCCTTCGCGAACACGTTCGGAGCGACGCTCGCGCAGCTCCGCCAGATCGCGCCGGGCAAGGGCATCATGCTCAACGAGATCGGGGCGACCGAGACCGGCACCAGCGTCGCGAACCCGCAGAAGACGCAGTGGATCGACTCGCTCTTCGACGCGCTGGCAGACCCTGCCAACAAGGACATCGTCGGCTTCGCGTACTTCAGCGAGACGGCGACCACGATCATCGACGGCAAGCGCACCACGAACGACTGGCGTCTCAACTCCCGCGCCGATTCCCTCAAGGCCTTCGCCGAGGGCATCAAGCGCAACGACATCGACTACGACCTGCAGGAGGTCACGCAATGAGCGAGTCCAAGAAGTCGACCGCATCGGCCGACACCCGTCCCGCACCCGTCATCAGCGTCATCGGCACCGGCTACCTCGGTGCCACCCACGCAGCCGCCATGGCCGAGATGGGCTTCGAGACGATCGGTGTCGACATCGACCCGTCGAAGCTCGCCGCGCTGTCCGCCGGCGAGGTCCCGTTCTTCGAGCCCGGGCTCCCCGAGCTCATCACGAAGCACGTCGCCAGTGGCAAGCTCCGCTTCACCGCCGACATCGCCTCGGCCGTCGCCGCCGCGGACGTCCACTTCGTCTGCGTCGGCACCCCGCAGAAGGCCGGATCGCACGCCGCGAACCTGGCCTACGTCGAGAGCGCCACCCGCGGTGTCGCCGAGAACCTCACCCACCCCGGGCTCATCGTCGGCAAGTCGACGGTCCCGGTCGGCACGGCATCGCGGCTCCGCGGCATCGTCCGCGAGTTCACCCCCGCCGGCATCGAGGCGGAACTCATCTGGAACCCCGAGTTCCTGCGCGAGGGCAAGGCCGTCGAGGACACGCTGCACCCGGACCGCCTGGTCTGGGGCGGCGCGTCCGAGGCTGCCGACGCCGTGATCCGCGAGGTCTACGCCGCACCCATCAACGAGGGCACCCCGGTCATCACCACCGACCTCGCCACCGCGGAGCTCGTCAAGGTCAGCGCGAACGCGTTCCTCGCCACGAAGATCTCGTTCATCAACGCGATCTCCGAGATGTGCGCCATCACGGGCGCCGACGTCTCCACGCTCGCCGACGCCCTGGGCCACGACGCCCGCATCGGCCGGAAGTTCCTGAACGCCGGTCTCGGCTTCGGCGGTGGCTGCCTGCCGAAGGACATCCGGGCCCTCATGTACCGCGCCAACGAGATCGGCGCCGGACAGGTCGTCGGGCTCATGCAGCAGGTCGACGAGATCAACATGGGGCAGCGCCAGCGGGTCATCGACATGGCGATCGACTCGGCCGGGGGATCGGTGCTGAACCGTCGCGTGGCCGTCATCGGCGCCGCGTTCAAGCCCCTGACCGACGACGTCCGTGACTCCCCGGCGCTCAACGTCGCCGCTGCGCTGCACCTCCGCGGCGCCCAGGTGACGCTCTGGGACCCCGAGGCGATGGAGCCCGCGAAGCGCTCGTTCCCGACGCTGAGCTACGCCGAGTCGATGACGGACGCGATCGAGGGCGCCGACGTCGTCCTCGTGCTCACCGAGTGGGACGACATCATCACCGCCGACCCGGTCGCCCTCGGTGATCTCGTCGGCCGCCGCGTCGTCATCGACGCGCGCAACTGCCTCCCGGTCGCCGACTGGGTCAAAGCGGGGTGGACCGTCCGTTCCCTGGGACGTCCCACGCCGGTCACGGGTGCACCCGTGAGCGTCGCAGCGGGGACGAACGACGCGTTGGCCACGAGCCGCTAGTCACCGTTCGCGAGACGGGGTCCGTGCCGGGCGGCTCGGGCCCCGTTCCCGTGCGCCCGGGGGCGCCTGGTCTGTCCGGGCGTCCATGGTCGGAAGTTCTGACCAGGGACGCCCGATTCCGCTTCCCAGTCCAGCTGGGATGGGAAGGAACGTGCGTCGCGACCAGCCTGGAGGCCCGGTGCCCGCCCGCCGGACCGGCACCGGGCCTCCAGGCGGTCGCGTCCGCACCCCGCGCCGAAGCGACACATTCCTGCGGATGGTTCGCGGCACACCGTCGCTGTCGCGGCACAGAGGAAGGGCCCCGCACCTGATGGTGCGGGGCCCTTCCTGTGTCAGCGGGACTCAGACGCCGAAGTACAGCTCGTACTCGAACGGGTGCGGGCGCTGGGCCAGCGGGAGGATCTCGTTCTCACGCTTGTAGTCGATCCAGGTCTGGATGAGGTCCTCGGTGAAGACGTTGCCCTTCGTGAGGAACTCGTGGTCGGCCTCGAGCGCGTCGAGCGCTTCGTCGAGGGACCCGGGGACCTGGGGGATGCCCTTTGCCTCTTCCGGCGGGAGCTCGTACAGGTCCTTGTCGACCGGCTCGTGCGGCTCGATGCGGTTCTGGATGCCGTCGAGGCCCGCCATCAGCTGCGCGGCGAAGGCGAGGTACGGGTTGCCGGAGGCGTCGGGCGCACGGAACTCGATGCGCTTGGCCTTCGGGTTCGTGCCCGTGATCGGGATGCGGATCGCTGCCGAGCGGTTGCCGGCCGAGTAGACCAGGTTGACCGGGGCCTCGAAGCCCTTGACCAGACGGTGGTACGAGTTGATCGACGGGTTCGTGAAGGCGAGCAGCGCCGGGGCGTGCTTCAGGATGCCGCCGATGTACCAGCGGGCGAGGTCCGACAGACCGCCGTAGCCGTTCTCGTCGTAGAAGAGCGGCTTGCCGTCCGACCAGAGCGACTGGTGGGTGTGCATGCCCGAACCGTTGTCACCGAAGAGCGGCTTCGGCATGAAGGTGGCGACCTTGCCCCACTGGTCGGCCGTGTTCTTGACGATGTACTTGAACTTCAGGATGTCGTCCGCGGCGTGGACCATCGTGTCGAACTTGTAGTTGATCTCCTGCTGACCGCCGGTGCCCACCTCGTGGTGCGAACGCTCGAGCTCGAAGCCCGCGTCGATCAGCTTGAGGGTGATGTCGTCGCGCAGGTCGGCGGTCTTGTCGACCGGCGACACGGGGAAGTAGCCGCCCTTGTAGGGGGTCTTGTTGGCGAGGTTGCCGCCCTCTTCGTCACGACCGGTGTTCCAGGCGCCCTCTTCGGAGTCGACCGCGTAGAACGACTCGTTCTGCGTGACCGAGTAGCGGACGTCGTCGAAGATGTAGAACTCGGCCTCGGGGGCGAAGAACGCGGTGTCCGCGATGCCGGTCGACGCGAGGTACTTCTCGGCCTTCTTCGCCACCTGGCGCGGGTCGCGGCCGTAGATCTCGCCGTTCCGCGGGTTGTAGATGTCGAAGATCATGATGAGCGTACGCTCGGCGCGGAACTGGTCGACGTACGCCGTGGTGACATCGGGGATCAGCTGCATGTCGGACTCGTGGATCGACGCGAAGCCGCGGATGGAGGAGCCGTCGAACAGCTGGCCGACCGAGAAGAAGTCCTCGTCGACGGTGGATGCCGGGATGTTGAAGTGCTGCTGCACACCGGGCAGGTCCGTGAAGCGGATGTCGAGGAACTTGACGTCGGTGTCCTTGATGAAGGCCAGGACCTCGGAGGAATCGCTGAACATGGGGCCGATCTCCAATGGGTTGGGTGATGTCGGAGGCACCGGTCAAGGCACCCTGCGACGAGGCTATTGACACGGGGTTTCCCGGACATGACTGTTTTGTTTCGGGCGTGTTACGCCCAGGTGGTCGCCTACGCTGGGGACCATGGCCCGCAGCACCTCCAGTCCGTCCGCGCCCTCCGAGCACCCGGACGGGTGGCCGGGCAAGGACCTCGGGCTGCCGGAGGAGGGGCCCCGCAGCGTCGGGCGCATCGGCCGCCGCGTCGTGGCGCTCCTGATCGACGGCGCCCTGGCTGACCTCGTCGCCTACGTCACCGGCGTGTGGTCACCGGTGAACGGGTCCGGCGACATCGCACACACCTGGATCCAGCTCGCGATCTTCGCCGTCCTGCAGATCCTGTTCATCTGCCTGCTGTCCGGGTCGTTCGGGCACATCTGCGTCGGCCTGCGGGTCGTCCCGATGCGTGGGGGCTACGTCGGGGTGTGGCGGCCCGTCGTCCGGACCGTGCTGCTCTGCCTGGTGGTGCCGGCGCTCATCATCGACCGTGACAGCCGCGGAGCGCACGACCGCATCGCCGGGACGGTGCTCGTCCGACGCTGATCGCGGGTGCCGCGGGTTGCCGCGGCCGTGTGGCGCGCGGGCCGTGGCTGTCTGCACGGTGCGAGGTTGATCGTCCGGTGCGAGGCTGCGTACTCCGTGCGCCTCCCGTCCCCTCGCACCGAGTAGGCAACCGCGCACGGTGCGAGATTGCGCCGGGCCTCCACCGCAGGCCCTCGCACGGTGCGAGTTTGTACGCCGGCCTTCGCACGGTGCGAGGTTGCGCGCCGGGCCTCCACCGCCGGACCTCGCACCGTGCGAGGTTGCTCATCTGACGTGAGCTTCCCTGCTCCGTGCGCCGCCGGAGACCCGCACCGAGCTGGCAACCTCGCACGGTTCAGCGAAGGTCGCACCGTGCGGACCCGTGCGGACCCGTGCGGATCCGTGCGAACGCCGCAGCCCGCACCCGCCGTCACCCCACGTCCACACGAAGACGCCCCCGACCAGGATCGGTCGGGGGCGTCTTCGTGTGTTGCGGCTGGGTCAGCGCGGCCGTCCGGCACGGGCACGCATCGGGTCCATGCCCTTCGGGATCGAGGCCGCGGGGCTCTGCGTCAGCGAGTCGAGACGGTTCGCGACCGCCAGGACCTCGTTGCGGTTGAGCGACTTCTTGAGCTTGTTCATGGCACGGGGCAGCTTGTGCAGCGTCAGGCTCTCGCCGGAGCCATCACCGACGTGCAGCACGTGCACGGCGACGTTCGGCACGATGCGCTGGACCTTGCGGCGCTCCTCGTCGAGCTGACGGCTGAGGTTGCCGCGCTGGCCCTCGGTGATCAGCACGACACCCGGGCGACCGACCGCGCGGTAGACCGCGGACTGGGAGCGACCGTGCACCGCGACCGGCATCTCGCTCGAGCGCCACTGCCGACGGAGCGAGTTCGACAGCACGGCGCCGACGGCACCGGGCTGGCCTTCGATCTGCGAGTAGGCGGCACGTTCAGCGAGGCGGGTGAGCACGATCAGGAAGAGCAGCACACCGAGCAGCACACCGGCGACGATCCACAGGACGACCGCGAGCCAGTTCTGCCCCGGCAGGAGCAGTGCCAGCAGGACACCGAGGACGACCGGAACGACGAAGGCGAGGGCGAACCACCAGACCGACGACGGGTCGGCCTTGCGGGTCATCTGGAAGACCTGGAACATCTGCTTGAGACGCCCCGGCTCCTTCGCCTTCTTGTCTGTGGAAGAGCTGCGTGCCATGGGAACAGGATACGGCCTCCGTGCGCCGGGGGAGACCGCCGCATGTCCGGCTGTGTGCGAACACGTCTTGTCCACAGGTGGTGCCGCACAGCCTGGAGGCCCACCACACCCCGCCACGCTGGTCACCATGGAGACGAGGACCGACCACCGCCCGGATCGCTGGATCGCGACCGGTGACGACACCGACGTGCTCACCTGGGTCGCCGACCGCTCCGCTGCCGCCGAGCGGCACCTCGTCCCGGTGGCCGCAGTCGGCAGGACCCGGACGGGGTGTCTCGGGGTCGACCTCGAGCGGCCGACCGGCACGCCGCTCGTGGCGGCGCTCGATCGGCTCGGCACGCCGACCACCGGCGTCGCGGTCACGCTGTCGGTGCCGCTCCTGGAACTCCTCGTCGCCGTGCACGACGGCGCCGTCCTGCTCGGTTCCGCCGGCATCGACGACGTCCTGGTCGACGACTCGGGCGCCGTCGTGCTCTGCGACCGCCCGACGAACGCGTCGAACGCGTCGAGCCCGACGAACGCGACGAACCCGACGAGCCCGACGAACGCGACGAACCCGACGAACGCGACGAGCCCGACGAACGCGACCCCGACGCGCACCGCGCACTCGACGGACGCCACCCGGACCCTCGTCCTCGCAGCCCGGACGGTCTGGGACCGCGTCGACCCGGCCGATCCCGCACAGCGACCGGTGCTCGACGCGCTGCAGGACGCCCTCGACGGCGACGACCGAACCGCGCGGTCGGCTCCCGAGCTGGTCCGCGCAAGTGCAGCACCCCGCCCGTTCCGGTGGACGCCGGTGCCGAGCGACCTCGTCTTCGCCGAGTCGCCGACGGCGACTCGGCAGGACGGGCTGCTCGAGCGCCTCCGCGACGTGGTCGAACACGGCGTCCCGCTCGGAACCGATCGACGACTCCCGCTCCGCCGCGTGCTCGTGGGACTCGTGGTCGCCGTCGGGTCGGTGGTCGCCGCCCTGACCCTGCTCGGGGGTGGGTGACGCGACTGGTGACGCCGAACCCACCCGGAACGGGAACGGCCCCGGCTCCCACGAGGGGAACCGGGGCCGTCGGCCGTGCTGCTGGGATCAGTACCCGAGGTTCGGGGCGAAGTTGCCCTCTTCGAGACGGTTCTTCACCGCGACGAGGTACCGCGAGGCATCCGCACCGTCGATGATCCGGTGGTCGTACGACAGCGCCAGGTAGACGAACGAGCGGATGGCGATGGCCTCCTGGCCGTCGACCTTCACGACCGCCGGACGCTTCGTGACGATGCCGGTCCCCAGGATCGCCGACTGCGGCAGGAACACCACGGGGGTGTCGAACAGCGCGCCGCGCGAACCGGTGTTGGTCAGCGTGAACGTGCCGCCGGCGAGCTCGTCGGGCTTGAGCTGGTTGTTCCGGGTGCGCTCGGCGAGGTCCGCGATGGACTTCGAGAACTGCGCCAGGTCCAGCGAGGCCGCGTCCTTGATGACCGGGGTCAGCAGGCCGCGCTCGGTGTCCACCGCGATGGAGACGTTCTCGGTCTCCGGGTAGACGATCTCGTCGCCCTCGACCGTGGAGTTGATCTTCGGGTGGGCCTTCAGTGCCTCGGACGCCGCGAGGGCGAAGAACGGCATGAAGGAGAGCTTCGAGCCGGTCTTCTCGAGGAACTCCGCCTTGTGGGCGTCGCGGAACTGCGCCACCTTCGTGACGTCGACCTCGACGACGCTCGTGAGCTGTGCGGTCGAGGTCATCGACTGCACGGCACGCTCGGCGACGACCTTGCGCAGCCGCGTCATCTTCTCGCGGGTGCCGCGCAACGGCGACACCTCGGCGACGAACGGGCCGGACGCGGCAGCGGTTGCTGCTGCAGCCGGGGCGGCCGGGGCCTTCTCGGCGGCGGCGAGGACGTCCTCCTTGCGGATGCGCCCCCCGACACCGGAACCGGTGACCGTGGACAGGTCGACGCCCTGCTCGTTGGCGAGCTTGCGCACCAGCGGGGTGACGTAGCCGGAGGCTGCGCCGTCCTGCGTGGGGTTCGGGACCGCGGCGGCGGCCGTGGTGCTCGGCGCGGACGCCGGAGCTGCTGCCGGAGCGGCCTGGGCCGGAACGGCTGCCGGCGGAGCGGCCGCGGGCGGCGGGACGGGTGCGGCGGCCGGGACCGGCGCTGCGGCGGGCGGCGCAGACGGTGCCTGCGGGGCAGCGGGCTGCGTCTGACCGGCGGGGGCGGGCTCGGGCTCGGGCTCGGTGGGCTCCGGCGCGGGGGTCTCGGCCTCCTGCTCGGTGCTCGGAGCGGCCTCGGGCTCCTCGGCTTCGGCAGCGGCGGCGTTGGCGTCGTCGGAGTCGGACGAGTCCGAACCGCCGTCGGACGAACCGGAGCCGTCACCGATCTTCACCAGGGCGGTGCCGACCTCGACGGTCTCGTCCTCTGGCACGAGGATCTCCTCGACGACGCCGGCGATCGGCGACGGGATCTCGGTGTCGACCTTGTCGGTCGAGACCTCGAGCAGCGGCTCGTCGACCTCGACCCGGTCACCGACGTTCTTCAGCCATCGGGTCACCGTGCCCTCGGTGACGCTCTCGCCGAGCGCCGGGAGGTTGACGGATTCGCTCATCGGGTGGACTCCTCTTCGCGGGGGATTGCAGTGGTTGTAGATGTCATTGTCACAGTGCGCTTGCCGGTGCCGGTCACAGCGCGTGCAGCGGCTTGCCCGCGAGGTGCAGGAACGCCTCGCCGAGGGCTTCGTTCTGGGTCGGGTGGCCGTGCACCAGGGGAGCGATGTCCTCGGGGTAGGCCTCCCAGTTGACGGCGAGCTGGGCTTCACCGATGAGCTCACCGACGCGGGCGCCGATCATGCTGACACCGACGACGGGGCCGTCCACGACGCGCACGACCTTGACGGAGCCGGAGGTCCCGATGATGTGGCTCTTGCCGTTGCCGGCCAGGTTGTACTCGTACGAGTCGACCTTGTCGGCGCCGTACTGCTCCTCGGCCTTGGCCTGCGAGAGTCCGACCGACGCGACCTCGGGGTCGGAGTAGGTGATCTTCGGGATGTTCTTGTCCTCGATGACCACCGGGTTGAGGCCGGCGATCTCCTCGGCGACGAAGATGCCCTGCTGGAAGCCGCGGTGCGCGAGCTGCAGGCCGGGGACGATGTCGCCGACGGCGTAGACGTTGGGGATGTTCGTGGCGAGACGCTCGTTCGTGGTGACGAACCCGCGGTCCATCGTCACGCCGACCTCGTCGTAGCCGACGTTCTGCGTGACCGGGCCACGGCCGACGGCGACGAGCAGGACGTCACCGTCGAAGGTCTTGCCGTCCTCCAGCGTGACGACGACGCCGTTCTCGTGCTGCTCGACGCCCTGGAACCGGACACCGAGCGAGAACTCGATGCCGCGCTTGCGGAACGCACGCTCGAGCTGCTTCGACATCGACTCATCCTCGGCGGGGACCAGGTGCGGCAGGCCCTCGACGATGGTGACCTCGGCACCGAAGGACTTCCAGACGCTGGCGAACTCGACGCCGATGACGCCGCCGCCGAGGATGACGACCTTGTTCGGGACGTAGTCCATGCGGAGCGCGGTCTCGGAGGTGATCACGCGGCCGCCGATCTCGAGCCCCGGCAGGGACTTCGAGTAGGAGCCGGTCGCGAGCACGATGTTATTGCCGGTGACGGTCTGGTCGCCGACCTGCACGGTGTTCTGCGAGGTCAGACGGCCCCAGCCCTCGACCACGGTGATGCCGCGGGCCTTGATCAGACCCTGCAGGCCCTTGTACTTGGAGTTGATGATGCCCTGCTGGTAGTCGATGACCTTGGGCACGTCGACACCGGCGAACTCCGCGACCACGCCGTACTTCTCGGCGTCGCGCGTCGCGTCGGCGACCTCGGCCGCGTGCAGCAGTGCCTTCGTCGGGATGCAGCCGCGGTGCAGGCACGTCCCTCCGAGCTTGTCGCCCTCGATGAGCGCGACGCTCATGCCGAGTTCGGCGGCCCGGAGCGCAGCGGCGTACCCACCACTCCCGCCACCGAGGACAACGACGTCGTAAGTCTGTTCCGTCACCTGGTGCAACTCCCTCGTGCGTGTCGGGCCGATCGGGCCCTACGTGGACACCGCGGAGGGCGGCGTCCGACGGTCGGACCGCGTGGTTCCGGTCCCGTCCCGTGCAGTACCGGTGGGAGGCGCGTCAGTGCGCCGTTCCCACCGGTACCAAACCTACTACTCGGACTGGAGGTCTTCTGCGAGGGCGATGAGCGTCCTGACCATCACGCCCGTCGCACCCTTGCCCAACCAGGCGTACCCGCCGCCCTTGTTCTCCGACGGACCCGCGATGTCGAGGTGCGCCCAGGGGACACCCTCGCCCGCGAAGCGCTCGAGGAACTTGCCCGCGAGCAGCATGCCGCCGGCGGGGTTGCCGACCGTGGCGTTGACGATGTCGGCGACGTCGCTGGACAGCCGGGCCTCGAGCTCCTCGGGCAGCGGCATCGGCCAGATCGGCTCGGCGACGCCCTCGGCGACGGCGCGGACCTTCGCGACGAGGTCGTCGCTGCCCATCAGGCCGGTCGTGCGGTCGCCGAGCGCGACGACCTGGGCACCGGTCAGCGTGGCGACGTCGACGAGCGCGTCGGGCTGCTCGAGCGATGCGGCGGCCATCCCGTCGCCGAGCACCAGGCGCCCCTCGGCGTCGGTGTTGGTGACCTCGACCGTGGTGCCGTTCTTGAGCGTCAGGACGTCGCCCGGGCGGGTCGCGGTGCCGGAGGGCATGTTCTCGGCGAGGGCGAGCCATGCGGTCACCCGTACGTCGAGGCCCAGGCGGGCGGCGGCGACGGTCGCGGCGAGCACCGTGGCGGCACCGGTCATGTCGGTCTTCATCCCGAGCATCGATGCCGCGGGCTTGAGCGAGAGGCCGCCCGAGTCGAAGGTGATGCCCTTGCCGACCAGGGCGAGGTGCTTCGTCGCGGACTCCGGTGCGTACCGGACGACGACCAGACGCGGAGGCCGGGCGGAACCGCGGCCGACGCCGAGGATGCCGCCGAAGCCCTGCTCCTCGAGCGCCTGCTCGTCGAGGACCTCGACCGTGAGCGGCAGGTCCGAGGCGAACCCGGTCGCGACGTCGGCGACGTCCTGCGGCCCGAGGTCACCGGCGGCGGTGTTCACCAGGTCGCGCACGAGCGACGCGGCGTCGGCGACGATCGCCGGGCGCACCGCGGCGTCGGCGGCGACGTCGGCGGGGGCGACGACCTCGATGCGCTGGTCGCCACGGGCCGGGGCCTTGGTGCCGGTGCCCTTGTGGCGCGTGAAGGCGTACGCGCCGAGCGCCGCGCCCTCGAGGGCGGCGTCGACGAGCTCGGCGGAGTCGGTGGGCAGTGCCAGCGTGATCGAGTCGACGCGGGGGAGCTGTCGGACCGCGCTGCCTGCGGCTGCACGGATCGCGGCGGCGCCCGTGGCGGAGCCGAGGCCGATCAGCGCGACCGACTTCGCCCCGACACCGGAGGCGGGGAGTCGGACGAGCTGGTCCTTCGCGCCGGTGACCCCGATCGCGGCGAGGTCGAGGTCGGCGAGGGCGTCGACCGCTCCCAGGGCGCTGGGCGCGAGGGAAGCGGCGCTGTCCGCGTCGCCGGAGGATCCCGGACGGACCCCGACGACGAGGACGTCGGCGGTGGTGGTCTCGGGGGGTGAACTGGTGGTGGAGAGCGTCGGTCGGACCATGCCCCAACCCTACCGACGGCCTGTTCGCTGTCGGCGTCGTCGTCGCGCACGGGGGACGTCGGGGGCCCCGCCTAGCATGGGGACGGTGAACCACCCTGAGGAGCTCTACACGTTCGACGCGGACGCCCCGACCGTCCCGGCGGGGTTGCACCTGGTCGCCGGGCTGACCGGGTTCGCCGATGCCGGTTCCGCCGTCGCACAGGTGACGAACTCGATCCTCGAGGACCTCGACACCGAGCTCGTCGCCGAGTTCGACCCCGACGTGCTGCTCGACTGGCGTGCCCGTCGTCCGGTCATCACCTTCGAGCACGACCACATCAGCGCCGTCGAACCGCCCCGTCTTGCACTGCACCTGGTGCGCGACGAGATCGGCCAGCCGTTCCTGTTCCTGTCGGGCTACGAGCCGGACTTCCAGTGGAACCGCTTCGTCCGCGCCGTCACCGGGCTCGCCGCCGACCTGCAGGTCGCCGACACCACCTGGGTGCAGTCGATCCCGATGCCGGTCCCGCACACCCGTCCGATCAGCCTCACCGTCTCGGGCACCCGGGCCGACCTCGTCGAGCAGATGAGCGTCTGGAAGCCCGAGACCCAGGCACCGGCGAACGTCCTGCACCTGGTCGAGCACCGCCTCGCCGAGACGGGTGCGCAGGTGACGGGGCTCGTGCTGCTCGTGCCGCACTACCTGTCAGACACTGAGTTCCCGGACGCCGCCGTCGCAGCGCTCTCCGGCATCGCCGCCGCGACCGGACTGATCTTCCCGACGGACGCCCTGCGCGAGTCGGGTCGCGAGTTCCTGACGCGCGTCGAGGAACAGGTGGCCGGCAACGCCGAGCTGCAGCGCCTGGTCTCCGTGCTCGAGGAACGGCATGACACCTACATGGAGGGCAACCCCGTCGCGTCGCCGCTCACCGGCGTCGACGGCGAGGTGCCGACCGCCGACGCGATCGCCGCCGAGCTCGAGCGCTTCCTGGCCGACCGGCGCACCCAGGGCGACGCGACCGACTGACCGTCGCGTCGGATCAGGACGCTCCGACAGGACGGCCTGGAGGCTCGGTGCGGGCCCGCACCGCGCCTCCAGGCCGTTCCGTCGTCACCTGCACGACGTGACCCGCGTTCGCGACGGCTGTCGCGTATCGACGTGGGAACGCGTCGGTAGCCTGGTCCGGTGAACTCCCGTCGTGCCTTCCTGATCTGGGGCGTCGCGGTCCTCGCGTACGTCCTCGCCGTCGTGCAACGGTCCTCGCTCGGAGTGTCCGGCGTCGACGCGCAGGACCGGTTCGCCGTCTCGGCGGCCGTCCTGTCGACGCTCGCCGTGGTGCAGATCGCCGTCTACGCGGGGCTGCAGATCCCGGTGGGGATCGCGCTCGACCGCGTCGGACCGCGTCGGCTGGTGCTCCTCGGTGCCGCACTGCTGGTCGTCGGACAGGCGATCGTCGCGGTGTCGCCCTCGATCGGGCCGGCCATCGCGGGGCGGGTGCTCGTCGGGGCCGGCGACGCGATGACCTTCATCTCGGTGATCCGCCTGGTGCCGATGTGGTTCAGCGGTCGGATCCTGCCGCAGATCTCCCAGTGGACGGGCAACCTCGGGCAGATCGGCCAGGTCCTGTCGGCGTTCCCGTTCGCCGTGCTCCTGCACTCGGTGGGGTGGACCCCGGCGTTCGGCGTCGCTGCCGCGGCCAGCGCGGTCGGTCTGGTGCTCGCCGCCGTGTTCGTCCGGAACGGTCCGGTGCCGGTGCGGACCGACACGATCCCGCTGCCGCACTCGTGGGGTGCCGCGTTCAGCACCTTCGGGCACGCGCTCCGGCGCCCCGGCACACAGCTCGGGTTCTGGTCGCACTACGTCACGCAGTCCTCGGGCACGGTGTTCTCGCTGCTGTGGGGCGTCCCGATGCTCCGGGGACTCGGGTACTCCCCGGGCGAGGCGGCGGGCTTCCTCACGATCATCGTGGTGGTCGGGTTCGTCGCCGGTCCGGTGCTCGGCGTGCTCTGCGCACGGTTCCCGATGCGCCGGTCGAACCTGGTGCTCGGCGTGGTCGTGCTGCTCGCGGTGCTCTGGACGGCGATCCTGCTCTGGCCCGGGCACCCGCCGACCTGGCTGCTCGTGCTGCTCGTCGTCGCGATGGGCATCGGCGGACCCGGTTCGCTCATCGGCTTCGACTTCGCCCGGACCTTCAACCCGGTCGGCTCGCTCGGCTCGGCGAACGGTGTGGTGAACGTCGGCGGGTTCCTCGCGGCGTTCGTGATGATGTACCTGATCGGCGTCGTCCTCGACGTGGCGGCGCGGGCATCGGGCACCACGGTGTTCGCCTGGGAGAACTTCCGGATCGCCCTCACGGTGCAGTACGTCGTGGTCGGGTTCGGCGTCGGGATGCTCCTGCACGCCCGCCGCCGGACCCGTCGGGTGCTGCACTCGGAAGAGGGAATACGCGTCGGACCACTCTGGGTTGCACTCGTTGCACGCCTGCGGAGGCGGCACGTGCAATAATGATCACGGACCCGTTCGGGACCCCTGTCTGTCGGAGCACTTCGGTGCGCCGGTGAACTCGGGGGACTTGACATGGGTCCTAGTGCTGCCCGGAACGGTAGGACTCGTACGACGCGGGGGACTGCGGCGCGGGACCTGGGCGGCGAGGGAAGCCACGACCCCACGAACGTGGCACGACGAGAGAGGTGATCGCATGGCTGCCCGGAGCACGACGATCGATCCCACGAAGGACACCGAGCCCGAGGGCGCTGTGGCAGAGGACGCCACCGCCACCGAGGGCACCGCAGCGCCGAAGAAGCGCGCCACGAAGGCCCCCGCCACGAAGGCCCCCGCCACGAAGGCCCCTGCCAAGAAGGCGCCTGCCAAGAAGGCAGCACCCAAGGCGAAGAAGACCGACGCCGTCGACGAGGCCATCGCCTCGGACGAGCCGGTCGAGGAGCCGACCGACGAGGCCGACGACACCGACGACAAGACGGCCAAGCCGGACGCCGCTGCCGCGGTCGCCGCCGGTGCGCTCGTCATCTCGCAGACCGACGACGACGAGGCACCGGTCTACTCCACGACCATCACGGGTGCCACCGCCGACCCGGTGAAGGACTACCTCAAGCAGATCGGCAAGGTCGCCCTGCTCAACGCCGAGCAGGAGGTCGAGCTCGCGATGCGCATCGAGGCCGGCCTGTTCGCCGAGGACAAGCTGCAGCACTCGACGGGGCTGTCGAAGCCCGCCGAGCGTGAGCTGCGCTGGGTCGCCCGTGACGGTCAGCGTGCGAAGTCGCACCTGCTCGGCGCGAACCTCCGTCTGGTCGTCTCGCTGGCCAAGCGCTACACCGGTCGCGGCATGCAGTTCCTGGACCTCATCCAGGAAGGCAACCTGGGCCTGATCCGTGCGGTCGAGAAGTTCGACTACACCAAGGGCTTCAAGTTCTCGACCTACGCGACCTGGTGGATCCGTCAGGCCATCACCCGCGCCATGGCCGACCAGGCCCGCACCATCCGCATCCCGGTGCACATGGTCGAGGTCATCAACAAGCTCGCCCGCGTGCAGCGCCAGATGCTGCAGGACCTCGGTCGCGAACCCACTCCGGAAGAGCTCGCACGCGAGCTCGACATGACCCCGGAGAAGGTCGTCGAGGTGCAGAAGTACGGTCGCGAGCCGATCTCGCTGCACACGCCCCTGGGTGAGGACGGCGACTCCGAGTTCGGTGACCTCATCGAGGACACCGAGGCGGTCGTGCCGGCCGACGCGGTGGGCTTCACGATGCTGCAGAAGCAGCTCGAGAGCCTGCTCGACTCCCTGTCCGAGCGCGAGGCGGGCGTCATCCGCATGCGCTTCGGCCTGGGCGACGGCCAGCCGAAGACCCTCGACCAGATCGGTGACACGTTCGGCGTGACGCGCGAGCGCATCCGTCAGATCGAGTCCAAGACGATGGCGAAGCTCCGCCACCCGTCGCGGTCGCAGTCGCTGCGCGACTACCTCGAGTAAGCCGGCATGCGCTTCTTCATCCCGATCCTGATCGGGCGGATCCTCCGTGCCCTCGCCCGTGCGCGGGGCGGTGGATCCGCCTACCCGGGGTTCATCGTCCTGAAGCTCGTGCCGGACTTCCTGCAGCACGTGACGAAGCAGTTCCCGAACGGCGTCGTCTTCGTGCTCGGTTCGAACGGCAAGTCGACGACGACGCACATGATCTCCGACATCGTCCGGGCCCACGGGCTCCGTGTCTTCACGAACCCGTCGGGCGCGAACCTGCCGCAGGGCATCGCGTCGGCCCTGCTGTCCGAGGTCTCGCTGACCGGCCGTCTCAAGGCGGACATCGGCATCCTCGAGGTCGACGAGGCCTTCGCGGTGGAGCTCGCCGGCATCCTGTCGCCCTCGACGGTGACGATGCTCAACGTGCAGGTCGACCAGCTGTACCGGTTCTTCGAGACCGAGCGTGTGGCGACGATGATGCTCGACACCGCCGCACTGTCGACGGCGAACGTCATCACGAACCACGACGACCAGTTCCTCGACGGCTACAGCGGCACCCCGGGGCAGCGCGTCCTGCGGTTCGGTGCGAGCGACGAGGTCATCGCCGCAGCGCCGAACGGCCTGCAGAACGCCGACTCGTTCGACGCCGGTGACCGTGCCCAGCACACCGCCGACGCCGAGGTCGTGGCCCACACGGGCGACGGCGCGACGATCCGCTTCGACGGTGCCGAGATCCCGCTCCGTCTGCCCGCCCGCGGCCTGCACTACGCGGTCGACGCCGCCGCGGCCACCGCGACGGCGAGTGCGGCCCTCGGTGCGCAGTTCCGCGCCGACGCCGTGACGAAGGCCTTCGGCACGATGAAGCCGGCCTACGGCCGTGGCGAGCGGCTCCCCATCGCGGGCGAGTCCGCCGAGTTCACGATGTTCAAGAACGCCGCGAGCCTGCAGCTCAACCTCGACGCCCTGCCGGACCAGCCCGAGCAGGTCCTCATGGCGATCGACGAGGGCACGCCGGACATCTCCTGGATCTACGACATCGACTTCTCGAAGCTCGACCACGTGGACGTCGTCTCGGGCGACAAGGCGTGGCAAATCGCGATCGCGCTCGAGCATGCCGGTGTCCGCATCGGCCGGGTCGAGCCCGACGTCGAGGCTGCCATCAAGCACATGGAGCAGCTCGGTTCGACGACCCGCGGGACGAAGAACTTCATCGTCAACTACGAGATCATGATGATCGCCCGCAAGGCCCTCGGCCACCCGGACATGGAGAAGACCGCATGACGGCCGACCGGCTGACCATCCTGCACGTCTACCCCCGGCAGATGGGTGTCTCGGGCGACCGCGGCAACGTCGCGGCGCTGGTCCGACGTGCGGCCGCCGCGGACATCGAGACCCAGGTCCTCGAGTACGCGCCCGGTGACGACCTGCCGACCACGGCGGACGTCGTCGTGATCGGCAACGGTCCGCTCAGCGCCATGCGTTCCCTGGGCGACGACGTCACACGCATCGGCGGGGCGCTCCGCGCGTTCGCGACCGATGGTGTGCCGGTGCTCGCCGTCGGCGGTGGGTTCGACCTCGCGACGAACGAGGTCGTACCGACCGAGGGCGCGCCGGTCGCGGGCTTCGGCGTGTTCGACGCGCGAGCAGTCCGCGGCGCCGATCGCCGCGTGAACTACTTCGTCCTCGAGACCCGGTACCCGCTGCTCCCCGGAGCACCGAAGCGTCTCGCCGGCTTCGAGGACCACGCCACCCGCATCGAGCTCGCAGCCGGGGTCACCCCCTTCGCCGACGTCGTCTCCGGCGGCGGCAACCAGGCCGGCTCCCCGGTCGAGGGCGCGATCGCCGGGAACTCCTTCGGCACGCACACCCAGGGTCCGGTCCTGCCGCTCAACCCGCAGCTGACCGACGGTGTCCTCGCCGCAGCCGCCGCACGGCTGGGCCGCGAGTACGCGCCCGACGCGGAGCAGACGGCGACCATCGACCGCTACGCACGGGAAGCGCGCGCCACGGTCGACCGCTACGTCGACAAGGCGTTCAAGCGCATCGCCTGACGCACGAAGCAGAAGGCCGGGTCCCGACGGGACCCGGCCTTCGTCGTGTCCGCGCGTTCTGAGCCGGGCTGCAGACGGACAGGAGGCGCGGTGCCAGCTGGCACCGCGCCTCCTGTCTGCGTGTCGGTTGCGACTACTTCGACTCGTAGAGTCGGCTGCTCTCGTCGTGCCACTCGATGGCGGTCGCCGCGAGCTTGTCCTTGAACTCGGCGCCGTGGTGGGCGCAGAAGTAGAGCTCGCCGCTCGACATGGTGGCTCGGATGTAGGCCTGCGCCCCGCAGCTGTCGCAACGGTCGGCGGCGGTCAGCTGGTGGTTGCTGACTTCGTCGATGGAGGGGTCCTGCACGGTCTGGGTCATTGCTGTGCTCCTCACGGATCGCAGGTGGTGCCGGGTGGTTGCACCATTTCAACACGTGATGCCTGGGAGCGACGCATTGTCGCGGCCTGTTTCGCTCAGCGCGGATCGGATGGCCCCAGTGCGAGTGTCCACACGGTGCTGTCGGTGCCGCTCGGTAAACTCCGACGGTGAGCTCCGACTACTCCGCACGCCATCTCTCCGTCCTCGAAGGGCTCGAGGCGGTCCGGAAGCGGCCGGGCATGTACATCGGGTCGACGGACTCCCGCGGCCTCATGCACTGCCTGTGGGAGATCATCGACAACTCGGTGGACGAAGCCCTGGCGGGACACGGTGATGAGATCGGCGTCGTGCTGCACGCCGACGGCTCGGTCGAGGTCCGCGACACCGCCCGCGGCATCCCCGTCGACGTCGAACCGAAGACCGGCCTGACCGGGGTCGAGGTCGTGTTCACCAAGCTGCACGCCGGTGGCAAGTTCGGCTCCGGGTCGTACGCGGCCTCGGGCGGGCTGCACGGCGTCGGGGCCTCGGTCGTGAACGCGCTGTCGGAGCGCCTCGACGTCGAGGTCGACCGTGGCGGCAAGACCTACGCCATATCGTTCCACCGCGGCGAGCCCGGCATCTTCGACGACCGCAAGGGCATCGGCCCGGACGCCCCGTTCGCGCCCTTCACGTCGGGCAGTGAACTGCGTGTGGTGGGCAAGGTCAAGAAGGGCGTCACCGGTTCCCGGATCCGGTACTGGGCGGACCGCCAGATCTTCACCGCCGACGCCCGGTTCAGCACCGACGACCTGGTCACCCGTGCACGCCAGACGGCGTTCCTCGTGCCCGGGCTCGGCATCACCATCACCGACGAGCGCGCTGCGTCGATCGACGCCGCTGCCGCCCGTGCCGAGGCGACGGGCACCACCGTGGCTGCCGGCCCGGTGGTCGAGCGGTTCCGGTACGAGGGCGGGATCGGCGAGTTCGTCGAGCACCTCGCCGTCGACAGCCCCCTGACCGACGTCTGGCGTGTGCAGGGCACCGGGACCTTCACCGAGACCGTGCCGATGCTCGACGACAAGGGCCACATGGTCTCCACCTCGGTCGAGCGCGAGTGCGAGGTCGACCTGGCACTCCGCTGGGGCAGTGGCTACGAGACCGTGTTCCGCAGCTTCGTCAACATCATCGCGACGCCGAAGGGCGGCACCCACCAGGCTGGGTTCGAGTCCGGTGTCGTGAAGGCCGTCCGCGCCCAGGTCGAGGCGAACGCCCGCAAGCTCAAGGTCGGGCAGGACAAGCTCGACAAGGACGACGTCCTCGCCGGCATGACCGCCGTGCTGACCGTGCGGTTGCCCGAGCCGCAGTTCGAGGGGCAGACGAAGGAGATCCTCGGCACCCCGGCGGTCCGCAAGATCGTCGACCAGGTGGTGTCGAAGCGCATCACCGAGATCCTGACCTCGACGCAGCGCACCGAGAAGGCGCAGTCGGCCGCCCTGCTCGAGAAGGTCGTGTCGGAGATGAAGACCCGCATCTCGGCGCGGGCGCACAAGGAGACCCAGCGGCGCAAGAACGCGCTCGAGAACTCCTCGCTGCCGACGAAGCTCGCGGACTGCCGCTCGCAGGAGACCGAGGGCACCGAGCTCTTCATCGTCGAGGGCGACTCGGCCCTGGGCACCGCGAAGCTCGCGCGCAACAGCGAGTACCAGGCGCTGCTGCCGATCCGCGGCAAGATCCTCAACGTGCAGAAGGCGTCCGTGTCGGACATGCTCTCGAACGTCGAGTGCGCGTCGATCATCCAGGTCATCGGTGCCGGTTCGGGTCGGACGTTCGACATCGACCAGGCCCGCTACGGCAAGATCATCATCATGTCCGACGCCGACGTCGACGGCGCCCACATCCGCACACTGCTGCTGACGCTGTTCTTCCGGTACATGCGGCCGATGATCGAGCAGGGCCGGGTCTTCGCCGCCGTGCCGCCGCTGCACCGGGTCGTCGTGGTGAACCGCGGCAAGCCGAACGACACGCTGTACACGTACTCCGAACAGGAGCTGCAGACGGTGTTGAAGAAGCTCGAGAAGACGGGCAAGAAGTACCAGGAGCCGATCCAGCGGTACAAGGGCCTCGGTGAGATGGACGCGGACCAGCTGGCGGAGACCACGATGGACCGTGCGCACCGAACCCTGCGCCGGGTGAACGTGACCCACGCCGAGGGCGCTGCGAAGGTGTTCGAGCTCCTGATGGGCAACGACGTGGCGCCGCGCAAGGAGTTCATCCTGGCCGGCGAGGGCCTCGACCGCGACCGCATCGACGCGTAGCGGCGCGGCGGCAGCCTGAGTCTCGGTGCCGCCAGAGCGACACCGTGCCGCCACCGTGCGCGGTCCGTGCTGCCGAAGCGACAGTGTCCCGCGAACTGTTCGCGGACTTCTGTCGCTTCCGCGTCGGCGGCGCGAGCGGTCCGGACGCGACTGGCCCGCGCCTCCCGGCCAGCGAGTCTCGCGGTGGGCGACCGGACTCGGGTGCCGGACGGCGAACGATGTCGCGCAGGCCGAGTCTCGGTGCCGCCAGAGCGACACCGTGCCGCCTCCGTGCGCGGTCCGTGCCGCCGAAGCGACAGTGTCCCGCGAACCGTTCGCGGGACACTGTCGCTCTCGCGAGCGAGCGAGCGCGCGCAGCGGACGGCCGGCCGGCCGGCGCCCGCCTACGCCTCGCCGGCGGTGCCGTCGAGCGTCGCGGCGCTGCCGCCGATCGAGCCGATGACGGCCTCGAGCGGTGCACCCGACCCGTCACGCTTCGACAGCCAGTCGGGCAGGGTGCGGGCGGCGCCGTCGGTGCCGACGGCGTGCGGCGGCGCGATGCCCGCCCAGCCGACGGTGAGCCCGTCCTCGCCCTTCAGGAACGCGTGCGCCCGGACACCCTGGGTCGCGCGGCCCTTCGCCGGGAACTCCGACAGCGCGGACACCTTGGCGCGGCCGGCGTCGGTACCGGGCAGCGCGGTCGAGGTCGTGGACACCGTGGCGACCACGGCGTCGTCGGAGCGTGCGACGGACCCGAACCAGATCACGGCGGCGCCGTCGGCCAGGGCCATGCCGGCCACTCCACCGGCGGGCAGCCCCTGCGCCCGGACGACGGACGCCGGGAACCGCAGCAGCTGCGCGTTCGAGCTGATGAACACCAGGTCGTCGGACTCCGGGGCCTGGGCGGCACCGACCACCGCGTCTCCGGGCTTCAGGCCGATGGCGACGAACTCGGGCTTGTCCGGCCAGGCGCCTGGGACGACGCGCTTCACGACGCCGTGCGCGGTACCGATCGCCAGCGAGTCCGACGATGCCCCACCGAGGTCGACGAGCGCGACGACCGTCTCGCCCTTGGTGAGCGCCAGGAAGTCGGTGACCCGGACGCCGGCGTCGAGCCGGACCGCTGCGGGCGGCACGGCGGGGACGTCGACGGGGGAGAGCCGCAGGACCCGCCCGGTGGAGGTCAGGGCGCCGAGCTGCCCGCGGACTGTGCTCACCACGGCGGAGCGGACGGCGTCGTGCTTCGAGCGCTTCGGCACGCGGACGATGCCGAGTTCCGACGTCGGGATGTCGACGCGGATGAGCCGCCCGGTGGTCGAGAGCAGCACGCGGCAGGGGGAGTCGGCGATCTGCAGGGACTCCGGGTCGACCGCGGCTTTCCGACCGCCCTTGACCGGGGCGTCCGCCTCGGTGAGCAGGGTGCGGCGCGGGGTCGCGAACTTGTCGGAGACCTCGGTCAGCTCGAGGGCGACCTGCGCGCGGAGCCGTTCGTCGGACGCCAGCAGTTCTTCGAGGGCGGCGATGTCGGCGAGCAGCTGGTCACGCTCGGCCTCGAGCTCCATCCGCGAGAACTTCGTCAGGCGACGCAGGCGCAGCTCGAGGATGTACTCGGCCTGCACCTCGGACAGGTCGAAGACGTCGCGCAGGCGGTTGCGCGCCGCCTCGGAGTCGTCGGACGTGCGGATGACCTGGATGACCTCGTCGATGTCGAGGATCGCGATGAGCAGACCCTCGACCAGGTGCAGCCGTTCCTTGCGACGTGCCAGGCGGTACTGCGACCGGCGTGTGACGACGTCGAGCCGGTGCTGCACGTAGACGTCGAGGAGCTCGCGCAGCCCGAGGGTGCGGGGTGACCCGCCGACCAGGGCGACGTTGTTGATGCCGAAGCCGTCCTCGAGCGGGGTGTGCTTGTAGAGCTGCTCGAGCACGGCGGTGGGGTTGAAGCCGCTCTTGATGCCGATGACGAGCCGGAGCCCGTGGTTGCGGTCGGTCAGGTCGTTGACGTCCGAGATGCCGACGAGCTTCTTGGACTGGACGCCGTCCTTGATCTTCTCGATGACGCGCTCGGGGCCGACCAGGTAGGGCAGCTCGGTGACGACGAGGCCGACCTTGCGCGGGGTGAGGTTCTCGACGCTCACCTTGGCTCGGGTGCGGAACGAACCGCGGCCGGTGGCGTAGGCGTCGCGGACCCCGGAGAGCCCGACGATGGTGCCGCCGGACGGCAGGTCAGGCCCGGGCACGAACTCCATGAGCTCTTCGAGGGTGGCCTGCGGGTTCATGAGCAGGTGCTTCGCGGCCTCGACGACCTCGCCCAGGTTGTGCGGTGCCATGTTCGTCGCCATGCCCACCGCGATGCCGGAGGCACCGTTGACGAGCAGGTTCGGGAACGCCGCCGGCAGCACGCCGGGCTGCATGATCTGGTTGTCGTAGTTCGGGACGAAGTCGACGACGTCCTCGCCCAGGCCCTCGGTCATCGCCATCGACGGTTCGGCGAGCCGTGCCTCGGTGTAGCGGGCTGCAGCGGGACCGTCGTCGAGTGAGCCGAAGTTGCCGTGGCCGTCGACGAGCGGCACGCGCATCGTGAACGGCTGGGCCATCCGGACCAGGGCGTCGTAGATCGCGCCGTCGCCGTGCGGGTGCAGCTTGCCCATCACCTCGCCGGTGACGCGGGCGCTCTTGACGTGTCCGCGGTCGGGGCGCAGCCCCATCTCGGCCATCTGGTACAGGATCCGGCGCTGCACCGGCTTCAGGCCGTCGCGGGCGTCGGGCAGTGCCCGCGAGTAGATGACGGAGTACGCGTACTCGAGGAAGGAACCCTGCATCTCCTCGGAGACGTCGACGTCCTCGATGCGCTCACCGTCGGGCAGGCCGACTACATCCGTGCGTGCCATGGCACCTTTCTGGAAGACCAGAGTCGTCTGGAAGACTCGTGGAATGGGAACAAGCGTACCGACGGCCCCCGACGGCGTCGCGAACCTCGCCGACGTCTTCCCGAGTTGCCTCGTCGCGCTCGGTGCTGCGGACGATGCGTGGTTGCGTGGCAACGGCCTGGAGGCCCGGATCACCCTCCGCCCCGCCCGCTCGGCGATCGTCGTGCTGGTCGACGGCCTCGGGTCCGCCGCGCTGTCCGCGCGCGCCGGGCACGCCCGCTGGCTGACCGGCGCGAAGGGCACCGGCACCGCGAAGAAGCTGCGGAGCGGGTTCCCGACCACGACCGCGGCCGCACTGAGCACGCTCACGACGGGCCGTTCGCCCGGCACCCACGGGGTGATCGGCTACAGCGGCTGGAACCCGGACACCGGTGCCGTGATGAACCTGCTCGGAGGCTGGGACACCGAGGTGCCCGCCGACTGGTTCCTGACGCAGACGCTGTTCACCCGGGCGGCTGAGCTCGGACTCGACCCGGTCGTCGTCGGGCCGGACCGGTACCGATCGTCCGGGATGACCGCGAACGTGCTCGGCGGTGCGCGGTACGTCTCGGCGGACTCGATCGCCCAGCGGGTCGACGCCGCCCTGGCCGAGACCGACTCCGGTCGGTCGCTCGTCTACCTGTACGTGCCGGAGCTCGACTCGATCGGCCACAAGTCCGGCTGGCAGTCCGACCGGTGGACGGCCGCGCTCGAGTTGCTCGACGGGGAACTCGCCCGGCTCGAAGCCCGCAGCGCCGACGACGTGGGCGTCCTGGTGACGGCGGACCACGGTGTGCTCGACGTGCCGGACCACGCGAACATCGCAATCGACCCGCTGCTGCTCACCGACGTCGTCGGTGTCGCAGGAGACCCGCGCTGCCGACAGCTCACGGTCGCACCGGGCACCGACGTCCGCGCCCTCGTCGGTGCGTTCCGCGCGCGCTACGGCAAGAAGGCGTCCGTCGCCAGCCGTGCCGAGGCGATCGAGGCCGGGTGGTTCGGGCAGGTGTCCGACGAGGTGGTGCCGCGCATCGGTGACGTACTCGTCGTGGCACGTGGCTCGTGGGCGTTCAACGACGACCGAGCCCTGCGCGAGGACGAGACACCGAAGCGCATGATCGGCCAGCACGGCGCGATGACCGACGAGGAGACGATCGTCCCGCTCCGGCTCGCCGGCGCGTTCGCCCACTAGGGACGTCAGCGCGGCCGCGCGGTGGTCCGGATCAGGCGGGGTCGTCGTCCGGGCGGGTGCCGAAGACGATCTCGTCCCAGCTCGGCATCGAGCGGCGGCTGCGCTTCTTGCGTTCGCCACGGCTCTCGGGCTCCGGCGCCGAGGCCGGACGGCCGTCGGTCGACTGCGGTGCGGTGTCGTTCGCGCCGCCGTCCTCGAATCCCTGCAGCGGGATGTCGACGACGCTGATCGAGGTCCCGCGGGCGGGCTCGTCACGCTGTTCGCCGAAGGACGCGGCCTCACGCTCACCACGGCGACGGCGCAGCGCCTCGAGCAGGTCGGCGGTCTCGTTGCCGGGAGCACGTTCTTCCACGGTGGCCTGGCCGATGCGGGGCAGTGGCGCACGGAGCGGTGCGTGCTGGGACGGTTCGGGCTCGGCGGCCGGCTGCTCCGGCTCGTCGACGCGGAAGGCTCCGGAGTCGAAGCGGGTGCCGTCGTCGTCCTGCTGCTCGAACTCGACCGCACGCAGGCGCGGGGCGATGCCCTCGTCGTCGGTGTGCGACAGCCGGTGGGCGTCACCGTTGTCGGGCGCGAGGGTCGAGGTCTTCGGGTCGAAACGCCACTGGGCGTCGTGCTCGACCTCGCCCGCGGTGTAGCGGACTCGGACCTGCCAGCCGCTCTCCGGGTGCTTCCAGGAGCCCCAGGTGATCGCGGTGGCCTCGCCGGCCTCGAGCTTCGCGGTGATCGCGGGACCGAAGGTGTCGGGGGCCTCGTCGTCGACCGGGGTGACCGGGACGCGGTGCGAGGCGTCGAGGATGAAGGCCCGCTCCGCCAGGACCGGACCCTCGAAGCGACGGACGTACTCGACGTCGACGTCGAGCGCGGCAGCCACGTCGGCGGCGTCGGCGCCACCGCGGATCCGTGCCTGGACGTCCTTGGGGGAGACCCGCTTCTGCGGACCGGCGTCGGGGTTCGCCTGGCGCACCTGACCCGCCAGCGACGACGAGACGGGCAACCGGAACTCGGTGCCGCCGTCGGTCGCCAGGAGGAGTGCGCCGGACTCGACTCCGATGACTCTCACGTCTTGCATGGTTCCGCCTTCCCAGCGTCGCGTACGGTCCTGCTGTCGTACCCCGTGAGTATGCAGGGAGGACGGACGGTTTCCGGGGAGGCGCACGGGCGTGCCGCGCACATCCGCAGGCCGATCCGAGAGCGCGCCGGAGCCCGGCAACGGGTGTCGGGAATGTCCGGTTCGGGTCACCGGTTGCACAGCCAGCACGACCCGCCGCAGCACTCGGTTTGCGCATCGGCGGGGCGTGGTGCAAACTGTCGCCGCCGATCACCCGGCGACGACCTCTCGATACGAGAATGGATGGGCATGGCCACCGATTACGACGCCCCCCGGAAGACCGACGACAACTCTGACTCAGAGTCGATCGAGGCCCTCAAGGAGCGCGTTCCCGACAAGATGTCGGGGGTCGTCGACGATGATTCCGACAACCCCGGCAGCTTCGAACTCGCCGGGCAGGACCTCAGCGACGTCGACCTCGACGTCGTGGTGCTGCCCCCGCAGGTCGATGAGTTCACCTGCGTCGAGTGCTTCCTCGTGAAGCACCGTTCCCAGCTCGACCACGAGTCGAAGCTCGGACCGGTCTGCGCGGAGTGCGCGTCGCTCTAGCGAGCACAGCCGCGTCGTCCTCGACGCAACGATCAGCGAAGGCCCCGCGTCCCGATGGGATGCGGGGCCTTCGTCGTGGGCTGCGAGGCGGGGCCGAGCCGCGCCTCCAGGGCCGTTGCCCGGAGTCCGTCAGGACCGCAGCGCCTCGACGACCTTGCCCGGGTGGCGGACGCTGACCAGCCAGTAGGGCGTCGGGTCGGCGTCGTCGCGTACCTCGACCTTGACGACCCCCCGCACGTAGCCGCGGAAGAGGGTCCAGGCGCGGGCGTCGAGTGCCGGGCCGCGCTGCTCGGTGGCCGCCGTGCCCTCGAACGCCTCGGTCGTGCCCACGAGCGTCCGGGGGAGGTGTGCCCTGCCCGCGCGGAACTCGGTGTCGGTGACCTCGATGGTGGGTGCGAGTACCCACAGGAGCACGAGGACCCCGAGCTCCATCCCGATCGCCACGAGGACGCCGGCCAGGACGCTGATGGGGAGGAAGACGAGCAGGGTGGCGGGGATCACGAGCGCCGTCGCCAGGTACAGGGCGGGCGGGGCCCAGAGTCGTTCGCGGTACAGGGTCACGGGTCCATTCGATCACGAGCGGACGAGGTCACGGAACGGTCACGGCTGCACTACCCTCGTCACGTGACCGAACCAGTCGACGTCCTCTGGACCGGGGAGCACGCTCCCGGCCACGCCCACCCCGGCGACGCGGGTGCCGATCTCGTCTCCACCGAGGCCTTCGTGCTGCAGCCGGGCGAGCGACACCTGGCCGCCACCGGACTGCGGATCGCGCTGCCCGAGGGGTACGCCGCGTTCGTGGTCCCGCGCAGCGGCCTGGCGGCGAAGCACGGCATCACGATCGTGAACAGCCCCGGCACCGTCGACTCCGGCTACCGCGGCGAGATCAAGGTCGCGCTGCTCAACACGGACCAGACGGAACCGTACGAGGTCCACGTGGGCGACCGCATCGCCCAGTTGATCGTGATGCCGGTGCCGCAGGTGACCTACACCCGGGTCGACGAGCTGCCGGACAGCGTCCGCGGACAGGGCGGGTTCGGCTCGTCGGGCTACGGTGACCGGAGCGGCGCCGTGCACGGTGCCGCCGCAGACGCTCAGGAAGGGACGCGCGCATGAAGTTCGGCCGACGCAAGCAGGACGAGGTCGAGGTGGCGGACGCCGTCGCCGACGACATCGAGGTCGCGGACACGTCCCCCGAGGTCGACATCGCGACCGATGCAGACGCGGACCACGACGAGGTCGACGCGGTCGCCCCGACGGACAAGTCCGCTCCGGACGACCGGGCCGAGAACGGCCCCCACGACGAGACCGAGGCGAACCTGGTCCGCCCCTACGTCGACCTGGGCGGGGTGAAGGTGCTCCCGCGTGAGGGCCTGCACCTGCGCCTCGAGGTCGAGGAGGGCTCGCAGCGCGTCGTCGCGGTCGGGCTCGACTACGACGACTCCACGCTGCAGGTCCAGCCGTTCGCCGCGCCCCGGTCCACCGGCCTGTGGCACGAGATCCGCGCCCAGATCGCCGAGCAGATCGAGCGCCAGGGCGGTGTCGTGACCGAGGTCGACGGCCCGTTCGGCCCCGAGCTCCGGGCGTCCGTGCCGGTCGCCGTGGATGGTGACGGCGGCACCGCCGGTTCCCGTCCGGCCCGCTTCGTCGGCGTCGACGGCCCGCGCTGGTTCCTGCGCGGCGTGATCGCCGGCAAGGCCGCCGAGCAGCCCGACGACGCCAGCGAGATCGAGGAGCTGTTCCGCAGCGTCGTCGTCGTGCGCGGCACGACGCCGATGCCGCCGCGCGACCTCATCCCGCTGCACATGCCCAAGTCGACGCAGACCGCGATCTGACGGCCTGACGAGCAACCCCGCCTGGAGGCACGGTGCCGGACCACGACGACACCCCACGACCCGAGACGGCTGGCCCCGACCCCGCTGCACCGGCAGCTGAGTCGTCGGTGGCGCCGTCGTTCTCCGCGCAGTTCCGTGACGCGGTGCAGAACGCCGGCATCGCCCGCGTCGCGCCCGGCGAGGCACCGTCCGGTCGGGCCCTGCTGGGCGCGGTCGGCGGGGTTCGTGGGCTCGCCGAGTCGGTGCTGCCCGGGTTCGCGTTCCTGGTCGTCTACGCGATCACGAAGGAGCTCGTGCCCAGCGTCGTGATCCCCGTGGTCGTCGGCCTGGTGTTCGTGGTGCTCCGGCTGGTGCAGCGGCAGTCGGTGACGATGTCGTTCGCGGGCATCCTCGGCGTCGCGGTCTCGGCCGGCCTCGCGCTCATCACCGGCCGCGCGGAGAGCAACTTCATCCCCGGCATCATCATCAACGCGGTCTGGCTCGTCGGGCTGCTGATCACGCTGGCGATCCGCTGGCCGCTCATCGGGCTCGTCGTCGGCTTCCTGCTGCCCGCGAACGAGGACGGCTCGCACGTCGACTGGCGTGCCGACCCGGTCAAGCGGCGGGTCCTGACGGTCGCCACCTGGATCTGGGTCGGCCTGTTCGCCGTCCGGCTCGCGGTGGAGGTCCCGCTCTACCTGACAGCGCAGGTCGAACTGCTCGCCGGGCTGAAGCTCATCCTCGGCGTGCCGCTGTACGCGGCGGTGCTCTGGGTGACGTGGCTGCTGGTCCGCACCGTGTTCGTCCGGCGCGACGACGTCGCCGCGGTGTAGAGTTCTCTCGACATCAAGATAGTTCCTGCCGGGCGCGCACGTGTCCGCGGGATTAGGTTTGCCTTGCTGGTGGGACGGTCCACGGCCCGCGAGGATGAGGGCAAACCGATCAGTAGGGAGGCGGCACGGTGGCTGCAGTCAATAGCTTCGGCTCGAAGGACACACTGTCGGTTGGGGGTGTCGACTACGCGATCCACCGGATCGACTCGGTTCCCGGGCACGAGAAGTTGCCCTACAGCCTGAAGGTGCTGCTCGAGAACCTCCTCCGCACCGAGGACGGCAAGAACGTCACCGAGGGGCAGATCCGGGCGCTCGGCTCCTGGCGGCCCGACGCGGAACCCGACACCGAGATCCAGTTCTCGCCGGCGCGCGTCGTCATGCAGGACTTCACGGGTGTGCCGTGCATCGTCGACCTCGCCACCATGCGCGAGGCCATGGCGGACATCGGCGGCGACCCGAACAAGATCAACCCGCTGTCGCCGGCCGAGATGGTCATCGACCACTCCGTCATCGCCGACCTGTTCGGCAGCACGGACGCCCTGCAGCGCAACACCGACCTGGAGTACGAGCGGAACGGTGAGCGCTACCAGTTCCTCCGCTGGGGCCAGACCGCGTTCGAGGACTTCAAGGTCGTCCCGCCCGGCACCGGCATCGTGCACCAGGTGAACATCGAGTACCTGGCGAAGGTCACCTACACCCGTGACTTCGACGGTGAGACCTACGCGTACCCGGACACCCTGGTCGGCACCGACTCGCACACCACGATGGTGAACGGCCTCGGCGTGCTCGGCTGGGGCGTCGGCGGCATCGAGGCCGAGGCCGCGATGCTCGGCCAGCCCGTGTCGATGCTCATCCCGAAGGTCGTCGGCTTCAAGCTCTCCGGCGAGATCCCCGCCGGCGTGACCGCGACCGACGTGGTGCTCACCATCACGCAGGAGCTCCGCAAGCACGGCGTCGTCGGCAAGTTCGTCGAGTTCTACGGCGAGGGCGTCAGCGCCGTCCCGCTCGCCAACCGCGCCACCATCGGCAACATGTCGCCCGAGTTCGGTTCCACCGCGGCGATCTTCCCGGTCGACGACGTCACGCTCGACTACCTGCGCCTGACCGGTCGCGACGAGGCGCAGATCGCCCTGGTCGAGGCGTACTCCAAGGCCCAGGGCCTGTGGCACGACGCCTCGGTCGAGCCCAACTACTCCGAGTACATGGAGCTCGACCTGTCCACGGTCGTGCCCTCCATCTCGGGCCCGAAGCGTCCGCAGGACCGCATCGAGCTGTCGAAGGCCAAGGACCAGTTCGAGGTCGACCTCGCCAACTACGCGAGCATCGACCACAGCGAAGAGGACAAGGCCGTCGCCGACACGTTCCCGGCGTCCGACCCGGTGGCCGCGGCCCCCGGTGACGAGCACGCCGTGGACGACCTGCAGGACGCCCCCGGGTCCGAGGTCCCCGTGCACGCTTCGAGCGCGCCCGGCACCGTCTCGAAGCCGACCTCGGTCGCCATCGCCGACGGCGACCCGTTCACGATCGACCACGGTGCCGTGGCGATCGCCGCGATCACGTCGTGCACGAACACGTCGAACCCGTCGGTCATGATGGCCGCCGGCATCCTCGCCCGGAACGCCGCGCAGAAGGGCCTCACCGCGAAGCCCTGGGTGAAGACCACCCTCGCGCCGGGGTCGAAGGTCGTCACCGACTACTACGAGAAGGCCGGTCTCACCACCTACCTCGAGCAGCTCGGCTTCTACACGGTCGGCTACGGCTGCACGACCTGCATCGGCAACTCCGGCCCCCTGCCCGAGGAGATCTCGCAGGCAGTGCAGGACAACGACCTCGCCGTCACCGCGGTGCTCTCGGGCAACCGCAACTTCGAGGGCCGCATCAACCCCGACGTGAAGATGAACTACCTGGCGTCCCCGCCGCTGGTCATCGCGTACGCCCTCGCCGGGTCGATGCACTTCGACTTCGACAAGGACGCCCTGGGTACCGACCAGGACGGCAACGACGTCTACCTGACCGACATCTGGCCCGACGCGGCCGAGGTGCAGCAGGTCATCGACACCTCGATCGACACCGAGATGTTCACCCACGAGTACGGCTCCGTGTTCGAGGGTGACGACCGCTGGAAGAACCTGCCGACCCCGACGGGCGACACCTTCGAGTGGGACCAGGAGTCGACCTACGTCCGGAAGCCCCCGTACTTCGAGGGCATGACGATGCAGCCCGACGCGGTGTCGGACATCTCCGGTGCGCGGGTGCTCGCGAAGCTCGGCGACTCGGTCACGACCGACCACATCTCGCCGGCCGGTTCGATCAAGGCCGACAGCCCCGCCGGTCAGTACCTCGCCGAGCACGGCGTCGACCGCAAGGACTTCAACTCCTACGGCTCGCGTCGCGGCAACCACGAGGTCATGATCCGCGGCACCTTCGCGAACATCCGTCTGCGCAACCAGCTGCTGGACGGCGTCGAGGGCGGGTACACCCGTGACTTCACGACGCCGGACGGCGAGCAGTCGTTCATCTACGACGCCTCGGAGCACTACCAGGCGCAGGGCATCCCGCTCGTCATCTTCGGTGGCAAGGAGTACGGCTCCGGCTCGTCCCGTGACTGGGCGGCGAAGGGCACGAACCTGCTCGGTGTCCGTGCGGTCATCACCGAGAGCTTCGAGCGGATCCACCGCTCGAACCTCATCGGCATGGGCGTCGTCCCGCTGCAGTTCCCGGCGGGCGAGACGGTCGAGTCCCTCGGCCTCGACGGCACCGAGTTCGTGTCGATCTCCGGGCTGACCGAGCTGAACGAGGGCCGCACCCCGAAGACGGTGCACGTCACCGCGACGCCGAGCGAGCACTCGCCGGCCGGCAAGCAGCCGATCGAGTTCGACGCGGTCGTCCGCATCGACACCCCCGGCGAGGCCGACTACTACCGCAACGGCGGCATCCTGCAGTACGTGCTCCGCTCGCTCGTCTGAGTCCGTTGAACGACAGGAGCGACGTGCGCACGGGTCGCTGACGCGACCACAGGACGGACGGGAGGCCCGTGGCGACACCGCCACGGGCCTCCCGTCCGTTGTCGGGTCCCGAGAATAGAGTGGGCCGACAGCCCCACGAAAGGAGCGCCCGTGAGCCTGCTCGCCAGCATCACGTCGCCGCGCGACCTGAAGCGTCTCTCCGACGCGCAGATGACCGACCTCGCCGCCGAGATCCGACGCTTCCTGGTCGCCGAGGTCGCGAAGACCGGTGGGCACCTCGGGCCGAACCTGGGTGTCGTCGAGCTGACGCTCGCGATGCACCGCGTGTTCGACTCGCCGAACGACCCCTTCGTCTTCGACACCGGGCACCAGTCGTACGTGCACAAGCTCGTCACCGGGCGGCAGGACTTCTCCAAGCTGCGCGAACGCGGTGGCATCGCCGGCTACCCGCAGCGCAGCGAGTCCGAGCACGACATCGTCGAGTCCTCGCACGCGTCGTCGTCGTTGTCGTGGGCGGACGGCATCTCCCGCGCGTTCGGGCAGACCGGCCAGACCGACCGCACCGTCGTCGCGGTGGTGGGGGACGGCGCGCTCACCGGTGGGATGACGTGGGAGGCGCTCAACAACATCTCCGACGACAACGACCGGCGCCTGGTCATCGTCGTCAACGACAACGGCCGGTCGTACGCCCCGACCATCGGTGGCATGGCGCGGTTCCTGAGCTCCGTGCGCACTCGCCGCGAGTACCGGGCCCTGTACGAGAGCACGCAGGCCGTGGCGGCGCGGTTCGGTGCTCCGGGTCGTGCGGTGTACCGCGGCATGCGCGGGGGCCTGCACGGCTTCCTGTCGCGACTGACGAACAACGAGGCGCTGTACTCGAACCTCGACATCAAGTACATCGGCCCGGTGAACGGGCACGACCAGCAGGCGATGGAGGCTGCGCTCCGGCAGGCCAAGGAGTACGGCGCTCCCGTGATCGTGCACGTCATCACGGAGAAGGGCCACGGCTTCGAGCCCGCCCTGCGCGACCAGGCCGACCAGTTCCACGCCGTCGGCCACATCGACCCGGAGACGGGCGAGTCGCTCGACGCCGCGTCGGGCCCCTCGTGGACCTCGGTGTTCGCGTCCTCCCTGGCCGAGGCCGGCGCCTCGGACCCTCGGATCGTCGCGATCACGGCGGCGATGCTCCGGCCGACCGGGCTGCACCTGTTCCAGGAGCAGCACCCCGACCGCGTGTACGACGTCGGCATCGCCGAGCAGCACGCCGTGACGACCGCCGCGGGCCTGGCGTACGGGGGACTCCACCCGGTCGTGGCGCTCTACGCGACGTTCCTGAACCGGGCGTTCGACCAGGTGCTGATGGACGTCGCCCTGCACAGGGCCGGCGTGACGTTCGTGCTCGACCGTGCCGGCATCACCGGTCCGGACGGCCCGTCGCACCACGGCATGTGGGACCTCGCACTGCTGCAGGTCGTGCCGGGGATCCGGATCGCCGCACCACGCGACGCCGCGACACTGCGTGAGGAGTTCCGCGAGGCGATCGCCGTCGACGATGCCCCCACCGTGCTGCGGTGGTCGAAGGGGCAGGTCGGGCCGGACATCCCCGCGGTCCGTCGTCTCCCCGACGGTGTGGACGTGCTGCACGCCGCCGCGGACGACGTCGAGGACGTCCTCTTCGTCGCCGTCGGGTCCATGGTGCCGGTGGCACTCGAGGCCGCGGCGCTGCTCGAGGCGCAGGGCATCGGCGTCACCGTCGTGGACCCGCGCTGGGTGGTCCCGATCCCGGGTTCGCTCATCGAACTGTCGCGCTCACACCGGCTCGTCATCACGATCGAGGACGGCGTGCGCGTCGGCGGCGTCGGGACTCGGCTGCGGCAGGACCTGCGCGCCGCCGGGGTCGACACCGGGGTGAACGAGCTCGGGCTGCCCGACGCGTTCATCGACCACGCGACGCGGTCCCAGATCCTCGCCGACGCGGGGCTGACGGCGCAGGCCATCGCCCGCGACGTCATCGACCAGGTCGTCGGGACGAAGCTGCCGCAGGCGAAGCCCGCGCGCTCTCGCGAGTCCGCCGCGTCCGACCGCTGACCGCTCGGCCCGGGTCCGGTCAGGGTCCGGGTCCGGGTCCGGTCAGCAAAACACCGGTGTTCGCGCTGCACTCCGCGGTTTGCGGGTGTTCGGTGCGCGAACACCGGTGTTTTGCGTACTGGGCCTAGCGGGAAGCGGGGCCGACGATCCGGGGCTCGTGGAACGTACCGCCGAAGACACGCTCGGAGGCACCGGAGCGGTCCAGGTACGGGCTGATCCCACCGGCCTGGAACGGGTAGCCGGCGCCGAGGATGAGCCCGAGGTCGATCTCCTCGACGTGCTCGACGACCTTGTCCTCGAGCATGCGGTGCAGCTCGTCGGCCAGGGCGTCCTCGAACCGGCGCTGCATCTCGGCGGCGTCGACGGGCTTCGCGTCCTTCTTGGACGGTGCGACGAGCTTCACGGCGGCGGGGTCGTACCCGGTCGCGTTGCCCTTCTTGTCGCGGGTCAGGATCGTCCCGTGCTCGGCGATCTTCTTCAGGCCGTCGCCGGGGTAGAAGCGCTCCGGCCAGGCGGCGTGGTGCGAGTCGAGCACGTGCGCACCGACCGGCAGCCCGACGAGCTCGAGCAGCTCGAACGGCGACATCGGCAGGCCGAGCGGTGCGGCACCCTGGGCGACGGTGTCGAACGAGGTGCCTTCCTCGACGCCGCGCATCGCCTCGCCGAGCACCCGGGCGAGCACCCGGTTGACGACGAAGCCGGGCTGGTCCGCGGTGATGACCGCGGTCTTCTTCAGGGTCTTCGCGACGGCGAGGGCGGTGACGAGGGCCTCGTCCGAGGTCTTCGCCGCGCGCACCACCTCGAGCAGCGGCATGACCGCGACCGGGTTGAAGAAGTGGAAGCCGACGAGCCGCTCCGGGTTCGTCAGGACCGACGCCATCTCGTCGACGGAGAGCGATGACGTGTTCGTGGCGAGGATGGCGTCCGGGGCGATGACCTGCTCGATCTTCCGGAAGACCTCTTGTTTGACGGTCATCTCCTCGAAGACGGCCTCGATCACCCAGTCGGCGTCGGCGAAGGCGTCGTACGACACCGACCCGCTGACGAGTGCGGTGATGCGGTTGGCGTCGTCGGGGGAGATCCGGCCCTTGTCGAGCAGCTTCGTGACCTCGCCGCGGATCCGCTCGACACCGGCGTCCACACGGGACTGGTCGACGTCGGTGATGACCACGGGGACCCCGAGACGGCGGGCGAAGAGCAGTGCGAACTGGGAGGCCATCAGCCCGGCGCCGAGGACACCGACCTTGGTGATCTTCTTCGGTTCGACACCTTCCGGAGCGCCGACGGGCTTCTTCGCGCGCTTCTGCACGAGGTCGAAGGCGTACATCGACGCGGCGAACTGGTCGCCGGACAGCAGGTCGGCGAGGGCGTCGTCTTCGTCGGCGAACCGTTCGTCGAGCGAACCCGACTTGGCGGCGGCCACCAGGTCGAGTGCTCGGAACGGCGACTTCGGCACGGTGCCGATCTTCGACGCCACCTGGCCACGCGCGACCTTGACGACGGTGCCCCATGCCGCCTTCTCGAGCATGCCCGGCTCGTTCTTCCGCACCACCTTGGTCGCGCCGGTGATGACACGATCGGCCCAGGCAACGGACGAGGGCAGGAACGTGACGGACGGCACCAGGACGTCGCCGATGCCGATCTCGACCGCGGCCGGACCGTCCATCAGGCGGTTGTTCTTGAGCGGGTTCTCGACGATGACGCGGAGCGCGCGCTCCGGGCCGATCAGGCGGGGGAGCAGTGTCGCGCCACCCCAGCCGGGGATGATGCCGAGGAACACCTCGGGCAGGCCGATGCCCTGCGCGGCGGACGAGAAGGCCCGGTACGTGCAGTGCAGGGCGATCTCGAGCCCGCCCCCGAGCGCCAGGGTGTTCACGAACGCGAACGACGGCACTCCGAGGTCGGCGAACTTGCGGAGTGTGGCGTGCCCGAGGGCGGCGAGGTCGTGCGCGGCCTCGCGCGACGGGACCGCTGCGGCCTGGGACAGGTCGGCCCCAGCCGCGAAGCAGTACTCCTTGCCGGTGATCGCGACGCCCTGGATCGTGCCGGCGGCGGCCTCGGTCCGCAGGGTGTCGAGCACCCCGGACAGTTCACGGAGCGTGCGGGGTCCGAGGGTGTTCGGCCGCTTGTAGTCCTTGCCGTTGTCGAGCGTGATGAGTGCCAGCGTGCCGCCCGATGGCATGGTCACGTGCTTCACGAACGAGTGGGTGACGACCTCGTCCTCGCTGAGTTCGGCCAGTCGGTCGTTGTCGACGATGGTCATGGTCACGCCCCCTTCCGAGCGGAACGCTCGGCCGACTTGCTGTGGTTCGGGTTCTCCCAGATGACGGTGCCGCCCTGGCCGAGCCCGATGCACATAGTGGTGATGCCGTACTTGACGTCCGGTCGCTCGGCGAACTGCGCCGCGAGCTGGTTCATGAGTCGGACACCGCTCGACGCGAGCGGGTGGCCGACGGCGATGGCGCCGCCCCACGCGTTCACGTTCGGGGAGTCCTGGGCGATGCCGTAGTTGTCGAGGAAGGCGAGCACCTGGACGGCGAACGCCTCGTTGATCTCGAACAGGCCGATGTCGTCGATCGACAGCCCGGCCTTCGACAGTGCCTTGTCGGTGGCGGGGACCGGGCCGACGCCCATGACCTCGGGCTCGACGCCGGCGAAGGCGAACGACACCATGCGCATCTTCGTCGACAGGCCGTGCTGCTTCGCACCGTCCTCTGACGCGAGCAGGCTCATGGTCGCGCCGTCGTTGAGTCCGGCTGCGTTGCCGGCGGTGACCCGTCCGTGGGGCCGGAACGGCGTCTTCAAGGCGGCCAGCGCCTCCAGGGTGGTACCCGGCCGGGGCGGCTCGTCGGTGCTGATGACGTCCCAGCCGTCGCCCTTGTTGACCTCGACCGGGATGACGTCGGGCTGCAGCTTGCCGTTCGCCCAGGCGGCGGCGTAGCGCTGCTGGGACTGCACGGCGTAGGCGTCCGTGCGGTCCTTCGTGATCGCGGGGAAGCGGTCGTGCAGGCGCTCGGCGGTGGCGCCCATGACGAGGGCGTCGCTCGACACCATGCGCTCCGCGACGAAACGCGGGTTGGGGTCGGCGTTGAAGCCCATCGGGTGGCGGCCCATGTGCTCGACCCCACCGGCGATCGCGACGTCGGCGGCACCGAAGGCGATGGCACCCGCGAGCGTCGTGACACTCGTCATGGCGCCAGCGCACATGCGGTCGATCGCGTAGCCGGGCACCGACTTCGGCAGGCCTGCGAGCATGCCGACCGTGCGCCCGAGCGTCAGGCCCTGGTCACCCTGCTGCGTGGTCGCGGCGACGGCGACGTCGTCCACCGCTGCGGTGTCGAGGGAGTCGTTCCGGTCGAGCAGTCCGCGCATCGCGTGCACCGCGAGGTCGTCGGACCGCGTCTTCCAGAACACCCCCTTCTCGCCGGCTCGTCCGAACGGTGTGCGAACGCCGTCCACGAACACGACGTCTGATGCCTTTGGCAATCCGGGCCTCCCAGATCCTCTTCGATCGGGCCGGAACGCAGGTCGCTCCGGCCTGGCCGGGCCTCGCCCGGCGACCCTGCCGACGCTATGCCCCCACCCTGGGCGGCCGCATGCCGGTTGGGCAGTTCCTACGACTCGTCGTCGTCCGTCGCGGCGGGCCGCTGTGCAGCAACGACAAAGGCCGACGCGATGATCGACGAGAGTTCCTCGACCTGCCACGGGCGCGCGTCGTGCTCGGCGAGGGCGGCTCCGACCAGTTCGGTCGACACCGGCGACGGCGGTGCCCACGACACGAGCCGGAGCGTCTCCGGCGTGAGCAGGTTCTCGAGCGGGATGTCGAGCTCCTCGGCACGCTTCGTCACCGCGGCGCGCGCGGCCTTGTACCGGCGGTCGGCCGCGGGGTTGCGGTCGGCCCAGGCGCGCGGCGGCGGGAGCGTCGCCTCGCCGGCACCACGCAGGCGGGGGAGGTCCTCGGTGGTGCGGCCCTCGTCGACGGCGGCCCACCAGCGGTCGAGCTCGGAACGGCTGGCGCGGCCCGTGAAGGCCTTCAGCGCCCCCAGCTCGGCGCGCGACTCGGGTGCGGCGGCCGCAGCGGCGACGATCGCGGCGTCGGGGATGGTGCGGCCCGGGGCGATGTCCGCCTGTCGGGCGTACTCGTCACGGGCGAGCCACAGCGACCGGGCGATCGCCAGGGCGCGGGCACCACGGAGCGCGTGCATGCCCGACAACCGACGCCACGGCTCGGCGCGGGCCGGCTTCGGTGCACGGTGCAGCACCGCGTCGAACTCCTCGGCCGCGATGCGGGACTTGCCGGCCTCGTCGAGCTTCTCGGCGAGGGCGTCGCGCAGGTCGGGCAACAGCTCGACGTCGAGCGATGCGTAGACGAGCCACGACTGGGGCAGGGGACGGGTGGACCAGTCGGCGGCCGAGTGCGCCTTCGCCAGGGTGATGCCGAGCAACTGCTCGACGACGGCACCGAGGCCGACACGGGGGAAGCCGGCGATGCGGGCGCCGAGTTCGGTGTCGAAGATGCGGGTCGGGACGAGGCCGACCTCCTGCAGGCACGGCAGGTCCTGCGAGGCGGCGTGGAACAGCCACTCCTCGTCGACGATGGCGTCCTGCAGGGCGGAGAAGTCGCCGATCGGGATCGGGTCGAACAGGAACGCACCGGCACCACGGCGGAACACCTGGATCAGGTACGCGCGCTGCGAGTAGCGGTAGCCGCTGGCGCGTTCGGCGTCGACCGCGACCGGGCCGTGCCCGGCGGCGATGGCGGCGACCGCGTCGAGGTACTCGTCGTGCGTGTCGATGACCTTGACGGCGTCGTGCGACGCCTCGAAGGCGGGGCCGGCAGCGGCGGCCGGAGCAGCCGAGCCGGCAGCGGCGGCCGGAGCAGTCGAACCGGCAGCGGCAGCCGGAGCAGCCGAGCCGGCAGCGGGGCTGGCGGCGTCCTGGGGAGCGGGATCGGTCACTTGGCGAGCCTCCTCGGGGCCAGCAGGGTCACGCCGTCCGATGCGGGAGGCAGACCGGCGAGCATGGCGACGATGTCCTGCCAGGCCCGGACGTGTGCGGTGAGGTCGTCGCCGCGTGGTGTCCACGACGCGCGGAGTTCCAGCTGGGCGCCGTCGCCCTGTGCGGCGAGGTCGCCGTACCCGCGCGAGATGATCTTGGTGGCCGTGCCCGAGGCGTGGTCGTACGTCGCACCGTGCGACTCGAGCGCGTCGACGAGCCAGCTCCACGTCACGTCCGCGACGAACTCGTCGACGCCGATCTCCGGTTCGAGCGGCGCCTGGGCGAACGAGACGACGCGGAACGCGCCACCCCAGCCCTCGGGTTCTTCCGGGTCGTACAGGGCGATGAAGCGCCCGGTGCCCAGGTCCGACTCGACGCCGTGCGCGGTGCCGGACACGTCCGCCGCCAGGGCGATCGAGAACGGTGCGATCCGGGTCGGCGAGGGGATCTCGGTGACGGTGGTCTCGGCACGGCCGCTGCCGCCGGACACGAACGCGCGGAGCCGCGCGAAGGCGTCGGGCTCTCGGGTTTCGGACACACATGCAGACTAGGCTCCGGGCCATGTCCCGATCCGCGCGACCCGCCGAGGACGTCGTCCAGGAGACCGCTCGATCGGCCGGGTTCATCGCACTCGGCGCCGGTCTGGCAGCAGCAGCGGTGGGGACGGCCGTCATCGGTGGCTTCGTCGCCGCCGTCGCCCGCGCCGTCGTCACGCCTGACCGCAAGCGCAACGAGCGCGTGCCGATCCACGCCGTCGACCCGGTCCGGAAGACCGTCACGATCGAGCGCACCGCGGACACGGAACTGCAGGGCCGCTACTCGCTCTGGTTCGGCGGCGGCACCGGACACATGCGCGTCGGCGAAGTGCTCGGCACGACCGACACCACCGTCACCCGCCGCATCATCGCCATCGACGCCGGCGACCCGACCGCCGCCCGTCGCGGTCGCTGGGGCGGCTGGTTCTACCTGACACCCGGCGAACTCGACGTGCCCGTCGAGGACGTCGACATCCCCACCCCGAACGGCCCTGCCCCGGCATGGGTCGTCCGCGCCGACGATCCGGACGCCCCGTGGGCCGTGCTGGTGCACGGCCGTGGTGTCACCCGCGCCGAGACCATCCGCGCCGTCCCGGTCTTCCGCGCCGCCGGCTACTCGGTCGTCCTCGCCTCGTGGCGGAACGACGGCGTCGCCCCGCCCAGTGTCGACGGTCGCTACGGCCTCGGCAGCACCGAGTGGGAGGACGTCGACTCCGTGCTCCGCTGGCTCACCGCGCAGGACGCCCAGAGCGTCGTGCTGATGGGCTGGTCGATGGGTGGCGCCGTCGTGTTGCAGACCCTGCTCCGCTCGCGGTTCGCCGGGCTGGTCGACGGGGTCGTGCTCGAGTCACCCGTGGTCGACTGGCACGCCGTCCTGAAGTCGCAGAGCCAGCTCCTGCGCCTGCCGCGGCCGGTCCGCAAGGTCGCACAGCGCCTGCTCCGCACGCCCGTGCTGTACCGGTTGGCCGGGCTGCAGCGGCCCGTCGACCTGCGCGAGCTCGACATGGTCACCCGTGCGGACGAACTCACGGTGCCGATCCTGCTGCTGCACAGCGACGACGACGGCTTCGTGCCGTCCTCGGCCTCGCACGACCTGGCCCGCGCGCGGCCCGACCTGGTCCGGCTCGAGATCCAGACCACGGCCCGGCACACGAAGCTGTGGAACCACGACGCCGACTGGTTCGACGCCCGGATCCTCGCGTGGCTCACCGAGGTGGTCCAGCGGCGCGGCGCGGCCAGCGCGCGGTAGAGACGACCGAACGACGGACGGGAGGCGCGGTGCCAGCTGGCACCGCGCCTCCCGTCCGTCGTTGCGCCCGTTCGGTCGCTTCGTGAGCAGGAATGGTCGGGTCACCGTCCGACACCCGACCATTCCGGCTCACGAAGCGGGTGGTCCGGCATTCGTTCCGTTCGAGGCGCTTCCTGCTGCCTCGTCGGGCGGTTCGCGAGTCTGCCGGAGCTTGCCGACCAGATCGATCACTTCGTCGAGGAGCGCGGGCGAGCGCTCATCTCGTGGGCGTGCGCGTCTGCCTCGGTCTTGTAGATCTCGCCCCATGCGATGCTCGGAGGCATGGCATGGACAGGCAGATCGACGTCAGGGAGACAGATCTGCACGAAGTGCGGGAAGGCGGGGAAGGTCCAGAGGTCTTCGTCTTCGAAGCGACCCCAGAGCAACAGCTCCCCGACGCCCAGCGGGTGGCCGAGCTCCTGACCGTTCAGCGGGGGATCGCAGGTGACCATCAGCGCATGGTGACCGTTCGGGAGCTCGATCGGTCGTTCCACTTCGCACCGGAAGACGGACGAGAACCGCTTGCTGTCCATGGACGAGAGAAAGAAGACTTCTTGCATGTCAGTTCTCCGGATCGATGCCGTTGCCGTTGGGGAGGGAGTCGCGCAACGTTGCTTCGAGCAGGAACTGCCCCGAGTTCACGCTGTGACCGGGCTCAGTCTTCCCTGACGGTAGCCCTGCGACGTCGCGGTGGTTGGCAACAGAACCAGGGTGGGAAGGTGTCCATGAGGCACCGGTCGCCTGAGCATCTCCGCCGGAGACACGGCAGATCTTCTGAGCTTCGAAGGCCGTCGGGAGCTCGTCGCCGAGCTTGTTCACCGCTGTCGGCAGGTGGACCTGGTTGAGCAGGGGACGTGATGGCGTACAGCGTCGTGAGGACCCAGACGAGCCCGGGTGAATCGAGCTCTGAGGAGAACTGGACCAGATCGGGCAGCACGATGTGATCAGCGGGGATCGTGTACGTGACCATCTCGAGGTCGTTCGGCAATGTCGTGGTCATCCGGTCTCCTCTGTCGTCTCGACCTGTGGCGAGAAGCCACCCACGCTCATGGCAGCGAGGACGTCGGTCCTGCCTGGCGTGAACGCGATGATCGCGACCGCGGTGTCAGCCTGCACGGTGCACAACCCCGGCTGCTCGTCGCCGAGCGGCACGAGCGCACTGGCGAACTCGTCGAGCCCGCGGACGTCGGAGCCACTCTTGGCCGCCATTGTGTACTTCGTCAGGAAGGTCCGTGCCGTCGAAAGGGCGCCCTGTTCGAAGACGCGGACCCGTTGTTCGGCCGGACACTGCGATGCCACCGTGAGCGCCAGTTCCGCCCCCGGGGCGTCTGATGCGCGCAGGCGCGTGCGCAGTTCCTGGACGGTGATGTGGACGAGTCCGACGGAGCGGTCGATCGTCGTGGCTGCCACGAGCGTTCGGTCCGTCGCGCGCAACACGACCGTCACGAGTTCATCGCCGTGCTCGATCTGACAGATCAGGACGAGCTCGTCCGCGAGAGCTTCGAGTGGGTCGATGAACGGTACGAGGTTCGGCTCCTGCTTCGAGTAGGACCGCCGGATGACCGCTGCGAACGAGCGTGCGGACACGTCGGAGACGAGCACTTGCGCGTCCGATCCCACTGCGGCGAGGACCTCGACGACACGATCTGGCAGGTCCACAGTCGTTCCGTTGGTGACCGCTCGGAGATGGTGGATCGAGATGGCCGGGGGCACGTCCGTCACCGTCTGATCTCCGCGGACGACGGGCTGTGTCGGTACCGGACCTCGCCGTCGGGCAGAACGTCGATGTCCACTCGTGCGCGCCCCGGTTCGCTGTAGTGCCAAGACGGACCTCGGCGGTTCGACCAGCCCTCGAGCAACTCACCCGAGGCGAACCGGATGGCGATCCGCGCGCCCGTGACTGCACCGTCCGAGACGACCTTGTTGTGCAGGGCAAGGAGGTCGAGCAGGGACGGTTTGTCGCCGGGATCGAGGAACGCGTGTTCCCCGTCAGAGCCGGTCAGCGCGAAGTCGGTCTCGAACCGGAGCGAAGCACCGCTCGAGAAGCGGATCGTCACGTCTGGTCCGATGCTGATGAGGTCGACGGTGTCGCCGGCGATGTCCAGCGCGAAGGGCTGGCGCGGAACGCCGCCCATCCTCGATCTCCTTCCGTGCCGGTGCCCGTGCTCGTGCTTCCGGTCGGCGGCTCGGTGCGGGCCGGGCGACTCTTCGGCCCGGAGACCTGCCAGGACTCGAACTCGGCATCGGGACCGGCGACGAGGGTGTCCCCGCCGTCGAAGATCAGCGTCAGTACGCCGTTCTCGGTCGAACTCCGAACGAGCTCGGCACCGAACAGCCGCAGAACCGGGAGCAGTGAGTCCTTGCGGTCGGGATCGACGACCGCGGTGCTTCCGGACCGGTCGGTGACGGTGCACTCGGATTCGAGCTGGACGCGGTAGCCGTTGCCGAACCCCAGCTCAAGCCGGAAGTCGACGCCTATGAGGTCGAGCGTGCCCGCGCGCTCGAGGGTCATCGCGCCCCCGGTGGAGTCTGCCGTGTCACGGGTCACGATCGTTCACTCGTCCGAAATCTGCGCGGAGCCGACGACAGAGGGCCGGCGGAGTTCATCCCGCGTCGCATCTGTGAACCCCGGAAGTTCAAGACTGTCGACGTTCCTCTTCCTCATCCAGATCATGATCTCCCTGGTTGATTCAGGATCGTCGTTCACGGACTGCTAGTCGCCGAACAATTCGGACGACGTAGGAGTTGGACGATATCGAACTTCGTCGTAGGCCGGGAGCCACGGTTCCAGACCGAAGTGAGCACGAACCGCCTTCTCGAGGACGATCGGGGAATCGATCGTGAGCCGCGGGACCTGGGTAGCCTCCTGTCCCGTTGCCCGGCGCATTCTCGTTCCGTCGAAGTTCGTCACCCGGACTCCGTCGTAGTCGTCTGATCCGAAGCTGTAGGCGGGCAGGAAACGTGCCTGATCCGGAGCGCGGTGGCCCACTATCTGCCACATCCCCGGTCGGAATCGGGCGTCGAACGTCATCCGGGCCAGGAGTGGCGGAGTTGCGGCCACCTCGCTGAGGTCGAGGCTCTGAACTGCATCTTCAGGAACGACCAGATCGAAGACGACGACGTAGAACGAACTCTTGTACTTGCCGATCACTTGTCCGAGGGCAGCCCTGCCGTCGCCGAGGGGCACTGTGAAGATGTCGCCGATCGAGACCCTGTAGACCTGCTGTTTCGTACTCAATACGGGCTTCCTCCTGCCGCGTCGTAACGCTTGTCGCTCATCTGGTGGCGCTTGTTGGACAGGCCGCCATCCGGGTTGCCCTTGTTCGTGGGTCCGCCTTCGTTGCGAATGTGGAACTCTTCTCGACGGTCCAGGTCGACTCCTGGGTGCCCCCTGTCGATCCTCTCAAATCTGAACGCCGCATCCGGGTGTTCTCGTGCGTGAGCGGCCTGGCGCAGGAGGAAGTGGTCTTCACTCTTGGTCTGTCCGATGTAGGGCTTCAGGCCGTCGGTGATGTCCGTGCGCCGGTAGATGATGCCCGGTGGTACCGGCGTCTCGTCGCCGAGCTTCGCCACGGACGTCGGCAGGTGGACCTTCGACATCGTGCCGCCGGTGGCCGCCGACGTCGCCGCACCCTCGGCAGCGTTCCGGAGCAGGCCGCCGGGGGTCACCGGCTGGCCACCCACCGCGTAGTTCGCGACGTTCTCCGCCGCACCTTCTGCTGCGTTCTTGACCAGCTGCTTGCCGATCAGGGCTCCGGCGCCACCGCCGACGGCACCGAAGGCCCCGCTGACGGCGACCTGGCCCCAGTTGACCTCGCCGGTGGTGGCCTTCTGGATGATGGTGTCGGCACCGGCGCTGATCAGCATCATGCCGACCGGACCGCCGACGCCGGTGGCGACGAGCACCCCGCCCGCGACGACCATGGCACCGCCGGCGACGTACTCCCAGTTGTCCGCGAACCAGTCACCGGTGGCTGCAGCGGCCCGGGCGAGCGGACCCTGTTCGGCTGCCGCGTAGGCCTCCAGCTCCGCGTCGGTGACGGGCGCGAGACCGAGCGGGTCGATGGCGTGCAGCGGATCGTTGCCGGCGAACGAGTACGGGTTGCCGGCCCAGGCTGCTCCGGCGGGCGCGCTGATCGGGTCGACGGACAGGAAGCCGCGCGACGACGAGTCGTAGGCGCGAGCACCCATCCACTCCAGGCCGGCGACCTGCAGCGAACCGTCGGCGCCGAGGGCGACCCCGCCCGGCAGACCGGAGCCGCCGAGGTCGACGAGCGTCTGCCACGGGTCGGCTTCGTCGGCTGCTCTGGTCGTGCGTCGACCGCTGGTGATCCAGCGGTCGTCCACCCCGATCAGGCCGCCGGGAGCGCGGAGCACCGGCTCGTCACCGACGGCCAGGAGCGTCGGCGCGAACGCGGCGGTGTCCCAGTCGATCGGGACGCCGTCGACATCGGCGAGTTCACCGAGGGCGTCGACCTGCAGGTCGGTTGTGGTGCTGCCTGCCGCGGTGGACTCCGCCACTCCGGTGAGGTGACCCTGCGGGGTCCAGCCGTACCTGGTCGTCACGCCGTCGGCTCGGAGCGCCTGCACCCGACGACCAGCGCCGTCGTAGGCGTACTCCACTTCGGGCAATCCGTCCGGAGCGTCGACCCTGCTCAGCTGTCCGGCGGCGTCGTACGTGAACCGTCGGGCCGCGGAGTCCGTCCGTTCCTCGACCAGACGCCCCGCCGCGTCGTAGACCCAGTCCGTGCGACCACCCTCGTGGACGGCGGCCACGAGCTGTGCGGCATCGTCGTGCTCGTAGGAGACGCTCTTCCCGGCGCCGTCGACCCGGGTGATCCGCCCATCGGCGTCGCGTGCGACCGTGCTGACCTGCGTGCCCTCCGCGTCGATGCGCGCGTGCCGGACCACGTGTCCGTTCACGTACTCCCAGGTCTGCAGCTGATCGCCGGCGCGGGCCTGCAGGAGTCGCCCTGCCGCGTCGTGCTCGTACCGGGCCTCGCCGAAGACCGAGTGCTCGACCCGGACGACCCGCCCTGCCGCGTCGTGCTCGTACCGGGTCGTGGACCCGTCGGGAGACTGCACCGAGGTGCTGAGCCCGTCGGCATCGTGGGTCCACCGCGTTTCGCGCGCGCCGGTTGAGCGGCGGACGAGCTGCCCGAGTCGGCTGAACTCGAGGACGTGGGCGGTGGGGGAGTCCGGACGGGTCTCGTCGGTGATCGTCACCGTGCGGGTGCGGGAATCGCGGTCGATGCGGCCGATCAACCGGTCACCGGCGTACTGCGCGGATTCCCGACCAGCTGCGTCGTACTCCCACCGCAGCACAGCGCCGTCCGGGTCGGTCTGGGTGAGCTGTCGTCCGGCGGTGTCGTAGGTCGCGATCGTCGTGCGCCCGAGCTGATCCGTGGACGAGGCCACCTTGTCGAGCTGCGTGTACGTCCGGACGGTCACGCCACCCAGCGGATCGACGGTGCGGACGAGTCGTCCACGCTGGTCGTACTCGTAGCGGGTGGTGCCGCCGAGCCCGTTCACCGCGGCGACGAGCTGTCCGGCGGCGTCGTACCGGAAGCTCCGCTGGCCGAAGCGGGTGTCCCGCGCCGAGACCACGCGACCGACCCGGTCGTACCGGTACCGCACGGTGCCGACTCCGGGGACGTCGGCGTGGACGACCCGACCCTGGCGGTCGTACTCGGTCCGGGCGACCTCGCCGGTCGGCAGGGTGCGCGCGACGACCCGCGAATCGGCGTCGTAGGTCAGCGTGGTGCGTGCGCCGGCCGGGTCGATCGCGTTGACCGGGCGACCGCACGCGTCGTACTCGTACCGGGTGGTTCGGCCAGCCGGAGTGGTCACACCGACGACTCGTCCGGCCAGGTCACGCTCGATCCGGGTGAGTCCACCGTCCGCGTCGACGAGTTCGACCGGTCGGCCGCAGGCGTCGTACGTCGTGAGTTCGGCGGAGGCGTCTGTGTGCTCGAGCCGGGTCGGGCGCCCGAACTCGTCGGTCGTGACGGACACGGCATCGAAGGCGTCCCGGACCGTGGAGACGCCGTCCGCGCGCGAGCGCCCCACCTCGGTGCGGACACCGGTGGGGTCGACCGTCGCGCCGAGGGCTCCGACCACGTCGTGCTCGCGTGTCCAGGTGCCACCGGCCGGGTCGACCACGGCTTCGAGTCGGGAGAGCGCGTCGTGCACGAACGCCCACTCGGCACCGTCGGGCAGGGTCATCGACGAGACGTTGCCGAAGGCGTCGAAGTCCTTCGTCACGACGCGACCGAGGGGATCCGTGGTGGACACGATCTCGCCGTGCTGGCCGTAGGCGACCTCGGTGCGCGCACCGGTCGGATCGATCGTCGCCGTGACCCGACCGCCGTCGCCGTGCTCGAACCGCCACAGCCCGCCGTCCGGGTCCTCACGCGCGGTGAGCAGGCCGGCGGCGTCGTAGCGGTACCGGGTCCGGTTGCCGAGCGGTGTGACGGCCTCGATGATCCGGCCTCCGGGGTCGCGGACCAACTGCGCGGTGTCGCCGACGGCGTTCTCGACCCCGGTGAGCTCACCGGACGCATCGTGGTGAAAGGAGACGACGACGCCCATCGGATCGGTCGTCCCCACGAGCAGGCCGTCCCGCCACTCGAGCAGCGTGCGACCGCCGACAGGGTCGATGACGACGGAGGGGTTCCGGTCGTCGCCCGCGTACTCGTACTCGACGACCCCGCCGTTCGCGGTGACCACCGTGGTCATGCGGTCCTGCTCGTCGTACCCGAAGGTCAGGTCGGCGCCCTCCGGTGTCACGGTCCGGACGCGCCGTCCCCGCTCGTCGTACCCGTGGACGGTCACCTGCCCGTCGCGCTCGGTCACCGAGACGAGGTTGCCGTGCGGGTCGTACGACATCGACTGACGCCGCCCGTCGGTGTCGATGATCCCGACGACCCGGCCCTTGCGGTCGGCGATCCACGTGTTGGTGTGGTCGCCGTCGACGTCGGAGACCGAGGTGACGCGGCCCGGCAGGTACGCGAACCGCACGCGCCGTCCGAACGGCGTGCGCTGCTCGACGACACGGCCACGGGCGTCGTAGGTGTTCTCGCACTCGACCACACCCGTGGCAGCGGTCACGCGGTCGATCAGCCCGTCGTCGTTCCAGCGGTACCGACGGCTGCCGACGGCGTCCGTCGCACGGACGAGTCGGCGAGCATCGTCGTAGTGGTACTCCACGCGGCGTCCGTCGGAGGCGCTCGTCGACGCCACGCGGTCGCCCGCGTACTCGACGTCGATGAACCGTCCGAACACGTGCGACAGGCGGGTGATGCGGTCCTGCTCGTCACGCCGAACGGTCACGGTGGTGCCGGCTCCACGGCCGCTGCGCAACCACAGTCCGGACGGCGTGAACGCCCAGTGACCGCCGGCGTTGTCCTGGACGACGAGGGCGTCCCCCTCGGCCCGGAGCCACAGGTCCTCGCCGACCGCGCGGTCCCAGCCGTCGCCCTGCCGCAGGAAGTCGACCTGCCGGCCGTCGTCGAGCACGACCGACGCGGCGTCGTCGGTGATCTCCAGCCGGGTGTCGAGGATCGAGGACCACCCGAGCCCGAACACCCCGGCACGGCCGTCGAGCGAGTTGTACATCCGGGTGAGCCGGAGCGACGCGGCCTGCCCCGCGAAGGACAGGTCGGTCTCGGGCTCGAGGAAGTTGCCCGTGGCGGTGTTCACGGGATCGTCGGCGAACCCGTTGGTCGGAGGCGTCCCCATCGCCGAGAACGGTCCGATGGTGAAGTCGTCACGTCCGGCGTCGATCCCCGCCGCGGACAGGGCGGCCGCGATCGCCGCGTCCGACAGCGTCGCGGGCCCGGCACCACCACCGGCGGCTTCGAACTGCGCGGCGACGGTGCCCGCCCAGTCGGCGTCCTGCCCGTTCGCGGTGAGCCAGTCGTTCACCGCGGTCAGCAGCGACTGGGCGTTCAGGGTGCCCCAGCAGGGGTTGCACTCGGCCTCGTAGTCGCTCAGGGCGTTGCGGAACGTGGAGACGGCGCTCGACAGGTCCGAGTCGAGCGTCCGGGTGTTCGCCTCGAAGGAGCGGAGGTCTTCGGGGACGGCCGACGACGTCCCACCGCTGGTCCCACCACCCGCGGGGATCTCGCGGCCCTTGACGCTGACCTCCTCCGCCTGCAGTCGCGGCTCCGGCTCGGGCTCCGGCGGCTTCGGGTCGTCGCCCCCGCCGAACCACGTCGAGACCTCGTGCCCGGCAGCGACGAGGAGGTTCTCCTCGCGTTCACGCTTGCGGGCGTCCCACGCCTTCGCCTGCTTCCGCCGGTCGTCCTCGTCCTTCGCGGCGTCGCGGAGCTCCTGCACGAACCCCGACAGGCTCTGCAACGACTCGACGAGCTTCGTCGCGCTGCGCGCACCGATGTCGGCGTTGTCCGCGAAGACCTCGGAGAAGTACCCCCGGAACTCTGCACTCGCGGTCGTCACCGACGACGACCGCGACCCGGACTGGCCGCCGATCGACGACGCGAGCGCCGTCGAAGCCGATTTGAGCGTGTCCGCCGCGCTGTACGAGTAGCCGGTCGGATCGTTCCCGTGAATCTTCGCCATCGTCAATTCCCCCCAGATGCTGACGGGCTCATCCTGTCACGCCCCGCGACTGAAATGCCAGAGAACCGGCTGAACCGACGGACGGGAGGCCCGTGGCGGTGTCGCCACGGGCCTCCCGTCCGTCAGTGCGTCGCGTCTACGCGACCGCAGCCTGCACCTGCCGCTGGACGCGACCGAGCATGCCCACCATGCCGCGGATCCGCAGCGGGCTGACCGCCTCGGACAGGCCGATGGTCAACGGGTAGTCCGTCGGGACGGCGAGCACCTGCTCGACGGTCAGGCCGGACAGGCCCTGCGCCAGGATCGAGGCGAAGCCGCGGGTGGTCGGCGCCTCGCGCGGGGCGGTGGCGTGCATCCGGACGACGTCCGGGTCGTCGCCGTCCTCGCCCACCGTCACGGTGATGAAGACGGGGGACTGGCACTCCTCGACGCGTTCGAGTTCGTCCTCGTGCCCCTGCAGGCGCTCGGGCAGCGCCGGCAGCTCGTTCGAGAACTCGAGCAGGAGCTGCAGGCGGTCCTTCTGGCCCAGGGCGAGGAAGTCGTCGCGGATCTCGGCGAGGGTGGCGGGGAGTGTGGCGTCGGTGCTGGCGTTCATCGGTTCGGAACAGTACCCGGCTCGGATCCCTGCACGATGGGGACGCGGACGGCGCTGCCCCACTCGGTCCACGAACCGTCGTAGTTGCGGACGTCGGCGTAGCCGAGCAGGTGCTGCAGGACGAACCAGGTGTGGCTCGAACGCTCACCGATGCGGCAGTACGCGATGACCTGGTCGCCGTCACCGATGCCGGCGCCCTCGCGGTAGATCGCGTCGAGTTCAGCGCGCGACCGGAAGGTGCCGTCGGGCGCCGCCGCCGTGGCCCAGGGGATGTTCACCGCGGTGGGGACGTGCCCGCCGCGCAGCGCGCCCTCTTCCGGGTAGTCGGGCGCGGTCGTGCGCTCCCCGCTGTACTCCGGGGCGCTCCGGACGTCGATGAGCGGCTTGCCGAGGTGCGCGAGGACGTCGTCCTTGAAGGCACGGACGGGCTCGTCGTGGCGCTCGACGACGGGGTAGTCGACGGGCGTCACGGGGGTCTCCTCGGTGGTCAGTGCACGGTCCTCGGCGATCCACTTGGCGCGGCCGCCGTCGAGCAGGCGCACGTCCTGGTGGCCGAACAGGGTGAACACCCAGAGGGCGTACGCGGCCCACCAGTTGTTCTTGTCGCCGTAGATCACGACGGTGGTGTCGCGGCCGATGCCCTTGCCGCCGAGGAGCTCGGCGAACGCGGCGCCGTCGATGTAGTCGCGCTGCACCGGGTCGTTGAGGTCGGTGTGCCAGTCGACCTTCACAGCGCCCGGGATGTGTCCGGTCTCGTAGAGCAGGACGTCCTCGTCGGACTCGACGACCACCAGGTCGGGCGCGCCGGCACCGGCGTCCAGTTGCTCCTGCAGCCACTCGGTGGAGACGAGGCGCTCCGGGTGCGCGTAGGCGGCGAACTGCTCGGACGGGTCGACCGGTGCGGTCATCGGGGGTACCTCCAGGGGGTGCGGGGGAGCGTGGTGCTTGCGCCGGACTAGGATCGGGCGTCGGTGCCTGTGGGCAACGGTACGCGGACGTACCGTGCCCCTGACGCAACGTGACACCCAACGACATGCTTCCCGGAAGGGTCCCCCGATTGCCCGCTCACCTCGTCGACCGTGATCCACGGGTGACCCCGCAGCAGATGGCCGCGGCGCTCGTGCCCCCGCCGCAGTTCACGGACGCGTCGTTCGACTCGTACCGGCCGGACCCGGACTACGCCTCGCAGGCCTCGGTCCGCGATGCCGTCGCCGCCTTCGTGACCGCAGGGCCCGCCGAGGCCCCGCGGCGCGGGCTGTTCGGGAGGCGCAAGCAGTCGGCGGAACCGGCGGCCAAGTCCGGGGTCTACCTGGACGGCGGCTTCGGTGTCGGCAAGACCCACCTGCTCGCCGCCGCGTACCACGCGGCCACCGGGCGGAAGACCTTCGGCACCTTCATCGAGTACACCGCGCTCGTCGGGGCACTGGGGTTCCAGGGGACGGTCGACCTGCTCCGCGGCACCGACCTGGTGTGCATCGACGAGTTCGAGCTCGACGACCCGGGCGACACGATGGTGATGACCCGGCTCATCAAGGAACTGACCGAGACGGGCACCCGCTTCGCCGCGACGTCGAACACGCCGCCGGGGGCGCTCGGCGAAGGACGCTTCGCCGCCCAGGACTTCCTGCGCGAGATCCAGGCGATGTCCGACCGCTTCGACACCATGCGCATCGACGGCCTCGACTACCGCCGACGTGCGGTGGACGAGTCCGCTGCCGTCGTCGACGACGTCGCCGGGTTGCTGCCCACGGGCGCGGTCACGCTCGACGACTTCGGAGCGGTGGTGGCACACCTGGGTTCCGTGCACCCCTCGAAGTACGTCGCGCTGGTCGAGGACCTGGACGCCGTCGGACTGACCGACGTCCGGGCGTTCACCGACCAGACCGACGCGCTGCGCTGGGTCGCCCTGGTGGACCGGCTGTACGACGCGCAGGTGCGGATCGTCGCCTCGGGGACCCCGCTCGACCAGGTGTACCCCGACGTGATGCTCGAGGGCGGCTACCGCAAGAAGTACCTGCGCGCGGCGTCCCGCGTCGTGGCGCTCACCCGCGCCTGAACGTCGCTCCCTGCCCGGACCGATCTGTCCACGGCGGTCTCCTGCCCCTCGCGCAGGGGACATCGGGCCGCTGGAAACACGACGTTTACAAACGGCGCGGTCGCGTTACATCCGCGAAACAGTTCGTGCTCCCTCGTGAAACCTCGCCTCGCCAGACTCGGTGACACCCGAGGCGGTCCAAGAGCCGCTCGTGCAATCGAGAGGTGAACAGATGCTTGATCAGGGCCAGACAGGCTTCATCATGATCATGGCTGCGCTGGTGTTGTTCATGACACCCGGCCTGGCCTTCTTCTACGGCGGTTTGGTGAAGGCGAAGTCCGTCATCTCCATGATGATGATGTCCTTCGGTGCGATCGCGCTCGTCGGCGTCCTCTGGGTGCTGTACGGCTACGCGATCGCCTTCGCCAACACGGGGCCGCACACGGCCGTCAGCGGCGTCGTCGGGTTCTTCAGCATCGACTGGAACCAGATCGGCCTCGGCCAGGCGTTCGAACAGTCCCAGGCCACCACGCTCGCCGCCACCTACCCCGACCTCGCCTTCGTCGGCTTCCAGGCCACCTTCGCGATCATCACCGTCGCGCTCATCTCCGGCGCCATCGCCGACCGCGCCAAGTTCGGCGCGTGGATGGTCTTCGCCGGCATCTGGGTCACGGTCGTCTACTTCCCGGTCGCCTCGTGGGTCTTCAACCTGACCTCCGGTTGGGCCGCCACGTGGGGCGTCATCGACTTCGCCGGTGGCACCGCGGTGCACATCAACGCCGGTGCGGCGGGTCTCGCCCTGGCGATCGTCCTCGGCAAGCGCGTCGGCTTCGCCAAGGGCGCGCACAAGCCGCACAACCCGCCCTTCGTCCTGCTCGGTGCCGCCATCCTGTGGTTCGGCTGGTTCGGCTTCAACGCCGGCTCCGCCGGTGCCGCGAACGGCGTCGCGTCGCTCGCCTGGATCAACACGCTCGCCGCTCCCGCAGCCGCGGTCCTCGGCTGGTTGCTCGTCGAGAAGCTCAAGGACGGCAAGGCCACCTCTGTCGGTGCCGCCTCGGGTGCCGTCACCGGCCTGGTCGCGATCACCCCGGCCTGTGCCAACCTGACCCCGGGCTGGGGCATCCTGCTCGGCTTCCTCGCCGGCATCGTCTGCTGCTTCGCCATCGACTGGAAGTACCGCCTGGGCTTCGACGACTCGCTCGACGTGGTCGGCGTGCACCTGGTCGGCGGCATCTTCGGCACCCTGTTCCTCGGGTTCTTCGCCAACGACACCGGCCTGATCTACTCCGGCTCGTTCGAGCAGCTCGGCAAGCAGGCGGCCGCAGCCGGTGCCGTCGGCGCCTACTCGTTCGTCCTGGCCTTCCTCATCGGCTGGATCATCGAGAAGACCATGGGCTTCCGCGTCAAGACCGAGGACGAGGTCGCGGGCATCGACACCGCCGTCCACGGCGAGGAGGGCTACGTCCTGTACGAGCAGACCGACGACAGCCCGGTCAGCGTCCGCTAGTCACCAGGCACTACCCGTACGACGACGGGCCCCGCGCACACAGCAGCGCGGGGCCCGTCGTCGTTTCGCTGGGTCGCGTGTTCGACGTGACCACGGACGGGAGGCTCTCCACCGGTCACGGTCGGTCCGCCGCTGGCGCGTCGGCACGGAAGCGGCTTCGGAGGCGCGGTGCGGGTCGGACTCACACCGCGCCTCCAGGCAGATGGTCGCGTCAGCGATCCGTTGGTTCCGTTGGTTCCGTCACCAGGCGTAGTCCTCCGGCGAGGTCGTGTGCCCCGGGAAGATCTCGTCGAGCCGGTCGAGTGCATGCTGGTCGAGGCGGATGTCGACGGCGCGGACTGCGGACTCCCACTGCTCCATCGTGCGCGGGCCGGTGATCGGCGCGGTGACGCCGGGCTGGTGCAGCAGCCAAGCCAGGGCGAGCTCCCCGGGGGTGTGCCCGAGTTCCTTCGCGAAGGACTCGTACGCGGTGAGCTGGTCACGGTGCGAATCGACGTACTCGGCGCTGCGGCCGGACAGGCGACGCGAGCCGTTCTCCGTCTTCTCGATGACGCCGCCGAGCAGGCCGCCCTGCAGCGGCGACCACGGGATCACGCCGAGGCCGTACGCACGGGCGGCGGGCAGGACCTCGCGCTCGACGTCGCGGACCACGAGGTTGTAGATCGACTGCTCGCTGACCAGGCCGAAGGTGTTGCGGCGCTTCGCGGCCTCCTGCGCCTGGGCGATGTGCCAGCCGGCGAAGTTCGACGAGCCGACGTAGAGCACCTTGCCCTGCTGCACGGCGACGTCGATCGCCTGCCAGATCTCGTCCCACGGCGTCGCACGGTCGACGTGGTGGAACTGGTACAGGTCGATGTGGTCGGTCTGCAGCCGCTGCAGACTCGCGTCGAGCGACTGCCGGATGTTCAGGGCGCTGAGCTTGCCGCCGTTCGGCCAGTCGATCATCTCGCCGTAGACCTTCGTGGCGAGGACGGTCTTCTCGCGACGCCCGCCGCCCTCGGCGAACCAGCGGCCGATGATCTCCTCGGTGGCACCCTTGCCCACCGAGCCGCCGTACCCGTTGGCGGTGTCGAAGAAGTTGACGCCGAGCTCGTGGGCCCGGTCCATGATCGCGTGCGAGTCGTCCTCGCTGGTCTCCGGGCCGAAGTTCATCGTGCCGAGCACTGCTCGTGAAACCGACAGCCCTGTCCGTCCGAGGTGTGTGTAGTCCATGAGACGGGTCTACTCGTGACGCGCTGGTGGCGCCAGGCCCTGGGAGTACCGGTCGAGGGGTGGGGAGTAGTCAGGGAGGACCACTCGAGAGGAGCAGCCATGCCAGCCAAGTACGAGATCCCCAGCACCCTGCAGCGGTCCCCGGAGCACGCGCAGGAGATCTTCGAGAAGGCGCTCGACTCGGCGAACGAGTCGTACGGACCGGGCGAGCGCGCGCACCGCACCGCGTTCGCCGCGGTGAAGCACGAGTACGAGAAGGTCGGCGACCACTGGGAGGAGAAGGAGTCCTCCGGCCCGTCCGACTCCGGTGCCGCGGGTTCGCGTGGTGCTGGCTCGGACTCATCCGGGAAGACCGAGGGCGGTGTCGACGCGAACGCCTCGAAGGCACACCTGATGGACGTCGCGAAGCGGCTCGACGTGCGCGGCCGGTCGAAGATGAACAAGGACGAGCTGGTCGACGCGATCGGCAAGGCCAACGACCGTGCGACCGCCGCCGCGCGGAAGTGACGGTGCGAGGCGGGGCCTGCATTCCTCGGCAGGCATGCTGGCTCGGGGTGAGGGGGTAACGTGCCGACGGTGAACATCCCAGCACTCCGTGGCAGCCGGATCCTCGGGTTCGGACACCACCAGCCCGAACGCATCCTGACCAACGACGAACTGTCGACGATGGTCGACACGAACGACGAGTGGATCCGCACCCGCACCGGCATCCAGACCCGACGGATCGCCGGGCCCGACGACACCGTCACGTCGATGGCGATCGAGGCCGGCCGCCGTGCCCTCGCCGACGCCGGGGTGTCGCCCTCGGCCGTCGGACTCGTCATCGTCGCGTCCACCACGCACCAGGACCGCGCTCCGTACACGGCCGGCCGGGTCGCCGCCGCACTCGGCATGACGAACGGCCCCGCGCCGATCGACATCAACACCGCGTGCAGTGGCTTCGAGTACGCGCTCGGGCTCGCCGACCAGTCCATCCGGACCGGCTCGGCCGACGTCGCGCTCGTGATCGGGTCCGAGGTGCTGTCCGGTATCGCCGACTGGACCGACCGGTCGACCTGTGTGCTCGTCGGTGACGGAGCCGGCGCCGCCGTGCTCGGTGTCGCCGAGACGCCCGAGATCGGGCCGGTGTCGTGGGGGAGCGTGCCGCACCTGCTCGATGCCGTCCGCGTGGAGGGGTTGCCGGGGCGCTTCAACCAGGAGGGCCGCTCGATCTACCGCTGGGCCATCACCGAGGCGGAGGGACACGCCCGCAAGGTCGTCGAAGCCGCGGGGCTCTCGATGGACGACATCGAGGTGTTCGCGTTCCACCAGGCGAACCTGCGGATCATCGAGCCGCTCGTGACCGCGCTCGGCGGGGAGTCCAAGTTCGTCATCCGCGACGTCGTCGAGTCCGGGAACACCTCGGCGGCGAGTGTGCCGCTCGGGCTGTCGAAGGCGTGGGAGCGTGGTGACCTGCCCGAGGGTGTGCCGGCGCTGCTGTTCGGCTTCGGGGGCGGGTTCGCGCACGCTGGACAGGTCGTGACGACGCCCGTGCGGTCCTTCTAGGACACGGCCTGCAACAGACACAGACACAGACGCAGGAACGGCCCGGGCACGCTGCCCGGGCCGTTCCTGTGTCAGTGCTTGGTGCCCTGGTCCGGCGCTTCGTGCCGGGGTTCAGGGCGTCGTGCCGGGGTTGAGCGCGTCGTGCCGGGGTTCAGCGTTTCGTGCCGTGGTCGTCGTTGCCCGGCTCGGTCCAGAGGTCCTGGTCCTTGCCCGCGCCACGCTTCCACGGCAGGACACGCCGGGTCTTCTCGGCCGCGGGGGTCACGGTCAGGACGATCGGGAACTGCGCCGGCGGCATGCCGAAGCCCGTCCGCGACGCCTGGATGACCTTGCGACCCAGCGCGTGGTTACCGAGGCCACCGACGGCCGCTCCGATGCCGAACGGCAGGGCCCGACCGAGCACCGACCCGCCCTGTCGGATGGCGAAGCGCTTGACGAACTGGTCTCGGACCTGTCCGCCGATGCCGTTCACCATCTGCTTCGGGAGGGACGAGGTCACCATCTCGCCCCAGAACGCGGTCCGGACCTGGCCACCGGCGATCTGTCCACCGAGTTGCTTGATCAGCTGCGTCCCCGGGGCGCCGAGGATCATCGCCATCACCAGGGTGCGAGCGCGCTCGGGGTCGTCCAGGGCGATCCCGTGCACCTCGGTCACCGACTGGGCGAACAGCGCCGTGGTCTCGAGGAACCCGATCGTCTCCGCACCGCTCAGTCCGAGCGCGGCAACCATCCCGACGCCCGGGATCACGGCGCTCGCACCGACCGCGGCACCACCGGTCGTCACGGCCGTGAGGTACTGCCGCTCGAGGATCTGGATGACCTCGGCCGGCGTGGCATCGGGCTTGCGGCGGCGGATCGCCTTGACGTGCGCCACGACCGCCGGCCGCTGCACACTGATGGCGCGGTCGAGCAACTTGACCCATCCGGCGGGTTGTTGCGGTTGTGGTTGCGGGGTTCTGGAGTCGTCTGACGTGGGGGAGACCTGGGCGTTCGGCAGCGGCACGATCGCCTGGTCCTTCGGGGAGCGGGCCATGCGCTCACCGTACGCCGGGCATGTGGGAGGCTCGCTGGATGGACGGCGACCGGACAGCGCGACCCCTCGACGTGGCTCGCCGCGCGGCCGGGTTCCTGCCCGTCCACGAGGTCACCGCGCTCGCACCGGACGTCCGCGTGCTCGACCCCGGGTCCGTCCTGATCGGGGCGGGCGTGACCGTCCTGCCCGGAGCCGTGCTGTACCCGTCCACGACCCTGGAGACCCGCGACGGCGGCCTGATCTCGGTCGCTTCCGGAGCACGACTCGGCCCCGGGCCGGTGACCATCGTCGCGTCCGCGGCGACCGTGCACGTCGGCGAGGACGCCGAACTCGGGCCCGGACCGGTGACGATCATCGCGACGGGATCCGACGTGGTGGTGGGTGGTCGCGCCCGCCTGACGGCCGGGTGTCTCGTCGAGGGGCCGGCGCGCATCGGCTCCGGCGCGCAGGTGCTCGGGCCAGTGTCCGTCCGGGACGTCGAACTGGCGGACGGCGGCGACCACCGCGAACCCGACCCGGACCACCGCGGCGGTGTGGTCAAGGGCACGGGGCCCGTCCGTGGTGTGCGCGTGGGGGTCGGCGAGGTCGTGGTCGGCGGGGTGCTGAACGGCCGGGGAGTCTCCGGTTCGCCGACGGTGGAGCGCCAGCGGGAGTACCACCCCGAGGCACCGCACCGCCCGCGCTGACCGTCCGTGGTGGGTCACCCGCACGGCACACCTGCGCGCCGGAGCGCAGCCCGCACCCGGTCGGGCTGCATCAGGTCGGACCAGGAGAGCCGGATGACCGCGCGGACACCGGGGCACGACCGGATGAAGTCCTCACGTCGTTTCTCGCGCCAGTGCGCGTCGGCGGTCGAACGCCCGTCGAGCATCACCGGGTCCTCGTACTTCGCGCGGCCGTCGACCTCGACCACGACGCCCTGGTCCGGGAACCAGAAGTCCACCACCGCCGTCTCCGATCCTGCCCGGGCGAACACGTGCTGCTGCACCGGCTCGGGCACGCCGAGCTCGCGGAACCGCACCCGGCACACCGACTCGGCCGGCGACCCCGACAGTGCCGACCCCATCGCGATCGCGAGGCCCGCCTTGCTGCGGGCTGCTGTCAGCGCTGCGAACTCCGCCTCGAGCGTCGCGCGATCGCTGAGCCGACGCGAGAGCACGGAGTCGACGACGGGCAGCGCCTCGAACAACGCGCGCGTCGCAGCGACGTCGATCGCGGTCCTCGCCGGGGTCGTCGTGGGTATCGAGTCCTCGTCGATCCTGACCGCGGGCGGCCGCATCTGCGAGCCGTGCCGGACGAACCACGCGGTGACACGAGTGTGCGTCGTGGTCGGATCGGAGAGGTGCACCTTCGGCGGTGCCGCTGCGACCAACGGCAGACCGAGGACGGCGCAGGCAGACTGGTGTGAGACGACGTCCGTGTCACGGATCCGGTGCGCCGAGGCCCGGACGAGCACGTGGTGCTGCTCGCCGGGGTGCAGCCCGGCGAGGGCACCCGGGTGGACGAGGACGCCCGGACGGAGGCGTTCGAAGCGTCCGCGGCGAACGTCGCGTTCGAGGGCACGGCGTTCGGCGGAGGTCGCGCCCGATGTGCGGATCAGTTCGACGTCGTTCGCTCTGGACATGACACCAGGCTCGCCGAACGCGGAGATCCAGCACGCTCCGGACGCCGATCTGTGGAGACTCTGGCGGGGGCGACGCCCTGTGGAGGACTGACCGCCTGCAGTGCGTGTGCATGTTCCGACGATGCACGACGCGAACGACTGGTGGAATGTCGCAGAACGGGTGCGCCCGGCGCGACCGCGCGCGCTACACCCGCGCGAGCTCCGCCCGCAGCGGCAGGTCCTGCTCCTCGAGGATGACCTGCGCGCCCACGGCGGTGCGGGCGTTCACGACGATCGGCGCGAGCAGGTTGACCGTGGTGCCGGACGCGCCGGGGTTCGCGACCACCAGCAGCATCGCGTCGGCTGGGTCGGTCAGCCCGAGCCCGGCGGCCTGCTCGTCGGTGAGCTCGGGCGCGTACGACGGCAGGTGCACCGCGGCGTCGAGCAGGAACAGCCGCGCGTCGTCGCCGACGAGCGTGAACAGCCCCTCGGCGCCGTCGACGGGCGACAGGGCGAAGGCCGGCGCGGCAGCGAGTCCGAACGGCGGGACGGCGAAGGTCAGGGAGATGCTCATCGGAGGTAGTCCATCAGGGTCGGCTGCAGGACCTTCGCGGTGACGGCGAGGGCTGCCTGGTAGTTGGTCTGCTGCACCTGCAGGTCGAGGACGGCCTTGGCGAGGTCGACATCCTCGATGCCGGCGCGGCGGCTCTCGAGCGAGACGGTCGCGGACTTCAGTGAGTCCTGCGCCGCGAGCGCGGCGGCGTGCCGAACCCCGACGTCGGCCTGGGCGCCGCGGACGGTCCCGAGCGCGCCGTCCACGTCGTTGATCCGCGCGTTCACGTTCACCCCGTTCTGCAGGTCGCTGACGATGGAGTCGATCACGGCGAACACCGAGTCGTCACCGGATCCGAAGACCGCGGTGCCGGTGGTGTCGACGCGGACGGTCGTGCCGTCACCGATCCGCCGGGACACGTCGGTGCCCGAGGCCGCCCAACCCGTGGCCGGGTCGTGGGCGGCAGCGGCGGTCGACGACCCCGCGAACACCGAACGGGTGCCGTAGGTGGTGTTGGCTCGTGCCTCGAGGTCGGCCTTGAGCGACCGGAACTGCGTGACGAAGGCGTCGCGGTTCGTCTCGCTCATGGTGCCCGAGTTCGCGGCCTGGACCGTGAGGTCTCGGACGTTGTTGAGCACCTCGTACACGCTCGACAGCGCACTGTCGGTGGTCGCGAGCCACGCCGCGGCGTCGTCGGCGTTCCGCGAGTACTGCGCCGCAGCGGCCTGCTCCTTGCGCACCTGCATCGACGACGCGGTGCCGACGGGGTCGTCCGATGGCTTCTGGATGGCGCGCAGCGTCGTGGCCTGGTCGGTGAGCTCGGCGACCTTCGCGGCACCGGCCTGCAGCCGGGCCGAGGCGGCCGCCATCGACATCTGGGTGGTCACACGGGTGATCACGATCAGCCCCTCCCGACGAGTCCGACTCGGTTGATGATGGTGTCGAGCATCTCGTCGACGGCGGTCAGGACGCGCGCGGCGCCCTGGTACGCGTGCTGGTAGCTCAGCAGGTTCACGTTCTCCTCGTCGAGGTCGACGCCGGCGCTCGACTGCTGCTGGGTGCGTGCGTTGGTGAGCGCGAGTCCGGTCAGCGTCGATTCCGACGTCGCCGACCTGGAGGCGGTGCCCACCCCCGTCACGAACGTCGCCCAGACCTGGTCGGCACCGTCGGACGACGCCCCGAGTCGCGCGAGCGCGTCGGCGAACGAGTCGTCGAGTTCGCCCGCCGCGTTCCGCGTCGCCAGGCCGCCGGCGTCCGTGGGGACGACGCCGAGCGCCTGGGCGGCGGGCACACCGGTCGCGAGCGAGAAGAACGGTGCGCCCGTGGCGCCGGCCGGGGTGGTCCCGGTGGTGTGCAAGGCGTTCACGGTGGTGGCGAGTCGGGTGGCCACGGCGTCGTAGGACGCGGACGCCTCGGCGAGTGCCCCGCCGGTGCCGGTGCCGGACGCGGGCGCCAGGACGGCGAGGGCTCCGCCGATCGACCCGCCGCTCAGCCCGACGGCCCCGGCCGTGCCGGTGGTCCAGGTCAGGGTGACCGCGGTGCCGTCGGCCAGACGCTCGCCGCCGCCGAGGGCGACCGAGCGGGCGTCGGTGCCCTGCACGAGCGGGTTGCCACCGAGGAGCACGTCGACCGTGCCGTCGGCGTTGGTCCGGGTGGTGCCGCCGGCGAGCGTGGCGATCTGCTGCGTGAGCTGGTCGCGCTGGTCGAGCAGCTCGTTGGCGGTGCCGCCCGACGCCAGTGCGGTGCGGATCCGGCCGTTCAGGTCCGCGACCTGCTCCGCGGCGCCGTTCAGCTGGGCGACCTGGCCGGTCAGGGAGCCGCGCACCGACGACCACTGCGCATCGACGGCCTTCGATCCGGCGGCCAGGGCGGAGACGACGGTGCCCGCGGCCCCGAGCACCGCGCTCGCGGCACCGGGGTCGTCGGGGTGGCTGGCGAGCTCGCTCCAGGACGACCAGAACGCATCCAGCTTTGCGCTCAGACCGTCCTTGCCGGGCTCGTGCAGTCCGGTCTCGAGGGCGGAGAGTGCGCTGGCGCGGGCGTCGGCGTACGCCGACGAACCGGCGGCGACGCGGACGCCGGCGTCGAGCGTCAGGGACGCCAGGCGGGCGATGCCGTCGGCGGAGACGCCCTGGCCGGCGAGGGCCGCGGTGCCCCGCATGAAGCCGGTCTGGGTCGCGGGGACCGAGTTCTGCGTGACGCGCTGCCGCGTGTACCCGGCGGTGCCGGCGTTGGCGATGTTCTGGCCGGTGACGTCGATGCCGGCCCGGGCCGCGGCGAGGCCGGAGTACGCCGTCGCGAGGGATCCGAAGGTGCTGACCACGGTGTTACAGCGTCCCCTCGAACAGGCGGGCGCCGTCCGCGCCGGCACCCGACGTGCCGGTGGCGTCGTAGGTGGCGGCGCCGGTGACGGTCCCGGCCAGGGTCTCCTCGGTGGCCTGGGCGGCGGCACGGAGGAACCGGTCGTTCTCGTCGCGCAGCGCGCCGATCTGGGTGGTCAGCTCGACCATCGCGGTGAGGTGCGACGACAGGATCTCGCCCCACGGGCCGTTCGGCGCCGCGGCGACGACGTCCCGCAGGGGAGCGTCGGCGGGCACGCCCCACTCCTCGGCGACCTCGGCACTCTGCGCGGCGCGCTCGAGTCCGGTGCTGCGGAGCCGGTCGAGGACCTGCTCGACCTCGCGGCTGGCGTGCGACACCCAGCGGGAGCGGCCCGCGGTGAGCAGGAGCTGCTCCTCCTCGAGCTTGAAGGTGAGCAGTTCGAGCAGCTCGCGTTCGCGCCAGAGCACGGCGGACAGGTCGTTCACGCTCATCAGCTCCTCCCAGGTGGTGGTTCGTCGGGGTGGCCCCCGGTCCGTCATCCTGCGGACACCGGGACCTATCGACTCGGTGGTCGCGACCGTAAGCCCCGGCGGCCGAGTGCCGACTCCGTACTCGCCGAGACTGTGACCCGATGAGCCCTGTCGGGGGACAAGAACGGTCGTTCCCCACCCGGAGTCCCCAGAAATGCCGACCGGATCCGGGCCCTGACACCCCCGCACTGGGGACGCATGTGGACCCACTCAGCCCATTGCCAGCCGATACATTCAGAACGCACCCCGGGGGACGCCCGGAACCGCTCGGGAACGACACGGGGTGCTCCGCTCGGAGGGACCCGGGCGGTTCTTCGGCGTACGCACCGGCCATCCGAGGCCGGCGTTCGTCGCGCCCACGGACGGGTGAGCCGACACACGTCAGGTCGACCAGGGGATGAGCATGGACCGCACCGAACGCAACGCGATGATCGTGGAGCACCTCCCGCTCGTGGGCTACATCGTGGCCGACGTCCGCTCCCGGGCGACGCACCTGGACCGCGACGACCTCGCCGCCGTCGGGTCCCTCGCCCTCGTCGCCGCGGCCGATGCGTTCGACCCCACCCTCGGCGTCCCGTTCGGCGCCTACGCCCGCACCCGGATCACCGGGGCACTGGCCGACGACATGCGCTCGGCCGACTGGGCCTCCCGCGGCACCCGCAAGCGCATCCGCGAGACCCTGGCCACGCAGGAGGCCCTGTCGGCGCGACTCGGCCGGACCGTCGGTGCGCAGGAGATCGCCGACGCGATGGGCGTCGACAAGCAGACCGCGGTGGACGCGATGAGCGACGCCGCCCGCACCGTCGCGCCCCTCGACGAGACCGTGCACGACCTGGTCGCGGCCGACCTGCCGCTCCCGGGCGACGACCTGCTCGAGACCGAGAAACGCCGGTACCTCCGCGCCGCGGTCGAGGCCCTGCCCGAGCGGATGCGCTTCATCGTCGAGGCCGTGTACTTCGGCGACCGATCGGTCACCGACGTCGCCGCCGAGCTCGGCATCACGCACTCCGCCGTCTCGCAGCAGCGCTCCGAGGCGATGCGCCTGCTCCACGACGGTCTCGCCGCCCACTACGGCGACGGCACCACCGTCGAGCCCGCCAGCCGCACCACCGCGGCCCGTCGCAGTGCGTACCTGGCCCGTGTCGCCACGAACGCCGCCGCCGGTGTCGCCCGCGCGGTGCACGACGCTGCAGCAGGACCGGCCGTCGCGGCGAGTTGAGACGTCGGCGGAAACTTCTCCGCCGATCCCCTAACGACTCCCGGCGACCGGCCGAGAGTCATCCATGTCAGCCCACGGACGGGCAGACGCACGACCCACGTTCACGGAGGAAACCACCATGGGTATGTCCATCAACACCAACCTCTCGGCACTCAACACGTACCGGAACCTGAACTCGACGCAGAACGACCTGTCGAAGTCCCTCGAGAAGCTCTCGAGCGGCCTCCGCATCAACCGTGCTGCCGACGACGCTTCCGGTCTGACGATCTCCGAGGGGCTGAAGTCCCAGGTCGGTGGCCTCACGGTCGCCGCCCGCAACGCGCAGGACGGCATCTCCGTCGTGCAGACCGCTGAAGGTGGCCTCACCGAGACCCACTCGATCCTCCAGCGCATGCGCGACCTGGCCGTCCAGGCCGGCAACGACTCGAACAACGAGGACTCGCGGAAGGCGATCACCACCGAGGTCGGCGAGCTCACCAAGGAGCTCACCCGCATCTCGGCGTCGACCAACTTCAACGGCATCAAGCTGCTCGACGGCTCCGCCGGCGCCGCAGGGGTGCTGAAGTTCCAGGTCGGCGCGAACGGTGACGCGGCGAGCCAGATCGACGTGGACCTGTCGAAGTCGAACGTGGAGTCCGTGTCGACCGCGGTCGGCGCGCTCACCTTCGACTCGGCCACGAACGCTCAGGCTGCCATCACCGCGATCGACGAGCAGATCAAGTACGTCTCCTCCGCTCGTTCGACCATCGGTGCCATCCAGAACCGCTTCGACCACGCCATCAACGTGACGAACGTGGCCAAGGAGAACCTGACGGCTGCCGGTTCGCGCATCACCGACGTCGACATGGCACAGGAGATGGTCAAGTACACGCGCGACAACATCCTGAGCCAGGCCGGCACCTCGATGCTCGCGCAGGCGAACCAGAGCACCCAGGGCGTGCTCTCGCTCCTGCGCTAGCCATCACGCGGTCCGCCCTCCGGGCCCCCTGCGGGCACGGAGGGCGGACCTCGCCGTCCTGACCACCTCCACGACGCCAGGGAGTGTCGACGATGTCCTCGTCCGTGTCCTCGAGCACCAGCCTCGCGATCGACGGTCTGGTCAGCGGTCTCAAGACGACCGACCTCATCAACTCGCTGATGAGCGTCGAGGGCGTCCCGCAGACCCTGCTCAAGAACAAGCTCACCACCACCAACTCGTTCATCTCGTCACTGCAGACGCTCAACGGGTTGATCCAGGGGCTCGCCACCAAGGCCGCGGACGCCGCGAAGGCCTCGTCGCTGGACCTCTTCGCCGCGACGAGCAGCGCTGCCGGCGTCACGGCCCTCACCGGCACCGGCGCGACCGCCGGGTCCATCAGCTTCACCGTCGGATCGACCGCCTCGGCCCAGGTCGGTGTCACGGCTGCGATGTCGACGTGGGCCAGCGATGCGCAGCCGATCACGATCGTCGGCGCGGACGGCAAGTCGACCACGGTGACGCCGGCGTCCGGCTCCCTCGACGACGTCGTGTCCGCCCTGAACAAGGCCGGTGCGGGCGTCACCGCGACGAAGGTCTCCGCCGGTACCGACGCCGACGGCACCAAGCTCTCCCGCCTGCAGCTCACGTCCGCGAAGACCGGGGCGGCCGGCGGGTTCCAGGTGTACCGGGGTGGCGCGGACGCCGTGGCAGCAGGCACCGCGACGAACGTCCTGACCGAGACCGGTGCCGCGGTCGTGACCGCGGCGACCGATGCCAGTGTCACCCTCTGGGCCGGCACCGCCGCCGCGCAGACGGTCACGAGCGCCACCAACACCTTCACGGGCCTCGTCCCCGGGGTCGACGTCACGGTGTCGAAGACCACCGCCGAGCCGGTCACCGTCACCGTCGCGCAGGACACCACGAAGGCCCAGTCCGTGGCCTCCGGGCTCGTCGACGCGATGAACGCGATCGCGGCCTACTACAAGACGAACACCACGGTGTCGAGCACGACCAGTGCCACGTCCGGCACCACGACGACCAAGGCGGGTGTCCTGACCGGCGACGGCGCCTCCCGCGACGCGGTGCAGCGCCTGACGAGCACGATGTCCGCCCCTGTCGACGGCAAGTCGCCGTCGACGATCGGCATCGTGATCATGAAGGACGGCACCTTCACCTTCGACCCCGAGGTCTTCCAGAAGGCCCTCGCGACCGACCCGAAGGCCACCCAGGCGATGCTCTCCGGCGTGGCCGCCAACGTCGGCGCCGCAGCCACCGCCGCGTCCGACAAGTACGACGGCTCCGTCACGACCTCCATCACCGGCCAGCAGGCCGTTGCGAAGGACCTGACCACCCAGATCGACAGCTGGACCGACCGGCTGGCGATGCGCCGGGCCTCGCTGCAGACCCTCTACGCATCACTCGAGACCAGCCTCAGCAAGCTCCAGTCGCAGTCGAGCTGGCTCGCCAGCCAGCTCGCCTCGACGTCGAGCTGACGGGAACGACCATGACCTTCGACTTCCAGGCCACCGCCTTCCGCCAGGCCGCCCAGCCCCGCACCGTCACCGACCAGCGACGTGCCCAGTACACGAACGAGGCCGTGCTCTCGGCGACCCCGGCCCAGCTCGTGACGATGCTCTACGACCGGCTGCTGCTCGACCTGCACCGGGCCGAGGCCGCGCAGGTCGCCGCCGACTGGACGGCGGCACGCGAACAGCTCCTGCACGCCCAGGCCATCGTGGGGGAGCTGTCCAGCACGCTCCGGATCGACGTCTGGGACGGCGGCGAGGGCCTGCTCGCCGTGTACAACTACGCGTCCACGTCGCTCATCACCGCCAACGTGCACCGCGACGTGCAGGCGACCCGCGACTGCATCCGGATCCTCGAGCCGCTGCGACAGTCGTGGCACGAGGCGGCTGCGTCGCTGCCCGCGACGCCCGCCACGCAGCAGCCGACCGGGGGAGCCCTCGGTGTCGCCTGAGCAGCCCGACGGACGAGCCGCTTGGGAGGCCCTGCTCACGTCCCTGGAACGCGACGCCGCCGGGCAGGCGGCCGGTTCCACGGCCGTGGCCGGGTGGTCGGAGCCAGCCGGGCTGGGACCGCTGCCGCGCGACCTGGTGGGACGGGCCTCCCGGCTGCTCGCCGCGCAGCGGGACCGCATGACGGCGCTCGAGGCGGACCGCCGCTCGACGCTGGAGCACCTCGGTGCCCTGCGCGCCGTCGACGCCACGCGCGAGCCCCGCGGATCCGTGTACCTCGACGCGTCCGCCTGACCCGCACCCCCGCACCAGTTCTGCGACAGAGCACCCGTCGATCGACGGGTGCTCTGTCGCATCTCGGGTGCTCCGCCCCGTGCAGCGCCGACCGCCCCCCGTTCGGGGCGACGCCTAACGCGGCCGACGACGGGCTCCGATAGCGCCCCACGAGCACGGATCGCTCACCAGTTCGGCCAGGGATCGGCCACCACCGCACGGCGACGGCGTCAGCACGACGACACGCCCTGACGAGGGGGACCCTTCCGTGTTCGATTCCGTGACGAGCGTCGCGCTGCAGAGTGCACTCGACGGCCTGTCGATGCGCCAGAAGGTGATCGCGAACAACATCGCGAACATCAACACGACGAACTACCACGCCGAGAAGGTCCAGTTCGAGGACGCCCTGGCGAAGTCGATCGTGGACGGCGACGGCGCCACCACGCCGACGATGGCGCGCAGCCTCGAGCCGACGAACACGAACGGCAACAACGTCAACCTCGACGAGGAGACGCTGTCGAACATCGACACGGTGCTGCGGTACCAGTTCGCGACGCAGGCGATGAACTCCGAACTCACCAGCGTCCGTGCGGCGATGCGGACGAACTCGTGACGACCTTCGACGCGATCGGCATCGCGAGCACCGGTCTGACCGTGCACCGGAAGTGGCTCGACGCCGTCTCGGACAACATCGCCAACGCGAACACCGTGAAGTCGATGGACGACACCGCGTTCCAGGCGCGGTACGTCGAGGTGCAGGAAGGCGCCGGCGTCTCCGGTGCCTACGTCAAGGGCGCCGCGTTCGGCAGCGCCGCCGGCCGTGTCACCTACGACCCGGACAACCCGCTCGCGAACGAGGAGGGCTACGTCCGCATGCCCGACATCGACCTCGGCACGCAGATGGCGGACCTCATCATGGCCCAGCGCGGCTACCAGGCGAACGCCGCCGTGGTCGACCGTGCCAAGACCGCCTACGAGGCGGCACTGCAGATCGGGAAGAACTGATGCCCATCGACGCCGTCAACGGTGTGACCACCAACGCGATGACGAACGCACTGACCGGGGTGTCCGGCACGTCCGGCGACGTCGCCGGCGCTGCGGGCGCGACGAGCACCGACGGCAGCGGGTTCGCCGCGAGCCTCGGCAACGCCGTCGACGGGCTGCAGTCGCTGCAGAGCGACTCGAAGACCCTCGCGCTCAAGGCCGTCACCGGCAACCTCGACGACATCCACGACGCCACGATCGCCGCCACCCGCGCGCAGGTCACGCTCGAGCTCGTCTCCGCCGTCCGCAACAAGGGCGTCGATGCCTTCAACGAGATCATGAGGATGCAGGCCTGATGCCCGTCGCCGTCAAGAACGTCCTCGCGCGCCTGTCCGCGTACGTCAAGGGCTTCTCCGCCGCCCAGCGCACCATCGCGATCCTGGCGATCGCGGCACTCGTGCTCGGCGGGATCGCCCTGGCGTCCTGGCTCGGCAAGGCGTCCTACGCGCCGCTCTTCACCGGGCTCGCCGCGGCCGACGCGAGCTCCATCACGGACCAGCTGCAGACCGACGGCGTACCGTTCCAGCTCACCGACGGCGGTGCGACGATCCTCGTGCCGCAGGCGCAGGTGTACTCCGAGCGGCTCAAGGCGGCGTCGAACGGCCTGCCGTCGTCGAACGAGGGCGGCTACTCGCTGCTCGACAAGATGGGCGTGACGAGCTCGGAGTTCCAGCAGGACGTCACGTACAAGCGTGCGATGGAGGGCGAGCTCGCCAAGACCATCGGCGCGATGGACGGCGTGCGGACCGCCACCGTGCAGCTCGCGATCCCGGAGAAGTCCGTGTTCGTGTCCGAGGAGAAGGACCCGACCGCGTCGGTGTTCATCGCGACCGAGAACGGCACGCAGCTCAGCACCGACCAGGTGCAGGCCGTCGTGCACCTGACGAGCGCCTCGGTCGAGGGCATGCAGCCCACCGACGTCTCCGTCGTCGACGCGAAGGGCCAGACCCTGTCGGCCGTGGGCACCGGTGCGACCGGCAGCGGCGCGGACCAGGCCGCCGACTACGACGCGGCGACGAGCAAGAAGATCCAGGACCTGCTCGACACCACGCTCGGGGCCGGCAACGCGACCGTCGTGGTCTCGGGGACGATGAACCAGGAGTCCGGCACCCGGACGTCGGAGAGCTACACGAGCCCGACCTCGGGCCCGGTCGCGCTGAACGAGTCGAGCACCACCGAGGAGTACGGCGCCGGTGCCGGCGCAGGGAACGGTGCCACCGGCGTCCTCGGCCCGGACAACATCGCCGTCCCGAACGGCACCGCCACGAGCGGCGCCGGCGACGACGGGTACAAGAACGAGTCGGCGACGAAGAACAACGCCGTCGACCACACCACCGAGACCACGCAGATCCCCTCGGGCGGGCTCGACCGGCAGACCATCTCGGTCGCGCTGAACTCGAAGGCCGACGCCGTGCAGAACGCGAACTTGCAGAGCATCAACGACCTGGTGTCCGCCGCTGCAGGAGTCGACCAGGCCCGTGGCGACCAGGTCAAGGTGGCGATGATGGACTTCGACACGAGTGCTTCCGACCAGGCCGCGAAGGCGCTCGAGGAGCAGCAGAAGGCCGACCAGCAGGAAGCACTGTGGTCGTCGATCCGCACCGCCGGCATCGTGATCGGCATCGTCCTGGCCGTCATCGCGATCATGTTCTTCGTCGCCCGCCGCAACCGCAAGCAGGAGCGCGAGGCCGTCGACCTCGGCGAGCTCGACGCCTTCGCCGGCGAGACGTTCCAGCTGCCCCTCGCGATGGACGGGCTCGACGACCGGGCGACGCTCGGTGCCGGTGACGCCCCGACCGCCGTGCTCTCGGCGATGCCCGCCGGGGACGCCCCGACCGAGGTGCTGACCACCGAGGAGATCACGGCCGAGCGCCGCCGTCAGGACATCTCCGCCCTGGCCGAGCGCGACCCGAAGCGCACCGCCGAGCTCCTGCGCGGGCTGCTGGACGACCGGGCGCCGGTGTGAGCGCGCTGATGCCGAGCCCCGGCGGCGGAACCGGCCCGAGCGACCGTGCCCTGACCGGCGCGCAGAAGGTCGCGCTCATCCTCATGCAGATGGAGACCGAGCGCGCGAGCGCGGTGATGAAGCAGTTCACCGAGATGGAGGCCGAGGAGATCTCCGCCGAGATCGTCCGGATGCGCCGCCTCGAGGACACCGTCGTCGACCAGACCATGAGCGAGTTCCACCGCCTCACGATGAGCGGCCGCACGCAGAAGCGCGGCGGCAAGGAGACCGCCCTCGGGCTGCTCGAGGCGTCGTTCGGCGCCGAGCGGGCCGCCGGCGTGATGGACCGTCTGGCCTCGAACCTCGCCGGGCAGTCGTTCGACTTCCTCGACGACGCCGAACCAGGCCAGGTCGTCACCCTGCTCGAGGGCGAGCTGCCGCAAACCATCGCCCTCGTGCTGGCGCACCTGGGCCCGGGGCAGGCCAGCGCCGTGCTCGCCGGCGTCGACGAGCGTGTCCGCACCGACGTCGCCCAGGCGTTCGCCACCATGGGCAGCGCGACGCCCGAGGCCGTCGGCATCGTGGCCGGGGTGCTGCGCCAGCGTGCCGGTGCGGTCGTCTCGCCGCGCGAGAGCGTCGAGGTCGTCGGCGGCATCGCACCCCTGGTCGACATCATCAACCGCTCCGACGTCGCGACCGAGAAGGCCGTGCTCGAGGGACTCGAGGCCCGCGACCCGGAGCTCGCCGAGGACATCCGCTCCCGCATGCTCACCTTCGAGGACATCGTGAAGCTCGAGTCCCGCGACATCCAGCAGGTGCTGCGCGGCATCGACTCCAAGATCCTCGCGACCGCCATGAAGGGCGCCGCCGGGCCGGTCGTCGAGACCATCCGCGCGAACGTGTCCGAGCGCAACCGCGAACTGCTCGACGACGAGCTGCAGGCCATGGGCCCGGTGCGGGTCTCGCAGGTCGAGGAAGCGCGTGCCGAGGTCGTCCGTTCCGTGCGGGAACTCGAGGCCCAGGGCATCGTCACCGTGCACCGCGCCGAGGAGGACGAGCTCGTTGACTGACACCGTCGTGCACCGCGTCGCCTTCCCGGCGATCACCGCCACCGCCGGACGCGACCGCGCGTCGAGCGCCGACGTCCGCGGGCACGCGGCCGGCTACACCGCCGGGCTGCGTGCTGCGCAGGCCGAGACCGAGGCCCTGCGCGCCCGGCTCGAAGCCGAGCACGCCGCCCGGGTCACCGCGTCGCAGGCCGACACGGCACGTCGCATCGCGGTCCTCGACGCCGCCACGAACGCCCTGCTGTCCGCGGTCGCACCCGTCCTGGCGGACGCCGAGGCGTCGGTCGCGAGCGCGGCAGTCGACCTGGCCGAGGCGATCGTCGGCAACGTGGTCCGCGCCTCCAGGCCCGCACACGACGCGACCGTCCTCGACGGACCGGGCAGCCGGGAGGCCCGGATCACCTCCGGCGCCGAGGCCACCGTCCGGCGGGCGCTCGCGTCCGTCGACCGCACGGTCCCGGTGGCCGTCCGGCTCAGCCCGGCGGACGCTGCGCGCGTCGCCGGGCTCGACCTGCCGGTCCCGGTGATGGCGGACGGCACGCTGCGCGACGGCGACGCCGTCGTCGACCTGCCGGACGGCATCCTCGACGCGCGCATCGCGACGGCGCTCGACCGCGCACGCACCGCGCTCGGTGTCGACGCGACGGGAGCCGACCGGTGACCGCCACCCTGCTCCGCCCGCGCGGCCTCGACGAGGCGCTGCTGCGCGCCGCACCCCAGCGGGTGGGCGTCGTGACGAGCGCCGTCGGCCTGGGGCTGACGATCGCCGGGCTCGACGCCCGCGTCGGCGACGTCGTCACGGTGGGCGCCGAGGACGGCGAACAGACCGCGGTCGAGGTCGTCGCCACGGATGCCTCGGGCATCCGCTGCATGCCGCTCGGCCGTCTGATCGGGGTCACCGCCGGCACACCGGCGCGTCCGACCGGCCGCCCGGTGCTCGTGCCGACCGGTTCCGGACTGTTCGGCCGGGTGCTCGACGGGCTCGGCCGGCCGATCGACGACCGCGGCCCGCTCGAAGGCCCCCGGGGCGAACCCGTCACCTGGGTCCCGCTCGACCACGACACCCCGAGCGCGATGGCGCGGACCCGCATCGACACGCCCATGCAGCTCGGCGTGCGGGTCCTCGACACCCTGACCACGGTCGGCCGTGGGCAGCGCATGGGCCTGTTCGCCGGGTCCGGCGTGGGCAAGTCCTCGCTGCTCTCGATGATCGCGCGGGGCAGCGACGCGGCCGTCAACGTCATCGCCCTGGTGGGGGAGCGCGGCCGCGAGGTCCGGGAGTTCCTGGAGGACGACCTGGGACCCGAGGGGCTCGCCCGCTCGATCGTCGTCGTGTCGACCTCGGACGAACCCGCGCTCATGCGCCTGCGTGCCGCGTTCGTGGCCACCCGCATCGCGGAGTCGTTCCGCGACGCCGGCCAGGACGTCGTGCTCATGATGGACTCACTCACGCGCGTCGCCATGGCGCAGCGCGAGATCGGCCTGTCGGTGGGGGAGCCGCCGGCCACCCGGGGCTACCCACCGTCGACGTTCTCGGTGCTCGCCGGCCTGCTCGAGCGCGCCGGGACCGACCGCGTCGGCAGCATCACCGGCATGTACACCGTGCTGGTCGACGGCGACGACCACAACGAGCCGATCGCGGACGCCGCCCGCAGCATCCTGGACGGTCACGTCGTGCTCGACCGCAAGCTCGCGATCACCGGGCACTTCCCGTCGGTCGACGCCCTCGGCTCGGTCTCCCGTGTCGCCTCGAAGGTCACCCGACCCGAGCAGCGAGCCGCGGCCACCGTGCTGCGGAAGGTGATGGCCGCGCGCGCCGGTGCCCAGGACCTGCTCGACGTCGGCGCCTACCAGCGCGGATCGAACCCCCTGGTGGACGCCGCGGTCGACCACCAGGGATCGATCGACGCCTTCCTGCGCCAGGGCATGGACGAGCGTGCCACCGCAGATGCGTCCTGGCAGCGCCTCGGCGGCCTCGTGCAGCAGCTGGGGGTGTCGTGATGGCCCGCCGTTTCCCGCTCGCCGGGCTCCTGCGCCTGCGGCACACCCAGCAGGACCGTGCCGCCGCCACGCTCGCCACCGCGAACGAGCGTGTGCGTGACGCGGCCGACGCCCGGATCGCCGCACGCCGGAGCCTCGCCGACAGCGAGGACGCCCAACCGATCCAGGACGCCGCCACCCTGAGCGCCGTCGCCGCAGCACGTGCCGCGACGCGCGGGATGCTCGAGGAGCTCGACGCCGTCGTGCAGAACCGCCGCGCGGACGCCGACCGGGCGCAGCAGGACTACACCGCCGCCCGCCGTGCCGCCGTCGGACTCGAGAAGCTCGAGGGCAAGCACACCGAGCAGCAGGCGGCCGAGGAACTCCGGACCGAACAGAACGCCCTCGACGAGATCGCGGCACGACGCCGCACGGAAGGTGGTGCCCGATGAGCGTCGAAGCGGTGCTCTCCCGGATCTCGGAGATCCGGTCCCAGATCGACACGCTGCGCGGCGGGACGGCCACGGCTGCCCCGAGCGCCTCCGCCGCCAGCGGTGCCGCGGGGTCCGCGGCCTTCGCGGACGCCCTCGCCACCGCCGACGGCACGACCGGCGCCGCGACCGCTGCCGGTGCGACGGCCTCGGCCACCCCGACGGCCACCCGTGCCCCCGCGACCTCGGTCGACGCCGGGGCCGGCACCCTCGCCACCGGCAGCGGTGCCACCGGGGCTGACGTCGTGGCCGACGCGAAGAAGTACCTCGGCGTGCCGTACGTGTTCGGCGGGGAGACGACCGCGGGCATGGACTGCTCGGGCCTGGTGCAGACGGTCTTCAAGGACCTCGGGGTCACGATGCCCCGGGTCGTGCCGGACCAGGCGAAGATGGGCGTCGAGGTCGGCTCCCTCAAGGACGCCCAGCCCGGGGACCTGATCATCCCGAAGGGCGAGGGCCACGTCGTCATCTACGTCGGCGACGGCAAGGTGCTGCACGCGCCGCGCCCCGGCAAGGACGTCCGGATCGTCGACAACTGGTACTCCGACGGCGACATCGCGACGATCCGGCGGATCGTCCCCGCGCAGGCGGCCCCGGCGGCCGTCACCGCGCCGAGCGCCTCGGTTGCGCGTTCCGCGACCGACCTGCAGACCGCCGCGCTGCTGTCCATGATGCAGTCCGGGAGCGCCGCATGAGCCTGACCATCGCCACCCAGCCGTCCGTGCCCACCGCACCGAGCCCCACCCGGGGTGCAGCGTCCGACCCTGCGGCTGCCGGGTCCTTCGGTGCGGCACTGACCGCCGCCGTCGCGACCGAGCGGCGAGCCGGCGACGGTGCTGCCGAGCGGGACGACACCGAGGGCCGCACAGCGGACGGTTCGGCCGCGACGCCGAGCACCGCTGTCACGCCGTCCGCGTCGACCTCGACCTCGACGTCGGACCGGTCGGTGCCGGCGACCGATCCCACGTCCGTCGACGCGCAGTCGCTGCTCGCCGTCGGGCTCACGGCCACGCCAGCCGCGCCGGCCGCTCCGGCTGCCGTCGCCACGAGCACGACGGCGGGCCAGGCCGCCGTCCGCACGGGGGAGCCGTCCGTGGCGGGCCCGCACGCAACCGACGGGACCGCTGCGATCCCGACGACCACACCGAAGCCGGTGCCGGTGCCGGCCGCGGACACGGCGTCACAGACCTCGTCCGCCCCGACGCCGACGAGCGGAACCGCTTCCGTCGCCCCGCAGCAGGCACCGGCGACGGCGCCGGCCGTGCCCGCGGTGACGGCGACCGCTCCGTCGGCGCCCGCGGTGCCGCCGAGGGGCACCGCGTCGCCGGCAGCTGCCTCCGAGGCCGCTCCGGGCACCGCCCCCGCGCCGACCGCGGTCGCCGGCGCCACCGTCGCTGTCCCGGCGGCGGCGATCCCGGCCGCGGCACCGACGCGGACCGACGAAGCCACCTCCACCGGCACCCCGGCCCCGCTGCCGGCCGTCGCAGCGGGTGCCGCCCCGGCAGCCGGCACCGGCTCCCGAGCCGGCCACGGGACCCAGCAGCAGGCGTCGACGCCGGGCGATCCGGGCCTCCCGGCCGTCGTCCCCAGCCGCGGTGGCGAGACCCCGTTCGTCATGTCGACGACGCCGACCGCCGCGCCCGCCGCGGCGACCGCGCCGGCCCCGGCGCCGCTCGCCCAGCAGCTGGCGCGACCGGTGTTCACGCTCGCACAGGCCGGCCCCGGCGAGCACGTCGTCACCGTGCAGGTCGTGCCGGACAGCCTCGGCCCGGTCACGGTGCGCGCGCACGTCACCGCGCACGGCATGCACGTCGAGCTGTTCGCCGCGTCGGACGCCGGCCGCGAGGCCGTCCGCCAGGTGCTGCCGGACCTGCGACGCGACGCCGGCGGCACCGGTGTGAGCACCACGCTCGACCTGTCGTCGCAGAACCAGCCGCAGGACGCGCCGGGTCGCGACGAGCGCCCGGCCGCACGTGTGCTGCCTGGCGACCCCGGACTGGAGGCGCGGGGCACCCCGCGCACGCAGCCCGCCACCCACACGCCCTCCATCCGCACCGCGGGACTCGACGTCCTCGCCTGATCCGGCTCACGAACAGGAACGCACCATGCCCATCGACGGCATCACCGGCAGCGTGGACCCGACCGCGCAGGCCGCGGCCCTCGCCGCGAACTCCACCGCACAGAAGTCCCAGACGATGGACTCCGAGGTCTTCATGAAGCTGCTCGTCACGCAGCTGCGCAACCAGGACCCGTCGTCGCCGATGGACACCAACCAGATGATCGGCCAGCAGACGCAGCTCGCGATGATGGAGCAGATCACCAACCAGACCACGACGGGGAACGAGAACTTCTCGCTCCAGATGCGCATCGCCGCGGCGAACCTCGTCGGCAAGCAGGTCAGTTACACCGACGCCGACTCGGGCAAATCCGTCACCGGGACCGCCTCGGCCGTGTCGTACGCGAAGAGCGTGCCCACGGTCACCGTGAACGGGAAGGAGGTCGCTCTCGACGTGATCTCCGGCATCACCACCACCGCTCCGGCGTCCTGACGCCCGCTGCTCCGTTCTTCGCTCTTCCTCGTTCTCCCTCGATCTCCCTGCCTCTCCGAAAGGACGCACCATGCTCCGCTCGCTCTACTCCGGGATCTCCGGCCTCCGCTCCCACCAGCAGATGCTCGACGTCACCGGCAACAACATCGCCAACGTCAACACCGTCGGCTTCAAGTCGTCGACCACCGTGTTCCAGGACACCCTGTCGCAGATGACCCAGGGTGCCGGCGGACCGCAGACCGGGATCGGCGGCACGAACCCGGCCCAGATCGGCCTGGGCGTGCAGGTCGCCGGGGTCTCCACGAACTTCTCGCAGGGGTCGGCGCAGGCCACCGGCAAGGCCACCGACCTGATGATCTCGGGCGACGGGTTCTTCGTCACCCGCCTGGGCAACGACACCGTCTACACCCGCGCCGGGGCGTTCGACTTCGACGCGAACGGCCGCCTGGTCACCGCCGACGGCAAGATCGTGCAGGGCTACCCGGCCACGAACGGCGTCGTCAACGAGAACGGGCAGCTGTCCGACATCACGCTGCCGCTCGAAGCAGCAGCCCCGGCGGTCCGCACCACCGCGGCCACCGTCGCGGGCAACCTGCCGTCCGAGACCGCCGTCGGCCAGACCATCACGCGCGAGGCCACCGTGTACGACGCCTCCGGTGCCAAGCACACGATGTCGCTCGCCTACACGCGCACCGCCGGCGGCTGGGACGTCACCGGGCGCAACGGACAGGGCACCACGGCGACCACCTCGCTGACCTTCGGCACCGACGGCAAGCTGACCGCCGGCGGGACCCTCGCCGTCGGCGGCATCCGGGTCGACATGGGTGACCTGACCGGGTTCGCCTCGCTCAACACCGCGGCGATCGGCTCGCAGAACGGCCGCGAGGCCGGGGCGCTGCAGGGCTACTCGATCTCGAAGGACGGCACCGTGACCGGCACGTTCTCGAACGGTGCGTCGCTCGCGCTCGGCCGCATCGCGCTGGCCACCTTCGCCAACCCCGCCGGCCTGGAGAAGACCGGGGCGTCGGGCTACCGCGCGACCGCGAACTCGGGCGGTGCGACGGTCGGGGGCCCCGGTTCGGCCGGCGTCGGTTCGCTCGCGGCGGGGACGCTCGAGATGTCGAACGTCGACCTGTCGCAGGAGTTCACGAACCTGATCGTGGCGCAGCGTGGGTTCCAGGCGAACGCCCGCATCATCACGACCTCGGACGAGGTGCTGCAGGAGCTCACGAACCTCAAGCGCTAGGCGCTAGGCGCGGGGTCGCGGGCGCGGGCTTCGCTCGCGTCGCGAGCGGTTGGTGAGCAGGAACGGTCGGGTGCTGAAGGGGGACTCGACCGTTCCTGCTCACCATCGTTCGTGGTGCAGGGAGTTCGGCGCCGGTTCGTGACGAAACGCTGCGTCGTGACGTCTCATCGGTGCGATGCACGAGAACCACGACACCGACCACCGACCCGACCACCGCTGCTGCAGCGTCTTCGACCGCTGGCGCTGCGATCGACCGAGCGGCCACGACGGCGTGCACGAGTCGCGTGCTCCCGGCGGACGCACGAGCTGGAACGACGGGCTGACCGGGCGGCGGCTCGGGGACGTCTGAGCTCGCGCGATGTCCGAGGGCGAGACGTGTCGTCCGGACTTGTGGCGGTCTGGGCGCGGCCCGATGTATGGTCAGCGCATGCTGACCATTGCCCCGCGGCTCGATGTCCTGAACCGGCTCGGACGGGCACTGTCCGACCCGACCCGAGCGCGGATCCTGCTCCGACTGCTCGACGACCCCGGCTACCCGGCGCGGCTGTCCGAGGAACTCGAGCTGACCCGGACCAACGTGTCGAACCACCTGGCGTGCCTGCGCGGCTGCGGGATCGTCGTCGCCGTGCCCGAGGGACGGCGGACCCGCTACGAGATCGCGGACGGCAACATCACCCGCGCGCTCGAGTCTCTGGTCGACGTGGTGCTGGCAGTCGACGGCGATGGTGACGGTGACGGCTGCGCCGTGGACGTCGGCTGCGGGGCCGAGCGGTGACCGCCGCCGTGGTTTCGCTCACGCCGGTCCGTGCTGGCGTCCTCCGGCGACGGATCCGCTGGATCGTCGCGGCGACCATCGCCTACAACGTGCTCGAGGCCGTCGTGGCGATCGCCGCCGGTTCGGTGGCGTCGTCCACCGCGCTGATCGGCTTCGGGCTCGACTCGATCGTCGAGGTCCTGTCGGCAGCGGCCGTCGCGTGGCAGTTCGCCGCGCGGGACCCGGAGGCGCGGGAGCGGACGGCGCTCCGGGTGATCGCGGTCTCGTTCTTCGGGCTCGCTGCCGTGGTCAGCCTCGACGCCGTCCTGACGTTCACGGGTGTCCGCTCACCGGAGCACAGCCCGGTCGGCATCGTCCTCGCCGCGGTGAGCCTGGCGGTCATGCCGTTCCTGAGCCTGGTCGAACGGCGGACCGGACGTGAGCTCGGTTCGGCCTCCGCGATCGCCGACTCGAAGCAGACGCTGGTCTGCAGTTACCTGTCGGCGGCGGTGCTGCTCGGCCTGCTGGCGAACACGCTGTTCGGCTGGTGGTGGGCCGATCCGCTCGCCGGCCTCGTCGTGGTCGGGTTCGCCGTGCGTGAGGGGCTCGAAGCCTGGCGCGGCGACGCGTGCAAGCAGCCCGTCGTCGCGCTGACGGGGGAGCGTGCAGCTGTCGGTTGCGAGTGCTGCTGAGCGGTGTCTGGCAGCAGCAGCCGGTTCAGTCGGTGTCGGTTCCGGCTTCGCTGACGTGACTGACCGCGTCGCCGACGATGTGGGCGATGTGCTCGTCGTGGAGCGAGTAGACGGCGTTCCGCCCGATGCGCTCGACCTGCACGATGCCTGCGAGCCGCAGCGTGCGCAGGTGCTGGGAGACGAGCGGCTGCGAGAGCTCGGTCGCGTCGGCGAGCGAGCCGACGTCGGACGGTCCGGCGATCAACGCGGAGAGGATCCGCAGTCGCGCCGGCGAGGAGAGCGCCTTGAAGAGGTCCGCCGCTGCTTCGATCCCGTCTGACATGGACTCATGTAAGCGCACGCGCATACGTGCATGCAACACGACGGCCCCGGCGCGGTGCGTCGGGGCCGTCGTGCAGGTCCGTTGATCGGTGCTGATCACGGGCCTGCGCTGATCAGGAGATCAGTGCTCGTCGTAGTGGTCGCCGTGCTGGGCGTGCTTGTGGCCGTCGTGGACGAAGTCCACGTGGTCCTCGTGCTGGACCGTCTCGTGGCCGCAGCCGTCCTGGTGGGTGTGCTCGGCGACGGTGTGCTCTGCGCTGTTCTCGTGCTCGGCCATGGTGACCTCCTGCTGATCGACGGTTGGGATGCCCTCAGCGTAGGTCACGCATGCAGAAGTTGCAATACATTTATAGATGAGAACGGATGTCAGTTCCGGGGGATCCGGTGCACGGTCCGCTCGACCACCTCCGATACCCAGTGCGACGGTCGGTCGATCCCGTCGGGCAGCATCGTGGCGGTGTCACCGCCTGCCGCGTTCACCTGCGCCTGCGTGAGGAACAGCGCGGTGGACAGATCCGCTCCGTCGAGCCGGGCGTCCCGCAGATCGACCCCGAGCAAGTCGACGCCGGACAGGTCCACGCCGCGCAGGTCCGCCCCGATCGCGGTGGCACCCCGCAGGTCGGCGCCGGCCATCGGCCGGCCCCGCAGATCACGACCGGCGAGGTCGGCCCCCGGTCGCAGCAGTCCGGCCCGTGAATCGTCCTGGCCGGCGCGGTACCTGGCCCGGACCTCGCCGCTCACCTCGACCAGGACGTCCCGGACGCGTTCGTGCAGCGGCTCGACGTCGAGCGCCAGGAGCGTCGGGCGACCTGCGACGAGCACGCGCCGGATCTCCCGCGTCAGGAGCCCGGCGTCGTCCGCCGAGTCGGGCGTGACCGCACGGTCCTGCGCCTCGGCGAGGTGCCAGAGCATCTCGTGCAGCAGGCGGACGATCGGGAACACCCGGAACATCTCCGCGCGGGAGTCAGGGTGGTCACGCCAACTGACCCCGTCGTAGAGGGTCTGCGACACGTACTGGCCCGCACCGGAGCAGTCGAAGACGGTGCACCCCCGGAACCCCCGCGGCCGGAGCGTCTGGTGGATGGTGCAGGAGAAGTCGTCAGCGAGGTTCCCGCACGGGGTGCCGGCGGGCTTGTCGATCGGGAAGTCGGCGGAACGCTGGAACCCGAAGGCGGTGCAGCAGAGCGCGAAGCAGTTGCCGCAGTCCGCGCGCAGGGCGGACCGGTCGGTGGTCGTCATGGAGTGGTCTTCCTCTGGTGGTCTGGATGGTGTGCCGGGTGTGGGGGAGCTCCTGATGGAGTTCCCCGTCCGGGCGCACGAGACCACCCCCGCGCGTCGGCGGGGCGAACCGGTGGTGCTGGGCGACCAGTGGGTCACCGAGAGAGACGGAGGATCACTGTGGCCAGGCTAGCGTTCCCGCTGCGACGGGAACCGGAAACGGGCGTCCCTGGTGAGCACAACAGACCGGGTACGCCCGCTTCGACCAGGTGTGCCCGGGGGCGCCCTACGACGACGCGGGCGGTGACGCCACCGACTCGATGCCGTCCAACCGCGCCTCCTCCGCGTCGTACCCGGCGCGCACCTGCCGCAGCACCAGGTCGTCGATCTCGTCGGCGTCGCGCAGGCGCAGCAGGGTCTTCGCCTTGTGCTGCACCAGTGCGAGCTCGAGGGCGACCGCGTTGTCGTGCCGCTGGAGTGCGGGGTGGTCGTCGTCGTCCCCCTCGCGGGCCTCGATCACGTCGAGGTGGGCCTCGTAGTCCTTCCGCAGACGAGCGACCGTCGCACGGTCGGCGCCTGTCGACCGTGCGAGGCGGGGGAGTGCGTCGAGGGCCTCCTCGATCGCGGTGCGTTCGGCGTAGCGACGTTCGTCGCTGACCGACTCATCCTCGGGCAGTGCGGCGCGGCGCAGGACGGCGGGCAGCACCAGGGCCTGCCCGACGATCGTGACGATGACCACCCCCGCGGTGACGAAGACGATGAGGTCGCGCTCGGGGAAGCCCCCGCCGGACTCGAGGGTGCGCGGCACGGCGACGGCCATGGCGAGCGACACGGCGCCGCGGAACCCGGCGAAGCCGCTGACCAGCCGGTCCCGGTGTCCCTCACGGGGTTCTCCGCCGGTGCGTCGGGTGACGAGCCAGATCGTCCCACCCGCAGCGTTCAGGAACGCGAAGCGCACGATCACCAGCAGCACCGCGACCGCGAAGACGATCCCCGTCCCGCGCAGCAGGTCCGCGGGGTCGAGCGCGCGTGCGGCGACCATCGCCTCGATGCCGACCAGGACGAACAGTGCCCCGTTGAGCAGGAAGGTCAGGAACGACCAGAAGGCCCGGACCTGCTGCCGGGTCTCGGCGCGGTCGAGCTTCGGCCCGACCTGGCTGACGACGATGCCCGCTGCGACGACGGCCAGCACGCCGGAGGCGCCGATCGCCTCGGCGGCCAGGAAGGCCGCGAACGGCACGAGCAGGGTGACGAGGTTCTCGAGCACGACGGTGTCGACCCGGCGCAGCACCATCGTGCCGATCCAGGCGGCGGCGAGCCCGGCGGCGACCCCGCCGACGTACGACAGCGCGAGCATGCCGGAAACACCCCAGAACGTGAGTTCCTGCGTGCCGACGGTGACGGCCACCGCGATGCCGTAGACCACCAGCGTCGTGCCGTCGTTCACCAGGCTCTCGGCGCGGAGCACCGTGACGTTCCGGCGCGGCAGCATCTTGGTGAGCACGCCGACCGCGGTCGCGTCGGTCGGCGCGACCGCGGCGCCGAGCACCCATGCGGGGCCCCAGGGCATGCCGAGCAGGTGCAGCAGGGTGGCGACGGCACCGGCGGTGACCACGACGAGCAGGGTGCCCATCAGGACGATGCCGCGCAGGTTCTTCCGGATCTCGCGGAGCGACGTCGTCAGGCTCTCCCAGTACAGCAGCGCCGGCAGGAACAGCAACAGGACCGCCTCGGCGGGGAGCTCGACGTCCGCGAACTCGGGGACGAGCCCCAGCAGTGCGCCGAAGACCAGGAGCAGCACGGGCGGCGCGATCCGGATCCGGTCGGCGACCGCCGCCGTCAGCGCGATGGCGAGGCCGAGCACGACCACCAGTTCCGGTCCCAGCACGTGCACTCCGATCGTCGTCCGACCCGCAAGTCAACGCCGATCCACGGTGGATCCTTCCAGAACAGCCGGACGACGCGCCGCACCGCTGCGCGGTACCGATCGCACCGGGACGGGACGGGACGACGCGCTCAGAGCCAGCCGCGTCCGCGTCAGACCGTCCGCGGCCGACGCACCACCCGTCGCCACCACGCGCGCCACGGCAGGCTGCTCACCAGCGCGGACCCGATCACGACGGTCCCGAACCACCCGACGACCACGCCCGGGATCGGCACGAGCAGGCTCGCCCAGAGCAGGACCGACAGCACCCCGAGGACGTACGCCGCCCCGGCCTTCAGGTACCGCAACCGCTTCAGCCCCGCGGCCTGGTCGACCCGCGACGTCAGGCGGGCCAGGAACACCGCGCCGACACCGATCGCCCCGACCGCCACGGCGGCCTGCTCGAGCGCCCCGAGCCCGTCCGACCCGAGCGGCCCGGACCCCGACAGGCTGTACACGCCGTCGAGGATCTCGAAGAGCATGAACACCACGAGCCCCCGCTCGAACACGACGGTCGACGCGTACAGGTGGATCCGCCAGGCACCGCGGCCGATCCCGATCGACTCCGTGTCCGACGTGCCACCCCCGGACCCGGGGCGCAGCGCCCACGCCGCGGTCCACTTCGACACGAGGTACGCGGCGATCCCGGCAGCCCCGCCGATCGCGACCGGCAACAGCACACCGGGCGCCCACCCGGCACGCGACCCGACGAGGACGGACGTGACGACGACCCCCGTCGTGGCGGTGACCAGCGACCAGACGCGCGGTCGCGCGACGGAGGCGAGTCGCGCCTCCAGGCTGCCCAGCCACGACCTGCGGGACGCGCGGTCGGTGTTGAACAGGTACTCGGCGAAGACCTGCCAGATGAACGCGGCGCCGAAGGCGGCCAGGGCGGGACGCACCTCGGCCAGGTGCGCGGAGAACGAGCCGGGTGCGAAGACGGCCTCCTCGACGGAGCTCGCCGGGTCGGTCGCGTCACCGACCGCGACGGCGGCCGGCGGCAGCAGCAGCCGCATCGCGAGCACGCCCGCGACGATCCCGAGCGACAGGAACAGCCGGCGGGCGGGGGAGTGCAGGCGTCCGGCGATGCCGGCCATCGGCACGGACGAGTCCGCAGCCATCGCGATCTCGAGGAACGCGAGGGCGACGAAGGCGAGCGCGGCGGCGGGGCCGAGCACCAGCCAGGCCGCCGCGGCGGCCGCGACGGTGATGAGCAGGGGGACGGTCAGGAGCGATCTCGTGGCCATCTGCCCATCCAGCCCGTCCGGGCTGGGCGGCGCATGGAGCGCTCCTGGGCATCGGCCTGGAGGCCCGTGGGGACCCCGTCAGACGGGTGACGGCCCGTCCCCACTTGCGGGGACGGGCCGTCAGGTCGGGCTCGCAGAACACCGGTGTTCGCGTGCCGAACCGCGTTCTGCGCGTGTTCGACCGGCGAACACCGGTGTCTTGCGGGGGCCCGCGTCAGTCGTGGAACGTCTCGATGGACGCACCGAGCGAGTTGAGGCGCTCCTGCAGCTGCTCGTAGCCACGGGCGATGATGCCCACGTTGCGCAGGACGCTCTCACCCTTGGCCGCGAGCATCGCCAGCAGGATCACGACGGCGGGCCGCAGTGCCGGCGGGCAGCTGATCTCGGCGCCGGAGAAGTGCGTCGGACCGGTCACGTCGAGGCGGTGCGGGTCACGCAGGGTGACGCTGGCGCCCAGGCGGGTGAGGTCGAGCAGGTGGATCGCCCGGCCCTCGTACACCCAGTCGTGCACGAGCGTGGTGCCCTCGGCCATGGCGGCGATCACGACGAAGAAGGGCAGGTTGTCGATGTTCAGGCCCGGGAACGGCATCGCGTGGATCTTGTCGATCGGCGCGTGCAGTTCGGACGGGTGGACCGTGATGTCGACGAGGCGGGTGCGACCGTTGGCGGCGGGGTACTCGTCGGTGACGTCGAAGCGCAGGCCCATCTCGGCCAGGGTCGCGAGCTCGATCTCGAGGAACTCGATCGGCGCCCGGGTCACGGTGAGGGTCGAGGCGGTGACGATGCCGGCGGTCAGCAGGCTCATGGCCTCGACCGGGTCCTCGCTCGGCCAGTAGTCCACGACCTCGTCGATGCGGCTCTTGCCCGTGATGCGGAGCGTGGTGGTGCCGATGCCCTCGATCTGCACCCCGAGCAGCTCGAGGAAGAAGCAGAGGTCCTGCACCATGTAGTTGGGGCTGGCGTTCCGGATGACGGTCTCACCGTCGCGGGCGGCGGCGGCGAGGATCGCGTTCTCGGTCACGGTGTCGCCGCGCTCGGTGAGCACGACCGACTTGGTGGGGACGGCCTGGTTGGCGACGTCGACCTCGTACCAGCCGGAGGTCGCTTCGACGTCGACGCCGAACGGACGCAGCGCGATGAGGTGCGGCTCGACCGTGCGGGTGCCGAGGTCACAACCGCCGGCGTAGGGCAGGCGGAAGGACTCGAACCGGCCGCTGAGCGGGCCGAGGAACATGAGCACGCTGCGGGTGCGACGGGCGGCGTCGGCGTCGATCGCGTCGAGGCGCAGGTCCTCGGGGGCGACGATCTCGAGGGTCTCGCCGTCCTCGGACCACGTGACGCTCGCGCCGAGGCTGCGGAGCACGTCGATGATGCGGTCGACCTCGACGATCCGGGCGACCTTGTGCAGACGGGTCACGCCGCGGTTCAGCAGCGAGGCGCAGAGCAGTGCCACGGCGGCGTTCTTGCTCGAGTTCACCGCGATGGAGCCACTGAGCTTCCGGCCGCCCTGCACCCGAAGGTGGGCACGCTGCGGAGCGCCGCCGATCGAGACGATCTGCTGGTCGAGGGCGTCGCTGATGCGGGTGAGCATCTCGAGGGACAGGTTCTGCCCACCCTGCTCGATGCGGTTGATCGCGCTCTGGCTGGTGCCGACGCGTTCGGCGAGCTGGGCCTGCGTCATGCTGCGGCCCTTGCGGGCGCCCCGGATCAGGGCGCCGACCTCACGGAGGGGTGCTGCGGTCGCCGGAGATGCCGGCGAGACGACGGTGGTGGTGTCGGTCATGTGCGCCACGCTAACACGCTCATGAGATAAATCAGTGGAGGATCGGCACCCGTTGCGCGTCTCGAGGTCTCGAATACATCACAGTTGGGAATTTCGGGGGACGAACGCTCAGGCATCGGTCAGGCGGCCGTCGACGACGGTGACCAGGCGGTCGAGCGCGTCGCGGTGGACGAGGTCGTGCGTGACGAGCATCGTCGCCGTGCCCTGCTCGTGCGTGAGACGCGCGATCAGCGCCATGATCTCGGCGCCCCGCTCCTGGTCGAGTGCGCTGGTGGGTTCGTCGACCAGCAGGACGGACGGGGTGTTCACCAGGGCGCGGGCGATGGCGACCCGTTGCCGCTGGCCACCGGAGAGCTGCGCGGGACGTTTGCTGCGGTGCTCGGCGAGACCGACCGCTGCCAGCAGCGCATCGGCACGGGTGTGCACCGCGGTCCGGTCTCGGCGGCCGCCACCGAGCTCCGCCATGACGAGCAGCTGTTCCCGCGCGGTGAGCGACTCGATGAGGTTCGACTGCTGGAACACGATGCCGACCTGGTCGCGGCGGAGCGTCGTCGCCTCGTTCCGGCTCAGGGTCGCTGCGTCGACGTCGTCGATCCACACGTGCCCGGAGTCCGGGCGGATCAGGGTCGCAGCGACGGCGAGGAGCGAGGACTTCCCGGAGCCGGAGGGCCCGGTGATGCCCGTGACCACCCCGTTCGGAGCGGTCAGGGACACGCGGTCCACCGCCGTGATGCGGGAGTCGCCGTCGGGGAAGGTGAGGGTGACGTCGTCGAGGGTGATCATCGGTTGCTCCCGAGTGCGGTGAGGGGGTCGGCCTTGGTGACGGTGCGGAGTGCGACAGCGGCACCGGCGAGGCCGAGGACGACCATCACGGCGGCCGGCAGCAGGGTGGTGAGCGGACTGAGCAGGAACGGCAGGACACCGGTCGCGAGCGTCCCCAGGACCGACACGAGACCGATCCCGACCCCGACGCCCACGGCCAGGACGACGAGTGCCTGGCCGAGGGCATCGCCGACGAGCGACGCGTCGGAGGCGCCGAGGGCCTTGAGGACGGCGATGTCGTCGGCACGCTGCAGCGTCCACACGGTGAAGAACGCCCCGACGACGAGTGCGGAGACACCGAAGAGCATCACGATCATGAGTCCGAGCGACCCGACCTCCGACTTGAACGTGTCGAGCGCGGTGAGGCTGGCGAGCGGTGACGCGGCGACGGTGTGCGTGCGGTCCGCCGTGCTGCCCCAGTCCGGCGCACCGGAGACGGCGAGCACGGTCGCTTCGCCGTCCCCGCCGAGGCGACGATCGGTCGACGCCCACGCGGTCGGGGAGAGCGCGACCACGGGGGTGTGGCTGTACCAGGCGTCTCCGCCGACGGTGGCGACCCGGTAGGTCCTCCCCATGATCGTGACGGCGTCCCCGACGGCGACGTCGAGGTCCTTCGCTGCGCCGGCGGACAGGCCCACCGTGTCGTCGGACCGCGGAGCCAGGTCGGTGACCGTCGACGCGGGGGCTCCCCGCGGCACGCCGAACAGGGCGACGGCCACCGCTGGTGCGGTCTCGGCGTGTACGGCGGCCCGCCCCTGTGCGATCCCGATCGGCGTGACGTGCTCGACGCCCGAGGACTGCCGCCACGCGGAGACCGTCGCGGCGTCGATCGTCGACTGCGAGAACGAGGGCTGTCCGGTCGAGGGCTCCTGCAGGACGAGGCGGTTCCCGGGGAGACCGAGGACTGCGGACACGTCCTGTGCGCCGAGCCCACCGGTCAGACCGGCGAGGAAGCCGACGAGCAGGGTGATCAACGACACCACGGACCCGATGAGCACGAACCTGCCACGGGCGGCTCGGAGGTCACGCCAAGCGACGAACACGATGGTTCCTTCCCGACGGCAGGGACGCTCCCCGCCGTCCAGCCGAGCCTCGCCGTCGCCGGTCCCGGTGCCATCGCCGGGAGGTTGACTGCTCTCGTCCGACTTCTGGTTGATGCCAGGTCGGTCGTGGCCGCCGTACGCTGCAACGGACATGGCACACAGCACCCTCACGCCCGTGTTCGTCGGGCTCCGCACCGGACTGCACGTGCTGTTCGCCGCGCTCGTGGCGCTCGTGGTCGTCCGCGTCCTCGTCGTCCGCGAGCCGACCATGTGGGCGGCGATCGCCCTGGTGGTCGGGTTCGCGGTCCTCTACCTGCTCGGTGCCGGTGTCGCCGCCGCGCCGGAGGCACGCCGAGCCGTGGTGGGTGCGGCCTGGATCACCGCCTTGACCGCCGTGTGGGTGGCCTTGCTCGTCCTGGTGCCGGAAGCGGCGTACCTGGTGTTCCCGCTGTTCTTCCTCTACCTGCACGTCCTGCCAAGGATCGTCGGGCCGGCCGCCGTGGTCGCAGCCACCCTGATCGCGGTCCTCGCCCTGGGCCTGCACGGCGGCTTCACCGTGGGTGGGGTGATCGGCCCCCTCGTCGGTGCCGGGGTCGCGTTGCTCATCGGCCTCGGCTACGGCGCGCTCGCCCGTGAGTCCGTCGAGCGGGAGGCACTCCTGGCGGAACTCCTCGCCACCCGCGACCGACTCGCCGCGACCGAACGGCAGCAGGGCGTCCTCACCGAACGCGCCCGCCTGGCACGCGAGATCCACGACACCGTCGCGCAGGACCTCTCGAGCATCCAGATGCTCCTCCACGCCGCCGAAGCAGCCGACAGCGACCGCCCGGGCATCGAGCACATCCGTCTCGCACGCGCCACCGCGGCCGACGGTCTCGCAGACACCCGGCGGTTCATCCGGGAGCTCGCACCGCCGTCCCTCGACGCCGGACTCCCCGCAGCACTGCGCCGCCTCAGCGACCAGTGGCACCGCGAGGGACTCGGCATTACCGTGACCGCAGCACCCGAAGCGTCGGAGTTGACGATGGACGTGCAGACCGCTCTGCTGCGCATCGCCCAGGGTGCCGTCGCGAACGTCGCCCAGCACGCCGGCGCCACGACCGTCGACATCACCCTCGACGTCACCGCCACGCACGCGTCCCTGCGGGTGCAGGACGACGGCACCGGGTTCGACCCCGACCACACCGGCGCCCGCTCCGGCACGTCCGACGCGTTCGGGCTCCGCGCGATGGGTGAACGCGTCGACCAGCTCGGTGGCCGTCTCACCATCGACAGTGCACCCGGGCACGGCACCACCATCACCGCGACCGTGGAGGTCGGTGAGCCGTGATCCGACTCGTCATCGCCGATGACCACCCCGTCGTCCGCGCCGGCCTGCGCGCACTCCTCGACGGGGCCGTCGACATCGACGTCGTCGGGGAGGCCGCGACCCCCGACGAAGCCGCCGCCCTCGTGGCGTCCGTGGACCCGGACCTCGTGCTCATGGACCTGCAGTTCGGACAGGACCGCACCGGTGCCGACGCCACCCGGCAGATCCGGTCGACCGACGCCGCGCCGTACGTCCTGGTCCTCACCAACTACGACAGCGACGGCGACATCCTGGGCGCCGTCGAAGCGGGGGCCAGCGGGTACCTGCTCAAGGACACGCCACCCGACGAGTTGCTCGCCGCGATCCGCGCCGCAGCCGCCGGTGAGAGCGCCCTCGCACCGGCGGTCGCGAGCCGCCTGATGGCACGGATGCGTGCGCCACGGGTCAGCCTGTCCGCTCGCGAGATCGAGGTCCTCGGGCTCGTCGCCGAGGGCGCCTCGAACGTCGATGTTGCGGCACGCCTGCACATCACCGACGCCACCGTGAAGTCACACCTGGTGCACGTGTTCTCCAAGCTCGGCGTCGGTTCCCGCACCGCCGCGGTGTCCGAGGCCCGGGCGCTCGGCATCCTGCGCTGACGGCCCGTGCTCGCGCTGGTGCCGGTGCCCGCTGGTTCCGGTGCCGGTGCGCGCTCCGGTGCTCGTGCCGGGGTCAGCGCGTCCGGATCGTCAACCGCTCGAGGGCGAAGGCGCCGTCCTGCACGAACAGCCCCACCCGACCGGCGGCCCGGTCGTAGAGCCGCGTGCTCAGAGCGACGCTGCCGTCCACCACGGCCACGCAGACGTCGCCGTCGAGGTGGACGTCGACCCGGTGCCTGCCCGGGGCGAGCTGCACGGCACGTTCCAGTTCCACGGCGTGCGGCACGTCACCGAGGATCTGCCACTGCTCGGTGCCGGTGCTGCCGCGCGGCCACCGGTCCAGGACGAGCCGGTTCCGATCGGGTTCGAGACGCAGTGCGTAGCCGTCCTCGGTGTCGTCGCTGGTGCGCAGGAGCAGTCCGAGCGACTTCGTGTCCGCCGCGAGGTCGATGTCCATGCTGACCAGCGCCTCCGTGGGGAGTTCCGGACCGACCCACGACGCGTACCGCGTGGCGGCGCCGGCACCGACCGTCGGATCTGCGCCGTTGCGCGGTCGGAAGGCCGAGGTCACGTCGTCCTCGTCGGAGTAGGCGGCCTTCACGGCTTCGGGCAGGTCGAAGCGCAACGACCCGTCCACCCGCTGGTGTGCCTGGAGGGTGGCCATGGTGCCGGCCCACTGCCAGGCCCCGTCGTCGCGGTCGCCCTCCTTCGACGCGATCCAACCGACGAAGTACCGCTCGCCGTCGAGCGCCAGCGTCTTCGAGGCGTAGAACGCGCGCCCGTCGACGGTGTCGTCCGCCGGAGCGAGCCACGGCCCGTCCGGGGACGTCGCGATGCGGTAGCGCGTGCAGAACGCGTCCGAGAACTCCGAGTACACGAGGTACCACCATCCGCCCCACTGGAAGACGTCGGGGCACTCCTGGGTGATGAAGCGGTGGGGTTCCCAGAGCGGTGACGCGTCGCGCCAGGTCACGAGGTCGTCGGACTCGAGTCGCGCGACCAGACCGGATCGTCGGTACGGTTCGTCGCGTCGACGCGCTGCCAGGAGCATCTGCCACGGCCCCTCGGCAGACGGACGGAACACGAAGGGGTCGCGCCAGTCCTCGGGCGAGTACCCGGCGAGTGCGGAGAGATCCCATCCGGGGTGCTTCGTCCAGTCCGTGAGATCACCCGAGGACGTCGCGTGGCAGACGACCTGGGCATCCTTGGTGACGCCGTCGACCTCGGTCGTGATCCGCGGGTTGTGCCCGGTGTAGAACAGGTGCAGGGTGCCGGCGTCGTCCTGCACGACGCTTCCGGTGTAGCAGTCGAAGTCGCTGGCATCGGCGCCGCCCGAAGGCAGGACCACGCCCTTGCTCTCGAACCCGACGAAGTCGGTCGTGGTCACGGCTCCCCACGGCATCCCGGTCGCTCGCTCGAGCGGGGGGACACCCGGACGCTCGTCGAGCAGGTAGAACAGCCACGCCGTGCCGTCGTGCTCGAACGGGATCACGTCCCCGACGAAGCCGTTCGGGGGCCGGAAGTGGGTGCTGGGTGTGGCGGCCAATCAGGTTCCTTCGGGTCGGGGAGCTGCGAGTGAGCTCCGGGGGACGTACCCGCACGGCACGAGGTGCCGACCGGGCTGCTCCGTCTCCGCCAGCAGCAGGGTTCCGGCGTCGAAACCCATCTGCTGGTGGGGGAGCGCGACGGTGGTCAACGGTGGGTGCATCTGATCGGCGAGGTCCGGCTGGTCGTCGAACCCCACGATGCTGACGTCCTCGGGACAGCGCATGCCGAGCGACTGCGCCGCCATCAGTGCGCCGACCGCCATGCGGTCGTTCCCGCAGATGATCCCGGTCGGCCGCTCGGTCGTCAGGACCTCCATCGCGAGGTCGTAGCCCGAACCCACCTGGAAGGTCCCGAACTCGACGCGGATGGAGTCCGGAGCGATCCCTGCATCCGCGGCGGCGCGCTCGAGGCCACGCTTGCGCTCCTGGCAGGCGTAGTCGTCCTCGGGGCCTCCGAGGAACGCGACCCTGGTGTGGCCGGCGGCGAAGACCGCGGCGGCGACGTCACGGCCGCCTTGGAACTCGTCGGCCAGGACGGTCACGGCGTCGGTGTCGCCGGGCGGGAAGCAGTTGACGAACACGGTGGGCACACGGTCGAGACCTGCGACCGGGGTGACGTACTCCGGTCCGGGCGCCGCGTAGACGAGGCCGGCGACACCCTGCCGGACGAGGTTCTCGACCGCTGCCTTGCCGCCGTCGGTGGTCTGGGCGGTCTCGACCACGAAGCAGACGTACCCGGCCTCCTGCACCGCCTGCTGCACACCGAGCACGATGTGCCCGGCGTACGGCTGGGACACGAGCCGGTCAGCGATGACGCCGACCGTGTACGAGCGGTTCGAGCGCAACGACTGCGCAGCCCGGTTCGGTTGGAAGTCCAGTTCCTTCGCGGCCTGGAGCACACGGGCACGGGTCTCGTCAGCGATCGAGACGTCCCGACGGTCGTTGAGCACGAACGACACGGTCGGCTGCGACACCCCTGCACGGCGTGCGACGTCCTTCATCGTGACGCGGTGCGACTGCGCTGTGCGTTCTCGGCTCGCCATCGGATCTCCTTCGTCCCGCTCATCATGCCAGAAGCAAATACGTATTGCCTCCCCGGTGGCCGCTGTGTACGATCGCCTCACAAATACGTATTGGCCCGGCGTGGAGCGGGGTCATCATCGCTCAGAGAGGAGCGACCGTGACGAATGGATTCAGCACTCCCATCAACCGGCGCACGCTGTTCAAGTTCGGTGGGGCCGGGCTCGCGCTGGCCGGCATCGGATCGTTGGCGGCGTGCTCGACGGCTGGCGGAGGCAGCAACACGGGGACGGTGAAGATGCTCTACTTCGGGGAGCAGAGCGCCGCCACCGCGCTGCAGAAGGCGATCGAGCCGAAGATCAAGCAACTGGACAAGAAGGCGAGTCTCGAGGTCACGGCGATCAACGGCACGGACTGGAACGACTTCCTCGCCAAGGTGCTGACGCAGGTCGCGTCGGGCGACGTCCCGGACATCGTCAGCGTGGCGACCGAAGGCCAGCAGCTCCTGGCGTCGAAGAACCTGCTCGCCCCGCTCGACGACCTCGTCACGAAGAACCTGTCGGATCTGCACGCGTACTTCAGCGGTGCCCACCCGGCGCTGATCGAGTCGACGATGTACCAGGGCCACCTCTACACGCTCCCCGACAGTTTCAACGCGGGCAGCATGTTCTACTCGACCGAACTCTTCGACAAGGCCGGCCTCGCGCGCCCCGCGGCCGACTGGTCGATGGACGACTTCCACTCCTCCGCAGAACGGCTCGCGAAGATCGGTTCCGGCACGTACGCGTTCGACTGGGTCGTGCGCCTCTGGGGCAGCTGGACCTCGTTCCTGTACGCCAACGACGGCAACCTGCTGCAGGAGGGCAAGTACTCCGGTGGCGACTGGTTGTGGAAGAGCAAGGCGTTCGCCGACAACCCGCTCGGCGTCACCGGTCGCAAGGGCGGCTGGAAGTGGGGTGACCCGACCGCCAACTCCGACGCAGCGGTCGAAGCACTCGAGTACGTCATCGAGCTGCAGAAGTCCGGCGCGTCCCCTTCGCCGGACGTCGGCGGTGGTGCCACCCTCCAGGGCCTGATGTCCTCCGGCCGGATCGGCATGACGATCGGCGGCGGCTTCTGGGCCGGCGGTCTCCACAACGCAGGGATGCGGAACGGCAGCTTCGACGTCGTCGAGTTCCCGACCTGGAAGAGCAACAAGTCGCTCTTCGGCGCCGGCGGGTACGGCATCTTCAACTCGTCGAAGCAGAAGGACCTCGCGTTCGAGGTCATCAAGCTCATGGTGCAGCCGGAGAGCTTCGACGCGCTGTGGCCGGGCAACGTGACCACACCCGCGCAGAAGTCGCTGATGACCGCGGAGCGGTACTCCACGACGGGGCCGGAGCACTGGTCGGTGTTCTACGACCAGCTCGACAACTCGGTGCCCATCTCCGCACCGCCGTACTACAACGCCCTCGCGACGGCCCTCAACCAGCGGACCACGCAGGCCATCTCGTCGGGGAACGCGAAGAAGGCGCTCGACGGTCTACAGGCTGACATCGAGCAGGCCGCAGCGCAGGCATCGTGATGACCGCAACGACAGAACGACGCACCCAGCGCGCGGCCGAGGTCGCAGCCCGCCGGCCGGCGGCGAAACGTGCCCGTCGGCGTGAGTCCACGTTCGGCTTCCTCATGATCGGGCTCGCGGTGGTGTTCGTCGCCGTGTTCACCCTCGTCCCGATCCTCGCCTCACTCGGCCTGTCGTTCACCTCGTGGGACGTGATCAGCAGTCCCGAGTGGGTCGGCCTGGACAACTACGTCCGACTGTTCACCGACGGGCCGGTCCTGGCGTCCTTCGGGGTCACCATCGGACTCGCTCTCGCCATCGTCGTCCTGCAGATCTCGCTGGGCTTGCTGCTGGCGGTGCTGGCGAACAACCGGAAGCGCAACACCACCCGCGTGTTCTTCCGCACCGCGTTCTACCTGCCGCTGCTGGCGTCCACAGCAGCCGTGTCGATCTTCATGGGCTACATCTTCGACACGAAGTTCGGCCTCATCAACTACTACCTCAACGAGATCGGCCTCCCCGGGGCGCACTGGCTGAACGACCCGTTCTGGGCCAAGGTCACGATCGTGATGGTCGTGGTCTGGCAACAGGTCGGCTTCACGTTCGTGTTGTTCGTCGCCGCGCTGCTGGCGGTCCCGGTGGACGTCCAGGAAGCCGCCTCGATCGACGGCGCCGGCCCGTGGCGGACACTCTTCCAGATCAAGATCCCCCTGATCAGCCCGACGATCCTGTTCGCGACCGTCATCGCGATGATCAACGCCATGCAGCTGTTCGACCAACCGTTCATCATGACCAAGGGCGGGCCCGGTACAGCGACGACGACGGCCACCATCTCGATGTACCAGGCCGGGTTCCAGAACCTGCAGTTCGGATTCGCCTCCGCCATCGCGATCCTGCTGCTGGTCATCATCGGGATCATCACCGCCGTCCAGTTCATCGCCGCACGAAAGCTGGTGTTCTACCAATGACGACCACACAGACGTTCGATCCACTGCACAGCCCGGAAACCGTGGCACAACCGAGCATCGGCCACATCGTGCGCCGGCGACGTCCGGTCGCCACCGTCGGGAGCATCGTCGGCCTGGTCATCCTGATCGTCGCTGCCGTGTTCGCCCTCGGGCCGCTGCTGTGGACGCTCACGACGTCCCTCCGAACGCCGGCTGAGTCCTTCGACAACCCGCCGCAGTGGCTCCCGCTGTCGTGGGACTTCAGCAACTACGCGGCCGTCTTCGACCAGATCCCGATCGGCCAGTTCTTCCTCAACAGCGTCGTCGTCACACTGCTGATCGTCGTCGGCCAGACCGTCACCTGCACCCTGTCCGGCTACGCGTTCGCCATGATCAGCTTCCCGGGGAAGAACACCGTCTTCGGGATCTTCCTCGCCACGATGATGGTCCCGATCCAGACGATCATCATCCCGGTCTTCGTCATCCTCAAGGACATCGGGCTGACGGGGTCGATCGCGTCCCTGATCGTCCCCGCCCTCGGGAGCGCGTTCGGCACGTTCCTGATGCGGCAGTACTTCATGCAGATGCCCAAGGAGCTCGGCGAAGCAGCGCGCATCGACGGTGCCAGCCAGTTCGGCGTGTTCTGGCACGTCTACTCCAGGATGGCCAGCCCCGCGATCGCGACGCTCGCGATCCTGAACTTCTCCGGCTTCTGGGCCGAGTACTACCGGCCGTTGATCTTCCTCAACCAGCAGGACACGTTCACCCTGCCGCTGGGGTTGGTCGGTCTGCAGGGCAACCTCGGCACCGGGTCCATCTCGGTCGTCCTCGCGGGCGTGGTGCTGACGATGATCCCGAGTGTCCTGCTCTTCGTCTTCGCCCAGCGGTACTTCATCGAGGGCGTCACGGCTGGATCCTCCCGATGACCGACCACCACCTCCCGCAGTTCCACGTCCGGCTGCCCCGTGGCTACCTCAACGACCCGAACGGACCGATCGACATCGGCGGACAGGCGCACCTGTACTTCCAGTCGAGGCCGCTCGTCGACCTCGAGATCCCGGTCGAGTGGGGACACGCCACCAGCGAGGACCTGGTGCACTGGAGCCTGCACCGGCCCGCGATCGTCCCCGTCCCCGGGGGCGCGGACTCCGGGGGCGCGTGGTCGGGCAACACGGTGCTCCACGACGACGTCGTCCGCGCGTACTACTCCGGCAAGGTCGACCACAGCCCGTTCCAGTCGGTGCTCCTCGCCGAGTCCTCCGACGGCGGCACCAGCTTCGGTCCACCCGTCCAGGTCGTGGCAGACCCGGCGGCCGACGAGGGGATCACGATGTTCCGCGACCCGTTCGTCTGGCAGGACGAGGACGGCTGGTCGATGGTTGTCGGAGCAGCGGCTGCGAACCAGACCGCGGCGGTCCGTCACTACCGATCCGCCGACGGCGTCACCTGGGCGTCCGCCGGCGACCTGGTCGCGATGACCCGTGCCACGGTCGAGGGCATCGACACCGGCGCAGGCTGGGAGTGCCCGCAGATCCTCACGGTCGACGGCACCGACGTCGCCCTCATGGCGTCCTGGTCACACGAGGACGGACCGGGCGAGGTCATCGCGGTCCCGTTGACCGGCACGCTGCACCCCGACCGGGTCGACCACGGGCAGCACTTCTACGCGCCGTCCGTGATGCGGACCGGGTCGTGGGGTGCGGTGCTCTTCGGGTGGGTCACGGAAGGTCGTCCTCTGGAGGCGACCGCGCAGGCGGGCTGGTCCGGTGCCGTCTCCCTGCCCAGGAGGGTGTGGCTCACCGACGGACGACTCGCGAGTGCACCGCACCCCGCGGTGGAGTCACTGCGAGCAGGCACGTCGCGTCCGGGCCACGGGGCGACGATCGGCGCGCAGGTGGAGATCGTGCTCCCGACCCCGGTCACCGGCGTCGTCCGTCTCCGGTTCTCGGAGGCCGAGTACCTCGACGTCCGTGTCGACCTGGAGGCCGACACCCTCACCGTCGATCGGAGTCGTGCCAGCGGGGACACTCGCGCGGACACGAGCCCTGCCGTGGTCCGGGCGCCGTTCGGACCGCGGAGCGAGCTGCCGGCGGTGCGGGTGTTCGTGGACGGGTCCGTCGTCGAGGTCTTCACCAGCGCCGGCCGATCCGTCACGACGCGCGTCTACCCCGAGCAGGCACCACCCTGGACTGTGGAAGCTCCTCCCGAGGCGTCGGTCTGGGACCTGCGGAGCGCTGTGACGGTGGCGGGTCCGAGATGACCCGGCCCCTGATCACCGTTGCCGGCGAGTCGTTGGTCGACGTCGTGCACGACGGATCACAGCGTGAGGTACCCGGTGGGAGCCCGGCGAACGTGGCACTCGGGTTGGGGAGGCTCGGTGCACCGGTCGAGTTCGCGACGTGGCTCGGGGACGACGTCCGAGGACACCGCATCGCCGATCACCTCCTGGCCTCCGGCGTCCGAATCGTCGACGGGACGTTCCGAGCCAGCCGGACGTCCTCCGCCTCTGTCCGGCTCGACGCGGACGGCCAGCCGACGTACGAGTTCGACGTCGAGTGGGACCTGCCGGAGCTGCCACGCACGCCGAGCTGGCTGCACGTCGGATCGATCGGCGTCTTCCTCGAACCCGGGGCGAGCAAGGTGTCGGAACTCGCGCGACGCACCGCGGCGGCCGGGGGAGTCGTCTCGTTCGACCCGAACATCCGTCCCGCGCTCCTCGGCGCGGCTGCCGACGAGCGACTCACCTTCGAGCACCGTGCAGCGACGGCGAACGTCGTGAAGCTCTCCGACGAAGACGGTGCGTGGCTCTACCCGGGGCTGTCCGAGGACGCTGTCCTCGATCGCGTGCTCGGCTGCGGCGCCCAGCTCGCGGTCCTCACCACGGGCGCCACCGGCTCGCTCCTGGCGACCGCGACCGAGCGGGTACGGGTCCCCGGTGAACGCGTCGACGTCGTCGACACCGTCGGAGCGGGCGACACCTACATGGCAACGCTCGTCTGGCAGCTGCGGGACCACGCCACCGTTCTCGACTCGCTCGGCGAACCGATCCTCACGGAACTCGGACGTGTCTGCACCCGTGCCGCGGCGATCACCGTCGCCCGGCGGGGAGCCGATCTGCCGAGTGCCACCGACCTGATCCCCGTGCGGGGAGCGACTCCCGAAGCGCACGATCCGACGCAATCCCGACCTCGAACCGGAGTGGACCATGACCTCTGAATTCCGACGACGCGCACTCCTCCAGGGTGCAGGCATCAGTGCGCTCGCACTGTTCGCCGCGACCGCGCCAGGCGAAGCAGCACGCGCCGCATCACTGTCCCGACCCGGGGCTCCGTCCGCAGCATCCGCAGTGACCGGCACCTCGCTCCGTGCCAGGTACCACATGACACCGCCTGCCGGATGGCTGTCCGATCCGCAGCGTCCGGTGTTCACCAGGGGCGCGTACCAGCTGTACTACCTGCACTCCGACGTGGACAACGGCGACGGCGGCTGGGACCACGTCTCCACCACCGACGGTGTCGACTTCACCTTCGAGGGAACGGTCATCCCGCTGCAGACCAACCTGCCCACGTGGACGGGGTGCACCCTGATCGACACCGACGACACCGCCGGCTACGGTGCCGGTGCCGTCATCGCCCTCGCGACCCGCCCGACAGGGGGCGTGCGGAAGTACCAGGAGCAGTACCTGTTCTTCTCCACCGACGGCGGCTTCACCTTCACCGCCCGACCGGATCCCGTCATCGTCAACACCGACGGCCGCGCAGCGACCACCGACGCAGAGGTCTCGAACGCCGAGTGGTTCCGTGACCCGAAGGTCGCCTGGGACGCCGCCCGCAGCGAATGGGTCTGCGTCATCGGGCGGCAGCGGTACGCCGCGTTCTACACGTCGAAGAACCTCGTCGACTGGACCCTGCAACGGAACTTCGACTACCCCGACCACGACCTCGGAGGCATCGAGTGCCCCGACCTGTTCCAGATCACCGCCGACGACGGGACGACGCACTGGGTCCTGGCCGGCAGCATGGACGCCTACAACGTGGGTCTGCCCTGCACCTACGCCTACTGGACCGGCTCGTGGGACGGCACCTTCTTCACCGCTGACGACCTCACACCGCAGTGGCTCGACTGGGGCTGGGACTGGTACGCGGCCGTCACCTGGCCTGCGGTCGAAGCGCCGGACACGAAGCGCTACGGCATCGGTTGGATGAACAACTGGAAGTACGCCGACCGGCAGGTCCCGACCGACGCCTCGGACGGGTACAACGGTCAGAACTCGATCGTCCGCGAGATCACGCTGCGCCGTCGGTCCGCTGGCGGCTACGCGCTCATCAGCGAGCCCGTCGCAGCGCTCCGGAGCGCGGCGACCCGGACCGTCCCGATCGCTGACCAGTCGGTCAACGGATCCACGGTCCTGCCCTACGACGGGCGGGCCTACGAGATCGAACTCGACGTGACGTGGTCCGACGCCACGAACGTCGGGGTGTCGGTCGGACGCTCCGCTGACGCCACTCGGTCCACGAACATCGGCAAGGCCGGTGGCGACCTCTACGTCGACCGCGCGCGCTCCGATCGTGCCGGGTTCGCGCTCTCGCCGTACACCCGCGCCGCGGCTCCCGTCGATCCTGCGACACGGTCCTCGCACCTGCGGATCCTCGTGGACACGCAGAGCGTGGAGGTGTTCGTCGACGACGGCGCGACGGTCCTCTCGAACCAGGTGAACTTCGACACGGGCGACACGGGCATCTCGTTGTTCTCCGACGGCGGCACCGCGACCTTCTCCGGCATCACCATCCGCGAGTACGGGGGCGAGTAGAGACGCAGGTCCGGGAGCTGCGACAGTGCCGGGCGTCGGTGCGGATGGCGGGCGAACGGAGGGCCAACGGGGGCGGTCGGACGGCGGTCGGAGGTTCGTCCGAGGGAGATGGTGTGTCCTGGGACCCGGACCGGACGACCGAGCAACCAGCGGTCGCCGCGGTTCTCCGACTCGACCCGAACGGACCGCATGACACACTCCTCCACCGTCGCGCTCGGCAGTCCCACGCACTGCTTCGTGGAGCAGTACACGGACCTCGTGTACTCGCAGTTCCGCGACGGAGCCCTGTTCGCGGGCGGACGACAGCTGCACTTCGACCTCCTGAAGCCCGTGACCGCGACACCGACGCCCCTGGTCGTCTTCATCAAGGGCGGCGGGTTCCGGAACGTCCACCGAGCCCGGTACGTCCCCGCGCTGGTGGCCCTGGCCGAGCGCGGGGTCGCCGTCGCCAGTGTTGAGTACCGGACCAGCAACGAGGCGCGGTTCCCTGCCCCGGTCGACGACGTGCGGGAAGCGCTCCGTTTCCTCCGCGCACACGCGGACGCGTTCAACCTGGATCCGGGTGCGGTCGCGCTCTGGGGCAACTCCGCCGGCGCGACCATCGCGACGATCGTCGGCGCCTCCGCTCCCTCGGAACCGGAGCGGGTGTGCGCGGTCGCCAGCTGGTACGGCATGCACGATCCGCTCCGCTCACCGGAGCTCCGTGCCCCCGGGTCGCCCCTGCACACCGCGTTCGGGGCACCCGGTGCGGACGGCAGTCGGTGGTTCCGACCCGCAGACCACATCACGGCCGAGTCTGCGCCGACGTTCCTCCTCCACGGGACCGACGACCGGGTCGTGCCCGTCGAGCAGAGCGTGTCCCTCGCCGCGACGCTCGCAGAACAGGGTGTTCCCCACGAGTTCATGCTCGTCGACGGTGGTCACCACGACTTCGCCGAGATGAGCACGCGGACCGATGCCCTCACCAGGACCTACGACTTCCTCCACGGGCACCTGCTCGCGCGCGTCGAGCGACACGGCACGTCCGAGTGACCGCACGGTCCGGTCAGGTCAGGGATCGCTGAGGGTGCCACGGACGATCGAGTCGCCGGAGCGCGCATTCGAGTTCGGCGCGGCCGGTCGTCCCGGACCAGCGGGGCAGCGCGGCGACGGTCTCGGCGTCACCGCGGGGGAGTCCGGGCACGACACCGGTCGCCACACCGACGCCGAGGACCACGGCGAGCACGCCGACGCCAGCGAGCACGACCGCGAGCGGACGGCGACGACGCGGACGGCGAGGCACCGCACGGCGCTGCGCCTGGGACCCTGGCGCGCCGCTCGTGTGCCCCCGGCGCTCGCCCTGCTCCGGGTCCGGGTTCGGTGGCCCGCGCTGCCTGTTGCGGCGTCCGTGCGATCTCGGCCGCGATCCATTCCCACACGTGCTCCGGGGGCGCGATCAGCCCGACGCCCTCGGACTCCCGGGTCACCGCGGCGACCCGCTGCAGCGCGGCCACCTCGTCGCGGCACCGGTCGCAGGACGCCAGGTGCTCGGCGACCCCGTCCGAGGCCACCTGATCGGAGACCGCGAGCATCGCCAGCGTCTCGTCGTCGACGTGCTTCATTCGATCACCTCGAGACGTGTTCGGAGCCGAGCGAGGCTTCGGTGGATGTGGCTCTCGAGCCGTTCGGCGATCTCACGATGGTTGAGGTCGTCGGAGGACGGCAGTCGTGCGACCGCGGTGGAGTTGCCACCGGCGTCGTCCTCGACGTCGCACCCCCACTACCGGTGGAGCACCCCGATCGGATGCAGCGGTTTGCTGGGGATCAGCTGAGACGGCGCCAGACCCCGGCGTTCCCGGGACGCGACCAGGTCTCCGGATCGCCCGTGACGGCGTCGTCCCCGGCGCCCCGGTCGGTGAGCCGGTACGCGGAGTCCGGCGTCCACCCGGCGACGACACTCGCCCGGTCGTCGTCGACCCGCACCGCGAGCCCGGACGTGCGGAACCAACCAGCGACGGTCAGGTGCACGACGTCGAACTCGGTGGCCACCGCTGACCAGTCCGGCAGCACCCAGTCGCCCTGCCGTCCGGTCGCCAGGGCCCAGTCGTTCCGCCGGGTGGTCCGTGTCACGTCGAGCGGCCAGCGGCGGCACAGCGCAGCCCAGTCGTCGGGCCCGTCGACGGTGCACACCCGCGCGGCGACATCGGCGGGCACGGCCGAGACGACGGCGCGTTCCTGCCCGAAGGAGTCCTCGACCGCCCAGAGCGCCAGCGGCCCGGCGGACGGGAACGGCGCTCGCGTGTGCTGCGCGAGCGGCCACGGCGGAGTCGTCCACCACACCCCGCTGGCCACCCCCGGGTTCCCCTCGGCGTCCTCGCGGCGCAGCTCCCGGGACCATTCGGCGAGCGCCTCTGCCACTCCCGGGCGTCGGGGCTGCTCGTCCCGGTCGAACTCGACGGTCCATGCTCCGCCCTGCGGGTCGAAGAGCCGGCGCACGACCGGGCTGTCGACCGCCCACCGAGCGAGCCGCCGGAGCGCGGCCTGCAGTTCCGTCCGAGCGAGGAGCGCGTCCAGCGCATCGGGTTGCTGCCACCACAGCGCGCTGTCCGCAGTCGACTCGAGCGCGACCACGACGTCGTCCTCGCCCACGGACGGCAGGGGCACCGCCGCGAGTGCGCTCGCCACCGCTGCCAGGTCCGGAGCCGGCTCGGGTTCGATCGCGGCACCGATGCCGAAGAGCGTTCGGTCGTCGCCGCGTTCGACGCCGAGGTGGTAGTCCGCCCAGAAGAGCAGGTGGCCGAGCTGCACGGCGGCCGGGTCGTCGGAGTCCTGGACACCGCTGACGAGCTCGAGGCAGAAACGCCGGCCACGCGGGTGCGCGAGCAGGTCCGAGGCATCGATCACGGAACCAGGCTACTGACGGCCACTAACGCACGCGCCGCATCCGCCGATAGCCCTGGGTGCAGGCCCACGGACGGGCCCGCATCCCGCCCCACGGACGGCGGCGGGACGATCGAGAACCAGGACGGGCCATGATCGTCGTCACACGACTGAACGGCAGCGGATTCGCTGTGAACCCCGATCTCGTGGAGCGCATCCAGGAGACGCCGGACACGACGCTGATCATGGTCGACGGTGCGAAGTACATCGTGCGGGAGTCGATGGCCGACGTCATCGACCTGATCGCCGCGTACCGCGCACGCATCGTGGGCATGGCCTACGGCACCGACCAGGCCCCGCGCGCGAGCACGAACACCGGTTCGCAGCCGACGCTCGCCCCGGTCGCCGCCCTCCGCTCGACGCAGCACGGCCGCGCGCTGGACGGGGGTCGCTGACGTGGACATCGCAACGATCGTCGGGATCCTGCTCGCCTTCGGCGCCCTGTTCGGCATGGTCCAGATGGAGCACGTCGAGCTCGGTGGGCTCTTCCTGCCCGCTCCGATGCTGCTCGTGTTCGGTGCCACCATCGGCTGCGGCATCGCCAGCACCACCCTCAAGGACGCGATCGCCAGCTTCAAGGCCGTGCCGAAGGCGTTCACCGGCAAGGTCACCCCGCCGGCGTCGGTCATCGACGACGTCGTGGGGCTCGCCGAGACGGCGCGTGCGAACGGCCTGCTCGCCCTCGAGCAGGAGGCCGACAAGCACGACGACCCGTTCATGAAGAAGGCGCTGCAGAACATCGCGGACGGCACCGACGGTGACGAGCTGCGGATCCTGCTCGAGGACGAGATCGAGTCGAACGCGGCCCCGACCCGCAGCGCGAGCGCGTTCTTCATGGGCCTGGGCGGCTTCGCTCCGACCGTCGGCATCATCGGCACCGTCGTCTCGCTGACCCACGTGCTCGCGAACCTCGGCAAGCCCGACGAGCTCGGACCCCTGATCGCCAGCGCGTTCGTCGCCACCCTGTGGGGCCTGCTCAGCGCGAACTTCATGTGGTTGCCGATCGGCGGGAAGCTCCGCAAGCTCGCCCAGCTCGAGTCGGACCGCCAGACGCTCCTGATGGAGGGGCTGCTCGCGGTGCAGGCGGGCAGCCAGCCTCGTCTGCTCGGTGAGCGCCTGAAGGCCATGGTGCCGCCCGGCGCCCGCGCCGACACCGGCGGCAAGGGCGGCAAGGGCACCAAGGCCGGTGGCAAGGCCGACGCGGCCGACGACCAGCAGCTGGCGGCCTGACGGTGAGCGCCAACCCCCGTGGCCGCGGCCGAGGTCGCGCGAAGAAGTCCCACGACGAGGCTGAGCACCCCGACGAGCGCTGGATGGCGTCGTACATGGACATGATCACGGTGCTGATGTGCATGTTCCTCGTGCTGTTCGCGATGTCCACCGTCGACCAGCAGAAGTACATCCAGCTGAAGCAGTCGCTCGCCACCGGCTTCGGCGAGGTCGACTCGCAGAAGATCGACACCGCGAGCGGCACCGTCGTGACGAAGGACCAGGTCGAGGACGGCTCCGGCTACTCGACCGACAAGTCGCAGGCCGACCACTCCACCGCCTCGTCGGGCACGAAGGACACGAACGTCGATCCCGCGTCGACCGTGGTGCCGACGACCGCGTCGAAGCGGGACCTCACCGACGCGAAGCGTGAGCTCGACGACCTGACGGCGATCAAGAGCGCGATCCAGGAGAACCTGACCGAGGCCGGCCAGACCGCCAACGTGCAGTTCACCGTCGATGCCCGCGGTCTGATCGTCCGGCTGGTCGGCAGCGAGACCTACTTCGGGACGAACAGCGCCGACCTGTCCGACCAGGCGCGCCGGATCATGGACGCGATCGCCCCGGTCCTGCGGACGAGCCACCACGACGTCAGCGTCGAGGGGCACGCCGACCAGCGGAACTCGACCGCCCCGTACGCGACGAACTGGGAGCTCAGCGCGGCACGGGCGACCGGGGTCCTGCGCGACCTGGTCGAGCGGGGCGGGATGCCCGGCGACCACGTGCAGAGCGTCGGGTTCGGGTCGAGCCGGCCGCTGGCGAAGGGCGGCACCGACCAGGACCTCGCCCTGAACCGGCGGGTCGACATCGTGGTCCTGTCGAACGCCGACCAGGACGTCAGCGCCCTGATGCCGGCGCTGGCGAAGGCGCAGGACGGAGCGCAGCAGGGCTGAGACACACACCGCACGGAGCGCAGCAGGACTGAGACACACACCGCGCGGAGCGCACCAGCGCTGCCCCCCACCGCCCCACTACGGGGTACAGCACTGACGGGTGCCCCACAGGTGACCGATAGACGCAGCCGTGACCGAGACCCTGCCAGCGCCCGAGGTGTACGACTTCGCGCGCCCGTCGACGCTGGCCCGTGAGCACGCCCGGGTGCTCGAGCTCGCTTTCGAGACCTTCGCGCGCCAGTGGGGCACGCAGCTGACGGCGAAGGTCCGCGCGGTCAGCCAGGTCACCTGCGAGCAGGTGCAGATGACGACGTACGACGAGTACGCCGCGTCGCTGCCCGCGCTCACCGGCATGGTGCTGCTGCCGATCACCGACCTCACCTCGAAGGGCGTGCTGCAGCTCCCGCTCGACGCCGCCCTGACGTGGGTGTCGCACGCGCTGGGCGCCTCGAAGCCGCTGCCGACCCCGGACCGCACCTTCACGCCCATCGAGCAGGCCCTGGTGCGCAAGATCGTCGAGGACGCCCTCGACGACCTGCGGTACTCGTTCGGCGGGCTGCTCGCGCAGGACGTCACGGTCGGCGGGTTCCAGTTCAACAGCCAGTTCGCCCAGGCCGCCCAGAAGGGCGACCTGATGATCGTCGCCTCGTTCTCGATCCGGGTCGGCGACCGCATCGCTCCGGGCACGCTGGCCCTGCCGGCCGAGGCCGTCCTGCCGCAGCTCGGCGAGGCCGCCGCGCACGTCTCGCCCGCCGACGCCCGCGCCCTGCTCGACGCGCAGCTCGAGAGCGTGCCGGTCGGCGTCAGCCTGCGCTTCGCCCCGGCCGCGGTCCTGCCGACGCAGGTCTTGCGGCTCGCCGTCGGCGACGTCCTGCCGCTGCCGCACCCGCAGCACCGGCCCCTCACCATCGCGGTCGACGGCGAACCCGTCGGCACCGCCGCGGTCGGCGCGAACGGCTCGCGCCTCGCCGGCATCGTCGTCACCACCACGAGCACGGAGCAGCACTGATGACCGAAACGACCACCCTCCACACCGCAGCGGCCGAGTCGCTCGCGGCGCAGCTCCCGACGGCCGCCCCCTTGACCGCGGTGCTCCTGCCTGGAGGCGCGACACCGGTCGTGCTCGACGCGGCGACCGACGCCGTGGTCGCGTCGTTCGTCGGCGGCCTGTCGGCCGATCTGGCACTCGTGCTCACCGACCTCGAGGCGATCACGGCCGCCGGCGGCACCGACCACGGCATCGTGGCCGTCACGGACGTCCTGCGTCCGTCGCTCGAGGCCGCGGCCGGGGTCCTCGGGGTCGGGGGGCTCGGCGAGGCGGGCCGCGAGTCGGCGGCGTCGCTGCTGGCCGACCCGGACACCGTCGTGTTCGAACTCACCGCCGGTGGGCTGCCCGCCGGGTGGTTCGGCATCCGGATCCGCGAGAACGGCACGGTGTCGGCGCCGGTCGTGGCGAACCTGCCCGCGGGCAACCTCGGCCGGATCAACAACGTCGAGATGACCCTGACGGTCGAGATCGGCCGCACCCGGATGTCGGTCCGTGACGTGCTCGGCATGGAGCCCGGCGCCGTCGTCGAGCTCGACCGCAGTGCCGGTGCCCCCGCCGACGTCCTGCTGAACGGCCGCCTCATCGCGCACGGCGAGGTCGTCGTCGTCGACCAGGACTACGCGGTCCGGATCACCCGCATCCTCGACGTCGCCGAAACGGTCTGACCCGCACGTGGACACCCTCGTCGTCACCCTCCGCGTCGCGCTCTCGCTCGGCGTCGTGCTCGCCCTGATGTGGGTGCTGCACCGCGCGAGCCGCAAGCGCTTCTCGGGCAAGCCGTCGGGCCGCCGTGCCGCGACCGTCGAGGTCGTCGGTCGGCAGGGCATCGGCGGCAAGGCGAGCGTCGTCGTGGTCGACGTCGAAGGGGAGCGGCTCGTGCTCGGCGTCTCCGAGCACGGGGTCGCCCTGCTCACCAGCGGGCAGGCGCCCGCGCCGGAACTCACGATCGTGACCGGACCGGTCGCGCTGCCGGTGCGCCCCGCACCGTCGGCCGACGTGTTCGGTCAGGAACTCGCGCTGCAGTCGGACGCCACCACGTCCCTCCAGGCACGGCCGGAGCGCCGCGGGCGCGTCGATCCGGAACCGGCTGGTGGGGCCGGCCTCGCGGCAGCCGCTGCCGACGCGACCGACGCGCCCGCGGTGGCCGGCGCCGTCGCGCCGTTGCCGATGCGCCCGCGCAACCGTCGTCCGCAGCGTGCCGTGCCGAGCGCGCAGCAGCTGCAGGGCTCGATCCTGTCGGTCGACACCTGGCGCCAGGCCGCGGCCGCGCTGCGGAACCGGCGGGCCGGGTGACGGCGGCAGGGCAGCACCGGCTGGCACGGTCGGGTCGACTCGTCGCCCTCGTCCTGCTCGGCCTGGCGGTCGTCGCCGGGTTCCTGATGCTCACGACCACCGGTGCGCACGCCGCCGGCGTCGTCGAACCCACCGCCCCGGCGACCCCGACCGCCCCCGCGACCGGTGACTTCAGCGTCAGCGTGAACGGCCCGGACGGCACGCCGTCGTCCGCCGTGGTGACCCTCATCGGCATCACGCTGCTGAGCGTCGCGCCCGCGCTGATGCTCATGATGACGTCGTTCACCAAGATCTTCGTCGTGCTCGCGATGACCCGGAACGCGCTCGGGCTGCAGTCGATCCCGCCGAACCAGGTCATCGCCGGACTGGCACTGTTCCTGTCGTTGTTCGTGATGGCACCGGTGCTCGGGCACATCAACGACGACGCCCTGCAGCCCTACCTGGCCGGCCACCTCGACTTCAACCAGGCCGTCGAGATCGGCACGAAGCCGCTGCGGACCTTCATGCTCCACCAGACCCGCGACGAGGACGTCGCCCTGATCACCCGCGCCGCCGGGCTCGACAACCCGAAGTCGATGGCGGACGTGCCGATGACGACGGTGATCCCGGCGTTCATCATCTCGGAGCTGCGCAGCGCGTTCATCATCGGGTTCGTCATCTTCATCCCGTTCCTGGTGATCGACCTCGTCGTCTCCGCGGCCCTGATGTCGATGGGCATGATGATGCTCCCGCCGGTCATGATCTCGCTGCCGTTCAAGATCCTGCTCTTCGTGCTGGTCGACGGTTGGGGCCTCATCATCACGTCGCTCATCGAGAGCTACCACGTTGTCTAGGGGGCACGCATGAACCAGCAGGCCGTCATCGACCTCGTGCTCCAGGCGCTCCTGGTGTCCGGCAAGCTCGCCGCCCCGGTCCTGGTGACCTCGCTCGTCGTCGGCTTCGCGATCTCGCTGTTCCAGTCGGTGACGCAGATCCAGGAGGTCACGCTCTCGTTCGTGCCGAAGGCCGTCGCCGTCGCGATCGCCCTGGTGGTCTGCGGCAACTGGATGATCTCGGAGATGATCGCCTTCACGCACGTCGCCTTCGACATGATCCCGAAGCTGCTCGGGGCCGGTTGATGGAGCTCGCCATCGACGCCGACCGTCTGGAGGCGACCATGCTCGCCGGCGTCCGGCTCGTCGCGTTCTTCGTCATCGCGCCGCCGTTCTCGTACCGGGCGTTCCCGGGCACCGTGAAGGTGATCCTCGGCCTGGGGCTCGCCATCGGCGTCGCGCCGCGCGTCGCCGTCGGCTACGAATCGCTCGACACGGGGCCGTTCCTGCTCGCCCTGCTCACCCAGCTCGTGGTCGGGCTGTCCCTCGGGTTCCTGGTGTTCCTGGTGTTCGCCGCCGTGCAGTCGGCGGGTGCGCTCATCGACCTGTTCGGCGGGTTCACGCTCGCGCAGGCGTTCGACCCGCAGTCGCAGGTCAACGGCGCCCAGTTCACCCGCCTGTTCCAGATGACCGCACTCGCACTGCTCTTCACCTCGGGCGGCTACCAGCTCATCGTCGGTGGGCTGGTGCGGTCGTTCGACGCCGTGCCGCTCACGGGCACGTTCGCGGTCGACGGGCTCGCCTCGATGCTCGTCGCGGCGATGTCCCAGATGTTCCTCGCCACCCTGCAGATCGCCGGGCCGCTCGTCGTCGTGCTGTTCCTGGCGGACGTCGGCCTCGGGTTGCTCACCCGCGTCGCACCGGCCCTCAACGCGTTCCAGATGGGGTTCCCGATCAAGATCGGTCTGACCGTCCTGTTCGCCGGCGCGCTCTTCATGGCCCTGCCGCCGGTGGTGTCGTCGCTGACCGGCGACGCCGTCGAGGCGATCACGGGACGGGGGTGACGACGTGTCCGACAGCGGAGAACGCTCCGAACAGGCGACCCAGCAGCGGATGCGCGAGGTCCACGAGAAGGGCCAGGTCGGCCGTTCGCAGGACCTCGGCGCGTGGATCGGCATCGCCGTCGCGGCGCTCATGATCCCCGCCGCGATCGGCAACGCCGCCGCCGCCGGGCAGGACCAGCTGCTCGCCGTGCAGCGGGTCATCGAGGACCCAGAGATCGGTGCCGTGCGGGCACTGCTCGCCGACGCCCTCGGTTCGATGGGTGCGACCCTCGGCCCGATGCTCGCCGTGGTCGCGGTCGCCGTGCTGGCCGCCGCCGTCACCCAGGGCGGGGTGCACTTCCGGAAGATGACACCGCAGCCCGACCACTTCGATCCCGTGGCCGGACTGAAGCGCGTGTTCGGTACCCAGGCGCTCTGGAACGGCGCGAAGGCGCTGCTGAAGACCGCCGTCGTCGGGCTCGTCCTCTGGTTCGCGGTGCAGGGACTCATGCCGGTCCTGATGTCGAGCGGCTCGCTGCCGCTGTCGGCCGTGCTCGAGGCCGCCGCAGCCGGTTCGGGCACCCTGCTGCGCGCCGCGATCGTCGCCGGGCTCGTCCTCGCGGCACTCGACGTGTTCGTCGTCATCCGCCGCAACCGGAAGCGCACGATGATGACCAAGCGCGAGGTCAAGGACGAGAACAAGCGGAGCGACGGCGACCCCCTGGTGAAGTCGCAGCGCCGCTCCCGCCAGCTCGCGATGAGCCGCAACCGGATGATCCAGGTCATCGGCACCGCGGACGTCGTGATGACGAACCCGACCCACTACGCCGTCGCGATCAAGTACGAGCCGGGCAAGTCCGCGCCCCGGGTGGTCGCGAAGGGCGCCGGCCCGGTCGCCGACGTCATCCGTGCGCGTGCCGAGGAAGAGCGGGTGCCGATCGTCCGCGACGTCCCGCTCACCCGAGCGCTGCACGCCGCCTGCGAGCTCGGACACGAGATCCCCGTCGACCTGTACACCCCGGTGGCCCGCGTCCTGTCCTTCGTGATGGCGCTCAAGGCCCGCGGCACCGCCGCCGGCACGCACGCACCGCCGCGGCCGACCACCCCGGACGAGGTCGCGAGCGTCATCGACCCGGCCACCCTGACCGGTGACCTCCGCCCCCGCAAGCTCCGCCCACCGCGCATCGCAGAGAACCAGACCGAAGGACTCCCCGCATGAACCGCAAGGACCTGCCGAAGCTCGTCGTCCCGGTGTTCATCGTCGGCATCATCCTGCTGCTGATCCTGCCGGTGCCGTCGTTCCTGCTCGACTTCCTGATCATCATCAACATCCTGCTGGCGCTGGTGATCCTGCTCACGACGCTGTTCGTGAAGAAGCCGCTCGACTTCTCGGTGTTCCCGTCGCTGCTGCTCGTCGCGACGCTGTTCCGACTCGGCCTCAACGTCGCGTCGACCCGGCTGGTGCTCGGCGAGGGCTTCGCCGGCGACGTCATCCAGGCGTTCGGCCACGTCGCCGTCTCCGGGTCGATCATCATCGGCGCGGTCATCTTCCTGATCCTCATCGTCATCCAGTTCGTCGTCGTGACGAAGGGCGCGGAACGCGTCGCCGAGGTCGGGGCACGGTTCACCCTCGACGCGATGCCGGGCAAGCAGATGGCGATCGACGCCGACCTCAACGCCGGGCTGATCACCGACCAGGAAGCCAAGGAGCGCCGCGCCGCCGTCTCCGCCGAGGCCGACTTCTACGGCGCGATGGACGGTGCGTCGAAGTTCGTCAAGGGCGACGCGATCGCCGGCATCCTCATCATCATCATCAACCTGATCGGCGGCATCGCGATCGGCATGCTGCAGAACGGACTGTCCGCCACCGACGCCCTGTCGAAGTACGGCATCCTGACGATCGGCGACGGCCTGGTCACGCAGATCCCGGCGCTGCTCATGGCGGTCTCGACGGGCATGATCGTCACCCGTTCCGGCGCGGAGTCCGAGATGGGGTCCTCGGCCGCGACCCAGCTGTCGCAGTCGCGGAACGCCCTGATGATCGCCGGCGTCGCCGCGATCGCGATGGGCTTCATCCCCGGCATGCCGATCCTGCCCTTCCTGCTCGTCGGCGCCACCCTGCTGTTCACGGGCTGGCGCATCGGCCGGAACGCCGCCCGCGCCGAGGCCGACGCCGCCCAGCAGCAGGCGCTCGAGGCGGCGGCACCGACCGGTGACACCCCCGAGGACCTGCTCGAGCAGATGCGCGTCCACGCCCTCGAGATCCTGCTCGCCCCCGACCTGGTCGACATGGTGTCCGGCGCGTCCGACGACCTGCTCGGCCGCGTGCGGGCACTCCGCCGCAAGATCGCGATCGACATGGGCATCGTCGTCCCGCCGGTCCGGACCCGCGACTCGATCGACCTGCCGCCGTCGACCTACGCCATCCGCATCGCCGGTGTCGAGGCCGGTCGGGGCACCGCCCCCGCCCGCAGCGTCCTGGCGCTCGGCGACCACCTGGACGGCCTGCCCGGCACCTCGACCGTCGAGCCGGTGTTCGGCCTGACCGGCAAGTGGGTGCCCGCCGAACTCCGGCACGCCGCCGAGATGACCGGCGCGACCGTGATCGACCGTGTCTCCGTGCTCGTCACCCACCTGCAGGCCGTCATCGGCGACAACGCCGCACGCCTGCTCACCCGCGAGGACGTCAAGGTCCTCACCGAGGGCGTCAAGCAGGTCAACCCCGCCGCCGTCGAGGAACTCGTCCCCGGCATGCTCTCGATGGCCGAACTGCAGCGGGTGCTGCAGGGCCTGCTCGCCGAGCGCGTGCCGATCAACGACCTCGGCCGGATCTGCGAAGCCCTCACGCTCCGCGCCAAGGTGTCGACCGACCCCGAGGGGCTCGTCGAGTCCGCCCGTGCGGCCCTCGGACCGGCCCTCGCCGCCCGCCACACCGACGCCGGCACGCTGCGCGTGATCATGATCGACCCGATGCTCGAGCAGTCGATGCTCGAGGGGCTCCGGCCGTCCGAGCAGGGCAGCCAGATCGTCCTCGACGCCCACCGCATCGAGCAGGTCCTGGGCTCCGTCCGCGACGCCGTGCGCTCGGTGGAGGACCAGGGGCTCTCCGCCGTCCTGGTCTGCGCCCCGCAGCTCCGCCCGGCCGTGCACCGCATGGTCGCCGCCCAGTCGAACGGGCTCCCGGTGCTGTCGTACCAGGAGGCCACCGCCGCGGGCTCCACCATCGAGACCGTGGGAGTGGTCCGTGCCGCCGACCCGATTGCAGCGTAGCGGCGCCACGCTCGAGTCCCTCCGCGACGCGGTCCGGACCGAGTTCGGCGCGGGTGCACGGATCGTCGCGGCCGAACGGGTGACCTCGCCGGGCTTCGGCGGGCTGTTCCGCAAGGCACACGTCGAGGCCACCGTCGAGGTGCCGGAACCGGGGGACCAGCCCACCGCCCGGGTGGTCATCGCCGACTCGCCCGAGCAGCGCGTCGGCATCGCCGCGCTGCTCGCCGACGCCGAGGCGGCCGAGGCACGCATCGCCGGCACCGACGGCACCAGGGCGACGCGGGCCGACGCGTTCGCGTCGGTGCTCGACGGGTTCCAGGCGGACGGCATCACGACGAGCGCCCCGCGCCCGACGCGCGCCCCGTCCGAGCCGGACGTGCCCGCGGGGGTCGACCCGCGCCTCCAGGCCGCCGTCGACGCGGTCACCGAGACCCGGTCGGGAGGCCCGTCCCGCGTCCTCGACACGCCCTCGCCGGCACCGGTGGCCCGGCCCACCGCACCGGCGGTGCGGTCCGCGGACGGCGACCTGGTGCTCCTGGTCGGGCGGCCGAACGACGTCGACGCGGCCGCCGGACTCTTCGCGGTGCGGCACGCGCTCCGGCCGACGGACGCCGCCGACCGCCGGGCAGCCATCTTGGCCCGGGCGGACGGCGTCCGTGACCGGCACGCCGTGCTCGCGGTCGCCGCGTGGGACGACCTCGCGACGAGCGACGGGCTGCAGGCCGACCAGGTGTGGGTCGTGGTCGACGTCGGGCGGAAGCCCGAGGACTCGGCCGCGATGGTGTCCGCGGTGGCGTCGCGGCTGCCTGTGGTCGGGGTGGTCGCGATCGGTGCGGGGGAGACCGCCACGCCCGGGTCGGCGGACCTGCTGGGGCTCCCCGTCGTGTCGCTAGGCTGAACGGGTGCTGGTACTCACGCGGAAGGTCGGCGAGCGGATCCTCGTCGGCGACGACATCGTCATCACGGTGCTCGACTCCCGGGGCGACGGCGTCCGGATCGGCATCGACGCCCCGCGCGGCGTGAAGATCCAGCGGGAAGAGGTCGTGCGTGCGGTCGCCGAGGCGAACGCCGAGGCCGCTGCCGCCGGCGACGACGCCGAGGCGCAGCTGCGCGCGGCGCTCGGGGCACGTGGCGGGGCTGCCGCGGACGGCCCGGCCTCGTCCGCGCCGTCCGACTCCGCGCCGACCGACTCCTAGTCGTCCGGAGCAGCCACGCCCGTCACGGGCGCGGCCGCTCCTCCGATACGGGCGCGGCTGCGCGTCCGTCACGGACGGGGCTTCTTCTCCTGCTCCGGCAGGCGGCCGGCGGCGGCCTCGGCGGCGAACCAGGCACGAGCCTCGTCCTGTCGGGCCTGCTCGGCGCCGAGCGCGATCGGCGCACGGACGTGGCCCGGCTCGTAGCCGAAGGTCTCGAGCAGTTGCGGCACGATCGGACGCACCCGGGCGACGAGCCGGTCGACGTACGCCGACACCGCACGGGCACGCTGCGCCGACAGCCGGCCGTGCAGCAGGTACCAGTCCAGGTGCTGCTCGAGCAGGCCGAGCGCGAACAGGTCCCGCAGCCAGACGAGCACGCGGCGGGTGTCGCCCTCGGTCACCTCGTCGAGCGCCTCGGTGAAGGCGTCCCACTGCATGAGTTCGGCGTGCGCCTTGGACGCCTCGATGAGCTCGTGCTGCGAGCGGTTGAGCAGTCTGGCCGCGCGGGCGCGGTCCTTGCCGGCCGACGCCAGGCGCATCCCGATCTCGGCGACCATGGTGTCGACCCGACCGGCGAGCAGTTCGCGCTGCGTCCGGGGGTCCTGCAGGTCGGCGACGCTCGCGGCCAGCGAGCCGCGGTCGGCCACGGTCTGGCCGAGCCGACGGATGCCCGACGCGTCGGCGAGCTTCGACGCGGCGACGGCCGCCACGAACTTCGCGGTGGACGCCGGGTCCTTCGGGGCCTTCGCGCGGAACTCGGTGAGCAGGCGCTTGCCGACGAGCTGCAGCAGCACGGTGTTGTCGCCCTCGAACGTCACGTAGACGTCGAGGTCGGCGCGGAGCCCGGTCAGACGGTTCTCGGCGAGGAACCCGGTACCGCCGCAGGCCTCACGGGCTTCCTGCAGGGTGTCGAGCGCCGACCAGGTCGACATCGACTTGAACGCGGCCGCCTGGGTCTCCAGGTCCTCGCGTCGCTCCGGGGTGTCCTTCCGCCCGCTGAAGACGTCGTCGAAGGTGCGCAGGAGCTTCTCGTGCGCGAACGACTGCGCGAACACCGTCGCCAGGCGCGGGATCAGACGACGCTGGTGTCGGCCGTAGTCGAGCAGGACGCCCTCGGTGCCGTCGCCGGTCGGGAACTGGCGGCGCTGCATCGCGTAGGTCAGGGCGATCTGCAGCGCGATCTTCTGCGCGACGACCGCGGCGCCGTCGAGCGACACCCGTCCCTGCACCAGGGTGCCGAGCATCGTGAAGAACCGGCGGCCGGGCGAGGCGATCGGTGACGAGTAGGTGCCGTCCGCGGCGACGTCGCCGTAGCGGTTCAGCAGGTTCGTGCGGGGGACCCGGACGTGGTCGAACGCGAGCCGGCCGTTGTCGATGCCGTTCAGGCCGCCCTTCGGCCCGTCGTCCTCACCGCTCACACCGGGCAGGAACGCCCCCTCGACGTCGCGGAGCGGCACGTAGAACGCGTGCACGCCGTGGTCGACACCCGCGGTCACGAGCTTCGCGAACACGACGGCGGCGTGCCCGTGCAGGGCCGCGTTGCCGATGTAGTCCTTCCACGCGCCACGGAACGGCGTGTGGATCTCGAACTCCTGGGTCGCGGGGTCGTAGGTGGCGGTCGTGGCGATGCTCTGGACGTCCGAGCCGTGGCCGGTCTCGGTCATCGCGAAGCAGCCGGGGACCTCGAACGAGACGATGCCCGGCAGGAACTCGCGGTGGTTCGCCTCGGTGCCCAGGTGGTGCACGGCGGAGCCGAACAGTCCCCACTGCACCCCGGCCTTGATCTGCATCGACGGGTCGGCGACGACGAGTTCCTCGAATGCCGCGATGTTGCCGCCGTGGTTGTCCTGGCCGCCGAACTCGGCGGGGTAGGGGCGCTGGATGGCACCGGCGTCGACCAGGGTGCGGAGCTGCTCGAGCACGCGTGCCCGGTGCTCGGGGATCGGCTGGCCCTCGATCTTCTGCATCGCGGGGTCGAGCGCCAGGCGGCGGGAGATCCGGCGGTCCTCGGCCCAGCGTCCGAGCAGGAGCTCCTGCACCAGTTCGACGTCGATGTGGACATCGGTGTCGGTGCCGGCGGTCGGGGTGCCCGCTGCCGGGTCGCCGGCGGCGTCGGCGTTCGGCGCGGCGTTCTTCGCGTCGACGTCCGGCGCGGTGTCGCTGCCGCTGGCGGGGGTGGTGCGCTGGGCGGGTGCGGTGTCGACCATGGGCGGAGTCCTCCTGAACTGCGGTGTCCGTGTTGCACCGTCCACGCTAGACACCCCTGCCGACAGTGGCGGGAACGCCGTGCGGGCCGCACAACCCCGTGTCGTCGGTGCCGTCACGGCGTCGTGGGAACCCTCCAAAGAGATGAGGCGTGTTCGACGATTCGGCGCGCCCGGCCGCCCGGGGGCAGACTTGCCGCCATGTCACGTACCACCCCCGCGGACCGCGAAGCCCGTCCCGGACGCACCTTCTTCGGGCAACCGTTCGAGCTGTCGACACCGTTCGCGGTGGAGCTCTGGGAGCGGTTCTCGTTCTACGGGATGCAGGGCCGACCCCGACCCCGGCCACCCCGGGGATGAGCGCGAGGGCGATGTGCCCGAGCATCACGACGATCGCGCTGCCGAACAGGGTGCGGTCCGCGCCGATCAGCCGGTCGGCGATCCACGCCCCGATGATCGTGAACAGGTAGACCGCGCCGCCGTAGGCACCCATGATGCCGGTGGCGATGCCCTTGTCGATCCCCAGACCGCCCTGCGTCAGGGAGTAGTACATGTAGATGAGGACGATGCCTCGTGCTGATCGCGCTCGGCTCCGGCGGGCTCAAGGCCACCGCCACCACGATCGTCGGCGGTCTGTACAGCCGCGAGGACCCCCGACGCGACGCCGGCTTCTCGCTCTACTACCTCGGCGTGAACCTCGGCGCGTTCTTCGGGCCGCTGCTCACCGGGCTGCTGCAGAGCTCGCTCGGCTTCCACTGGGGCTTCGGCCTGGCCGCGGTCGGCATGGCCGCCGGCCTGGTGCAGTACGCGATCCGGCGGAGGAAGCTGCCCGAGGTGGTCCGGCACGTCGCCAACCCCGTCGACCGTCGCCGGCTGCCCCTCATCGGAGCGGGCGTCGTCGTCGCACTCATCGTCATCGTCGTCGCCGTGCTGACCGGCCTGCTGAACGTCGGCAACCTGCCCACCGTCGTCGTGGTCGTCGTCGTGCTGGCCACCATCGGGTACTTCGTCGTCATCCTGTCGAGCGGCATCACCCGCGACGAGCGGTCGCGCGTCTTCGCGTTCATCCCGCTGTTCATCGGCAGCGCCGTGTTCTGGTCGCTGTACCAGCAGCAGTTCACCGTCGTGACGGTCTACTCCGACCAGCGGCTCGACCGCTCCCTGTTCGGCTGGGAGATGCCGGTGTCCTGGGTGCAGTCGATCAACCCGATCTTCATCATCGTGCTGTCCGGCGTCTTCGCGGCCCTGTGGACCAAGCTCGGCGACCGCCAGCCGTCCACCCCGACGAAGTTCGCGCTCGGCACCGGGATCATGGGGCTCGCGTTCCTGCTGTTCCTGCCGTTCGTCGGCTCGGGCGAGAACGGCACGCCACTGCTCGCACTCGTCGGCATCCTGCTGGTGTTCACCCTCGCCGAACTGCTGCTCTCGCCCGTCGGTCAGTCCGTCGCCACGAAGCTCGCGCCGCCGAAGTTCCAGACCCAGATGGTCGCGCTGTTCTTCCTGTCGGTGTCGCTCGGCACCGCCGTCACCGGGGTGCTGTCCCGGTACTACGACCCGTCGAACGAAGCCCCGTACTTCACGATCCTCGGCCTGGTCGCCGTCGCGGTGGGCGTGGTCCTGCTGATCCTGGCCAAGCCGGTGCTGCGGCTCATGCGCGGCATCCGGTAACCTGAGCGCAGCCACACGCCGAAGCAACCAAGGAGTCACCACCCATGCTCGAACTCATCGCAGGGATCATCATCGGCGTCGGCGTCCTCGGCGGCGTCGGGTGCTGCATGGCCGTCGCAGCCATGATGAAGAGCGGCTCCGAAGAGTACTGAGTCCCTGACCCGGACTACTCGCCGCTGTCGGTCGTGACCGGCACCAGCTGACGACTCAGGACGGTCGCGCGCTCGAAGGGGCCGCGGCCGTCCTTCGTGTACACGGGCTCCTCGAACGCGACAGTCCACGTGCGCTGTGTCCCGCCGATCTGGCTCCCACCGGGAGCCACGATCACCCCGATCGGCTCGTCGGCCCACTGCTCGCCACCCTTATCGGTATCGATGACCTGCACGAGGGCACCGATGCCGAGACCGGCAGCGTCGTCGGGGCGGGGACTGGGGGAGCGGCGGCGTCCGAACACGCCATCACCGTAGCGTCGGGCGGTCAAGGAACGTCTGTACGGCGCCTGCCGACACGCTGACGGCCCCGCTGCCGGGTGGTCAGGACACCCCGCCGTGCGAGCGCCGAGCGGTCGCAGACCGTCGGCGACGCGGCCTCCATCCGACGGTTTGTGACCAGCGCGCGAAGGTGAGCGGGGTGTTGTGACCTGCCCACCAGCGGCCGGGAGGTGCGTGGCGGGCCCGCGCCGCGCCTCCAGACCGTCATCGTGGCCCCAGGACACCCCGCCGGGTGGTCAGGACACCCCGTCGGCATCGCGGCGATTGGTCACCAACTGTCGGCGACGCGGCCTCCATCCGACGGTTTGTGACCAGCGCGCGAAGGTGAGCGGGGTGTTGTGACCTGCGCACCAGCGGCCGGGAGGTGCGTGGCGGGCCCGCGCCGCGCCTCCAGACCGTCATCGTGACCCCAGGACACCCCGCCGGGTGGTCAGGACACCCCGTCGGCATCGCGTCGGGTGGTCACGAAGTGTCGGCGGTGGCGCAGCGAGGCGTCACTTCGTGACCAGCGCGCGAAGGTGAGCGGGGTGTTGCGACCGGCGGGATGACGGCCGGGAGGCGCGTGGCGGGCCCGCGCCGCGCCTCCGGGCCACTGTTGGGCGCGTCCAGAGCGCGGCCCGGGTGGTCAGGACACCCCGCCTGGAGCGCGTCGGCCGGTCACGAAGTGTCGGCTGCGGCGCCGCCAGGCGACGGTTCGTGACCACTCGGCCAACCTGAGCGGGGTGTTGCGACCACCCCGCGGCCACCCCGCGGCCAGCCCGCGACCACCCCGCGACCACCCCCGCCCGCGTCAGACGGCTGCCGGCTCCACCCGGGCGATCTCGGTGATGGACGAGTGGCCCGTCTCGGGGTGCTTCCGCATCGACAGCAGCCGCTCCATCGACGGTTCGAGCGCCGTGACCTTGTCGAGCGGCGCGCTCACGACGAGCTGGAACCCGAGCCGGAGCCACGCGGTGACGGCACGGCCGGCGAACTCCGAGTCCGCCTTGATGAACGCCTCGTCGAGGAACACCGGCGCGAACCGGGGCCGGGGACGGGTCTCGTCACCGAGCTGGTAGCGCAGCGCGGCGCCGACGATGAACGCCACGAGCTCCTGCGTCTCACCACCGGACTTGTCACCGAGCGACGAGTACACGCCGAGGTCGTTGCCGTCGGTGTCGTACCGGACCGCCGTGATCTCCATGTGCCGCCGGACGTCGAGCACCGCGTCGCGCTGGGTGGTGCGGCCACGGGCGGCGTCCGGGTCGGGCCGGATGACGGCCATGAAGCGCCGGAGCCGTCGGAACCGGGTCTCGAGCACGTCGTCGGTCAGCTCGGTGTCGACCGAGGCGGACAGGGCGCGGAGCTCGCGGCGGAACGCGGTGACGTCCTCGCGGGTGACCCGGCGGATCTGGATCTTCAGGCGGTCCCGGTTCGCGCCGAACGGCAGCTCCCGCAGGATCTCGTTGACCGGCTCGAGGCGCTCCTCGATCTCGACGACGGCGCGGTCGAAGGCGCCGGCGAGCGGGACGAGGTCCTCGCCGCTCCACTGCGACAGGCGCCGACGCCATTCGCTCCGACGCGCGTGCAGGCCGGTCGCCACGATCTGTTCGAGGATCGCGTGGTAATCGGGGTACGACGCGACGCCGGTGCCGAGGTTCGGGTCGGGCCAGGCATCCTGGTACCGCTGGAACGTCAGCGTCAACGAGGTCGAGGCCGCCGCAGCGCCGTCGAGGGCCTGGGAGAGCCGCTCCTCGAGCCGACGCTTCAGCCGTCGCGTGGCGTCGTCGAACCCGTCGACGCCGTCCGGCGCACCGATCTCCTCGAAGGTCTCCTCGAGCAGGCGGGCCTGCTGGTCGTCCGGCAGCGAACCGGGCGAGGACTCGAAGCGCTCCAGGATCTCGGCGGCGGCGTCCTGGCCGTCGACGAGCACCGCGTGGCGCTCCTCGAGCCGCTGCACGGACAGCCGTGCGGCGGAGCGGCGGTCGGCAGCCTCGTCCAGCGACTTGCGCAGCCGGGCGACCGAGGCCCGGAGCGTCCGGAGGCCGTCGTCGGCGGCGAGCAGTGCCTGCCGTTCCTCGTCGAGCCGGGCGAGGGAGGCGCCCAACCCGTCGACGTCGATCGCGGCCCACGTGGCGTCGACCACGTGCTGGTGGGCGGCGCGGAGCACGTCGAGCGCGGTGAGGTCCTGTGCGACGTCGGTGCGGCGTGCCTCGAGCGTCGCGAGGTCCTGCGCTATCGAGGCGAGCTCCTGCTCGACCGCGGCGACGCGGGCCTCGTTCGTGAACCCGATGACGTTCGACTGCCGGCGGTCACCGTGCGCGCCACGACGGCCGTCGCGCAGCTGCCCGGACTCGGTGACCCGGCGGCCACCACCGCCCAGGTCCGATGCCGAGGCGACACAGCGGGCATCGGTGCGGTCCGACTCGATCCGCTCGCGCACCCACGTGCTGAACGGCGACGGCTTGATCGCGAGCTTGCCGGAGACCATGGCCGGGTCGCCGTCGAGGTCCAGGTGCGGGCCGGTCGGCACACCCTCGAACTGCACGCGGACGGGCAGGCGAAGTGCGTCGATCGCCTCGCTGAAGTCGCCGAGGCGGTCCTGGTCGACGAGCAGCGTGCGGGCGACGGGCGCCAGGACGGACTCGATGGCCGTGCGCCAGCGCTCCTCGCCGGGCAGCACGTCGAGCAGTTCCGCCACGAAGGGCAGCTCGGCCGGGTCGATGCCGGCGGCACGCGCCATCGCGAGCCGGGCCTCGTGCATCGGCAGCGGCATGGCGCCCTGCCGGTGCTCGAGCGACTGGCGCTCCTGGCGCAGGGAACGTTCGCGGTCGAGGAGCGGGTACTCCTCGCGGGTCAGGGCGTCGCGCCGCTCGTCGAGCGCGGTGCGGGCGTCGGCGTACGACCCGAGGAACTCGTGCGAGCTGCGCTGCGCGGCAGTGAAGTCGGCCTCGGTCGCGACGGACGTGCCCAGCACGGCGGTCCGTTCGTCGAACGTCGCCCGGGTCCGGACGACCCCGTCGCGCTCCCGGGTGAGCCGCTCGATGCGGTCCTCGAGCTGGGCGAGCGCGTTGCCGCCCTGGTCGCGGAGTCGGGCCTCGGCGTCGCGCAGCTCGATCTCGACGGCGGCGTGCCGGGCTTCAGCCGCGGCGACCTCGGCGCGCGATGCCGTGCGCTCGCGGGCGTTGCGGGACACCTCGGCGTCGAGCAGATCGCGCTTCCGCGAGGCCGTCCAGTGCGCGAACGGCGACACCTCGGCACCGGTCGCGATGCCGTCCAGGGCCGCTGCGGCCTCGGTCGCGCGCGAGATCTCGTCGTGCAGGTCGGTGATGGGGGAGAGGATGCGGACCTTGCGCTCCTCGGTGTCCATCGCCTCGTACGCCTCGTCGAGGGCGGAGAAGTGCGCGAGCGCCCGGTCGGCCGCCTCGTACGTGCCGGGGGTCTCGAGCACGAGCGACTTGTACAGCGCGTCGACCGTCGGCAGGTGCTGGCCGGCCTGGATCCGCGCGAGCAGGCGCATCGCCCGGTTGCCGCCACCGGAGTCACCGATGCCGAGCCGCGTCTGCAGCGTGTACGCGAGCTCCTGGTAGGTGTCGCGGATGACGAGCCCCGGCACGCGGCCGGTCAGCTCAAGGTGGTGGAACCGCGACGGCACGAACTCCTCGAGCCGGCGCAGGTCGAAGGTGTCGTCGACCGTCGCCATGGTCATCTGGATGTCACCGACCCCGCGGGCACGCTTCGGCACGATGTACGCACGCAGCACCGTGAAGCGCCGCTCGTCGTCGTTCCGGAACGTGACCGCCGCGGCGCCCCAGGTGGTCTGGTCGTCGCCGCGCAGGTTCACGTCGCGCAGGCTGCCGGTCTCCGGGTCGCGCCGGGTGTCGACCTTGCCGCGCAGGTACGTGAGCAGGTTGCGCTGGTCAGCGCTGCGGGCGCGGCCGGTGGTGGCGTCGTTCGAGGCGCCGTTGAACGGCACGTCGGACGGCATCATCACGGCCAGGTAGGCGTCCATCAGCGTGGACTTGCCGGTGCCCGAGGCACCGGAGATGAGCGTCGCCGTGCCGGACAGTTCGACCTGCCGGTGGCCGTGGAACCCACCCCAGTTGACGACCTGCATCGACTCGGCGCGCCACTGCGCGACCGTGTCGAAGAGCGCCGGGATCTCGAACGTGTCGGTCACGCTTCCGTCTCGCCTTCGTCGTCGGTGTCGGTCTCGGCTTCGCCGTCTGCCGGGAGGCCCGGGTCGTCCCCGTCGGTCGGCTCGCCGCCCGGGGCGGTCGCCTCGTCCTGTGCGGTGGTGGTCCGCAACCAGGCGTCCAGTTCGAGCAAGCGCTCCAGGGGGAGCAGCACCTCGACGACGCTCGCCACCCGGAAGCGGTCCGGGTCTGACGTGCGGATCAGGATGCGCGCCGTCACGAGGCGCTCGATCGCCTTCGCGACCCGGCCCTCGTCGCGGGTGCGGTCCGTCGCGGTCGCCGGACGGAAGCCCGCCACGTGCCCGAGGATCTCGGAGCGGTCGACGACGACCTGGTCCGGGCCCGGTCGGGCGTCGGCGCGCAGACGCATCCGCAGGTAGACGAGGACGATCGTCTCCTCGCGGGTGTACGGCAGGTCGCGGAGCAGGGTCGGGAACGTGCGGCGCTGGCTCTCCGACCGGGCCTGGCGCTTCCAGGCGACCTCGCGGTCACGGTCGACGTGCAGCTCGAGGAACAGGTCGTTCAGGCGCGACCGCAGCTGGTACTCGGCGTCGAGCACGGCACGCCACTCGTCGGGGTGCGTGCGGGAGCTGACGTACGAGTGCCGGAGCAGCGCCACCAGGGCGCGCCGCTGGTGCTCGTCGAGCCGGCCCTCGTCGCCCTCGAAGAGGGCGAAGCTGGACTCGTCACGCTCGTCGTCCTGCATCACGGATGCGGGGTCGTCGTAGGGGACCGTGTCGTCGACCGGTGCCGGCGTCGTGTCGCTCACCGTGCCTCCTGTGCGTTCTCGTCGTGTGCGTCGCCGACCGGAGTGCGCTCGTCGTCGAGCGCAGCGGTGGGCATCTGGAAGGTGATCGCGGTGCCGTCGGGACGCACCGTCCGGTGCTCGGCGACGTGGGCGGCCGACTCGAAGTCCTCGTGCCCCGTCAGCAGGTGCGCGAGGCCGAACAGCTCGACCGGCCGGCGCTGCTCGGGTGGCAGCCCGTGGAACGCGTCGACGCTGGAGTCGGCCTCGGCGAAGCGCAGCGCCGCGCGCAGCTCGGTCAGCAGCGGCCCGCCGTGCTTGCGGAGCATCTCGACGTCGAGGTCCTCGAAGACGTCGTCGTCGGGCTCCTCGATCGGCGGCGGTACGGACTCGGCGTCCGGATCGTAGAAGCGCTCGCGCAGCGTGCCGACCTCGGCGGCCGCAGGCAGGAGCGGCAGCGGGATCCGGTCACGCGCGCCGCCCTGGTCCATCAGGGTGGCGAGGCCGCGGTTGATCGAGCGGAGCACGGCGTCGAGTTCGCGGTCGCGCACCACGTCGTGGGCGACGATCTGGTCGCGGAGCGTGGCGGTGAGCTGACGGCGCTGGGCGAGCACGTCCTCGATGCCCTGGCGCAGGATCGTCACGGTGTTGCGGAAGGCTCGACGCTCGCCGGCTCCGAGGCCCTGCGCGAACGGGTGCGCCAGGATCGTCGCGATGTCGTCCCGGAGCCGCAGGAGCAGGGCATCGTCGCGCAGGAGCTCGAAGGCACCCTCGAAGGCACGGCCCTCGGGTGTTGCCTCCATCAGGTTGTCGGTGCGGGCCAGGTAGTCGTCGAGGATCTCGCCGATCGGGCGGACCTCTTGCCGGAAGTCTTCGACGATCGAGCGGTGCATCGTCGCGACCGCCTCTTCCACGCGCTTGAAGTCGCTCGGCAGCTGCCGGATCAGGTCGGAGATGTTGGTGTACCCGTCCCGCATCCGGTCGTCGTCCACCGCCACGACGTCGTCACCGTGCTCCAGGCGTGCACGCTCGGACTGCAGCTCGGCGATCTGGGCGTCGATCCGGCGGATCTGCACGTCGGGGTCCGGCTCGGCACGGGCCGCCCACCGGTGCACCGCGTCGACGATCATCGCCAGCCGGCTCTCGCTGATCAGGGCGCGGTCGGCCGACAGGGCGTCGACGAGGCTCAGGGCCTCGAGCGCGTGGCTCGTCAGGGAGTACTGCTCGTCGCCGTCGGGGGAGTTCGAGCGGACGAGCCACTGGGCGCCGACCCACTCGCGGCACAGGGCGCGGCCGTTCGGGCGGGCCTCCTGCTCGCCCTCGGCCTGCTCGCTGTCGGTCTGCGCGCTGGCCGCCGGCACTGCCTGGTCGCTCGCGGGCACGCGGGCACCCGCCGCCTGCAGGCGCGCGACGTGCTCCTCGACCTGCAGGTGCATGCGGTCGGCGGGGACGTACTGCACGTCGCGGTCGAAGACCGTGCGGAACACGGCGAGGACCGTGGCGCTGGTCGGCCGGGACATGAGCCGCAGGGTCGGACGGTCGAGGACCGCTCGGACCCGGGCGAACTCGAGGTCGACGTCGGTCATGCGCCCCTTCGTCCGATCGTGCTGGTGGTCTGGCCCGCGTGCTGCGGCCTGATGAGATGACAAGAGCCCGACGCTGCTGCGTCGGGCTCTTGTCAGTGGTGTTCGTGTTGCTGTGTGGGCGATACCAGACTCGAACTGATGACCTCTTCGGTGTGAACGAAGCGCGCTACCAACTGCGCCAATCGCCCCCTGCACTGTTCGTGCGGATCGATACTAGCGGAAGTCCGGCGACGCATCGAACACATCGCGCGGCCCGGGTGTGGCGCGCTGTCCGCAGGGGGTGCCGAACCGCCCCGATCCGCATGAACTCGGGGGACACGCCCGGTGAACGGGAAGGATTTTGGTGGAAGCGCCCCGGTGCGTATAGAGTTTACGTCGTCGCCGCGACAGCGGAACGACAAGTGCGGATGTGGCGCAGTGGTAGCGCATCACCTTGCCAAGGTGAGGGTCGCGAGTTCGAATCTCGTCATCCGCTCGAGTGTGGGTCTTCTCGAAGGCCCGCGACTCACCAGAGGGTATCCCACCGTTCGGGTACTCACGGAGACGTGAACCTCGATGGTGGGGTGGCCGAGAGGCTAGGCAGCGGCCTGCAAAGCCGTCCACGCGGGTTCGAATCCCGTCCCCACCTCCAGATCCACCCTCCAAGACCTTGATGGACTCCGGTCCACGCAGGGACTTGGGCGATTGGCGCAGCGGTAGCGCGCTTCCCTGACACGGAAGAGGTCACTGGTTCGATCCCAGTATCGCCCACCACCACGAAGCCCCCGGCAGGACCACCAGGTCCGGTCGGGGACTTTCTTCGTTCCAAGGGTGGCCGGATGGGCCGGTCCGCGGACCCGGCACGGATCCGGCGACGGCGACCCCGTCGGCGGTCTTCGCTGCATCGGTCCGACTCGAGCTGTTGTGCTCGTGTCGGCCCGTTGCTTCCCGACATCTGATCAGCGACTGCGTGGGTGGACCGCTCGAGTGGGGTGGGCAGGCGACCACCGGCATGGCGGTAGCGTGGAGGGACAGCACTCTCGGGGGAGCAGCATGAGCACGTACCGTCCACACCGACACCGTCCGTCCGCGGGTGTCCTCACCGGTGCAGACGCCGCCGCATTGTTCGTCGGCGTGGCAGTCTCCGCCGTCGTCTCGCGTCACACGCTCGGTCCCCGCCGTTGACAGCGGATCTGCCGCCGGACGTCATCATCGACACCAGCGCTGCTGCTGCGGTGCGCACCCCGCCGGGCCTGCGGGTGTTCGGCGCCGTGTACACACTCGTGTACACCTTCGGCGTCATCGCCTACATCGCCCTCTCCGTGTACTACGACGCGTTCGACTACCGCAGTCAGAGCGAGTCGTCCCTCCTCGCGGCCGTGTGGGTGCTCCCGTTCCCCATCGTCGCGCACCTGCTCCATTTCGTCCTGTACCGGAGCGGCCGCCAGCGCCGGCAGGCGATCGCTCGGCGAACCGCAACCCGGATCGTCTCCGAGGCAACTGGCGCCGGGTACCCACTCCTGGACGCCTGGCAGGTCGAGCGGATGCTCCTGGCGGAGGACAACGGCCCTGCCCCGTACACCGGGACAGGGAAGGAGCCCTACCAGTCCCTCCTGCGATGGGACCTCCCCACCGACGACCCGTCCTTCGTCGTCGCCGCCATCCGCAGCGGCACGCCGGAGAGCATCCGCCTCAGCGCCGCGTCGTCGTCGACCCGGAGTCACGACGCTGTCGCAGTACGTCGAACCCGAGCCGGTGTTCGGCTCCTCGGCGCGTACCGGTCGGACCTCACCGCACCGTTGGTGTCCTCACGACTCGGCGGGCAGCCCAGCGTTCCCGACGGCTTCGACTGGCCGACGTGCGCTGAACACCACGAGCCGATGCAGTTCACCGCGCAGCTCGAGCACGACGGCAGCCTCATCCTCGTCTTCATCTGCCAGGCAGACCCGGGCTCCTGCCCGTCCTGGGACCCGGACGCCGGGTGCAACGCTGCCATCGTCGTCGGTGGACGCGACCTGCACCCGGCCGGACGGCCGGCATCATCGTCCGGCACCGCCGTGATGGCCGGTGCACCGTGGCTCCTCGGCGTGCACCAGGCAGCCGCGGACGACTACTCCGACGCGTTGGCCGAGGCGCGCGCCGACGGTGTCACCGTCGCCGGCCAGTGGGGCGGGAGACCGGCGTGGATCCAGAACGACGAGACTCCGGACGGATACCGGTTCGTCGCGATGCTCGACGAGGACCCCCTCGGCGTGAACTTCGGCGGCGGATCCGCGTACGTCTTCGCCGACGGCCACGGTCACGCGAAGGTCCTCACGCAGACGTAGACCGCAAACCGCAAGATTCCGCTCCGGTCGACCGTCTCGAGCCAGCGTCACCGGCCTGCCGGTGCAGGACCTCGAGCTGCTGCACCAGACTCCCGGACCGGTCCGCGTCCCGGCGGCGCGACACCAGCGCCGCATAGGATCCGTCCGTGGGGATCTTCGACAAGTGGCGGCGGCGGAAGCCGGACGACAGCATCGACCAGACCGACTACGACATCCTCGACGAGGTCGAACCCGACGAGCAGATGATCGACGAAACGGTCACCGAGCAGATGCTGCCCGGGTTCCGCCGCTTCGACGACGTCGTCGAGACAGTCGTCGAATGGTACGAGGACGACGTACCGGACGTTGACGAGCTCCGCCGCAGCGTCCTCGCGCGCACCCGGCTCATCTGGGATGCACGCCGGCAGGAGGAGGCAACCTGGGACTGGCGCAGCAGCCAGTACGACCGTCTCCAGTTCGCCTTCGCGGAGCTCGCCCGTGACGGCTTCGTCACCGGGATGAACCTCGGCGTCGACCAGAGCGACGGGTTCCTGGAAGCGCGTGACCGGCGAACACCGGACCAGACAGCGCCCGACGGACAGCGAGAGTGGGCGTACGTGTTCTTCCATGAGCAGGACACGGACGGGCTCGCCCTGGAACGGTGCGTTCTGCGCCTCGCGTACGGGTCGTTCCGCCCAGCGCCTGACATCGACCCCGACCTGGTCGCGAAGTCGATGCTCTCCACCCGCGGTGAAGCAGCCGTCAACGAACGCTCCCAGCTCACCGCAGGGGAACGGGTCGCCAGCGTCCTCTCCGACCGAGGACTCGACATCGACTGGGACGGCACCCCCAGCAAGCGCATCGGCGTCGTCATCGACCAGTGGCGGAAACCGCTGCCGTTCACCGACCTGGACGAAGCCCGCGCGGTGGTCGCCGACGAACGCCTGCGGGTCCTCTGGCCCGGCGAGCGGGGAACCGCCGACGCGACAGCGCTTGACGAAGAGGGTGACCGCTGGCACGTCTGGGCAACCGACGAGAAAGCCGGCGCCTGGTCCGACGGCTCCTGGCACGACGACGTCGGCGACGCACTCGACCGGTTCATCAGCAACGCCCGGTCGACCCAGCGACGTCCGCTGCGCTAGCTTCGGCGAGCTCGACCAGCAGCACGCCCCCACATCGCAGCAACGCTGACGAGGACGACTGCTCCAGCGATGGTCGCCCACAGCATGCTGTCGGAGAACATGCCGACGATGAGCCACGTCACGACTGCGAACGTCACCGCGATCACCACCATCCAGTGCCACGGCCACACGTTCGCCTGCGCTCGGGCCTTCCGAGCTGCGGCCAAGGCCGCGACCTGCCAGAGGTCCTCACCATGGATCCCGTAGCGGCCGGCCCACTGCCGCTCGTTGATCCACGAAGGTCTCGGCACCCGAGGCGTCTCCGCCTGACGGTCGACGCGCGCATCCTGCGGAGCCGATGGTGCCGCCCGGCTCGGAGCCGGCAACGGCACCGGTTCGTCACGCGGCAACGAAGACCCGCCGTACATCCATTCACCACCGAGCAGGAACGACCGGCCTGGCTCGTCTGCTGTCGCTGCCCGGTGGAAGTCGGACACCCGACCCTCAGCGGTCCGTCGAGGGTCGTCCCATTGGTCCGCGTCAGCGAGGACGTCGGCGACGTACCGGCTGAGTTCCGTTTCATCGCCCCACGACGCCGTGACCAGCTCGTCGAGCCGCAGTCGGATGACGGGGTTCGTCGTCCGCTCCGCCACCGAGGTGACATCCGAGAGGAACCGATTCGCGGGCTCAGCGAACTCCGGCCACACGGCGACCACCGCTGGCAGCCGCGTTCGGAACGCCTCAGCAGCGGTGGGCCAGGGCACGACGACATCGGTGAGGCCCGGGCTCTCGTCTTCACCAGCTGCAAGCGCTGCGAGGAGCCGGTCAGCGTGCGCTGCAAACCAGGGTTCGGGAACGAGCCCCATCCACAGGAACGGCAGGAGCCACTGCACTTCCCACTCACCGGTGACCGCGTCCAGGTCGACCTCGCCGGCGCGGACAGCCGGGTCGTCTCCCGCCGTCGTCGACGAAGCGGCCAGCACGTTCAGCGTCACGGAGTTCCCCACGAACCGACCCTATCGACCGGTCGGACGTGGCCGTCGCCACCTCAGACGAACTCGAGTACATCCCCCGGCACCGGCGCCGACACCCCTCTTTCCCGTTGACAGTCCCGACGGGCGCTGGTCGTGGTCCGGCTAGGCCCCGGCGTCGTCGACGACGTCCGCTGCTGTCGGCTCTGCCGTCGTCCTGGTGCGGTCGAGCCGCCACCGTGCGATCGCCGCGGCGATGCCGGCGGCTACGGACGCGATGAGCGGCCACGTCGAGAGGTCGTCCCCATCGTTCATGACGAGGAAGAGCGCGAGGCAGGCTGCCGCGAGCGCGCCGGCGTGCAGGGAGTGTGCGATGGCGTGGACGAGGCGGCTCCGGACTCGCATCAGGGCTCGACTGAGTCCGTGGGAGAAGGGGATGGAGGCGATGCCGCCGATGGCTGCTCCGATGCCGGTGAAGATGAGCGAGGCCGGCACGAAGAGGGAGAGGGCGATGGGGTTCCACCACGCGACGGCGATGACGGTGGCGACCGGCGCGGTGAGGAGCGTCATCCACAACCAGCTCTTGACGATGAGCTCGGTGGTCTCTGCGGAAGTCCACTGTTTCATGCCACCCATCATGCGTCGCGGTCGCTGACGATTCGTCAACGCCATGTCGATCGAGGCCGAACAGTGAGGGTTTCGACACGCTTGATCCGAGGCTGCACCACCCCGTGGACACCGCAGACACACCGGCGAAGGGATGGCCGATCGTGGACGAGGCAGAGCGTCACGCAGTCACGAGGAATGATCGTGAGCGTTGGCGGTCCGGCCCGTGGTCGGCCAAGGTGAGCACGTGACCGCCCCGTCGACGACCACTGCCCCTCGGCTCGCGCCGCTGTACGCCGCGGGCTTCGTGACCGCCTTCGGGGCAAACAGCATCGCCGCAGCGGTCGGCGGCGAGCACCTCGAACTCGGTCTGACGCTGGCGTGGCTCGGGCTCTTCCTGGCGCTCTACGACGTCGCCGAACTCGTCCTCAAGCCGGTCTTCGGCGCACTGTCCGACCGCATCGGGCCGCGACCGGTGATCGTCGGCGGACTCGTCGTGTTCGCAGCGGCCTCACTCATCGGCGTCTTCGGGACCGGACCGTTCTGGCTCGGCCTCGCGCGTCTGCTGCAGGGCGCCGGCGCCTCCGCGTTCTCGCCGGCATCGTCCGCCGCGGTCGCCCGTCTCGTGCCGGCGAACCGTCGGGGGACGTACTTCGGTCGGTACGGCTCGTGGAAGGGTCTCGGCTACGCCGGGGGACCGGTCATCGGTGCACTCGTGGTGCAGTTCGGCAGTACGCAGTGGGTCTTCGGGATCCTCGTCGTGATGGCCCTGGTGACCGCGGTGGCGGTGTTCGTCGCCGTCGAGCCGATCGTGCCCCTGCCCCGGCAGCGGGCCACGCTCGCCGCGATGGTCCGAGCGGCCACGGACCGCCAGTTCCTGATCCCGGTCGTCGTGCTGGCCGTCGGCAGCGCTGCGATCGGCGCGCTGACCGGGATGCTCCCGGCGCTCGGCACCGATGTCGGCATCCCGCTCCTGGTGTCGACGCTCGCGGTCGCCGTCCTCGCGGTCACGTCGTCGCTCGTGCAGCCCGTCGCCGGTCGACTGCACGACGCCGGGCGCCTCGGTACCGGGGTCGCGGGTGCGGTCGGGACGGCCGCGGTTGCCGCGGCCTTCCTGGTTGTCGCCGTCGCACCCTCGGCGGTGGCCGTCTTCATCGCGGCGCTGTTCGCCGGGGCCGGTGTCGCCACGCTGACACCCGTCGCGTTCGCGCACCTCGCCGGGACGACTCCGCCGGATCGGCTCGGTCGCACCATGGGCTCAGCGGAGCTCGGGCGCGAGACCGGGGACGCCGTCGGACCGCTCGTCGTCGGTGGTGTCGGCAGCGCGATCGGGCTGCCGTTCGGGTTCGCGGCCTTCGCGGTGGTGGCGCTGGTCGGGTCGCTCGTGGCATCGCGGTTGCCGTCGAAGACCGACTCGGCACAGGACGCGTAGGGATCGACGAACCCCATCGGGAGCTACGCGTAGGGGTCAGCGGACACCGTCCCGTACGCATTCGTCCGACGTCGACGATCGCGGTGGGCAGCGACCCAGCGAGCCACCGCGAGCGCGAGCAGCGCGGCGGACACCCCGGCGAGCAGCCACAACCACGCGTCGTCGTCCTCGATGAGCAGCCGCAGGGCCAGCACCCCGAGCGGTGCCGCGACCAGGATCCGTCGGAGCTCGCGCCAGGACGGCTTCCACAGCGTGGTGAGACCCTTCTTCCACCGACCGACCACGACGTACGCGATCACACATCCCGGGATGCAGAGGCCGAGCCAGTTCACGATCGCCTCGACCCCGTCGTCGTAGAACGGATGCGCCACTTCGCGGAGGACGCCGCCAGCAGCAGCAGCGACGAGCAGCACCCACATGCGCGCTTCCCAGCGGCGAGGGTGCCACCAGGGCGTGCGCCACAACGGCACTCGCTCGCGGACCACCGGCATCGCGGTTCCTCCCCGATCGGGCGTCCAGCCTATCCGCGACGACGATCGACGACGGGCCCGAGAGTCTGCCGTCCCTGGCGGGAATCCGGCCCTCCGCGTACGGTGTGACGGGAAGAGTCCGACACCGCAGGTCGGTCCGACGAGGGGGCACCATGAGGATCTTGAGCATCGTGGCACGGGGGCTCGGAGCGTTGCTCACGACGGTCGCGAAGACGATCGGCGGGATGCTGGGCGCGAAGCCGTACATCGATTCCCACGCGGCCGAGCTCCTGCCGCGTCGTGAGGACTACCGCCCCTAGGGGCTCGCACCAGGCCACTGGTTGGATGGTCGCATGACCAACGCCCCCGGAACGGCTCCGCACCGGGGCGCGGTCATCTTGCTCTCGGTGTTGGTGATCGCCTCGTGGACGGCCGCCGTCGTGGTGCCGTTGCTCACGCTTCGGCTGCTCCTGGGTGTCGGTGCGCCGCACGACCGGCTGGTGACGATCGGGTTCGCGTCGTTCCTGACCTTCGCCTTACTCGCAGCCGGACTGACCGTGGGACTGGTCATCCTCCGCCGATCGCGCATGGCCGGAGTGCGTCAGCCGTCACCGTAGGATCGTCGTGCCGGATCCGGCACGACGGGGGAGCACCTGATGGAACAGCGCACCGAACAGCGCACGCGACCGCGGGTCGTCACGGTCGCCGTGGCGCTCTGGTGGGTTTCCGTCGTCATCAGCCTCGCGGCCGCGGCGCCCGGCATCGTCGTGTCCATGCGCGAAGCCGGCGGCGCGATCATCGGGGCGTCGCTCGGGCTCCTCTTCGTCCTCGCCTGGTCGGCACTGTTCCTGTGGCTTGCGACGCTGATGGGACGAGGCTCCGGGAACGCGCGACTCTGGCTCGCGATCATCGCCGGGCTGACCGCCTGCAGCGCGGTGATCACCATCGCCACCGACGGCATGGACCGGAGCCTCGTCGACGCCGTCTGCATCGTCGTCGCGGCGGTGCTCAGCTACCTGCCGAGCGCACGACCGTTCTTCCCACGGGATGCACGGCGTCCTCGAGCAGCCGAACCCCGCACGGTCGGATGGGACCCGACGACGGGTGACCGCATCGTCGAGACGCCTGGAACAGGCGACCGCGCAACCTGACGTGCGCCACGTGCGCCAAGTGCGCCAAGTGCGCCACGAGCGACCGCCGGAGAACGAGCGTTCCCCGTAGTGGGGGTACCGCCGAGGACCGTCGGATGGTTCCATTCAGAGGTCGGCATCCTCCGGGTGCCGGACAGCCACGGACCGTCTTGCGTCGCAGTGAAGGTGGTCGCCGCTGGTTACGGTGACCACGAGGTGCCGTCGAGTCGATTCGGGTTCGACACGGCGGCGCCTCCCACACACCGGGGGACCGTCCGACCAGGAAGCAGCACCATGCGATCGCTCGTCTACACCAGCACCCAGACCCGTCCGATCACGGATTCCGAACTCGCCCAGATCCTGGCGGTCGGCCGCGAGAAGAACACACGACTCGGTGTCACGGGCATGCTCGCGCACCGCGACGACAACTGCATCGGGATCATCGAGGGCGAGGACGACGTCGTCCGGCAGCGCTTCGACCAGGTCCAGGCCGACCCGCGGCACACGAACGTCCGGGTGCTGCTCGACGAGCCGATCGCCCGGCGCTCGTTCCCGGACTGGTCGATGGCGTTCCAGTCGCTCGACCCGCTGATGCAGGACGTTCCCGGGTTCAGCGACCTGTTCACCGCCGGTCGTCCGACCGACCCGGCGTTCGGGGCGTCCCGCGCACGTGCGCTGCTGGACTGGTTCCGGAAGCACCCGCTCGCACCGCTGACGAACCAGAACGCCGCGGACGAGGAAGTCCCGCGCACCCGGGCGATCAACGGCGCCATCGCCGTCCTGCACGACGGTGGACTCTCACGCTTCTCGCTCGAGGACGTCGCGTCTCGGTCGGGGATGGGGCAGGCGGAGATCCTCGAGCTGTTCCCGTCCGAGCCCGCGCTGCTCGCTGCCGCCGTGATGCGGTGGACCCGGGCAGTGTCGGCCCCGCTGCTCCCGCTCGCCGGCGAGAAGGGGACGGTGGCGTTCCTGCACGCGCTGCTCGCGGCCCACGCCGAGGATCCGGCCCTCATGCGCTTGATCGCCGCCACGCTGGCCGTCTCCACCGACCCGTCCACCGACGGTGCCGACTACTACCGGTCGGCCTACCTGCAGTTCCGCGAGACGGTCCGGACCGCGCTGCAGCGAGACGTCCACGCCGGCCGTGAGCCCGCGACCATGGACCCGATCCGCGGCGCGCAGCAGCTCGTCGCACTGTTCGACGGGCTCCGCCTGCAGGCGCTCCTGACGCCGGACACCGACGTCGTCGACGCCTTCGACCGCGCCGCCGCCCGGATGCGGCGCGGTTGGTCCGAGCAGTACGAGGCCGACACCGTCTGGGACCTGTCGGCTCCCGTGGCGGACTGAGCCTCAGCGCACCAGCCGGACCGTCAGCGGGATCGGTCCGAACGCCGATTCCGCGCCGTCGGGCGTGAAGCCGTTCCGCTGGTAGAAGGCGTGTGCCCGAGGGTTGTCCGCGGCCACCCACAGCGACGCCGGACGATCGGCGAGCAGGTCGTCGAGCAGCGCCTGGCCGGTGCCGGTTCCGTGCGCGCGGGCGAGGACGTACAGCATCGTCAGTTCCTCGGGTGGGGCGGCCTCGGGTCCGGGCGTCGGCTGCACGGCAGCGAAGCCGATGACGCCGGTGTCGTCGAGCGCAACACGCACGCCCCGGCACGTCGAGGGGTCGGCGAGCATCGACCGCCACATGTCGACCCGCCGACCCACGTCGAACCACGGGTTCGTGTCCGGATCGTCGACGAACCGGCCGTACGTCTCACGCCACGAGGCCGCGTGCACGTGGGCGATCGCCCCGGCATCGTGGACCGTCGCCGATCGGATGGGCATCGCGCCGTCGTGGTTCCCCAGGCCGGAAGGCTAGCGATCAGAGCCGCAGGTCCAGGTCGAGGATCCCCGCGCCGCCGAGGAACAGCGGCACGATGATCCCGAACAACGTCAGCGTCGCCCCGATCAGGATCGCCGCGAACGCGATGCCGTCACCCCGCTCACCGGTCAGCCGCACGTCGCGGCGCGCGATGAACCCGACGACGAGACCGCCGATCGGCGCGACGAACGCGAGGGCGATCGCCACCACCGCGAGCAGGCTGAGGGGCGGTAGCGGCACGGCTGCCGATGCGGGGAACCCTGCGGCGTTCGGCGCGGTCTGGTCAGGAGCGAGGTCGGTCACGTCGGTCAGCCTAGGGTCGACGAGGATCCCTCCGCTCACCCCTGACCGAGGTTCGTCACCAGGTTGATGGCCACCGCAATGAGCACCGTGCCGAAGAAGTACGACAGCAGCGCGTGCGGCAACGCCTTCCGCCGGGTCTCACTGTCGTCCGGCTCGACCTCTGGTGCCGCGTACGACATGCCGATCGTGAAGGCGAAGTAGGCAAAGTCGCTGGAGGTCGGTCGCCCGTCCTGCTTGACGTCGAACCCGCCGCCCCGGTGGTCGAGGAAGAAGGTCCGGGCGTACTTCAGGGCGTAGACCGTGTTGACCAACGCCCACGCGACCATCCTGCCGAGCACACCCAGGATGACCGCCGCGACCGAAGCCGGATCTCGCGCCTGGCTGGCTTCGCTCAGCGCCAGGACGACGGCGGCGTGACTCGCGAAACAGGCCACGATGAGCGCGTTGTCACTGACCCGTGTCTCGGAACTCCTCGCGTGCGAGACGCTCGGTGCCGTCGGCGTCCTGGCGCCAGCACTTGTGCCAGACCTCGACCAGCGCGATCAGGCCGGCCGTGCACCAGGCCGCGAGCGGCCCGAAGGACGGAGTCCCGGTGAGGGTCAACCCGACCCCGACCAGGACCCCGATCCCCACGGTGACGAGCGCCCGGCGCGTGGAGAGAATCCGATCGTTCATCGTCGTGCCCTCATGATCGTTCCTTCCTCCGCTCCGGTGCGTGGTCGGTCATCACACGCCGGGGGTGAAGACGGCGCGGACGCAACCGTCGTCCTTGTTCTTGAACATCTCGTACCCACGCGGCCCTTGCGACAGTGGCATCACGTGCGTGGCGAGGTGCTCGGTGCTGAGCTCTCCCGCGGCGATGCGGTCGAGGATCATCGGGATGTAGCGGTGCCCGTGCTGCTGGGCGCCGCGGACCGTCATGCCCTTGTTCATGATCGCGCCGAACGGGAACTTGTCGACGAGCCCACCGAAGACCCCGAGCGAGAACAGGCTGCCGCCCTTCCGGCAGGCGTAGATCGCCTCGCGCAGGGCGGTCGGCCGATCGGTCTGCAATCGGAGCTGCTGCTTGGCCTGGTCGTACAGGTACAGCGGTCCGGTACCGTGCGCTTCCATGCCGACGGCCTCGATGCAGACGTCGGGACCCCGACCGCCGGTGCGTTCCTTGAGTTCCGGGAGCACGGCGTCGCTCGTGTAGTCGAGCGTCTCGGCACCGATGTGCTCGCGCACCTGTCGCAGCCGTTCGGGCAGGCGGTCGATCACGATCACCTGCTCGGCGCCGAGGAGCATCGCCGCACGAGCGGCCATCTGGCCCACACCTCCGGCGCCCCACACTGCGACGGTGTCACCCGGGGTGATCCCGGCCAGGTCGGCTCCGGTCCACCCGGTGGGTGCGGCATCGGAGGCGAACAGGGCGGCCGTGTCGGACACGCCGTCGGGGACCGTGAACGCCCCCTGATCGGCGTAGGGCACGCGGACGTACTCGGCGTGGCTGCCCGCGAACCCGCCGAGCGCGTGGCTGTAGGCGAAGCATCCGCCGATCGACGATCCCCACATCGCCTCGGTCAAGCCCGGGTTCGGGTTGCCGTTGTCGCAGAGTGAGAACTGCCCGTGGGTGCAGTACCAGCACTGCCCGCAGGCGATGAACGAGCAGACGACGACCCGGTCGCCCACCTTGTGCTTCGTGACGGCCGATCCCGTCTCGACGACCTCGCCCATGAACTCGTGCCCCAGGACGTCACCGGATCGCATGGTCGGGATGTACCCGCCGAGCAGGTGCAGGTCCGACCCGCAGGTGGTGCTCAGACGCACCTTCAGGATCACGTCGTGATCGTTGAGGATCTTCGGGTCCTCCACCGTCTCCACCGCGGTCTCGTTGACCCCGGTCCAACAGAGCGCCTTCACAGCACACCCTCCTCGTTGCTCCGTCTCGTCGCCACGTCCACCAACGCGCCGGTGGGTGTGGCCTTCCGTCGGCCGTGGGGGACCGGATCCACCCGGAGCACCTCGCCGACCTCGATGAGTTGCTTCGCCTCGCGCAGCGCGGCCCGCAACCGGCCTCGTGCATCCGGGGCGCCGCCTCGGAACCGGGCACGGAGCTCGGTGCCGCGATCGCCGGGCGCGGGACGGGCCTCCACCTCGACGTCCTGCCCGAACGCCGTGAGCGGCGCGGGGACTCGTCCGCCTGGCAGCACCGCGTCCCGACCGCGGTTCACCGTGACCGCGTGCCAGCCGGAACGCGGTTCGGCCAGCACCTTCCGTGCGGGCCCGGGTGCGCCGCGTCGGCGGCGCGAGACCACGATGCCGACAGCAGCCGTCACCATCGCAGCGGCGGCGAGGTTCCGGGCCCTCATCGTGGTGTCCCAGCGAAGAGTCGGTCAGCAGCGGGCGCGTTCGCGCCCCACCGCCGGGGGTTCGTGTGTTCCATCGCGGCCTCCTTGAGTCGCATCGGTGCGGATCACGGGACGGGAGCGACGACCGCGCGATCGTGCCGGTCGGGACCACGGAGTCGCTCCTGTCGATCCACCATGAGCGTGGCTGCCCTGACGCCGTCCCGGGATTGTCCGTGATGCGCTGACCGTTCAACGGCGGGGATGTCGGTCGCCGGTGAAGGCCGCGGCTCCCGGTGATCGACGCGCCCGTCGCGGTGGCCGACGAGGTCGCGGTGTTCGTCGCGAAGCGCGCCGAACGCGCCGAGCGCGCCGAGCGCTCCGGGCTGACGACCGACCGATCGGAGTGCTGTGGCAGGTGACGGCAGCGAGACGGACGGGAGGCCCGGTTCCAGCCGGCACCGGGCCTCCCGTCCGTCCCGGGGTCGCGTCGCAGAGCCGCACCGTCAGTACCCGACGCTGCCCGCGCTCGCTCAGGGTCCTCGGACGGTTCAGTCGTGCCGGTACTCGTACGTCGGGTCGGGGCGTTCACGATCCCCGACCCAGAAGCCGAGGCTCCTGCCGCCGCAGGACGATGGTGCTGCCCCCGTCCGGCGTCAGGGTCCAGGTCCCGACCGGGTCGGCCATCGGCTCGAAGAACGACGACGAACAGCCCGTCGCCGTGAGCAGCGTCGCCGCAGCGAGCACTGCGGCCGTCGGCCACGTGGTGCGCACCGCACCCCCTCGCCTGCCCCCGACGTCGGGCCTACGGGTCGATGCCGCTGGTCGCCGTCCGCGTGACGCTGCCGATCGCACCGGTACCGTTGCATCCGTGAACGACGACCCCGATGCCGCCATCGCCCAGCACGTCCACGACGCCTGGGACGGTTCCCTGCGCCTGGTGCACATCACGATCTCGGACGAGGACGGTGACGCCTACCCCGGGCAGGACGTCGACCGGTGGGTGATCGACGTCCGCGTCCCGATCACCGACGACGACGAGACCGAGGCGGTCTCCGTCGCCGAGGTCACCGCGTTCACGAGCCGGGCGCCGGAGTCGCTCGAGGCGCTGGTGCTCGGCTACCAGGTCTCCGACGTCGCCGGGGCGTTCGCCTCTGCCGTCGCTGCGCAGGACGCGACGGGGGAGACGTTCTTCTCGCTGCAGACCCACGCAGCCGAGATGCTCGGCAAGCCCGACCTGCTCGCCGTCGACCGGCTCACGGTCCGCCCGGCGTACCGGCAGCTGCCCGGACTGGTGCCGGCGATCGTCGACGCCGTCCGCCACGGACCGGCCGGCCGCACCGCATCGTGGGTGCTCGCCGACCCGACGGCGTGGGACGTACCGTTCGGCGAGGACGACCGGTCGGCCGGTGCGTTCGTCCAGTGGGCGGACACCGTGGTGTTCACGTCGATGAACGCGGCGCCCGACGACCTGGAACGCCTGTCGCTGGTGCCACCGACCGGGGGCATCGTGATGGGTGCACGGTCGGACGAGGTGCACCTCGGCGACGCCATCGACCACGCGATGACGCAGCCGGCGATCGCGGTGCCCTTCGACCTGCCACCGAAGCTCCCCGCCAGCATCTGGGCCGCCGCGCCCGAGGACGTCCACGGCGTGCACCCCGACGAGACCACGGGGTCGATCACGGTCGAGACCCACGACGAACAGCTCGAGGTCGTCGGTTCGCCGGGCACCGCACCGCAGCTCGTGGGGATCTCGGCATCGGCCGACCCCGCGACCCAGGAGTGGCTCCGCACCGTGCACCAGCGCTGGTGGCAGTACGAGCCGGACCTGCACGCCCGCATCCACGACGTCGTCGACGAGTACCTGTCCACCGGGCACATCGAGTCGGCGTCGGACGAGCTCGCCGGGCACCTGCACGCCCCCGACCTGCCGCCGTACCGGACGGAGTGGCCGGGCACCGGCACCGTCCTGCTCGAGGAACTCGGCGAGGACACCGAACCCATCGTCTTCGACGCCGTGCTCGAGGACGGGACCCGGCACGAGCACATCGGCGTGGTCGTCGTGCACGAGTCCGGACACGTCCGCGCGTTCCTGCACGACGAGTGGGAGCCCGGGTTCCCGGCGGCGGAGGCCGCGGTCGCGCACCTCATCAGCCTGGGTGCCGGCGAGTTCTTCGCGGACGCCCTGCACGACGAGCTGTCAGCGGGTGTCGAGCACGCGATCCTGACGGGCGACGTCCGCGGTCACTGACCGGGCCGCCCTGGGTCGGTTCAGACCGGGCGGTAGATCGCGATCGGCGGGGTGTCGTCGGTGCCGGCGTCGTGGGCGTCACCCGTGGCGAGCCAGGTGCGGCCCTCGTGCTCGATCGTGGTCGGCAGGTCGCCGTGCACCAGGATCCGGATGGCGGGGGCGTCGCCGTCGACCAGGTCGACGCCGTGGGCCTCGGTCCCGCCCGGGTTGTCGTGCACGTAGCTCATGGTCTGATCGAACTCCGTCGACCTGACGGACCGCCCGCGCCGCGCCGGACACGCCGGGAACCAGGGTGGAACCGGTGATGCCGCCCGTCATCGGGTAGAGTCATCTCCGCACGGCCAGCACGGCGTGTGGAATGCGGATGTGGCGCAGTGGTAGCGCATCACCTTGCCAAGGTGAGGGTCGCGAGTTCGAATCTCGTCATCCGCTCAGAACAGGAAGACCGGAACCCCCGTCGCTCGGAAGAGCGGCGGGGGTTCCGTCGTTGCGGGGCGTCGCAGTGCCGAAGGCGTGGGGGCCCAGTGGGCGCAGGCTTCGGGTACCCGCGCCCACCGGGCGCGGAGGCGACCCTGCCCCCACCGGCACGCACCGGGTGGGTGGCCCGGCGCAGTTCCGAGGATGTATCCGGAGCCGACCCCCGTTCGGGTGGGGACCGGATCCAGGGTTGCGGGAACCCGCAAGAACCCCGCACGACCCGCCGTGCGAGCCTTGTGCTACTCGATGCCGTCCGGTAGCGACGCCGACATCGTGCGGGCGCCGGGCAACCCCACCCACCGCCGGGCTCCGGACTCGACGACCGTGACGAGCACCGTGTCGCACCCTCGGCAGCGCGCCACCGACCCCATCGCGGAGCGGTGGACGGTGGTCTGCCCGAGCACCCCGAGCGAACCGCACCCGGCGCAGCGCAGGGCGACCACGGTCGGCTCGGGCCCCAGACTGTCGGCCAGCGTCCCCGCGAGTGCGTTGCCGTCCACGACGACCATCAGCTGCCCCCGAACCGTTCGGCGCGGACGTCGCTCGTGTCGTGCCCGAGCTCGGTGAGCCAGCGCAGCGCCTGCTCGACGAACGGCGTCGACCCGCACACGTAGACCAGGGCACCCGCGTCCGGCGGGAACACCGCCGCAGCGAGCGCGTCCCGCGTCAGCCGTCCGGCCGGCACGCTCGAGCCTGGAGGCGCGGTGCGGCTGTACACGTGGGTCACCTCGAGCGGTGCCCGGCTCGTGAGCGCCTGGTCGAGTTCCGCGCGGAAGAACATGTCGTCCGGCGTGCGGACGGCCGCGAGGAGCCGGAAGGGCGCCGGGTCGTCCGCCTCGGCGTGGGCGGTCACCATCGCGACGAGCGGCACGATGCCGGAGCCGCCGGCGATGAGCTGCACGGGCCTGGTGGACTCGCCCGGCCGCCAGACGAACCAGCCGCCCAGGGGGCCGTGGACCTCGAGCGCGTCGCCGACCTCGACGGCGTCGACGAGGAACGGGGAGACCTCGCCGCCGTCCACGCGGTCGACCGCGAGCACGACATCGGTCGTGGGGCCGGCCGACGCGATGGAGTACGAGCGCTGGGCCTGGTAGCCGTCCTCGGCGGTCAGCCGCAGGTCCAGGTGCTGCCCGGGGTCGTTGCCCGGCCAGGTGGGGACGTCGAGGACGATCCGGCGCGCGTTCGTCGTCTCGCGGACGACGGACGCGACGGTGGCGGCGTGCCAGGCCGGCCGCCTGCGTGCGGCGGGTCGCGTGGCGGGGGTGATCCGTGCCTCCAGGCCGGTGTCGGGGAGCGTCACCAGTACCGCTCTTCCTTCCACGGGTCGCCGTGCAGGTTGTAGCCCGCGTTCTCCCAGAAGCCGGGCTCGTCGTCGGACTGCATGACGATGCCGCGCACCCACTTGGCGCTCTTCCAGAAGTACAGGTGGGGGACCAGCAGGCGGGCCGGCCCGCCGTGCTCGGGCGTCAGGGGCGCACCGTCGGCCTCGAACGCGATCCAGGACTTGCCGTCGAGCAGCTCGTCGAGCGGCACGTTGGTCGTGTAGCCGCCGTGGCTGTGCACCATGCAGTAGTCGAGTTCGGTCTCGACGTCCTCGAACAGGCGGTCGAGCGGGACGCCCCGCCACGGCATGTCGAGCTTGGTCCAGTGCGTGACGCAGTGGATGTCGACGGTGACGTCCTCGACGCCGAGCGCGTGCACCTCGTCCCAGGTCCACTGGTGCAGGCCGGACTCGGTGCGGATCGAGAAGGCCCAGTCGGTCGGCTCGATGTCGGGCGTCGCGCCGGCGGACAGGACGGGCCAGTCACGGACCAGGGTCTGCCCGGGCGGGATGCGGGTGTCGTCGCGGTCGGCACGGCGACCGCCGAACCCGCGGGTGAACGTGGCCATGGTCCTCCTCGGGGACGTCGGTGCGTTCCCGATCATGCCGCGTGCCGGAGCGCGCCGTGTAACGGGTTGGTAAACGTTCCACCCGTGCACGGAACGGTCGTCCTCGGGGGCGGATCCGCACCGGTCCGCCGTTCCCGGCGCCCCTGGTCCCGCGTCGACCGCCGGGAGCGGGCTTGGGGGATCGGCCGGGGACCTCTATCGTTCACCGGAACGATTACAGGAGGGGTCACCCCGAATGCAGCCCATCGTCCCCGAACCCCGAGGAGCCCACGGTCCGAGCCGTCGGGCGCTCATCACCGGCGCCGCCGGTCTGGCCGGCCTCGGCCTGCTCACGCTCGCCGGGTGCAGCTCCGGCGCGTCCGCCGGCACCCCCACGATCCCCGAGACCGCAGCCACCGGTGTCGCACGCCGCGGCGGGCGCCTGCGCATCGCCCGGCCGGCGGCCTCGGCCGCCGAGACCCTCGACTCCGCCAGCTCGCTGTCGGCCTACGAGTACCTCGGTGCGCTGTACAACCGGCTCGTCAAGCTCGACCAGCAGGGCACACCGGTGCCGGACCTGGCCGAGGAGTGGTCCGCGAACGCCGACGGCACCGAGTGGACCTTCGCGCTCCGCCGTGGCGTGACCTTCCACGACGGCTCCCGCTTCACCGCCGACGACGCCATCGCGAGCATCCGGCACATCCTCGACGAGAAGACCGGCAGCCCGCAGGCCGGCGTGCTCGGCGAGGTCATGGACGCCGACTCGATGCGCGCCGTCGACCCGTACACGCTCCGCTTCTCGCTGACGAAGCCGAACGCCGAGTTCCCCTCGCTGCTCACCGCGTACCAGTGCTACATCGTGCCGGCAGACGCCGTCGCCGACATCGGCCGCACCGGGATCGGGACGGGGCCGTTCCGGCTGTCGTCCTTCACCCCGGCCGGCGCGGGCAGCGTCGAGGCCTACGCGGACCACTTCGCCGGCCGGCCAGCGCTCGACGGCATCGACTTCTACTCGATCCAGGACACCACGGCGCGGGTGAACGCCCTGCTCGCCGGGCAGATCGACCTCATCTCGCAGACGAACCTGGACTTCGCGACCGCCCGGGTGGTGTCGGCGTCCGGCCGGGCCACCGTCGCCCGGTCGAAGAACGCCCAGTGGTACACGATCCCGATGCTCGCCACGAGTGACGAGTTCAGCGACCCGCGGGTGCGCCAGGCGATGAAGCTCGCCTACGACCCCCGGAAGATCGTCGACACGGCGCTGCAGGGGACCGGTTCGGCGGGCTGGGACAACCCCGTGCCGCCGCAGCTCGCCGCGTTCGTCGACGACCACCGCGAGTACGACCCGGACAAGGCCCGGGCGTTGCTCAAGCAGGCCGGGCGTGCGGACTTCCGCGCCGAGATCTACACGTCGAGCTACGAGTCGGTGTTCACCCCGATGGCCGTGGCCTACCGGGACGCCGTCGCCGACGCGGGCATCCGCCTGACCGTCCGCAACGCGAGCTCCGACTCGTACTACACGCAGATCTGGATGCAGAAGCCGCTCATGGTGAGTTACTGGTTCACGGGGCGGCCGATCGACCAGCTGCTCAACCAGATCTTCCGCTCGGGCTCGTCGTACAACGAGAGCGCGTGGTCGAACGAGACCTTCGACGGGCTGCTCGACGACGCCCGAGCCGAGATGGACGACGCCAAGCGGCTCACCCTGTACCAGGACGCCCAGCGGCTCGTCGTCGAGCAGGGTGCGGACATGACGCCGATGTTCGGCGACCGGCTCGTGGGGTTGTCCCGCGACGTCGTGAACTACTCGGAGTACGGCTTCGAGTTCGACTACCTGCGGATCGGACTGCGCCGATGACGACCACGAACACACCGTCGGACGTCCTCGTCCCCGTCCTCCGCCGCGTCGGCATCGCCCTGCTGACCGTGGTGCTCGCCTCGCTCTTCGTGTTCCTGGCGGTGCAGGCGCTCCCCGGTGACGTCGCCCAGCAGCTGCTCGGCCAGAACGCCACCCCCGACGCCGTCAAGCAACTCCGCGAGACGCTCGGCCTCGACCAGAACGTCTGGCTCCGCTACCTGCAGTGGCTCGGCGGCGCCGTGCACGGCGACTTCGGCACCTCGCTCGTCAGCGGCGAACCGGTCGCCCCGACCCTGTTCACGGCGTTCCGGAACAGCATGCTCATCGCCGTGCCCGCGATGCTCGTCGGCGTCACGGTGTCCCTGACGCTCGGTGTCGTCGCCGGTGTCCGCCGCGGCCGTCCGAGCGACAAGGTCATCTCGATCGTCAGCCTGGTCGTGATGAGCGTGCCGGAGTTCATGGTCGCCACCGTCCTGGTGCTGCTGTTCGCGATCGGCCTGCCGGTCTTCCCCGCCGTCGTGCTGCGGGGGAGCGACGCCACCGTCGGCGAGCTGCTGCCCACGATCTGGCTGCCGATCATCGTGCTGACCCTCGCGATGGCCGCCTACATCGTGCGGACGGCCCGCTCGTCGACCATCGACGTGATGGCGTCGGAGTTCGTCACGACGGCCGAGCTCAAGGGCCTGACCATGCGCCGGGTGGTCTGGAAGCACGCGGTGCCGAGCGCCCTGCTGCCGACGCTCAACGTCGTCGCGCTCAACGTCGCGTGGCTGCTCGGCGGTGTCGTGGTGGTCGAGAACGTCTTCAACTACCCGGGCATGGGCAAGCTCATGCTCGAGTCGGTGTTCAACCGCGACCTGCCCACGATCGAGGCGATCGCCCTGCTGAGCGCCCTGATCTACGTCGTGTGCAACCTGGCCGCCGACCTCGTCGCGCTCGCACTCGACCCGAAGCTGCGGACCCGCCAGCGGCGCCCGCGCACGCGCACCCGCAGCGCCCGCAGCACCAGGAAGGCCGCCGCATGACCGCCACCGCACCCCGCCGCCGCACCGGACGCGACGTCCTCGCCGGCGCGCTCGCACCCCTGCGCGGGTCGACGGCGCTGAGCATCGGGCTCGGCCTCATCGCCCTGCACGTCGTCCTCGCCCTGCTCGCACCGGTCATCGCCGGACACGACCCGGTCGCCACGAACGCCGGCGACGTGCTCGCCGGTCCGACGTGGACGCACTGGCTCGGCACCGACCAGTACGGGCGCGACGTGCTCTCCCGCACCCTGAACGGCGGCCGGTACGCGCTGTCGGTGACGTTCCTCGCCACCACGATCGCCGTCGCGGTCGGCACCGTGCTCGGCTGCGTCACGGCGTACGCCGACAACTGGTTCGACGAGGTCGTCATGCGCGTTGTCGACGCCCTGCTCAGCGTGCCGTCGATCCTGGCGCTCCTGGTCGTCGTCACGGTGTTCGACGCCGGCCTGTGGGTCATCGTCCTCGCCGTCACCGTCGTCTACGCCCCCGCGGTGACCCGGGTCGTCCGCGGCACCGCCCGCACCGTGATCACCCAGGACTACGTCACCGCTGCCCGCGCCCGGGGCGAGCGATCGCTGTCGATCGTGTTCCGCGAGATCCTGCCGAACGTGCTCGACGTCGTGCTCGTCGAGTACGCGATGCGGGCCTCGTGGATCGTGCTGCTCGTCGCGTCGCTGTCCTTCCTGGGCTTCGGCGCGAACCCCCCGACCCCGGACTGGGGCCTGATGGTGCAGGAGAACCGCACCGCGCTCACCGTGGTGCCGCTCGGCACCCTCGCCCCGATCGTGGCACTCGCCACGCTGGTGATCGGACTGAACCTCGCGGCCGACGGCCTGAGCAAGTCGCTCGGTGTCGACCGCGCCAAGCAGGGAGTCAGCGCATGACCCGCACCGACACCGGTTCGACGTCCGCAGCGACAGCGACCGTGCCCGACGCGATCGTCCGCGTGGACGACCTGTCCATCTCGTACGCCGCCGGCAAGCGACGCGTCCCCGTCGTCCGGGGAGTCTCGTTCGCGATCGAGGCCGGTCGCACCCTCGGCCTGGTCGGCGAGTCCGGCAGCGGCAAGTCCACCGTCGCGCGGACGCTCCTCGCACACCTGCGCGCCGGGTCGGCGATCGACGGCGGGACGGTCCGCGTCGACGGCGCCGACGTCTTCGCCCTGTCGCCGGCCGGCCGCCGGGAACTCCGCGGCGGCACCGCCTCGGTCGTCGCCCAGAACGCCGGACAGGCGCTCACCCCGTCGATGCGCGTCGGTGAGCAGATCCGCGAAGCCCTCCGCGCCCACGGCGAGCCCGACGGCCCCGAACGCGTCGCCGAGCTGGTCCGGCTGGTCCGGCTGCCGGACCCCGACGCGATCGTCCGTCGGTACCCGCACCAGCTGTCCGGTGGGCAGCAGCAGCGCATCGCCATCGCGATGGCCGTCGCCGCCCGGCCCAGGGTGCTCGTCCTCGACGAACCGACCACCGCCCTCGACGTCGTCACGCAGGCCGCGGTCCTCGACCTGGTCGCCGACCTCGGCGAGCAGCTCGGCATGGCCGTCCTGCTCGTCAGCCACGACCTCGGGGTCGTGTCCGCCATGGCGGACGAGATCGCCGTGATGCGCGACGGCGAGGTCGTCGAGCACGCCGCCACGGCGGCGCTCTTCGCCGCGCCGCAGCACGAGTACACGCGCGCCCTGCTGGCCGCAGTGCCGGACGGGCGACGGCCTGGAGGGACGGGCCACGTGCCCGACGACGCGACCGTCCCCGGGACGGTCGGCTCCACGGCGACCCGCACCGCGCCTCCCGAGCGTGCAGCCCGCCCCGTGGTGACCGCGGCCGACCTGGTGATCCGCTACGGCCGCGGCCTGCCGGCCGCCGTCGACGGCGTCTCGTTCACGATCGCCGCGCACGAGACGCTCGCCGTCGTCGGCGAGTCCGGCAGCGGCAAGTCGACACTGGCAACGGCGCTGGCCGGGCTGGTGCCCGCCGAGTCGGGGACCTTCACCTACGACGACGGCACGACCCACGGCGACCTGCGCGTGCCGATCGCCGGTCGTGCGGCCGACCTGCGGCGCGCGGTGCAGCTCGTGTTCCAGAACGCGGACACGTCGCTCAACCCGCGGCGCACCGTGGGCGCCGCGATCGCACGGCCACTCCGGTTGTTCAGCGGCTCGTCCTCTCGAGAGCGGGTCGGGACGCTCCTGACGCAGGTCGGGCTCGGACCGGAGTTCGCCGACCGACTGCCCGCGCAGCTGTCCGGCGGGCAGCGGCAGCGCGTCGGGATCGCGCGCGCACTGGCAGCGGAGCCGTCGCTCGTGATCGCCGACGAGATCACCACAGCGCTCGACGTGCAGGTGCAGGCGGGGATCCTCGCGCTGCTGGCCGACCTGCAGCGCGAGCGGGGCCTCGCCTGCCTGTTCATCAGCCACGACCTCGCCGTGGTGCGGGGCGTGGCCGACCGGGTCGCGGTGATGACCGGCGGGCGGATCGTCGAGATCGGACCGACCGAACGCGTGTTCACCGGCCCGAACCACCCGTACACGTCGACGCTGCTCGCGGCGACGCTCGAACCCGGCAGCACGACCCTGCCCGACGTCGGTGACGGGGTACCGCGCTGGCGGCACGCCGACGGCTGGACCGACCACGGCGACGGACACCGCACCCGCAACTGGGAGGACGCATGACCACCGACGACGGCACCCACCACGGCACCGCCGCCGCCACCTTCACCGCGATCGGCGACCCCGGCTCGCTGCCCGCGGGCGTGACGGTCCGTGACGAGTGGATCCCGATGCCCGACGGCGTGCGGCTGCACGCCCGGATCTGGGCGCCGGCGCAGTCGCAGTCGGGGGCGCCGAGCGACCCGACCCCGGTGCTGCTCGAGTACCTGCCGTACCGGCTCGACGACTGGACCGCGCCGCGCGACTCGGAGCGGCACCCCTGGTACGCCCAGCACGGGTACGCCTCGGTCCGCGTGGACATCCGCGGGACCGGGTCGTCCGACGGGTTCTTCGACGACGAGTACAGCGAGCAGGAGCTGCTCGACGGCGAGGCCGTGATCGCGTGGCTCGCCGAGCAACCGTGGTCGACCGGCGCGGTCGGCATGTTCGGCATCTCGTGGGGCGGCTTCAACGCGCTGCAGCTCGCGGCTCGGGCACCCGCCGCGCTCAAGGCCATCGTGACCGTCTGCTCGACCGACGACCGGTACGACAACGACGTGCACTACGTCGGCGGCGCCGTGCTCGGCATCGACATGGCGGCCTGGGGTGCGACGATGTTCGCCTTCAACTCCCGGCCGCCCCGGCCCGAGGTCGTCGGCTCCGGCTGGGTCGACCGCTGGCGGGAACGGCTCGAGGCGAACCGACCGATGACGCCGGTGTGGCTGGCGCACCAGGAGCGCGACGACTACTGGCGGCACGGCAGCGCGGCCGAGGACTACGACGGCATCCGCGCCGCGGTGCTCGCCGTCGGTGGCTGGGCGGACCCCTACCGGGACGCCGTGCTCCGGCTCGTCGACCACGTCAGCGCCCCGGTGAAGGGCATCGTCGGCCCGTGGTCGCACCAGTACCCGGACCGTGGGCTGGCGCCGGGTCCGTCGATCGGGTTCCTGCAGGAGACCCTGCGCTGGTGGGACCGCTGGCTGCTCGGGGTGGACACCGGTGTCGAGGACGACCCCGCGCTGCGGGCCTGGATCAACGAGGGCGAGGCCCCAGCGCCGTACTACGCCGGTCGCCGCGGTCGCTGGATCGCTGCCGAGGCATGGCCCTCCGCCGCGACCCACGAACGTGTCCTGCCCCTCGCCGCACTCCGGGGCGGGGACCTCGGGCCCGTCGTCGTGCGGTCCCCGCAGCACACCGGGGTGGACGCAGGCCGGTTCTTCCCGTTCGGCAACGCCACCGACCTGCCGCCGGACCAGCGCGCCGAGGACGGCCGGTCGGTCACCTTCGACCTGCCCGTCGGCAAGGCATTCGACCTGCTCGGCAACGTGCTCGTGCGGTTGTCCGTCACGAGCGACCAGCCCCGGGCCACCCTGACCGTCCGGCTCTGCGACGTCGCCCCGGACGGCTCGTCGACGCTCGTCACCCGCGGGGTGCTGAACGCCGCGAAACGCGACGGCATGGACCGCGACGACGTGCTCGTGCCCGGGACGCCGGCCGAGCTGCCCGTGCGCCTGGTCTCGACCGGCCACCGGTTCGCCGCCGGACACCGGCTGCGCATCGCCGTCTCGTCGTCCTACTGGCCGTGGGTGTGGCCGCACGGCGTCGAGGCCACGGTGACGATCGACCCGACCGCCTCGAGCGTGACCCTGCCCACCTGGACCCGGACGACCGACGACGGCGTGGCCTTCGCCGAGCCCGAACGGTCCGAGCCCCTGGTGATCGAGCGCGTCGCCCCCGCCGATCCGCTGCCGCAGCGCACGGTGACGCACGACGTCGAGACGGGGGAGTGGACGCTCGACGTCGACCCCGGGTACGGCGGCGGGCGGGTCTACCCGGACGGCCTGGTGTTCACCGAGGACGCCCGTGAGACCTACCGGATCCGCTCCGACGACCCGACCAGCGCACGGGCGAGTTCCCGCTGGGCGATCGGGCTGATGAAGCCCGCGTGGGCCGCGCGCCTCGAGACCACGTCCGAGGTCACCGCCGACGCCGACGCCTTCCACGTCGTCAACACCGTGCGCGCCTGGGCCCGCGACGGCGGACCCGACGAACCCGAGGTGCTCGTCACCGAGCGCACCTTCGTCGACGACGTGCCGAGGACCTCGGCGTGACCGCGGCAGCACGGGTGCGGCAGCGGCCGGAGGTCCGACGCGCGATGATCGTCGAGGCCGCCCGCGCGGTGATCGTCCGGAACGGCGTCGGTGCCACGGGACTCCGGGACATCGCGGCCGAGGCAGGGGTCTCCGTCGGCACCGTGACGTACCACTTCGGCAGCGTCGCGGAGATCCTCAACGAGGTCGTGGTGCTCGAGACGGAGCGCTTCTACGGCGCGATCGTCACGGCCGTCGACGCCGAACCCGACGTGCTGGTGGGACTCCGGATGCTCGTGGCGCCGCTGTTCGGCGACACCGAGCAGGTCCGGCAGCACTGGCGGATCTGGTCCGACTACTGGACCGCGGTGGTGCGTCGGCCCGAGGTCGCCGCCGAGTACGCCGAACGGATCCGCGTCTGGGAGGCTTGCCTGGTGCGGGTCATCCGGCGCGGGGTGGACGCCGGCGTGTTCGGGGGCGCACGCGACAGGACGGGGAGCACCGACCCGGTCGACGCCGACACCGTCGCGCTGCAGCTCGCCGCGTACAGCGACGGCGTCGCGACGCAGATCGCCCAGGGTGTGCCTGGCCTCACCAACACGGTCGCGCTGTCGTGGATGTGGCGGTTCCTGTCGCACGAACTCAGTGTGCCCGCTGTGGACATCGCCGGAACCGGCCGTTCCCCCTTGTGATGAGGTAAGGCTTCCCTTACCGTGGGCACATGGCACGGACCCGGCGACAGCCCAGCGAACGCATCCTCATCGCGGGCGGTGCCGAAGACCTGGTCGAGATCCACCGCCAGCTCGCGGAACTCCCCGAGAACGCGTACGGACAGGTCTTCGTCGAGGTCGCCCTCGCCGAGCAGATCCGCCTGCTGCCGGCCCCGCCGCGCGTCACCGTGACGTGGCTGGTCCGGAGCGCCCGCAGCTCGGCCGTCGCCCCGCTGGTCTTCGCCGACCACGGTGAAGCGCTGGCACACGCCCTGACCGGGTGGGCCGCCGAGTGGTGCGTGACGGACTGCGAGCCCCGCACCTCGGTCTGGATCGGGTGCGCCGACAGCCCGTGGATCGAGCGCGCACGGTCCATGGTGCAGCTCGAACTCACCGACGCCGGCCAGCAGGTCCAGGTCGAGTACGGCGGGTAAGGGCAGCCTGCTCTTCCTTGCGGTGTGCAAAAGACGGGGGCATGGTTGTCCCATGACCACGCAGAGCACGACCACCACGAGCACCACGTCCCCGTTCTCGACCACGCCGGAGCTCGCTGCCGGGGTCGCCCAGTTCCTCGCCCCCGTCGTCATCGACCTCGAGGCACTCGTCGTCAACGGCAAGCAGGCGCACTGGCACGTCCGTGGCCGCAACTTCGTCGGCGTGCACGAGCTCCTCGACGAGATCGTCGAGCACGCGCAGGACTACGCGGACAAGGCTGCGGAGCGCATCGTCGCCCTCGGCCTGCCGGTCGACTCGCGCATCGCGACCGTCGCAGCGAACACCACCCTGCCGCCGCTGTCGCAGGGCTTCCAGAACTCCGACGTCACCGTCACCGAGGTGATCGCCCAGATCGACGCGGCACTGCTGCAGGTCCGCCGTGCCGTCGACGGCCTCGACGAGGTCGACCTCAACAGCCAGGACGTCGCGATCGAGATCGAGCGCGCACTGACCAAGGACCGCTGGTTCCTGCAGGCGCACCTCGCCGCCTGAGTCGCGACCACACCTCTGACAGGAGGCCCGGTGCCAGCTGGCACCGGGCCTCCCGTCCGTCTGCGGTCGCGTCCCGCGCCCGCACATCACGCCGACGGCGTGACCAGCCCGCTCTCGTAGGCCAGCACGACGGCGTGCACCCGGTCCCGCAGCTGCAGCTTCGCCAGGACCCGACCGACGTGGGTCTTCACGGTCTGCTCGGCGATGAACAGCTCCGCCGCGATCTCGCCGTTCGACCGCCCCCGCGCCATCAGCAGGAACACGTCCCGCTCACGGTCGGTCAGCACGTCGAGCACCTCGGTCCGGGGTGCCGCCGGCTGCGGACCGGCGACGAACGCCTCCACCAGGTGCCGGGTCACCCGCGGAGCGAGCAGGGAGTCGCCGGCCGCCACGGTCCGGACGGCCTGCACGAGCTCCTCGGCGCTGGCGTCCTTGAGCAGGAACCCGCTCGCCCCGGCACGGAGCGCGTCGAACACGTAGTCGTCGATGTCGAACGTCGTGAGCATCACCACGCGGACCGGCGACTCCGTGGGCGCCGCGGTGATCCGGCGGGTCGCCTCGATCCCGTCGAGTTCCGGCATCCGCACGTCCATCAGGATCACGTCGGGCCGCAGCACGGTCACCATCGCGACCGCTTCGGCGCCGTTCGCGGCCTCGCCGACGACGTCGACGTCGTCCTGGGCCTGGAGGATCGCCCGCAGTCCGACACGGAACATCTGCTGGTCGTCCACCACCATCACCCGCGTCATCGCGATCCTCCTTCGGCCGTCGGCTGCGACGTGGTCGCGGTGGGCTGGGTGGGCAGGCTGACCGCGACACGGAAGCCGCCGTCCGGGTCCGGTCCGTGGTCGATGGTGCCGCCCAGCGCGGCGACCCGCTCACGCATGCCCGCCAGACCGAAGCCGCCGTCGTCCGGCGGCGCACCGGCCACGCTGCCGGCCGGGGGTGCGGTGTTGGCGACCTCGACCGTGAGGGCCGACCCGTGCCTGTCGACCGTCACGACGGTGGTCGCACCGGGCGCGTGGCGGGCCACGTTGCCGAGCGCCTCCTGCACGACCCGGTACACGGTGAGCTGCGCGAGCCGCCCGACGTGGTCGATGTCGTCGTCGTCGGCGAGGCTGAGGTCGTCGCCGAGCAGGAGCTCGACGGGGATGCCGGCCGCGCGGGTGGCCTGCACCAGTGCCGGCAGGTCGGCGAGCCGCGGCTGCGGCGCACGCTCGGCGTCCGCGTCGCCGCGCAGGGTGCCGAGCAGCTGCCGCATCTCCCGCAGGGCCGTGCGCGACGTCTCGGCGATCGCCGCGAACTCCGCTCGGGCCGCGGGCGGCAGGTCGGCCACGCGGTACGGGGCGGACTCGGCCTGCATGTGCACGACGGACATGCTGTGTGCGACGACGTCGTGCAGTTCACGGGCGATCCGGGAGCGCTCCTCGACCGTCCGGCGTCGCGCCTGCTCGAGCTCGGTGTCACGGCGGGCCGCTGCGAGTTCCTCGCGCACGGACCGGCGCTGTCCGATGACGACCGCCGCGGCGGCCAGGACGAGGGTGTCGCCGGCGCTCACCACGAAGCTCGTCGCCCAGACGTCGACCTGACCCCACCGGCCGGGCGTCACACCGATGAGCACCAGGGGGAGCAGCGTCGCCGCGACCCAGACCACGGCGGTCAGCCGCCAGGTGGTGCGGACGCCCAGCACCACGAGCAACAGGCTGAGTCCGATGATGCTCGTCACCGAGATCGGCCAGGGTCCGACGGACCCGTCCGCCGTCAGGACCCCGAGGCCGGCGAGGGCGGCGAGGTGCACGACCGACGCGGTCCGGGGGAAGAGGGGCGCGAGGCCGATGCTCGCCGACAGCACGGCGGTGACGAGCAGGGCGAGCGGCACCGGGACGCCGTCGTGCACGGCGGTGACCGGGGCCGCGACGGCGAACAGGGAGACCGCGACGAGCACGAACCCGATCCGGAGCGCCAGGGTGCCCCGGGTCGGTCGGTCGGGCCGGGGTGGATCGGGGACGATGGTCACGGGCGGGCGATCTCTCCGGTTCGGGCGAGGCGAGGTGCGGGGGAGGGGGACGACGACTGCACGGCCTTCGTGACGGCCTTCGTCGAAGCCATCGTGGCAGGCTTCGTCGCCGTCAGGGTGCTCGGGGTGCTCGGGGTGTTCGGGGTGCTCGGGGCTGCTGCTCGGGCTTCGGCACGTGCGTCGCGCCTGCGGCTGATGCTCCCGAGCAACCGGTCGACGACGACCCCGAGCCCGGCGGCGACCACCATCGACACCAGGGCCGCGACGATCGGTTCGTGCAGCACGCTCGATGCGGCCAGCGCGATCCCGATCGACACCGCCGACCACGCGAGCCCCGCGATGGCGCTGATCGCGAGGAACCGGCGGTAGGGCAGTCCGGTGGCACCGGCCGTCATGTTGACCGCGACCCGGCCGACCGGGATGAAACGACCGGTCAGGATGAGGCTGGCGGACCGGCGCTGCATCTGCCGTTCCGCGAAGGCGAACGCCGCCGCGATCCGTGGTCGCTTCGACCGGGCCAACCGGGCGAACCCGATCCGGCGGCCGATCCAGTACGCGATCGAGTCCCCCGCGATCGCACCGAGGGCGGCGGCGACGAGCACCACCGCGAGCACGGGCTGCCCCGACGTCGCGGCGATCGCGGCGACCGCGACCAGGGCGGACTCGCTCGGCACCGGCGGGAAGAAGCCGTCGAGCAGGCACAGGGCGAACAGGATGACGTAGACGAGCGGACTCGCGGCCAACTCGACGACGAGCGGGGTGATCTGGTCGAACACGGGGTGTTCCCTCCCGCCGACGGCGTTCGTCGACGAGGACGACGCTACGGAGCCGCGGCGCCGTTGCCATCCCGCTGCGGTCTCGACCACCCCCTACCGCGGTATGACTCCACCGTGGTCGAACAGCACGTCGGGCGCGTCCACCCGACGGTCGACGACGGTGGTCGGTGCCTCCAGGTGCACCGCGCCGGAGGGCAGGATGCCGGCGCCGCCGAACCGCTCCATCACCCGCCACTGGGCGACGACGTCCTCACCGGCGTGCTCGGGCGGCAGGGCGTCCCAGAACCGGAAACCGCCGACCTCCTCGAGCGCACGGCGGTCGTACAGGGCGCACGCGCCGACCCAGGCGACCCGGTAGGGCACCCACTCGCCGGGGTGCAGGTCGAGGTCGGCGGCGACGTGCGTCGGGTTCGCGGCGTTGTGGAGCGACCACCGGTCGAACCCCGGGGTCCCTCGGCGCACCACCTCGGGCACCACGGGGCCGTCCCACCGCTCGAACACGGCGGTCTCGTGCGGGCGACGGTCCTGCAGGTACGACAGCCCCTGCACGGCGCTGCCGACGAACCCGCAACCCAGGGTCCGCAGCGCGTCGAGCATCCGCGCGACCGAGCCCGGTTCGAGCCAGACGTCGTCGTCGAGGAACAGCACCGCGGCTGCCTCGGCGTGGTCGAGCAGGAACTGCCGGTGCTCGGCCAGGCCACGCCGTTCCGGGTGGGTGAGGAGCGTGACGGGCCGGCCCTGGGCCTCCAGGACGCGGAGCATCGCGGCGACCGCCGGCGCGCTGGCGGCGTCCCCGTCCGCGGACTGGTCGCTCAGCACGACGCGCATGTCCACGTCGGTCTGGGCGGCGAGGCCGGCGAGCGTCGTGGCGAGCTCGGCCGGCCGGCCGACGGTCGGGATGAGCACGTCGACGTCGACCGTGCTCGTGTCCGCTGGATCGGGGGCCTTCGCCCAGGACCCGGACCAGCGGGCGGTCACGGTGCGGGGTCCGGTTCGGGCCGCGCGGCGGCTTCGCGGATCCGGCGCACCACGGCGCTGGTGGAGTGCTCGGGAACGTAGTCGACCATGACGACCTCGCCGCCGTAGCCGCGGACGACCTCGGTCTCGGACAGCATCTCGGGGGAGTAGTCGCCACCCTTGACGTAGACCTCGGGGCGCAGCCGTTCGATGAGCGGGATCGGGGTGTCCGTCGCGAACACCGTGACCAGGTCGACGCAGGCGAGTGCGGCGAGCACGCCGGCGCGGTCCTCGGCCGGGTTGATCGGCCGCTCCGGGCCCTTCAAGCGGCGCACCGAGTCGTCGTCGTTCAGCGCGACGACGAGCAGGTCGCCCAGGTCCCGGGCCTGCCGCAGGTAGGTGGTGTGGCCGCGGTGCACGACGTCGAAGCAACCGTTCGTGAAGACCACCCGACGCCCGGCCTGCCGTGCAGCCTCGACCGCGGTGGCGAGTTCGTCGTGGTCCACCACGGTCGCCGCCGGTGCGGTCACCGAGTCCAGCAGGGCGGCGGCGGTGCAGACCGATGTGCCGGCCTCGCGGACGACGACGTCGGCGGCGGCCTGCGCGACCGCCACGGCGTCGCGCAGGGGCGCCTGCACGGCGAGGGCGACCGTCGCGGCGGCGCAGAAGGTGTCTCCGGCGCCGGAGGCCTGCTGCTCCGAGGCGGGCGTCGCACGCGTGCGGAAGCCCTGGTCGGAGCCGGGCTCGAGCAGCACGGTACCGTCACGGTCGAGCGTCACCACGGCGGCGCGCGCACCGCTGCGGGCGAGCACGTCGGCGCGCGCGGCGACGACGGTGCCGACCCGGTCGGCACCGGTGCCGAGGTCCGTGCCGAGCAGCGCGGCCGTCTCGCCGGCGTTCGGTGTGACGAGATCCGGGTGCAGTGCGGCCCACCGTGTCAGGTCGTGCGCGTCCACCACGACGGCACCGGGGCGGTCGCGGTCGAGCATCGGCACGACGTCCTCGGCGCGGACGCCCAGACCGTAGTCGCAGACCACGGCGGCGTCGGCGCACCGGACGGCTCGGGCGACCGAGCGGGCGAGGCGTTCGCCGTGTTCGGCGGTCGGGGTCGCAGCCAGTTCGTCGACCCGGACCACGACGCGGTCACCGCCGACGACGCGCGACTTCGTCGTGGTGCGGGCGCCGGGGATCTCGACCAGGAACGACGTGTCGACGCCTGCTGCCTCGAGCCGCTGGCGCAGGACGTCGCCGGCCTCGTCGTCGCCGATGAGCCCGACCATGCGGACCCGGGCGCCGAGGGCGCGGGCGTTCACGGCGGTGTTCGCAGCACCACCGGGCACCGCGATGGTCTCGGTCACGCGGACGACGGGGGCCGGGGCCTCGCGGGAGACCCGCTCGGCCTCACCGACGGTCCAGCGGTCCAGGATGCAGTCGCCGATGACGACGACCAGGGGTTCGCGGTCGTCGACGGTGGCGACGAGGTCGCGCACCAGGCGGACGTCGGCGGTCATCGGGTGCCTCCCACGGTGTCGGCGCTGCCGGCGGTGGCGCCGGCAGCGGCTGCGGGGCCGGTGGCACCTGCGGCGGCGCCGGTGTCGGCGGTGGTGCTGCTGGTGGCTGCGGTGTTGCCGGCTGCTGCGGTCGACGGCTCGACGGTGCGCCGCGGCGGGGCTGCCTCCAGGTGCACGACCGTCGTGGTCGTCATCTCGTCGAGCAGGTGCGGGCCGTAGCCGAACCCGGCACCCGAGGCACCGCGCGGCTGGGCGCTGCCGCCCGGAGCACCACCGAACACCGCGTTCACCTTGACGGTGCCGACGGGCAGCTCGGCCGCGGCACGGAGCGCGTGCGCGATGTCGTTCGTCAGGACGGTGGCGGCGAGCCCGTAGCGGTCGGTCGCGGCGAGCCGGAGCCCCTCCGCGAAGTCCGACACGATGCGCACCGGGGCGATCGGGCCGAAGGTCTCCTCGGTCAGCACGAGCATGTCGTCCGTGCAGCCGGTCAGGACGGTCGCCGGGTAGAACGAGCCGAGCCCGCCGGGCGTGACACCGCCCGTTCGTGCGGAGGCACCGCGGGCGATCGCGTCGTCCACGTGGGTCTGGACGAGCTCGCGCAGCCGGTCGTCCACGAGTGGCCCGAACTCGGCGGCGGGTGCTGCGGTGCGGCGCTCCGCCTCGGCGACGAGCGCTGCGACGAAGGGCTCGGCGACGTCCTGGTGCACGTACACCCGCTCGACGCTGGTGCAGATCTGGCCGGTGTTCGCGAAGGCGCCGAGGGCCACCTGTGCGGCGGCCCACTCCGGGTCGACGTCGGCGTCGACGATCACCGGGTCGTTGCCGCCGTTCTCACGGATGACGTGGGCGCGGGTGGTCGCGGCCACCTCGCTCAGGCGGTCACCGGTCGCGGTCGAGCCGACGTGCGCGTAGACGTCGATGCCCTCCTGCGCCAGGAGCAGCTCGCCGGTGGTCGCGTCGCCGTCGACACCGATGAGCACGCCGTCCGGCAGGACCTCGGCGAACAGGGCGTTCAGGCGGGCGAAGGTCGCCGGGCACCGCTCGCTGCCCTTGTGCACGACGGTGTTGCCGGTCACGATCGCCGCACCGAGCATCCCGCACGCCACGGCGACCGGGTCGTTCCACGGCGTCAGCGCGAGCACCACGCCGCGCGGGTGCGGCACCGACCAGTCGGCAGCACCGAACTGCCCGCGCAGCGCTTCGCCGCGGTGCACCGGCCCGAGCTCGGCGTACTGCACGAGCGTCCCGATGCCGGCCTCGACCCCGCCGATCGCGTCGCCGGGCACCTTGCCGGTCTCGCGGGTGTTCAGGTCCGCCAGCTCCTGCGCGTGGGCACGGAGGTGCTCGGCCGCAGCGTGCAGCAGGGCGCCACGCTCGGCCGGTGCCGTCCGGGCCCACGCGCCGGCAGCGGCTCGGGCGCGAGCGACGGCGTTGCGGACGTCGTCCTCGGTCGAGCGGCGCACGGTGGACGCGATCGACCCGTTGACGGGGTCGGTCACCACGAGGTCGTCGGCGGCGGGGGGTGCGATCGTCATGGGGTCCTTCCGGAGCGGGCGGGGCCTCACACGGTGCTCGGGCTCCGCTGTGTGCGGTCACGGCATCGCGCTTCTCGTCCATCCGGGGTCGCTGCTGGACGTCCGACCGGGTCCGACCGGTAGACGTGGAGCCGTGCAACAGATCGGTGTGGGCGGAGAACGGTTCGAGGGTGTCGGCGAGATCGCGGTGCTCCGCGGCGGGGGACTGGGCGACCTGATGTTCGCCCTGCCGGCGGTCGAGGCCCTGGCCGCCGCCTACCCCGGGGCCCGGATCACGCTGCTCGGGGCACCGTCGGCGCGCCCGGTGCTCGAGGGACGCACCGACGCGGTCCACGCCTTCGAGGAGCTCCCCGTCGTGCCCGGTGTCCGGGACTCGGGCCGGGGAGCGCCGACCGAGCAGGACTTCTTCGACCGAATGCACGGGCGCTTCGACCTCGCGGTGCAGCTGCACGGCGGCGGTCGGAACTCGAACCCGTTCCTGCTGCGGCTCGGTGCCCGTCACACCGTGGGCACCGCCACCGAGGACGCACGGGTGCTGGAGCGCTGGGTCCGCTACGTGTACTACCAGCACGAGGTCGTCCGGGCGCTCGAGGTGGCCTCGCTCGCGGGCGCCGAGCCGGTCACCCTCGACCCGCGCTTGCACGTCTCCGATGCCGCACGTGCCGAGGTCAGGCAGCGCCTCGGTGTCGGGAGCGGGGCACGACTCGTCGCGATCCACCCGGGCGCCACCGACCCGCGTCGCCGCTGGAGCCCCTCGCGGTTCGCCGAGGTCGCCCGTGCCCGGTTGTCGACCGGCGACCACGTCGTGCTCGTCGGTGACGAGACCGATGTGCCGGCGTCGTCCGCCATCGTCGCGTCGCTGCCGCCCGAGCTGCGGGAGCGTCTGCACGACCGCACCGGGTCACTGCCGCTGCGGGAGCTCCCCGACGTCCTGGCCGCCGCCGACGTCATGGTCGGCGACGACTCCGGTCCGCGCCACCTCGCCGTGGCCGTCGGCACGCCGACCGTCGGGGTGTTCTGGTTCGGCAACGTCATCAACGCCGGACCCTTCGACCGCGGTCGGCACCGGGTGCACCTGTCCTTCGTGACGCGGTGCCCGGTGTGCGGCATCGACGTCACGCAGGTCGGCTGGACCGCCGAGCGCTGCGAGCACGACCCGTCCTACGTCGACCAGGTCGAGCCCGAGGCCGTCCTCGCCGACGTCGAGGACCTGCTCCGCACGACCTGACGAGCCTCGCACCGTGCGAGCTTCGGTCCCGTGCGCACGCCGTCGCCCCGTGCGCGGTTGCCCGCTGCGTGCGGCGCTGCAAGCGCGCACCCAGCCGTCAACGCTGCACCAGGCGACGCACCGCGCACCGTGCACGGGACGCGACCGGACGTCGGACGGGAGGCCGGCTGCCAGCCCGCAACGCGCCTCCCGGCCGCACCGGCCGCACCGTGCGCGCGCCGTCACCCCGTGCGCGGTTGCCCGCTGCGTGCGGCGCTGCAAGCGCGCACCCAGCCGTCAACGCTGCACCAGGCGACGCACCGCGCACAGGACCCGGAACACAGAACCCGGCACCGCGCCTCCCGCCCGTCAGCGGCAAGCGGCTACGGCCAGCTCGGCTCCGTCGCCGGCATGATCGACAGCTCGCGGATCTCGCAGCCGGCCGGCTGCGACAGCGCGAAGACGATCGAGTTCGCGACGTACTCCGGCTCGATGAGCTGCGCGTCCGGACCGGGCTTGTACTGCTCGGTGCGGTCGGCGAAGAAGTTCGTGCGCATCCCGGCGGGGATGATGTTGGTGACGCCGATGCGACCGGCGGTCTCGGCGGCCAGCGCCTGCGAGAACCCGCGGACGCCGAACTTCGACGCCGAGTACGCGGTGCCGTCGCCGACGCCGCGCAGGGCGAGCGACGACGAGATGGTGACGACGCGGCCGTGCGTGGCCTCGAGCGCGGGCAGGGCGGCGCGCACGGTCGAGGCGGTGCCGATCAGGTTGACGCCGACGATCTGCTCCCACTTGCCGGAGGAGATCGCGTCGATCGGGGCGGGGGTGTCGATGCCCGCGGCGGTGACGACGGCGTCGAGGCCACCGTGGCGCTCGGCGGCGTCACGGACCGCCTGCTCGACGGCGTCGGTGTCCGAGACGTCCACGGCGACGGCGTCGACGCCCTCGGGCACCGCGTCGATCCGCAGGTCGAGGACGATCGGGGTGCCGCCGGCCTCGGTGACGGCGGCCACGACGGCGGCGCCGAGTCCGGAGGCGCCGCCGGTGACGAGGACGCGGCCGATGGGGGTGGTGGGGACGGGCATGGATGTCCTTTGCGTGGTGGAGCGGGAAGTGGTCGAGCAGGTGCGGGAAGGCGAGCGGACGCTCAGCCGACGCGTTCGATCGCGGCGGCGAGTCGGGTGGTCGACCGGCCCGGGTGGAACGGCACGGTGACGACGCGGCCACCCCACTCGGCGAGGGTCGCCGTCTCGGGCAGTTCGCTCGCGGTGTAGTCGCCGCCCTTCGCCCAGACGTCCGGGCGGAAGCGGCGCAGTGCCTCGTCGGGGGTCGACTCGTCGAACACGACGACGGCGTCGACGCAGTCGAGCGCCAGGAGCAGCTCGACCCGGTCGTCCTGGGTCATGATCGGCCGGTCGGGGCCCTTCAGACCGCGGACCGACGAGTCCGAGTTGAGACACACGACCAGGCAGTCGCCGAGTGCACGGGCGGCCGACAGGGTGCGGGCGTGCCCGGCGTGGAGCAGGTCGAAGCAGCCTCCGGTCGCGACGACGGTGCCACCGGCGCTCCGGACGTCGTGCACCAGGCGCATCGCGTCCCGGTCGGCCCCGGGCACGGCGAGCGGCGCGGGGCCGTCATCGGCGAAGAGCGCGGTGACGCCACCGGCTGCCAGGTACTCGGACGCGGCGACCACACCGGCGGAGACCGCGTCGGGGACGTCCGCCCCCGAGGCCAGTGCGACGGCGACGCCAGCGGCGAGCCGGTCGCCGGCTCCGCAGGGGTCCCCTGCACTGACGGACGGCGCGGGCACGAAGCGGCTGTCGCCCTGGGCGTCGGCGAGGAGCGCACCGCGGTCACCCATCGTCACGGCGACGGCACCGGCCTGCCACTGTTCGACGAGCCGGGCGGCGGCGACGGTCGCGAAGGGCACACCGTGTCCCTCGACGTCGGTGAAGCGTCGCGCCTCGGCCGCGTTGGGGGTGGCGACGGTGGTGCCGGGGACGGGGACTGCGCCCTTGGGGTGCGGGTCCCACACCACCGGCAGGTGCTCGGCCGCACGGATGAGGGCGTCGCGGAGTGCCGGCGCGGCGGTGACCCGGCGGCCGTAGTCGGCGACGACGATCGCGTCGACACCGTCGAGGGCGGCGGTCATCGCTTCGGTGGCCCCGGGGACGGGCGGGGTCGCGCAGCCCTCGTCGATGCGCACGAGGGCGTGGTCGACGACGCGCACGCGGGTCTTCACGGGGGTGGGGACGCCGGACGGCCCGGCGACGATCGTGACGTCGGGCAGCAGGTCGCGGATCTCCTGGGCACGACCGTCGTCGCTCAGGACGGTGACCAGGGTGACCTCGTGGCCGTCGCGGGCGAGCATCGTCGCGACGAGTCCTGCGCCACCGGCGCGGCGGTCGTCGGTCGCGACGTCCACGACCGGGACGGGCGCGTCCGGGCTCAGGCGTTCGCTCGTGCCGGACACATCGACGTCGAGCAGGGTGTCCCCGACGACGGCGATGCGGAACCGCTGAGCGGCGGCACGGCCAGCGGCGCCGCCGGCACCCCGACCGCCGACGGCTGGAGCGGCCCCGCTCATCGACGACCCCCGCGACGCAGCGCCGGCTCCATCGCCTTGCACAGCGCGTGCACCAGGACGAGCTGCGCCTCCTGCACGTTGGCGGACGGCCCCTCGATGCAGATCGCGTCGTCGACCAGGTCGGCGAGCGGGTTCGGCCCGGATCCGGTCAGTGCGAGTGACCGCGCACCGACGGCCCGTGCGGCCTCGGCGGCGCGGAGCAGGTTCGGGCTCTTCCCGCTCGTCGACAGCAGGACGAGGACGTCACCGGCCCGGGCGTGCGCCGACACCTGGCGTGCGAAGACCTGGTCGTAGCCGTAGTCGTTCCCGATCGCCGTCACGGCCGAGGTCTCGGCGTGCAGCGAGATGGCCGAGTACGCGGGCCGGTCGCCCTCGAACCGGCCGGTGAGCTCGGACGTCAGGTGCTGGGCCTCGGCAGCCGAGCCGCCGTTGCCCGCGGCGAGCAACCGTCGACCGGCAACGAGCCGCCCGGCGATGTCATCCGCCCAGGCGGCGATGTGGTCCTTGTGGTCGACGAGGGAGGCGATCACGGGGACCGACGCCGCGACGTGGTCGACGACGACGCGTGCGCTGTCGGTGACCGCGCGGTCCTCGACCCCGGTCTGCTGGTCGATGGTCATCGTGCGGTCCTCTCCGTCGGCTGCGCGGCACGGGTGACCCGGCCGGCGTGGGTGGTGCGCGAGCGGGCGGCGGTGGGCCCGGTGGTGCTGGCGGACGACGTCGCGCCGGCGAGCAGCCGCTCGTAGACGCGCTCGCTGTCGGCCGCGACCTTCTGCCACGTGTAGCGGGACTCGGCCCGCTGCCGTCCGGCGCGGCCGTACGCCTCACGGCGCTCGGGGTCGTCGAGCAGGGCACCGACGGCCTCGGCGACCGCGCGCTCGTCGCGCGGCGGCACGTGCAGACCGGTGGCGTCCTCGACGACGGTGTCGATGAGCCCACCGACACTCGACGCGACCACGGGGCGGCCGCAGGCCATCGCCTCGAGCGGCACGATGCCGAACGGCTCGTACCAGGGGGCGCAGACGACCACGTCGGCGCTCCGGTAGACGGGCGGCATGTCCTGCTGCCCGAGCTGCCCGCGGAACGTGACGTGGTCGCGCACGCCGAGTGACCGGGCGAGCGCGTCGAGGCGCTGGTACTCGGGGTCGTCCACCAGGTCGGCACCGGCGACACCGGCCCCGCCGACGACGACCAGTTCGACGTCACGGCCCTGTTCGACCAGCGCTGCGAGTGCGGCGATCGTCGTCCCGACGCCCTTCCGCTGCACGAGTCGTGACGCGGTGAGCACCCGGAGCGGACGGTCGCGCTCCTCGACGGGGCCGTCCGGACGGAAGAGCGACACGTCGACCCCGCACGGCACGACGGAGATGCGGTGCAGCGGGACGCCGAGGGTCTTGAGTTCGAACGCCTCGTCCGAGCAGGTGGCGACGACCTGGTCGACGCTGCGCCCGACGGCGGGTTCGACCCATTCGCGCTCGGTCGGGCTGGTGTCCGCGGCGCCCTGGTGCCGGCGCTTCACGACGCCCAGGGCGTGGAAGGTCTGCACCACCGGGATCCGCACCCCGCCGGTCCGCGCCTGCACCTGGGTCACCGCGTCCAGCGCGGCGTGGCCCGACATCCAGAAGTGCGCGTGCACCACGTCGGGACGGTCGAGGAACCACTCGGCGGCGAGCACCGACGCGAACGTCCCCATGAACGGGAACAGCTCGTCCTTCGGGACGGCTCGGGCGGGCCCGGCATCGACGTGCACGACGTCCACGCCGGGACGCAGGGGCACGCGGACCGGCTGCGACGCGTCGTCGCGCCGCGTGTAGACGGTCACGTGGTGGCCGCGGTCGGCCAACGCAGCGGACAGTTCGGCGACGTGGACGTTCTGTCCACCGGCGTCGACCCCGCCGAGCACGGCGAGTGGACTCGCGTGCTCGGACACCATGGCGATCTTCATCCGAGGCTCCCTTCGAGCGCGGCTGCCGCCGCAAGGTCCCGTCGCGCACCGCGCGCGACGGCGTCGTCGAGCAGGTCGTCCCAGTCGGCCAGGAACCGACCGAGCGCGTGCCGTGCGAGCACGGCCTCCCGCGCCACGAGTCCCCGTCGACGCGCTTCGTCCGGGTCCTCCAGCAGGAGCCTGGAGGCCCGCACCAGCTCCTCGACGTCGGTCGCGATCGCCCCGGCCTCACCCGGGACCGTGCGGGCCGCGTCCGTCGTCGCCAGCACCAGGACCGGCATGGCCATGTGCATCGACTCGATGAGCGACAGGCCGAGCGAGGTCCAGCGGTTCGGGTGCACGTAGGCCCGCCGTTCGGCCAGGGCCGCGTGCATGGGGTCGGCCTGGACGTCGCCCCGCGCGACCACACGGTCACCGAAGCCGAGCTCCGGCAGCCGTTCGGTGCCGATGCCCCAGACGTCGACCGGGGCGACCTCGGCGAAGCGGGGGAGCAGGTCGGTGCCGACGACACGGTTGCGCCGGACGGGTTCGTTGATGACGACGCCGAGCCGTTCGAGCGATCCGGTGTACAGCGGGCCGGGGTCGACGACGCCGTGCTCGACGACGGTGGTCCGGGTGGTGCCGCAGTCCCACATCAGGGCGTTCCAGTGCGTCACGTGGGCGATCGTCAAGTCGTCGCGGTCGCGCATCGGGTGCAGGCTGTCCGGCACGTCGACCCGGGGTGCGTTGTGCTCCACGAAGACGATCGGGACGTCGCGGCCACCGAGCAGGCGGCGGGCTTCCTCGAGCTCCTCGGTGCGCTGCAGGACGACCACGTCGACCTCTGCCTCGGCGACCTCGGCCGGGTCGATCTCGATCGCGGAGTCCGGCCAGGCGCGCCCGCCGCGGCCGAGTCCCCAGGCGTCGCGCGCCGGGGTGGTCGGGATGAGGTACTCGTGCTGGCCGCGGACGAAGGCGTCCATCCAGCCGCCGTGCACGTGCCACACGAGGATCCGCATGCGGGGCCTTCCGGTCGGGTCGAACAGGTCACTCCGGGCCGCTGCCGGAGCAGCAGCAGAAGGAGCAGGAGAAGCAGTGGCGCACGCTACGCAGCGCCTTCTGGGCCGCACCGCAGACTTCTCCGATCAGTCCGCGAAACGCGGTCGAGCAGCCGTTCGTGGGCCGCCAGGACGTCCTCGATGCGCACTCCGGACAGGCAGGGGTGGCCGGGGACGGGGCACTCCCGGGCACGGCTCAGACGGCACGGTGCGGCCTGGTCGCCGAGCAGTTCGACGAGCGGTGCGTACGGCGCCCACTTGACGGCGGGGACGACGGGCGAGAACAGGCTGACGATGGGCGCCCCGACGGCGGCGGCGAGGTGTGCCGGGCCGGTGTTCCCGACCACGACGACCTCGCCTCCGGCCAGCACGGCGGCGAGTTCGGCCGGCGTGGTGCGTCCGCCGAGGTCGATGCCGGTGTCGCCCGCCACGGCTGCGGTGAGCGTGCGTTCGCCGGGGGAGCCGGTGACGACGACGGGGACGCCGCGCTCGGCGTAGGCGGCGACGAGCGCACGGTGGTGCTTCTCCGGCCACGACCGTGCCGGGACGCTGGCTCCGGGGTGGACGACCACGTAGCGGTCGAGGCCGGCCACGGGCGGGGGCAGGACGGCGTCGTGGCGCACCGCGAGCCTCCCGTCGTCGTCCGGCGGCAGCCGGAACCCGGCCGCCTGGGCGATCCGCAGCGCGCGCTCGGGTTCGGGGAGGTCCTCGGGCAGGTCCTCGCCGGGGCGCAGCCGCACGTCGAGCAGGGACCCGGGGTGGTCGACCGAGGCCCCGGAGACCCGGGGGACCCCGGCCAGGCGCAGGAGCAGCGCGAGGGGCAGGGGCGACTGGTGGAAGGACGTCAGGACGACGGCCTCGTCGGGCTGTTCCTCGGCGATCAACGCGCGGAACCCGGCGAGCAGGGTGTCGTCGATCGGGCGTGCGGTCTCGGTCACCCACGGCGCCGCCCACACCCGCACCCGGTCGATGCCGGGCAGCAGGTCGGCGGCCGGGGCACCCTGCGGTCCGCACAGCATCGTCACGTGCGCGGCCCCGGCGGCGACCGCGCGGACCGCGGGCCCGGCGACCAGGACGTCGCCGAACGAGTCGAGCCGGGCGACGAGGACGCGTCGAGCGGCGCTCACGCCCGGTCCGCCACGCTGCCGACGTGTTCGAGCACCAGGGTGACGGCCTCGTCCAGGTCGGCGGCGACGGTCTCGGCGGCGTCCACTTCCTGGCGGCGGGTGCGCGGGGTGGGCACGAGGATGCCCTGCGCACCGGCGTTCCGGGCGGCCTGCACGTCGGCACCGATGTCGCCGACGACGACGATCGACTCCGGCGGGATGCCGAGCCGGTCGGCGGCGTCGAGGACCATCCCGGGCCGGGGCTTCCGGCAGGCGCAGTCGTCGCCGGCGTCGTGCGGGCAGACGCACCAGACGTCGAACGGGCCGACGAGCTCGTCGACCCGGGCGTTGGTGGCGTCGACCTGCTCGCGGGTGGCCATGCCCTTGGCGATCACCGACTGGTTCGTGACGACCCCGAGCAGCATCCCGGCGGCACGTGCCCGTTCGACGGCGCGACGGGCGTCGGGGACGGGGACGACCAGGTGCGGGTCGGCGTTGTACGGGACGTCCACCACGAGGGTGTCGTCGCGGTCGAGGAGCAGGCCGCGGATGACGCGGTCCGGTGCGAGGGGCATGCTCCGTGACTACCGGTCCACGGCCGGGCACCGCCCCAGGAAGCGCCACGGAGCGCGGTCCCGGCAGCCCCGTCAGCGTGGCGGGTCTACCGTCGCGGCGGTGACCGCACTCGAACGACTGCCCGACTCCGACGGACGCCCGGAACTGCTCGTCCTCCGTGCCATCAAGCTCGGCGACCTGCTCGTCGCCGTCCCCGCACTGCACGCGCTCCGCCGTGCCTTCCCCGACCACCGCATCACCCTGGCCACCACGGCGTGGCTGGAGCCGGTCGTCGAACTCGTCCCGGCGGTGGACGTGCACCTGGCCCAGCACGGTCTCGACCACCCGATCGGGGTGCCGCACGGAGCCGTCGACGTCGCCGTCAACCTGCACGGCGCCGGCCCGGAGTCCTCGGACCTCGTCGCCGCGCTCGGCCCGCGCCGGGTGATCGGACACGCCGACCCCACCCACGACTACGAGGGCCCGGATTGGCCCGACGGCGTGCACGAGCGCGACCGCTGGGCGGACCTGCTCACGTGGCACGGCATCCCCGCGGACGCGACCGAGGTCCACATCGACCGCCCCGCCGAGCCGCCGGTGGTCGCCGGCGCGGCCGTCGTGCACGTGGGTGCCTTCCACGGTGCGCGGCACTGGCCGACCGACCGCTTCGCCGACGTGGTGCGCGGGCTCCGGGCGCGCGGTGCCGACGTGGTCCTGACAGGAGGCTCGGACGACGTCGTGCGCGCCCGTGCCGTCGCCGACGCGGCCGGCCTGGCGCCGGAGGCGGTCCTGGCCGGCACGCTGGACCTGCAGGCGTTCGCCGCGGTGATCGCCGCGGCGCGGCTCGTCGTCACGGTCGACACCGGTGCTGCGCACCTGGCGACCGCGTACGGGGTGCCCTCGGTGGTGCTGTTCGGCCCGGCACCGCCCGAGGCGTGGGGTCCGCCCGCGACCGGCCCGCACATCGTGCTCACCGACGCCTCGGTGCGCCGCGGCGACGTCTTCGCCGAGGACCCGGACCCGGCCATCCTCGCCGTCACCGCGGACGACGTGCTCGGCGCAGTCGACCGGCTCCGGGTGACCGCTCAGGCGACCGAGCGGTAGCGTCGACCGAGAGCCACCCGGACCTGCCGGTTGCTCGGAGGGAGTCCTTCGTGTTCGAAGCCGCGAACATCCGTGACTGGATCGGTCTGCCCGTCCTCGACGAGGCCGACGACAAGGTCGGCACGCTCGAGAGCATCTACTACGACACCGCCACGTCCGAGCCGGCGTTCGGTGCCCTGACCACCGGCATGGTCGGGTTCCACAAGCTCGTCTTCGTCCCGCTGTTCGGCGCGACCGTCGCCCCGAAGCACCTGCGCGTGACGTTCCCGAAGAAGCTCGTCAAGGACGCACCGTCGATCCCGACCGACGGGGAGCTCGACGCCGCCACCGAGCCGGTGCTGTTCCAGCACTACGGGCTGGAGTACCGCACCGGCAGCGGTGGCGAACGCCGACTCGGACGCCGCTGACACCGTCCCGCGCCACCGCCCGACCCGACCGACCGATCCGCCGCACCCGCCCGGAGGCCGCAACTGCTCCGCACCGCCCGTACGACGCTGCTCGCCGCCCTGGCAGCGGTGGCCGTCGTCGGGCTGGTGGTGGCGGGGGTCGCGGCTCCGGGCTCGGTGCAGCCCGCCTCGGCTGCCCCGATGTGGCCCGTCCCGCAGCCCTACCCGGTGCCGGACGACCCCGCCGAATCGCTCGCCGACCTGCCGCCCGGCAGCGAGTACGTCGCGCTCGGTGACTCGTACTCCGCCGGGTACGGGCTCGGCGATCGCACCCGGCTGCCCACGAGCGCGTGCGTGCAGTCGGCCCGCGACTACCCGCACCGGCTCGCGGCACGGTTCGGCCTCGACCTGACCGACGTCACGTGCGCCGGCGCCACGAGCGAGGACGTCACGACCGGGCACCAGTTCAACGGCGTCCCACCGCAGATCGAGTCACTGTCGTCGCGCACCCGGCTCGTGACCCTGACGATCGGCGGCAACGACGCCGACCTGTTCGGCACCGCCGCGTCGTGCCTGGCGATCTCGGCCGACGGCCCGGTGTTCTCCGGACGTGACGCGCCGTCGTGCGAGAGCACGCTCGTGCAGGACGGTGAGGACCAACTCAGCGCCAAGATCCAGTCCCGGGTCGCGCTCGGGATCGCCGACACCCTGGCAGCAGTGAAACGGGCCGCACCGAACGCCGTCGTGGTGTTCCTCGGGTACCCGGCGATCTTCCCGGACACCGAGCACACCCCGGCGAAGGGCTGCTTCCGCTCGGCGCTCGACCTCGGCACCCTCGCCGGGTCCTTCCCGTCGGACACCTTCCCCTTCACCGACGACGACGTCGCGTACCTGCACGGCGTGCAGGAGGAGCTCGACACCGTTTCCGCTTCCGCCGCGGACGCCGCCGGAGTCCGGTTCGTCGACGTCCTCGACCGCACCGAGGCCCACTCGGCCTGCGCCCCGGCGGACGAGCGGTACGTCGCGGGCGTCAGCCTGACCGGCTCGAGCGACCTGCGACGCATCGACCTGCAGGCCGGCGCCCTGCACCCGAACGGCCGCGGTGTCGCCTACCTCACCGACCAGATGGCCGACGCGATCCGGGAACTCGCCGGCTGACCCCTTCCGGCACCGCGCTGTCCGGGTGCGCGGCCGGCGGGACGACGCAGACCGGTGCGGCCGTCTCACGCACCACGTCGTGCAGCAGTGCGCCGGACAGCACCCGCACGTGCCCCCGTCCGAGCACCACGAGCGACGCCCGCCGGGTGCGCGATGCGATTGCGTGCCCCGGGTGTCCCTCGACGAGCAGCGGCCGGATCCGCACCGCCGGGAACCGCGCGGTCAGGTCCTCGGTGACCCGCTGCAGCAGTTCGGCGTTCCGGGCGCGCCACCGCAGGGGGTCCTCGGCGAAGTCGGTGAGCCCGGTCCTGGTCAGCACGGGCATCTCCCACGCCCGCAGCAGCGTCAGTCGGCGGTGCAGCCGGACGGCCTCGCCGACGGCGATCGAGACGGCGCGTTCGTCGTTCGGTTCCTCGACGGCCAGCACCACGTCGCCGTCGATCGGGTGCGGCCCCTCGGGGACGATCACCGTCGGCACGGCGGCCCGGACCGCCACGCGTGCCGGGTCGCCACCGGCGGTCGAACCCCGCCGGCTCCGGAACGTGCCGATGACCAGGAGGTCGCCCCCGTCCGACTCCTCGACCAGGGCGGTGGCGAACGGCCCCGCGTGCCGGTGCACCTCGACGGTGACCCCGGGCAGGGCGGCGCGGGCGGCCTCGGCCAGACGGTCGGCGACCGGTCGGGGTCCCTCGATCGCCGGGTCCGCACCGATGATCCGGATCCGCTCGATGCCGTTGCCCGCACGCGACACGATCCACCGCAGGGCCTCGTCGTGCGGCATCGCGGCGTCCGCGGCCAGCGTCACCGTCGTCCATCGTTCGTCCATCCCGATCGGCCTCCTCCATCGCAGGTCCTCCGGGGGCGTCACACGGCGCTCCGTGCGCCACACGGTACTCCCGGCGCGGGCCGGGGAACCGGCGGTGGGCCCGGCCACGTCGGGTGGTGCGCGGCGCGGCGGCGGTGACCCGGGCCTCCCGGCAGGTCCTTGCGTAGTCTCGGGCCGTGGTCGTGAGCGCCGGACTGTTGCTGCACCGGACCGGTCCGTCCGGGCCCGAGGTCTTCCTCGCCCACATGGGCGGGCCGTTCTGGCGGAACCGGCCGCGTGCCTGGTCGATCCCGAAGGGCCTGGTCGAGGCCGGTGAGCAGCCCGACGTGACCGCGTTGCGCGAGTTCGCCGAGGAGATCGGCGTGCCCGCACCGGTGGGCGCCGCAGACCTGACCGACCTGGGGGAGTTCCGGCAGGCATCCGGCAAGCGCGTGCGCGTCTTCGCGGCCGCGGCGTCGGGGTTCTCGGTCGACACCGTGCGGAGCAACACCGTGCGGCTCGAACTGCCGCGCGGGTCGGGGCGGTTCGTCGAGGTGCCCGAGGTGGATGACGCCCGGTGGGTCGGTGTCGACCAGGCGCGGGAGCTGGTGGTGGCCGGGCAGGTGCCGGCGCTCGACGCCCTGGTGGAGCTCGGTTCCTGACGCGCCGTTCGTGTTCGTCGAGGGGTCCCGAACCGTCGCCCGGCGGGCCTCCAGCCGACACTTCTCGGCCACTCGACGATCGGCGCGCGGCATGTCGTGACCACTCGGCGGGACCTCATTGGCTGTGTCGGACACCGGACACGAGCCACACCCGCTGGATGGTCTGAGGGGGTGTCGGGTTCTCGGGCGCCACAGCAGGGGAGCACACATGCGGCGCTGGCGCGCGGTCACGGCAGGGCTGACGGCCCTCGCACTCGGAGCAGGACTCGCGATCGGCGGCGCGACCAGTGCGTCGGCGGAGCCGGTCGGCAACTGGGGGACCTTCACCCTCAGCGGAGCGAGCCGGGCCTACACCGGCACGATGACGCTCGATGGGTTCCCGGAGACGACCTTCACGTCGGACTCCCGGCAGTCGACCGTCGTCAGCGGGGCATCGACCTGGCAGTCGGCGTCGACCCCGTCGGGCGCGGTCTACGGGACGAGCCGCGGCACGACCTACATGAACCAGCGGCCGAACGTCGACTCGCCCACGACCGGGGCATCGACGACCACCTACACGTTCGCCGAGCCGACGCCGGGTGCCCAGAGCTGGTCGTTCGTGCTCGGCGACGTCGACGCCGACCGGGCGACCATCTCGGCCACCGTCTCCGGGGGTGGCGCCGCGACCGCGGAGCAGCTCGGCTACGTGAGCTCCTACAACTCGTGCTCGGCCGCCGTCGCCGGAGGGCCGTCGTGCACCGCCGACCCCGACGGCACGACCGGCCAGGACCGGCCCACCTGGGACCCGGCCACCCGGACCCTGACGGGCAACACCGGCGCGGTCGACACCGCCGGTGCCACGGCCTGGTTCACGCCGACCGTGTCACTCACCAGCCTGACGATCACGTACCAGCAGCGCAGCGGGTTCCCCGTGTACCAGACCTGGTTCGCCAACCGCACCGCCGCGATCACCGGCACGGCGACCCTCGACGGCGCCCCCATCCCCGGGGCGATCGTCCGCGTCACCGCTCCGCGCGGCACCGTCTCCACGACGACCACCGACCCCGACGGCACCTACGCGTTCCCGCAGCTGCCGGTCATCGCGAACTACCGCGTCGAGATCACCCCGCCGGACGGCGCCGAGGGCCCGGACCAGCCGACCAGGGTCTCCCTCGCCCAGGCAGGCTCGCCGGGCGGCGTGGACCAGCAGGCCGACTTCGCGTTCACGTCGCCGGAGGACACCGTGTCGGTCATCGGCACCGTGGTCGACGAGGACGGCCGACCGGTCTCGAACCTCGAGGTCGTCATCACCGACCCGGACTCCGGGGACGTCCTCGTAGACACCACGACGAACAGCGACGGCGTCTACACCGGCTCGGACCTGCCGGCGGACACCGACCTCGACGTGTCCGTCGCCGACGAGCCGCCCGTGACCATCACGACCGGCGACGTCGACGCGGCACCGGCAGTCCCCGACGAGATCGATGTGCCGGCCGCCGTCGTGGCGACGGTAGCGGGTGCGGTCTCGCTCGACGGTGCATCCGTGCCCGCCGGCGCGGTGGTCGAGCTCGTCGACGGCACGGGCGCCGTGGTCGCATCGACGGAGACCGATGCCGACGGTCGCTACGTCTTCGCCACCGCGGCGGGCACGTACACCGTCCGGACCGAACGTCCCGAGCCGGGGGCGACCGGGGCGACCTCGAACACCGGTGTGACGGCCGTCGCCGGCGAGCGTGCTTCGTCCGACCTGCCGTTCGCCTCCGCAGCAACCGCAGCCGAGGTCACGACCGACCAACCCGGCACGGTCGTCGACACGAACGGCGAGCCCGTTCCGGACGTCGAGGTCGTCGCGGCTCCGACGGACACGCAGTCCGGCGATCCTGTGTCGGTCGTCACGGACGACGACGGTGCGTTCGACCTGACCGGCCTGGAGCCCACGACCGAGTACGTCGTCTCGGTCGACGTCGAGGGGGCCGAGGCGGCGACCGTCGTCACCCCGGAGTCCGGGGCCGCGACGCCGCTGGCGTTCGTGGTGCGGGCCGCGGTGGGTCCGGCTCCCGCTCCGTCGCCGTCACCGTCGCCGAGTGGCGCTCCTTCAGCGGCTCCGACCGTCCCCGCTGCAGGCTCGGGCTCGGGCTCCGCGCCGGTGTCGGGCCAGGGCGACGCGGTGGACGGTGGACCGTTGGCGTACACGGGGGCCGACCTCGGTCCGGGACTCATCGCCGCCGGGGTGCTGGTGCTGCTCGGTGCGGCCCTGCTGACCTACCGCGCGGTGCGCAACCGCCGCCGCACGGACCACTTGCAGGACTGACCGCGCGGCGGGCGCAGTGGCGGTGGCGGTGGCGGTGGCCGCACAACACGCCGCCGGCGTCCGCCGAGGGGTCACAAACCGTCGCCCGCCGATCCGTCAGACGACAGTTCGTGCGACCCCGACGCCCCGCCAACGGCATGTCGTGACCACTCGGCGGGCCGACACGCCGCTCGGGCGCCGACCGCCCGCCACCCGCGCCAGCCCCTAACGCGTCCGCTGCCGCTGCACCGACCCGGTGACGACGCCGATCGACCCCGTCACCGTCTGGATCGCCCGCCCGACGACCGGCACCGACGTGGTGACGACCGCGAGCGACGACGTGATGGCCTCGATGGACGAGGTCGACAGGTGCTCCTGCGCGTGCGAGTGCACCGGGAACCCACGGCGCGCCAGCACGACGACCCCGAGCGCCCCGACCAGCACCGCGGCGCCGGCGAACGGCAGGTACTGCAGCCCGACGATCCCGAGCGCCTGCCCGCCGAACGCCGCACCACCGGCGATGCCGATGTTCGACGCGCCGTTCACCAGTGCGCCGGCGATGTCGGGGGAGACGCCTCCGGCGCGGATCGCCGCGGCCATGAAGAGCGTGCCCGTGGTGCCGTTCGCGGCCATCCAGACGCCCGCGACGACCATCGTCCCGATCAGGGAGCCGTGCACGAACGGCATCGTCGCGAAGGCCACGGCCATCACGGCGACCGAGGCGATCAGGGTCTGCCGGGGCGCACGGTCCACGAACATGCCGGCGAGCCAGAGCCCGACGACACCGGTGCCACCGAGCACGAGCAGTGCCCCGCTGACCATGCCGGCGTCGAGCCCGGCGTCGATCGCGTACGGCCCGATGTAGGTGTAGACGACGTAGTGCCCGGCGAAGAGCAGCATGTCGGCGATCACGACGGACAGCAGCCCGGTGCGTGCCCAGGCCTTCGGCGATCCGATGTGCGGCGACGAGGCGCCGCGGACGGCGGGCAGGAACAGCAGGGCGACGATCGCGAGTGCCGCTGCGGCGACCCCGACGGAGAACACGGCCTGGCGCCAGCCGATGTGCTGCGCGACCCAGGTCGCGAGGGGCACGCCGAGCACGAACCCGAGCGAGCTACCGGAGTACACGAACGCGATCGCGCGACCGGCCAGCCGCGGCGGCACGATCCGGGTGGCGTACGCCGAGGCGACCGAGAAGAACAGCGCGTGCGCGATGCCGCCGACGACGCGTCCGGCGCACACCACGGCGAAGGACGGGGCGAGCGCGACCATCAGGTTCGACACCGTGTAGCCGACGAGCGTGGCGACGAGCACGGTCTTGCGCGGCAGCTTCGCGGTGAACGCGGTGAGCGGCAGCGCGAGGATCGCGACGGCGGCGGCGTACACGGTGATGACGATGCCCATGGTTGCCTCGGTGACGCCGAGGTCTGCGCTCATCGTGCCGAGCAGCCCGACGGGCATGAGCTCGGTGGTGATGGCGAAGAACGTGGCCAGTCCGAGGACGGCGATGCCGACGATCGACTGGCTGGTGACCGTGATCGGCCGCGTGTGGGTCGACACGGCCGAGGTGGTGGTGTTGGTGGACACGCTGCTGACCTCCTCCGAGGCACGGTGGAGCGCGCGACGGTGCCGATCGTTCTGACGGCGGTGACCGGGAGGGTCTGCGGGGCGCGCTCGCTGGCGGTTGTGGATGATGTGGGTACGACTCCACGACGAGTGCGCTCATCCAGTGTTGCACGATGGAACGTCTCTCGCGAGGGCATCCAGCACATTTGTCGGAGCGCTCCAACGAAACACTCAGCTCCCGACCGCTCGCTCAGTACTCGTTCGTCACCCGACCCTGGACCCCGCCCCCGCGCAGCTCGATCGTCAGCGTGCCGCTCCTGGACTGCGCCGACATCGACACTGAACCGCGCAACGCCGCCTGCCGTGGGAAGCACGCCGTCGACGACTCGATGCGGTCCGCCGTCGCCACCAGGCAGATCGTCGACCGGTCCGTCCCGATGCCGGCCCAGACGTTCCATGGGGTCTCGGCGGTCCCGCCGTCGAGCGCCCGGTTCGTGAAGACCAGTCGCGTCGTGTGCAGGCTCACGGGCGCCGCGACCGGCCCCGGCAGCTGGTCGGCGTACGTCTGCGGCACGTCGAGCAGCTGCTCGAGCGTCACCGTCCCCGCCGTCGGCGTGACGCTCGGCGCGGCTGCGACGTCGGGCTGCGCGGTCCCGACGAGCGTCCCGGCCGCGAACGCCACGCCCACCGCCGCCGCCGCGCCGCCCGCGATCCAGGCGCGTGGTCGCTCCGTCCACAGCCACCGACGCCACCGGGTGCGAGCGGTCGGCACGGCCTGGAGGCCCGGCTCGCCTCCGCCATCACCCCGCGCCTCGTCGACGTGGTCGCCCCCACCGCCGTCGGTCGGCTCCGGCGCGTCGGCTGCAGCGGGCACGGCCGCCGCGCCGGCGGGCGCGGGTACAGAAGCCGGCACTGGCCCGGCCACGGGCCCTGGACCCGACCGCGCTGCGGACGGGGCCGACGTGCGGGCCGGTCCCGGGCCTCCCGGCAGTGGATCCCGTGCCGTCGCGACCGGGCGCCTGCGCGGTCGCCGTCCGCGCTCCAGGTCCTGCAGCGCGATCCGGGCGCGCGCCGCGTCCGCCGGGCTCGACCCTGCTCCCCAGGCGACGGCTTCGAGCCGTGCCCGTTCCGCTGCCACGTCGTCGTGGGCCATGCGCACTCCCGCTCTGCCGGTCGCGTGGACAGGTCCATCGTGGCACCGCCCGGCCGTGCGCGCGCACCCAGAACGAGGGAGTAGGCGTGGTGCATGAGCACCGACCCCACGCCGCAGCACGACGCCGACGCCGACGCCGAGACCCTCGAGCCGCTGAGCCACGACACCCAGTCCGGCGAGGCCGACTACGTGGCGACCAGCCCCGGCGGGACCGGCACGGAACGCCACGTGCCGACCGCCGACGAGGAACAGGGTCGCGGCACCGAGTACGACCCGGTCGACCAGGGCCCGCAGCAGGAGGGCCAGGGCGGCTAGCGGACCACCCGGCGCAGCACGGCGCGTTCCCCGTACGTCCAGGCCGCACTCGTCACGACGTAGAGCGCGGCGGCGAGCGGTGCGATCGCCGCGAACACGACCGTGACGAACGGCACGTACCGGCCGACGGCGGCCGTCGCGGCGGCCCCGGGCGTGCCGGGCTCCGGCGCCGCCACCGGGTTCCAGTGCAGGTTCGACCGGCGGCTCAGCTCGACGACGACCGCGAGCACCGCCAACAACACCAGCACCACCCAGGCGTGCACCCACAGCGGCGACGTGAGCGTGACGATCAGGGAGTGCCCGAGCGGGACCCCGACGAACGTGGCGTCCAGCAGGGTGTTCGCGGTGCCGCCGATCGATGCATGCGTGAACAGGGCGTAGACGAGCGACACCACGGGTGCCTGCGCGAGGACCGGCAGGCAGCCGGCCAGCGGCGAGACCTTCTCGTCGGTGTAGAGCTGCTGCATCGCCCGCTGCAGGCGCTGGGTGTCGCGGCCGTACCGCTTCCGGAGCGCCGCGAGCTGTGGCGCGAGACGCCGGCGGTCCCGTTCGGCCCGCACCTGCAGCACGGACAGCGGCACGAGCACCAGGCGGACGGCGAGGGTGAGGAGCACGACGGCGATCGCCGCGGCGAACGAGCCGGCGACGGGGGACAGCGCCGCGGTGAGCGCGGCGACGAGGTCCGCGCCGCCGTGCAGCAGCGGGCCGACGAGGGGCAGGGTGGACAGGTCCATGACGGTTCCGATCGGTGGTGGGTCAGCGGGGTGCGCGTGCGGCCCGGCCACCGGTCGGTGGTCAGGCCGGGGTCGCGACCCCCGGTGCCCGCGAGCGGACGTGTCCGTCGGCGTCGGGGTGGCTCCACCCGATGCGGGTGACCAGGTCGGGCACGGCGGTCCGATCGGACATCGACGTCGATCCGACGCCGATGACGGCCGCCAGCACCGCGACGAGCAGGCGCGCGACCACCACGGTCACGGCGACCGCGGTCAGTCCGAGCGCCGCCACCGCCAGCAGGGGCAGGACCCCCGCGGCGGGGTCACCGAGCACCAGCGCGGCGGTGGCGCGGAGCACGAGCAGGACGGCGGTCATGGTCCGTTCAGCGTAACGCCCGCGTGCCGTCGAGGACCGGAAGGTGCGGCGGGGGAGGATCACGGCATGACCGCAGGTTCGCCGAGCACCCCAGCGACCGTCGCGCTCGAGGCGGCCGGGGTCCCGTACACGCCGCACGTGTACGAGCACCACGAGAGCGCCACCAACTTCGGCGAAGAGGCGGCCGCCGCCCTCGGCCTCCGCGAGGAGCAGGTCTTCAAGACCCTGGTCGTCTCGGTCGACGGCGCACTGGCGGTGGCGATCGTGCCGGTGGCGAACCGGCTCGACCTCAAGGCCATCGCCGCGGCGGTCGGGGGCAAGAAGGCGACGTTGGCCGATCCCGCCCTCGCCGAGAAGCGCACGGGCTACGTGGTCGGCGGCATCAGTCCGGTCGGCCAGAAGACCCGGCTCCGCACCGTGCTCGACGAGTCAGCACTGTCGTACGCGAGCATCTTCGTGTCCGGCGGACGTCGCGGCTTCGACGTCGAGGTGGCGCCGACGGACCTCGCGCGGATCACCGAGGCGGTCTCCGCACCCATCGCGCGGACCTGAGTCGAGTCGCCGCAAGTTCATTCCGGAACCGGGAATGACACGGTCCCTCCTGCGTTGCATTGAGTCGAAGGCACTCAAGTTCCCAGGAGGTCCCTTTGCCAGAGACGTTCGGCCCGACCGGTAGCAACGACTCGTTCGACGAGTTCCTCGCCCGCCTGCTCGCGGCACAACGCACCGGTGACCAGCAGCGCGTCCGCGCGTTCGGTCGACCGGTCGACATCACCCGGCTGCTCAGCCGCCGGACCCACGAGCTGCTCCAGCACACCGCCGAGTTCGCGCTCGCGCAGGGGCAGCGCGAGATCGACGCACTGCACATCCTGCACGTGCTCGTCCGCACCGAACCGTTCGACGCCGTCGTGCGTTCTGCCGGGGTCGACCCCCAGCGCCTCGCCGACGAGATCGAGCAGCGCCTGCCGATGGCGCACGGACCGCTCGCCGAGCAGACCGGCAGCCCTGCACTGACCGGCACCGCCCAGCGCATCCTCGTCGAGGCGACGCAGGCCGCGCGGGGCTTCGGCAGCACCTACACCGACCCCGAGCACGTCTTCTTCGCGCTCGTGACGGACCAGGAGACCGTGACCGGCCAGCTGCTCGCCAGCGCCGGGATCACCCCGCAGGTCATGCAGGCCTACGCCCAGCAGGCCGCGGCAGCAGCACGAGCGGGGCGCTCCATGCCAGGAACCGCTGCGACGACCGGAACGGCCGAGTCCGGTTCCGACAGCGACACCCCGACGCTCGACCGGTTCGGCACCGACCTGACCGAGCGCGCCCGTGACGGGCACGTCGACCCGGTGATCGGCCGCGCCGACGAGATCGAGCAGACCGTCGAGATCCTGCTCCGCCGCACCAAGAACAACCCGGTGCTGATCGGTGCGCCCGGCGTCGGCAAGACCGCGATCGTCGAGGGCCTCGCCCAGCGCATCGTCGACGGCGACGTCCCCGCCCTGCTGCAGGGCAAGCGGGTCGTCGCGCTCGACCTGCCCGGCATGCTCTCCGGCACCCGGTACCGCGGCGACTTCGAGGAGCGCCTCACCACGGCGATGGACGAGATCGCGGCGCACGCCGACGAGCTCATCGTCTTCGTCGACGAACTCCACACCGTCGTCGGCGCCGGTGGCGGCGGCGAGGGCGGCTCGATGGACGCCGGCAACATCCTCAAGCCCCGGCTCGCCCGCGGCGACCTGCACCTGGTCGGCGCGACGACGCTCGACGAGTACCGCCGGATCGAGAAGGACGCCGCGCTCGAGCGCCGGTTCCAGCCCGTCACGGTGGGGGAGCCGAACGTCGAGGACGCCGTCGCGATCCTGACCGGCCTCGCCCCGCGCTACGAGGAGCACCACGGCGTCGCCTACACGCCCGAGGCACTCCGCGCCGCGGTCGAGCTCTCGCACCGCTACGTGACCGACCGGCACCTGCCGGACAAGGCCATCGACCTCGTCGACCAGGCCGGTGCACGCCGCCGCCTCGCCCTGTCGGGCGACGTCGACGTCGAGGCACTGCGGGCCCAGGTCGCCGACCTGACCGCCCGCAAGGACAGCGCGGTCGCCGAGGAGCACTACGAGGAAGCGTCCGACCTGCGTGACGAGATCGTCGGACTGGAGGCCCGGATCACCGCCGCCTCGTCGGCGGACGCCAGCCAGACCTCCCGTCCGGAATCCGCGGACACGTCGATCACGGAAGCCGACATCGCCGCCGTGGTGTCCCGTGCCACCGGGATCCCGGTGACCCGACTCGGCTCGGCCGACAAGACGCGGCTCGCCGCGCTCGAGTCCGAGCTGCACGACCGCGTCGTCGGCCAGGACGACGCCGTGCGGGCGATCGCCAAGGCGGTTCGGCGCAGCCGGACCGGCATGGGCGACCCGCGTCGTCCGGTGGGCAGCTTCCTGTTCCTCGGACCGACCGGCGTCGGCAAGACCGAACTCGCGAAGGCCCTGGCGTCGTCGCTGTTCGGTGACGAGTCCGCCATGCTCCGCTTCGACATGAGCGAGTTCGGCGAACGCCACACCGTGTCGCGCCTGGTCGGTGCCCCTCCCGGGTACGTCGGCCACGACGAGGCCGGCCAGCTCACCGAGCGTGTCCGTCGCAACCCGTACTCGGTGATCCTGCTCGACGAGGTCGAGAAGGCCCACCCGGACGTCTTCAACCTGCTGCTGCAGGTGCTCGACGACGGCCGGCTCACCGACGGTCAGGGGCGGACGGTCGACTTCCGGAACACCGTCGTCATCATGACGTCGAACATCGGCTCGGAGTTCCTGGCCTCCCGCTCGGGAGCGCTCGGGTTCTCCCCGGTCGGTGCCACGGACGGCTTCGCCGAGGACGACCTGCGGGCCCGCGTCATGGGCAAGCTGCGCGAGGCGATGCGGCCCGAGTTCATCAACCGCATCGACGAGATCGTGCTGTTCCGCAAGCTCGACCGGTCCCAGATCGCGTCGATCGTGTCCCTGCTGCTGCAGGACACGGCGCTCCGGCTGGTCGCCCAGGACATGGTCCTGTCGGTGTCCGACGCCGCGGTCGCCTGGCTCGCCGAGCACGGGTACGAGCCGGAGTACGGCGCCCGTCCGCTCCGTCGGCTCATCCAGCGCGAGGTCGACGACCGCATCGCGACACTCGTGGTCGAGGGCGGGGTGACCGCGGGTGACACCGTGCGGATCGACGTCGAGGGTGACTCCCTGACGGCGAGCGTCGCGGAGCACGCCGCGGTCTAGTCCGCTCGCACGCACGGCGGAGGCCCGGTACCGATTCGGTACCGGGCCTCCGGCGAGCACCGTGCGTGCACCGTGCGTGCTCCGTACGTGCTCCGTCACACGGTGCGAGGTTGCCCGCACCGTGCAGGCCTGCGATCCCGCACCGAGCGCGCAGGCTGCCACCGGTCCGCAGACAGCGCACGGTGCAGCCGGCAGGCCCGGCGCCGATGCACGACGGGAACTCTGCACGCAGCCGGCGAGTCGCCACGAGAACACGAACCTCGCACCGTGATCGGCCTGTTCGGGAATGCAATTCCAGACGTTTTCCGAAAAAGGGGTTGCGCTCCGATTTGCGGTGCCGATAGTGTTCACTCGTCGCGAACGGTCGAACATTCGACCCGGACGACTCCACCAGCTCGAGACCGAAAGGGGGCCGACCATGATGATCGCAACGACCACTCCGTTCCGCGGAATCCGTGGACGCGTCGGTTCCCCGTCCCGCGTCCGCTGACCCGGAGCGTCCCACTCTCCTGACATCTGTGCCTCCGGGCACCCTGCGCTGAGCCGATCTGGCTCGTGCAGCACCGGTTCGTTCGTCCACCGAACGGCTCGACGGCACGTCGATGCGTCCCGTCCGATCTGTACGGACGACGCCGGAAGAATGTCGGTGGGCAGTGCGACGCTCTCGGTGTCGACGCGCATTCCGCGATCGTTGTCCGAACATTTCCGGACCATCCCGGAGTGCATTCTCACGCATTCAATTCTCGCTGCCCGCGATCCGGGCGGTTTCGTCATGCCCGACACCCGGGCAGCTCTGCCATGCCCTGAAGGGGATCACCGTGTCCACGAAGACCACCACCCGTCCACCCGATACCCGCGCGGTGCGCCGCCGGGTCTCACTCGCCGACCGCATCGCACTCCGCGTCGGGATGTCGCTCATCATCTGGAGCCGACGCACCCGCAAGGAGCGGCCCGAGGTCGACCTCGCCACGCTGGCCCGCCTCGAGCGGGAACGCCGACAGCGCGAGACCGACTGGATCACCCAGGGCGCCGCGATGCGGATGTGGCGCTGACCGCAGGCGCTGTCGCCAGCACTGTCGTCGGCACTGTCGTCGGCGTCACGCACGCACGGTGCGTCCTTCCGGAGCCCGTGCGGCCTGAACGGCTCGGTGCGAGGAAACAACCTCGCACCGAGCCACCTTCGGTGAACCGTCCGACGGAACCCGCACCGTGCAGCGAACGGTGGGGCCCGCACGAGGCGACCAGCCTCGCACCGTGCGCCGACGTGTCGGTCGCAGCCCGGGCCTCCCGTACCGTTGGCGGGTGACCGAAACCGCAGCTGCACTCGTCGAACGCCTCACCGCCCTCGTGCCGGACTTCCCGAAGCCGGGGGTGCTGTTCCGCGACGTGACGCCGGTGTTCTCGGACGCCGTCGCCTTCGGTCGCGTGTGCGAAGCACTCGCGGCACCGTTCGCGGTCGGGGCCGGCTTCGACGCCGTCGCCGGCATCGAGGCCCGTGGCTTCGCACTGGCCGGGGGCATCGCCGCCCAGCACCAGGTCGGTGTGCTCACGGTGCGCAAGGCGGGCAAGCTCCCCGGCGAGGTCCTGAGCGAGCAGTACACGCTCGAGTACGGCGCGGCCGAACTCGAACTGCGACCGGGTCAGCTGCCCGCAGGCACGCGGGTGCTCGTCGTCGACGACGTCCTGGCCACCGGGGGGACCGGAGCCGCGACCATCACGCTGCTCGAGCGCGCCGGCTACCAGGCGATCGGCTTCGCAGCGCTGCTCGAGCTCGACGGCCTGAACGGACGCGAGCGCCTCGAGCCGCGGCTGCCCGTCGCGACGCTCGGCGCCGTCCCGGCCTGAGCGCCGACGACCGAGCAGCGCCCGCGGCCGTCCGCACGCGAGCACGTCTCGCACTAGTCTTGACGCACCATTTCGATCGAGGAGTCCCATCATCGTGACCGAGTCAGTCGCACCCGCGCCCGCCGAGCTTCCCCAGGCACCCGAGCCCCGGACCGCGACGACGACCACGACCGGCACCGAGCTCTTCGACGGTGCGCGCGGCATCGTCGCCATCCGCGTCGACGGCGTCCTCAAGGACCTCGCGGCGGACGTGCAGGCCGGTGAGACCGCTGAGCCCGTCACCCTGCAGGAGCAGGACGGGCTCGACATCCTCCGCCACTCGGCCGCCCACGTGCTGGCGCAGGCCGTGCAGCAGATCAACCCGGACGCCAAGCTCGGCATCGGTCCGCCCGTCACCGACGGCTTCTACTACGACTTCGACGTCGCCGAGCCGTTCACCCCCGAAGACCTCAAGGCGATCGAGAAGGGCATGGACCGCATCGTCAAGCAGGCCCAGCGATTCCGTCGCGTCGTCGTCACCGACGAGCAGGCACGCGAGCTGATGGCGGGGGAGCCGTACAAGCAGGAGCTCATCGGCCTCAAGGGCGCAGCGAGCGACGGCGACTCCGGCGAGAGCGTCGAGGTCGGCGCCGGCGAGCTGACGGTGTACGAGAACGTCGACCCGAAGTCGGGCGAGGTGCTGTGGCAGGACCTCTGCCGCGGCCCGCACGTCCCGCACACCCGTTGGATCGGCAACGCCGCGAAGCTCATGCGCGTGGCCGCTGCCTACTGGCGTGGCTCCGAGAAGAACCCGCAGCTGCAGCGCATCTACGGCACCGCCTGGCCCGACAAGGACCAGCTCAAGGCGTACCTGGTGCGCCTCGAAGAAGCCGCCAAGCGTGACCACCGCAAGCTCGGCGCCGAACTCGACCTGTTCTCGTTCCCCGACGAGATCGGTTCCGGCCTGGCGATCTTCCACCCGAAGGGCGGCATCATCCGTCGCGAGATGGAGGACTACTCGCGCCGTCGGCACGAGGAGAACGGCTACTCGTTCGTCTACACGCCCCACATCACCAAGGGCGACCTGTTCGAGACCTCCGGGCACCTCGGCTGGTACAAGGACGGCATGTTCCCGGCCATGCACATGGACGAGGCACGCGACGAGGACGGCAACGTCACCCGCCAGGGCGCCGACTACTACCTCAAGCCGATGAACTGCCCGATGCACATCCTGGCGTACCGGTCGCAGCCCCGCTCCTACCGCGACCTGCCGCTCCGGATGTTCGAGTTCGGCACGGTGTACCGCAACGAGAAGTCCGGTGTCATCCACGGCCTCACCCGCGTGCGCGGCCTGACCCAGGACGACGCGCACATCTTCACCACGCAGGAGAAGATGAAGGAGGAGCTGACCACGACCCTCGCGTTCGTGCTCTCGCTCCTGCGCGACTACGGCCTCGACGACTTCTACCTCGAGCTCTCCACGAAGGACCCGGAGAAGTACGTCGGTGACGACGAGGTCTGGGACGTCGCGACGGAGACCCTGCGCCAGGTCGCCGAGGAGTCCGGGCTCGAGCTCGTGCCGGACCCGGCGGGTGCGGCGTTCTACGGCCCGAAGATCTCCGTGCAGGCGCGTGACGCCATCGGTCGCACCTGGCAGATGTCGACCGTGCAGCTGGACTTCAACCTGCCCGAGCGGTTCGGCATCGACTACACCGCCGCCGACGGCTCGCGCCAGCGTCCGGTGATGATCCACCGCGCGCTGTTCGGTTCGATCGAGCGCTTCTTCGGTGTCCTCACCGAGCACTACGCGGGTGCGTTCCCGGCGTGGTTGTCGCCCGTCCAGGTCGTCGGCATCCCGGTCGCGGCCGAGTACGGCGACTACCTCGACGAGGTCATCGCGAAGCTCCGCACGCACGGCGTCCGCGCCGAGGTCGACCACTCGGACGACCGCATGCAGAAGAAGATCCGCACGCACACCAAGGCGAAGGTGCCGTTCCAGCTCATCGCCGGTGGCGACGACCGCGACGCCGGCGCCGTCAGCTTCCGCTTCCGCGACGGTCGCCAGGACAACGCGGTGCCCGTCGACGAGGCCGTGGACCGCATCCTCACCGCGATCCGCGAGCGCACGCAGGTCTGATGACGGACCAGCGGGACCAGACGGATCTGCCGGGAGGCCCGGATCGCCCCGCGGGGACCGGTCACGTCGACGACGTGGCCGGCTCCTCGGGCCCGCTCGGGTCCGGTGCCGCGGGTTCCGGTGCAGCGGGTCCCGGGTCCGACGACGACCCGCTCGTCATCCGGGACGCCGCGACCGGCGCGGCCGTCCCCGACGCCTTCCAGCGGCTGTGGAACCCGCACCGGATGGCCTACATCGACGCCGGCCGCGAGGGCCGGGGTCGCGGGCACGACGACGACTGCCCGTTCTGCGAAGCCCCGCGGAAGTCCGACGAGGACGCCCTGATCGTGGCCCGGGGTGAGCACGCCTACGTGCTGCTCAACCTGTTCCCGTACAACAACGGGCACCTGCTGGTCTGCCCGTACCGGCACGTCCCGCTCTACGACGAGGCAACGCCGGACGAACTGCGCGAGATCGGCGAGCTGACCCAGACCGCGATGCGGGTCCTGCGCGAGGTCTCGCACTGCGACGGCTTCAACATCGGCATGAACCAGGGCGAGGTCGCCGGCGCCGGGGTGGCCGCACACCTGCACCAGCACATCGTTCCGCGGTGGCAGTCCGACGCGAACTTCTTCCCGATCATCGCCCGGACGAAGTCGATGTCGCAGATGCTCGGCGAGACCCGTCGACTCGTCGCCGACGGGTGGCCCGGGGCGCACTAGACTGGTCGGCATCATGAGCGACAGCACCAGCACCTCCGGCACCCCTGGCACCTCGATCACCGGCTCCGACCGCGTCAAGCGCGGCCTGGCCGAGATGCTCAAGGGCGGCGTGATCATGGACGTCGTCGACGCCGAGCAGGCCCGCATCGCGGAAGAAGCCGGTGCGACCGCCGTCATGGCCCTCGAGCGCGTCCCCGCGGACATCCGCGCGCAGGGCGGCGTCGCCCGCATGTCCGACCCCTCGATGATCGAGGAGATCATCGCCGCGGTGTCGATCCCCGTCATGGCGAAGGCCCGCATCGGCCACTTCGTCGAGGCGCAGGTGCTGCAGGAGCTCGGCGTCGACTACATCGACGAGTCCGAGGTGCTGTCCCCGGCCGACTACGTCAACCACATCGACAAGTGGAAGTTCACCACCCCCTTCGTCTGTGGTGCCACCAACCTGGGCGAAGCGCTCCGCCGCATCACCGAGGGCGCAGCCATGATCCGCTCCAAGGGCGAGGCCGGCACGGGTGACGTGTCCGAGGCCACCAAGCACATCCGCACCATCACCAAGGAGATCGCGGCGCTCCGCAACCTGCGCGACGACGAGCTCTACGTCGCCGCCAAGGAGCTCCAGGCCCCGATCGACGTCGTGCAGGAAGTCGCCCGCACCGGCAAGCTCCCCGTCGTCCTCTTCACCGCCGGTGGTGTCGCCACCCCGGCCGACGCCGCGATGATGATGCAGCTCGGCGCCGACGGCGTGTTCGTCGGTTCCGGCATCTTCAAGTCCGGCGACCCGGCGGCCCGTGCCGCTGCGATCGTCAAGGCCACGACCTTCCACGACGACCCCAAGGTCATCGCCGAGGTCTCCCGTGGTCTGGGCGAGGCGATGGTCGGCATCAACGTCGCCGACGTCCCCGCACCGCACCGCCTCGCCGAGCGTGGCTGGTAGTCCGACGAGCGGTGCTCGGCCCCGCGTCGGGGTCCTGGCGCTGCAGGGTGACTTCCGGGAGCACATCGCCTCGCTGACCGAGCTCGGCGCCGACGTGGTGCCACTCCGTCGTCCGGAGGAGATCGGGACCCTCGACGGTGTCGTGATCCCCGGGGGCGAGTCGAGCGTGATGGACAAGCTGTCCCGCGCCTTCGGGGTCGCCGAGCCCCTCGCCGACGCCATCCGTGGTGGGCTTCCCACCTACGGCACCTGCGCCGGGATGATCATGCTGTCGTCGCGGATCACCGACGGCATCAGCGGGCAGCAGACCCTCGACGTGCTCGACACCACGGTGCGGCGCAACGCGTTCGGTGCGCAGAACGACTCGTTCGAGATCGACATCCCGATGCCCGACCTGGGCGAGGCACCGGTGCACGCGGTGTTCATCCGCGCCCCGGTGGTCGAGCAGCGCGGTGACGACGTCCACGTCCTCGGCGCCCTGCCGGACGGCCAGGTCGTCGCAGTGCAGCAGGGCAACGTCATCGCGAGTGCGTTCCACCCCGAGGTCGCTGGCGAAGACCGCTTCCACCGCCGGTTCCTGGACCTGGTCCGCACCGCCTGACCGCGGGAGCACGGCGACGCCGAGCACCGACAACGGAGCACCGAGCACCGAGCACCGAGCACCGAGCACCGAGCGAAGACCCCTGGCCGTCGGTCAGAGGACGCCGAGTGCCGTCGCGACCTGCAGGCCGACGGCGCCCACCGCCCCGGTGGCGAACACGCCCGCGAGCACGGCATCCACCACGGCCCGCGGTCGGCGTCGTCCGTCGTCCGCGCGCAGGAGCTCCGCCGAGTACCGGAGCACGAACACCCGCGCGGCGAGCAGGAGCGGTACCGACCAGGCTGCCCAGGTGGCGACGGACGGCGCCGACAGTGCGACGTGGAGCCAGGCGGCGAGGGCGGCCAGGCCCCCGAGGAGCGCTCCGGTCCGGTCGCTGTCGTCTTCTCTGCGGCGTCCCCGTTCGGCGACCGGTCCGGCCCACAGCCCCGATCGCTCCTGCGTCCGCCGGAGGGCGATCGTGATCGCGCTCCGCGCGGCCGACTCGAGCAGGAGGGCGACGGCGAGGACCGCGACGAGCGCGGCGGCAGCGTCGCCGTCCGGTGGCACGATCCCGGCGAGCAGCACCACCGCGACGACGGTGCCGACGATCCACGTGACGGCCGTCAGCACGAGGACGACCGGCACGAGCGGGATGCGGCGCACGGTCCGGCGGAGGAGGCCGCGGGGGAACGCCACGAACGAGCCCACCTCGACCACCAGCACCCAGAGGGCCCCGACTCCGGTCACGCCCCAGCCGAGCGTCTTCGTCACGACGTTCGCGCCGCCCCCCGCCGCGACGTGGGCGCCGAGGACCGAGGCGAGCAGCAGCCAGGTGACGACCGCCACCGGGATGGACACGAGGTTCCAGACCCCGTGGTCCACGCGGCGGAGGGCCTCCCACGACCTCGGGTGCTGCGCGAGCACCTGCGCCGCGTTGGCGACCCGCCCCGGCGCAGACAGCACCGATCCCGCCGCGAGCATCACCCACTCGTCGTTTGGATCGAGTTCGAGGGCGCGATCCAGTGCGGCGGTCGCCCGCGCCCGGTAGGTCTCGTCCGTCCAGGCCAGGGCACGGTAACAACCGGCGGCGTCAGCGAGGAGAACGGCGTCGTGCGGGGCCAGTTCGAGTGCCCGGTCGAGGGCGGCCGCGGCCCGCGGCACGTCGGCGAGGGGCCAGATCTGCTCCTCGGTGATGGTGCGCTTGGCCCGGGACCACCGGGTGTACGCGAAGGCCCAGAGCAGGTGCGCCTGCGCCCAGTCGGGGCTGCGTTCGAGCAGGCGGTCGGCGGCGCGCTTGGCCTCGACCCGCTCCTTGGTCTCGAGGAGTGCGTTGATCCGGGTCCACATCGCGCCGGCGTGCTCGGGGTCGATGGCCAGCGCGCGTTCCGCCGCGACCCGGCTGGACGCGTGGTCGTGCCGCGCCCGTTCGGCTCGGGCGAGGCTCGCCCAGAGCCGCACGTCGTCCGGTGCGTCGGCGACCGCCGCCGTGAGCACCGTCCTCGCCTCGTCGGGACGCCCGAACCCGAGCAGGGCGTCCGCGCGTTCGACGACGACGTCGACGGCGTCCACCATCAGAGCTCGCGCTCCTCGCGCAACCACTCGGCCATGTCGTCGTACTCGCCGCTGCTGTTCGAGTACTCGGCCACGTTCCGGGCGGCCTGCACCCAGGGGCCGATGGAGGGCTTGACCTCCTTGAGGGCGTCGCGCAGGTCGGGCATCCGCACCGGTCGCACGGCACCGGACCGGATCGAGTCGGTCATCGCCTTCTCGGCAGCGGTCGTGACGAGGTGCTCGAGGTCGGCGCCGGAGAACCCACGGGTCCGTCGGACGAGGTCCTGGAGGTCGATGCCCTCGATCGGACGCTTCTGCAGGTGTCCTCGGAGGATCGCCTCACGGGCGTCCTCGTCCGGTGGGCGGACCAGGACCATCCGGTCGAACCGGCCCGGGCGCTTCAGCGCGGCGTCGACGTCCCACGGGTGGTTCGTCGCGGCGAGCACGTAGACGCCGTCGTTCTGCGAGTCGACGCCGTCCATCTCGACGAGGAGCTGGTTCACCACGTTCCGGAACGACGACGACGTGTTGCCGCTGCGCTTCCCGCCGATCGCGTCCATCTCGTCGAAGAACAGCACCGCGGGGGCGTGGCGCCGTGCCTCACGGAAGACGCGGTGCACGTTCTTCTCGCTCTCGCCGATGAACTTGTCGAGCACGTCCGTCAGCGTCACGGACAGGAAGTGCGCACCGAGCTCGCCGGCGATCGCGCGGGCCAGGAACGTCTTGCCGCACCCGGGCGGCCCGTACAGGAGCAGGCCCCCGCGGAGCTGCTTGCCGAACGCGGCCGCGATCTCCGGGTGCGCCATCGGCTGCAGGAAGGACTCGTCGATCCGGCGCTTCACGGCCTCGAGGCCACCGACGTCGGCGAGTCGGACGGTCTCGCGCCGGACCTCGACCACGGGGTCGGCGTCCTCGGGCACGGCTGCGACCGTCTCGCCGTCCTCGGTCACCGCCCGCTCGAGGAACGGCGCTTCGGTCGGGTCGGCGATCGACCGCTCCAGCGCCGACCAGTCGATCCCGTCGCCGTGCGTCGGCGTCGCCGGGGCCGCCGTCGGCTCGCCGCTGCCGTCCTCGCCCCCGCCGTCCTCGCCGCTCCCGTCCTCGCCGGGGCTCTGCGGACCGACAGCTGGTGAGGCCGCGGCGGCGAGGGCGGACGCCCGCACGATCCCGGCGGCCTGCTCGTCGTCCGGTGCCTGCTGCAGCACGGTGCTCGCCTGCTCGATCGCCTCGCCGTGCCGCCCGGCGTCGGCGAGCAGTTCGGCGTACCGCAGGCGCAGCGCGCGGTCCTCGGGCAGCGCGGTGACGGCCGCGGCGAGTGCGGACAACGGATCGGTCATGCGTCCCCCCTGGTGGTTCGTTCCCTGCCGGACCATCGTAGGGCGGTGGACGCGACCGCCCACCGGATCCGCGCCGGCATGACGGAGCCGCGCCGTGCCTCCAGGCCGGTGGACGGCCCGTGGGCCGCTAAACTGAGCGGGACTTTCCGCAATACGCAAGGAGAACCGTGTCCGGGCATTCCAAGTGGGCAACGACCAAGCACAAGAAGGCCGTCATCGACCAGCGCCGTGCCAAGTCGTTCGCCAAGCTGATCAAGAACATCGAGGTCGCCGCGAAGATGGGCGGTGCCGACATGTCCGGCAACCCGACCCTGGTCGACGCCGTGCAGAAGGCGAAGAAGACCTCGGTCCCCAACGACAACATCGACCGCGCCGTCAAGCGCGGTGCGGGTCTCACGGGCGAGACCATCGAGTACACGACGATCATGTACGAGGGCTACGGCCCGAACGGCGTCGCGATGCTGATCGAGTGCCTCACGGACAACAAGAACCGTGCGGCGGCCGAGGTCCGGACCGCGATGTCGCGCAACGGCGGCACCATGGCCGACCCGGGCAGCGTCGCCTACAACTTCTCGCGCAAGGGCGTCATCTCGGTCACGAAGACCGACGGCCTGGACGAGGACACCGTGATGACCGCGGTGCTGGACGCCGGCGTCGAGGACGTCATCGACCAGGGCGGTGGCTTCGAGATCATCACCGAGGCGAGCGACCTGGTCGCAGCCCGCACGGCACTGCAGGACGCCGGCATCGACTACGACTCCGCCGACGCCGAGTTCGTGCCCGGCCTGAAGGTCCCGGTCGACGCCGAGACCGCCCGCAAGGTGTTCCGTCTGATCGACGCGCTCGAGGACTCGGACGACGTGCAGAACGTCTACTCGAACTTCGACATCCCCGCGGACGTCCAGGCCGAGCTCGACGAGGACGAGGGCGAGTAGCCGTGCTCCGTGTGCTCGGGGTGGACCCCGGGCTCACCCGGTGCGGCGTCGGCGTCGTCGAGGTCGCACCGAACCGGCGCGCACGACTCGTCCACGTGACGGTCGTGCGCACCCCGCCGGACATGCCGCTCGAGCAGCGGCTGCTCCGGATCGCCGACGGCATCGCCGCCGAGATCGACGAGCACCACCCCGACGCGGTCGCGGTCGAGCGGGTGTTCGCGCAGGCGAACGTCCGCACGGTGATGGGCACCGCGCAGGCGGCCGGCCTGGCGCTGCACGCCGCGGCGGCCCGCGGCCTGCCCGTCGGGCTGCACACCCCGTCCGAGGTCAAGGCCGCCGTCACCGGCTACGGCAACGCCGACAAGCGGCAGGTCCAGACGATGATCGCGCGCGTGCTCGGACTCGACGAGGCCCCGAAGCCGGCCGACGCCGCCGATGCGCTCGCGTTGGCCGTGTGCCATGCCTGGAGGCTCGGATCACCCGACGCCGCCGGCTCGCGTGCCACGAACCTCACCCCGGCACAGCGTGCCTGGCGGGACGCCCAGGGCGGCACCACCGACTCGCCGCTCGCCCGCGCGGCCGCAGCCGCGGCCCGCCCGCAGCGTGGCAGGTCCGCGTCGTCGGTGGGCGGCCCTAGGCTCGGAGCATGATCGCGAGTCTCCGGGGCACCTGCATCGACATCGCCGGCTCGGCCGTGGTGGTCGAGGTCGGGGGAGTCGGGTACGCCGTCACCGTGACCCCTGCGCACGCACTGACCATGCGCCACGGGTCCGAGGTGTTCGTGCGGACCGCGATGATCGTGCGCGAAGACGAGCACCTGCTCTTCGGCTTCGAGTCGACCGACGCGTTGCAGGTGTTCGACCTGCTCCGCGGGGTGTCCGGCGTCGGCCCGAAGTCCGCGATGGGCGTCCTGGCCCACATGGACCCGGCGCAGATCGCGAACGCCGTCGCGAACGAGGACGACGGCGCGTTCCGCAAGGTCTCCGGCATCGGCCCGAAGACCGCCAAGCTCATCATCGTCGCGCTCTCCGGCAAGCTCGTGGCCTTCGAACAGGCCGCCGTCGTCGCCGCGGCGCGAGGGACCGCAGTGCACCCCGCAGCGGTCGACGTCGTCTCGGCGCTCATCGGCCTCGGCTGGCGTGAAGACGCTGCACAGGCCGCCGTCGACGACGCCGTCGCCAACGAGCCAGGCGCCGCCGCGATGGGCACCCAGGCGCTGCTCCGCGCCGCACTCGGCGCCCTGCGACCCGCGGCAGCCGGCCGATGAGCGGCATCACGTCCGCCGGTGCCGAGTCGCAGGAGGAACTCGCGTTCGAAGGCGCGCTCCGTCCGCGCTCGCTCGACGAGTTCGTCGGGCAGCGCAAGGTCCGCGGGCAACTCGACCTGCTCCTCAAGGCCGCCGGCATGCAGGAGCGCACGCCCGACCACATCCTGATGGCGGGTCCTCCCGGCCTCGGCAAGACCACGCTCGCGATGATCGTCGCGCACGAGACGGGGCGCCCGCTGCGGATGTCGAGCGGCCCGGCGATCCAGCACGCCGGTGACCTGGCGGCCGTGCTCTCGTCGCTCGTCCCCGGCGAGGTCCTGTTCATCGACGAGATCCACCGGATGGCCCGCTCGGCAGAAGAGATGCTCTACCTGGCGATGGAGGACTTCCGCATCGACGTGATGGTGGGCAAGGGCGCGGGTGCCACGAGCATCCCGCTCGACCTCGCGCCCTTCACGCTCGTCGGGGCCACCACGCGGGCCGGCCTGCTGCCGAACCCGCTGCGGGACCGCTTCGGGTTCACCGCCCACCTGGAGTTCTACGAGAAGGACGAGCTCGAACAGGTCCTGATCCGCGCGGCGCACCTGCTCGAGCTCGACATCGACCGGACCGCCCTGCGCGAGATCGCCGGGCGTTCCCGCGGCACCCCGCGCATCGCGAACCGCCTGCTCCGTCGGGTGCGCGACTACGCGCTCGTGCACCGCACCACCGACGGCATGGCGGCGGTCCAGGGCGCCCTCGACCTGTACGACGTCGACGAACTCGGGCTCGACCGGCTCGACCGCGCCGTGGTCGAGACCATGCTGACCCGGTTCGACGGCGGACCGGTCGGTCTGAACACCCTCGCCGTCTCCGTCGGCGAGGAGTCCGAGACGATCGAGTCGGTCGTCGAACCGTTCCTGGTCCGGGTCGGTCTCGTGACCCGCACGCCCCGTGGGCGCATCGCCACACCACGTGCCTGGCGGCACCTCGGCCTCACCCCGGGGCAGGCCGACGGCGGGCAGCCGGGGCTCTTCGACGACCCGGACACCGACGACTGAACGCCGATCAGTCGAGTGACATGCCACGGACACCGGCGTGCCCTAGACTGCTACGGCCCGAAACCGAGCAACCAGAGAAGGCAACGCATCATGGGTCAAGAAGTCATCCTCATCGTCATCGTCGTGGCGTTCGCAGCCTTCATGTTCTACAACAGCCGCAAGCGCAAGAAGCAGCAGGCCGAGCTCGTGGACAAGATGGTCCCCGGCGCCAAGGTCATGCTGTCCTTCGGCCTGTACGGCACGCTCCTCTCCGTGAACGAGGAGAAGGTCACCGCTGACGTCGAGATCGCACCGGGGACCGTCGTCACCGTGCACCGTCAGACCCTGTCGCGCGTCGTCGACGACAACGCGTCGGACGTCGAGACCACCACGACCACCGAGGACGAGCCGAAGCCCGTGGCCGAACTCAACGGTGAGCCGGTCTACGGCGAGCGTGCCGAAGAGACCGACGCCACGAAGCGCAAGTCCGACGACTGACGCCCTCGGCCGCCGGGTCGTCTGATCCGGCGGCTTCCTCTTGCCGTCGCACGGTGTGCCGACGGTCCTGAACAGAAAGACGAGACGACCGGTGGCACGATCGACACCCGTCAAGAAGGCGCTGCGCTCGCTCACCTGGTTGGTGATCCTGATGGCGATCCTCGCCGGCCTGAACACCGCCGCGTCGATCCTCGCCGGCTCTTCGAAGGACGACACCGACAAGTGGTACCAGGGCGCGAGCTGGGTACCCGAGCTGGCTCTGGACCTGCAGGGCGGCACGCAGCTGACCCTCGCGGCGCAGAACACCGAGGGCGACTCCGTCACCTCGCAGCAGCTGCAGCAGGCGGTGAACATCATCCGCCAGCGCATCGACGCCACCGGTGTCTCCGAGTCGGAGATCAACACGCAGGGCGCGAACAACATCGTCGTCTCGATCCCGGGTCGCCCCGACAAGGCCACCATCGACCGCATCGAGGCCGCGGCCAAGCTGACGTTCCGGCCCGTCCTGTACACCGAGGCTGCGACCAACTCCGCTGTCGGTGACGACGGCAAGGGCACCGCATCGCCGACGCCGTACTCGCCGCCCGCCTCGCTCGCGGCGACGCCCAGCGCGAAGCCCACGAACGCGAGCGACCTGAACTGGGTCACGCCGAAGCTGCAGGACCTTTACACCAACTACAACTGCGCAGCACCGGGCGACGTCACCACCGCGCCCGACGACGAGCCCCTGGTCACCTGCGACCAGGACGGCGCCGGCAAGTACATCCTCGGCCCGGTCGAGGTGTCCGGCGCCGACATCAGCAACGCCACCTCGGGGCTCGCCACCGACTCGCAGGGCACGTCGACCGGCCAGTGGGCCGTCAACCTGACCTTCAACGGTGAGGGCTCGAAGGACTTCCGCACGGTCACCAACCGTCTCGTCTCGCTCCAGCAGCCGCAGAACCAGTTCGCGATCGTGCTCGACGGTTCGGTCATCACCGCACCGACGACGAACTCCGCGATCACGAACGGCAAGGCGCAGATCAGCGGCAACTTCACCGCCGAGTCCGCCAAGACCCTCGCCGACCAGCTCAAGTACGGTGCGCTGCCGATCAACTTCCAGGTGCAGTCGAACGAGAACATCTCGGCGACACTCGGTACCGCGCAGCTCATCGGTGGCCTCGTCGCCGGTCTGATCGGTCTGATCCTCGTGATCATCTACTCCGTGATCCAGTACCGCGCCCTGGCGTTCGTCACCGTGCTGTCGCTCGGGATCGCCGCCGTGATCACGTACCTCGTGATCGCGATCATGTCGTGGCGCGTCGACTACCGCCTGTCGTTGGCAGGTGTGGCGGGCCTGATCGTCGCGATCGGCATCACGGCGGACTCGTTCATCGTCTACTTCGAGCGCATCCGTGACGAACTCCGTGACGGCCGTGCCCTCGAGAGCGCGGTCGAGTCCGGCTGGAAGCGCGCGCTGCGCACGATCCTGGCGTCCGACGCGGTGAACTTCCTCGCCGCCGTCACCCTGTACGTGCTCGCGGTCGCCGACGTGAAGGGCTTCGCGTTCACGCTGCTGCTCACGACCCTCATCGACATCGTGGTGGTCGCACTCTTCACCCACCCGATGATGCAGCTCATCGCCCGGACCCGGTTCTTCGGGGACGGCCACCGGTTCAGCGGGCTCGACCCGGCAGCACTCGGTGCCGTCTACCGGGGGCGTGCGCAGTTCCGCGCACCCGTCGTGGACGGCAAGCGCCAGCGCAGTGCCGGTGAGGCGCAGCGCCGACAGACGATCGCGGAGCGGAAGGCCCAGCAGGCCTCCGGCGACAACGGCTCGACGCCGGACGGGAAGGACGACTGATGGCCAGCTTCAGCCAGTTCGGCAGCGACCTCTACACGGGGAAGCGGTCGTACGACATCATCGGGCGCCGGAAGACCTGGTACCTCATCGCCCTGGCGATGATCGTGATCTCGCTCGTCACGCCGTGGCTGCGTGGCGGGTACCAGCTCGGCATCGAGTTCACCGGCGGCTCGGAGTTCACGATCTCCGACGTCAAGTCGCTCGACCAGAGCATCGCGACCGACACGGTCGAGAGCGTCGTCGCCGACACCATCCCTCGTGTCTCGCAGCTCGGCACGCACGGCATCCGCGTGCAGACCGGGCAGCTCACCGACGCCCAGACGACCGACGTGCAGGACGCCCTGGCCAAGGCCTACGACGTCCCGGAGCGCCAGGTCGCCGCGACCTTCATCGGCGCGACGTGGGGTGCCGACGTCCTCGCGCAGGCCATCCGTGGTCTGGTGATCTTCCTGGCCCTCGCCGCGGTCTTCATGACGCTGTACTTCCGCACCTGGAAGATGTCACTCTCCGCGATGGCGGCGCTGCTGCACGACCTGCTCATCACGGCGGGCGTGTACGGCATCGTCGGGCTCGAGGTGACGCCCGCGGCGGTGATCGGCTTCCTGACGATCCTCGGGTACTCGCTCTACGACACCGTGGTGGTCTTCGACAAGGTGCGCGAGAACACCGCGCAGGAGTCGATCCGCACCTTCAAGCAGTCGGTCAACCTCGCGGTCAACCAGACGCTCGTCCGATCGATCAACACCTCGGTCGTGGCACTGCTGCCGGTGGCGGCGATCCTCTTCATCGGATCGTACGTGCTCGGCGCCGGCACCCTGCGTGACATCTCGCTCGCACTGTTCATCGGCATCATCGTCGGCACCTACTCGACGATCTTCATCGCGTCGCCGATGTACGCGCAGCTGCGCGAGAACGAACCGAAGATCAAGGAGTCCGACGCCAAGAAGACCGCGGCGGCCGAGAAGCGCCGGCGCGAGGTCGACGCGGCAGAGGCGAGCGTCTGATGCCCATCGAGATCCAGCAGATCGACGTCGCCGAGGCCCAGCGCCGCATCGATGCCGGGGCCCGGCTCTACGACGTGCGTGAGCAAGGGGAATGGGACGAGGTCCACGCTCCGCAGGCCACGCTCGTGCCGATGTCCGAGTTCGTGGACCGCTGGCAGGAGATCGACGGCGGTGACCAGCCGGCCATCATCGTCTGCCACTCCGGCGGCCGGTCCTCGCGCATCGTCGCGGCGCTCGAGCAGTCGGGTGTCCCTGCCGTCAACCTGTCCGGCGGCATGCTCGCCTGGGAGCAGGCGGGGGCACCGGTGGAGCGCGACGCCCAGGGCGAACCGCGTCACGGGCACTGACCGGGGACGCGTAGTCTTGTCGGATCGAGCTCGGATCGAGCTCTCGGACCGAGTCCTGGGAGGCGCATCATGACGGACACCCGCGAAGAGCCGTCCGCGCCGAGCCGCCCGGGCTCCGCCCCGCAGCCCTCGAGCCCGATCGGTCCGAACACCACCGGCAACCTCGGTTCCCTCCGCTCGCTGCTGCCGCGCCTGTTCTCGCGTGCGCAGCCGGCCGGTGCGGTGGACACCCTGATCCGCACGGTCCGGTCGCACCACCCCAAGGCCGACGTGACCCTCATCGAGCGCGCCTACTCGGTCGCCGAGCGCGCGCACGACGGGCAGAAGCGCAAGTCCGGTGAGCCGTACATCACGCACCCCGTCGCGGTCGCGCAGATCCTGGCCGACCTCGGCATCGGGACGATCACCATCGCTGCAGCGCTCCTGCACGACACCGTCGAGGACACCGACTACCAGCTCGACCAGCTGCAGGTGGACTTCGGCGACGAGATCGCGATGCTCGTCGACGGCGTCACCAAGCTCGACAAGGTCAAGTACGGCGACAGCGCGCAGGCCGAGACCGTCCGCAAGATGGTCATCGCGATGTCGAAGGACATCCGCGTCCTCGTCATCAAGCTCGCCGACCGCCTGCACAACGCCCGCACCTGGGGCTTCGTCGAGTCCGCGTCTGCCACGCGCAAGGCGAAGGAGACGCTCGAGATCTACGCGCCCCTCGCGCACCGGCTCGGCATCCAGATGATCAAGCTCGAGCTCGAGGACCTGTCGTTCGCGGTCCTGCACCCGAAGCTCTACGTCGAGATCGACAGCCTGGTCAAGGAACGCCAACCGAAGCGCGAGCAGTTCGTCCAGAACGTCATCGGCACCCTCAAGAAGGACCTGAAGGCCGCCAAGGTCCGCGGTGACGTGATGGGTCGGCCGAAGCAGTACTACTCGATCTACCAGAAGATGATCGTGCGGGGTCGTGAGTTCGACGAGATCTACGACCTCGTCGGCATCCGCGTCCTCGTGCCGACCGTCCGCGACTGCTACGCCATGCTCGGCTCGGTGCACGCGCGGTGGACCCCGCTGCCCGGTCGCTTCAAGGACTACATCGCGACCCCCAAGTTCAACCTGTACCAGTCGCTGCACACCACGGTGCTCGGACCGCAGGGCCGCGCGGTCGAGATCCAGATCCGCACGCACGAGATGCACCAGCGTGCCGAGTTCGGTGTCGCCGCCCACTGGAAGTACAAGCAGCGCGCTGCCGGCCGTGACGCCGGCACCTCGTCCACGACGGACGACCAGGACATGGCGTGGCTCGCCCACATCACCGACTGGCAGGCCGAGACCAGCGACCCGGGCGAGTTCCTCGATTCGCTCCGGTACGAGATCGGCGCCAAGGAGACGTACGTCTTCACGCCGCAGGGCAAGGTCATCGGTCTGCCCGCCGGCGCCACCCCGGTCGACTTCGCCTACGCCGTCCACACCGAGATCGGCCACCGCACGATGGGTGCGAAGGTCAACGGCCGCCTGGTCCCGCTCGAGAGCCAGCTCTCCAGCGGTGACGTGGTCGAGATCTTCACGTCGAAGAACCCCGACTCCGGCCCCTCGCAGGACTGGCTGCAGTTTGTCCGCAGCCCCCGCGCGCGCAACAAGATCAAGCAGTGGTTCACCAAGGAGCGCCGCGAAGAGGCGATCGAGCAGGGCCGCGACGCCATCGCGCGTGCGATGCGCAAGCAGAATCTGCCGCTCCAGCGCATCATGAGCCAGGACAGCATCGCCGAGGTCGCCTCGTCGATGCGCTACGAGGACGTCTCCGCACTGTACGCCGCCATCGGCGAGGGCCACGTCTCGACCCAGTCGGTGATCGAGAAGGTCCTCGGGAACGTCCAGACCGAGACCGAGGCCGACGAACCCGAACTCGCGTTCCCCCGCCAGGTCACCAGTCGCCAGCTGCGCACCAGCGACAGCGGCGTGCTGGTCCGCGGGGCGCCCGACATCCTCGTCAAGCTCGCGAAGTGCTGCACCCCGGTGCCGGGCGACCAGATCGTGGGCTTCATCACTCGTGGCCAGGGCGTCTCCGTGCACCAGTCATCGTGCACCAACGTGAAGTCGCTCATGAACGAGCCCGACCGGATGATCGAGGTCGAGTGGGCCCCGTCGTCGAAGTCGGTGTTCCTGGTGCAGATCCAGATCGAGGCGCTCGATCGGTCTGGCCTGCTCAGCGACGTCACCCGAGTGCTGACGGATCACCACGTGAACATACTGTCCGCGACGGTGTCGACCTCGTCCGACCGCCTGGCGCTCAGCCGGTTCGTGTTCGAGATGGGTGACACCATCCACCTCGACCGCGTGCTCAACGCGGTGCGTCGCATCGACGCCGTCTACGACGTCTACCGCGTCAGCGCCGGCTAGTACCGGAGCAGGGCCCAGCGCCTCCCGGTCCGTTTCTTGGACGGTCACGACTCGTCGATTGCGGCCCCGCCGACCGACAGGTCGTGACCACTCGGCGGACGCGAGCGGGGCGTCCTGACCGCCCGCAGGCACCGGACCGGAGGCGCGCGGCGGCACCGACCCGCTCCTTCCGCCCATCGCCGGTCACGACTCGTCGCGCGGGCACCGTCGACCGGTCACGACTCGTCGACTGCGGCCCCGCCAACCGACAGTCCTTGACCGCTCGGCGGACGTGAGCGGGGTGTCCTGACCGTGCGCGCGCGCCGGACCGGAGGCCCGCGGCGGCTCCGACCCGCTCCTTCCGCCCGTCGCCGGTCACGACTCGTCGCGCGGGCACCGCCGACCGGTCACGAACCGTCGAATGCGGCCCCGCCAACCGACAGTCCGTGACCACTCGGCGGACGTGAGCGGGGTGCCCTGACCGCCCGCACCCGCCGGACCGGAGGCCCGCGGCAGCCCCGACCCGCTCCTTCCGCCCATCGCCGGTCACGACTCGTCGCGCGGGCACCGCCGACCGGTCACGAACCGTCGAATGCGGCCCCGCCACCCGACAGTCCGTGACCACTCGGCGGACGTGAGCGGAGTGTCCTGACCACCTGCACCCGCCACCGACGACCCCACCCACAAGCACTACCGGACAGCACCACCAGCACCCCCGGCACCGTCCTGCACCGCACGCAACCGCCGCTCGGCCTGTCGCACCATGGGGATCGTGCCAAGAGCCGTCAGGCGTGTCCGCAGCTCGGCGGCGCTGACCGCTCCGATCGCGAGCAACCCGTGGACCGCCGACGCTTCAGCGGCCCCGAACGCACCCGCAGTCGGCCCCGGCATCCGCAGCAGGTCGATCGCGGTCCGAGCCGGCAGCGCGACCCGGAGCCGCGCCAGGACGGCGGTGTCGTCGACGTCGATCCGGACCTCGCGCAGGCGCACCTCCGGGCCGACGTGCACGCGGACCTGCGGCGGGATGCACGCCTCGAGCGGCGCCGGCGGACGGGACACCGCACCCCAGATCCACGCGGCTGTCAGCGTGCAGGCGATCAAGCGTGCGTCGCGCAGCACCCAGCCAGCCGCGGCGGCACGCAACGACGGCGTCTGCGGTTCGGCGGGGGAGGCCCAGCACGGCCCGACCGCGACCAGTTCGCCGGCCAGGACCGCCGCCCGCAGTTCGGGTTCCGGCCAGTCGTCACGGGTCAGCAGTCGCGGGCGGGGCACCCGCACATCCTGCCCGACCTGCGGTCGCGACCGACAGGCCTGTGGACAAGGCCCAGACCGGCCGGGAGGCCCGTGGCGGGCCCGCACCGCGCCTCCAGGCGGTCACCGGTCACGTCGAGAGCGCGAAGCACGTCGACGACGCTGCCACCTGACGGCGGCCCGACCGGGAGGCCGCGACGCCGCGTGCGCGCTCAGCGCAGGACGTCGGCGCGGTGGACGAGCGCCGCGGCGCCGATGAGCGGGCCGTCCTGCGACAGTCCCGTCGGCACGATCCGCACCTTCGTGACGAAGCCGAACTCGACACGCTCCGCTACGGCCTGCCGGGCGTACTCGAACAGGTCGGGCGTGACGTGCGAGAACCCGCCACCGATCGCGACGACCTCGAGGTCGACCAGGCTGGTGGCGGCGGCGATGGCCTGGCCCAGGGCTCGGCCGCTGCGCTTGACCGCGGCGACCGCGATGTCGTCGCCGGCGGCGTACGCGGCCGAGAGCTCTTCGCCGGTGGTGCCCGCGAAGCCCTGCCGACGAGCCCAGGCCACGGTCTTGGGGCCGCTGGCGATCGCCTCGAGGCAGCCGGTCCCGCCGCAGGCGCAGGGATCGTCGTAGCCGCCACACTCGACGTGGCCGATGTGCCCGGCGTTCCCCGTCGGGCCGCTGACCGTGCGGCCGTGCAGGATGAGCCCGCCGCCGACACCGGTGGAGACGATCATGCCCATCACGTGGTCGGAGCCCTGGGCAGCCCCGACCCAGTGCTCGGCGAGCGTGATCGCCAGGCCGTCCATGCGGAGCGTCACCGGCACGTTCTCCGGCACGAGGGCCGCGATCCGGTCGCGCAGCGGGTGGCCCCGCCACACGGGCATGTTGAGCGGCGAGACCAGACCGTGTTCCTCGTCGACCGGGCCGGCGGAGCCGACGCCGACGCCGACGAGCGTCGTGTCCGCGGGCAGTGCGCCGAGCGCGGCCGTGACGACCTCGTCGACGGCGGCCTGCAGCTCGTCCGAGGTGCGCTGCGGCCCCGTGGGGCTGCGGAACCGCGTCGCGGGCAGCACGACCCCCTGGTCGGTGACGAGCGCGGCCTCGACCTTCGTGCCGCCGAGGTCGACGGCCAGGGCGAGGGCGGGGGACTGGGGTGCGGTGCTGGACATGCGCGCTCCGATGCGGCGGTCTGGAGGCCCGGTGCGCGTCACCGACGCGTCGTCGCGTCCGGTGGGCGCCGGCCTGGTCGTGGTGGGTCGGGCTGGGTGGGATGGACTCAGCCGGGTGGGCTCAGCCGTGTCCGCTCAGTAGGACGTCGTGTCGTCGCCGAGCGCCGACGCGGCGCCCGTCTCGGCGCGGTGCGCGACCTCGTCGAGGATGCGGGCCGAGGCGCTCGTGCCGATGCGGTTCGCGCCCGCCTCGACCATCTCGAGCAGGGTGTCGAGGCCGCGGACGCCGCCGGAGGCCTTCACGCCGGTGTCGGCACCGACCGTGCGGCGCATCAGGGCGATGTGCTCGGCGGTCGCGCCGCCGCCGGCGAACCCGGTCGAGGTCTTCACGAACGCGGCACCGGCGGTCTGCGCCGCACGCGAGGCAGCGACGATCTCGTCGTCGGTCAGGAAGGCGGTCTCGAGGATCACCTTGACGACGGTGTCCCCGGCGGCGTCGACGACCGCGCGGACGTCCTGCTCGACGCGCTGCCAGTCGCCCGACTTCGCGGCGCCGATGTTCTGCACCATGTCCAGCTCGAAGGCGCCGTCGGCCAGGGCCTGCAGCGACTCGGCGACCTTCGCCGCGGTCGACGTGGTGCCGTGCGGGAACCCGATCACGGTGCCGACACCGACGCCGGTGCCCGTCAGGCGCTCGACGGCGTGCGCAACGTCGCTCGGACGGACACAGACGCTGAAGACGCGGTGGGCGGCGGCTTCGTCGAGCTGGGCGTCGACGTCCGCGCGGGTGAGTTCGGGCTTCAGGATCGCGTGGTCGATGAGGCCGCGGACGGCATCGGCGGTGACGGGGAAGGCTGCGTTGTCCACCCGGCAAGCCTACCCGTCAGGCGTGCCGCGTAGCGTGCAGGGCATGCAGGTCCTCGTCACCGGCGCCACCGGGTACATCGGTGGTCGTCTCGTCCCTCGTCTCCTCGAAGCCGGCCACTCCGTCCGGGTGTTCGTGCGCAACCCCCGGAAGCTCCAGGACGTCCCGTGGAGCAGCGACGTGGACGTCGCGGAAGGCGACCTCCAGGACGCCGACGCGGTCCGCGCCGCCGTCGACGGGGTCGAGGCGGTCTACTACCTGGCCCACGCGATGGGCGCCGACGGCGACTTCGAGTCGGCCGAACACGAGGCCGCCGAGACCATGGCGCACGAGGCGAAGACGGCGGGGGTCAGCCGGTTCGTCTACCTGGGCGGGCTGCACCCCGACGGCGAGCTGTCCAAGCACCTCCGCAGCCGCAAGGAGGTGGGGGAGATCCTCCTCGGCTCCGGTGTGCCCACCGTGGCGTACCAGGCCGGCGTCGTGATCGGCTCGGGCAGCACCTCGTTCGAGATGATCCGGCACCTCACCGACGTCCTGCCGTGGATGCCTGCGCCGCGCTGGGTCCGCAACCGCATCCAGCCGATCGCGGTGCGCGACGTCCTCTACTACCTGGTGGCCGCCCTGGACGTCCCCGCCGACGTCAACCGCACCTTCGACATCGGTGGCCCCGACGTCCTGCGGTACGGCCAGATGCTGAACGGCTACGCGGTCGAGGCGAAGCTGCCGCAGCGCCCGATCACCGTGCTGCCGGTGCTCACCCCGCGGCTCGCCGCGCACTGGTTCAACGTCGTCACCCCGATCCCGCGCAAGCTCGCGACGCCCATCATCGAGTCGCTGCAGTTCGAGTGCGTCCAGCGCGAGCACGACATCGACGACGTCGTACCGAAGCCCGAGGGCGGGCTCACCTCGTACCGTCGGGCCGTCCGCCTCGCGCTCAACAAGATGCGCACCGGCCAGGTGCAGACCAGCTGGCGGAGCGCGACGCTCTCCAGCGCCTCCGCCGACCCGATGCCGAACGACCCCGACTGGGCCGGGCACACCGTCTACGTCGACGACCGGAAGCGGCACTCGAGTGCCTCCGCCGCGGACGTCTGGCGTGTCGTCGAGTCGATCGGTGGCGACAACGGCTGGTACTCGTTCCCGCTCGCCTGGGTCGCCCGCGGCTGGATGGACAAGATCGCCGGTGGCGTCGGACTGAACCGTGGCCGTCGCGACCAACAGCGCCTCGAGCAGGGCGACGCGCTCGACTGGTGGCGCGTCGAACGGCTCGAGCGCGGCCGGTACCTGCGGCTCCGTGCCGAGTTCAAGTCGCCGGGCCGCGCGTGGCTCGAGATGACCGTCACGCCGAACCCCGAAGGCGGCAGCGACTACCGCCAGCGGGCGATCTACTTCCCGCAGGGACTCGCCGGACGCCTGTACTGGTACGGCATCCTGCCGTTCCACGGCATCATCTTCCCCGGTATGGTCGAGCGCATCACCGCCGCCGCCGAGCGGGAGTCCGACCAGACCGAGTCCACGCAGCGCAACCGGACGCAGCAGACCGGGACCCCCGAGCCGGCGCACGAGGAGGCAGCATGACCGACGACCGCAGCCCCGTCCTCTTCCTGGGGGACAGCATCACCGAACAGGGCGACTGGGACACCTGGCTCCCCGACGAGCACACGCTGAACCAGGGCATCGGTGGCGACACGACCGACGGCGTGCTGACGCGCCTCGACGCCGTCGTCGCCGAGCAGCCCGAGGTGATCGTGCTGCTCATCGGCACGAACGACTTCGGCGGCCACCGCGCCAGCGCCGAGCACGTGGTCCGCAACGTCGAGACCGCGCTCGTCACGCTCCGCCGTGAACTGCCGGGTGTCCGCCTGCTGCTCGTCTCGATCCTGCCGCGGCAGTCCGAGTACGCCGCGAAGATCGAGCAGGCGAACCGGCACCTGCGCCAGTTCGTCGCCACCTGCCACGCCCAGTACCTCGACGCCTGGCCCGCCCTGGCCGAGGGCGACCACCTGGACGCCCGATTCACCGAGGACGGCCTGCACCTGACCGAGGACGGCTACCGCGCGTTCGTCGGTGAACTCGTGCCGGCCCTCGAGCGGGTCCGTGAGCTGCCGCCGATGTCGCGGTCGATCCAGGCGATCACCATCGACGGCGACTCGGACTGATGGCCGCACGCAAGGGGCGGCCCCCGGTGGGGTCGTCGCAACACGGCGTGCCCGCGGGATCCTCGCGACCCGCGGCCGCCGCACCGGCCGCCCGCGCACGCGAGACGCCGCCGTTCACCCGGCCGGCGCTGGCGCCCGGGTTGATCGCTGCGATCGTGCTCCTGGCGTGCGTCGCCATCGTGGACTCGTCGGGGTTCGTCTTCGCCCGCTGGGGCGTCACCGTCCTCGCGTTGATCGTGCTCGTCTTCACGGTGCGGGGGAAGGTCTGGTGGGCCGCGCTGCTCATGGTCGCCGTCGCGGTCTGCTGGAACCCGCTCGTCACGGTGCCGATCCCGGGGCAGGTGTGGGCGGGCCTGCAGCTGGTGGCCGCCGCGCTGTTCATCGTGGTGGGCATCGTGGTCAAGGTGCCCCGCGAGACCGACGGACGGTAGGATCGGCAGGTCGGGTACAGGACCCGGCCGCACGACCCGAAGGGCATGGATGAACGACGAGACCGAGCCGGTGACCGAGAGTCCTCTGCTGAACCCTCGACCGTCCTCCGGCGGTCTCGACCGATCCGACGTCGTCGTCCGCAAGGGACGACTGACCCTGATCAACGGACACCTCACGCCGCAGCAGTCGATGATCGAGGACCTGCTGTTCCTCGACGACGCGCTCACCGCGGCTGACGTCGACCACCTGCTCATCCGCGGGAACGACCAGCGTCCGGTGATCGCGCTGGACGAGCGTGACCGCCAGCGAGCCGAGAGCGCCGTGATGTCGGCCGCCGTCAACGAGCCGTTCTACGCGAAGCCCCCGGGCAAGCCGGCAGTGCTCGTGCAGGACGACGGACTCGGCTCCGTCGAGGAACCCGTGCTCCGTGTGTTCCGCCCGCGCCTCGAGCCCCTCGGACGCCTGCGCTACGGCGCCGAGACCAGCGTCCAGCTCGAGTTCTGGCGCGTCACCGACACCGAGGTCCTCGCACCCGTCGAGAACGCCCTGATGCGTCGCAGCCTGCCGATCGACGAGTTCGTCCTCGTCGACATCGAGCGCTACGGCCGCACCTGGCGCACCGTCGAGCACATGTTCGACGACCACGTCTCGGACATCCGGTTCCCGATCGACATCGTCTTCTCGTGGGTCGACGGCAACGCCATCGAGTACCAGCGCGCCCGCCAGGCCGCACAGTCGAACGCCGTCCTGGGCGAGGGCGACGACGCTCCCGCCCGCTTCCGCCAGATCGACGAACTGAAGTACGCGCTGCGCTCGGTCCACACCTTCGCGCCGTGGATCCGCCAGATCTACATCGCCACGGACTCGCCTGCGCCGCACTGGCTCGCCGACCACCCGAAGGTCCGGATCGTCCGCAGCGAGGAGTTCTTCGCCGACCCGTCCGTGCTGCCGACGCACAACTCGCAGGCCGTCGAGTCGCAGCTGCACCACATCCCGGGCATCAGCGAGCACTTCATCTACTCGAACGACGACATGTTCTTCGGCCGGCTGGTCGACCCCTCGGTGTTCTACAGCCCGGGGTCGGTCACGAAGTTCATCCTCGCGTCGACCCGGATCGGCCTCGGTTCCAACAACCCGGCACGCAGCGGTTTCGAGAACTCCGCCCGGGTCAACCGCGGGCTCCTGCAGCAACGCTTCGGCGCGGTGACGACCCGGCACCTCGAGCACGCGCCGACGCCCCTGCGTGCGTCGATCATGACCGAGATGGAGCACGAGTTCGCAGACGAGTTCGCGGCCACTGCAGCGTCGCGCTTCCGCGCCGCCGACAACATCTCGGTGACGAACTCGCTCTACCACTACTACTCGCTGCTCACCGGCCGGGCGATCATCCAGGAGAACTCCTCCGTCGGGTACATCGACACGACCATGGTCTCCGGACTCAAGGCGCTCGACGACCTGCTGAAGAAGCGGAACGTGGACTTCTTCTGCCTCAACGACGGCAGCTTCCCGGAGGTCAGCGACGAGGAGCGCACGCAGCGCGTGACGGACTTCCTGGAGCGGTACTTCCCGTTCCCCGCGCCGTGGGAGCGCCCCAGCGCGTAGGACGCGCCAGCGGCCTGCTGGGGCGCTCCGGGCGAGCCTGCGAGCCCGGTCCCACGGTGCGCGTAGGACGCGCCAGCGGCCTGCTGGGGCGCTCCGGGCGAGCCTGCGAGCCCGGAGCCGGAACCCGGCCACGCGTGTCGGCCGCAGCCGCACGCCGACCGGTCACGACACCCCGCGACCTGCGCGCCGACTGGTCACTAGCCGTCGGCCTCGCCGTTGGCAGCCGACGGAACGTGACCACGCGACGCACCACGTGCGGTGGGTCGCGACCATCCCGCGAGCCTGGAGGCCCGTGGCGCGCCCGCCACGGGCCTCCAGCCCGTCCGTGGCGCGCGGTCGGGACACCCCGTCGGCCGCCCGCCCAGCGGTCACGAACCGTCGCTTGCGAGACCACCACGCGACGGAACGTGACCACGCGACGCACCACGTGCGGTGGGTCGCGACCACCCGCGAGCCTGGAGGCCCGTGGCGCGCCCGCCACGGGCCTCCAGTCCGTCCGGCGTGCCGTCCGGACGTGCGTGCCCGCGCGCGGTCAGGAGACCCCGTCGGCCGCCCGCCCACCGGTCACGACCCGTCGCTTGCCGGGCCGCCAGACGACGGAACGTGACCACGCGACGCACCACCCGCGGGGAGTCATGACCGCCCACGCCCACCCACGCTTCGTGAGCAGAAGAGGTCGGGTCCGCGTGACGGACCCGACCTCTTCTGCACGCGAAGTGCGGAGTGCTACCGGTGCACGGGGGAGACGGGCACCGAGTCGAGCGTGAAGACCGGGATGCTCGAGGTGACCGGTGCGGGCTCCACGGCTGCGGGGATCGTCACGCCGTGTGCCGCGAGCTTCGCCTCGGTCTCGAGAGCGGAGACGGGCTGCCCGACGGTGGCGTAGTGCCCGATCGGCACGACGGAGTGGACGACGTTGTGGCCGTACACGTGCACGAGGTTGAACGACTGCGCGCCGTCCCGGCCGCGGGTGCCGCCCTGGTACTCCGTGAGGTCCTGCGTGTAGCAGGTCGCACTGGCGACGGACACCGGGATGCCGGCGAACACGGCGCTGGTGGAGTAGTGCAGGTGCCCGGCGATGATGGCGAGGACGTCACTGCCCTCGACGACCTCGGCCAGGGCCTGCTGGTCGCGCAGTTCGACGAGGACGGTGAGGTCCTGCACGCTCGGCACGGGCGGGTGGTGCATCGCCAGGATGGTGCCGTGCGGTGCCGCCTCGGACAGGACCTCGGCGAGCCAGTCGAGCTGCTCGGGGGAGACCTCGCCGTGGTGGTGACCGGGCACACTCGTGTCGAGGGTGATCACACGGAGACCGTTGACGTCGTACACGAAGTCGACCGGGCGGTCGGTGGGCTGCAGGCCGAAGAGCTCCTGGCGGAAGGCGCCGCGCTCGTCGTGGTTGCCCATCGCCCAGATCACCTGCGCACCGATGCGCTCGGCCGCCGGCTCCAGGATAGCGCGGACGCGGGCGTACGCACCCGGCTCGCCCTTGTCGGCGACGTCGCCGGTGACGACGATCGCTTCGGGACGCGTGCCCGAGGCTTCGATGTCCGCGACGATCTGCGTGAGCCGCGCGGCGGAGTCGACATCGCCGTAGAGATCACGATCCCCGGATACGAGGTGCGTGTCGCTGAGGTGGAGGAGGAAGTGGTTCGGCCTGGGGTGTTCGGCCGTCCGGCTGTCCATCGGGGTCTCATTCCGTTGGCGGATGCGTGGTGCAACACGTTGCCACACCGTCCTGGACGAGTCCAGCACGTGACGGTGAACCAGCCGTGAACTGGGGGCGGCGTGTTGCCCTGTGCACGAAGAAACCCCCGCCACTTGGTGACGGGGGTTGCTTCGTGTGCCTCGGATCAGTGATCCCCGGGGCCGACCTGGGGAGCCTGGTGGCCACCCTCGAGGTTCGGGCCGTGGTGCGCGGCGTGCGCTGCCTCGAGCTCGGCCTTCGAGACCGGCTCGATGCGGTCCTCGAAGAAGAAGCGGGAGACGCCGGCGCGGACCTTCTGCAGACCCGTGATCTTGCCCTTGGCGTTCGGGCGGATCATCAGCGGCTTGTACTCGTTGAACTGCAGGAGCTTCCACCGCTCGTACTCGTCGAGCTGCTCGTGCACCTCGATGTACTCACCGTGGGGGAGTCGGACGATGCGGCCCGACTCGTACCCGTGCAGGACGATCTCGCGGTCCTTCTTCTGGAGGGCGAGGCAGACACGCTTCGTGATCCAGAAGGCGATGAACGGACCGAGGACCGTCGTCGCCTGGATCACGTGGATCACGTGTTCGATCGACACCAGGAAGTGCGTCGCGATGATGTCCGACGAGGCTGCTGCCCAGAGGCTCGCGTAGAGCGTGATGCCAGCGGCACCGAACGCGGTGCGCGTCGGGGCGTTGCGCGGACGATCGAGGATGTGGTGCTCACGCTTGTCGCCCGTGACCCACGCCTCGATGAAGGGGTAGAGCAGGATCGCCAGGATGAGCAGCACCAGGACCGCGATCGGCGCCAGGATGTTGAACGACACCGTGTAGCCGAACCACACGACCTCCCAGTGCGGCGGCACCAGACGCAGCGCGCCGTCGGCGAAGCCGATGTACCAGTCGGGCTGGGTACCGGCGGACACCGGGGAGGGGTCGTACGGGCCGTAGTTCCAGATCGGGTTGATCGTGAACAGCGACGCGATGAGGGCCAGGATGCCCGCGACGATGAAGAAGAAGCCACCGGCCTTCGCGGCGAACGCCGGGAGGATCGGGACGCCGACGACGTTCTCGTTGGTCTTGCCCGGACCGGCGAACTGGGTGTGCTTGTTGATCACGACGAGCACGAGGTGGACACCGAGCACCGCGACGAGGATCGCCGGCAGCAGCAGGATGTGCAGCGTGTACAGGCGGCCGACGATGTCGGTACCCGGGAACTCGCCACCGAAGAGCAGGTAGGCGATCCACACGCCGATGACCGGGACACCCTCGATCATGCCGACGATGATCCGCAGGCCGTTTCCGGAGAGCAGGTCGTCGGGGAGCGAGTATCCGGTGAAGCCCTCGGCCATGGCGAGGACCCAGAGCAGGAAGCCGAAGACCCAGTTGAGCTCACGCGGCTTGCGGAAGGCACCGGTGAAGAACACGCGGGCCATGTGCAGCATGATCGACGCCACGAACAGCAGGGCTGCCCAGTGGTGGACCTGACGGACGAAGAGCCCGCCACGGATGTCGAACGAGATGTCGAGCGTGGACTGCAGCGCCGTCGACATCGCAACACCCTTGAGCGGGACGTACGAGCCGTTGTAGATGACCTCGGTCATGGACGCCTGGAAGAAGAACGTCAGGAAGGTCCCGGAGAGCAGCACGACGACGAAGCTGTACAGCGCCACCTCGCCGAGCATGAAGCTCCAGTGGTCCGGGAAGATCTTCCGGCCGACTTCCTTGACGAGGCCCGAGATGCTGGTGCGCTCGTCGATGTAGTTCGAGACCCCGCCGATGATGCGGGATCCGCGCTCCGGTGCCGGCTTGTTCGTCGACGTGTTCGGTGCGGTGGTGGTGGTGCTGGTCATCAGCGTTCACGCTCCCAGAAGGACGGTCCGACCGGCTCGTGGAAGTCGCTCTGGGCAACCAGGTAGCCGTCGTCGTCGATCGCGATAGGAAGTTGGGGGAGGGGGCGTGCTGCCGGACCGAAGATGACCTCGCAGTTGTTCGAGACATCGAAGGTGGACTGGTGGCACGGGCACAGCAGGTGGTGCGTCTGCTGTTCGTAGAGCGCGACAGGGCACCCGACGTGGGTGCAGATCTTGGAGTACGCGACGATGCCGTCGTAGCCCCAGTTCTCGTGGCCCTTGGACGGGTTGAGGTCCTTCGGGTCGAGACGCATCAGGAGGACGGAGGCCTTCGCCTTCTCCTCGAGCATGTGCTCGGACTCGAGCATGCCCTCGGGGATGACGTGGAACACCGAACCGATGGTGACGTCGGAGGCCTTGATCGGAAGACCCGTCGGGTCCTTCGTCAGGCGCAGGCCCTGCTTCCAGAAGGTGTGACGGAGCAGCTCGTTCGGGTCCTCGGCCGGAGCGAGGTCACGGACCAGGACGATGCCGGGGAGCGGGAACGCGGCCAGAGCACCGATCATCGAGTTGCGGATCAGCTTGCGACGGCTGAAGCCCGACTCCTTGTCGGCGAGCTGGAACGCCTCGACCGCCTTGGCGCGGGTCTCGTCGGTGCCGCGGGTGCCGTGGCGGAGCTCCGTGATCTCACGGTCGACGACGAGCGACTTCGACCAGTAGACGGCACCGAGACCGAGGGCGAGGAGCGCGAGGGCGATCGACAGGCCAAGGAAGAGGTTCGCGGTGCGGACCGTCCCGAAGTCGCTCGGGTCGATCGGGAAGGCGATGTACGCGGCGATCGACAGGACGCTTCCGACGATCGACAGGTAGAAGTAGGCGGCGACCTGGCGCTCGGCCAGACGCTGCTTCTTCGGGTCGACGTCGGTGCGACGCGGACGGTGCGGCGGCTCGCCCGGGTTCTCGAACGGGTCGACGGGGAGGACCGCGATCCCGGGGGAGGTGGTCGTGCCGTGCTTCTCGACAGCCGAGGACGAGTTCAGCGTCTCGTCGTCGTGCTCTGCCATGGTGTTCCCTTCAGTGTCGTTCGACACGGACGATCAGTTGGACTTCGCGGTCAGCCAGACGGTCATCGCGACGACCGCCCCGAGTCCGAAGATCCAGATGAACAGACCCTCGGCGACCGGCCCCAGGGAGCCGAGTGCGAAGCCACCGGGGGACTTGTTGTCCTGCACGTACTTGAGGTACGTGATGATGTCGGCCTTCTGCTCCGGCGTCAGGTTCAGGTCGTTGAAGACCGGCATGTTCTGCGGGCCGGTGAGCATGGCCTCGTAGATGTGCTTGCCGGAGACCGTCTCGAGGTTCGGGGCGTACTTGCCCTCGGTCAGGGCACCGCCGGCGCCGGCCACGTTGTGGCACATGGCGCAGTTGATGCGGAACAGCTCGGCACCTTCGGCGGCGTCGCCGTCCTCACCGTTGGTGAGTTCGGTGGACGGGACCGACGGGCCGGGGCCGAGGGAAGCGACGTACTGCGCGAGCGCGTCGACCTGCTCGTCCGTGAACTGCGCGGGCTTCTCTTCTGCCTGCGGACCCTGTGCGGCCATCGGCATGCGGCCGGTGCCGACCTGGAAGTCGACCGACGCGGCGCCGACACCGATGAGGGACGGACCCTCGCTCGTGCCCTGCGCGGAGAGACCGTGGCAGGTGGCGCAGTTCGACGCGAAGAGCTTCTCGCCCTCGTTCACCTGCGACTGGCTCGAGGTGGCGAGGGTGCTCGTGCTGTCGTCGGCGTTCGCCGTGGAGCTGAACAGTGCGTACGCGCCACCGGTGGTCATGAGACCAACGACGATGAGCGACACGGTCGCCATCGGTGAACGGCGGCCCTTCTTGGACTTGGTTCTGTTGAACATGTGCTGGGGGGTGTCCAGTTCCTACTTGAGAAGGTAGATGACGGCGAAGAGGAAGATCCACACGACGTCGACGAAGTGCCAGTAGTACGACACGACGATGGCGGTGGTCGCTTCCTTGTGGCCGAAGTTCTTGGCGGCGAAGCCGCGGCCGAGCGTCAGCAGGAAGGCGATGAGGCCACCGGTCACGTGGAGGCCGTGGAACCCGGTGGTCATGTAGAACGCCGAGCCGTACGCGCTGGAGGAGAGCGTGACGCCCTCGTGCCACAGGTTGGCGTACTCGAAGATCTGGCCGCAGACGAAGATCGCACCCATCGCGTAGGTGACGAAGAACCACTCCGTCATGCCCCAGTGGCGCGGGTTCCAGCTCGTCCGGTGCACCTGGAAGCGCTCCGCGGCGAACACGGCGAACTGGCAGGCGAAGCTGGACAGCACCAGGATGATCGTGTTCACGGAGGCGAAGGGCACCTCGAGCTTCGTGGTCTCGGTCGCCCAGAGCTCAGGGGACGTGCTGCGGAGCGTGAAGTAGATCGCGAACAGGCCGGCGAAGAACATGACCTCGCTGCCCAGCCACACGATCGTCCCCACGGCCACGGCGTTCGGCCTGTTGAGGGCCGGACCGCTGGCTGATCTGGAGAGAGAGGTGCTAGTCACGTCCTCCATTATGGCCGAAACCCCCGACAGTGTTTTCGCAGGAGACTGGCGGGTCTCTCGAATTCACTACGATCGATCCATGCCTGACGCACTTTCTTGGCCAGCGGTGATCAGCGCGCTCATGGCGCGCGAGGACCTGACGATCAGGCAATCCACATGGGCCATGGAGGAGATCGTCCACGGGCGTGCCACCCAGGCCCAGATCGCGGCCTTCGCCGTGACGCTCCGCGCGAAGGGCGAGACCGTCGACGAGGTCGTCGGATTCCGTGACGCGATCCTCGACGCCGCGGTTCCGCTCGACGTCGACCCGATGGCGCTCGACATCGTCGGTACGGGCGGCGACGTGGTCGGCACCGTGAACGTCTCGACGATGGCGGCGATCGTGATCGCCGCTGCCGGAGTCCCCGTCGTCAAGCACGGCAACAAGGCCAGCTCGTCGAAGTCCGGGTCGAGCGACGTGCTCGCCGCCCTCGGACTCGATCTCACGATGGACGCCGCGCGTGTCGCGGACACGTTCCGGCGTGTCGGGCTGACCTTCGCCTTCGCCAACGCGTTCCACCCCGGTTTCGCCCACGCAGGCCCCGTGCGGCGGGAGATCGGCGTCCCGACGGTGTTCAACTTCCTCGGTCCGCTCGTCAACCCCGCACGGTGCGAGGCCAACGCCGTCGGCGTCGCCCAGCTCGAACTCGTGCCGATCATCACGGGCGTGTTCCAGACGCGCGGGGCGACCGCACTCGTGTTCCGAGGCGACGACGGACTCGACGAGCTGACCACCACCGGGCACAGCCACATCTGGGAGGTCACCGGCGGCCGTGTGACCGAACACGACCTCGACCCACGGGACCTCGGCATCGCCCGCGCCCGGACGGAGGACCTGCTCGGTGGCGACCCCGAGCACAACGCCGCCGTCGTCCACCGACTGCTGGCGGGGGAGACCGGACCCGTCCGCGACATCGTCCTGCTGAACGCCGCGGCCGGGCTCGTCTCGTTCCGACTGGCACAGGACCCGAACGAGGCCGACCGCCCGATCCTGCAGCGCTTCCGCGAGCAGCTCGTCGTCGCCGCCGAGGCGATCGACTCCGGCGCCGGTGCGCGCAAACTGGCTGATTGGGTCGGCGCAGCTCCCGCCGCGTAGTCCACGCCGCCCCGCGCACCGTGCGCGGTGCGTCACCCGGTGCGAGCCTGACGGCTCGGTGCTGCGCCAYGAGCGCGCACCYGRCGGTCACCGCTGCACCCGGTGAGCAAACCCGCACCGTGCCGTACCGGCGACCCCACGCCGGACCGGAGGGCCGTGGTGTGCCCGCCCCGCGCCTCCAGTCCGCACCGTGCGCGGTCCGCGATCCCGTGCCGCTTCCGCGAGAGCCGCACCGTGCGCGGTGCGCCAGCCGGTGCGAGCCTGRCGGCTCGGTGCTGCGCCACGAGCGCGCACCCGGCGGTCACCGCTGCACCCGGTGRRCAAACCCGCACCGTGCCGTACCGGCAACCACCCGACGACGCGCCGACGGGCCGACGGGCCGACGGGCCGGCAGGCCGACCGCGACCGACCCGCAGGAGACGCAACGCACAGGAGGCCCGGTGCCGGTTCCTGGAACCGGCACCGGGCCTCCCGTCGGTGCGATCAGTGCACGCGGTCAGCGTGCGCGTGCGGTGTTACTGCACGTCCTCGTCGACCCAGTCGAAGGTCTTCGTGACGGCCTTCTTCCACAGGCGGAGCGTCCGCTCGCGCTCGGCGGCGTCGAGCTGCGGCTCCCAGCGCTTGTCCTCCTGCCAGTTGGCACGGAGCTCGTCGAGGTTGGCCCAGAAGCCGACCGCGAGACCGGCGGCGTAGGCCGCACCGAGCGCCGTCGTCTCCGCGACGACCGGGCGGACGACCGGCACGTTGAGCATGTCGGCCTGGAACTGCATGAGCTCGCTGTTCGCGGTCATGCCGCCGTCGACCTTGAGCTCGGTCAGGTCCACACCGGAGTCGGCGTTGACCGCGTCGAGCACCTCGCGGGTCTGCAGCGCCGTCGCCTCGAGGGCAGCACGCGCGATGTGGCCCTTGTTGACGAAGCGGGTCAGGCCGACGATCGCGCCGCGGGCATCGGGACGCCAGTACGGCGCGAAGAGCCCGGAGAACGCGGGCACGAAGTACACGCCGCCGTTGTCCTCGACGGTCTTGGCCAGGGCCTCGACCTCCGGGGCGCTGCCGATCAGGCCGAGGTTGTCGCGGAGCCACTGGATGAGCGAGCCCGTGACGGCGATCGAACCCTCGAGGGCGTAGTGCGTCTCCTGGTCGCCGAGCTTGTAGCCGACGGTGGTGAGCAGGCCGTTCTCGGAGCGGACGATCTCGGTACCGGTGTTGAAGATCAGGAAGTTGCCGGTGCCGTAGGTGTTCTTCGACTCGCCCTGGTCGAACGCGGCCTGGCCGAAGGTCGCGGCCTGCTGGTCGCCGAGGATGCCGGCGATCGGGACCTCGCGCAGCAGGCTCGAGGACTCGACGTGGCCGTAGACCTCGGAGGAGCTGACGATCTCGGGGAGCATCGACTTCGGCACACCGAAGTCGGCGAGGATGTCGTCGCGCCACTGCAGCGTCTCAAGGTCCATGAAGAGCGTGCGGGACGCGTTCGTGACGTCGGTCTTGTGCACGCCGCCGTCGACGCCACCGGTCAGGTTCCAGAGGACCCAGGTGTCGGTGGTGCCGAAGAGCAGGTCGCCCGCTTCGGCCTTCTCACGCGCACCCTCGACGTTCTCGAGGATCCACATGATCTTGGTGCCGGCGAAGTAGGTCGCGAGCGGCAGGCCGACGATGGCCTTGTACTTGTCCGTGTCGCCGTCGGCGAGCTTGTCGACGAGGGCCTGCGTGCGGGTGTCCTGCCAGACGATCGCGTTGTAGATCGGCTTGCCGGTGGTCTTGTCCCAGACGACGGCGGTCTCGCGCTGGTTGGTGATGCCGACGGCTGCGACGTCGTGGCGCGTGATGTCGGCACGCGACAGTGCCTGACCGATCACCTCGCGGGTGTTGTCCCAGATCTCGGCGGGGTCGTGCTCGACCCACCCGGCGCGCGGGAAGATCTGCTCGTGTTCCTTCTGCCCGGTCGAGATGATCGAACCGGAGTGGTCGAACACGATTGCTCGGGTCGAGGTCGTGCCCTGGTCGATGGCGACGATGTAGTCGGCCATTGGTGCTCCTTACGGGTGTGTTCGGTGCGGTTGCGTGGTCGGTCGTGCGGAACGGCCGCTCACGCCTTCGGGGTGGGGGTGGGTCAGCTGACGACGGGCAGCAGGGCGACGGACAGGCCGGCAGCGAGGGCGCCACCGATCAGGGGTCCGACGACCGGCACCCAGGCGTAGGCCCAGTCGCTCGAGCCCTTGCCCTTGATGGGCAGGAAGGCGTGCGCGATGCGCGGGCCGAGGTCACGGGCCGGGTTGATGGCGTAGCCGGTGGGGCCACCGAGGCTGACACCGATCGCGATCACGAGGAAGGCGACGGGGATGGCGCCGAGGTCCGTGGGGGTCCCGCCGTTGGTGAAGGCGAGGACGACGAAGACCAGGACGAAGGTGCCGATGATCTCGGTGACGAGGTTCCAGCCGTACGAGCGGATCGCGGGGCCGGTCGAGAAGACTCCGAGCTTGGCGGCCGCGTCGGGCTCCTCGTCGAAGTGCTGCTTGTACGCGAGCCAGACGATGACGGCACCGATGACCGCACCGATCACCTGGGCGATCCAGAAGAGGAACATCTCGCCGACGGTGATCTTGCCGAGGATCGCCTGCGCGAGGCTGACGGCCGGGTTGAGCTGGCCACCGGACTTGTAGGCCACGGTGGCACCGGCGAAGACCGCGAAGCCCCAGCCGATCGTGACCATGAGGAAGCCGGCTCCGAAGCCCTTGGACTTCGCCAGCGAGACGGCGGCGACGACGCCGCCACCCAGGATGATGAGCATCGCCGTACCGACGAGCTCGGACAGGAACTTGACGCCGATGTCGTCCATCGGTGACCTCCAGTGCGTGAGGTGGGGGTCCGGCCGTGGTGCGCCGCACTCCCCGTTGAGTGATTGAGGCCAACCATAGTGACGACGCTCACGGCCGGGTGGTGAATTCGTGAGCGGAGAGCGGGATCGTGCACGAACGTGCAGGACGAGTGTCCCCAGCACGATCCCGAGCCGGTGACGCGTCCTCGGCGTGCTGCACGAACGTGCATCCCCGCCGGACGGCTGGCCGTGCCGCCGATGTAGATTGGGCGCACTCCGGTCGACGACGCGCGGTGTGACCGCCACGGCTCGACCCCGTACCCGTGGAGGCACCGCATGAAGAAGCTCATCAACGACCCGCAGAACGTGGTCGAGGAGACCGTCCGGGGGTTCGCCCGGGCACACGCCGGACACGTCGTGCTGGTCGAGGACCCGATCCACCTGCACCGCGCCGACGCCCCCGTGGCCGGCAAGGTCGGCATCGTCAGTGGTGGTGGCAGCGGGCACGAGCCACTGCACGCCGGCTTCGTCGGGTACGGCATGCTCGACGCCGCCGTCCCCGGTCCGGTGTTCACGAGCCCGACCCCCGACCCGATCGTCGCCGCGACCAAGGCCGTCGACGGCGGTGCCGGCGTGCTGCACATCGTGAAGAACTACACCGGCGACGTGCTGAACTTCGAGACCGCCGCAGAGCTGGCCGCGATGGACGACGTCCGGGTCGAGTCCGTGGTGGTGGACGACGACGTCGCCGTGCAGGACTCCCTGTTCACCGCCGGTCGTCGCGGTGTCGCCGGGACCGTCGTGGTGGAGAAGTGCGCCGGTGCCGCCGCGGAACGCGGGGACGATCTGGACGCGGTCGCCGCCGTGGCCCGGCACGTCAACGACGTCACGCGCTCGATGGGGCTCGCGCTCGCCTCTGGCACCGTCCCGCACGCGGGGGAGCCGTCCTTCGTACTCGCTGACGACGAGGTCGAGCTCGGCATCGGCATCCACGGCGAGCCGGGCCGCGAGCGGATCGCGATGGCGCCGGCGGACCAGCTGGTCGACCGCGTGCTCGAACCGATCCTGACGGACCTGGACGCCCCGGCCGGATCGGCACTGCTGCTGCTGGTCAACGGCATGGGCGGCACACCGCTCTCCGAGCTGTACATCGCCTACCGACGCGCCGCCGAGGTGCTCTCCGACCGCGGCTACCGGGTCACGCGTAGTTTGGTCGGCGACTACGTCACGTCCCTCGAGATGCAGGGGTTCTCGCTCACCGTCACGGTGCTCGACGACGAACTCACGGCCCTCTGGGACGCCCCGGTGGAGACCCCGGCCCTGCGCTGGGGACGCTGAGCGACCGCGCCTGCGACCGCAACCGCAACCGCAACGGACGCTCGACCACCGGACCACGACACCGGACCCCACCGGGCCGGACACACGAAGGGAACCGCATTGGCGCTCGACACCGCATGGGCCATCGACTGGGTCCGTCGCACCGCCGCGACGATCGACGAACACCGTGCCGAGCTGGTCACGCTCGACCGCGAGATCGGGGACGGTGACCACGGCGAGAACCTCGACCGAGGCTTCCGCGCCGTGCTCGAATCCGTCGACGCCGGCTCCTTCGACACCCCGGGCGCCGTCCTCAAGGCCGTCGCGACGAAGCTCATCTCGACGGTGGGCGGCGCGGCCGGTCCGCTGTTCGGCACCGCCTACCTGAAGGCCGCGCAGGCTGCAGGGGACGCGTCCGAGCTCGACGCGGACACGCTGGTCGCGGTCCTGACCGCCGCGCGTGACGGTGTGGTGTCCCGCGGCAAGGCCGCCGTCGGCGACAAGACGATGGTCGACGCGTGGAGCCCCGCGGTCGACGCCGCCGCAGCGGCTGCCGGCGCCGGCGCCGACCCGGAGGCCGTGCTCGCCGCCGCAGCCGACGCCGCAGCGCAGGGGGCCGCCGACACCGAGCCGCTCGTGGCGCACAAGGGCCGCGCGAGCTACCTCGGCGACCGCGCGATCGGGTACCGAGACCCCGGTGCGCAGTCGACCGCGTACATCCTGCGCGCAGCTGTGGACGCCGCGTGACCGTCGGCATCCTCGTCGTCTCGCACAGCGCTGCGATCGCGACGGGCACCGTCGAGCTCGCCCGGCAGATGGCCGCGGACGTGCCACTCGTCGCCGCAGGCGGCACCGACGACGGCGGCATCGGCACCTCGTTCGAGGCGATCACCGCCGGCATCGAGGAACTCGCCGGGGCCGACGGCGTCGTGGTGCTGTGCGACCTCGGCTCCGCCTACCTGACGACCGACACCGCGCTCGACTTCCTCGACGACGACGTCCGCGCACGGGTGCACGTGTCGCCGGCCCCGCTGGTCGAGGGCACGGTCGCCGCGGCGGTCGCCGCCCAGACGGGCGGGGACGCCGACGCGGTCCTGGCCGCTGCGGCGTCAGCCGCGGGTTCCGAGGCGGACGCGAGCACCGCCTCCCGTCCGTCCGGTGACCAGCCTGGAGGCACGGGGCCGGCCGACGGGGCAGGTCCCGTCGACGACGCGGCCGGCGCAGACCGCGTCAGCGCGTCGGTCGAGCTGGTGAACGAGACCGGGCTGCACGCCCGGCCCGCCGCGGAGTTCGTCAAGACGGCGGCGAAGTACGACGCGAGCGTGCACGTCAACGGTGTGGACGCGAAGAGCCTGCTCGCGATCATGGCCCTGGCGCTGCCGAAGGGCGCGACGGTGTCGATCGACGCGACCGGTCGGGACGCGCAGGCCGCGGTCGACGCCCTGGTCGAACTGGTCCGGTCCGGCTTCGGCGAGTGACACCGCCGCCGGGGGAGTCCCCGGCGGCGGTGCGCGCCCCGGTCACCGGATCGAGACCGTGCCGGCCAGGTCGAGGTCCGAGGGGCCGCCGGTGACCCCGGCGTCGGCGAGCAGGGTGGCACCGAACACGGCGCTCCAGAACGTGCGGGCGTCACGGGCGACGCCGCCGGGGCTCGTCCATCCCTGGTCGGCGACGACGCGCTCCAGGTAGCGTTCGGACTGCCGGAACAGCACCGCGAGCAGCAGTCGGACGCGCTCCCGCTGGGCGGTGTCGTCACCCGCAGCCGCCAGCGCGCGGACCACGAGGGGTGTCGACGGCATCGCGAGGGCGGTCCGGGCGAGGACCTGGCGGAACGACTCCGACGACCGCGCGCGACGACCGGCCGCCTGCAGCCGAGTCGTGTCGCGGAGGAACAGCGCGAACGCGGCGTCGAGCACCAGGCGGTCCTTCGAGCCGTAGTGGTGCGTGATCTGGTTCGGGTACACGCCCGCGGCCCGCGCGACCTCGCTGACGGTGACGGTGCGTGCGCCCGCGCTGAGCAGTCCGGCCGTCGCCGCGAGGATCCTCGCCCGCGTCGCCGCGCCGCGTGCCGTGCCGGAGCCGTCCACCGTGGTTGCCATGTCCGAATTGTACGTGGTACAACTCAACTTGTTCAACGTACAAGAGGAGTTCCCGTGGACATCGTCATCACCGGCTACGGCACGGTCTCACCCTTCGGCCACGGCGTCGCACCGCTCTGGGACGCCCTGGTGGCCGGTCGCTCCGGCGTCCGCTCCCTGCACCGCGACGGAGCGCTCTGGGGACAGGTGCCGATCCGGGTCGGTGCCGAGGCGGCACTCGACGCCGACGGGGCACTGGGCCGGGTCCGCGCGAACCGCCTCGACCGCAGTCAGCAGCTCGCGCTCGTCGCCGCGGAGGAAGCATGGACGGACGCGGGTGCCCCCGCGGTCGAGGGCGACCGCCTCGCCGTGGTGATCGGCACCGGGATCGGGGGCGTGGAGACGCTCCTCGACGCGCACGACGTGCTCGGAGCATCCGGTGCCCGACGGGTCTCCCCGCGCACGGTGCCGATGCTCATGGCGAACGGCGCCGCCGCGCAGATCAGCATCGCGTACGGGGCGCGGGGCGGCGCCTACACGACGGTGTCGGCGTGCGCCTCCGGTGCCGAGGCCATCGCGACCGCCGCGCGACTCATCGTGACCGGTGAGGCCGACGTCGTCATCACGGGCGGCACCGAGGCCGCCGTGACCCCGGTGACCATGGCGTCGTTCGCGCAGTCGCAGGCGCTCGCGAAGCCCGACGGCGACGACCCGACGACCCTGTCCAGGCCGTTCGACGCCGACCGCCGCGGCTTCGTCCTCGGCGAGGGCGCCGGCATCGTCCTGCTCGAGCGTGCCGACCACGCCGCCGCACGCGGGCAGCGGTCGCACGGCACGCTCGCCGGGTGGGGGATCACCTCGGACGCGCACCACATCACCGCGCCGCGCACCGACGGCAGCGAGCAGGAACGGGCCATGCGGTCCGCGATCCGGATGGCGGGACTCACCGGGGGCGACATCGACCACGTGAACGCGCACGCGACCGGCACCCCGGTCGGCGACGTCGGCGAGGCGACCGCGATCAGCCGTGCGGTGGGCACCGGAGCGCTGGTCACCGCACCGAAGAGCGCGATCGGGCACATGTTCGGCGCGGCCGGGGCGGTCGAGGCGATCCTGACCCTGCGGGCACTCGAGACCGGGACCGTGCCGCCGACCCTGAACCTCGACCAGCTCGACCCCGCGGTGGACCTCGACGTCGTCTCCGGCACCGCGCGGACGGCTCCGCTCGGTGCGGCGTTGAACAACTCGTTCGGGTTCGGCGGTCAGAACGCGTCGCTGGTGTTCACCGCGGCGTGAGCTCCTGCAGGCCGGTGACCCGGAGCAGGTCGAGCTTCGCGGCCGACTCGGAGCCCGGTACGACCGTGTAGACGACGATGCGCAGGTCGCCACCCGGCACGGTCAGCACGTCGCAGTCGATCTCCACCGGACCGACCGGCGTGTGCACGACCTTGCGGCTCGCACGGTGCTCGGCGATCCGGCCGGTCTCCCACCGGCGGGCGAACTCCGGCGACTCCCGCAGCAGCCGGTCGACGAGTGCAGCCAGGTCACGGTCGCCGGGGTAGCGCCCGTACGCCTGCCGCAGATCGGCGGCGAGGTCGCTCGAGAACTCCTCCTGGTGCTCCTCGTCCCAGTCCACCCCGTCGCGCGCCTTGGTGAAGTGCCGCCAGACCAGGTTGCGGTCGAGGCCGACGTACCGCGTCGGATCGCCGTTCACCGCGGCCCACAGGTCGTTCCAGAGCACGATGTCGTGCGTCGCCGTGAACACCGCGAGCGGCACGTCGCCGAGTCGGTCCACCAGACGCTGCACGCCGGGCGTGACGTGCCGCGGCACCACCTGACGGGACGGCGGGGCGACGCCGGCCACCCGGCACAGGTGGTCCCGCTCCTCGGACGACAGCCGGAGCGCCGTCGCGAGCGACGCGAGCAGCTGCGGCGACGGGTTCGTCGCCCGGCCTTGCTCGAGGCGGACGACGTAGTCCACGCTCACGCCCGCCAGGGCGGCGAGTTCCTCGCGGCGGAGGCCCGGGGTCCGTCTGCCGGGGCCGGCCGGCAGGCCGACCGCCTCGGGACGCACCCGGTCACGCCAGGAACGCAACACGTTCGCGAACTCGCTCATGTCCACCATCATCGCCCCGCGCCTCCAGTCCGTCCTGGTACTGCCGGTCCCACCGTCGCACCGTGCCTGGGGGAGCCGGGCCGGCTGGGGCAGGCTGGGCACATGACGACGACACTGATCACCGGGGCCAACCGCAGCCTCGGACTCGAGACCGCACGCCGACTGATCGAAGCCGGCCACACCGTCCACGCCGGCATGCGCGACCCGGCCAGCGGCGACGACGCCCGGGCGCTCGGCGCCCACGTCGTGCAGCTGGACGTGACCGACCAGCCCAGCATCGACGCGGCGATCGCCACGATCCCGTCCTTGGACGTGCTGGTGAACAACGCCGGGATCCTCGGCGACTCGTTCGGGGTCGACGACCTCGACGCGGACGCGATGGCGACCGTCCTCGACACCAACGTCACCGGCATCGTCCGGGTGACCCAGGCCGCGCTGCCCCTGCTGCGACGCTCGGCAGCACCCGTCATCGTGAACGTCGCGTCGGGGGTCGGCTTCCCACGCTGGCTCACCACGCCCGGGCACGACGAGTACGGAGTGCCGGCCGTGCCGTACGCGGCGTCGAAGGCGGCCGTGATCGCGTTGACCGTGCAGTACGCGAAGAACCTGCCCGGGTTCCGGGTGAACGCGAGCGACCCGGGCTACACCGCGACGGCGTTCAACGGGTTCGGCGGGCACCAGACGATCACCGAGGGCACCGACGCCACGGTCGCGCTCGCGACGATCGGCACCGAGGGGCCGACGGGGGAGTTCCACAACCGCGAGGGACGCATCGAGTACTGAGGGCGGCGCTCCGTCAGTCGTGCACGTCGTCGCCGAAGCCCGGGCCGGGCCGCATCATCCACCCCTCCGGATCGGGCAGCGGCCGGAACCCGAACCGCTCGTACAGGCCGTGGGCGTCCGCGGTGAACAGGGCGAAGCGCTTCAGTCCGAGGGCCTCGACCGCCTCGGTCACCCCGCGCACCAGGGCGACCCCGACGCCCCGACCCCGGGCCCCTGGGGCGACGAAGACGTCCGAGAGCCAGCCGAACGTGACACCGTCGGTGACCACCCGCGCGTAGCCGAGCTGCTCGCCGGTCACCGCGTCGTAGACGCCGAAGTTCCGGGAACCGGCGATGATCGCGTCCTGGGTCGCCCGGTCGCGCCCGCGCGCCCAGTACGACTCCTCGCTCAACCAGCGGTGCACGCGGTCCACGTCGAGGTCGGCGGGGTCGGTGGAGAAGCGCAGATCCGTCATCGTCCCAGTCAACCGGAGACGCGGCCGCGGGGCGACGTCCGATCGGGATCCGGTGGACCGGTCCTCGATGCCGCCCGAGTCTGATCCAAAACGAATACGAAATATTCATTGCAGCATTCCAGATGGATTCCTACACTCCTGGGCAGTGGGTGCACCCTGCACCCGCCCGCACGAGGAGTCCCATGCGAACACGCATCCCGATCCGAGCTGTCGTCGCCACGGCGTTGTCGCTGACGCTCCCGCTCACCGCCGCCGCCCCCGCGGGCGCGACCCCGGCCGGGGGAGCGGTGGGCACGGCCACGACGGACCCTGCGACGTCGACCGTCCGTCCGGCAGGGACGGTCGGTCTCGCTGCGAAGGTCGCCAAGGACGGCAACGGCCCGTTCACCCCGGACGACCGGCCCGGGGGCGACTCGAGCGGAACGAACGGCATCGTGCGGACACTCGACGCGATCACGTACAGCGTCGAGATGAGCGTGAACGACGGCGACAGCGTCAACCAACGGTTCGTCGTGACCGCTCCGGCCGGCACGACCTGGGCGGGGCTGCCGAAGCCGTGCACCGGGCCAGCGTCGCGCATCGACGGGCAGCGACTCACCTGCTCGGTCGGTGACCTGACCGAGGGCAACCTCGTCGAGGTCCCCGTCGTGCTCGACGTCTCCGGCACCATGCGGCACGGCGACGAGATCGAGGTCACGGTCGAAGCCACGGCGGACAACGCGGACAACGGCGTCGTGACGGCAGTCGCGCCGACCGTGACGGTCTCGGCAGCCGCGCGCTACAACCTGAGCAAGGACGTCGTCGGGTCCTCGCTCACCCCTGACGTCATCGGTCCCGACGGCGAGCGAGGCCTGCGTCTCGTCTACCCGATCGCGGTCAACTGGGAGCCCGTCGTCGCCGGACAGGGCCTGCTCGGGTTCGAAGCGAGCACCGGCCCGATGACCTTCACCGACGACGTGTCCGAGATCCTCGGCGACCTGCCGTCGACCGCCGTGCTGTGGAACGGGACCGCGCCTGCCTGCGGCGTGAACGCAACGAACGCCTGGCGCTTCGACGGCCTGCCGGGCGGACGGGGTGGCGGGCCGCGCAGCGTGGTCGACTCGGGGACCATCGTCTGCGCGCAGTCCTCGCCCGGCGCGGACGTCGACGTGACGATCACGGACACCGTCACCGACCCGGGCCGCATCCCCACCCAGTCGCTCAGCGGCGGCCCGGTCACGGGTGGCACCAGGGCGTACTTCGTCTCGGGCTACCTGAGCCTCTGGCTGCCCTACCCGCCGGGCTCGGTCCTGTCGACCAACCGGCACTCGGCTCTGCAGACCACGTCGGCGAGTGGCGCACAGAACTACCCCGGCAGCGAGGAGCCCCTCGCCGACAACAGCACGTCGCGCAACCTGGTGGGTGTCGGGTCTGGCACCGCCGGCAAGCGACTCTGGCGCGTGATCGACAGCGCCGGCACCACCGTCGAGGGTTCCGCCCGCGCGGGCGATCCATGGGTGACGCAGGGGCAGGTCCTGCGGAGCGACGTCACCGTCCTCAACGACGGGTACAGCCGCTGGACCGGCACGATCCTCTGCGACACCTTCGATCGCGGGACCCAGCGCCTCACCCGCGGGGGCACCCCGGGCGCGACGGCGTGGACCAGCGGGTTGAGCAGGCCGCGCATCGAGTACGCGGCCTACGACATGACGAACCCCGCGGCCGGGCGGGACCACACGTGCGGCGATGACGACGGACCGTGGTTCGCCAGCCCGGACGAGGTTCCGGGCGGTCGCGCCGCGGTCGGCGCCGTGCGCGCGCTCGGCGACGTCGACGGTGGGGCGAGAGCGGTGCTGCACACGTACGTCGCAGTGGCCGACGCACCCTCGGGGACCCGCGCGTACGACTTCGGACACGCCCTGCTCGGCGAACACACCGACGTCTGGACCCACGACACGGCCCGGCCGGAGAACGGTGCCGGAGCGATGGCCGACAGCGTCGTGATCACGGAGAACCTGGCACGCATCAGGAAGAAGATCGTCGACCCGGGCACGACCGCGGAGGACACACCGGACAAGACGAGCTTCGTCGGCTCCGGGAGCACCCTCGAGTACGCCCTCTACCCGACACTCACCAACGGCCACTCCGGTGGGCAGCCGACCACGGTGACGGTCCGCGACGTGCTGCCGATGCACACCGACTACATCCCCGAGAGTGCGTCCAGGCCGGCCGAGCTCGACACGATCACGGACAACGCCGGCAACCTCCGCCAGCGCCTCACGTGGACGCTCGACGGCCTGCAGCCGAACACGAGGATCCCGCCGATCACCTACGAGCTGCAGGTGTCGAGTCTCGCGCCTGCCGGACCGGTGCAGAACTACGCGACCATCGCCTCGCCGACGGACCGCTCGGAAGCGTTCCGCCGCGACACCCAACGAGCGGTGCAGGTCGTCGCCGCGGTCGGTGTCGGCGTGGAGAAGGTGGCGACCGAACCGGTCGTCGCGACGGGGGACCAGCTCGAGTGGGACCTGCTCTACACGAACCGCGACGCCCGGAGCATCAGCGGGCTCGACGTCATCGACGTCCTGCCGCACCGCAGCGACCCCCAGGGCTCCGCCTTCCACGGGGCCGTCTCGCTGGCCGACCGCGTCGACGTCGCGCCCGGCGCCGGTGAGACCGTGCGCTACACCACCAGCGATCCGGCCACGATCTCGCTCGACGGCACGGCAGCGTCCAACCAGCCGGGCGGCAGCACGCTCTGGTGCGCGGCGGCAGACCTCGGCGACCCCGCGTGCGGATCCGCGGAACTCGCCGACGTCACCGCCGTGCGGATCGAACGGACCCGCGGTGTCGCGCCGGGACAGACGGTCCGACACCACGTCGTGCTGCGGACCCACGGGGAGCGGGACGGCGACACCTACACGAACCGCTTCGGGCTCCGCGCCTCGAACCTCGAACTCGCCGCGCTGTCGAACCGCGCCACCGTGCGGGTGGTCGCCGGCAGCATCGGGGACCGGGTGTGGACGGACAGCAACGACGACGGCCTCCAGGGTTCCGACGAACCGGGCATCGACGGCGTGCCGATCCGACTGTCCGGCGTCGACGACCGCGGAACCGACGTCGCACGCGCGACCAGGTCCGGACCCGATGGGCAGTACTCCTTCGACGGACTCCGCCCGGGGGACTACGTCGTGGCCTTCACGGCTCCGGACGGCCGTCGGTTCACGAAGGAGCACGTCGGCACCGACGGCACCATCGACTCGGACGCCGGCCAGGACGGCGAGACGCCCGCGGTCTCGATCGCGTGGGAACGCTCCGACGAAGGCGCGAAGGAATCGATCACCCGCGACCGCACCGTCGATGCCGGACTGCTGCTCGGTGACTCGCCGTCGGATCCCGAACCGGAACCCGGGCCTGACCTCGGAACGGTTCCCGGCGCCGGCACGGTCCCCGGCTCCGGGCCCGGGGGCGGGTCCGGGTCGACGGCCGTTCCGACTGTGGCGCCGTCGCCCGGAGCGCGCGGGGGCGTCCAGGGGCTCGCCTTCACCGGCACGTCGGGGACGCCGCTCGTCCTCGGCGTCGCACTCCTGCTGCTGGCGCTCGGGGCCGCGATGCTCGGAACGAACCGGAACCAGCGGCGACAGCGCTGATCCGTCACCGGCAGCACGGCGATGCGGCGGAGTCCTGACCTCCGGGGTCGGGGCTCCGTCGTCGTTCGACGCCGTCTGTCAGGATGGCGGCATGCGCGCCGTCCAGTACGCCCAGTTCGGTTCCGTCCCCTCGATCGTCGACCTGCCGGAGCCCGTCGCCCCGGACCACGGTGTCGTCGTGCGGGTGGCTGCCACCGGTGTCTGCCGAAGTGACTGGCACGCGTGGAAGGGCCACGACGACTCGGTCCGGCTGCCGCACGTGCCCGGCCACGAGTTCGCCGGCGTCGTCGCGACGATCGGCACCGACGTGCAGCGCTTCGCCGTTGGCGACCGGGTCACGGCCCCGTTCGTGTTCGCCTGCGGCACCTGCGCCGAGTGCCTCGACGGCGCGACCCAGGTGTGCACCGCCCAGCAGCAGCCCGGCTTCGACCTGCAGGGGTCCTACGCGGAGTCGCTGGTGGTCCCGCACGCCGATCTGAACCTCGTCGCCCTGCCCGACGCCGTGGAGTTCACGGTGGCAGCGGCACTGGGCTGCCGCTTCGGCACCGCGTTCCACGCCCTGCACGCCCGCGGGCGGGTGAGCGCAGGGGAGTGGGTCGTGGTCTACGGCTGCGGGGGAGTCGGGCTGTCGGCGATCATGGTCGCCGTGGCCGCCGGTGCGCACGTGCTCGCGGTGGACGTCTCCGCGGCGGCGCTCGAACGGGCCGCAGCACTGGGCGCCGACACGGTGCTGATGGACGCCGGTGCGGTGACCGCGGTTCGCTCCCGCACCGCCGGGGGAGCGCACCTGTCGATCGACGCCTACGGCAGCCGTGCCACCTCGGTCGCAGCGGTTGCATCCCTGCGTCCACGCGGCCGACACGTGCAGGTCGGGCTGCTGCTCGACGACGAAGCAACGCCGGCGATCCCGATGGGACGAGTCATCGCCGACGAGCTCGAACTGCTCGGCAGTCACGGCGCAGCGGTCGGGGAGTACGGCGCGATGCTCGACGCCGTCGTCAGTGGGCGGCTCCGGCCGGAGGAGACGATCGGCCGCACCATCGGCTTCGACGACCTGCCCGAGGCGCTCGTCGGGATGGACCGGCCAGCCACTTCTCCGGGGATGACCGTCGCGACGTTCTGACGGTGCGCCGACCCGGCGTCCTGTCTGGCATGCTGAACCGCGGGGGAAGGGGCGTCATGGAAGACGACACGCTCGAGGGACGCGCCGCTCGTCGTCGACGGACCGTGAAGAACCTGGTGATCGGTACGGTCTTCATGACGGTGTTCGTGCTCATCGTTGCCGCCTGCCAAGGCCACCGGCCGTACATCGCGTCCGATGCCGTCGCCACCCAGCAGGACGAACGGACCGTCGCTGTCGTGAACGCGTTCATGGAGGCGAACGGTGGCTTGTCGCAGTGGAAGGACTACTACGACGAGGGGGAGTCCCGGCCTGCGCCGTTCGGGGAACTGACCGGCGACTCCGTCTGCTCGAACACCGACGTCCTCGGCTTCACCACCGGTGATGCTGGGATCCGCCGGGAAGTGAACCTGTCGAGCACGTCTGCAGTGACGCCACGGACAGTGCTCGACAACGCCGAGCGGGTTTGGACGCGGTACGACATCAGCCGCCGTGGCGACGACCGGGGCCGGAGCACGTGGACCCAGGTGCGGTTCTCAGGAGGCCGGACCTCGCCGACCGTGTACGTCAGCTACGCCGGTGACGACCCGGATGCGAAGGTCAACATGCTGGTCCTTGCCGCATCCGTCTGTCGGGAACTGTGACCGGTGGAGACGGGGCATTCTGGAGTCCGGTCCACCTGAGTTGACATAATATGCATTATCGGCGCGCGCATGGACACCCGATCGGCGCTGAGTAAGCAGAAAAGGTCGGGTCCGTTCTCCGGACTCGACCTCTTCTGCTCACTGGATGACGACGGCGTCAGTCGGCGGGCTTCGTCGGGACGTCGTCGGCGTCGATCTCGAGCGCTGCCGGCTCGCCGCCCTGTTCCTCCAGGTTTGCCTGGTCGGTGTCGGGCTGCTCCGGCGACTCGCTCTGGGTGGTCTCTTCGGCTGGGTCAGGCTGGCTGTAGCTCATGCGCCGGACGGTACGCCCGGGTTCCTGGACACGTACCAGCGGCGCCGGAGATCGACAGCGGGCGCGTGGCGACTCCGCCACGCGCCCGCTGTCATGCGGCGATCAGCCTCAGTTGTTCATCGCGGGAACGACGATCGTCAGAGCGACGATGATGAAGATGATCGAGAGCACGAGGCCGATGACACTCAGGATGATGCCGGCGAGCACCATGCCTCGGGTACCGGCGTTGCGACGACGGGCGACGAAGCCCAGGACCAGGCCGATGATGCTGGCGATGAGTGCGACCCACACGAAGAGGAACGAGAAGACGACGCCGACGATGCCGAGGACGAGCGAACCGACGGCGATTCCGTTGCCGCTGTTGGTCGCGGGTGCGTTGCCGGGGTTGGACATGGTGGAGCTCCTTCGGGTCAGGACGCTGATCCAGGCCGGGTAGCCGATCGTGAGCGTCGGTCAGAACAGTAGTCCTCGCACACGGCTGGCGCCCAGATTCACCGTCCGAGCCTGTCCCCCGGCTCAGGCTCCGACGTACGCCGCCAGGTGCTGCCCGGTCAGCGTCGACCGGGCCGCCACGAGTGCAGCGGGCGTCCCCTCGAACACGATGCGCCCGCCGTCGTGCCCGGCGCCCGGCCCGAGGTCGATGATCCAGTCAGCGTGCGCCATCACGGCCTGGTGGTGCTCGATCACGACGACCGTCCGGCCGGCGTCGACGAGCCGGTCGAGCAGGCCGAGCAGCTGCTCGACGTCGGCCAGGTGCAGGCCCGCGGTCGGCTCGTCGAGCACCACCACGCCGCCCCGGTCACCGAGGTGCGTCGCGAGCTTGAGCCGCTGCCGCTCTCCCCCGGACAACGTGGTGAGCGGCTGTCCGATCGTCAGGTAGCCGAGCCCCACGTCTGCGAGCCGGGCGAGGATCGTGTGGGCCGCCGGCAGTGCGGACTCCCCCGCCGCGAAGAACGCCAACGCGTCGGCGACGGACATGCCGAGCACCTCGCTGATGTCCTTCCCGCCCAGGTGGTACCCGAGCACGGACTGGTCGAACCGCTTGCCGTCGCACTCGACGCAGGGGCTCGCGACGCCCGCCATCATGCCGAGGTCGGTGTACACGACACCGGCACCGTTGCACGCCGGGCAGGCGCCCTCGGAGTTGGCGCTGAACAGTGCGGGCTTGACGCCGTTGGCCTTCGCGAACGCCTTGCGGATCGGTTCGAGCAGGCCGGTGTAGGTCGCCGGGTTGCTCCGTCTTGAGCCACGGATACCGCTCTGGTCGATGGCGACCACGTCGTCGCGTCGGGCCAGCGACCCGTGGATGAGTGTGCTCTTGCCGGAACCGGCGACCCCCGTGACGACGGTGAGCACCCCGGTGGGGACGTCCACGTCGACGTCGTGCAGGTTGTGGGCCGACGCGCCGCGGATCGCGATCGCTCCGTCCGGACGACGGACGTCGGACTTCACGGTGACGCGGTCGTCCAGGTGCTGACCGGTCACGGTCCCGCTGGCGCGCAGCCCGTCGACGGACCCCTGGTAGCAGAGCGTCCCACCGCCGGAACCGGCACCGGGTCCGAGGTCGACGACGTGGTCGGCGATCGCGATGACCTCGGGTTTGTGCTCGACGACCAGGACGGTGTTGCCCTTGTCGCGCAACCGGACGAGCAGCTCGTTCATCCGCTCGATGTCGTGCGGGTGCAGCCCCGTGCTCGGCTCGTCGAAGACGTACGTGACGTCGCTGAGTGAGGAGCCGAGGTGCTTCACCATCTTCACGCGCTGCCCTTCTCCCCCGGACAACGTGCCGGTCGGACGGTCGAGCGACAGGTAGCCGAGTCCGATCTCGACGAAGGACTCGAGCAGGTCACGGAGCCCCTCGAGCAACGGCCCGACCCCCGGGTCGTCCAGACCCCGCAGCCAGGTGACGGTGTCGGTGACCTGCATCGCGCAGACGTCGGCGATGCTGCGGCCCGCGACCTTCGACGAGCGGGCGGTGTCGTTCAACCGGGTGCCGTCGCAGGCCGGACACGTCGTGAAGGTCACCGCACGGTCGACGAAGGCCCGGATGTGCGGCTGCATCGCCTCGCGGTCCTTCTGCAGGAACGATCTGCGGACCCGGTGCACGAGCCCCTCGTAGGTCATGTTGATGCCGGCGATCTTCTGCTTCGTCGGCTCGCGGTACAGGAAGTCCTGCCGCTCCTGCTCGGTGAAGTCGCGGATCGGGGTGTCCCGGTCGAAGTAGCCCGACTCGGCGTACAGCCGTACGTTCCACCCGTCGGTCCCGTACCCGGGGATCGTGAGCGCGCCGTCCCCGAGCGACTTCGTCTCGTCGAACAGCTGCGTCAGGTCGATGTCGTTCACCAGGCCCCGACCCTCGCAGTCCGCGCACATGCCGCCGAGCCGCGTGAACGAGACCTTCTGGGCCTTCGCGTCCGCACCCTTCTGCACCGTGATCGCTCCACCGGCCGTCACGGTGGCGAGGTTGAACGAGAACGCGTTCGGTCCGCCGACGTGCGGCTGACCGAGTCGGCTGAACAGCATGCGCAGCATCGCGTTCGCGTCCGTGGTGGTGCCGACGGTGGAGCGCGGGTCGGCGCCGATGCGCTCCTGGTCGACGACGATCGCGGTGGTCAGGCCGTCGAGCAGGTCGACGTCGGGACGCGCGAGCGAGGGCATGAACCCCTGCACGAACGCGCTGTAGGTCTCGTTGATCATCCGCTGCGACTCGGCGGCGACGGTGCCGAACACGAGCGAGCTCTTGCCCGAGCCGGAGACCCCGGTGAACACCGTGAGCCGGCGCTTCGGCAGGTCCACGTCGACGTCGCGCAGGTTGTTGGCGCGCGCTCCGCGCACGCGGATCCGGTCGTGCCGGTCGGCAGGGTGCACGACGGGACCGGCGGGGTCGTCGTCGACCGGATCGGTGTCCATGCGGGTCAGCGTACCGACGGGAGGCCCGTGGCGGGGCCGCCACGGGCCTCCAGTCCGCTGGTGGGTCGGCCGTCAGGCCGTGGTGGGGTGCTCAGGCGCCGTGACGGCGCACCAGGTCCGGCAGCTCTGCGGGTTCGAACGCCTCGTCGGTCGCGTCGAGCTCGTCCGCCGTCCACCAGCGCGAGGCGAGGATGTCGACGCGTTCGTCGTCGGTCCACTCGGCGTCGGACAACTCGAAGCCCGGCGTGCGGACGACGTAGAACTCGGCGTGCCCACGGTCGTGGTCAGCGAGGTCCCACTCGACCGTGAAGTCCCACGACCAGACCGGTTCGCCGGGTTCGTCGATGACGATCCCGGTCTCCTCGCGCAGCTCGCGGATCGCGGCGTCGCGGTGGGACTCCCCCGGGTCGACGCCACCACCCGGCGTGATCCAGCGGTGCGCGGCGTCGGACGAGGGCGACTTCGTGTCCATCAGGAACACGCGACCCCGGGGGTCGAGCAGCAGGATGCGGGAGGTGCGGCGCAGGCCGGGCTTGGCGGTCACCCGCCCGACGTTAGCCGACGAACCCGCTGACGTCGCCGACCAGCTTGGTGTGGTCGGCGGGGATCGGCTCGACCGCGGCCAGGGCGATCTCGGCCGCGAACTCGGAGACGCTGTAGAGCTTGCCGACCTCTTGCCGACGGCCCTCGATCGCGCCGGGGTTCAGGCGGTTCAGGAGCGTCGCGGTGATCGTGCCCTCGATCATGTCGCCGGAGACGACGACGAACTCGATGCCCGCGGCCTCGAGCTGCGGGATGAGCGCACGGAGGGCGAGTTCCCCGGCACGCTTGCTCTTGGCGACCGGGACGTACTCGTCCATCGTCTCGGCGGTCTCGACGAAGTGCGCCTGGTGGCTCGTGACGAAGACCACGCGCGACCCGGCAGGCATGTGCGGCACGGCGGTCTGCAGCATGTCGACCTGGGCGTCGCGGTTCAGGCGGAGCGCGTAGTCCTCGCCGACACCGGACTCCATGCCGCCCGAAGCGTTGAGCACGAGCAGGTCGATGCCGCCCCACTCCCGCACGACCGTGTCGACCAGGGCCTGCACGGAGTCGTGCTCGGTGAGGTCGGCGCCGACGGCCAGGGCGGAGCCACCGGACTCGACGATCTTCTCCGCGATCTGCTCGGCCCGCCTGGCCTTGTTGCGGTAGTTCACGACGACCTTCGCGCCGGCCTCGGCCAGGTACCCGACGGTGTCGGCGCCGATGCCACGGGACGAACCGGTGACGACGGCGCGCTTGTCGGTGAGGGATCCGGGGGCGAGGGGGTTGCTCACAGTCGTGTTCTCCAGGTCTGGTTCCGGCCGGTCGGGCGCACCGAGCCTACCAATCGCCTGCACGGTCGTCGGACGTCCTTGATATGTTGAACGGAGTTGTACCGGCTGTCGCGACGCAGCGAGCCGCCGCGCGCGACCGAGGGAGGGAGATCGCGTGAACGGAATCGATTGGATCCAGAGCATCGTCTGGATCGGCCTGGTGTTGCTCCTGGGCGTGGTCGAGATCTTCACTCTCGACTTCATCTTCATCATGCTCGCGGCGGGCGCCGCCGGCGGGTTGGTCGCCGCGCTCCTGGGCGCACCGTGGTGGCTGTCCGCCATCGTCGCCGCGGTGGCCGCCCTGGTGCTGCTGTCGCTCGTCCGACCGCGACTGCTCGTCGCCCTCGGCCGTGGCGCCGACCCGCACCGCACCAACGTCGAGGGCCTCATCGGGCTCGCCGGCACGGTCGCGGTCGCCTTCACCGCTTCCAGCCCTGGCCAGGTCCGCCTGGCCAACGGCGAGACCTGGAGCGCGCGGTTCGCCGCGGACTCCGTCGACCGCACACCGCCACTCGGGACCCCTGTGGTCGTCGAGTCGATCGAGGGGTCGACCGCGGTCGTACGCCTCGCAGAAAGGGCCACCTCGTGACCAGCATCTCCCCGGGGACGATCGCACTGCTCGTCCTCATCCTCGTCGTCGTCATCTTCGTGATCGTCGTCCTGGCGAAGGCGATCCGCATCGTCCCCCAGGCCACCGCGGGCGTCGTCGAACGTCTCGGGAAGTACCACAAGACCCTCAACCCGGGCTTGAACCTCCTGGTGCCGTTCATCGACCGTCTGCGGCCGCTGCTCGACATGCGCGAGCAGGTCGTCTCGTTCCCGCCGCAGCCCGTGATCACCGAGGACAACCTGGTGGTCTCGATCGACACGGTCGTCTACTTCCAGGTGACCGACGCCCGTGCGGCGACCTACGAGATCGCGAACTACCTCGGCGCCGTCGAGCAGCTCACCACCACGACGCTCCGCAACGTGGTCGGTGGCCTGAACCTCGAAGAGGCCCTGACCAGCCGCGACAACATCAACGGCCAGCTGCGCGTCGTCCTCGACGAAGCGACCGGCAAGTGGGGCATCCGGGTCGGCCGAGTCGAGCTCAAGGCGATCGAGCCGCCCGTGTCCATCCAGGACGCCATGGAACAGCAGCTCCGTGCCGAGCGCAGCCGTCGTGCCGCGATCCTGCAGGCCGAGGGCACCAAGCAGTCCCAGATCCTCGAGGCCGAGGGCCAGCGGCAGGCCGCGATCCTGGCGGCCGAGGGTGACGCCAAGGCGCAGGTCCTGCGTGCCGAAGGTGAAGCCCAGGCCATCGCGACCGTGTTCGAGGCGATCCACACCGGTGACCCCGACGAGAAGCTGCTGTCCTACCAGTACCTGCAGACCCTGCCGAAGATCGCGGAGGGCACGTCGAACAAGCTCTGGATGATCCCGAGCGAGTTCACCGAGGCCCTGTCCGGCATCGCCAAGGGCTTCAGCGCCAGCCGCGGTGGTGGCGGCGCCGGACCGGTCGCCGGTGCTGCAGGTGCTGCCGGTGGCGCGGACTTCCTGTCCCGTATCTCGAAGCTCGCGAACGAGAGCCTGGCGAACACCGCCGCGGGCGGATCCGCCGACACGACGATGCCGCGCGCGGACGCCACCGCCGCCGACATCGTCCCCGAGTCCGAGCTCGACGCGCGTCTGGCCGAGTCGAACCGCAGCGTCGACGCCCACATCGCGGCCGCCGATGACGCGACCGCCGAGCAGGTCGAGGACACTCCGACGACGCCGGGCGACGACGCTTCCGGTCACCGGACGAGCGACGGCTCCGGTCGGCGCTGACACGTCGGCACGAACGAACGACGACGCCCGCCCCGGGGAACCGAGGCGGGCGTCGTCGTTCGTGCGTGGGGTGTCAGGCGCCGCGTCGTGCGCGGAGGACCTGCAGGCGCTCTTCGAGGAGCTCCTCGAGTTCCTCGCGCGAGCGGCGCTCGAGCAGCATGTCCCAGTGGGTGCGGGGTGCCTTCACGTCCTCTTCGGCGACCTCGACGGGGATCCCGTCGTCGCCGAGCAGGCGGCCCTCGCGGCCGGAGCGGGGCTCCGACCAGGTCTGGGGGACGTCCGCATCAGCCGAGAAGACGATGTCGAACGTCTCACCCGAATCCGTCTGGTAGACCGCGCGCTTGCGATCCGAGAGCTCGACGCCCTCTTCGCTCTGGAGACTCTGACTCCCGAGCCGCATGCCGCGGAGACTCCGATCAGCCATGTGTGTGCTCCTCTCGCTCGTCTGCCCTCCACAACACTGTCCCACGCCCCATCAATCCCGTACCGGCGCATTCACAGTCCGTTCCCAGTGGCTGGGCGCGGCGGGTCGGATCAGGAGCGAGCGCGACGACCCCAGGGGGCGCAGGCCAGGAGCACGAGCAGCCCGCCGAGGGCGAGCAGGAGTGTGATCGACCCGGACAGGATCGATGCCGGGGTGGTGGACGTCCCGAGCGGCACGTCGGTCACCATCGAGGTCGCGGTGTACTCAGGAACCCGGTCGATCGTGCGGCCGCTCGGGTCGATGACCTGCGACGCTCCGACGGTCGAGATGTTCACGAGCGAGCGTCCGGTCTCGATGGCCCGCATCCGCGCGATCTCGAGCTGCTGCAGGTTCTCGTCGGTGCCGGAGAAGTCGGCGTTGTTCGTCTGCGCGAGGATCACCTGCGCTCCCCCGCGCACCATGTCGGCGGTCAGAGAGTCGTCGACGATGTCGAAGCAGATCGAGATGCCGGCACGGACTCCCGCCACGGACAGCACGTTGGGCTTCGTCCCCGGCGTGTAGTCGCGCTGCAGCAGACCGATGAGCGACGGCGCGAGCTTCGAGAAGAACCAGCGATCGGGCACGTACTCACCGAACGGCACCGGGCGCTTCTTGTCGTACGAGGACTGCCAACCGTCCGCGGTCCACACGAACGACGTGTTGTGCAGGACCCCCGACGGCGTCTGCGTGATGGCGCCCGCCACGATCGGAGCGTGGAGCGAGTCGACCACGGAGTCGAGCGCCGAGGCGATGACGGGCTGCTGGCGCGGGTCGTACTCCGCACCTGCCTCGGGCCAGACGACCAGGTCCACACCCTTCGCGTCCACGTCCGTCGCCGCGACCTGCGCCGCCAGGACGTCACCGGGCTCGGCGCGGTCGAAGTAGCCCGCGGGACCGTTGCCCTGCACCGCCTCGACCCGGATGGTGCCGCTCGTCGCCGTCGGCCACGCCGGCACGGCAAGGACCGCCGCGACGAGCAGGCCCGCCGTCGCCACCCGCACGGGCAGGCGGAGGGTGACGCCCGGCGCGCGGGGCGCCACGAGCGCGAGCGACACGACGACCGCGACGCAGTACACGACGACGAAGGTGAGTCCGAGGACGCCGACGTACGCGGCCAGGTGCGCGAACGGCCCCTGCGACTGCGACAGCCCGACCCGCCCCCAGGCGAACCCGCCGTACGGCCAGCTCCCCGAGAACCACTCGCGTCCGGTCCAGAGTGCGGCGACGACGGCCGGGAGGCCCCACACGCGTCCGGCGGCCGACGGCACCACGCGCGCGACCCAGCGGTACGCCAGGGCGATGGCCACGCTGCCGAGGGCGAAGAACGCGGCCTCCAACAGCGCCAGCGCGAACCACGGGACCGGGCCCAGGTAGCGGCCGGCCCACGAGATGGCGGGGATCCAGAACGCCGCACCGGCGACGTAGCCGATCCACGCCGCGCGCCGTGCACGCTGCCCCATCACCGCGAGCAGCATGCAGGCGAGCGCCGGGTAGGCCAGGAACCACCACCCGGGCGAAGGGAACGCGAGGGCGAACAGGATCCCGCCGATGACGGCCAGTGGTAGAGCGATGCCCAGCGGCAACGCTGCGAACGGGCCGATCGCGACCGCCCCGCGGCCGACGCGCGTGGGCAGCCCGCGCACAGTCGTCTCCGGAACCCGCACCGTGCCTCCTGTCAGACCGCTGCGTAGGCGACGATGCCGCGGCGGACCGCGTCCGTCGCACGTCTCGCGGTCTGGGCCAGGTCGTCGTCGCCGGCGTTCCGGATCTGGTCGAGCAGGTCGATGACTTGCTTCGACCAGCGCACGAAGTCGCCGGCGGGCAGGTCGAGGGTCCGGAGGACGTCGTCGAGCGCCGAGCCCGAGGCCCAGCGGAACATGCCGACCGCCATCGCCGGGGTGGGCGGCTGCGAGCCGGCCAGACGTGCCGCACGCTCGATGTCGTCGAGGCGTGACCAGATCGTCAGGGTCTCGTCGAGCGCCGGGCGGAACGCACCACGGGGCAGCGCGTGCTCGGTGCCGGGCGCGTCCTCGCGACGGGGCTGGTAGATGATCGTCGCGGCCATGGCGGCGAGCTGCGCCGGGGTGAGGTCCTTCCAGACACCCGCCTCGAGGCACTCGGCCACGAGCAGGTCGCGGTCGCCGTAGATCCGCTGCAGACGACGGCCGCCGGCTGCCACGGTGGCTTCACCGTTGCCGCCGTCCACCAGGTAGCCGAGCTCGAGCAGGACGTCGGTGACCCGGTCGAACGTCGTTGCGACGGCGCCCGTGCGGGACCGGATCTGCTGGACGAGCTTGTCGTTGGCGCGCTTGAGCTTCCACCAGCGCTCGGACCAGCGGGCGTGGGCCTCGCGTTCCGGGCAGGTGTGACAGGGGTGGCGCTGCAGCTGACGGCGGACCGCGGTGATCGCGGCCTGGCGTTCCTGGCGGGCGCCGTGCGATGCCTCTCGACCCCCGGGGACGTTCGTGCGCTCGAGGTCGGAGAGTTCTCGGCGGAGCGCCGAGTACTCGGTGAAGTCGCCGAGGTGGCACTGCATCGCCTGCCGGTAGCCGTCGAGCGACTCCTGCTGCGAGCGGACCTTGCGGGCGAGATCGACCACCGACCGGTCGGCCTGGAACTGGGCGAACGACGTCTCGAGGACCTCACGCGTGCGCTGCCGGCCGAACTGGTCGATCAGGTTGACCGCCATGTTGTAGGTCGGCTTGAACGACGAGTTGAGCGGGTACGTGCGACGGCTTGCCAGCGACGCCACGGCCTGCGGGTCGAGGCCGTCGGTCCACTGGATGACCGAGTGCCCCTCGACGTCGATCCCGCGACGACCGGCACGACCGGTGAGCTGGGTGTACTCCCCCGGGGTGATCGGCACACGCGCTTCGCCGTTGAACTTCTCGAGCTTCTCGAGCACGACGGTGCGCGCCGGCATGTTCACGCCGAGCGCCAGGGTCTCGGTGGCGAAGACGACCTTCAGCAGCTTGCGCTGGAAGAGGTTCTCCACGACCTCCTTGAACGCGGGGAGCATGCCGGCGTGGTGCGCCGCGACCCCGCGCTCGAGGCCTTCCAGGAACTCCCAGTAGCCGAGCACTGCGAGGTCCTCGTCCGGCAGGGTGCGGCAGTGGTACTCCGCGGTCTCGCGGATCTCGTTGCGCTCCGGCACCGTCGTCAGCGACAGCCCTGACCGCAGGACGTTCCGGACGCCCTGGTCGCAGCCGTTTCGGCTGAACACGAAGAAGATCGCGGGCAGCAGCATCCGCTCGTCGAGCATGTGCGCGATCTGCTCGCGGTGCACCTTCTCGGTGCGCGGCCCACGGCGCTCGGGGTAGCCCCCGCGACCACGACGACCGCGGTGTCCGCCGCCGTTCCGCTCGCTCCGTGCGCCGCCGCCGACCATGCGGAGCAGTTCGGGGTTGACACGGTTCGTCGCCGCTGCGCCACTCGAGTCGAACAGGTCGACCATCTTCGAGCCGACCAGGACGTGCTGCTCGAGCGGGACCGGGCGGTCTTCGGAGACGATGACGTCGGTGTCGCCACGGACGGTCTGCAGCCAGTCGCCGAACTCCTCGGCGTTGGACACCGTGGCACTGAGCGAGACCAGGCGGACCTCGGTCGGCAGGTGCAGGATCACTTCTTCCCACACGGCACCGCGGAACCGGTCGGCCAGGTAGTGCACCTCGTCGAGGACCACCCAGGCGAGGTCGTCGAGCAGGTCCGAATCGGCGTAGATCATGTTCCGCAGCACCTCGGTCGTCATCACGACGACGCGGGCGCGGGGATTGACGTTGGTGTCGCCGGTGAGCAGGCCGACCTCGGACTCGCCGTAGACGTCGACGAGCTCGGCGTACTTCTGGTTGCTGAGCGCCTTCATCGGGGTCGTGTAGAACACCTTCGCCGTCGGCTGCCGCATGGCGAGCCAGATGGCGAACTCGGCGATGATCGTCTTGCCCGCACCGGTCGGGGCGGCGACCAGCACGCTGCGGCCCTGGTCGAGCGCGTCACAGGCCGCGAACTGGAACGGGTCGAGGTCGAACCGCAGGTCGGTCCGGAAGAGCTCGAGGTTGCGCGACCGGTTGCGCACCTTGGCCGCGGCGAAGCGCTCGGCTGCGCTCGTGCCGCTCACAGGCCGTACTCCTCGTCGAGCTTCGCCTGCCGCTTGGCCACGCGGCGGTCGTGGATCCAGGCGACGAAGCACGCTGCGATGTAGAGCACCACCATCGGGACGGCGAGCAGGAACATCGAGATGACGTCGGCGCTCGGGGTCACGATGGCGCAGAAGACCAGGATGCAGAGGATCGCGACGCGCCAGCTCTTGATGATCGCGGCGGCCGACAGAACGCCGACGAAGTTCAGCAGGACGATGAACACCGGCAGGACGAAGGCGATGCCCACCGCGACGATGAGCTTGATGACGAAGTCGTAGTACGCCTTCGCATCGACGATCGAGGTGTCCTGGCTGGACACGAAGCTGCCGAGGATGCCGACCACGTGCGGCAGGATGTACCACCCGAAGTAGCACCCGGCGAAGAACAGCGGGATGGCGGTGCCGAGGAAGCCCCACACGTACTGCCGCTCACGCCGGATCAGCGCCGGCACGATGAACGCCCAGATCTGGTACAGCCAGACGGGGCTCGCGATGACGACACCGATGGTGATCGCGATCTGCAGCTTGAGGTCGAACGCCCCGGTGATCATCGGGAAGTTCAGCTCGGCGGTGTGCCCGCCGACCTTGGCGAGCTCGGTCACCGGTGCCCGCAGCGAGTCGAGCACCCACGGGGTGAGGAACCATCCACCGACCGCGCCGATGACGATCGCCACCACTGCGCGGAAGAGGCGGTTGCGCAGCTCGATGAGGTGCTGCCCGAGCGACATGCGGCCTTCGGCGTCGGTCTTCTGGCGCCCCTGCCGCTTCGCTCGCCCGCGCGCGGTCGTCGAAGCCATGTGGTCGATCTTACGGGGTCGGGACCGACAGTCCGCCGGGGGTCGGCGTGGGCGGGTCGAGCGGGTGAGGCGGGCACGCGGGAGCGCGGGCGAGCGCGACAGGGCGTACCTGGCGAGATCGGACGCACCTGGTCGGAACAACGCACCAGGTACGCCCGGAACGACCAGGCACCCGCGGCCCACCGAGCGGGAACGGGCACACCTGGCGAGATCGGGCGAGAAGCGACCGACGGAGACCCCGGGGCGGACGTCAGCCGGCGGCGAGGGCCGCGGCGGCGAAGTCGCGCACGGCGTCACGGGCAGCGGGCGGGTCGAGCACCACCGCGCGGCCGGGCAACCCCGCGACGAGCCGGACCACCCCGTCGAACCCGTGCGACGCCGCGAGCCGGATGCGCACACGCCCGTCGGTGTCGGGCGCGTCGGCGGTGTCGGCCAGGAAGTCGGCGACCAACGGCAGCGACGTGGAGTCGAGTTCCACGGTGACGATGACGTCGTCGGCGGCCTGCTGGAACAGCGTGTCCGGGATGACGACCTGGTCGATCGTCTTCTCGGCGGGACGGTCGTCGACCCGGGCCCCGGACATCCGGTCGAGCCGGAACGTCCGGAGCGCCTGTCGATCCAGGTCCCACGCGCGCAGGTACCAGTCGGTGTCGATCGACTCGACGCGGAGCGGGTCGACCCGTCGGGTGCTGCCCTGCGTGCGCGGTCCGGCGTACTCGAAGACCAGGCCGCGGCCGTCCGACATGGCCCGGCGGATGGTGGCGAGGGCGACGTCGTGCAGGTCCTGCCCGACGGCGACGGTCGACGCCGCTCCCCCGGCACCGCGGGACAGCTTGGCCATGAGCGCGCGGATGGCGTCGCGGTCTGCGGCCTCGGGCAGCGCGGACAGGTACTGCAAGCCGGCGATGAGTGCCGAGGCCTCGCGAGCGGACAGGCGGGGCGAGTCGTCGATCGCCACCAGGTTGGTCAGGACGATCATGTCGTTCTGGTCGAAGTCGTCCCACGCGATGTCGAACAGGTCACCGTGCTGGTACTGCATCGTCTCGCCCGGGACCCCCGACACCGCGATGAGTTCGACGGCGCGGCGGATGCGGGCTTCTGGCACCCCGAAGTGCCGAGCGGCCTCGGCCACCGAGACACGCTCGCGGTCGATGAGGTACGGCACCAGGGCGAGCAGGAAGGCGAGCTTGTCCTGCGCCTGCAGGGGTTGGGCGTCAGCCACGAACGGGGTCCTCTCCGGGGGCTGCGGCACCGTCGTCGTCGGTGTGGTCGCGCACGAGCGCGCGGAGGCGCTCTTCGACCCGTGCCCGCAGGTCGGCCGGCTCGAGCACCCGGACCTCTGGACCGAATGCTGCGAGCTCCTCGGCCAGGATCTGCGGGTCGACGTGGTGCAGCACGAGCCCACCGTCGGCGTCGGTCTCGGTGTCGCGGCGACGGGTGAGTCGGCGTTCGGCGTCGGACCCGGGTGCCACGGCGATGCGTGCGGTGCGCTCGGCCCAGATCCGCTCGAGTTCCGCGAGGGTGCGCTCCCCCGCGCCGACGGGCGCGGTGTGCTGTCCGACCGCGTACTGGGTGACGGGTCCGACGATCCGGGACAGCAGGTAGTTCTTGTCGGAGTCGGTCGCGAACTCGTGGGCGGCGAGCATCCACCGACCGCCGTGCTGCACGAGGGCGAGCGGGGCGACCTCACGCCGGCGGGCGTCGTGCTGCCCGGGCGTGATGTAGTCGAAGCGGACGGCTGCGCCGCGGTCGAGCGCGGAGCGGAGCGGTTCGAACGAGGCGTCCCGGGCGCGGAGCCGCGGGGCGTAGGCGTCGACCCCGAGCTGCAGGGCACCGTCGTCGTCCTCGGCACCCGCCGAGCGCACCTTCAGCAGGCCGCGGCGGGAGTCGGCGGACAGTGCGCCCTCGCGCCACGCCATCGCGGCCAGGGACAGCAGCGCGGATTCGTCCGGGGTGAACCGGACGTCGACGGGCAGGTCGTACTCGCCCTTCGGGATCCGGTAGCGGAGCGTCTGGTTGTTGCCAGCGGCACCCGGCGTCTCGATGGTCTCGAGCGGGATGCCGAGCTCGCGGACGTCGTCCTTGTCGCGTTCGAACTGACGCTCGAGCGAGGCGTTGTCGCCACCGGTCGAGAACCGCTGCCGGTACCCCTGCACGTTGGCCAGGATCTCGGCCTTGGTCAGCCCGGACTCCGTCGAGAGCAGCGCGAGCACGAGGCTGAACAGCCGCTCCTCGGCGGGCACACGGGGCACACGGGTCGCTGGCACGAGCCGATCCTACGGCAGCGCGGGTGCACCGGAGTGCACCCGCGCCGCGGTCCGTGGACGGTCGGAGGAGGTCAGTTCGAGATCGCTCCGAGGACGTCGATCACGTAGGCGTTCGCGGTCCCCTGCTGGTTGACGATCGCCAGGACCTGGTCACCGACGCGGTGCCCGACGATCGCGTTCCGGACGCCCTCGTCGACCTGGCCCTTGGTGAGCGGGACCGCCTGCGCGCCGGAACCGTCGGTCCAGCTGGAGCCGACGACGGACGGGTCGGCACCCCAGGTGACGGCGGTGTACTTGATGACCGCGGTGTCCTTCGCGGTGAGCTCGCGGCCGTCGCCCTTGCGGAGCAGGTGCGTCTCGTTCGACTTCGGGGCACTCCACGACGGGATCGTGATGCCGGGGGCACCGGACGGTGCGAGCACGACGGCGGGCATCTTGTCGCCGGCGAGCTGCGGGGTGCCGGTGGCTCGGGCGTCGAACGCCCGCTTGACGTCGATGACGGCGATCACGGCGTCCTCGGTCTTCTTGGACGAGTCGGTACCAGCGGCGCCGCCGGTGCTGCTCAGGGCGCTCTTCGGCAGGGCCACCGCCAGGCGGTCGCCGACGTGGGCGCACTGCAGCGAGTCGCCGAGGGCTCCGTAGTTGCTCGCGCCCGCGGTGATCGGCGCGGTCTGGCCCGAGTAGCCGCTCGTCTGGGCGACCTGGCCGGTGGAACCGTCGACCAGGGTGTACTCGACCAGGACGGGGGTGCCGTCGTCGATGGTGCGACCGGTGCCCTGCTTCAGCACGGACACCTGGGTGCCCTTGGTGGTGAGGCCCTTCGGCACGGTGACCTTCGGCTCCGAGCCGAACTTGCCGGTGGCGGTCACCGCTTCGGAAGCGGCACCGGGAGCGGCACAGCTCGCGGGCGTGGTGCCGGCACCGTTCGAGGCGCAGGCGGTGAGGGACACCGCGAGACCGATGGTGACCAGGAGTGCGGGGATGGTGCGCACGGACCCTCTTTCCGTTCGATGCAGGACGGGCACGCCGTCAGCCTACCGTTCGTCCTCGGCGGCCCCGGACGGAGCCCCAGCGGCATCCGACGGAACCCCGTCGGCCCCCGACGGAGCCACGGCGGCATCCGACGGAACCACCGCCGACGATGCCTCGGCCGCCGCGACCTTGCGCGCCTGCGCCGCCGACTGCCGGGCCACCTTGCGGAGCTTCTTGTCGCTCGTCGCCCGCTCGCCCACGGCTCCCGGGGTCCACGCCTCGATGTCCTCGTCCGAGAACTCGGCCTTGCCCGCTCGGCGCTTCAGGTTCGGCAGGACCGTGCCGTCGGCCAGGCGTCGTGCCGTGATCAGGAACCCGGTGTGCCCGACCATGCGGTGGTCCGGGCGGACGGCGAGCCCCTCGACGTGCCAGGTGCGCACCAGGGTCTCGCTCGGCATCGGGTCGGTGAAGCGTCCGGTGTCGCGCAGCGCCTCGGCCGTGCGGGACAGCTGCGTGACGGTCGCGACGTAGCAGACGATGAGTCCGCCGGGCACGAGGGCGTCGGCTGCAGCGTCCACGCACTCCCACGGCGCGAGCATGTCGAGCACGACGCGGTCGACGCTCTGCGGCTCGGTCGCGTCGGGCAGCGACTCGACCAGGTCACCGACGGTGACGGACCAGTTGTCCGGGACAGCACCCAGGAAGGTGCCGACGTTGCCCCTGGCGATCGCGGCGAACTCCTCGCGGCGCTCGAACGACTGCAGCTGCCCGGTCGGGCCGATCGCGCGGAGCAGGAACAGCGACAGCGCCCCCGAGCCGACACCGGCCTCGACCACGCGGGCCCCGGGGAAGACGTCCGCGAAGGCCACGATCTGCGCGGCGTCCTTCGGGTAGACGATCGCCGCACCACGCGGCATCGACATCACGTAGTCGTTGAGCAGCGGACGGAGCGCGAGGTACTCGTCGCCGGTGCTCGCCCGGATGACCGAGCCGTCGGGCTGGCCGATGACGTCGTCGTGCCGGAGCACCCCGCGGTGCGTGTGGTACTCACCGGCGGTCTCGAGGGACAGCGTCGTGAGCTTGCCCTTCGGACCGGTCAGCTGCACGCGGTCGCCGGCCCGGAACGGGCCGCGCGGCGGCGTGTGGGGTGCGCCGCCCGCGGTGTGCGGGAGGGCTGCGGTCGGGTCCGCGGTCGGACTGGAGGCGCTGCTCGCGTCCGCTGAGTCGCGTGCGTCGTCGGTTTGGCTCATCGGGTGACCCCTTCGGTGTCCGCAGCGTGCGCCGGGTCCGGCACCGCGCCTCCAGCCCGTGCGGCCAGTGCTGGCGTCGTCAACTCGACCAGACGGTCGACGTCGACGCCCGCCAGGGTGGTCAGGTGCACGTCGCCGCCGGCGATCTCGGAGAGCGGGACGATGTGCTCGACGGCGACCGTGACGGCGCCGGAGGCGACGGCCGACGCGACGCCGGTGGCGGAGTCCTCGATCGCGACGCACGCGGTGGGCTCGACGCCGAGCTGCGCGGCGGCGGACAGGTAGGCGTCGGGGAACGGCTTCGGGCGGTCGACGTCGTCTCCGGCCACGACGACGCGGAAGCCGCGCTCGCCCAGGGCCTCGGCGGCGACGAGCGCCATCTTGCGCCGGGACATCGTCACCAGGGCGGTGGGGATGCCGCGGGCGTGCAGCTCCTCGATGAGCTCACGGGCACCCGGACGCCACGGCAGCTCGCCGGAGCGCAGGTGCTCCATCACGTAGTCGGTCATCCACTGGATGATCTCCTCGACCTCCATGTCGACGCCCTTGGCCCGCAGGAGCTCGCCGGAGCGCTCGAGGCCGCTGCCCACCAGGGACAGGCCGTCCGCTTCCGTCCACTCGGCGCCGTACCGGGTCGTCAGGTCCACCTGGGACCGCTGCCAGATCGGCTCGGTGTCGATGATCGTGCCGTCCATGTCCCACAGCACGGCTGCGGGCGGGACGAGGGCAGGAGGATGCGCGGTCACGGGCGACGAGTCTACCGGGGCCGTTCCGCTGGGCGCGGACGCGCACGTCCGCCGGCACCCCCTGGGCCTACAGTGGATGCCTGAATCGTGTCCGGCCGGGGGCATCGCTCCCGCCCCGCTCCGCTCCACCACCAGGAGGTCCGCTCCGTGCCACAGCACTCCCCCTTCAGCGACGGCCGCTTGCTCGTCGTCGCCTTCGAGGGCTGGAACGACGCCGGCGAGGCCGCGAGCGGTCTGGCGCGTCGCATCGTCGAGTCGCTCGGCCTCGACGAACTCCGCGAGCTCGACGGCGAGCGGTACGTCGACTACCAGTTCAACCGGCCCACCGTCGGCACCGACGACGACGGCAACCGCGGCGTGCAGTGGCCCCGGATCGTGCTGCACGGCCCCGGAGCCGAAGGGCGTCCGGTCATCGGCGCCACCGGCTCCCCCACCGACCGCGACGTGTTCGTGCTGGTCGGCCCCGAGCCCTCGCGCACCTGGCGTGGCTTCTGCTCGGAGATCATCGACCTGGCGGACGTCTACTCCATCGACGCCGTCGTCTTCGTCGGTGCGATGCTCGCCGACGTCCCGCACACCCGGCCGATCTCGGTGTTCGTGTCGAGTGAGAACGCCGGCGTCCGCGCTGCCTTCGACGTCGACAAGTCCTCGTACGAGGGGCCGACCGGCATCCTCGGTGTCCTCGCCGACGCGATGGACAAGGCGGGGCTGACCACGCTCTCGCTCTGGGCGTCCGTGCCGCACTACGTGCACAACTCCCCCTCGCCGAAGGCCACGCTCTCGCTGCTCGACAAGATCGAGGAGCTCACGGACGTCACGGTGCCCCGCGGGTCGCTGCTCGACGACGCCACCGAGTGGGAGGAGGGCATCGACGCCCTCGCCGCCGACGACGAGGACATGGCGTCGTACATCGGGCAGCTCGAGCAGGCACGCGACACCGTCGACTCCCCCGAGGCCTCCGGCGACGCCATCGCGCAGGAGTTCGAGCAGTACCTCCGTCGCCGGGAGCGCAAGGACGGCAAGGACGGCGGCACCGCCGGTGGCGAGGGGCCCTGGCGACCCCAGCAGTAGCCGTCACCCACTGACGGACAGGAGGCACGGTGCCGGCTGGCACCGTGCCTCCTGTCCGTCGTGGGGTGTGCGGTCACGACACGCCGCTCGCGTCCGCCGGGTGGTCGCGAACTGTCGGCTGCGGCCCGCCTGGGGGACGGTTCCTGACCCCTCGGCGGCGCGCACGCGACGCGTCGCGACCACTCCGCGGACGGGAGGCACGGGGCTGACCCGCCACGAGCCTCCCGTCCGGCGGCCGCGAACGGTCACGACACACCACTCACCTCCGGCGACTGGTCGCGAACTGTCGGCTGCGGCCCGCCTCGGCGACGGTTCCTGACCCCTCGGCGGCGCGCACGCGACGCGTCGCGTCGCGACCACGCGCCGCAGGCCGACGGCCGGCCAGCCGACCGAGCTCAGGCCAGGCGGATGCCGAGCAGCGCGTCGATCAGGTCGACGAGCTCGGGAGTGCACGCCGTGCCGCCCGCGATCGCCGTGTCCACCGCTGCGACCGCCCCCGGCGTGTCGAGGTCGTCCGACACCCGCGCACGGATGCGCGTGGCGACGTCGGCCGCGTCGTCGGCGTGCCCGGCCGAGGCGCCGGAGGCCCAGGCGTCCCAGCCCGCGAGCCGCGTCTCGGCACTCGTCAGCTCGGTGGCGAACCACTCCCAGTCGTCGGAGTACTTGTGCGACAGCAGCGCCAGCCGGATCGCCCGGGGGTCGGCGCCGTCGTCGAGCAGGCCACGCACGGTGACCAGGTTGCCGAGCGACTTCGAGATCTTCGTGCCCTGGTAGGCGATCATCCCGGTGTGCACGAACGCGTTCGCGAGGGGCTGGTGGGCGAGCGCCGCAGCGTGCCCGGCGCTCATCTCGTGGTGCGGGAACACGAGGTCGCTCCCGCCGCCCTGCACGCTGATCGGCAGCCCGAGGCGGTCACCGGCGATGACACTGCACTCGATGTGCCAGCCGGGGCGTCCGGGGCCGATCTCGGTGTCCCAGGCCGGCTCGCCGTCCCGCGCGGCGCGCCACAGCAACGGGTCGAGCGGGTCGCGCTTGCCCGGACGGTCGGGGTCACCGCCGCGTTCGGCGGCGAGGGTCAGCATGGTCTCGCGGTCGAGGCCGCTCTCGTCGCCGAGGGTCCACGCGTCGGTGGGCCGGCTGACGTCGAAGTACAGGTCGTCGCCCTCGGCGTCGTCGGTCGGGACCTCGTACGCGTAGCCGGTCTCCTGCAGGAACGACACGGCCTCGGCGACCCGCTCGACCTCGTCGGTCACGGCCACGAAGTCGTCCGGCGGCAGGATCCGCAGCGACTCCATGTCGCGACGGAACAGGTCGACCTGGGACGCAGCGAGCTCGCGCCAGTCGACACCGTCGCGAGCGGCGCGCTCGAGCAGCGGGTCGTCGACGTCGGTGACGTTCTGCGCGTACTCGACGTCGAGTCCGGCGTCGCGCCAGGCGCGGCCGAGGGTGTCGAACGCCAGGTACGTCGCCGCGTGACCGAGGTGCGTGGCGTCGTACGGTGTGATGCCGCAGACGTACAGCGCGGCACGGTCCTCGTCGCGGGCGGGGTCCACCGGCTTGCCCGTGGCGGTGTCGTGGACGACCGGTCTGGGCGCGGCGCCGGGGACGTCGGGGACGGATGGGGCCTGCCAGGCCCTCACGGCTGGATCACTCCGAGCGACAACAACACGATGAGCACGATACCGAGTGCGATCCGGTAAACGACGAAGGGCATGAAGCTGCGCTTGCTGATGTAGTTCATGAACGCTGCGATCACGACGAACCCGACCACGAACGCGACGACCGTGGCGATGAGCGTGTCGGCGAGTCCGAACGGCGATCCGTGGTCACCGAGGCTCGTCGCGGCCTCGTAGAACCCGGACAGGAACACCGCCGGGATCGCCAACAGGAACGCGAAGCGCGCGGCCGCCGGACGGGTGTAGCCGAGGGCGAGGCCCATCGACACCGTCGCACCGGAACGGGACACCCCGGGCACCAGGGCGAGCATCTGCGCCAGGCCGATGAGCAGACCGCCGCGGAACGTCATCTGCTCGATCCGGCGCTCCTTGCGGCCGACCCGGTCGAGCACCCCGAGGACGACACCGAACACGATGAGGACGATCGCGACGATCCAGAGCGACCGGAACGTCGTCTCGATGGAGTCCTTGAGCAGGAGCCCGGCGACCCCGATCGGGATCGTTCCGAGGATCACCAGCCAGCCGACGCGGACGTCGGGGTCGCCCTTCGGCACGTCACGCTTGACCACCGACCGGAACCACCGCCCGATGATCCGGGTGATGTCCTTCCAGAAGTAGATGAGCACCGCGGTCTCGGTGCCGAGCTGCGTCACGGCGGTGAAGGCCGCACCCGGGTCCTTCGCGTCGGGCAGGAACAGCCCGACGATGCGCAGGTGCGCGCTGGAGGACACGGGCAGGAACTCGGTGAGCCCCTGGACGAAGCCGAGGAAGATCGCCTCGAGGATGTGCATCGCACGGGCCTTTCGGGGGGAGGTCGGTCAGGGCACCGCCACGACGGCGACCACGAACAATATCAGTACGTCGCGAGCAGGTCGCCCAGCACCCGCCGGCCGAACGCGAGCGAGTCGAGCGGCACCCGCTCGTCGACCCCGTGGAACATCGCCGGGAAGTCCACACCGGCGGGCAGCTGCAACGGCACGAACCCGTACCCGGCGATGCCGAGCGTCGAGAGCGCCTTGTTGTCGGTGCCGCCGGACAGCAGGTACGGCAGGACCGGGGCTCCCGGGTCGTGCCGCCCCAGGACATCGCGGACCGCGTCGACCAGGGGGCCGCCGAAGTCCTGCTCGAGGCCGATGTCGCGGAACGACATGACCACCTCGACCTCGGGTCCGGCGAGCTCCCGCACCCGTTCCAGCACGGACTCCTCATCGCCCGGCAGGCAACGGATGTCGACCAGCGCCTCGGCGGTGTCGGGGATGACGTTGTGCTTGTAGCCCGCGGTCAGCACGGTCGGGTTCGACGTGGTGTGCAGCGCGGCGTGGATGAACCGCGACGCCGACCCGGTGGCCAGCGCGACCTCGTCCGGACCGGTCACCGTCGGGTCGACGCCGAGGAACCGCGCCACCTCGGCGACCATCGCGTCCGTCGTCGCCGAGAGCCGGACCGGCCACTCCTCGCTGCCGATCCGCGCGACCGCCGCCGCGAGCTTCGTGACGGCGTTGTCGCGGATCACGTGCGAGCCGTGCGCCGCAGTGCCCCGCGCGACGAGCTTCACCCACATCAGCGCCTTCTCACCGGTCTGCAGCAGGTAGGCGCGACGGTCACCGAGCGTGATCGAGTACCCGCCGACCTCGCTGATCGCCGCCGACGCTCCCGCGAAGACCTCCGGATGCTGGTCGACCACGTGGTGCGAACCCAGGACTCCCCCGGCCTCTTCGTCGGCGAAGTACGCGATGACCAGGTCACGCTCGGGCGCACCGTGCTGCTCGATGACGTCGGCCAGCGACGTCAGCATCATCGCGTCCATGTTCTTCATGTCCACGGCACCGCGGCCCCACAGCGAACCGTCCTTGACGACGCCGCCGAACGGATCGACCGACCAGTTCGCCGGATCCGCCGGCACCACGTCGAGGTGCCCGTGCACCACGAGCGCCGGCTTGTCACGGTTCCGCCCGGGGACACGCGCAACCACGCTCACCCGGTCCGGCTCCGACTCGAACAACTGCGGCTCGAGACCCAGCGCTCGGAGCTTGTCCTCGACGTAGTGGGCCGCCTCGGCCTCGCCGCGCGACTTCCCCTCGCCCCAGTTCGTCGTGTCGATGCGGATGAGGTCGCGGGCGATCGCCGCGGTCGCCTCGAGCTCGGACACGGACTGGTGCTCGGACGGCTCCGGGTTCGTCATGGCTCCACGGTATCGGTCGACACCGACCCCGACCCCGGGACGGCACACCGAGGACTCGCCCGGGATGCGCTCCCGTGTTCATCGCGCGTTCAGACCCGTGCTAGTGTCTTCTCTCGGCAGGAACGCCGGGTTCAACCCGGGAAACAGACACCAGACACCCTGTCCGGGTGGCGGAATTGGTAGACGCGCTAGCTTGAGGTGCTAGTGCCCGTATTAGGGCGTAGGGGTTCAAGTCCCCTCTCGGACACAGGAAATGCGTGCCCCCTGACCTTTCGGTCGGGGGGCATTTTCTGTTGTGTCTTCCCGGCGAGTGCCGCCATCGCTGCGCTCAGGGCGTTCTCCGCGCACACCTCCCCAACCCGTGCGAGGTTCCGCGCTCCGTGCGGCGCTGCAAGCGCGCACCGAACACGCAACACCGCACCAGATCGTGAACACAGCACGGTGCGAACGCAGCACGTACGGACGGGAGGCGCGGTGCCAGCTGGCACCGCGCCTCCCGTCCGATCTGTGGGTACGTCTAGCTCTTCGACGCCTCGACGAAGTTGCGTCGCGGGTCGGTCTCCTTGATCAGGGAGGTCGCGTCGCGACCGGACACGGCGCCCGTGATCCAGCCGATGACGATGCGCGCCTTCCGGTTCAGGGTCGGCATCGCGTACACGTGGTAGGCGCGGTGCGCGAGCCATGCGAACAGGTTGGTCATCTTGATGCCCTTGATGTTCGCGGCACCCTTGCCCACACCGTACGACGCGACGGTGCCGATGGAGGGGTGGCGGTACTCCTCGAGCGGCTTGCCGGTGATGGTCGCGACGATGTTGTCGGCGGCGACCACGGCCTGACGGACGGCGTTCTGCGCGTTCGGCGGGTAGAACGCCGGCTGCTTGTCGGCGGTCAGGTCGGGCACCTGCGCGACGTCGCCCAGGCCCCAGACGCCCTCGACGACCTGGTGGGTGTCCTCGGCCTCGACCTGGAGCTTCGCGTTCGCGGCGAGGTGGCCCTTCGGCCCGCGCGGCAGGTCGGAGGCGTCGAGGAGCGGGTTCGGCTTGACGCCTGCGGTCCAGACGAGCAGTCCGGTGGCGAACTCGTCGCCGTCGGAGAACTTGACGACACCACCCTCGGCGCTCGGCATGGTGGTCTTCAGGCGGACGTCGATCCCGCGGGCACGGAGCGACTCGAGCGTCCACTTGGACAGCTCCGGGCCGACCTCGGGCGCGACGCGGTCGAGCGCGTCGATGAGCACCCAGCGGGGCTGCTCGCCGGCGAGCGACGGGTAGGTCTTGATGGCGGCCTGCGACACGTCGAACAGCTCACCGATCGCCTCGACGCCGGTGTAGCCACCGCCGACGAACACGCTGGTCAGCAGACGACGGCGCTCGTCCTCGTCACGCGTGGCAGCAGCCTTCGCGATGTTGTCGAGGAGCTTGGCGCGCACGTAGGCGGCCTCTTCCACGCTCTTGAAGCCGACGCCGTACTCCTCGAGTCCGGGGGTCGGGAACGTGCGGGTGACGGAGCCGAGGGCGACGACGAGCTGGTCGTAGCCGAGGGTGCGGTCGTCGCCGCCGGCGGTCGCGATCGACACGGTCTTGTCGGCCGAGGAGATCGCGGTGACCTTGCCCTGGATCACGCGGGTCTTGCGCAGCGCACGGCGCAGCTCGACGGTGACGTCCTTCGGCGCGATGTGGCCACCGGCGACCTCGGGCAGGAACGGCAGGTACGTGTAGTAGGTGTTCTGGTCCACCAGCGTGATCCGCATGGGCACCGTGGCCGCGTGCTTCTGGAGCTGCTTGACCGTGGCGTAGCCAGCGGAGCCGCCGCCGAGGACGAGGACGTGAGGGATCGAGTCTGCCATTCCTCCGGTCTACCGGACTTTGGCTTGGCGCGTCATGAGTTCCGCGGCCTGTCGCGGAGCCGCCACCACGCGGTCTCGGCGAGTTCGGGGCCCGTGAACACTCCGTGCGGGGTGCGGCGGGACTCGGTGAGCGAGAAGCGGCGCAGCCGGTAGCCGCCGCCGAAGCGGTCGATGATCGCCTCGGGCGACGCCTCGGGGTCGCGTTTGACGTACCAGGTGCGATCGTCGACCGGCTCGATCACGCCGCCGTCACCGACGTCCGCCGATGCGGGAGCGCAGGATGTCGATGCGCTTCTGGATCTGCTCGATGCTCGCCTGTGCCACGGCCGGGCCACCGCTGATGCGCCGGAGTTCGGCGTGGATCGATCCGTGCGGCTCGTTCGAGTGACGGGACCAGATCGACACGAGCCGGGCGAGCTCGGTCCGCTGTTCCTTGATCGTCATGTACATCGGGCGGTCGGGCTCGGGCGCCTTGGGCAGGCCGTCCTTGGCCGTCCGGCCCTTTGACCGCTTGGCCTGGGTCGCCTGCCGGGCGCGCAGGAGGTCGCGCACCTGGTCGGGTTCGAGGAGCCCCGGGATGCCGATGAAGTCGAGCTCCTCGAGGGAACCGACCTCGCCGCCGGTACCGAACTCGCCGCCGTCGTAGAGGACGCGGTCGAAGGACGCCTGCGAGTCGAGCGCCTCGAACGGCTGGACCTCGAGCAGGCTCTCGGACGCACGGTCTTCCTTGTTGGCCTCGGCGACCATGGCGTCTTCGGGGTTGTACATCCCGTCGTCGGCGTCCTTCGGGCGGTCGAGGGCGTGGTCGCGCTCGAGCTCGAGGGTGGCGGCGAGGGCCATCAGGCCGGGGACGCTCGGCAGGAAGACACTCGCGGTCTCACCACGACGACGGGCACGGACGAAGCGGCCGATGACCTGTGCGAAGAACAGCGGCGTGCTCGCGCTCGTGGCGTAGACGCCGACGCAGAGCCGTGGGACGTCGACGCCTTCGGAGACCATGCGGACGGCGACCATCCAGCGCGAGGTGTCCTCGGCGAAGGCGCTGATGCGGCTCGACCCCGCGGCTTCGTCGGACAGCACCACGGTCGGGCGCTCCCCCGTGATCTGCTGCAGGATCCGGGCGTAGGCGCGGGCCGTGGTGGTGTCCGTGGCGATGACCAGACCGCCGGCGTCGGGCACACCACGGCGGACCTCGGTCAGGCGCTTGTCGGCGGCGGAGAGCACGGCCGGCATCCACTCGCCCTCGGGCGACAGTGCGGTGCGCCAGGCCTGGGCCGTGATGTCCTTCGTGACCTGCTCACCCAACGAGGCCGACATCTCGTCGCCCATCCGGGTCTTCCAGCGCATCTGGCCGGCGTAGGCCATGAACAGCACCGGGCGGACGACGCCGTCCTTGAGTGCGCGGCCGTAGCCGTAGTTGTAGTCGGAGATCGAGGTGCGGATGCCCTGCTCGTCGGGGGCGTACTGCACGAACGGGATCGGTGCGGTGTCGGACCGGAACGGGGTCCCCGACAGCGAGAGCCGTCGGGTGGCACCGGAGAACGCTTCCCTGATGCCGTCGCCCCACGTCAGGGCGTCGCCGCCGTGGTGGACCTCGTCGAGGACGACCAGGGTGCGCCCGCCCTCGGTGATGCGCTTGTGCACTTCGGGGTTCATGCCGACCTGGGCGTAGGTGATCGCGACGCCCTGGTAGTGCCGGCCGAACATGCCGTCGCCGTTCTTGAACATCGGGTCGATCCGGATGCCCACGCGGTCGGCGGAGTCGGCCCACTGGCGCTTCAGGTGCTCGGTCGGTGCGACGACGACGATGCGGTCGACGGTGCCGCGGGCCAGGAGCTCGGTCGCCAGTCGGAGCGCGAAGGTGGTCTTGCCGGCACCCGGGGTCGCTGCCGTCAGGAAGTCGCGGGGTTCCTTCTCGAAGTACTTCGTGAGCGCTTCGATCTGCCAGGCACGGAGCTTCGATGCCGTGCCCCACGCGGCCCGGTCCGGGAACGCCGGCGACAGGTGCTGGACCGCCGAGTTGCCGGCCGCTTCGGCCAGGGCCGCGGCGTCGGCTTCGTCACGGGCGGCGTCACCGTCGGCCTGCGCCGTGTCGAGCGTCGGCGATGTGCCGCCGGCGCCGGACTGGTCGTCACCCGACTCCGCCCACAGCGTGGCGGGCTGCTGGTCTTCGTACTCCGCTGCGCTCACTGAACCCGATTCTACCGCCACCGTCAGTCCTGCCGAGCGTGCGGGACGCCCCCGTCAGGGGTCCGACGGACCAGGGATGCCGGTCGCAGGACGCCGGCGCCGAAGCGAGCGGCGACCGCGTCCACGGTGGTCTCGGTGTCACGCCACGGCGCGTCGTCGTCCCACAGGGCGTTGCTGGCAGCCGTGGGCACGAGGTTCTCGCCGCGCACGCCGATCAGCCGGATCTGGTTGCCGGGTCGGTGCAGCACGTCGTACAGCTCGACGGCTTCGCGGTGCAGGCGCTTCGCGACGTCGGTCGGTTCCGCCAGGGTGCGCGACCGGGTCAGCGTGGTGAAGTCGGTGTAGCGGACCTTGAGCGCCACCGTCCGGGCCTGCACGTCGGCCTGACGCAGGCGGACCGCGACCTTGTCGGCCAGGCGGAGGAGTTCGCGAGCGACGTCGTCGCGCTCGGTCAGGTCGCGGCCGAAGGTGACCTCGTGCCCGATCGACTTCTCGCCGACGCCGGTGTCGACCACGCGCGGGTCACGACCCCAGGACAGGTCGTGCAGCCGCTGCCCGCCAGCCGGGCCGAGGGCCGAGACGAGCGAGCCGAGCGGGGTGTTCGCCAGGTCGCCGACGGTGCGGATGCCCCGGCGTTCGAGCGTCTCCTGCGTCTTGCCGCCCACGCCCCAGAGCGCGGAGACCGGCTGCGGGTGCAGGAACGCCACGGTGTCCGCTCCGGGCACGACGAGGAGGCCGTCCGGCTTCGACCGGCTGGAGGCGAGCTTCGCCACGAACTTGGTCGATGCCGCACCGACCGAGCAGTGCAGCCCGGTCTCGGCGAAGACCGTGCGGCGGATCGCCTGGCCGATCTGCCACGGCGTGCCGTAGAGCCGGAGCGCGCCGGCGACGTCGAGGAACGCCTCGTCGATGCCGAGCCGCTCGACCCGCGGGGTGAACCGGTCGAAGATCGCCATCACGGCCGCGGACTTCGCCCGGTACTTCTCGAAATGCGGTTCGACGATCACGGCGTTCGGGCAGCGGCGTTTGGCGACGGCCATCGGCATGGCGGAGTTCACGCCGTACCGACGGGCTTCGTAGGTGGCCGCCGTGACGACGGAGCGGTCGGAGTCGTGGCCCACGATGACCGGCAGGCCCTGCAGGTCGGGGCGGTCGAGCAGTTCGACGGAGGCGAAGAAGGCGTCCATGTCGACGTGCAGCACGGTCGCCGAGACGTCGTCCACCGGTGCGTCGGAGACGAGGCGGTTCCGTCCGTCCTGCTTGCTCACACCGAGATGATGCCAGGCGCCACCGACATCGCCGTGCCGGGCGTGCCGACGGCCGCACGGTGCGAGGTTCGTCCCGTCGTGCGCGGTTGTTCGCCCGTCATCGCACCGTGCGCCCTTCGCAACTCGGTGCCGGGTTGGTTGCACGGTGCGACGCCACAAGGCAGCACCGAGCGGCCAACCTCGCACCTGCCGACGGACCCCGCACGGTGCGCCGCCACGCCATCGCCCGCGGCACCGCGCGCCCTTCGCAACTCGGTGCCGGGTTGGTCGCACGGTGCGGCGCCGCAAGGCAACACCGATCGGCCAACCTCGCACCTGCCGACGGACCCCGCACCGAGCGCCGCCACGCCAACCTCGCACCTGCCGACGGACCCCGCACCGAGCGCCGCCGCGCCAACCCCGCACCGGCCGACGGACCCCGCACCGTGCGCCGCTACGCCGCTACGCCGCTACGCCAACCTCGCACCGGAAGCGCCCCGGAGCGCAGCGCTCAGCCGAGCGGGCCGAGCACCGACGCGGCGATCGTCCGCGCCGCGGAGTCGCGCGACGACGGGTGGTACTGCCCCGCCCGGACGTCACGCGCCAGCCGCGCCAGCTCACTCGACGCCCGGAACGCCGAGCCGCCGACGACGCGCATGGCCTCGTCCACGACGTGCTGCGCCGTGTCCACGGCCCGCGCCTTCGTGCCGACGAGCAGCGGGAACCACCGGGCTCCGAGGTCGTCGACCTCGTCGACCGACCGCGCCAACGAGTCGACCTGCAGCGTGATCGCGTCGACCGCGCCGCGCAGGTCGGCGATCGCCCGGCGCACGTCGGGGTCCTCCGACCGCCGAGTACCGTCGGCCGCGGTCCGCCCCGCCACGGCGGTCGCCGCGAGCGCGATCGCCCGCTCGGCGATCCCGGCGTACACCGACGCGATGAGGAGCTCGAACGAGGCGAAGATCCCGAACACGAGTGGGTCCTGGTTCGGCCCGACCGGCAGTGACCGGACGATGCGGCCAGCCGGGACGTGCACGCCGTGCAGCTTCGTGGTGCGGCTCTGCGTCGCGCGCATCCCGAGCGTGTCCCAGTCGTCCAGGTGTTCGACGTCGCCGTCCGACCGCAGCACGAAGCCGTGCACGAGCCGGGGTTCCGCCCCCGAGGCGTCCTTGCCGAAGACGCTCATGACGTCCCACGCCGGAGCGAGGGAGGTGAACACCTTCGTGCCGGTGAACCGGTACCCGCCGTCGCCGTCCGGCTCCGCCGTCGTCGACGAGTCGAACAGCACGGCGTCGTTGCCGGGTTCGCTCACCCCGAAGGCGAGCAGCTGGTCGTCCGCCGCGTGGTCGGTGACGGCCTGGAGGAACGACTCACCTCGCGCACGGACGGCGCGCGCCGCCTGCACCCACACCTGGTGCATGCCGAGGCCGAGCGCCGTCGCCGGCGCGGCCTGGGCGAGGGCGCGCTGCACGCCGGCGGTGGCGCGCAGGCCGAGGCCCGCCCCGCCCTGCTCGACGGGGACACCGATCCGCAGGTAGCCGGCGGCGCGGAGCTCGTCGAGGTCCTCGGTGCAGAACGCGTTCGCGGCGTCGTACCCGGGGGCGCGCCCGGTGATGCGGTCGAGCAGTTCGTCGGGCACCGACCAGCCGACGGCGTCCGTGTTGGCCTTCGTCATGCCACGAGACTAGGGTCCGGGACGTGTCAGATCGTCATCCTTGGACCAGGTACGTCGCGATCGGTGACTCGTTCACCGAGGGGATCGGGGACCCCGACCCGACCGTCCCGGGCGGCAACCGCGGCTGGGCGGACCGCGTCGCCGAGGTGCTGGCACACCAGACGGACGACTTCGCGTACGCCAACCTCGCGATCCGCGGGCGGCTGCTCCAGCAGATCATCGACGAGCAGGCCGAGGCCGCCGTCGCCCTGCACCCGGACCTCATCACGGTGTCGGCCGGCGGCAACGACATCATCCGCCCGGGCTCGGACCCGGACGAGCTCGCCGAACGGGTGGACCGGCTCGTCGCCGACCTGCGCCGCGATGGAGCCACCGTCGTGCTGTTCACCGGCCCGGACGTCGGGATGACCCCGGTGCTCGGGATGGTCCGCGGCAAGACGGCGATCTACAACGAGAACCTGCACGCCATCGCCCTGAAGCACGGTGCCCTGGTGGCCAACATGTGGGCACTCCGCGTGCTCCGGGACCCGCGGATGTGGGCTCCGGACCGGCTGCACCACTCCCCGATGGGCCACTCCACGATCGCCGCCGCGGTGCTCGACACCCTCGGTGTGCCGCACGGACTCGAACCGTTCAACCCGGACCCGCTCGAGGCACGGCCGTGGCGCGAGGCCCGCGCCGAGGACCTCGGGTGGGCCAGGGAGTACCTGGTGCCGTGGGTGGTCCGCCGCATCAAGCACACCTCGTCCGGCGACGGGGTGACGGCGAAGCGGCCCGAGCTGCAGATCGTCACCGAGCACCCCTCCGACACCCCGTAGCCGACGACGCCCCTTCGAGTCCGCACTCCTCAGCAGCCGCGCCCCACCACCGTCATCGCGCCCCGGCTCACCAGGGCGCGATGACGCTACGGGGGCGCGAACGGCAGCGTGCGCGCCGCGAACGGGGTCGTGCGCACCCCGTGGTCGGCACCGGTCAGTCCGCGGGGCGACGGAGCGTCATCGGACCGTCGTGCAGCGGCTCGGTCCTCCACTTCGCCCCGACCGTGCCCGCGTCGAGGTCGACGCGCAGATGCAGCAGGTGCGGGGTCTCCAGGAAGCGGACCGCGACGAGCACGGTGCCCTCCGGCTCGGTCGCCGCACTCGCCGCGAGGGCGCCCTCGACGGCCCACCGTCCTTCGCCGAGCGGCACGGACTCCGACCGGCCGTCGTCGGTGATCGTCAGGCGGATCCCGTCTGCACCGCGCGCGAACGTGGCGGCATCGAGGATCCCGCCGGGACGCGACCGCAGCTCGACGTCGGCGAGGTGCTCCGGAAGGCGACCACCCTGCACCGGTGGCAGCCCGAGGGAGGCGAGCCGTGCCTCCAGTGCGGTGTCCGCATCCGTGTCGGTCGTGCCGTCGACGGCGGGCAGGAGGTGCTGCCAGGCCGCGTCGAGGACCGCCTGCATGTCGACGGTCTGACCGGTGATCGCGAGCACGACGTCCTGTTCCGGCAGGACGACGCAGAACTGACCGTAGGCGCCGTCGCCGCGGAAACCGTGGCGGGCCATCCAGAACTGGAAGCCGTACCCCTTCGACCAGTCCGGGTTGGCCTCGTCCGGGTTGGCGACCTGCCTGCTCGTGGCCTGTTCGACCCAGTCGGCGTCGAGGATCCGCTCGCCGTCCCAGACGCCGTCCTGCAGGTACAGCTGGCCGAGCTTCGCGACCGCGTCGGTCGTGGCGTAGCACCCGCTGAACCCGAACTCCGCGCCGGTGTCGTCGCGGCGCCACGCGAGGTCGTCGATGCTGAGCGGGTCGAGCAGGTGCGGGCGGAGCCAGGCCACGAGCGACCCGCCGGTCACGCGCCGGACGATGCTCGCGAGCGTGTACGTGCACGGCTGGTTGTACGCGAAGACCGAGCCGGGCTCCTCGTCCGGCGGGAGCAGCAGGAACCCGCGCACCGTGTTCGTCGAGTCGAGGGCCTCGGCCCGTTCGAGCGTCTCCTCGCGGTGCCCGCTGGCCATCGCGAGCAGGTGCCGCACCCGCATCCGGCGGCTGCGCTCATCGGTGACGTCGGCGTCGAGCTCCGGGAAGTACGACAGCACGGTCGCGTCGAGGTCGACCAGTCCCTGGCGCACGGCGATGCCGACGGCCGCTGCGGTGAAGCTCTTGCTCAGCGAGTAGAGCAGGTGCACGCGGTCGGCCGAGTACGGCTGCCACCACCCCTCGGCAGCGACCTGGCCGTGCCGGAGCAGCATGAAGCTGTGCGGCTCGACGCCGGGTGTCGACTCGAGGGCGTCGACGAACGCGAGGACTCCGCGGGCGTCGACGTCGAGGGCGGAGGGGGTGGTCCGGGGGAACGTCGTCATCGTCGTCACCCGACCGACTCTACGGTCGGGCACCGACGAGCGTCACGCCCCCTGGAACGGGTTCGTCCAACGCCACCAGACGCCGGGGTCGTCGATCGTCCGCGCGAGCGCGAGCGGCACCGTGACCGGGTCGTGGTCGGAGATGCGGAACCGGACCTGCCCGACCCGCTCGCCCTTCGTGCCGAAGGTCACCCGCTCGAGCGTCGCCTTCGCGGTGACCGTGGTCTTCCCCCACACGAGCACCTCGGCGGCCTTTGTCGTGACCGCGTCCGCCTCGTCCTGCCACGGGGTCGAGAAGGTGCCGAAGGTCTGCCCCTGGTGGGTGAGCGTCACCACCTGGAAGTTGTCCGCGACGGACCGCAGCAACCGCTGCACGTCGTTGTCGAGGGAGTCGTGGTCCACGCCGCCGAGCATCACGCCGACGACGGTGACCTGCCTGCCGCCGCGCTCGTACGTCGCCGCGAACAGCAGGCAGGCCCCGGCCTCGTCGAGCGTGCCGGTCTTGATCCCCTCGACGCCGTCGAGCCCGAGGAGCTTGTTCGAGTTCTCGATCGCGCCGACCGTCGGGATCGTGACGTCCTGCGTGCCGACGATGTCCTTGACGACCGGGTTCGCGAGCGCCAGCTGCCCGAGCTCGACCAGGTCGGTCGCGGTCGAGGTGTTGTCCGGGTCGAGGCCGGTCGGCTCGTGGATCGTCGTGTCGTCGAGGCCCTGCTCGTCGAGCCACTTCGCGGCCGCTCGCTCGTAGGCGTCGAGGGATCCGAAGGCCCAGATGGCGAGCGCGCCGGCGTAGTTGTTGGCCGACTTCATGAGCATCACCTGGAACGCCTGGTGCTCGGTGAGCTTCAGGCCGGCCGGCATCGGGGCGACCTCGCCGTTCTGCGCCGCGTACTTCGCGTACAGGCCCTCCATCTGCTTCGTGAAGCGGATGGCCGGGCCCGACTGTCCGGGCGCCATCGGCTTCTCGTCGAGCACCACGAGCGCCGTGACGACCTTCGTGATGCTCGCGATGGACCGGGGCTTCGTGTCGCCGCTGGTACGCAGGCTCTCGGGGAAGTCCGTCGCTTCGACCGCGGTCGCGCCGTAGCCCGGGAAGCTCAGTGCCGGGGCAGTCGTCCTCGGTGCCGAGTAGGTGGTGGTGCTGGCGCTCGCCGGACCGAACGGCACGACGGCCGCGGCGACGAGGTACCCGGCCACCAGGAGCAGCACGGCGACCACCGAGATCGTGACCGGCCTCCGGACGGCGGAGCGGGGGCGGCGGACGACTCGTGACACGGGACCCGAGCGTACCGGTCCGCTCCTAGGCCGAGGCTGCGACCGGCTGGTCGGGCTGCCGTTCCGGAGCAGGGGCCTGGGCGGCCGGGCTGGCGGGGTGCGCACCCACGGCCGGGTCGGCCACATCGGCCGCGCCGGTCGTCTCGGGCCGCGCGAAAGTCAGGCGACGGGACAGGTACGCGAACACCGGGCCGAGCGCGTTCATCAGCACGACCGAGACCCAGGCGGCCCAGGCGTTCCCCGGGTCGAAGCCGAACCCGCCGAAGCACGTCGCGAAGAACGAGGCGAACCCGAGGAACATCCCGGGGACGAGCCCGAACAGCTTCGTGCGACCGGTGTACATCAGCGCGCAGTTCACGACGAGGATGAGCAGCGCCAGCACGGTGTTCTGCGCCGCCTGCCCCTCGCCGAAGAGCGTGCCGAACCGCTGGTCGAGCAGGACGATGACCAGACCGAACGCCGACCCGATCGGCATCGCGGCCCAGAGCCGGGTGGCGTTCCGCAGCGTCGGCTTGCTGCCGAGCAGGAACATCCCCGCCCAGCTGATGAAGATCGCCCAGGTCGGCAGGTGCAGGGCGTTGCCCCCGATGAACGCCGTGGCACCGGCCAGGACGGAGGCGACGATCTCGTGCGGGATCCGTTCACGCATGGCTGAGTTCCTTCGATCGGTTCGTGGTGCGGCTGGTGGTGAGTCGGGTGGTCCTGGTGGTCTCGGCGACGACCCGGCCGCGCTTGACGACGAGGGCGCGGTCCGGCCGGTCGAGCAGCACGCCGTCCGGGTCCGTGGTGGAGAGCACGACGAGGTCGGCGGCGGCACCGGGCCGGATGCCGTGGGTGTCCGCGACGCCGACGACCTGCGCGGCACCGGTGGTGGCCATCGCGAGCACCCGTCGCAGGTCGTCCGGTCCGGACAGGTGCCCGGTCTGGGCCAGCAGGAGCCCGACGTCGAGCAGGTCGGCGTTCCCGAACGGGGTGAAGGCGTTCCGGACGTTGTTCGACGCGTACGCGCTCGTGACGCCGGCGTCCCAGAGCTCACGGACCGGCACGACCCCGCGGCGGACATCGTGGTCGTCGGACCGGCCGCCGAGGTGCAGGTCGGTCGCGGGCAGCGGCACGACGGCGACCCCGGCGGCGGCCAGGCGGTCGAACAGCACCCGGCGCTCGCCGCGGGGCAGGCTGGCGACCGAGGTCACGTGGCCGAGCGCCACCCGCCCCTGCAGCCCGCGGGCGGCCACACGGTCGGCGATGTGGCCGGCGAGCGCGTACCGCGGGTCGGAGGTGTCGTCGGCGAAGTCGGCGTGCAGGTCCGCCGGCACGCCGAACTCCTCGGCGAGGTCCAGGACGGTCTCGACGTGCTCGTGGCACGCGGCGAGGGTGCGCTCGTTGTAGGTGCAGCCGCCGATGACGTCTGCCCCTGCGGCGAGCGCCCGGCGGAGCAGGGCCAGCGTGCCCGGTGCCTTCGCGATGCCCTCCTGGGGAAGGCGACGATCTGCAGGTCGAGGGCGTCCCGGTACTCGTCGCGCAGGTCGAGCAGGACCTCGACGCCGGTGAGCCCGACGATCGGGTCGACGTCGGGGTGTGCGCGGACGAGGGTCGTGCCGTTCGTGATGGCCTGGTCGAGCAGGGTGCGGGCGCGGTCGCGGACGGTGGCGTGGGTGAAGCCGCGCTTGAGCTCGCCCGTGACGGCGATGGCTCCGGCGAGGGTGCCGTCGGGGTTCGGGCGTTCCCGGTCGAGCAGGGCCTTGTCGACGTGCAGGTGCGCTTCGATGAGTCCGGGGATGACGACGCGGCCGGCGCAGTCGACCACGCGGGCGGAACCAGCGGGAGCGGCGGCACCAGGGAGCGTGTCGGAGATGCTGGCGATCAGGCCGTCGGTGATCACGAGGTCGACGGAACGGCCGTCGGTCAGCCGTGCATTGGTGAGGACCAGGTCCACGTCGGACCTCTCTTCCGGTCGGTGCTGGCGGGGTGTGCTCCACCATTCGCCCACCGTGTTTCGGGTTCCGACGCCGGATGTGACGGCCGTGTAAAAGTTGGTCGTACCAATGAACCAAGCAGACCAACGGGCCCTACGGTCGATGGCATGCACCGTGGACGGACCCTGAGTGCGGCGACCGCCGCCCACCTCGGCACGCTCGTGCTCGACGACCTGCAGCCCGGCGACAAGCTGCCGCCGGAACGCACCCTCGCCGAGGACCTCGCCGTGTCCCGCACGACGATCCGCGAGGCGTTGCAGGAGCTGGAGCGCCGTCGCCTGGTCTCCCGGACCCCTGGTCGTGGCACCGTCGTGCTGCCGAGGCCGGAGGAGGCGTCGGCCCTGCTCGACCACCACCGCGACGACCTGGACCACCGGGCCGAGCACGTCGCCGAGTTCCGGACGGTCGTGGAGCCGCAGGTCGCGGGACTCGCGGCGGCGCGGGCGGGTGCGGCCGACCTGCTCACCCTGGAACGCATCCTCGCCGCCACGCACGCGGGCCTCAGCCCGGAGGAGTCGCTCGCGCAGGACGTCGCCTTCCACGTGCAGGTCGCCCGTACCTCGGGCAACCCCCTGCTCGTGTCCCTGTGCGAGCTCAGCAGCGGATGGGTGCAGGACGTCCGCGCCCGGTCGCACAGCACCAGCGAGGGGCGGCGGTCGTCGTTCGAGTGGCACGAGCGGATCCTCGAGCGGATCCGGCAGCACGACGTCGACGGCGCGGCCCGGGCGATGGCCGACCACCTCGCCGACGTGGCCCACCTGGTCGAACGGAGGACGGACCGATGACCACCGCACACCACACCAGCGCACACCGCACCACCGCACACCAGAACACCGCCCCCGCGGTCCCGACCCTGCAGCCCGGCGCCGGGCCCGTCCGCGGCGACCACTCCCTGCACGTCGACCCGGAGACCGTCCTGTGGGGTCGGCTGCCGAGCGACGGTGACGTCCCCGCCCTGACGATCGGTGCCGGGGAGTCCGTCACCATCGACACCGTCAGCCACGAGGGGATCCTGCCCGACCAGGGCAGCGACCCCGTCGCCTGGTTCGGCGACCACGGTGTCGCCCCGGAGCACGTCCTCGCCGACGCCGTCGCGATCGCCCGCTCCGGACACCGCGACCCCACGGCGGACGGCCCCCACGTGGTGTCCGGTCCGATCGCGGTGCGCGGCGCCCGCCCCGGTGACGTCCTGACCATGACGGTGCTCGAGACCCTGCCCCGGGTGCACTACGGCGTGGTCTCGAACCGGCACGGCCGCGGTGCCCTGCACGGCGAGTTCCCGGTCGACGGCACGACGGTGAGCGTCTTCGCCGACGTCGTCGACACCGCCCAGGGTCGACGGGGCCGCATCCCGCTCACCGCCGCGGGCGACCGCTTCGCGCACTTCCCCCTGGCACCGTTCCTCGGGATCATGGGCGTCGCGACCCCCGGCGAGCGGCTGCACTCCGTCCCGCCCGGTCGTCACGGCGGCAACATCGACGTCAACCTGCTGCAGGTCGGTTCGCAGCTGCACCTGCCGGTACTCGTTCCCGGTGCGCTGGCCCACGTCGGCGACCCGCACTTCGCCCAGGGCGACGGCGAGGTGGCGCTCACCGCGATGGAGGCCTCGCTCCGCGCCACCATCCGCTTCGACCTGACCCCGGCAGCCGAGGCCGCCGCCCGCTTCGGCGACCTGGTCTGGCCCGTCGCCGAGACGCAGGAGTTCCTGGTGCCCACCGGCATGGACCCCGACCTCGACGAGGCCGTCCGGCAGTGCGTCCGGCACGCCGTCGCGATCCTCGGCGCGCGCTGGGGCATGGAACGCCACCTGGCGTACGCGTACCTGTCCGCCGCGACCGACTTCAACATCTCGCAGGTGGTGGACCTGGTCACCGGGGTCCACGCCCGCATCCGCAAGGCCGACTTCGAGGAGCCCGTCCGATGACCACGCCCGGAACGTCGACCAAGCCGCACACCCCGGCCACGCCGGACGCGCCCGAGGCCCCGGCCGGCCTGCTCGCAGCCATCCACGCCTACGAGACCGCACTGCTGGCGAACGACCTCGACGCCCTCGACGCCGCCTTCGTCGACTCCCCCGGCACGATGCGCGGCGACGACCGCGGCCTGCTCGTCGGGTACGACGCGATCAGCGCGTTCCGCGGGGCACGGGGTGGGGTCGCGACCCGGTCGCTGACGCACGTCGAGGTCCGCCCCCTGACCGAGGACCGCGCCCTCGTCGTGTCGGTGTCCCGGTTCGCCGCAGGTGGGCAGGGCCTCCAGACCCAGCTCTGGCGCCGCGACGGCGAAGGCGACACCGACACCGGCGCCGGACCCCGCTGGCGCATCGAAGCGGCCCACGTCACCGGCCGCCCGAAAGCCGTCGACACCACCGTCTGGCGGGCCGTCGGCGACCCGCTCGTCGCACCCACCGCCGTGGGGCCGCTCGACGGCCTGACCATCGCCGTCAAGGACCTCTACGCCGTGCCCGACCAGCCGGTCGGCGCGGGGAACCCGACGTACCTGCACGAGGCACCGGTCGAGACGACGGCCGCCCCCGCGGTCGCCGCGCTCCTCGCCGCCGGCGCGTCGATCCGCGGGATCGCACGCACCGACGAGTTCGCCTACAACCTGACCGGCCGGAACGCGCACCACGGCACACCGCCGAACAGCGCGGCCCCCACCCGACTGCCGGGAGGCTCGTCCAGCGGATCCGCATCGGCCGTCGGCCTCGGGATGGTCGAGATCGGGATCGGCACGGACACCGCGGGCTCGGTGCGGGTCCCCGCCTCGTACCAGGGACTCTGGGGCCTCCGGGCGACCCACGGCACGGTGTCCCGCGACGGGCTGCTCCCCCTGGCGCCGTCGTTCGACACCGTCGGGTGGCTCACCCGCAGCCCCGAGGTGCTGCTCGCCGCCCTCGACGCCACCGTCCCGCCGATGCCCGGGCCGGACGAGGCGGTCGACGCGACGGTGCTCGTCGTCCCCGAGGAACTCGTCGCGCTCGTCGAACCGGACACCGCCCGGGCCTTCACGGCCTTCGTCGAGACCCTCGACGAACCCGTCGCCACCGTCCGACTGCGCGACCTCGGCATCCCGGAGCCCCGAGCCCTGCAGGAGCAGCTGCGGCTCGTCCAGGCCGCCGAGGCCCTGGCAGCACACGGCCCCTGGATCGACGCGCACCCCGGAGCGCTGAGCGCCGTGGTCGGTGACCGGTTCCGCGCGGCCGGGGCGAACGACCCCGACGCGACCGCCGACGCCGTCACCGCCCTGGACGCCGTGCGCACGACGATCCGCGGTGCCCTCGCCGGTCGGACCCTGCTGTTCCCGACCGTCCCCGGGCCCGCACCGCTGCTGGGCGCGGACGCCCGAGCGCTCGAGCGCACCCGGACCGCCACCACGGCGATGACCGCGCTCGCGAGCGTCGGCGGGCTCCCCGCGGTGAGCGCACCGGCGATGACCGTGGCCGGCGCGCCCGTCGGCGTCTGTCTGGTCGGCGGACCGGACACCGACCGTGCCCTCGTGACCCGTGCCGGGCGCATGCTGTCGGACCAGCCCGCCCCGGGCCTCCCGACCGTCTCGGTGGTGCGCTAGGAGGCGAGCCGCCGGGCGTGGGTGACCGCCCACAGACCGACGGCGCTCGCCGCGGCCACGTTGAGCGAGTCGACGCCGTGTGCCATCGGGATGCGGACGGTCGTGTCAGCCGACGCGATCGCGGCCGGCGTCAGTCCCTGCCCCTCGGTCCCCATCACGAGCGCGACCCTGTCGGGCAGGTCCGCCACGAAGGCGTCGAGGTCGACGGACTCGTCCGTCAGTGCCATCGCGGCCAGGTGGAAGCCCTGTGCGCGGAGTTCCTCACCCGCCGCGGGCCAGTCGCCGATGCGGGTCCACGGCACCTGCAGGACGGTGCCCATGCTCACCCGGACGCTCCGGCGGTACAGCGGGTCGGCGCAGCGCGGGCTGACGAGCACCGCGTCGGCGCCGAGACCGGCGACGCTGCGGAACACGGCACCGACGTTCGTGTGGTCAACGATGTCCTCGAGCACGACGACGACCTTCGCGTCCCGCACCACGTCGGCGACGCTCGGCAGCTCGGGACGCTGCATCGCAGCGATCGCACCGCGGTGCATGCGGAAACCGGTGAGCTCCTCGAGCAGGGCGTCCGCACCGACGAAGACAGGACCGTCGTGCTCCGCGACCAGCGGCAGGACGGTGTCGAGCCACTTCTCCTGCACCAGGATGCTGCGCGGCACGTGACCGGCGCGGACCGCCCGCTCGATGACCGTGTTCGACTCGGCGATGTACAGGCCGCCCTCGGGCTCCGAGACCCGACGGAGCGCCACGTCGGTGAGCCGGGCGAAGTCGTCGAGGCGGGGATCGTCGAGGGAGTCGATGCGGACGGGGTGCACGGGGCTCGTTTCGGTGTGGTGCGGCGATGGCGTCCCCGGTGCTCCGCTCGGGAAGTGACCGGGACGGTCGGGTGTTGAGGGTACCGTGAACAGGGTGCTGGATGATGCTGCGTCGACGACCGGACCGACCACCGGAGCGGCCTCCGGGGCCACCTCCGGGTCGGTGAGCGCCGACGACCTCGACCGTGTCGTCGAGCTGCTCGCGGGCAAGCGCATCGCCGTGCTCTCCGGCGCCGGTCTCAGCACCGACTCCGGCATCCCCGACTACCGCGGAGCCGGACGCGTCGTGCGGAAGCCCATGACGTTCCAGGAGTTCCTCGCCGACCCCGCGAAGCGCCAGCGGTACTGGGCCGGATCGCACCTGGGCTGGCGGAGCTTCGCGGCCGCCACGCCGAACGACGGGCACCGGGCCCTCGCCGCGCTCGAGGACGCCGGGATCGTCGCCGGCGTCATCACGCAGAACGTCGACGGCCTGCACCTGCGCGCCGGGTCCCGTCGCGTCGTCGAGATCCACGGGTCGATGGACCGCGCCGTGTGCCTGCGGTGCGGGCAGGTGTTCTCCCGCTCCGACCTCGCCACCACCATCGACCGGGCGAACCCCTGGATCGACGAGCCGGGGTCCGTGCAGCTGCAGCCCGACGGCGACGTCGAGATCACCGACGTCGAACGGTTCGTCGTGCCCGCGTGCTCCGTCTGCGGCGGCGACCTGAAGCCCGACGTCGTCTTCTTCGGCGAGTTCGTGCCGGCCGAGAAGTTCCGCGAGGCCGTGTCGATCGTCGCCGACGCCGACGCGCTGCTCGTGGTCGGGTCCTCCCTCACCGTGAACTCGGGCGTGCGGCTGGTCGACCACGCGGCACGCCGGAAGAACCCGGTGGTCATCGTGAACCGCGGTGAGACCCGCAGCGACCGCCGGGCGGCCGTGAAGCTCGACGCCGGCACCACCGAGACGCTCGTGCACCTGGCGGAGCGGCTCAGTGCGGCGGGGGCGTCGCGCGCGGAGTCGCCCGCGGCGTCACCCGCAGCCTCACCCGCGGCGTCGCATGCGGCGTCGCGCGCGGACTCGCGCTCCTCCGAGTAGCCGGACGGGTCCGCCGGTCGCGTCTGCGAAGATCGTCGGGTGACGACCCTCCTGTACCTCGTCCGCCACGGCGAGACCGACTGGAACGCGCAGCGCCGCATCCAGGGCTCCACCGACATCCCGCTCAACGACACCGGACGACGGCAGGCCGCCGAGGCCGCCGAACTCCTGACCCGCCGGCCGTTCGACGCCGTGGTCGCCTCCCCGCTGTCCCGCGCCGCCGAGACGGGTGCGATCATCGCCGATCACCTGGGACTCGACGCCCCGACGACGTACCCGGGCCTGGCCGAGCGGTCCTACGGCGAGGCCGAGGGTCTGACCGACGACGAGGTGTCCGCCCGGTACCCGCACGACGACATCCCCGGTCGGGAGTCCCGCTCCGCCCTGCTCGCGCGGATCACCGAGACCCTCGGCGAGATCGCGGTGCGCTTCGACGGAGGCGTCGTGGTGGTCGCGACGCACGGCGCGGTGATCCGCAGCGTCGTCAACGCCGCAGCCCCCGGAACGGCCGACCGCGGCCACACCCCGATCCGGAACGGGTCCATCCACTCGTTCCGGTGGGACCCGGAGCGCTTCCACGCCGAACTCGTCCGGTTCGACGACCCGATCGACGACGTCTCCGACGCCACCGGCGGCTCGGCCTTCGAGTACCAGAACCCCTTGGAACGCCGGGGCTGACCGGGGACTACGCTCCGACGCACCCGCACACCGGGGACCACCCGCAACCCAGGGTGACGGGAGCCAGATGTCCGACGACGGAACCAGCCGACACGGCCGGCATGCCCCCGATCCGTCCGACGACGACCTCGACCGCGTGTTCGGCCCGGAGACGGCGAGCATCCCCACGCGCACCCGCGCCCGCACCTGGTTCGTCATCGGCGGGAGCGTCCTCGTCGTGGCCGCGGTCATCGCCGTGGTGCTCGGGTCGATCATCGGCAGCGTGCAGAACGGCATCGGCGGGGTGTTCCCACGGCCGGACGTCGCGCTCGACCGGTTCGACACGCGGGTGGACGACCTGCCCGGCGTCATCGAGGTGCGGCACCACGCCCCGGCCAAGACCGGGTTCGCGAGCTACGACGCGGTCGCGACGGTCCGCGCCGACCCCTCGCTCGACCGCGCTGCCAGACGTGACCTGGTCGCCGCCATCAGCCGTGCAGCCGACGAGTCCGGTGGCAACGGCGTCCGCGTCGTCGTGATCGCCGACCTCGGCAGCCTGCAGATCGGCGTCACGGGAGCCGGGGAGGTCGCGGCGAAGCGACTCGCGCTGGCGGACACGCTCGACCGCATCGGCGGGGTCACCGCGGTCCGCTGCTCGTGGGAGCGCGGCGGCGACCCGTCCGACACCGCACGGGACCAGTCGATCGTCGTGCGGACCCCGGGGAGGGGTGCAGCGGTGCCGCCCATCGTGTCGCGGGTGACCGAGGAGACGCAGAAGGTGTTCCCCGGGGCGGACGTGCAGGTGATCGCGCGGAAATAGCGGAAGGAGGTGTGGTGCGGTGGTCGCGGCCGGGCGACGTGGAACCACACGGTCGACGTCGTACGACATCGGCAGCGTCGTTCCGCATCGCCACGAAGCGCGAGACCGCGCGCAGCGCCCCGAGCCCGAACCGCGAGCCCGCGTGCGCCGGCCCTCAGGCCCGCCGGTCCCCCACGGCCCGCTCGACGGCCCGGACGACCTGCTCCGCCGAGTCCTGCCACCGGAACCGCCGAGCACGCTCGATCGACCGCAGCGAAGCCTCGTCCCACCGGTCCTCGACCCGCCGGACGGCCGCGGCGACGGCGGACGGCGACGCCGGGTCGAAGTACTCGGCCGCATCGCCACCGATCTCGCGGAAGATCGGGATGTCGCTGACGACGACCGGGGTCCCGACGCCCATCGCCTCGACGAGCGGGATGCCGAACCCCTCGTCGTACGACGCGGTCGCCAGCGCCGTGGCCGAACGGAGCACGGACAGGTACTCCTCGTCCGTCGCGCCGTCGTGGAAGACGATCGTCCCCGCGGGAGCGAGCCCCTCGAGTCGCGCCCGGTCGGCTCCGGAAACCCGCGACATGCAGTGCAGCGTCCAGTCCGCCCCGAGCAGCGGCAGCGCCGCCGCCAGGGTCTCGACGTTCTTGTACGGCATGAACGACCCCATGTAGACGAGGGAGCGCTCGCGCGGCGCTCCGGTCGCCCGTGGCGTCGCCGGGTCGGCCGCGTTGTACGCGACCGTCACGGGTCGGCTCGTCAACCGGTGCTCGGCGATCAGCCCGGCGGTCGTCTCCGACACCGTCACCACCCCGTCCGCACCGTTCAGCAGGAACCGCTGTGGCGCCCACGACAGGTGGAACGCCCGCCAGCCGAGCCGCAGCGGCCACGAGAACTCCCGCGGGGGCGTGCGGTTGCGGTAGTAGATCAGGTCGTGCAGCGTCAGGACGAGCGCGTACCGGCGCCCGCGCGACCCCATCGTCTGCATCGGTGAGAACACCGCGTCGAGCCCCAGACGGTTGACCCGCCGGGCGACGAGCGGCTCCCCCGCGTCCGTCGGCGCCGGCAGCAGCTCCCACGGCAGGTCCGGCGGCAGCGACTCGAGCTGGCGCTCGTCGTGGACGAGCAGCACGAAGTCGTGTCGGTCCGGCAGGTTCGCGACCACTCCGGCGGTGAACCGGCTGATGCCGTCGTGCCGACCGATCCGCACGTACCGGCAGTCGATCCCGATGCGCAGGCGCGTCACGCGTCGGTCTCCTTCGTGTCGCTCGCCGTCGCCTCGGTCGCCTTCGCGGCGTTCGGCTTCGTGGTGTTCGACTTCGCCGGAGCCGTCTTCGCCTCGGTCGCCTTCCCGGCGGTCGTCCGGGAGGCCCGCCCCGCCCCCGACGGTCGGCCCGCCCTGGTGCCGCGGCCCCGTCCAGGGCGCGCGGCCGTGTCCGCCATCCGGCGCAGCACCGCGGCGGCGGCCGGAGCCGGTGTCTCGTAGTGCACCAGGTGCCCGACACCCGGGATCACGACGAGCTCGGCGTCCCGCAGGCGTTCGGCGAGTGCACGCTGTTCGGGCACGGCGGTGATGTCGTCGTGCTCCGCCGCGAGGAGCAACACGGGCACGTCGATCCGGTCGGCGTACTCGGACACGTCGTGGGTGACCGAGGTGCGGAACGCCTCGAGCACGCTCGTACGGTTCGCGAAGGCCGAGAAGTACCGGTCGTGCTGATCGTGGACCCACCGGCGGACGACGGGGTCGTGCGACTTCAGCATCGCGATGCTCATCGCCCGGACGATCGCACCGTTCCGCAGGATCCCGAGCCCGATCGGCTTCGGCAGCACCGCGCCGGCACGGTAGTACCCGATCGCGATCGCGGTCCCGACGGCACGCGGACCCTGCAGTGCCGGGGCGGCGATGGGGTTGACGAGCACGAGCAGCCGGGTGTCGAGACCGGCGGCGACGGTGGCCGACACCACGATCGACCCGAACGAGTGCCCGAGCACGACGGTGTCGCGCCCGAGCCCGAGCGCGGCGTGGAACCCGGTCAGCCAGGTGACGTACGCGTCGATGTCGGACACCGGCAGCGGATCGGACACGCCGAAGCCGGGCAGGTCGGGGACGATCACGCGGACACGTTCCAGGTGCGCGGCGATCGTCTCGAGGCCGTGGTGGTCCCCGCGGAACCCGTGCACGGCGAGCACGGTGCGATCCGCGTCCTCGGGCCCGTAGACCCAGTAGTGCGTGGTCCGGCCGTCGACCTGGACGGCCCGGTGCACGACCGGGGTGGCGGCCATCAACGACTGGTACGGGGAGAGCACGGGCGGTTGCATCGGCGTCAGTCTAGGGAGCGAACCGCACGAATCCCCGGACACCCGCAGCATCTCGCGCCTATCGTGTCCGGGGCGGGCCGTCGAGCGGTCCGTCGACGACGACGAGGAGCACGGTGACCTTCACAGCCCCGATCCAGCTGCCCGGCCTGACGCTCGACCCGCAGTGGTACAAGCGCTCGGTCTTCTACGAGTGCATGATCCGGTCGTTCGTCGACTCCAACGGGGACGGCATCGGCGACATCCAGGGCGTGATCGGCAAGCTCGACTACCTGCAGTGGCTCGGCGTCGACGCGCTGTGGCTGCCGCCGTTCTTCCAGTCGCCGATGCGTGACGGTGGCTACGACATCGCCGACTACCGGGCGATCCTGCCGGAGTTCGGCACCCTCGACGACTTCCGCGAGCTCGTCACGAAGTCGCACGAGCGGAACATGCGCATCGTGATCGACATGGTGATCAACCACACCAGCGACCAGCACGAGTGGTTCCAGCAGTCCCGCGAGGACCCGGACGGCCCCTACGGCGACTTCTACGTCTGGCGCGACACCGACGAGGACTACTCGAACATCCGCATCATCTTCGTCGACACCGAGGAGTCCAACTGGACCTTCGACCCGGTCCGACGCCAGTTCTTCTTCCACCGCTTCTTCTCGCACCAGCCCGACCTGAACTTCGAGAACCCCGCCGTCATCGAGGCCATCTACGACGTCGTCCGGCACTGGCTCGACATGGGCGTCGACGGGCTCCGGCTCGACGCGATCCCGTACCTGTTCGAGTCGGAGGAGGGCAACGGCGAGGGCGAGCCGGAGACGCACGAGTTCATCAAGAAGCTCCGCGCGATGGTCGACGACGAGTACCCCGGCCGGGTGCTCCTGGCCGAGGCGAACCAGTGGCCGCGCGAGACCGCAGCCTTCTTCGGCACCGACGAGGAACCCGAGTGCCACATGGCGTTCGACTTCCCGGTGATGCCGCGCATCTTCTACTCGCTCCGCGCCCAGCACGCCGCCGAGCTCAAGGCGATCCTGTCCGAGACCCTCGACGTGCCGGCCAGCGCCGCGTGGGGCGTCTTCCTCCGCAACCACGACGAGCTCACGCTCGAGATGGTGAGCGAGGAGTACCGGCAGGCGATGTACGGCTGGTACGGCTACGACCCACGGATGCGCTCGAACATCGGTATCCGCCGACGTCTCGCTCCCCTGCTCGACAACTCGCGCGCCGAGCTCGAACTCATCCACGCGCTGCTCTTCTCGCTGCCCGGTTCACCGTTCCTGTACTACGGCGACGAGATCGGGATGGGCGACAACATCTGGCTGCCGGACCGCGACTCGTCCCGCACGCCGATGCAGTGGACGCCGGACCGCAACGCCGGCTTCTCCACCGCCGACCCGGGCAAGCTCTACCTGCCCGTCGTGCAGTCGCTCGTGTACAACTACGCGCAGGTCAACGTCGAGGCGCAGCTGGCTCAGTCGCGCTCGCTGCTGCACTGGGTCCGCAACGTCATCCACACCCGCAAGGCCCACCCGGTGTTCGGCCTCGGCTCCCTGAACGTGCAGGAGACCTCCAACGACTCGGTGCTCGCCTTCGTCCGCTCGTGGGAGGGCTCCGGGCAGCAGTTCGGGCCGTCCGCCGAGGACGTCCTGTGCGTGTTCTCGTTCGCGACGAACCCGACCTCGGTCACGATCTCCGCGCCGGAGTTCGCGGGGCGCCCGCTCTACGACCTGTTCGGCGGCAGCTCGTTCCCGTCGTTCGACGAGGACGGCACCGTCACGCTCACCATGGGCACGCAGTCGTTCTACTGGCTGCACGTCGGCGCGCCGACCCGGTAGTCGGGGGTGTCGGTGCGTCCCGTTAGCCTGACCGCGTGACGTTCCCCACAGCACAGCTCGACGCACCCGCTCCGTCCCAGGACCTCACGGGTCGCCCCTGGTGGCACGCGCTGGGCGTCTTCGACCTCGAGACCACCGGGGTCGACGTCGAGACGGCCCGCATCGTCACGGCCCACGTCGGACTCATCGACATGACCGGGGCCTCCATCGTCGAGGGCGCGTGGATCGCCGACCCGGGCGTCCCCATCCCCGAGGGCGCCGCGGCCGTGCACGGGTACACGACCGAACGTGCCCAGGCCGAGGGGCGTCCCGCGGCCGAGGTCGTCGGCGAGATCATCGCCGCGATCGAAGCCGTGTTCGCCCGGGGCATCCCGCTCGTGATCTACAACGCCCCGTACGACCTCACCGTCCTCGACCGCGAAGCGAAGCGGCACGGGTTCGCCTCCCCCGTCATCGGCAACGTCGTCGACCCGCTCGTGATCGACAAGGCGCTCGACACCTTCCGCAAGGGCAAGCGCACGCTCGAAGCCGCGTCCGAGCTCTACGGTGTCACCCTCGACGACGCCCACGACGCCGGCGCGGACGCCATCGCTGCCGGGCGTGTCGCCCAGGCCATCGCGGGCAAGTACCCGGACGAACTCGGCATCTCCGCCGAAGCACTCCACCGCAAGCAGGTCGGCTGGTGCGCCGAGCAGGCCGCGTCGTTCCAGGACTACATGCGCAAGAAGCGCGACCCGTCGTTCACCGCCGACGGCCGCTGGCCGCACCGCAACGGCGCCTGACCCCGCACAGCCCGCGCGGGACACCGGTGTTCGTGCGCCGAACACCCGCACAACCCGGTGTGACGCGCGAACACCGGTGTCTTGCGGGCCCGGGCCAGCGGCCGCCGGAGACACCGCACAACGCGAACGGGCGGCCCTCCTGCAGGAGGGCCGCCCGTCGGCGTTGCGTGGGGGCTGCTTACTTGCTGAAGCCCTTGAAGCGCTGGTTGAACTTCTCGACGCGGCCGGCCGAGTCGAGGATGCGCTGCTTGCCCGTGTAGAACGGGTGCGAAGCGGACGAGATCTCGACGTCGATGACCGGGTAGGTCGCACCGTCGAGCTCGATGGTCTTGTCGCTGTTCGCGGTCGAACGCGTCAGGAACGTCTCACCGGAGGCCAGGTCGCGGAAGACGATGGCGCGGTACTCGGGGTGGGTGTCGGTCTTCATGGAGATTCCTCGATAGCGGTGGTGGGATTGCGCGAACTGCGCGGGAAGTCGTCGGCTTGCGCCAGCCGTCCACGATACCAGAGAGACGGCGGGATCGCAGCGCTACGCGGCGCGTGCCGTGTAGCGACCGGCGTCCTTGGTGACCGAGAGGTCGATGCCAAACGCCTCGGTCAGGGTCTGGTCGGTCAGGACCTCGTCGATGGGGCCGGCAGCCTGCACGTGGCCGTCGGCGAGGACCAGTGCGTGGGTGAACCCGGCCGGGATCTCCTCGACGTGGTGGGTCACGATGACGATGGCGGGCGAGTCGGCGCTCTGGGCGTAGCCGCCGAGGGTGCGGACGAGGCTCTCACGGGCGCCGAGGTCGAGCGACGCGGCCGGTTCGTCGAGGAACAGGATCTCCGGGTCGGTCATCACGGCCCGGGCGATCTGCACGCGCTTCTGCTCGCCGTCGCTCAGGTCGCCGAACGTGCGGTCGGTGAAGGACCCCAGGCCCCACTCCTCGAGCACGCGCTGCGCACGACGGACGTCGAGCTCCTCGTACTCCTCGTTCCAGCGCCCCGTCACCGAATACGCCGCGGTGAGCACGACGTCGATGACCTTCTCGGTGACCGGGATGCGACGCGCCAGGGCGGTCGACGCGAAGCCGATGCGCGGGCGGAGCTCGAACAGGTCGGCACCACCGAGCTCGGTGCCGAGCACCTCGACGTCGCCCGAGGTCGGGAACGTCTGGGCACCGGCGACCTGCAGCAGCGTCGTCTTGCCGGCGCCGTTCGCGCCGAGCACGACCCAGCGTTCGTCGTCCTGCACCTCCCACGAGATCGCGTCGAGGATGGTGGCCCCGTTGCGGACCACGGAGACGTCTGACAAGCGCACGACCGAGGGCATGCGACCAGCCTACGGGTTCTGGCCGAGCACCTGGTCGTAGACCTGCCGTGTCCTGGTGGCGATCGCGTCCCAGGTGAACTCGGTCTCGACACGGAGCCGTCCGGCGCGTCCCATGAGCTTCGCCAGCCCCTCGTCGGCGAGCACCTCTGCCAGGGTCGCGGCGAGGTCGGCCACGAAGCGGTCGGGGTCGGTCGGGGTGCCGGTGCCGTCCTGCACCTGGTCGATCGGGACGATGCGACCGGTGAGCCCGTCGGCGACGACCTCGGGAATGCCCCCGGTACCGGTGCCGACGACGGGGATCCCGCACGCCATCGCCTCGAGGTTCACGATCCCGAGCGGCTCGTACACCGACGGGCAGACGAACACGGTGCCCGAGGACAGCACGTTCACGATCTCCTGGTGCGCGAGCATCCGGTCGATCCAGACGACGCCCTCGCGTTCGGCGCGGAGCCCCTCGACGAGCGCGGTGACCTCGGCCAGGATCTCGGGGGTGTCCGGCGCGCCGGCGCACAGCACGATCTGCACGTCCGACGGCAGCGACGCCACGGCGCGGAGCAGATACGGCAGGCCCTTCTGCCGGGTGATGCGTCCGACGAACACGACGCTCGGGCGCGTCGGGTCGATGCCGAGGGCACGCACGGCGTCCTCGTCGACGGTCGGCTTCCACGCGTCGATGTCGATGCCGTTGTAGACGACGTGCACCTTCGCTGGGTCGATCGAGGGGTAGGAACGCAGGATGTCCGCACGCATGGCCTTCGAGACCGCGATGACGCCGTCGGCGTTCTCGAACGCCTCGCGCTCCATCCAGCTGGACAGGCGGTAGCCGCCGCCGAGCTGCTCGGCCTTCCACGGGCGCAGGGGCTCGAGGCTGTGGGCGGTGACGACGTGCGGGATGCCGTAGGTCAGCTGCGCGATCCGGCCCGCGGAGTTCGCGTACCAGGTGTGCGAGTGCACGAGGTCGGCGCCCTCGACGTCGGCTGCGATGGCCACGTCGGTACCCAGGGCCTGCAGTGCGCCGTTCGCCTGGCCGAGGCCGTCCGGGGTCCGGTAGCCCCACACGTCGGGTTCGTCACGGAAGGCCCCGAAGGCCCGGACACGGACTTCCGTCTCCGTTCCCGACCGCAACGCGGCGGTGAGTTCGGACACGTGGACACCGGCTCCGCCGTAGACCTCCGGCGGATACTCCCTGGTCAGCAGATCGACTCGCACTCGTTCAAGGTAACCGGTTCCCAGTGCTGACGCCTACTGTGAGCGGCATGGCTCCAAAGAAGGTCTTCGGCATCGTGCTCGCCGGTGGCGAAGGCAAACGACTCATGCCGCTCACCGCCGATCGCGCGAAGCCCGCCGTCCCGTTCGGCGGCAACTTCCGTCTCATCGACTTCGCACTGTCGAACCTGGTGAACTCCGGTCTCAACAAGATCGTGGTCCTGACCCAGTACAAGTCGCACAGTCTCGACCGACACGTCGCGGAGACCTGGCGGATGGAGGGGCTGCTCAGCTCCTACGTCGCGTCGGTCCCCGCGCAGCAGCGGCTCGGCAAGCGCTGGTTCGCCGGGTCGGCCGACGCGATCCTGCAGTCGCTCAACCTGCTCCGCGACGAACGCCCCGACATCGTGGTCGTCGTCGGCGCGGACCACGTGTACCGGATGGACTTCCACCAGATGGTCGAGGCGCACATCGCCTCCGGCCGCAGCGTCACCGTGGCGGCGATCCGCCAGCCGATCGGCCTCGCCGACCAGTTCGGCGTGATCCAGGTGGCCGAGGACGACCCGACCAAGATCGACGCGTTCCTCGAGAAGCCGAAGGACGCGATCGGCCTGGCCGACTCCCCCGGCGAGATCCTGGCTTCGATGGGCAACTACGTGTTCAACGCGGACGCCCTGGTCGACGCGGTCCTGCGCGACGGCCAGCTCGAGACCTCGGCGCACGACATGGGCGGCGACATCGTGCCCGACTTCGTCAACCGCGGCGACGCCGGCGTGTACGACCTGCAGCGCAACGAGGTCCCCGGGTCCACCGACCGCGACAAGTACTACTGGCGCGACGTGGGCACGATCGACTCGTTCTTCGACGCCCACATGGACCTCATCGCCCCGGTCCCGGTCTTCAACCTGTACAACCAGGACTGGCCGATCTTCAACCAGCAGACGAACCTGCCGCCGGCGAAGTTCGTCCGCGACGCGAACGGGAACACCGGCTCCACGGTCGACTCGCTCGTGTCGCTCGGCTGCCTGGTGTCGGGCGCCCAGGTCGAGCGCAGCATGATCGGGCCGTGGTGCTCGATCGACTCCGGTGCGAAGGTCCTCGACTCGATCGTGTTCGAGCGCGCCACCATCGGCGCCGGCGCGATCGTCAACCGCGCCATCCTCGACAAGGACGTCGTCCTCGCACCGGGTGCGCAGGTCGGCGTCGACCGCGAGACCGACGAGGCACGCGGCTTCACCGTCACCGCGTCCGGCATCACCGTTGTCGGCAAGGGCGTCCGCGTCGACGCGTGACGACGCACCCGGGGCGCTGCCCCGGGCGGACGGTCTGGAGGCACGGCTCGCGTCCCCGACGCGGCCGTGCCTCCGCCAGTCGGTACCGTTGGTGCGTGCCCCGCTTCCTCGTCGTCCTCGATGCCGATTCCACCCTCCTCGAGGACGAGGTGATCGAACTGCTCGCCGACAGCGCCGGGACCCGGCCACAGGTGGCGGCGATCACGGAGCGCGCCATGCGCGGGGAACTCGACTTCGCCGAGAGCCTCCGGGAGCGTGTCGCGACCCTGGCGGGCCTCCAGGCGGACGTCTTCGTCCGCGCGCAGCAGGCGGTCCGTGTGACGCGGGGCGCCGACCAGCTCGTCCGCGGCGTGCACGCCGCCGGCGGCACCGTCGGCGTGGTGTCGGGCGGGTTCCACGAGGTCCTCGACCCCTTCGCCGAGCAGCTCGGCCTCGACCACTGCCGGGCGAACCGGCTCGAGGTCAGCGGCGGCGTGCTGACCGGCCGCGTGCTCGGCGACGTCGTCGACGCGCACGCGAAGGCCGTCGCGCTCCGCGAGTGGGCGGACGCCGACGGCGTCGACCCGGCACGGACGATCGCGATCGGGGACGGCGCGAACGACCTCGAGATGATGCGGGTCGCGGCGCTGTCGGTCGCGTTCGACGCGAAGCCGCGCGTGCGGGAGCAGGCGGACGTCGCGGTCGTCGACCGTGACCTGTCCGCCGTGCTCGCGACGCTCGGCCTGCGCGGCTGAGCGGACCGGCTGGTCTTCGCGCTCAGCGACACGTCAGGCGCGCGAGCACCCGTGGACGGTCGCTGGGCACGAAACGGCGCGCAGGTGGTGGCTAGTGCCCCATCCCGAGGCCGCCGTCGACGGGGATGATCGCACCGGAGACGTACCCGGCGCCGTCGCTCGCCAGGAACAACGTGGCGTCGGCGACGTCGTCGACCGTGCCGTAGCGGGCGGCCGGGATCGCCTTCTTGAACTCGGCCTGCAGCTCGTCGGAGAGCGCGGCGGTCATGTCGGTCTGGATGAAGCCGGGCGCGACGACGTTGGCGGTGATGCCACGCGAACCGAGTTCACGGGTGATCGAGCGGGCCATGCCGACCAGGGCGGCCTTCGAGGACGCGTAGTTGACCTGGCCGATCTGGCCGTAGGCACCCACGACGCTCGACATCAGCACGATGCGCCCGAACTTGGCCTTCATCATGCCCTTCGTGGCGCGCTTGACGACGCGGAAGGTGCCGGTGAGGTTCGTGTCGACGACGCTGGTGAAGTCGTCCTCGGACATGCGGAGGAGCAGCTGGTCGTTCGTGATGCCGGCGTTCGCGACGAGGACCTCGATCGGACCGAACTCGGCCTCGACCTGCGTGAACGCGGCGTCGACGGAGGCCGTGTCGGTGATGTCGGCCTGCACCGTCAGCGCGCCCTCGGGACCACCCTGACCGCTGCGCGACGTCACGGCGACCCGGTGGCCGGCTGCGACGAACCGCTCGGCCAGCGCGCGGCCGATGCCGCGATTGCCGCCGGTGATGAGGACGGTACGGGGGGTGCTCATGGTCGCTCCGTTCGGTGGGTTCTGCTCGGCACGCGGTGCCGGGGACCCGGCGGACACGCCCGGACGAGCGTACCGGAGCCGACCACCCTGCCGGTTCGCGCGCGGCGCACCCATGATCCGCCCGGCGGGATTAGGCTTGACCACGGGTAGACGGAGACCATCTGTATGAAGAGCACGCACACGAGCATCACCTCGCTGCCGGACACACCGGAGCAGGACCGGGCGCACCGCCTGTCCCGCTACGTCTGGCAGATGGCCATCCGAGTGGTCCTCTTCATCTCCGCCGTGCTCGTGTACTCGACCTGGCACTCGTGGCTTGCGGTCATCCCGATCGTCCTCGCCGCGGTGATCCCCTGGGTCGCCGTCGTCATCGCGAACGCCGGCAGCCGGACCGAGAGCGACATGATCTCCCCCGCCGGGTCCATCGAGCTGTACGACGCCGTCGACCCGCGCCTCCGCGAACAGCAGGAGGATGCACGGGCCCAGGCCTACCGCGACGAACAGGACCGCCTCCGCCAGCAGGCGCAGCACGCCCAGGACGAGTGGCAGCGCAACGGCGACCGATCGAAGATGTGGGGGCCCCGCTGATGGGTGCGACGTTCGACCTGCAGACCGAGCCCGGATCGACCCCGGTGTGCTCGCGAGCGGGTTGCACCTCGACGGCCGGCTGGCGCGTGAACTGGCGCAACCCCCGCATCCACGCGATCGACCGTGTGAAGATCTGGGCGGCGTGCGACGAGCACCGTGACTTCCTGGCGGACTACCTGCGGTCCCGCTCGTTCCCGGTGCGCGTCACCGGCATGCACGAGGACGTCGACCGCCTCGACGACGAGCGCGACCCGGTGGCGGCGCCGAAGAACGACGTCGGGGTGCGCGCCACCGGCACCTCGCGATGACCGACGGCTTCGACCCGCAGTCCCGGTACGGCCGCAAGCACGCCGCCAAGCTGCAGCGTGCCGCCGCTGGATCGAGCTCCGGCTTTGGCTCGGACTCGGGGTCGGGCTCGGACTCGGGTTCGATCAGCCGCTCCGACGAGCCCTTCGTCGGCTGGCGCTTCGTCCGGAGCCGCCGCTGGCTCGGGTACTTCGCGATCGCCGTCGCCTTCGCCATCGTCTGCACGCTGTTCGGCATGTGGCAGTGGGACCGCCGCAACGAGGCCGTCCGGCAGAACGAGCAGGTCGCGCAGAACTACGACCACACGCCCGTCCCCCTCGACCGGGCGCTGCCGAAGGCGTCGAGCTGGCAGGACGAGCAGGAGTGGCTCCGGGTCTCCGTCACCGGCCGGTACGACGTCGACTCCCAGCTGCTCGTCCGCAACCGCGTGCACAACGGGCAGCCCGGGTTCGAGGTCCTCACCCCGCTCGTCACGTCCGAGGGCCGCGCCTTCATCGTCGACCGCGGCTGGGTCCCGACCGGCAACGCGCAGGACGCCCCCGACCACGTTCCCGCTCCCCCGTCCGGCGAGGTCACCGCCGTCGTCCGGCTGCAGCAGAGCGAACCCCGCATCCCCGGCCGCTCCGACCCGAAGGACACCGACCAGGTGCAGTCGGTCACCCTGGCCGACGTGGCGAACAAGGTCGACGACCCCATCTGGACCGGTGCGTACGGGCAGCTCGCCTCGGAGTCCCCCGCCCCGACCGAGGCCCGCCCGCTCGGCTGGGATCGCCCGAACGCCGACACCGGGCTGCACCTGAGTTACTTCATCCAGTGGTTCCTGTTCGCCGCCGGGGGCTTCGGGTTCCTGGCGTACGTGATGGTGCAGGAGTACCGGAACCTCAACCAGGACGACCCCGAGGAGCGCGAGCGTGCCCTCGAGCGCGAACGCCGCAAGAACCTCAAGCCGAAGACCGACGCCGAGATCGAGGACGAGCTCATCGCGTCCCGTCGCTGACGCGCTGGCGTGTGTGTGCGTGTGTGCGTGTGTGCGTGTCAGCGCACCGTGCGCACCTCGCAACCCCGTGCGCGCTTCCGCGCACCGTGCGCCGCCACAAGCGCGCACCCACCACGCAACACCGCACCGGACCGCGAACGCGGCACCGTGCGCACGGGAGGCGCGACACACGACCAGCACCGCGCCTCCAGACCGCACCGTGCGCACCTCGCAACCCCGTGCGCGCTTCCGCGCACCGTGCGCCGCCACAAGCGCGCACCCACCACGCAACACCGCACCGGCCCGCGAACGCGGCACCGTGCGGACGGGAGGCGCGACGCCCGACCGACCCCGAGGCCGGTGCGCAAGACGCCGTCGTCATCACGACACGCCCCCACGTCGTCGAGGCGCCGCCGTGTCCGGCGGCGCCTCGACGGCTCAGCGGCGTCGTGTGGACACGACGGCGTCTCGCAGGCGGCTACGCGAGCTCGATGAGCTCCGCGTAGTCCTTGTTCCAGTGGTCCTCGGTGCCGTCCGGCAGCAGCAGCACGCGCTCGGGGTTGAGCGCCTCGACCGCCCCGGCGTCGTGGGACACCAGGACGACCGCGCCCTCGAAGCCGGCCAGGGCGTTGAGGATCTCCTCGCGCGACGCCGGGTCCAGGTTGTTCGTCGGTTCGTCGAGCAGCAGGACGTTCGCCCCCGAGACGACGATCATCGCGAGCGACAGACGCGTCTTCTCACCACCGGACAGGACGCCGGCCTTCTTGTAGCCGTCGTCGCCGGTGAACAGGAACGACCCGAGCACCCGACGGGCCTCGGTCTCGTTGAGGTCCGTCGACGCCGACACCATGTTCTCGATCACCGTGCGGTTGATGTCGATGTTCTCGTGTTCCTGCGCGTAGTAGCCGATGCGCAGACCGTGGCCTGGCTGGATCTCACCGGTGTCGGGCTGGTCGGCACCCGCGAGGATGCGCAGCAGCGTCGTCTTGCCCGCACCGTTGAAGCCGAGGATGACCACGCGGGAGCCGCGGTCGATCGCCAGGTCGACACCGGCGAAGATCTCCAGCGAGCCGTAGGACTTCGACAGCCCCTCGGCCATCAGCGGCGTACGACCGCACGGCGCCGGCGTGGGGAAACGGATCTTCGCGACGCGGTCGGCGACGCGCTCGTCCTCGAGGCCGGCGAGCAGCTTGTCGGCACGCGCGACCATCTGGTGCGCCGCGGCGGCCTTCGAGGCCTTCGCACCGAACCGAGCGGCCTGGTCCTTGAGCGTGGCGGCCTTCTTCTCGGCACCCGCGCGCTCCTTGCGACGGCGCTCCTCGTCGGCGACGCGCTGCCGCTGGTAGAGCTTCCAGCCCATGTTGTAGATGTCGATGGTCTGGCGGTTTGCGTCCAGGTAGAAGACGCGGTTCACGACCTCTTCGACGAGCTCGACGTCGTGGGAGATGATGATGACGCCGCCGGGGTAGGTCTTCAGGTGCTCGCGGAGCCACACGACGGAGTCGGCGTCGAGGTGGTTGGTCGGCTCGTCGAGGATCATCGTCTCGGCGTCCGAGAACAGGATGCGGGCGAGCTCGATGCGCCGTCGCTGACCACCCGAGAGCGTCTTGAGCTGCTGGTCGAGGATGCGGTCCGGCAGCTTCAGGTTCGACGCGATCGAGGCGGCCTCGGCCTCGGCCGCGTAGCCACCGAGCGCGTTGAACTGGTCGTCGAGACGGCTGTAGCGCCGCATCGCCTTCTCGGCAACGGCCGCGTCGTCGCTCGCCATGTCGAGCGTGGCGAGGCGGATGCCCTCCACGAGCTCACCGAGCCCGCGGGCGTCGAGGATGCGCTTCCGCGCGGTCTCCTCCGGGTCGCCGGAGCGGGGGTCCTGCGGCAGGTAGCCGATCTCCCCGCCGCGGTCGATCGTGCCGCCGTTCGGCTGCGTCTCGCCCGCGAGGGCCTTGGTCATCGTCGTCTTCCCCGCGCCGTTGCGGCCGACGAGTCCGATCTTGTCGCCCTTCTCGACACGGAAGGACACGTCTTCCATGAGGAGACGAGCTCCGACGCGGATCTCGAGTTCGTGCACGGCAAGCACAGTGGACGTCCAATCAGTTGGTGGGTTTGCACAACGGTGTGTGCGTGAGGTGCACCGCTACGCTGACGGGACCGATGGTTCCGAACGGAACCAGCAGTCCATTCTAGGAGAATCCATGACGAACGCCACCGGGTTCGCTCCCCGCGCAGTCCTCGCCGACCGTCTGCGCACGCACGGGCTGGCCACCGACGCCGCCCTCGTCGCCGGCGGAGCCCTGTTCACCGCCGCGATGGCGCAGCTCGAGGTCCCGATGTGGCCGGTCCCGATCACCGGGCAGACGCTGGCCGTCGTGCTCGTCGGCGCGACGCTCGGCGCACGTCGCGGCATGCTCTCGCTGCTCGTCTACGCCGTCGCCGGACTCGCAGGTGCCCCGTTCTTCGCCGACCTGCAGGGCGGCCTGCAGGCCCTGGCCCTGCCGAGCTTCGGGTACGTCATCGGCTTCATCCCGGCCGCCGGGCTCGTCGGCTGGCTCGCCCGCCGCAACTGGGACCGCAACGTCGGTCGTGCCGCGGTCGCGATGCTGCTCGCGAGCGCGATCCCGTTCGTGACCGGCCTGCCGTACCTCGCCGTGGCGCTCGGCCAGCTCGGCGCCCCGAACGACGTCCAGTCGGTGCTCGCCGCCGGCCTGTACCCGTTCATCATCGGTGGCGTCGCCAAGGCCCTCATCGCCGCCGGCATCCTGCCGCTCGCGTGGAAGGCCGTCGGCCGCCGCTGACCCCTCGCACGAGAACGGCCCCGCACCGATCGGTGTGGGGCCGTTCTGCGTCCGCAGCGCGTGGGCGGGCAGGCAGGCGGCCGCGGCGCCGGGCTGTCAGTGCGGTCACGACTCCCCACTGCCCGGATGCCGAGTGGTCACGTTCCGTCGCCTGGAGCGGGGTCAGCCGACCGAACGCGACCACTCGGCGAACGTGAGCGGGCGGTTGCGACCACTCGGCGGCGCGCCCCGCGCGTGGCGTGCGCACAAACGGACGGGAGGCGCGGTGCCAGCTGGCACCGCGCCTCCCGTCCGTTGTGGGTCGCGCCTAGATCGCGAACCCGAGGGCGCGCATCATCTCGCGTCCGTCGTCGGTGATCCGTTCCGGACCCCACGGCGGCATCCAGACCCAGTTGATCCGGAAGGCGTCCACGATGCCGTCGAGCGCGTTCGCGGTGTCACCCTCGATGACGTCGGTCAGGGGGCAGCCGGCGCTGGTGAGCGTCATGCTGATGACGAGGGCGTTGGCGTCGTCGTCCCAGGCGAGGTCGTAGATCAGGCCGAGGTCGACGATGTTCACGCCGAGCTCCGGGTCCTGGACCTCCTTCAGGCCCTCGACGACCTCGTCGAACTTGTCGGGAGCGAGCGCGGCGATCATCAGGCCTGCGCCTCGGCGGCCGCGACGGCCTGCACGTAGCGGTCGTAGCCCTCGTTCTCGAGGCGGTCGGCCAGCTCGGGGCCGCCCTGCTCCGCGATCTTGCCGGCGACGAACACGTGCACGAAGTCCGGCTTGATGTAGCGGAGGATGCGCGTGTAGTGCGTGATGAGCAGCACACCGAGGCCGGTCGCGGCCTTGGCACGGTTGACGCCCTCGGAGACGATCTTCAGCGCGTCGACGTCGAGGCCGGAGTCAGTCTCGTCGAGGACGGCGAACTTCGGCTTGAGGAGCTCGAGCTGCATGATCTCGTGGCGCTTCTTCTCGCCACCGGAGAAGCCCTCGTTGACGTTGCGCTCGGCGAACGACGAGTCCATCTTCAGGTCGGCCATCGACTGACGGAGTTCCTTGATCCAGCCGCGCAGGGCCGGGGCCTCACCGTCGATCGCCGTCTTGGCGGTGCGGAGGAAGTTCGACACCGTGACGCCGGGGATCTCGACGGGGTACTGCATCGCCAGGAACATGCCGGCACGGGCACGCTCGTCGACGCTCATCGCGAGGACGTCCTCGCCGTCGAGGGTGATCGTGCCACCGACGACGTTGTACCGGGGGTGGCCGGCGATCGTGTACGCCAGCGTGGACTTGCCGGAGCCGTTCGGCCCCATGATCGCGTGGATCTCGCCCTCGTTGATGGTGAGGTCGACACCCTTCAGGATCTCCTTGGTGCCCTGGTCGGTGTCGATCGAGACCTTGAGGTCACGGATTTCCAGAGTGGACATTGCGTTCCTTCGGTTGCAGCTGTGGTGCGGCGTCAGCCGCGGGAAGTGTTGGGGTGCTCAGTCGACCGGGACGACGTCCTGGACGTCGACGTAGACGTCGCCGTCGCGGACCTCGACCCGGAAGACCGGGACGGGCTCGTAGGCCGGGAAGTTCTGCGGCTTGCCGGTGGTCAGCGAGAAGCGGGACCCGTGGGCCCAGCACTCCAGCGAATCACCCTCGACGAAGCCCTCGGCCAGCGAGATGTCGCCGTGCGTGCAGGTGTCGCCGATGGCGTGGACCGTGCCGGACGAGTCCTTCACGATCGCGACCGCCGTGCCACCGACGACCACCCGCATCGGGCTGTCCACCGCGATGTCGGCTTCGGCGCAGACCTTCTCGGCCATCAGGCGTTGGCCTGCGGAGCGGCGGTCTGCGGTGCGGGTGCCTGCGGCGCGGCGGCCGGCTCGGCGCCGGACTCGGCCGGTGCCGCGATGACCGAACGGCCCTCGGCGAGTTCCTGCTCGACCGCGGCGATGAGGCGTTCCTCGAGCTCGGGCGCACCGATCTTCTGGATCACCTCGACCAGGAAGCCGAGCACGACGAGACGCCGCGCTTCTTCTTCCGGGACTCCGCGGGACTGCAGGTAGAACAGCTGCTCGTCGTCGAAGCGACCGGTGGCACTCGCGTGACCGGCACCCTCGATGTTGCCCGTCTCGATCTCGAGGTTCGGGATGCTGTCGGCACGGGTGCCGTCCGTCAGCACGAGGTTGCGGTTCTGCTCGTACGAGTCGGTCCCGTCACCGGCGCGACCGATCAGGACGTCACCGATCCAGACGGTGTGCGCGCCCTGGCCCTGCAGCGCACCCTTGTAGTTGACCCGACCGCGCGTGTTCGGCGCGTCGTGGTTCACGTAGACCTGCTGCTCGATGTACTGGCCGGCGTCGGCGAAGTACACGCCGTACATCTCGGTGTCGGCACCCTGCGCACCGAGGTGCGTCGAGGGGTTGACCCGGATGACGTCGCCGCCGAGCGAGACCACGACGTGCTTGAGGAAGGCATCGCGCCCGACCTCGGCGAAGTGCGTCGACACGTGCACCGCGTCGTCGTCCCAGTCCTGCAGGCTGACGACGGTCAGTCGTGCGTTCTGCTGCGCGACGATCTCGATGTTCTCGCTCAGCAGGGCGCTGCCGCGGTTGTCGAGCACGACGATGCCCTGCGCGTTCGGCTCGGCCGTGATGACCGTGTGCGCGGCGCGGGGCTGCGACCCGAAGTCGGAGCGGGTCACCGTGATGAACTCGTGCGCCTCGGTGGCCTTGATCGTGATCGCCAGGACCGCGTCACGGGCGCTCCAGGCCGCGGCCGCCGCGCGGTCTTCGGGCAGGCCGGCGGTGCCGACGCGGGGGTCGTCGCTGCGACCCCACTCGACGTCGGCGCCCTCAGACTGGCGGGCGAGGTACGGGTAGGCGGATCCGTCGAGCGGGCCGTCCAGCAGCGGCTGGAGCTTGGTCAGCGGCGCGAACTTCCAGTTGACCTCTCGGCCGGTGACCTTCGGGAACGCTTCGACGTCGCCGGATTGGAACCGCTCGGAGCGGGTCTGGACCGGCACCTTCTTGTCGGGGGCGTCCCAGCCGCCGTCGGAGTGGGCTCCGGCGCCGTGCTGGGTGCCGCCCTGCGCTGCGGCAGCGGGCTCGATCGGCTGGTCGATGTGGGGAGGGGTGGTGCTGGACATCTAGCCGACGGATCCTTCCATGCTCATCTCGATGAGCTTGTTGAGTTCGAGTGCGTACTCCATCGGGAGCTCGCGGGCGATCGGCTCGATGAAACCACGGACGATCATCGCCATCGCCTCGTCCTCGGCCATGCCGCGGGACATGAGGTAGAAGAGCTGCTCCTCGCTGACACGCGAGACCGTGGCCTCGTGCCCCAGCTGCACGTCGTCGACACGGATGTCGATCGCCGGGTACGTGTCGCTCCGGCTGATCGTGTCGACGAGCAGGGCGTCACAGCGCACGGTGTTGGCCGCGTGGTGCGCGCCCGGGTCGACCCGGACCTCGCCGCGGTACCCGGCACGACCGCCGCCACGGGCGATCGACTTGGAGACGATCGAGGACGTCGTGTACGGCGCCATGTGGATCATCTTCGCGCCGGCGTCCTGGTGCTGGCCGGGGCCCGCGAAGGCCACGGAGAGCGTCTCGCCCTTGGCGTGCTCCCCGGCGAGGTAGATCGACGGGTACTTCATCGTGACCTTGGAGCCGATGTTGCCGTCGATCCACTCCATCGTCGCGCCTTCGTGCGCGATCGCACGCTTCGTGACGAGGTTGTAGACGTTGTTCGACCAGTTCTGGATCGTCGTGTAGCGAACGCGGGCGTTCTTCTTCACGATGATCTCGACGACGGCCGAGTGCAGCGAGTCGGACTTGTAGATCGGGGCGGTGCAGCCTTCGATGTAGTGGACGTACGAGTCCTCGTCCGCGATGATCAGCGTCCGCTCGAACTGACCCATGTTCTCGGTGTTGATCCGGAAGTAGGCCTGCAGCGGGATCTCGACGTGGACGCCCTTGGGGACGTAGACGAACGAGCCACCGGACCAGACGGCCGTGTTCAGCGCGGCGAACTTGTTGTCGCCGGCCGGGATCACGGTGCCGAAGTACTCCTCGAACAGCTCCGGGTGCTCACGGAGCGCCGTGTCGGTGTCCATGAAGATGACGCCCTGCTGCTCCAGGTCCTCGCGGATCTGGTGGTACACGACCTCGGACTCGTACTGCGCGGCGACGCCGGCGACCAGGCGCTGGCGCTCGGCCTCGGGGATGCCGAGCTTCTCGTAGGTCGCACGGATGTCCTCGGGGAGGTCTTCCCACGACTGCGCCTGCTTCTCGGTGGAGCGCACGAAGTACTTGATGTTGTCGAAGTCGATGCCCGTCAGGTCGGCACCCCATGTCGGCATCGGCTTGCGGCCGAAGAGCGACAGCCCCTTGAGGCGGTTCTTCAGCATCCACTCGGGCTCGTCCTTGAGGTTCGAGATGTCGGTGACGACCTCTTCCGAGATCCCACGACGGGCGGAGGACCCTGCCGAGTCGGAGTCGGACCAGCCGAACTCGTATTGGCCGAGCCCTTCGAGCTCGGGACGGTCGATGAGCACGTCGGACATGGTCTCCTCGTTTCCTTCTCGCGGGACAGCGTTACAGGTGTCAACCCGTGGCGTCTGGACGCCATTCCACCGTGGACCGCTGACATGCGGACCCGGTGCTGCTCCCTCGCAACGACTATGGTTCCACGCAGTCCGTGGAGTGATCGGCGATCTCGGCCCATTCGGAGCCGGCGCCTGCCTAGACTTGACTGCTGCTGAACCCTCGAATCCTACAGGTTCACTGCACGGAGCAACAGGAAGGCACCACCCTCGTGACACGCGTCGGATCCCCCGTCGAGCAGGATCTCCGGACCGGACGGTGGTGGTCGCTCCCCCGTGCGGTCGACCGCCGCGTCGTCGCACTGGCCTGGGCGTCCTTCGTGGTCGAGGTCGTGCTGATCGGCACAGGCGGCCTGGTCCGCCTCACCGCGTCGGGCCTCGGATGCCCCACCTGGCCCAAGTGCACGGCGGATTCGCTGGTCTCCACGCCGGAGATGGGCGTCCACGGCATCATCGAGTTCGGCAACCGTCTGCTGACCTTCGTGCTCGTGATCGTGGCCGTCGCGATGTTCCTGGCGGTCGTCCGGATGCTCCGCACGCGGCCGGAACTGTTCTGGCTGGCGTTCGCTCAGGGCGTCGCGATCCCGGTGCAGGCCGTGATCGGCGGCATGAGCGTTTGGACGAACCTGAACCCCTTCGTGGTCGGACTGCACTTCGTCGTCTCCGCCGCGCTCACCTCGGTGACCGCTGCCCTGGTCTACCGCACCGTGCACGGCCCCCGCACGGCCGAGCGGCTCGTCCCCGGCTGGTACACCGGCGTCGTCCGCGGCACCGTCGCCGCCGTCGTCGTGACCGTGCTCGTCGGCATCCTGACCACCGGCAGCGGCCCGCACGCCGGCGCTGACGAAGCCGTCGACGGCGGACGCCTGCACCGCACCGGGTTCGACCCCGCGGTCATGGAGCACGTGCACGCCTGGCCGGCGTACGCCCTCTTCGCGCTCACCCTGGTGCTCGTCATCGGAGCCGTCCGCCTGGGCCGGCCGAGCAAGTGGCCGTTGCTGCTGCTCGTCGTCGAGTTCCTGCAGATCGCGGTCGGCCTCACGCAGGCACGCACCGGTCTGCCCGTCGGGCTCGTCGGCACGCACATGGTGCTCGCCGGGCTCCTCGTGGGCGCCGTCACCGCGGTGGTGCTGTCCACGCGGGCATCGGCCGGTCGCGACGCCGTCCGGGAACCCATCGACGCCTGACGCCCGGGCGCGTCGCGCGCTCGACACCCGTTCTCCGACACCCCACGAGTCGTTCGACTCGTGGGGTGTCGCGTTTGTGGTGGTCGGCCGGACGCGCCGTCGGACCGAGCCCGCACCACGTGCGGTCCCCAGCCAGTCGCGTCCGCGCCGCGGCAGACGCGCCGCGCGCCGGACGGGAGGCCCGTGGCGGGCCCGCACCGTGCCTCCAGCCCGCCCCGTGCCGAGCACAAGACGCCGGTGTCCTGCCGAGACGCCGCCGAACGCGCGAGACGCCGCCGGATTCGGCGGCGTCTCGTCGGGGTGGCGGCGTCCTGCGGACACGACGGCGTCTTGCCAATACGACGGCGTCAACTGGACACGACGGCGTCCTGCGGACACGACGGCGTCAACCGGACACGACGGCGTCCTGCGGACCGAGCACGCGCCTGCGGCGGCGCCGGCGCGACCGCCCTAGAAGGTGAAGACCTGCGGCAGCAGCGGGTCGATGCCCACCGCGATGAAGAGCAGCGTCAGGTACGTGATCGAGCTGTGGAAGACCCGCATCGGATGCACGTGCTCGACGTGCTGGATCGCCCGCGAGTACAGGCGGTGCGACTCGACGACGAACCAGATGCCACCGGCCAGCGCGACCACCGTGTACAGCGGACCCATGTGCCCGACGGGGATGAGCAGGAGCGAGCAGACGAGGGTCGCCCAGGCGTACAGGACGACCTGCAGGCCGACGACGGTCCGACCACGGACGACGGCGAGCATCGGCACGTCGGCGGCGTCGTAGTCGTCCCGGTACTTCATCGACAGCGGCCAGTAGTGCGGCGGCGTCCAGAGGAAGATCACCATGAACAGGATGACGGGGGTCCACGTCAGCGATCCGGTGACACCCGCCCAGCCGATGAGCACGGGCATGCAGCCGGCCGAGCCACCCCAGACGATGTTCTGCGGCGTGCGGCGCTTGAGCCACAGCGTGTAGACGAACACGTAGATCAGGATCGCGATGACGCTGAGCGCCGCCGCGAGCCAGTTCACCAGGAAGCCGAGCACCGCCGTCGACAGGACGCCGAGGATCCACGAGAACACGAGGGCTTCACGGTCGGAGAGTTCGCCCGTGACCAGCGGCCGGGTGCTCGTCCGCTTCATGAGCCGGTCGATGTCGCGGTCGATGTAGCAGTTGAAGGCCGACGCCGAACCGGCCGACATCGCTCCGCCGAGCATCGTCCAGAAGACGAGCCACAGGTCGGGAACGCCGCGCTCGGCGAGGAACATCGTCGGGGCCGTGGTGACGAGCAGCAGCTCCATCACGCGCGGCTTCGTCAACGAGACGTACGCACGGACCTTGCGGGACAGCGGCGATCGGGGTCGATCGGTGTCGGGCCGGGTCACGGTGGCAGTCGGCAAGGGAACCTCAGTCTGTTCGCATCAGCTCGCACACTCGGTGGACGACTGCGGCGGCGTCCGGGCATGCGCTGACCCGGAATGTCCACGGGTCCCGATCAGTTTACGGGATGGAAGCGCCGCAACGGTGCCCCGCTCCGACATCCCGGTGTGATCCGGACGCGTTCGACACGCCCGGATCGACCGTCGTCGGCCACCCCGGTGTGAACATCGGGGGTCACCTGAACCCCTTCTGAGTACCGGGTCACTATGCTGGACACGCCCTCCCGCAGTGCGCGCCCCGATGACGTCGGCCGCGATGAGCCGGTCGGCCGCCGCTAGACGGCGACACGACTCGGCCCCGGGATGGCCACATGTCCGTGCGATGGCACGAGCCCTCGCACATGTCGCATCAAGAAGGGTCAACATCCAAGTGGCTGAATTCACCTGGGACGCCATCGACCGGAAGGCCGTCGACACGGCCCGCGTTCTCGCCGCCGACTCGGTCGAGGCCGCCGGCAACGGTCACCCCGGCACCGCGATGAGCCTTGCTCCGCTCGCCCACCTGCTCTTCCAGAAGGTGATGCGTCGCGACCCCAGCGACGCCACCTGGATCGGCCGCGACCGCTTCATCCTCTCCGCCGGTCACGCCTCGATCCTCCAGTACGTGCAGTTCTACCTGCACGGTTACGGGCTCGAGCTCGAGGACCTGCAGCACCTGCGCAAGTGGGGCTCGAAGACCCCGGGTCACCCGGAGTACGGCCACACCGACGGTGTCGAGATCACCACGGGCCCGCTCGGCCAGGGCCTCGCGTCCTCGGTCGGCTTCGCCTACGCCCAGCGCTTCGAGCGCGGCCTGTTCGACCCGGAGACCCCGGCCGGTCAGTCGCCGTTCGACCACTTCACCTACGTGATCGCCGGCGACGGTGACATGCAGGAGGGCGTGACCAACGAAGCGGGCTCGCTCGCCGGTCGCCAGCAGCTCGGCAACCTCATCGCGTTCTACGACTCGAACCAGATCTCGATCGAGGACAACACCGACATCGCGTTCTCCGAGAGCGTCCCCGAGCGCTACGAGGCGCTCGGCTGGCACGTCCAGATCGTCGACTGGAAGAAGAACGGCGAGTACTCCGAGGACGCCGAGGAGCTCCACGCCGCGATCGAGGCCGCCAAGCAGGTCACCGACAAGCCGTCGCTCATCGTCCTCAAGACGATCATCGGCTGGCCGTCGCCGACCAAGCAGAACTCGGGCAAGATCCACGGTTCAGCGCTCGGCGCCGACGAGATCAAGGGCCTCAAGGAGATCCTCGGTTTCGACACCGACAAGACCTTCGAGGTCGCTCCCGAGGTCCTCGAGTACACCCGCGGCGCCGTCGCCAAGGGCCAGGCCGAGCACGCCGAGTGGCAGAAGTCCTTCGACGCGTGGGCCGCAGCCAACGCCGACAAGAAGGCACTGTTCGACCGCGTCCAGTCGAAGGAGCTCCCGGAGGGCCTCGAAGCAGCGCTCCCGGTCTTCCCGGCGGACAAGGCCGTCTCGACCCGTGCCGCTTCCGGAAAGGTCATCAACGCCATCGCGCCGCTGATGCCCGAGTTCTGGGGCGGTTCGGCCGACCTCGCCGAGTCGAACCTCACCACGATCGAGGGTGCCAAGTCCTTCGGTCCGGCCGAGGCCTCGACCTCGACGTGGAGCACCGACCCGTACGGCCGCGTGCTGCACTTCGGCATCCGCGAGCACGCCATGGGCTCGATCCTCAACGGCATCGTCCTGCACGGGAACACCCGCCCCTTCGGCGGCACGTTCCTCATCTTCAGCGACTACATGCGTCCGGCGGTCCGTCTCGCCGCGCTCATGCAGGCGCCGGCGATCTACGTCTGGACCCACGACTCCGTCGCCCTCGGCGAGGACGGCCCGACGCACCAGCCGATCGAGCAGGTCTCGTCGCTCCGTGCGATCCCGGGTCTCGACGTCGTCCGTCCGGCCGACGCCAACGAGGTCGCGTACGCGTGGCTCGAGATGCTCAAGCACACCGACCGCCCGGCCGGCATCGCGCTGAGCCGTCAGAACCTGCCGGTGTTCGAGCGTGGCGAGGGCGACGCCTCGGGCGAGGTCTTCGCTTCGGCGAAGAACGTCGCCAAGGGTGCCTACGTCCTGGCCGAGGCGCCCAACGGCACCCCGGACGTCATCCTCATCGCGACCGGTTCCGAGGTCCAGATCGCGGTCGAGGCTCGCGAGCAGCTCAAGGCCGAGGGCATCAACGCCCGCGTCGTGAGCGCCCCGTCGATCGAGTGGTTCCGCGCCCAGTCCGAGAACTACCAGGACCAGGTGCTCCCGAAGGACGTCACCGCTCGCGTGTCGGTCGAGGCCGGCATCGCCATGAGCTGGCGCGACATCGTCGGCGACAAGGGCCGCAGCGTCTCGATCGAGCACTTCGGTGCCTCGGCCGACTACCAGACGCTCTTCAAGGAGTTCGGCTTCACGACGGAGCACGTCGTGGCCGCCGCGAAGGAATCGATCGCAGCTTCCTGACCTGCAAGGGCCGGGTCCGGTTTCCGGATCCGGCCCTTCTTCCGGGAGGCCCGGCTCGGTTCCGCCACGGGCCTCCCGTCCCCGAAACCCCGACTCACGGTCCTCACGGACCCGTCGATGAAAGAAGAAGAGAAACACATGGCTGAGAACACCCCCACCGCCGCCCTCTCCGCGGTCGGCGTGAGCATCTGGCTCGACGACCTCTCCCGCGAGCTCCTCGAGACCGGCAAGCTCACCGAGCTCATCGAGCAGAAGAACGTCGTCGGTGTGACGACGAACCCGACGATCTTCGCGTCGGCCCTCGCCAAGGGCGAGCGCTACGACGCGCAGGTCAAGGAGCTCGCCGCTGCGGGCACCGACGTGACCGACGCGATCTTCGCGATCACCACGCAGGACGTCGCGAACGCATCCGACGTCTTCAAGCCGATCTACGACGAGACCAAGGGCTTCGACGGCCGCGTCTCGATCGAGGTCGAGCCGGGTCTGGCGCACGACACCGCCAAGACCATCGAGCAGGCCAAGTTCCTGTTCGAGAAGGTCGGCAAGGAGAACGTCCTCATCAAGATCCCGGCGACGCTCGAGGGTCTCGAGGCGATCACCGAGGTCATCGGCGCGGGCATCTCCGTCAACGTCACGCTGATCTTCTCGCTCGAGCGCTACCGCGCCGTCATCGACGCCTACCTCGGTGGGCTCGAGAAGGCCAAGGCCGCCGGCCACGACCTCTCCAAGATCCACTCGGTCGCGTCGTTCTTCGTGTCGCGCGTCGACTCCGAGATCGACAAGCGCCTGGACGCCATCGGCACCGACGAGGCCAAGGCCCTGAAGTCAAAGGCCGGCATCGCCAACGCGCAGCTCGCCTACCAGGTCTGGACCGAGGCGTTCGCCTCCGAGCGCGCCCTGGGCCTGCTCGAGTCCGGTGCCAACACGCAGCGTCCGCTCTGGGCCTCGACCGGTGTCAAGGACCCGTCGCTCCCCGACACGCTCTACGTGACCGAGCTCGCCGCCCCGAACACCGTCAACACGATGCCGGGCAAGACGCTCGACGCCACGTTCGACCACGGTGAGATCCACGGCGACGCCATCGCCGGCACCTTCGACCAGGCGCAGCAGGTCCTCGACCAGCTCGCCGCGCAGGGTGTCGACTACGACGAGGTCGTCGCGCTGCTCGAGAAGGAGGGCGTGGACAAGTTCAACGTCTCCTGGGGCGAGCTCGTCGACACCGTCAAGGCAGCGCTCGAGGGCGCCAAGTAGTGACGGTTTCCATCGCAGCCAGCGGCGACGCCGCGCGGGCCATCGAACAGGTGGTCCCGCGGCTCGTCGCTGACCTGGTGGCCTCGGGCATCACCGCCCAGGACGCCGATCTGTGGGGAGCCACCGCCGAGGCCGAGGCGTCGAAGCGCCTCGGTTGGGTGGAGGCCGTCTCGGTCTCCCGCCCGCTCGTCGCCGAGGTGACCGCGCTGCGCGAGTCGCTCCGTGCCGAAGGGGTCGACCACGTCGTCCTCGCCGGCATGGGCGGCTCGTCGCTCGCACCCGAGGTCATCACGCGCACGGCCGGTGTCCCCCTCACGGTCCTCGACTCGACCGATCCCGCGCAGGTCCACGCTGCCGTGACGACCGACCTCGAGCGCACCGTGCTCGTTGTCTCGTCGAAGTCCGGTTCGACGCTCGAGACCGATTCGCAGCGCCGGGTCTACGAGCAGGCGTTCCGCGACGCCGGCATCGACCCGGCCGGCCGCATCGTCGTCGTCACCGACCCGGGCTCCGCGCTCGAGGCAGCCGCGACCGACGCCGGGTACCGCGTCTTCACTGCCGACCCCACCGTCGGCGGCCGCTACTCCGCGCTCACCGCCTTCGGCCTCGTGCCGTCCGGTCTCGCCGGAGCGGACATCGCCGAGCTCCTCGACGAAGCCGACGCCATCTCCGCGCTGCTCTCGGTCGACCTGGACGAGAACCCCGGGCTCGTGCTCGGTGCGGTCCTCGCCGGCACCGAGCCGCTGCGCGACAAGATCGCCATCGTGCCCGACGGCACGCACATCGTCGGTTTCGGCGACTGGGTCGAACAGCTGATCGCGGAGTCGACCGGCAAGGACGGCCGCGGCCTGCTGCCCGTCGTGCTGCACGCGGACTCCCCCGAGGTCACCGCCGGCCTGCCCGACGTCCAGGTCATCCGCCTGGTCGGTTCGCGCGAGGACGAGCGTCACGTGGCCGAGGGCGAGGTCGAGATCACCGGCACGCTCGGTGGCCAGATCCTCGTCTGGGAGTACGCCATCGCGGTCGCCGGTCGCCTGCTCGGCATCAACCCGTTCGACCAGCCCGACGTCGAGGCCGCCAAGGTCGCGACGCGCGCACTGCTCGACGACCGCCCCGCCGCGGCTGAGCCGGCGTTCTCCGAGGACGGCATCGCCGTCCGCGCGACGCCCGGACTCGCCATCGGTGCGACGCTCTCGGAAGCCGTGTCGGGCCTGGTGTCCGCACTCGACCCGACCGGCTACGTGTCGGTGCAGGCGTACGTCGACCGCACCGCGAACAGCGGCCTCGAGTCGCTGCGCGACGCGATCGCGGCGCGCACGGAACGCCCCGTCACCTTCGGGTACGGCCCGCGGTTCCTGCACTCGACCGGCCAGTACCACAAGGGCGGCCCCGCAACGGGAGTGTTCCTGCAGATCGTGGCCGACGAAGCCGAGGACCTGGCGATCCCGGGTCGGCCGTTCACGTTCGGGCAGCTCCTCCAGGCCCAGGCGGCCGGTGACGCGAGTGTCCTCGCCGAACACGGCCGACCGGTCCTCACCCTCACCACGTCGGACGTCCTCGCCGCCACCGCGGCGATCGCGGCCGCCGTCTCCCCCTGACTCGTAAGGAGTTCACCGACTCATGTCACCGGTGGCAATCACCCCGGAGCACAACCCGCTCCGGCTGCCGACGGATCGTCGACTGAACCGGATCGCGGGACCGAGCACGCTCATCATCTTCGGTGTGACGGGCGACCTGTCACGCAAGAAGCTGATGCCCGCGGTCTACGACCTGGCCAACCGAGGGCTCCTGCCCCCGGGGTTCGCGCTCGTCGGGTTCGCTCGTCGCGACTGGGAGGACCAAGACTTCTCCCAGCTCGTGCACGACGCCGTCAAGGAGCACTCCCGCACCCCGTTCGACGAGGACGTCTGGCGTCAGCTCGAACAGGGCATCCGCTTCGTGCAGGGCTCGTTCGACGACCCCGAGGCGTTCCGCGAGCTCAAGCGCACCGTCGACGACCTCGACGCCGAGCGCGGGACGCTGGGCAACCACGCGTTCTACCTGTCCATCCCACCCAAGATGTTCCCGGTCGTCACCGAGCAGCTCAAGCTGTCCGGGCTGACCGAGAAGCGCGAGGGCTCCTGGAGCCGCGTGGTCGTCGAGAAGCCGTTCGGCTCCGACCTCCGCACCGCGCGCGAGCTCAACGCGATCGTCGAGAGCGTCTTCGCTCCCGACGACGTGTTCCGCATCGACCACTACCTCGGCAAGGAGACCGTCCAGAACCTCCTGACGCTCCGGTTCGCGAACCAGATGTACGAACCCATCTGGAACTCGAACTACGTCGACCACGTGCAGATCACGATGGCCGAGGACATCGGCGTCGCCGGACGAGCCGCGTACTACGACGGCATCGGCGCGGCGCGCGACGTCATCCAGAACCACCTGCTGCAGCTCCTCGCGCTCACCGCGATGGAGGAGCCCGTCTCGTTCAAGGCCGCGGACCTGCGCGCCGAGAAGGAGAAGGTGCTCTCCGCCGTGCGTCTGCCCGAGGACCTCTCCACCGCAACCGCCCGCGGGCAGTACGCCGGTGGGTGGCAGGGCGGCGAGAAGGTGCTCGGCTTCCTCGAGGAAGGCGGCATGGACCCCGAGTCCGGCACCGAGACCTACGCGGCGATCAAGCTCGACATCGCCACGCGTCGCTGGCAGGGCGTCCCGTTCTACCTGCGCGCCGGCAAGCGTCTCGGCCGTCGTGTGACCGAGATCGCGATCGTGTTCAAGCGCGTCCCCGAGGACGTCTACGGCAATTCGCAGTCCCCGCTCGGGCAGAACGCCCTGGTGATCCGCGTCCAGCCGGACGAGGGCGTCACGCTCCGCTTCGGATCGAAGGTCCCGGGCGTCGGCACCCAGGTGCGCGACGTGACGATGGACTTCGGCTACGGCCACGCGTTCACCGAGGCATCCCCCGAGGCGTACGAGCGACTCATCCTCGACGTGCTCCTCGGTGACCCGCCGCTGTTCCCGCGGCACCAGGAGGTCGAGCTGTCCTGGAAGATCCTCGACCCCATCGAGGAGTTCTGGGCCACGCAGGGCCAGCCCGAGCAGTACCGTCCCGGCACGTGGGGTCCGGCATCCGCCGATGCCCTGCTCGCCCGCGACGGTCGGACCTGGAGGCGTCCGTGAAGATCGACATGCCCGACACCACGGTGTCGAAGATCCAGAAGAAGCTCGTCCGCATCCGCGAAGAGGGCGGCGCTGTCGCCCTCGGCCGGGTGCTGACCCTCATCATCTCGACGGCCCTCGGCCACGAGGAAGAGGCGATCGAGGCGGCGAACGAAGCGTCCCGCGAGCACCCGATGCGCGTGATCATCGTCTCGAAGAACAGCGGTGACACGAAGTCCCCCGGGCGCCTCGACGCGCAGATCCGTGTCGGCAGCGACGCGGGTGCGAGCGAGGTCATCGTCCTCCGTGCGTACGGCGAGACCGCGACCGACGAGGAGAGCCTGGTCACCGGGCTCCTGCTGCCGGACGCACCCGTCGTGGCCTGGTGGCCGCAGACGGCTCCGGAGCAGCCCGCGGCGTCGGCCCTGGGGCGCATCGCGCAGCGCCGGATCACCGACGCTGCCGCGCAGAAGGACCCGAACGGTGCGATCGAGGCCCTCGGCGCGTCCTACGTGCCGGGTGACACCGACTTCGCCTGGACCCGTCTCACCCTGTGGCGGAACCAGCTCGCCGCGGCGCTCGACCAGCCGCCGTACGAGCCGATCACCGCGGTCGAGGTCTCCGGAGCGTCCGACAGCCCGTCGACGATCCTGCTCGCCGCCTGGCTGCAGCTGCAGCTCCAGGTGCCGGTGTCCGTCGTCACGTCGCCCCGTGCGACGGGGTCGAGCGGTATCCACGGCGTGAAGCTCGTCCGCGAGTCCGGGACCATCGAGCTCGAGCGTTCCCTGGTGGACGTCGCCACGCTCTCGATGCCCGGCCAGCCGACGCACGACCTGTCGCTGCCACGCCGCAACCTGCGTGACTGCCTGGCCGAGGAACTCCGTAGACTCGACCCGGACGTCCTCTTCGGAGACGTCGTCAAGCACGGGGTGCCCCAGCTGCGCGAGACCATCGCCCGCTGATCCACACCCCACACGGTCGGGCCGTCTGTCTGGTGCAGGCGGCCCGACCGGACCGAAGGCGGTCGGACGACCGGTCGGCCGCCACGAACACGGGAGTCACGTGACCAACGAACGGCGGGTGCTCGTGCACCCCGACAAGCAGGCCCTCGGCGCTTCGGTCGCCGCACGCTTCATCACCAAGATCATCGACGTGCTCGACGAGCAGGAGCGCGCCGACATCGCGATCAGCGGTGGCTCGGTGTCGTCCCTCGTCCTCGCCGCGATCGGCCAGTCGCCAGCGCGCGAGAGCGTCGACTGGTCGAAGGTGCACGTCTGGTGGGTCGACGAGCGCTGGGTCCCGTCGGACGACGCCGACCGCAACACCACCGGCACGCAGACCGACTTCTTCGACCACGTGGACATCCCCGCGTCGAACATCCACCCGATGCCGGCCTCGGACGGCGGGCTCGACATCGAGGCCGCTGCGAGCCAGTACGAGCGTGAGCTGCAGGACGCCGCGCCCGAGGGTGCCGTTGCTCCGCGTTTCGACATCACCCTGCTGGGTGTCGGCCCGGACGGACACACCGCGTCGCTCTTCCCGGAGTTCCCGCAGCTCACCGTCACCGACCGCGCTGTCGTGTCGGTGGACGACTCCCCCAAGCCGCCGCCGCAGCGCTTGACCGTCACCTACCCGGTGATCAACGCCTCGCAGCGCGTCTGGGTCATCCTGTCCGGCGCCGAGAAGGCGTCGGTGCTGGGGCTCGCCCTCGCCGGCGCGTCGGTCGACGACGTCCCCGTCGGAGGCGTGCAGGGCCGCAAGCGCACCGTCTTCTTCGTCGACCAGGACGCCGCCCGCGACGTCCCCGAGAACCTGATCGCGTCGACGTACTAGACGCGCGTTCCTGACGGACAGGAGGCCCGGTGCCAGCTGGCACCGGGCCTCCTGTCCGTCAGTGGTCGCGCCCACCGCGCGCGGTCACGACGCCCCGCCGTCGCGATACCGGGCGGTCACGAACTGTCGCCCGCGCGCGCCGCAGGCGACACAACGTGCAACCCCGGCGCACCGCACGCGGCATGTCGTGACCACTCCACTCGACGAGCCGGCTCCCCGCGCGCCCTCCTCCCCCGACGGACGGACGCACGAAGGCCCCCACACCATCCGGTGCGGGGGCCTTCGTCAGTGTGTGGGCGCTACGCCTTCTTCGCCGCGGTGCCGCGACGCTCGCGGAGCTGCTGCAGCGCGTCTTCGAGGAGCTGCGCTGCCTCTTCCTCGGTGCGGCGTTCCTTCACGTACGCGAGGTGGGTCTTGTAGGGCTCCGTCTTGGAGACCACGGGAGGGTTCTCCTTGTCGCGCCCAGCCGGGAGACCACTCGACGGCGAGTCCACCGTCTCGGGGATCTCCTCGTCGGGGAGGTTGGCGGCGAAGTACCGCACGACCTCGTTGCCGAGGGCGTCCCAGTACGAGATCGCCACGCGCTCGGCCTGGACCCCGCGGTCCTGTTCGCCCATCGGTCCCGCGCCGACGCGAGACCCTCGGATTGCACTGCCTCCGCTTGCCATGGATCAGACCCCCGCCGTGAACTTGTTGATGAGACCGAGCACGATGATGGAAACGATCCAGACCAGACCGAGGATCACCGTGATGCGGTTGAGGTTGCGCTCGGCCACGCCGGACGCACCGAGGTTGCTCGTGACCCCACCGCCGAACATGTCGGAGAGGCCACCACCCCGGCCCTTGTGCAGCAGGATGAGGAGCGTGAGCAGGAGGCTCGTGATTGCAAGCAGGACCTGCAGCACGACGGAGAGTATCGCCACGACGTACCTTTCGTGTCAGTCAGCCGTACCAGTGTACCGGCCGCGCGGAGCACGGCCGGTACCTGGACGGGAGTGGTGCGGACGACTGCCCGCGACGACGCCTGTGGACTACAGCCCGACGTGCTGACGGAACCGCGCGATGGCCGCGAACTCCTGCACGTCGAGCGAAGCGCCACCGACGAGCGCGCCGTCGATGTCGGGCTCGCGGAGGAACCCCGCGACGTTGCCGGACTTGACCGAGCCGCCGTAGAGCACCCGGGTGTCCGCAGCGGCCTGGTCGCCCCAGGCAGCAGCGATGCCGCGACGGATGGCCGCACAATCGTCCTGCGCCTGCTCGGCCGTGGCCGCCTGGCCGGACCCGATGGCCCAGACCGGCTCGTACGCCACGACGATGTCGGCCGGCTTGACCGCGTCGAGCACGACGCGGAGCTGCTCGACCGGCACGACACCGGCGCCGCGCTCCTCGCGCTGCTCGCCGGTCTCGCCGACGCACACGACGGGGACGAGGCCGTGCTTGACTGCCGCTGCGGTCTTCGCCGCGACGACCTCGTCGGTCTCACCGTGCAGCGTGCGCCGCTCGGAGTGGCCGACGATGACGTACTGGGCGTCGAGCGCCGCCAGGAACGCGCCGGAGACGTCACCGGTGTAGGCACCGGAGTCGAACTGCGACAGGTCCTGCGCACCGAAGTGGATCGGCAGCTTGTCGGCCGAGATGAGCGTCTGCACGCTCCGCAGGTCCGTGAACGGCGGGAAGACCGCGACCTCGACGTCGTCGAAGTCGTGCCGGGCGTCCTTGAGGGTCCACGCGAGCTTCTGCACCGTGGCGATGGCCTGGAGGTGGTCCAGGTTCATCTTCCAGTTGCCCGCGATCAACGGAGTCCGGGTCATGCTGTCCACCCCAGTGCTTCGAGACCAGGCAGCGACTTGCCCTCGAGGAACTCGAGGCTCGCACCGCCACCGGTCGAGATGTGGCCGAACTGGTCGTCCGAGAAGCCGAGCGAGCGCACGGCGGCAGCGGAGTCGCCACCACCGACGACGCCGAGGCCGTCGACCTCGGTGAGCGCCTGCGCGACGGTCTTCGTGCCGGCGGCGAAGGCCGGGAACTCGAACACGCCCATCGGGCCGTTCCAGAACACGGTCTTCGAACCCGAGACGGCCGAGGCGAACCGCGCTGCGGTCTCCGGGCCGATGTCGAGGCCGATGCCGTCCGCTCCGAACGACGAGGACTCGATGGCGTCCGCCGCGACGGTCTCGTGGTCGGCGTCGGCCGCGAAGCCGGATGCCACCACGACGTCGGTCGGCAGGTCGATGGTGACGCCGAGCTCCTTCGCACGCGAGAGGTACTCGCGGACGACGTCGAGCTGGTCGGCTTCGAGCAGCGACTTCGCGACCCCGTGGCCCTGGGCCGCGAGGAAGGTGAAGAGCATGCCGCCGCCGATGCACAGCGTGTCGACCTTCGGCAGGATGTGGTCGATGACACCGAGCTTGTCGCTGACCTTCGACCCGCCGAGCACGACCGTGTACGGCCGTTCCGGCGAGGTGGTCAGCCGCTCGAGCACCCGCAATTCGGTCTCGATGAGCGACCCGGCCGCGCTGGGCAGCGCGGACGCGAGCTCGTAGACCGAGGCCTGCTTGCGGTGCACGACACCGAAGCCGTCGGAGACGAAGGCGTCACCGAGGGCCGCGATGCGGTCCGCGAAGGCGCTCCGCGCGGCGGCGTCCTTCGAGGTCTCCTCCGGGTTGAACCGGAGGTTCTCGAGCAGCAGGACGTCGCCGTCCTCGAGGGCCTCGGCCGCGGCGGTCGCTTCGTCGCCGACGGTCTCGCCGACGAACGTGACCTCTTTGCCGAGCAGCTCGGAGAGCCGCTGGGCGACCGGCGCGAGCGAGAACTCGGGCTTGGGCTCCCCGTCGGGGCGACCCAGGTGCGAGATCACGATGACGCGCGCGCCGGCGTTGACGAGGGTGTTCAGGGTGGTCAGCGACGCCCGCACGCGGCCGTCGTCCGTGATGGTGCCGTCCTTGAGCGGGACGTTCAGGTCACAACGGACGACGACACGCTTGCCGGCGAGGTCGCCGAGGTCCTCGAGGGTGCGGAGGGCCATGTGTTACAGACGCTCGCCGACGTACTCGGTGAGGTCGACGAGGCGGTTCGAGTAGCCCCACTCGTTGTCGTACCACGAGGTGATCTTCACGAGGCCGCCGATGACCTTGGTCAGGCCGGAGTCGTAGATCGAGGAGTGCGGGTCCGTGGTGATGTCGGTCGACACCAGCGGGTCCTCGCTGTAGAGCAGGATGCCCTTGAGGGGACCTTCTGCGGCCTCCTTGTAGGCGGCGTTGATCTCGTCGACGGTGACCTCGGACTTGGTCTCGAGGGTGAGGTCGGTGATCGAGCCGGTGGGGACCGGGACGCGCAGGGCGAAGCCGTCGAGCTTGCCGGCGAGCTCCGGCATGACCTGGCCGATGGCCTTGGCGGCACCGGTCGAGGTCGGGACGATGTTCAGCGCGGCGGCGCGGGCACGACGGGGGTCCTTGTGCGGGCCGTCCTGCAGGTTCTGGTCGGCGGTGTAGGCGTGCACCGTCGTCATGAGGCCACGCTCGATGCCGAACTTGTCGTGGAACACCTTGGCGAGCGGCGCGAGGCTGTTCGTGGTGCAGGACGCGTTCGAGATGATGTGGTGGTTCGCAGCGTCGTACTGGTCCTCGTTCACGCCGAGCACGATGGTGACGTCGTCACCCGAGGCCGGGGCGGAGATGATGACCTTCTTGGCACCGGCGTCGATGTGCTTCTGCGCGTCGGCGGCCTTGGTGAAGAACCCGGTGGACTCGATGACGATGTCGACACCCAGCTCGCCCCAGGGCAGGTTGGCGGGGTCGCGCTCGGCGAGGACCTTGATGGCCTTGCCGTCGACGACGATGTTGTCGCCGTCGAGCTCGACGCAGACGCCGAGACGACCCGTGATGGAGTCGAACTTCAGCAGGTTGGCGAGCGACGCGTTGTCGGTGAGGTCGTTCACCGCCACGATCTCGAGGTCGGAGCCCTTCGCGAGGGCGGCCCGGAAGAAGTTACGGCCGATGCGGCCGAAGCCGTTGATACCGATCTTGACGGTCAATGGATCTCCTGGTGAGTGTGGAGCGCCCAGGGGGCGCTGCTTTCGGGAGTCGCGCACCCTGGCGGGCCCGCGTGTGGTGGACGATACGCCCCGTAACGTCGCCGTAACGACCCTAGCAGTCGGACACTGCGTGCCCGAGCGGGATGACGGTCCGTCCGGACGGTCGCCGACCAGGCCTGGCACGGGTCCGGGAACGGGTGCGGAAACGGACGGGAGGCGCGGTGCCAGCTGGCACCGCGCCTCCCGTCCGCAGGGTCGACAGACCCGTGTCAGACCCCTTCGAGCTCCTCGGGAACACTCGCTTCGGTACCCGGGATGCCGAGGTCGGAGGCCCGCTTGTCGGCCATCGCCAGCAGGCGACGGATGCGACCCGCGATGGCGTCCTTGGTCATGGGCGGGTCCGCGTGCTGGCCGAGCTCGTCGAGCGAGGCGTCGCGGTGCTGCAGGCGCAGCGTGCCGGCGTACTGCAGGTGGTCGGGGACGTCCTCGCCGAGGATCTCGAGCGCGCGCTCGACCCGGGCGCAGGCGGCCACGGCGGCCTGCGCGGAACGGCGCAGGTTCGCGTCGTCGAAGTTGACCAGGCGGTTCGCGGTCGCACGGACCTCGCGGCGCTGGCGCATCTCCTCCCAGTCGGCGGTGGTGCGTGCGGCGCCCATGACGGTCAGCATCTGACCGATGGCCTCACCGTCGCGGATGACGACGCGGTGGACCCCGCGGACCTCGCGGCCCTTGGCGGCGACACCGAGACGCGACGCGGCACCGACGAGGGCCATCGCGGCCTCGTTGCCGGGGCAGGTGACCTCGAGCGCAGCGGCCCGACCGGGGTCGGTCAGGGTGCCGGAGGCGAGGAACGCACCACGCCAGATGGCGGCGAGGTCCTCGCGGTTGCCCGTGGTCAGGCGGTTCGGCAGCCCGCGGACGGGTCGACGACGGGCGTCCATCAGGCCGGTCTGGCGAGCGAGGGTCTCCCCCGCCTCGAGCACGCGGACCAGGTAGCGGGTCCCGCGACGGGAGGATGCGGACGACCCCACCGACGCCTCGCTGCGCACGCCGTACAGCTCGGCGAGGTCCTTGCGGACCCGGTGCACGATGATCCGGGTGTCGAGCTCGACCTCGACCGCGATGCGGCCCGAGATGACGTGCAGACCACCGGCGAACCGGAGGATCGTGGCCAGTTCGGCGGCGCGGACCGTGTTGCGGTTCACGGCGACCCTGGCCAGTTCGTCCTTGACCTCGGCAGTCAACGGCACAGCATCATTCCTAACTTCATTCAGTGGTTCCCGCAGATCCGGCGGCACGGGCGTGGGAGCGGCCGGAGGGACGGTCACTCCCGGCCGAGATCTCGGTTCTTCACACGCACGGCGACGCCTGGCATCCCGCGGAGGAGGTTCGCCAACTCGGCGACGATGGCGACCGAGCGGTGCTTCCCGCCGGTACAGCCGATGGCGATCGTAGCGTGTCTTTTGTTCTCGCGCTGGTACCCCTCGAAGACCGGCTCGAGCACGGAGGCGTAGCGGTCGACGAACGGACGGGCTCCGGCCTGGCCGAGCACGTAGTCCGATACCGGCTGGTCGAGGCCGGTGTGGGGCCGCAGTTCCGGCACCCAGTAGGGGTTCGGCAGGAACCGGACGTCCGCCACCATGTCGGCGTCGGCGGGCAGTCCGTACTTGAATCCGAAGCTCATCAGCGTGACCTGGAGTCCCACGAAGTGCTCGTCGGCGAACTGTTCGATGACGGTGTTCGCGAGCTGGTGGATGTTGAGGTCGGAGGTGTCGATCACCACGTCGGACGCCTCACGCAGGCCGGCGAGACGCGCGCGTTCGCGGGCGATGCCGTCGAGCAGGGTGTCCTCGCCCTGGAGTGGGTGGGGTCGGCGCACCTGCTCGAACCGTCGGACCAGCACGGCGTCGGTCGCCTCGAGGAACAGCACCCGGACCCGCGCGGACGTGCTCGAGCGGACCTGCTCGACCGCGTGCTCGGGGTCGGTGAACAACCGCCCGCCCCGGACGTCGACCACCGTGGCGATCTTCGGGATCTTCTCGCCCGCACGGTCGGCGAGCTCGGTCAGCGGGGCCAGCATCTGCGTGGGCAGGTTGTCGACGACGTACCAGCCCAGGTCTTCCAGGGCCTTGCCGACCGTGGACCGCCCGGCCCCGGACATGCCGGTGACGATGAGGATGTCGTGCTGCGACGCGTGTGTGGTCGCGGTGGCGCTGTCGGTCATCTGGGAGTGGGCTCCGTCGTGGCGGCCCGGGCGCGTCGCCCGGGGAGGTCTCGGCTGCCGGACCAGGCTACCGCCCGGTGACGGACGGGAGGCGCGGGGTTCGTCACGACGGTCGCTGCGGACCGTCGCTGGTCACCTCGGGGACCCGCACCGGGCCTCCGGGGTGGGTAACGGTCTGCTGGGTGGCTGCGTCCTCGGTCACGGTGTCCGCGATCGCGTCGGCGTCCGGCTCGGGGGCGCTGGACGCGCTCGTGGCCGGTGCGCTCGTCGGCGTCTGGGCCAGCTTCGAGACGACCGCGGCAGCCGTCGCCGGACCGATCCCGTTCACCTCGCCGATGTCCTCGGCCGTGGCTTCACGCAGCCGGGCGACCGATCCGAAGTGCTTCAGCAGGGCGTTCACGCGACTCGGTCCGAGACCGGGGATCTCGGACAGCCGTGAGCGCACGTCGCGCTTGCGCTTGCTGCGCTGGTGGGTGATCGCGAACCGGTGCGCCTCGTCACGGATCCGCTGGATCAGGAACAGCGCCTCGGAGTTGCGGGGCAGGATCACCGGGAAGTCGTCGTCCGGCAGCCAGAGTTCCTCGAGCCGCTTGGCGATGCCGACCAGGGCGATGTCGTGCACGCCGGCTTCGTCCATCGCGCGCTTCGCGGCCTGCACCTGGGGCTGGCCGCCGTCGACGATCAGCAGCTGCGGACGGTAGGCGAACCGCTTCGTCGGCTTCGACCCCTCGACGACCTCGTCCGTCGTGACGTCGGGGACGTCCGGCAGCTCGGCGTCCTCGTCCAGCCGGGCCAGGCGCCGCGACAGCACCTGGTGCATGCTGTCGGTGTCGTCGGTGGTCTCGGCGATCGAGTACCGGCGGTACTGGTCCTTGCGCGGCAGACCGTCCTCGAACACCACCATCGAGGCGACGACGTTCGTGCCCTGCAGGTGCGAGATGTCGTAGCACTCCATGCGGAGCGGCGCCTCGGCCATGCCGAGGGCGTCCTGGATGTCGGCGAGTGCTGCGGCCCGGGTGGTGTAGTCGGCGGAGCGCTTGGTCTTGTAGAGCATGAGCGCCTGCCCGGCGTTCTGCGCAGCCGTCCGGGCGAGACCCGCACGGTCGCCGCGCTGGGCGGTGCTGAGCTTCGTGCCACGCCCGTTCCGGCGCTTGCTGAGCCACTCCTGGAGCGCGTCGGCGTCCTCTGGCAGCTCGGGGACGACGACTTCGCGCGGGGGCTCGTCCGTGACGTAGACGCCCTGCACGATCTGCTCGACGAGGTCGCCGGTGGCGATGTCGAGCTCCTTGTCGACCACCCAGCCGCGGACACCGCGGATGCGGCCGCCCCGGACCGAGAACAACTGCACAGCGGCGGCGAGCTCGTCTTCCGCGATGCCGAACAGGTCGAGGTCGACCGAGTCACGGAGCACCACGGCGGACTTCTCGAGCACGGCTTCGAGCGCCTCGACCTGGTCGCGGAACTTCGCGGCCTGCTCGTACTGCATCGCGTCGGCGGAGGCGCCCATGCGCTGCCGGAGTTCGGTGATGACCCGACGGTCGTAGGAGTTCATGAAGCGCACGAACTCCTCGACGAGCGCCCGGTGCTCTTCGATCGTGACCTTCTGCGAGCACGGGCCACCGCACTTGCCGATCTGCCCCGGGAAGCACGGGCGGCCGGTCTGCATCGCCTTCTTGTACGAGGAGTCCGAGCACGTCCGGATCGGGAACACCTTGATCATCAGGTCGATGGTGTCGTGCACGGCCCAGATCTTCGGGTACGGACCGAAGTACTTCGCCCCCTTGATCTTGCGGTTGCGCGTCACCATCACCCGCGGCGCTTCGTCACCCAGGGTGACCGCCATGTACGGGTACGACTTGTCGTCGCGGAACTTGACGTTGAAGGGCGGGTCGAACTCCTTGATCCAGGTGTACTCGAGCTGGAGCGCCTCGATCTCGGAACCGACCGTCGTCCACTCGACGCTGCGGGCCGTCAGGACCATCCGCCGGGTGCGCTCGTGCAGCGTCGGGAGCGGGGCGAAGTAGTTGCTCAGCCGGGCGCGGAGGTTCTTCGCCTTGCCGACGTAGAGCACCCGGCCGGCCTCGTCACGCCATCGGTAGACGCCCGGGTCGGTCGGGATCTCCCCCGCCTTCGGACGCCACGGGACGGTGTCCGCCACCTACCGAGCACCCGCCTTCTGCTTGCTCGTCTGCTTGGTCGTGCCCGACTGCTTGCCGCCCTGCTGCTTCTGGGTTGCCTGGCGTGCACCGACGGCCTGCTGCTTGCCGACCCGGGCGTCCTGCGCGTCGAAGATCTCGCGCAGGAAGACACCGGTGTGGCTCTCCGGCACGGTCGCCACGTGCTCCGGGGTGCCCGTCGCCAGGACCGTGCCGCCACCGGAGCCGCCCTCGGGCCCCATGTCGATCAGCCAGTCGGCGGACTTGATGACGTCGAGGTTGTGCTCGATGGTGATGACGGTGTTGCCCTTGTCGACCAGGCTCTGCAGCACGAGGAGGAGCTTGCGGACGTCCTCGAAGTGCAGACCGGTGGTCGGCTCGTCGAGCACGTACACCGTGCGGCCGTTCGAGCGACGCTGCAGCTCGGTGGCCAGCTTGACGCGCTGCGCCTCGCCGCCGGAGAGCGTGGTCGCGCTCTGGCCGAGGCGCACGTAGCCGAGGCCCACGTCGACGAGGGTCGCCATGTAGCGGTGGATCGCGGAGATCGGCTCGAAGAACTCGGCCGCCTCGCTGATCGGCATGTCGAGGACCTCGGAGATGTTCTTGCCCTTGTAGTGCACCTGGAGCGTCTCGCGGTTGTAGCGCGCACCACCGCAGACCTCGCACGCGACGTAGACGTCGGGCAGGAAGTTCATCTCGATCTTGATCGTGCCGTCACCGGCGCAGTTTTCGCAGCGACCGCCCTTGACGTTGAAGCTGAATCGACCGGGCTGGTAGCCGCGGGTCTTCGCTTCCTGCGTCTCGGCGAACAGCTGCCGGATGCGGTCGAACACGCCCGTGTAGGTCGCCGGGTTCGACCGCGGCGTGCGGCCGATCGGTGCCTGGTCGACGTGCACGACCTTGTCGAGCTGGTCGAGGCCCTTCACCCGCGTGTGCTTGCCCGCGATGTGCCGCGCACCGTTGAGCTGGTTGGCGAGCACCTTGTACAGGATGTCGTTCACCAGCGTCGACTTGCCGGAACCGCTGACACCCGTGACCGCGGTGAAGACACCGAGGGGGAAGTCCGCGTCGATCGTCTTCAGGTTGTTCGCCCGAGCGCCCTGCACCGTAATGGCGCGCTTGAGGTTGACCTTGCGACGCTCGGCGGGCACCTCGATCGCACGGCGGCCGGCGAGGTAGTCACCCGTGATCGACTCGCGGTTCTCGATGATGCCCTCGTACGAACCGGAGTGCACCACGTTGCCGCCATTGACGCCGGCGCCGGGGCCGATGTCGACGACCCAGTCGGCCGTGCGGATCGTGTCTTCGTCGTGCTCGACGACGATGAGCGTGTTGCCGAGGTCCTTGAGCTTGACCAGGGTGTCGATGAGTCGACGGTTGTCACGCTGGTGCAGGCCGATGCTCGGCTCGTCGAGCACGTAGAGCACGCCCGTCAGGCCGGAGCCGATCTGCGTCGCCAGACGGATGCGCTGTGCCTCGCCACCGGAGAGGCCACCGGCACCACGCGCCAGGGTGAGGTAGTTCAGACCGACCTCGAGCAGGAACTCGAGACGCGCGCGGATCTCACGCAGCACCGCCGCGGCGATGTGCGCTTCGCGGTCGGTCAGCGTCAGCTCGTCCATGAACGAGTACGCGTTGTCGAGCGACATGTCGGTGACGTCCGCGATGCTGCGGTCGTTCACCGTCACCGCGAGCACCTCGGGCTTGAGGCGGGTTCCCTCGCACACCGGGCACGGGACCTCGCGCAGGTAGCCCTGGAAGCGCTGCCGCTGCGAGTCCGACTCGGCCTCGGCGAACTTGCGCTCGATGTAGGGCATGACGCCTTCGAAGCCACTCGTGTACCGCATCTCGCGGCCGAAGCGGTTGCGCCAGGAGACCGAGACCTGGAAGTCCTTGCCGGTCAGGATCGACGCCTGGACCGCGGGGTCGAGCTGGTTCCACGGGGTGTCGAGCGAGAAGCCGAGCTCCTTGCCGAGGCCGCCGAGCAGCTTCTCGAAGTAGGAGTACAGCCCGCTGGTGCCGGTCCAGGGCAGCAGGACGCCGTCACGCAACGATGCCTCGGGGTCGCCGAGCACCAGGTCGGGGTCGACCGACATGCGGGTGCCGAGGCCGGAGCACTCGGGGCAGGCACCGAACGGGGCGTTGAACGAGAACGTCCGCGGCTCGATCTCGGTGAGCGCCAGGGGGTGGTTGTTCGGGCAGGAGAGGTTCTCGGAGTAGGTCCGGACCGCCCCGGGTCCCTCGTGGTCCACCAGGTCGATGCCGACGGTGCCGTCGGTCAGCCGCAGCGCGGTCTCGAGCGAGTCGGTGAGCCGCCCGAGGATGTCGTCGCTCGACACCAGGCGGTCGACGATGACCGAGATGTCGTGCTTGACCTGCTTCTTGAGCTTGGGCGGGTCGCTGAGCTGGATGCGCTCCCCGTCGACGATCGCACGGGCGTAGCCGGACGCTGCGAGCTCCTGGAAGAGGTCGACGAACTCGCCCTTCTTCTTGGAGATGACGGGTGCGAGGACCTGGAACCGGGTACCGGTCTCGAACTGCATGAGCTGGTCGGCGATCTGCTGGACGGTCTGCTTGCTGATCACCTCGCCGCACGTCGGGCAGTGCGGTACCCCGATGCGCGCCCAGAGCAGACGCATGTAGTCGTAGACCTCGGTGATCGTGCCGACCGTCGACCGGGGGTTGCGGTTGGTCGACTTCTGGTCGATCGACACCGCCGGCGAGAGCCCCTCGATGAAGTCGACGTCGGGGCGGTCGACCTGGCCGAGGAACTGGCGCGCGTAGGCGGACAGCGACTCGACGTAGCGGCGCTGCCCCTCGGCGAAGATCGTGTCGAAGGCGAGCGAGGACTTGCCCGAGCCGGACAGGCCGGTGAACACGACGAGCGAGTCGCGCGGGATCTCGAGGTCGACGTCACGGAGGTTGTGCACGCGAGCACCGCGCACGCTGAGCGTGGAGGTGCTGTGCGGTGCGTTCCCGCCGGGGAGGTGGAGGTCAGCGGGCTCGCCGAAGGCGTTCCGGCCCGACGTCGAGGTACCGGGGTCAGAGGTGATGGTCATCGTCGTCGAGTCTACGAAGCGGCACCGACATTCGGCCGGGAAGCAGGGTCAGACGAATGCGTCGAGAGCGAACGCGACCCCGGAAGCGCGCGCACTCGCGGTCCAGAGCTGCGCGGCGACCGTGCGGTCGTGCGCCCGGGGTTCCGCCGCGACCACCGTCGATGCACCGCGGAGCTGTCCCCAGCCGGCCGGACCCCAGTACTCCCCCGAGCGCACGTCCGCACCGACCGCGGCGTGCACGAGCGGCTCGGCACCGACGTCCTTGCCCTGGGCGACGAGGCGCGCAGCCGGGCGGATCCACTCGGGTTCCGGGCGGACCGGACTGATGTCCGGTCGGACCGGCGACAGCCGGTCGAGTGACAGACCGGGGTGCGCCACGACGCTCGACACGGGCGACCCCGAATCGGCCAGCCGCTCGGCGAGCTCGAACCCGAACAGCATCACGGCGAGCTTGCTCCGGGCGTACTGGCGATGGTTGGAGTAGCGGCCGACGCCGAGGGGGTCCGTCGGGTCGAGCTGTGCGAACCGGTGCGCGATCGAGCCGAGGTGCACGATCCGGCCGGCGCGTCGTTCGAGCAGGGGCAGCACGAGGCCGGTCCAGGCGAAGTGGCCCAGGTGGTTCGTGCCGATCTGTAGTTCGGTTCCCTGCGCGGTGCTCCGCTGTGTGGACGCGCCGACGACGCCCGCGTTGTTCACGACCGCGTCGACGCCGTCGGGTTCCAGCTGTGCGAGCTCCGCGGCGGCTGCACGCACCGAGTCGAGGTCTGCCAGGTCGAGGTGGACGTGGGCGAGCGACGCACCGTCGACGTGTCGCCGGATGCTGCGCTCGGCGGCCGCAGCCCGACCGCGGTCGCGCGTGGCCAGCACCACCCGGTGTCCGGCCGCGGCCAGTTGTTCGGCGGCGTGGTAGCCGAGGCCGGCACTCGCACCGGTGATGACGACCGTGCGGGCAGCGTCAGCTGACATGCCCGGCCGACTCCATCTGGCGCAGGGCCTTCTTCAGGTCCTGCACCTCGTCGCGCAGTCGGGCTGCGAGCTCGAACTTCAGCTCGGCCGCCGCCTGCAGCATCTGGTCGTTGAGGTCGGCGATGGTGGCCCCGAGCTGCGTCGCGCCCTCGCCCGCGATGCCCCCGCGCTTGAGGTTCGGCTTCGGCGAACGACGGCCGTCCGTACCGGGGCGGCCCTGCAGGAGCGCCTTCGTGTCGTCGTTCTCGCGCTGCAGGACCTCGGTGATGTCGGCGATCTTCTTGCGCAGTGGCTGCGGGTCGATCCCGCGCTCCAGGTTGTACGCCACCTGCTTCTCGCGACGGCGGTCGGTCTCCTCGATCGCGATCTTCATCGAGTCGGTCATCTTGTCGGCGTACATGAGCACCTGGCCCGACACGTTGCGGGCGGCACGACCGATCGTCTGGATGAGCGACGTCGATGAACGGAGGAAGCCTTCCTTGTCGGCGTCGAGGATGGCGACGAGCGACACCTCGGGCAGGTCGAGGCCCTCACGCAGCAGGTTGATGCCGACGAGCACGTCGTACACGCCCTGCCGCAGCTCGGTGAGCAGTTCGACACGCTTCAGGGTGTCGACGTCGGAGTGCAGGTACCGGACCCGCACGCCCGCGTTGCCGAGGAAGTCGGTGAGTTCTTCGGCCATGCGCTTGGTGAGCGTCGTGACGAGGACGCGTTCGTCCTTCTCGACACGCTGCTTGATCTCCTCGAGCAGGTCGTCGATCTGGCCGTCGCTCGGCTTCACCACGATCTCGGGGTCGATGAGGCCGGTCGGGCGGATGATCTGCTCGACCACGCTGTCGGTGACCCCGAGCTCGTAACGGCCGGGGGTGGCCGACAGGTAGACCTTCTGGCCGACGCGCTCCAGGAACTCCTCCCACTTCAGCGGGCGGTTGTCCATCGCGCTCGGCAGACGGAACCCGTGCTCGACGAGGGTGCGCTTGCGCGAGGCGTCGCCTTCGTACATCGCACCGATCTGCGGCACGGTGACGTGCGACTCGTCGATGACGATGAGGAAGTCGTCCGGGAAGTAGTCGATGAGGCAGTGCGGTGCCTCACCCGGGCCGCGGCCGTCCATGTGCCGCGAGTAGTTCTCGATGCCGGAGCAGAACCCGATCTGCTCCATCATCTCGATGTCGAACGTCGTTCGCATGCGGAGCCGCTGGGCCTCGAGCAGCTTGCCCTGGCCCTCGAGCTCGGCGAGCCGTTCCGCGAGTTCTTCCTTGATGGACACGATCGCCCGGTGCATCACGTCGGTGTCGGCGACGTAGTGCGACGCCGGGAAGATCGAGACGGCGGGCAGGTCGTCGATGACGTTGCCCGTCAGCGGGTGCAGCGAGGAGAGCGCTTCGATCTCGTCACCGAACATCTCGATGCGGATGGCGTGCTCTTCGTACATCGGGATGATCTCGATGGTGTCGCCGCGCACCCGGAAGGTCCCGCGCGCGAAGTCGACGTCGTTGCGCTGGTACTGCATGGCGACGAACTTGCGCACGAGCTGGTCACGGGAGATCGTCTGGCCGACGTGGAGTGCGACCGAGGCGTTCATGTACTGCTCGGGGGTGCCGAGGCCGTAGATGCACGAGACGGTGGAGACCACGACGGTGTCGCGCCGGCTGAGCAACGAGTTCGTCGTGGAGTGCCGGAGTCGTTCGACCTCGGCGTTGACCGAGGAGTCCTTCTCGATGAACGTGTCCGTCTGCGGGACGTACGCCTCGGGCTGGTAGTAGTCGTAGTAGGAGACGAAGTACTCGACCGCGTTGTTCGGCATCAGACTGCGGAACTCGTTGGCGAGCTGCGCCGCGAGGGTCTTGTTGTGCGCGAGCACGAGCGTCGGCCGCTGCACCTGCTCGATGAGCCACGCGGTCGTCGCCGACTTGCCCGTACCGGTCGCGCCCAGCAGCACGACGTCGGTCTCACCGGCGTTGATCCGCCCGGCGAGTTCCGCGATGGCCGCGGGCTGGTCGCCACTCGGCGAGTACTCGCTGATGACCTCGAACGGACGCACCGCTCGGGTCGGTTCGATCGCAACACCCATGGGGACAACGCTAGTCGGCACCCCTGACACCGGAGGACGTTGCTCGCCCTGGGCGTACTGTCCCCTCCGACGGCGCCGGACCGGACCGCCCTCCGGGGTGCGCACGGCTCATCCCGTGATCCGGGCCCACACCTCGTCGGCGGAGCGGATCGTCCGCTCGAGGGTCCCGGTCGCGTCGACGACGTGGTCGGCGAGGGCGAGGCGGTCCTCGTCACTCGCCTGGGCTGCGACCCGGCGCTCGGCCTCCTCACGGGGCATCCCACGGTGTTCGACGAGTCGCTCGATGCGCTGCGCCGCGGGGGCGTCCACCACCACGACCGCCTCGAACCGGAGCGGACGGGACCCCCGAGCCTCGGCCAGGAGCGGCACGTCGTAGACCACCACGGCGTCGGGGTCAGCGGACTCGGCTCCGTCGAACGCCTGCTGCGCGAGCCGCCACACCTCGGGGTGCGTGATGGCTTCGAGGTCCTTCCGCGCCGCGGGGTCCGCGAAGACGATCGATCCGAGTGCGGGCCGGTCGAGCGAGCCGTCGGCGGCGATGACCGACGCGCCGAACCGCTCGGCGACCTGTGCCAGGCCCGGGCTTCCCGGTGCCACCGCGTCCCGCGCCAGGCGATCGGCGTCGACGATGACGGCCCCGTGCTCGGCCCAGCGTCGGGAGACGGTCGACTTGCCCGCGGCGATGCCGCCCGTGAGTCCGATGATGTGCACGGCAACAGGGTAACTACCCGGAAGCCCGGAAACGCCGGAAGCCCGGCACCCTGTCAGGGGTGCCGGGCTTCCGGTCGGGACGAACCGCTCGATCAGTTGTTGGTCGAGCTGAGCTTCTCGCGGAGTGCAGCGAGCGACGCGTCGTCGGCCAGGGGGCTTGCGCCACCCGTCTCGCCGGCGAACGACGAGGACGACGACGACGACGAGGAAGCCGTGGCCGGGAGGTCGAAGCCACCCTGCGCCTCGTCGGCGATGGTCTTCGCGACCTGCGCCTTGTGGGCTTCCCAACGACCCTGGGCGGCCGCGTACTGGCCCTCCCACTCGGTGCGCTGCGTGTCGTAGCCCTCGAGCCACTCGTTGGTCTCCGGGTCGAAGCCCTCGGGGTACTTGTAGTCGCCCTTGTCGTCGTACTCGGTCGGCATGCCGTAGAGCGCCGGGTCGAACTCGTCGCTCTCCGGGTCCACGCCCTCGTTCGCCTGCTTGAGGCTGAGCGAGATGCGGCGACGGTCGAGGTCGATGTCGATGATCTTGACGAAGACCTCGTCGTTGACCGAGACGACCTGCTCGGCGAGCTCGACGTGCTTGTTCGAGAGCTCCGAGATGTGCACGAGGCCCTCGATGCCGTCGGCAACACGGACGAAGGCACCGAACGGGACGAGCTTCGTGACCTTGCCCGGTGCGATCTGGCCGATCGCGTGGGTGCGGGCGAAGACCTGCCACGGGTCCTCCTGCGTCGCCTTGAGCGAGAGCGACACGCGCTCACGGTCCAGGTCGACCTCGAGGATCTCGACGGTGACTTCCTGACCGACCTCGACGACCTCGCTGGCGTGCTCGATGTGCTTCCAGCTGAGCTCGGAGACGTGGACGAGACCGTCGACGCCACCGAGGTCCACGAACGCACCGAAGTTGACGATCGAGGACACGATGCCCTTGCGGACCTGGCCCTTGTGGAGGTTGTTGAGGAACGTGGTCCGGGACTCGGACTGCGTCTGCTCGAGGAGCGCACGGCGCGACAGGACCACGTTGTTGCGGTTCTTGTCGAGCTCGAGGATCTTGGCCTCGATCTCCTGGCCGAGGTACGGCGTGAGGTCGCGGACACGACGGAGCTCGATGAGCGAGGCGGGGAGGAAGCCACGGAGGCCGATGTCGACGATGAGGCCGCCCTTGACGACCTCGATGACCGTCCCGGTCACGACGCCGTCGGACTCCTTGATCTTCTCGACGTCGCCCCACGCACGCTCGTACTGCGCACGCTTCTTCGACAGGATGAGGCGGCCTTCCTTGTCCTCCTTCTGGAGAACCAGGGCCTCGACCTCGTCGCCGACCTCGACGACCTCGTTGGGGTCGACGTCGTGCTTGATCGAGAGCTCGCGCGAGGGGATGACACCCTCGGTCTTGTAACCGACGTCGAGGAGGACCTCGTCGCGGTCGATCTTCACGACGGTGCCGGAGATGAGATCACCGTCGTTGAAGAACTTCAGGGTCTTCTCGACCTCGGCCAGGAAGTCATCAGCCGAACCGATGTCGTTGATGGCGACCTGCTTAGGAGCCTTGGTCGTAGTGGTTGTCATGTAGAGATTGCTCCGAACGGACATGAGTCGGGCCATGGCGTGCGGGGACTCGGCCCCCGTGGTGCACCGCCGTGGCGATTGATTGAGTGGCGCGGATTGCGCCGCACAAGTCTAACCGCACCGGCCGAAGCCTCACAACCGGGCGGGTCGACGGCGCGTCACCCGACCAGGGCGGTGCGCAGGGTGTCGAGACCGATGCTGCCGAGCGAGAGCGCACGGTGGTGGAACGCCTTCAGGTCGAAGTCGGCTCCCTCACGCGCGGCGACCTCGTCGCGGATGGACTCCCACACGCGCTGGCCGACCTTGTAGGACGGTGCCTGCCCCGGCCACCCGAAGTAGCGGGCCACCTCGAACCGGACGAACGCCGGGTCCATGTTGACGTTCTGCCCCATGAAGTCGAGCGCGTACTCCCACGTCCAACCGCCGCCGTCGGGGTTCGTCTTCTGCAGGTGCACGCCGATGTCCAGGACGACGCGGGCGGCACGCATCCGCTGGCCGTCGAGCATGCCGAGTCGGTCGCCGTCGTCGTCGAGGAACCCGAGCTGTTCCATCAGCCGCTCCGCGTAGAGCGCCCAGCCCTCGACGTGCCCCGAGGAGCCCGACAGCTGCCGGCGCCAGGTGTTCAGCTCGCCGCGGTTGTAGACGCCCTGGCTGATCTGCAGGTGGTGGCCCGGGACGCCCTCGTGGTAGACCGTCGTCTTCTCACGCCAGGTGCCGAACTCGGTGACGCCCTCGGGCACGGACCACCACATGCGACCGGCACGGGAGAAGTCGTCGGAGGGACCGCTGTAGTAGATCCCGCCCTCTTGCGTGGGAGCGATCCGGCACTCCAGGCGACGGATCGGGTCCGGGATGTCGAAGTACGTCCCCGCCATCGCGGCGATCGACGCGTCGCTCGTCTCCTGCATCCACCGCTGCAGGGCGTCGGTCCCGTGCAGGATCCGTGACGGGTCGGTGTCGAGCACCTCGATCGCGCGGGCGACGCTCGCACCGGACTCGATGCGGTCGGCGATGCGCTCCTGTTCGTCCCGCATGCGGGCGAGTTCCTCGAGGCCCCACTCGTACGTCTCGTCGAGGTCGACGACCGCACCGAGGAACCGGCGGGAGTGCAGCTCGTAGGCTTCGCGACCGACGGCGTCGACCGGGGTGGCCAGCGGCAGCAGCTCGTGCTCCAGGAACTGTCCGAACGAGCGGTAGGCCGCCGCCGCGACCTCGGCACCGCGGCGCAGGTCGGCTCGGAGCGCCTCCGGCACGGGGACGTCGCCCTCGAACGCGGCGGAGTCGGCCAGCTGACGGAACATCCCGCCGTCGGCGCCGGTGCGCGCCGCCTGCTCGGCGATGAGCGCGACCTGGCGCTTCGCCGGGGTGACGTCTTCACGCGTGCCCTCGAGCAGTGTCTCGCGGATGCCCTCGAGCGCATCCGGCAGCGCCTGCAGCCGACTCGCGATGTCCTGCCAGTCCGACTCGGTCGCGGTCGGCATCAGGTCGATGATCTCGCGCACCGACTGTGCCGGGCTCGCGATGACGTTCAGGTCGCGGAGGTGCAGCTTGCGCTCGTAGGACTCGACGGTGAGGTCCAGCTCGGCACCGAGGTCGGCCTTGGTCACCTGGTCCACGGAGTCGACGGCCGGAGCGGCGTCGAGTGCACGCTTGGTGCCGCGGGCGGCCTCGGCCAGCGCGGCGGCGCCGGCGGGCGAGGTGTCGCCGTACTCCCCCGTGCGCCCCGGCACCCCGATGTACGTGGCGGTCGTCGGGTCGAGATCGACGAGTGTGGTGACCCAGTCCTCGGCGACACGGTCGACGGCGGACGGCTGGCGGACAGGACGGTCATCGGTCATGCCCTCGACCCTACCCAGGTGGACCACGGCGGACGGCCGCTGCGGATCGACGGACAGGAGGCGCGGTGCCAGCTGGCACCGCGCCTCCTGTCCGTCGACCGTCACCACCAGGGCCGGCGGCCCCGCGTCAGTGCGCGGCGTCCTCCCAGTTGCGGCCGACGCCGACGGACACGTCGAGCGGCACCGTCAGCTCGGCGGCGTTGCCCATCCGGGTGCGCAGGATCTCCTCGACGCGCTCCTGCTCGCCCGGAGCGACCTCGAGGATGAGCTCGTCGTGCACCTGGAGCAGCAGGTGGGACTCCAGCTCGTCGTCGCGCAGGTCGTCGGCGACCCCGAGCATCGCGATCTTGATGATGTCGGCGGCGGAACCCTGGATCGGTGCGTTCAGCGCGGCCCGCTCGGCGTTCTCGCGCAGCACCCGGTTCGGGCTCTTCAGGTCGGGGAACGGACGACGGCGACCGAAGATCGTCTCGGTGTAGCCGTCCTCACGCGCCTGCTCGACGACGTTGCGCAGGTAGTCGCGTACGGCGCCGAAGCGGGAGAAGTACTCGGTCATGAGCGTGCGGGCCTCGGACTGCTCGATGCGCAGCTGCTTCGACAACCCGAACGCGCTCAGCCCGTACGCCAGGCCGTAGGACATGGCCTTGACCTTCGTGCGCATCTCGTTGGAGACCTCGGACGGGTCGACACCGAAGACCCGGGCGCCGACGAAGCGGTGCAGGTCCTCGCCCTCGTTGAAGGCCTGGATCAGCCCGGGGTCGCCGGAGAGGTGTGCCATGATCCGCATCTCGATCTGCGAGTAGTCGGCGGTGACGAGCGTCGTGTACGGCTCGGCGACCGCGAACGCCGAGCGGATCCGGCGACCGACGGCGGTCTTCACGGGGATGTTCTGCAGGTTCGGGTCGGTCGACGACACCCGGCCGGTGCTCGTGCCGGTCTGCTCGTACCGGGTGTGGATGCGCCCGTCGACCACGGCGGCGTCGAGGGTGTCGACGATCTGCCGGAGCTTCGTGGCGTCGCGGTGCTGCAGCAGGAGCCCGAGGAACGGGTGCGGGTGCTGTTCCTGCAGGTCGGCCAGGCTCGCGGCGTCGGTCGAGAACCCGGTCTTGGTCTTGCGGGTCTTCGGCATCGCGAGCTCGGTGAACAGGACTTCCTGCAGCTGCTTCGGCGACCCGAGGTTGACCTCGTGCCCGATCTCGGCGAACGCCTGCTGCGCCAGCTCGGCGGCGCGCTCCCCCAGCTCCTTCGACAGGCCCGTGAGCACCGGACGGTCCATGCCGACGCCGATGGTCTCCATGCCCGCGAGCACCGAGACGAGCGGCAGCTCGATGTCGTCGAGCACCTGCAGCGAGGACGCGTCGATCCGGGCACGCAGGGCCGTGGTGACGCGGAGCACGAACCAGGCGTGCACCCCGACGTTGACCGGGTCGGTCTCGGGGACGAGCTGGTTCGGGTCGGCCGTCGGCAGTTCTTCGCCGAGCTCCTGGTAGACGAGGTCGGACAGCGGCTGCCCCTGCTTGCCGGGCTGTGCGAGCCACCCCATGATCCGGGCGTCGCCGGCGACGCCGTTCACCACGAAGCCGGCGGTGCCGAGGGCCTTGATCGCGGCCTTGGCGTCGTGGAAGTGCTTCGGTGCGTCGGACGCGAACCAGGCCGAGAGCTGCTCGTAGTCCTGGGCACCGCTGCCACCCGGCACGAGCACGGCGTCGTCGTGGGTCGCGATGCCGATGGCGCTGAGGCGTCCGTCGATGACCTCGACCGCGACGCCGTAGCCGTTCGCCGCCTCGGTCGCGTTCCGGCGTTCGAGCCAGTAGCCGAGCTCTTCGTCGATCAGGGTCTTGACGGGCGGCGGGGTCGGCGCACCGTCGTCGACGGTGCCCTCGGCCGAGGGTTCTGCGGGCTCGCCCGACCCGGCGACCTTGAACACGCGGTCGAGCAGCGTGCGGAACTGCAGCTTGGCGAAGAGCTCGCGCACCGCGTTCTCGTCGACGGGACGGAGTGCGACGTCGGCCGGACCGACGGGCAGTTCGACGTCGGTGACCAGGCGGTTGAGCCGGCGGTTCCGCACGGCACGGTCCCGCTGCTCACGCAGGTTGTTGCCGACGACGCCCTTGATCTCGTCGGCGTGCTCGAGGACACCGTCGAGCGACCCGTACTGGGTGACCCACTTGACCGCGGTCTTCTCGCCGACCTTGTCGATGCCGATCAGGTTGTCGCTGGTCTCGCCGACGAGGGCCGCGATGTCCGGGTACTGGTGCGGCTCGATGCCGTACCGCTCGTAGACCTTGTCGCGGTCGTAGCGGGTGAGTTCGGAGACACCGCGGACCGACGGGTACAGCAGTGTCACGTCGTCGTTGACGAGCTGGATCGAGTCGCGGTCGCCCGAGACCACGTAGACCTTGTACCCCTGGTCGGAGCCCTGCTTGGAGAGGGTCGCGAGGATGTCGTCGGCCTCGTAGTCCTCTTTCGTGACGGTGGTGATGCCCATCGCCTCGAGCGCCTGCTGCAGCAGCGGGATCTGGCCCTTGAACTCGGCCGGTGTCTCGGAGCGGGTGCCCTTGTACTCGGCGTACTCACGCGTGCGGAACGAGAACCGGGAGATGTCGAACGCCACCGCCAGGTGGGTGGGCTTCTCGCGCTGCAGGAGCATCAGCAGCATCGAGATGAAGCCGTGGATCGCGTTGGTGTGCTGCCCCTCGCGGTTCACGAAGCTGTCGACCGGCAGCGCGTAGAAGGCCCGGAAGGCGAGCGAGTGGCCGTCGATGACCATGAGGGTAGGCTTTGCGGAGTCCGACACCCGGACAGCCTACCGACGCCCGCTGACACGGAAGGTCGACGCAGACCGTGACCGACGACACCACCTCGACCACGATCGACCCCCGCCTCGATGACCGCGGCACGGGCGAGCTGGCCGAGAAGATGGGCATGGTCATCACCGAGCTCTCGGCGGAGCGAGCGGTCGGTTCGATCCCCGTCGAGGGCAACCGCCAGCCGGTCGGCCTGCTGCACGGCGGTGCCTACGTCGTCCTCGCGGAGAGCCTCGGGTCGATGGCCGCGAACGTGCACGCCGGGCCCGGCCGCTACGCCGTCGGCATCGAGCTCAGCGCCTCGCACTCCCGGAGTGCCACGAGCGGCCTGGTCACGGGCACGTGCACCGCCATCCACCTGGGCGGCACGCTCACCACCCACGAGATCGTCCTGACCGACGACCAGGGTCGCCGCTGCTCCACCGTCCGGATCACGAACATGATCCGCGAGCGTCGCTGACCGACGGGCCGACCGGCCGCTCAGTCCTCGGGCGGCCGCTGCAGCAGCAGGCGGGCGTCGCCGAAGCCGAGCCGCCGGTAGAGCCGCTCGCCGTCCACGCTCGAGTGCACCGACGTCCGCTCCGCGCCGAGTTCGTCCGCGACCTCGAGCAGGGCCGTGACGAGCCGTCCGGCGACGCCGGAACCGCGCAGCTCCGGGTGCACGTAGACCGTCTGCAGCTCGGCGGCGAACCGCTCGCCGTCCACGTTCGGCGCCGGCGGCCGCGGGTGCACCGCCAACCACGCCATGCCGAGCACGACGCCGTCCCGCTCGGCGACGACGCACCGGTGCGACTCCCGGTGCCGGGCCGCGAACTCCGTCATCGCCCTGCGGTACTCCTCCGGCGTCTGCGCCGGTGAGCGGCCGCCCTCGTCCACGCTCCACCGCCACCGCAGGTCGGCCACCGCCGGCATGTCGTCAGGCCGGGAGGCCCGGATCACCACGTCGTCCATGCCTCCAGCCTGCCAGGTGGTCGCGCCCCATGCCCCGCCCTCGGACGCAGGAACGCCGCCGACCCCAGGGGGTCCGACGGCGTTCCGTGAGCGACGGTGCTGTGCTGCGGCGTCCGCTACTTCTTGGCGCTGAGCTGCTCGATGATCGCCTTGGCGACGTCGTGCATGGTCAGGCGGCGGTCCATCGAGGCCTTCTGGATCCAGCGGAACGCCTCGGGCTCGGTGAGGCCCATCTTCTCGTTCAGCAGGCCCTTGGCACGGTCGACGAGCTTGCGGGTCTCGAAGCGCTCGACGAGGTCGGCGACCTCGGCTTCGAGCGTGATGATCTGCTGGTACCGCGAGAGGGCGATCTCGATCGCGGGGAGCAGGTCGTTCGGGGTGAAGGGCTTGACCACGTAGGCCAGCGCACCGGCCTCGGTGGCACGCTCGACGAGGTCCTTCTGGCTGAACGCGGTCAGCAGGACGACGGGAGCGATGTGGTTCTTGGACAGCTTCTCGGCTGCGGAGATGCCGTCGAGCTGGGGCATCTTGACGTCCATCACGACGAGGTCGGGACGCAGGTCGGTCGCGAGCTGGACGGCGGTCTCGCCGTCTCCGGCTTCACCGACGACGTCGAACCCGTTGTCGCGGAGGATCTCCACGATGTCGAGGCGGATGAGCGACTCGTCCTCGGCGACGACGACGCGACGGGGTGCTGGTGCTGTTGCTTCTGTGTCACTCACGGACGAAAGCCTACTAGACGACGGAACTGCCGCATCCCAGACCACGCAGATCGATCAGACGGATGGGCAGCTTGGTACGAGTGGCGGGACGCGGGTCCGAACTGCCCCGCACGCCGTGAGCAATTTCGTACGAGTGGCGGGACTTGAACCCGCACGCCGTGAGGCAGAGCATTTTGAGTGCCCCGTGTCTGCCGATTCCACCACACTCGCGAGGACTCCAGGCTAGCAGGACGCGCGCACCACCCCGGTCGCCGCCGGGAGCGACAACTCGAACACGGCGCCGCCCAGCGTGCCTTCCTCGCCGTACCGCAGCCCGCCGCCGTGCGCCTCGGCGATGCCCCGTGCGATGGGGAGCCCGAGCCCCGCTCCGCCCGAGCGGGCGTCCCGTGCGGCCTCGAGCCGGACCAACCGGTCGAACACCCGCTCACGGTGTTCCAGGGGGATCCCCGGCCCGTCGTCCTCGACCCGTACCACGGGGCCGGGTCCGCGGTCGTCGAGGCTGACGACGACCCGTCCCGTCGCACCGCCCGCACGTGCCGCGTTGTCGACGAGGTTGCCGAGGACCTGGGCGATCCGCTCGGCGTCGACGTCGGCCTCCACCGGGTGCTCGGGCACGACGACGTCGAGCTCGAGGGTGGGCAGCCGGAGCCGGAGCCGGTCTCCCTCGGCCGCCAGGAACGCCCCGAGCTCGACCACCTGCCGGTCGAGTTCGATCCCGCGGTCGAGCCGGGCCATCGTGAGCATGTCCTCGATGAGCCGAGCTGCCCGGTCGGCCTGCCGGACGACGTGCACGGCCAGCACCTCGCGGGTCCGGTCGTCACCGGCGCCACCCCGCACCAGGGTGTCGGCGGCCGCGCGGACCCCTGCGACGGGTGTCCGCAGTTCGTGCGCGGCGTCGGAGAGGAACGACCGGACGCGGGCCTCTGCGGCGACGGCGTCACGCTCGGCGCCCTCGACCGCGTCGAGCATCTCGTCCAGGGCGACGGCCACGCGACCGATCTCGGTGTCGCGGCGCGAGGGTCGGAGCCGCTGCCCACGGTCACCGCCGGCGATCGACCGCGCGGTCGTCGCCATCTGGTCGAGCGGTCGCAGGGACCGTCGGACGACCAGGACGACGCCGAGGACGGCGATGCCGAGGAACGCCGCCGAGGCACCGCCCATCACCCAGCCGAGCTGCACGAGCGTGTCCTGGGCGTCACGGGTGCCGGCGGTGAGGGTTATCCGGGTGCCGTCGTCGAGCCGGCTCACCAGGGTGAGTACACCGTCGTCCTCGCGAACCGAAGACGACGTGATCGTGGCGCCGTCGTCGGCGGGCGCCGGCGTGGCCGGATCGGTGGGTGTCCGTCCGACGCCCCCGCTGCCCCGCGGGACCGTCACGGGGAGGGAACCGGGGTCGGGCGGACCGGCGCGGAGCTGGTCCGGTGTCGGTCCGGCCTCGACGGCGTCCCCGTCCGGCTGGACGATCCGGACCGAGAGTCCCTGCGCGGAGAGCCGGTCGGCCAGGTCCTCGGCGTCGACGGTGCCGACGAGCGCCGCAGCTGCCGACGCACGGTCGCGCAGGCGGTCCTCGGCCTGGGCGCGGAGCCGGACGCCGAGCAGCCCCTCGACCGCGATCGTCAGCCCGGCGAGCAGGACGGCGAGCAGGACCACGATGGCGACGACGGTCCGCAGCCGCAGCGAGGTGGTCCGCAGGCGCCCGGCCTCAGCCCTCACGCTGCGGTCCGCTCGTCGCTGAGCCGGTACCCAATGCCCCGGACGGTGTGCACGAGGCGTGGTCCGTGCGCCTCCATCTTCCGCCGGAGGGCGCTGAGGTGGACCTCGACGACGTTCGCCGCGACGTCGTCGTACCCCCACACCTGGGTGGTGATCTGTCCCTTGGACACCGTCCGGCCTCGGCTCTCGGCCAGGAAGCGCAGCAGGCGGAACTCCGTCGCGGTGAGGTCGAGCAGCACCCCGGCGCGGCGGGCGGTGGCGGCGTCCGGGTCGAGCACGAGATCACCCACCTCGACGACCGAGGGGATCCGGCCACGCCGTCGGAGCACCGCGGTCACGCGGGCGACCAGTTCGGCCATCGCGAACGGCTTCACCACGTAGTCGTCGGCCCCCTCGGCGAAACCGCGCAACCGCTCGTCGAGTTCGTCCCGCGCGGTCATCATGACGACGGCGGCGTCCGTGGCGGAACGCACCCGTCCGGCGAGCACGATGCCGCTCGGTCCGGGCAGCATCCAGTCCAGCAGGACGAGGTCGGGGGCGCTGCGTCGCAGGTCGTCGACGAGGTCCCGTCCGTCCCCGGCCTCGGCGACGAGGAAGCCCTCGGCGCGGAGTGTGGTCGCGACCGCGGTGCGGATGGAGTCGTCGTCGTCGACGACCAGGATTCGGGCGGGAGCAGGCACGGCGGACACCGTACGGCGCTCCGACGGCCACCGAGCATGGAGGACGCTGGAGAACCCCTGTGCTTCAGGCATGCTTCAGATTCGGACTCGAGCGTCGTCTGCAGCGGCGGATCACCCGGATCCGCTCGGACAGACGAACGGTGACCACCATGCACGACGAACGAGACGACTCGACCACCACTCCCACCCGACGACGCGGGGCGCTCCTGCGACGGGTCGGCATCGGCACGGCCGCGGCCGCGGTCCTGGTGCTCGGCGGGTTCGGCATCGCCACGGCGAACGCAGCCACGACCTCCCCGGCGCAGGGCACCCCGACCGGCGCACCGACCGGTGCGACCACGCCGGCCCCGGCCGACGGCGACACCGCGACGGTGCCCGCACCGCCCGAGGGCGGGCCCGCGACGGCGCCCGGCTGCACGGCGCTCCCGGACGCCGGTGCGCACGCGACCGTCCCCGCCCCACCGAAGGGCGCCGACGGGAAGGCGCCGACCCCGCCGAAGGAGGGTGCGAAACCCACGGCGCCGACCCCGCCGGAGGACGGCGCGACGGGGAAGGCCACGGCACCCGCCCCGGCAGCTCCCGACGCGACCACGACCCCTGCGCCGGCCTCCGGTTCCTGATCACCGAGCCGGGGAGCGCGCGCCGTCAGCGATCCCGATCGCGCGGGGCGCGCCTCCCGGCCTGGTCGCCCCGAGCGTCTCCGGAACCCTCGAGCGCCTCGATCGCCGCCACGAGACCGGCCCGTCGCGGCGATCGCCGCGGCAGCACCGCGAGCAGCGCGCGGAGGACGAACGCATCCGTCGCGCCGTCCGGCGTGCGTGCCCACGCGAGCAGGGCGTCGACGCCGCCGTCGGCGACGACGGACTCACGGAACCGCAGCCGCACCAGGTCACGGAGCGCGTCGACGCCGGGTGCGGCCGAGCCCGGCAGGACCGGTCCGGCGTACCGGTCGACGGCCTGGAGGCGCGCCCCGCGTCCGAGCGCGGACAGCACGCCGTCGACGTCGGTCCGGACTCCGACCACCCGGTACGGCCGCGACGTCACCGTCACGCCCGGCGCGTGCTGCGCGAGGACCCGGCGGAGCCGCACCACCTCGGCGCGCAGGGTGACGACCGCGCCCGGGTCGCCGTAGACGGCGGCGGCGAGGTCGGCTGCCGCGAGACCGCCGGGGTGCGCGGCGAGCACGACGAGCAGTTCGGAGTGCCGGGCGGACAGCTGGAGACGCCGGTCGGCGATCCGGAGCACGGCGGTGTCGGTCCCGAGCACGGTGAGCTCGGCCGACGGCACGTGGGGTGTCCGCGCGCGCGGTCGGACCGCGGCCAGGGCGAGCTGGGCCTCGGCGGCGGCGACCGTGGCGGCGAGCAGCGACAGCGTGTGCCGCTCGACGGCGCGGTCGTCGCCCGTCAGGTCGAGCACCCCGACGGTGGCGCCACTCGCGTCGTGCACCGGGACCGCCGTGCACGAGAACGGCTTGACGGCGTTCGCGTAGTGCTCGTCGGACCGGATCTGCACCGGACGGTCCAGGCGCAGGGCCGTGCCGGGGGCGCTGGTGCCGACGCGCTCCTCCGACCAGTCGGCCCCGGGGACGAAGCCCATGTCCTCGGCGGCACGTCGGGTGGACCGGGCGCCGTCGACCCATACGAGGCGACCCGCGGCGTCCCCGACGGCGACGACGCACCCGGCCGAGCGGGAGTCGTCGAGCAGCAGCCGGCGGACCACCGGCAGCAGGGTCGCGAGGGGGCCGTCCTGCCGTGCGGCGTCGAGTTCGTCGTCCCCCAGGGCGAGCACCGGAGCCGCGTCCGGGTCGACCCGGGCGGACCGCTGCCACGACTCGGCGACGAGCGGGCGGAGCCGACCGGGTGCGCGCATGCGTCCTCCGATCGACCCCACCCGCCGCTCCGTCGCGACGCGTGCGGTCAGCCTACGTCCGGGCCACCCGCGGGACCAGGCCGAGATCGGCGAGCTCGGCGTCGTCGAACATCCGCGACCGGGTGAGGAACCGCTTGCCCTCGGGGACCTCGACCGAGAACCCGCCGCCGCGACCGTCCACCACGTCGATCGTCAGGTGCGTGTACTTCCAGTACTCGACGGGCGTCGTTGCCCGGTGGTGCCTGTGGTTGTGAAGCCCGGACTGATGCGGATGCGGTGGTAGTGGTGCGTTGTGCGGAGAAGTCCGCTTGTGCGCCTCTTGCGGACTCGCTGCGGACTAGGAACGCATCTGCCTGAGCTGGGAGGGGCCTTCCCCGTCTCGGTTGCGCTTGCGGCCCAGGGAACGGGCCGACTGCTTCCACGGATCCCGTGGCTGCTGAGTCCAGGCTTTGACCTCGGAGGGCCAGAAGCGGTGCTGGTTGCCGTTGCGGAAGGACGGGAACAGGGGATCCTTCCCCAGTTCCCGCGCCTTCCACTCGGAGATCTGCAGCCACGCAGCGAGCTCGGTGACCGTCAACGCTTGCTCGTCCATGCGGCGCAAACTACGAGAGCGCCAGCCGCTAGCCGCGCACGCCCAAGAGCACGCGCATGTCTTTGACGCTTAGACCTCGCGGTCACCGCCGGGCGGTAGCACGATCACGCCGTCTAACGCAGCTTCAAGTTCCTTCCGCAGCTTGAGGACCAACGTCTTATGCCGCGGCTCCAAGTCCTCGAGTGCTCGTTCAGCGACTGCGGTGACCCGACCAAGGCGATCGAGCAGCATGCGCTGTCCTTCGATCTCGGCGGACCGCTCGACACCTATCCAGTCGCGGAGGCGGTCAAGCTCGGGCAGCGTTCGCTCGATGAAGCGCCGACGAGCGTCGTCTGGGGCGATGTAGTACTCCTGCCCATCAACGATGCTCGTGAAGTTGTCACCGTGCAGCGCATGCTCTTGGGCCGTCCGCTCCTGCTCTTCGATGTAGTCGATGATGTCCGCCGGGTGCAGCGCGGCGGCAGTGCGACCGATCAGCTCAGTTGTGGGCCAGGCTGCGTGGAGATCGGGTCCGTCGTAATAGGCGGGCGGCGACTCGAGGTCCTGTCGGTCCACGCGCAGGTACTGCGCCAGGGCGGGGACGTCGTGGACAGTGATAGATCCGGCGCTGTCCCGGTTGAACTCCGCGAGCTCGAACGGGACCGACTTCCACAGCACGAGCTCCGCGGTCCGCCATTGCTCCACCGACGGATCGAACGCGGCTACAGCTCGCCGCTTCTGGTCAAGTTCGATGTACGCGTGGCGGTCCTCCCATCGCACCTCGAGCCGAGAAGGCGAAACCCAGCGGCGCTCGCCCTGCCACTCGTTCGCGACGAGCTCGATACGGACCCGAACCGGACGCTTCTCACCAACCGTCAGCACGGCAGCCTCGTGAAAACGCGCTGAACTGACAGCGGTTCTGTAGGCCCAAGTCTGGCCGGGCTGAGGCTCATCCGACGACGCCATGGACCCATCGTGCCGCGTTGGGCGGCGTAGCTCTAGCGCAGGTACTCGATCGTCGTGAGGGTGCGGTCCCCCGTGACCTTCACTGTGCACTGGAAGTCAGAGCGGAGCATGGCACCGAAGCTGTTCTCGGAGTCGACAGTCCCCGTGACCTTGTATGGACCCGAACCCGTGACGTCATCCTTGAATTCAGCGGTTGACGGCGACTTCAACGCGTCCTTGATTCTGTTCTCGCAAGCGATCTGCGCCTCGACGCTGTTGTCGCTCGAGGACGACCCACCATTGAAGGCCGCAGAAATCGCCAGAACCAGCACGATCGCAACCCCGCCGAACACGGGGAAGCCGCAGCACACCCACATGAAGAACTTGAACGTGGGGTCCGCCTTGCCGGGTGTCAGAGGTGGGTTAGGCGGAAGCTTGTCGGTCACAAGCAGAACATAGAGGACTGCTCAGCTACACCGCATGCCCCAACGCGGGTGACGACAGGCAGCGGACAGGTGTCGGTGGTCATCCGGAACATCATGGTCATGCCCGAGCACAAGTGGGCTCCCCCGGAGCATCCCGACGTCACGTTGGATGAGCCGTACGGCCTTGGGCCGGAGCACATCGAAGGCCCGGGCGAACGCCTCGCGACACCACGTCCGGTGTACGTATGGATCCGATACCAGCACGCAGGACTCCTGCGCCTCAAGGGTTTCGCGATCGCTCACACGCCGGTCGCGGCTCTTGTACAGGTGACGTGGCAGGGTCGGCTGCAGCAGGTGTGGTGCTGGCGTGCGGCTGTCAAGAACCGGACGCTCAAGGACCGGTCTCGCCGCCCCTGAAGTTGCCTAGCTGCTCACTCGCTTCGGGACGGTCTTGTTGTTCCAGTGCCCCGGCTTCCACTCCCCTGTTGCTTCAAAGTGTGCGCGCGTCTTGTAGTGGTCGTTGAGCGCGGCCAGGACAGAGGCGTGCACCACCCAGTAAGCGACGAAGATACCGGTGATGAAGAGAACGATCGCGAGAAGCTCCATCCCATCATCTTCCCGGGTTAGTCGTAGGGCCACACCACCCCGAACGGGTCGCGCGGAGCGGATTAGTGGTCACGCTCGGGCGGCTTGCTCTTCCCGTCTGTCATGTACCGCCACTCGCCTGTCTCTTCGTACCGGCGCACGGTCTTGTAGTGCGCGTTCATGCCCTGCACGACGGCGGCGCGGATGATGGCGTAGAACACCACCAAGCTGATGATCGTCACGATCATGATGCCGATGAGCCCGCCAAGCGCGCTTGCTCCGGAATTCTCGTACATGTGTCCCCCTCTGAGTCGGAGACAACTTAGCGTCAAGGCAACCACCGCCCCCCCCCCGAAATGGGACGACGCCCAAGCCCATCGTTTTAAGGGACGGGGCGTCGTGCCGCCTACCAGGCGCGGTCGCTCACCTTCTGAGCGGGGTTTCCAGCCCAGACTTCACCGGCGGGCACGTCCTTGGTGACGACGGAGTTCGCACCGATCACCGCGCCGGCACCGATGTGTCGGTCGCTGGTTCCCGTGAGGATCACGGCACCAGTGCAGAGGATCGCTCCGTCGCCGATGTATGTGTCACCCGGGTACTCGCCATCGAGCCGCGCCCGCCCGATCGTGACGTGGTGGTAGATCCGCACGTCATCGCCGATCTTCACTCGAGGGTGCAGGACCGTGCCGACACCGCGGTGCTCGATCGTCAGGCGCTTGCCGACCTCGATCGAAGCAGGGCAGTCGAACCCCATCGCGTATCCGACCTTGCGGAGCAGACTGCCGAGCACGGGCACACGCCGGTAGTCGACGATCATCGAAGTCATCCCCATGATGGCGAGACTACTTCACCATGAGTTCGTGTACAGGGTGCGAGTAAAAAGGCCGAAATCCCTCTTGGATTCTGCCAGGCATCCAAGAGGGATTTGCCGTTGTTTACGCCATCCGCGCTAGCGCATCCTCAAGGATGAGGTCAGCAACAGCTGCCTGCCCGTACGCGTTGAAGTGCACCCCGTCGAAGTACATGCCGAGGCCAGCGCTGCCAGCGGTCACGCCGGGTTCGATCGCGTTGCGCAGGTCAGTGACGAACGAGTTCGGGGTTGCTGCCGCAGCTGCGTACACCGCATCCACGTACGCCTGGTACAGATAACTGCGAGCAGACCCTGTGATCGACGGCTCCGGGAAGACGATGAACTGCACCGTCGGCTTCACCGTGCACGGCGCAAGCATCCACGACACGGAGTTCGTCAGCTGCGTCTGGAACAGTGCCGGGTCGACGTTGCCGAAGTACTCGTTGAAGCCGAACTCGATGGTCAGCATCCGCGGCTGGATGAGGCCCATCGACTGGAAGATCAGCGACGTCGAGTCGGTGCCATAGTCACCGATTTTCGCTGAGCCCTTGCCGCCATCCCAGATGCGGATGCCCTTTAGGCGGTCCCCGTTGTACGGCATGATGCCATCGATCGCGACGTTTCCTGCCGACCCGCCCGTGATGCGGATGGTGTGGGAACCGGCGGTGAGGCCAGTCACCGAGAACTTGGTCGCCTTTCGTGCCGACGCCGGCAGGTTCCATGCCTGCGCTGCACCACCATCCACCGACACTGTTGCGGTGGTGCTGGCCGTGGCGAGCGTGCCGCCGAAGACGTCAACGGAGTCCCCAGTGAACGTGAACTGGATCCAGTCCGACGTGGTGGTGAGTGCAAGCGAACGGGAGGCGAGCCCCGACCCCACGGCGATGAGGTTGCCCGAGTAGGTCACGCCGGCTGGGGTGACGCGCCCGTTTGCCGTGGTGCCAGCGACGAAGAACGTCTGGTAGAACGCGGGGATGTAGCCGACACTGCCAGCGACAGGAGAGAGCAGCGGAAAGCGACTGCGGAGAGTGAGCTGCAGCCTGTCCAGCCACCGCACTTGACGCCCCAGAGCAACTTCGGGTGCACCATTCGCCGGGCCACCCTCGGTCATAGAGGTGCCCCAGCAAACCCAATCGAATGGTGCGACATCTCGACCGCCGAGGCCGGAAGTGAGGGGACGCTTGACGTTCTGCCGCGTCGCTCGACTTGTGGCCTTCACGAAGCGACCGTCGAGCGCAACGCCCTCCGGTGTAGCAGGGTCCGCAAAGTTCGACACCATGCGTGTGCGAACGGCGTCCGGCAGTTGCTTGCTGTCGGAGTCGACGGAGACAAGTAGCGGTGTGCCCATGGTTATTCCTTCTTTGTCTATGTACAATGAGGTTGTCAAGCAATGAGTGGCCTGACAAAAAGCACCGCCCCTTCCTAAGAAGGGGCGGTGCTTTTGTCTGTTGTGATTAGTGATCGTGCTAGTTGACCATTCCAGCCAACTCGCGGGTCAATTGACGGCCCAGCACCGTTGTCAGCGTGTTCGGGTCCAGGTTCGGCATCGGCTTGAAGTGGTTGTGCTGCTCGACCGACGTGCTCGACGCGGGCGCAGCCTGCACGATCCGCGACGAATCCATGTAACGGACGTTGCCGCCCTGGTTCATCGCCTCAAGCAGCGGACGGTTCGCAGCAGTCGCGTACTGGTTCATCACGAACTCACGTCCGTGCACAAAACCAGCCACCGCCCCCGGGTGACCGTCACCCGTGTACCCGCCAACCGAATAGCCAGGCACACCAATCGCCCGACCAATGAGCCGCTGCAACTTCCGCGACTCACTCGTGATCGCCCGAGTAATCGACGACGCGTTCCGGTTCGCCGACCGCAACTGCTTCTCAGCAGCATCGATCAGCTTCCCGAAGTTCGCATCCGCCACCTGATCGCCGATGCTCGAAGCCGTCGACTGAATCGACTTGTACTGCGTGTTGATCTCGGCGATCTGCGACTTCGACGAGGTGGCAAGCGAACGAGCCAGCGGGGTGCCCTCGTCGATGCCGAGCGATGCGATCTCGTTCAGCAGCGCAGGGGCGACGCCGTTCTTCTGCAGCTTCGTGAGCAGCGCCTGGAACTCTTTGAGCTTGCTTGCCCGTCCTGTCAGAGCTCGCTGCAGGGAGGATGACGACCGGTAATCGCCGTACGAGAAGTCCGACAGCTTGCCCTGGATCGAAGACGACATAGACGACGCAGAGGACTTCAGCCCATCGAGCTTGTCCGACGCCCTATCCACCGCCTTCGCCGCCTTGTCCGACTGCTTCTCCAGGCTCAGCAGGCGCTTCTCCGACGCCCCAGCAACGCGCGCCACAGACAGTCGGAACCGCTCCGGATACTTGCTGTCCGTCGCGATCTGGAACGCCTGCGAGACGGCCGACTGGCCTGTCAGGCTGCCGGCGCGCACCCCGGTCCGGAAGCCGTAGATGTCGCTCAGACGAGAGAGGCGAGCGGCCTCCGCTTTCTGTCGTGCTTCCGCACGTTCCTTGGCAGCCTTCGCTCGAGCCTCAGCCGCCTTCTGGGCAGCTTCAGCCGAACCGCCGCCAGCAAGGTGAACAAGTCCACCGTTCGCGTACCGGCCGGCGTTCACCGCATCCAGGAACCCCGTCCCGTACTTGCTGACCGATCGTTCCCGAATGACGTACTCACCGTTCGACAGCATCGCCGGGATCGAGTCAGACGTTCCCGTGCCCGGGCCGGAAATGTAGCCGCCGTCCGCCTTCTTGTTCTTGAAGACGCCGTTGGTGTTCTCCGGAGTACCGACGGTGACCCGGTTCGTCGTGATCGTGATTGTCTTCGACTGCACCAGGCCCAGGGAGTTGAGCACCCCCTGGATTGCCGACTGCGCCTGAGCCGTCGCGGCGTTGACCTGGGTTCGCTTCTCCTTCGGCAGCGCGTTGAGACGCTGCTGGTAGTCAGACGTCTTCGACGCAGCCTCGGGAGCATTGTTCTGGAACGTCGTGGCCCAGTCGGTCGGCGTGCCGATGATCTTGTTCGCGTAGTCCTGCGCAGCCTGACCGGTGATGCCGTACTGACCCAGCGCCTTCACGAGCTCGCTGCGACCCTGCTCCATCGCCGCGGTGGCCGACTGCTGGTTTCCGGTCTGCTGGAAGATCGAGCCGGCCGCGTTCTGCGCGGCCTGTGCGATCCCGTCGAGAGCCGATTGGTTGTTGCGGCCCTTCTCCGTGGAGATGTCGAGCGTCGTGCCGTTCTCCTTCAGGGAGTCCGTCACGCCGTCAACTGCCGCCTGGAACTGACGCTTCGCCTCGCGAGCGTCGAGCGTAGGAGACGTCAGCGCCCGGAGCGCGTTGGCCACCTCATCGATGCTCGGAGCCGCCTCGCCGGCAGCGCCCTGGAGTGCGTTGAGAGCATCCGCGTTGTCCTGCGTCGGCTGCTTCGCTCCCTTCGCGGCGTCCGCGTACTGACCCATCGCGAGCTTGACGAGGTTCGTGTCGTTCGCGGTGATCCCGAGCGCGTCAGCCTGCTGCACGAGCGCCGACCGGTAGTCCCCGCCGATCGCATCGACGAGACGGTGCAGTGACTTCTGTGATCCGTCGGTCTGGTCCGCCAACAGCTCGAACGCGCGGACTGCCTTCGACGGGTCCGTCTGGGCGAGCTGCCCCATCTCAGCGTTGATGTCCCGCAGTGCGTTGACGCCCTGGTTGAAATCGGTATTGGTGAACCGCGTAAGGATGGCCTGGAAGCCGTTTGCACTGTTGTGAGACGCGAACGACTGCAGAGCAGCATCCATGTCCTTCAGCTGGTCCTTCACGCTGCCGTCGATGCCCGCGGAGAGCTGGCCCTTACCGAGCGTCTTGTAGATCTCAGCAGCAGACGACGCCGACTTGAGCGTGTGGGTGATCTCTGAACTATCCGCCTTCAGCTTCTCGAGCTCGGTGTTCAGCAGGGCAACTGCCGTGACACCGAGGGCGACACCTCCAACCCACGGACCGCCGAGGAAGCCAGACATGGAGCTGAGCGCCGCACGCCCAGTGATGCCGCTGGCGCGGAGCGATGCCATTGCAGACCGGAACTCGACGATCTTCGGGACAGCAAGGAGCAGCCCGCCGCCGAGCAACGTCGCAGCACCGACGACTCCAGTTGCGCCGAGCGCTGTGGCCTTCAGGGGCTCCGGAAGCTCCCGGACCTTCTGGATGAACGACGTGAGGTCTTGCACCATCGGACGCAGTGCACTGCTCGCAGACGTCCCACTCTCGATCAGCCCCGCCTGGAACGCAGACTTGAGCTTGCTGAGGTCGCCGTTGAGGTTGTTGGACTTCTTCGCAGCCTGATCGACCGCGTAACCAGCGTCGTTGTTCTGGTCGATGTACTCCTGGATGCCATCAGCACCCTCCTTGTACAGCACCGTCGCAGCACGGACAGCATCCGCACCGAAAATCTGCGACAGGGCCTGCTGACGCTGAGCGTCCGACAGCGTGGACAGTCGGTCGTGCAGCACCTGAGCGATGTCAGCAGCCCCAAGGAACTGACCGTTAGCGTCCTCGACATTGATGCCGAGAGACTTCATCAGCTGCGCCGACTCCTTCGACGGGTTCGCCAGCATCTGCAACATGCTCTTCAGCGACGTACCCGCGTCAGAACCCAACAGACCAGCGTCCGCGAACGACGACAGCACACCCGTCGTTTCCTCGATCGAGAAGCCGAAGTTCGACGCAACCAGACCAGACTGGTTCAGCGCATCACCCAGCTCCTGCACGCCACCCAGCGCCTTACCGGCACCAGCAGCAAGCAGGTCAGCGATGTGGGGAACGTCGGAGCCCTCGAGGTTGAACTGCTTCATCGCGACCGCAGCGATCTGCGTCGCCTTACCGAGATCCACGTTGTCCGACGCCGCCAGCGCCAGAACACCCGTCAGGCCGCCGCCGAGGATGTCGCGCGTCGCCAGGCCTGCCTTGCCCAGCTCCACCTGCGCCTCAGTCACCTGAGTCGCCGTGTAACCAAACGCAGCACCAGCCGTCAGCGCCTGGTTCCGAAACTTATCCATCTCGGAAGCTGTGGCGTTCGTAGCCGCCTGCACCTTGGACATCTGGGCGTCGAAGTCCGCCGCCATCTTCGTGACGATCAGGACAGAGCCCGTCGCCGCCGCGCCCATGGTCAGCAGGGAGCCGCCAACGCGTTCCGCTGCCTGTCCGACCTTCTCGAGCTTGTCGGATTCCTTTGCCGTGTCAGCTGTCGCCTTACGGACTTTCTCCATACCCTTGACGTAGTTGTCAATCGCGGCACGGATCGTGACTTGCACTACCCTGTCGGCCAAAATGTTCTCCTAAGATTAGGAGAAATCGGCACACCAAAACGCTCACCCACACCCGGGCATGCCAAGATCTCTCTTGTTCATGCCCGGGTAAACCGGCGGGCTTAGTTCCTACATCAATTGTCTCATTGCATTAGCTGGATCAACCGAGCCTCTGCAGCCATTCTTCGAACGCTTGCCGCAATTCGTGATCTCGCGGCGAATCGTTGCTCACCTCTTCCGTTGACGTCGAATCGTCAGGGCCGATCAGTGTGAAGACGGTCTTTTCCGACCCTCGGTTCCACCCAGAGGGACGCACAGGGGGCAGCGGATGCACCGGGCAATCCGCGGGATGGACGAGCGCCCTACGCGCAGCACGGGCCGCGGACGCTGCGCCAGGGATGTCAGCCGCCCCGGCCCGTTGCGCTGCACGCCACGCCCTCAGCCGCTCCAACGAACAGCGCCCAGGCCAGTCCGCCTCGACGAACTCCGACAGCCAAGGAGGTCCACTGTTTCCTGCTGACCTACGCCGAGGCATCAGCGCATCCCGTAGACGCCGCGCACCTTGCGCGCCGCCGGCAGGTTGTCGTCCTCCAACGGCGGGATGCCGAGGGTAGCCAGCAGCCTCGCCAACGTGAGGCGCTGCTGCCGAGCCTCCCCCACACCTGGGTGCACTCGAGAGCCCTGCGGAGAGGCGATCATCAAGCCGTCGGCCTTCACCGCGGCGTCGAGCTCGACGATTCGATCCCGTGTGCGGCACGCCTCTTCGAGCATCGCCAGCTCGTGCTGCGCCCACTCGAACTCAGCCGTGCCGGCATCCCAAAGACGACGCCCCGCGGCGTTCAAACCGCGGGGCGTCCGCACTGCACTTCCGGTGTCGTTTGAATCAGTCACTTCCGCTCCAATCCTGAGCAGCAGCAGGCGCAGGGCCAACCGTTCTGCTGTCACGGAGAGAGACGCGCCCGCCCCGGAGGTCCGGGCCAGGACGCCGCTGAGGTGCATCCCCCTGGGTCACTCGCTTGCCTCCGCGACCTGTTCGATCAGCGAGTCGGAGAGGGCGCGGATCTCGGTGGGCTTGTCGGCTTGGAACGCGAAGTCGTTGAGCGTGTTCTGCAGTGTTTGCCCTGCAGCCTCGTCGCCGTAGCGGATGTCCCACAGCTCCTGCGCTTTGGTCTCGAGGGTGGAGTGGTCTTCGAGGTATCGGTTGATGACGTCGACTTCACCGTCTCCGTATGCCTTGGCGAGGATGGCTTTGGCGAGGATGGTGTCGTTGCTGATGGCTGCCGTGTCGTAGAGGGCGGCCAGCGCCGTACCGTCCTCGGCTCGGCTGGCTCGGTCGAGTGCGTCGCGGTACGAGAGCGTTTCGGATGTGGATGCGTACTTCGGTAGTCCGAACATCTCTGCTTCGAGTGCAGTGCGGCGACTGTTGAGCGTGGCGTCTCGTTCGTCTCGCAGCTGTCCGAGCTGGTGGTTGGTGTCGCGGTAGAGCTTGGCGATGGCCTGCTGCTTGGCCTCGGGGGTGAAGCGGCGATCGTTGCGGATCTCTTCGACGCGACGCTGGTACTGCTGCCGGGTGTTCTCTGCCAACTCATGCTGCTTGGTGCGGGGCGTGGTCATGCTGGTTCCTTTCTCGCTTTGAAGTGTGCGAGTTGTTCGCGGTTGATTCGGTAGGCGCGACCTACTCTGTTCGCTTTGAGTCTGTTCTCACGGATTGCCTTGCGGATTGCACGGTCTGTCATCGCGAGGGCGTCAGCTGCTTGCTTTGTGCTGAGCCATTCCGATTGTGCATCGAGTTCCGCAGATGCCGCATTTCGTGTTCCGGTAGCGGAAGTTCGCCAGTGCAATGCAACAACCTTCATCGCTAGAAGCGCGGCATCAACCTCGGCATCTTCACCTCGATGGCCCATGTGGTACCGGTCAAGGTCCGCGTACCGAAGCAGGTAAGCGGCAACGCGGCCGCTCAGCAGCGCCACCGGTCCGTCAATGCCTGCAACGGGAGGTACCTGTCTCGATGAGAGCACGTCAGTCGTCTCCTAACGAGTGTCGAGACTGATCCGATATGAGCTTTAGATGACTGCAAACACCTGCTCGACGCTTGCCCAGATCGTTCCAGTTCTCATGCTTGCGGTACTCCTGGAGGGCCGAACGATCGGTGTGAAATACCGATCGCACCCGGCGTACCTCCCCATCATGGCGGCGGCCCTTGTCATGGGCTTCTTCTCGCTCATAGTGCTGGTTATCGGCGTGAATGGTGGGGGTCTGGGGTTCGGATTCGCGTTCGTCGGGTGGGCCTTCCCCGCAACGCTTCTGGCTGCTGCTGTCGGACATTTCATGCTGATCGGCCTGACTGTTGAGAGCGAGGGGAAGTCGCACAGGGCGGACCTGCAAGCGCGTGACATCCTGCGTGCGACGTGGTGCGGGCGCATGAAGCTTCGGTTCACTCAAGAGGGGCGTCGCCTTCGGTCGCTGCCGTGAAGGTCGACCACCACTGCCGAGCGGCGGCGCGTAAGTCGTAGTCGGTCCTGTCGGCCACCTTGTACGCCGGCTCGAGGTAGAGCATTGCGAGGTGCAGCAGCGCCCCGTAGAGGACGTCTGGCCAGGCATCGGGACCGAGCTTGGCTGTGGCGAGGGCGTGGTGGTCAACGACGGTCTGCACCATCTTGTCGGGATCGTCGGTAACAGTCGCGAGGTGGGTGGCAAGTGCGTAGCCAGCGAGGCTGATCGAGCCAGCCCCGACGACGGTGCTTGGGACCCCATCGCGGTCCTCGTATAGCTGCGTGAGCATCTTGTTGCCGGCAGTCTCGAGTTGTTCGAGGTAGCTCTTGAGCCAGTTGCTGCTTGCGTCGGTCATGAGTGGTCCTAACGGTCGTGGTGCAGCCCGAAGGCTGGGTGGTTGAGTCGCGGGCATGTGTCGTCGTGCTCGAGGACGGCGTGGGAGACGCCTGGGCCGGAGATGTCGATGACTGCTGCGGCTGAGCAGTCGGGGCAGGCGACGGTGATCGGGTTCATGCCACGCCCTCGAACACGTCGCCCTTGTAGGGGGTGTTAGAAGCGTTAGGAGTGTTAGAACCGTCTTCGGAACTAACAGATCTAACGGAACTAACAGCAGGGCCATAGAGGCCCCGTGATGGCTTCGAGATGCGCTTTGCGTCGACCGCGCGCTTGAGGTACACGTCGAGCTGAGCAACCGGGATCGTCGGCAGCAGGTGCTGGATCTCTTGGCGGGAGACGGGGGCATCGGCCTGGTAGACGACGCCGATGATGTCGGCCATCCGATCCCCCACTCCTGCGGACACCTTGATTGCGTCAGCAGCAGCGCGGGCAGCGTCTAGCCCTCCGCCGTTGAGTGCCCAGGCTCCGGAGTCGGACAGCAGCAGTGCGTACTCACCTTCTTTCGCATCGCGTGAGGTGACGTGCAGCGTCGCACTCTGCTCCTGTCGCTCACGGCGCAGCACGAGAACGGTGTCAGCAGCTCCTGCGATGCCCTGGGTGCCGCTCACTGCGTCCAGGAAGTCCTCTCCGCCGCTCTTGCGGGTGTGGTGGACGATGATGAGGGACGAGCCCGGTTCCGCGTCCGTGGTGGCCTTGAGCGCGCCGAGGAACTCGTAGTCCGCGGCGTACTGCGACTTCGTTGCTGCGGTACTCGGAAGTACCTTCCCGAGGGTGTCGAGGATGACGACGGGGTTCTGATCGATGTTCCGGGAGATGAACTCCTTGATGGCAGGGATCACTTGACCGCCTTCGAGCGCCGTGACGAACTCGAGCCGCGGGGTGACCACCTCAGGGTTGAGCGTGCGAATGCGCTGCTGCAACCGGCGGGGGCCGTCTTCGAGTGCGAGGTACAAGACGGGGCGGGGCGCGCCCGTAGGTACACCGCCAAGTGCTTTTTCGCCAACGTGGAGCGAGAGCGCCAGCCCGAGCACTAGCCAGCTCTTGCCGATCTTCGGCGCTGCGACGAGCAGGGTCATGCCTTCGGGGATGATGCCGGGGACGACATACTGAGTGGGCGGGAAGTCTTGCGCCATCAGCCAGCGGGCATCGAAGGTGGTTGGGGGTCGGGTCATTGGGTCTCCTGTCCGGAGTAGATCTGGGCGCGGATTGCGGCCGCTCGTTTGGCTGCGGCTTCAGTGCCGCGGTGCTTCTGCGCCTCGAGGAAGGCGTTTGTGGTCTCGTGGTCACGCGACGGCTGACGTCGGCACACTTCGGCGTACAGCCGGTCTGCGTCGTCGTTGGCGTGATCGACTTCGGGTTGCCGTGACGCACTGCCCTGCTCGAACGCGAAGACGTAGAACTGCCGAAGAGAGGGCGGCAGCTGCCTGAGCTCGACGACGCCAGCGGTGAGGTCGATCGCGAGCTGGTGCATGTATCGCTCCGCGGCCGGCGAGAGCTCGATGGAGTCCGGGTACGAGAAAGCCCCCTCGTCCTCGTAGTGAGGATCTGGGGGCTTCCTGGTGCCGGACTGGCCTACGGCCACTCAGGCGGCTCCGGACGTTCGGCGTCTTGCGCGGCTTCGAGCAGGCAGATGGCCAGGCGTCGCGCCTGGTCCCCCGCCAGCTCCGTCAAGGGTCGTTCCGCGCGCAGTCCCACGACGCCGTTGATGGCCAGCACCGCGAAGCCGTCGACCGTCGTCTTGCCGGCCGGCATCAGGCAGCCACCCGCAGAGTCGGGACCAGCATGGGCACGGCGACCGGCTGAGTCCGCACATCGGAGACGCGAGCGACGATGGCATGAGCCAATCGCAGCGCTTCGGAAGGCGTCAGGATGAGCGAGTAGCCGTCGCTGAACTGGCTCGGCTGAGCGTCGATGATCACTTCGGCGCGTCCGGTCGGAGTCGTCTCGAGGTCGACGAGCTTGATCACGTCGTCCATCAGGCGTCCCCCTCGACTCGCTCGAACTTCCCGGTGATGATTCCTTCCCCCGGATCGAAGGAGTAGCCGACGAGCTTGTACAAGCCGACGTACGTCATGACGAACTCGTTCGGGCGGCTGGTCACCTCCTCTTGCGGGTAGTCGCCCCACTGGTACCCCGGAGTCGTGTGCAACTGGTACTCGACCGGCGTCAGGTGGCCCCACGTCGTGGCGTCGGGCATCGCGGTGATCTCTTCGCGGTTGCCCTCGTACCGGCGGTGAGTGGTGATGACCCTGTAGAGACCGTTGGGGTCGGGCTGCTTCCACTGCTTGTGGTGCCAGCCCTTCAGCTCCAGAACCGGTTCGCCGACTCGTGTGGCGACGGCGTCCCCCGAGGGGGCGCTAGCGGAAATGTCAGTGGGGCGTGAGATGATCGTGTTGTTGAGAGACAATGTCTTCTGTCCTTCGGTTTCGTGATGGTTACTGGTTGGACTTGGCCCCGGGTGTTGGCGCACCTGGGGCCTTCTTCTTGAGACGAGCACGGACGTTACGTCCCCGTCTGGTCTCCTTCATCTCGGCTTGGCGTCCGAGGAACTTCAGGAGTTCTAGGGCGAGACGCGAGTCGAGCAGCACTGTGATGGGCTGCTTCTCGTCACGCCACGGGCCGACTAGCTTCCAGTCGGCGTGCGGCGACCAGTCGGCTCCGGTCAGGATGTTCCTGACGGCTTGTTCACCGGTTGGGTCGCCGTAGGCGGGAGGCGCGAGGCTTTCGTCGATCGCGCGGTCTGGCAGGTTCAGGACGCTTCCGTGAACTGCTCGTCGAGCCATGCCGCGACACCGTCGGCGTCGAACATGATTCGTCCGCCGACCTTGGCGTGAGGCGGCGCAGAGTTCTGCGCAATCATCCAACGCAGCTGCGACTCCTTCTTGCGAAGGGCCGCGGCGGTCTCCGCCAGGGTCATCAGGCTCCGGATCCGACGTGTCGGGAGATCAGGGGCAGTGGTACTCATGCTCGCTCCTTATGGTGTGAGAGTGTCGTCGCTGACTTGATATCACTGTAACACGTGATTTACGAGTACGGGTCGATGTGATCCAAATCGTGTTGTTGGTTACGGTGTCTTGCTGTACCGTCGAGAACATGGCAGCCAGCGACAAGCAAATCGGGCAGAACCTCCAGCAGCTCCGGGGAGCCCGCTCGCAGAAGGACATTGCGGAGGCGATGACCGAACTCGGCTGGAAGTGGTCACAGACCACCGTCTGGTCCATCGAGCAGGGCAAGCGCCCCCTGCGTCTCGCTGAAGCAGAGGATCTGGTGCGGGTGCTCGACCTTCAGAGCATCGTGAGCATCACAGCGCCCGCGGGCGAGTTCGAGTACCTGGTCACTCAGACTCAGCTGCAGCAAGCCCAACGCGAACTCGTACTGCAAGCGGAGAAGGTTCTCCGACTGCAGCGCCAGATGGTTGAAGAGCTGAACCAGATGCCCACGTCCACACTGGACGAAGGGGCGGTGCGCGGGCTCGAATGGGATCTTCGGGAGACTCCAGTGGAGCTGGTCTACGACCTCGCCAAGGAACACTTGCCGATGGTTCGATCACTGGCCGACCAAGGCGGGCCGTTCGGTACCGCACTGCTCGAGGGGATCGAGAAGACAGAGCTGACGCGTGCCAACGACGTGCAGTTCACGTTCGGAGAGGCATCTGATGGCGAGCATCCGACAGCGCGCTAACGGATCGTGGCGAGCCCGCTACCGAGACGACGAGGGCAAGGAACACGCAAGGCACTTCCCCCGGAAGCGAGATGCACAGGACTGGCTCGATGAGGTCACCACCTCTGTGCGAACTGGCTCGTACGTCGATCCCAAAGCCTCCCGATCCACTCTCGCGTCGTTCTATGCCGAGTGGGCACCCCGCCAGGTTTGGACCGAAGGTACGGTCAGGGCGGCGGACCGTGCAATAGCGTCATGCACGTTCCGAGATGTTCCGTTCGGGAAGCTGAAGCGCTCGCATCCGGAGTCATGGATCAAGGTGCTCGAACAGGACCTTGCAGCCTCAACTGTTCGCACCCGAGTGAAGTACGTCCGCGGCGCGCTGCGCGGCGCGGTTCTCGACGGCTACCTCGGTAAAGACCCCACTCTCGGGCTTCGGCTTCCCGCAGTCCGCAAGCTCGAGCACACGATGCGGATCCCAACACCCGCAGAGGTAGGAGCAATCCGAGAGCTCGCGGAGCCTTTTTTGCTGCCACTGCTCGACCTGATGGCCTTCGCCGGCATGCGCATCGGTGAAGCCTCCGCAGTTCAGGTGGGCGACGTCGACTTCATGCGCAGGACTGTCCACGTTGCGCGACAGATTCAGAACCGCACCGGCCGACGCGAGATCTGCGCGCCCAAGCATGGGAGTGAGCGCAGCATCCCGGCACCCGATGCGCTCATGAACCGGCTCGGCGTGCACCTCAGTGAGCAAGGCGTCTACGAGGGCGGTTGGTTCCTGCCAGGCGATCCGCCCTCCCCCGCTGCCCTTCGAGCGTGGTTCAACAAGGCCTGTGCGGCAGCAGGAGTGGTTGGCCTCACCCCTCACGACTACCGGCACTTCTACGCGTCAGGCCTGATCCGCGCTGGACTCGACGCAGTGTCTGTCGCACGAGCGATGGGGCACGCGTCTCCGACGATCACTCTCAGCACTTACGCCCATCTGTTCCCTGACGCAGCCGACCGAACCAGGTCCGCAGCTGCGGACCTGATCGGGTCGACCGAGCATTCTGCGGACGATCTGCGGACTATCGCCGCTGAGGCGTGAGCCCTAGGGCTTCCAGTTCGGGTTCCGTGAGCATGCGTGAGCGGGTCAAGAAGCGCTTCCCATCAGGACTTTCCACCGAGAACCCGCCGCCCCGACCGTCGACGACGTCGATCGTCAGGTGCGTGTACTTCCAGTACTCGAACTGCGACACCGACATGGAGACCTCGACCGGCTCGAGGCCGTCCACCTGCAGTGCGCCGAGCAGGACGTCCCCCGGACCGGTCCGGAACATGCCGACGGGGTAGCACATCGGGCTCGAGCCGTCGCAGCAGCCGCCGGACTGGTGGAACATCAGCGGGCCGTGCCGGGCGGTGAGGGTGCGGAGGAGCTCCCCCGCCGCCGGCGTGATCGCGACCCGTGCGGTGTCGGGCATCAGAAGAAGCCCATCGGTCCGTCGGCGTAGGAGACGAGCAGGTTCTTCGTCTGCTGGTAGTGGTCGAGCATCATCTTGTGGTTCTCGCGCCCGATGCCGGACTGCTTGTAGCCGCCGAACGCCGCGCCCGCCGGGTACTGGTGGTAGGTGTTCGACCAGACGCGTCCGGCCTGGATGTCGCGTCCGGCGCGGTACAGGGTCGTGACGTCGCGGCTCCACACGCCGGCGCCGAGCCCGTAGAGGGTGTCGTTGGCCGTGGCGATCGCGTCGTCGTAGCCGCTGAAGGACGTCAGGGCGAGCACCGGGCCGAAGATCTCCTCCTGGAAGATCCGCATCGAGTTGTCGCCCTCGAACACCGTCGGGGTGACGTAGTAGCCGCCGGAGAGCTCGCCGCCCAGGTCGGCCCGTTCGCCGCCGGTCAGGAGCTTCGCGCCCTCCTGCTTGCCGATGTCGATGTAGCTCAGGATCTTCTCGAGCTGGTCGTTCGACGCCTGGGCGCCGATCATCGTCGACAGGTCGAGCGGGTGTCCCTGCTTGACGGCTCGGACGCGGTCCAGGCCGTCGGCGACGAAGCCGTCGTAGATCTCCTTCGCCACGAGCGCCCGGGACGGACACGTGCAGACCTCGCCCTGGTTCAGGTTGAAGAACGTGAAGCCCTCGAGCGCCTTGTCGTAGAAGGAGTCCTTCTCGGCGGCGACGTCGGGGAAGAACACGTTCGGGCTCTTGCCGCCGAGTTCGAGCGTCACCGGGATGAGGCTCTGCGAGGCGTACTGCATGATCAGCCGACCGGTGGTGGTTTCTCCCGTGAAGGCGATCTTGCGGATGTCCGGGTGCTGGGCGAGCGGTGCGCCGACCTCGATGCCGAAGCCGTTGACGACGTTGAGCACGCCCGCGGGCAGCAGGTCGCGGATGAGCTCGACGAGCACGTGGATGGACGCCGGGGTCTGCTCGGCGGGCTTCAGGACGACGCAGTTGCCGGCGGCGAGGGCCGGTGCGAGCTTCCACACCGCCATCAGGATCGGGAAGTTCCAGGGGATGATCTGCCCCACGACGCCGAGCGGTTCGTGGAAGTGGTACGCCACGGTGTCGTGGTCGATCTCGCCGGCGGATCCCTCCTGCGCCCGGATGGCCCCGGCGAAGTACCGGAAGTGGTCGATCGCGAGCGGGATGTCCGCGCCGAGGGTCTCGCGGATGGGCTTGCCGTTCTCCCACGTCTCCGCGACGGCGAGCATCTCGAGGTGCTCCTCCATGCGGTCGGCGATCTTGTTCAGGACGACGGCCCGTTCGGCTGCGCTCGTGCGGCCCCACGACGGGAACGCCTTCCAGCCCGCGGCGACGGCACGGTCGACGTCGGTGGCGTCACCGCGGGCGACCTCGGTGAACACCTTGCCGGTGACGGGGGTGGGGTTCTCGAAGTACTGCCCGCTCGACGACGGGACGTACTCGCCGCCGATGAAGTGGTCGTACCGGGACCGGTACTCGACCAGGGAGCCGGGTTCGCCTGGTGCGGCGTAACTGGTGGGCGAAGGTGCGATGGTCATGGTGGTGCCCTTTCGACGACGCTGTCGGGGCGCACGGGTCGTGTGCCTGCTCCGGACGGTACGGCCGCGGGGGTTGCAGGTGGTTGCACGAGGCCACGGCGCGACGGGTAGCGTGCTGGACACCAGCGCTGGCGATCAGGGAGGAGCGCTCGTGGATTCTCGTGCCGTCAGGACGTTCCGGGTGTTCGTCGTCGTCACGGCCGTGGTCGCCATCGCCCTGGGCATCGTGGCGATCGTCTGGCCCCGTCCGTCGCTCGTGCTCGTGGCGCTGCTGTTCGGTGTGTACCTCGTCGTGGCCGGTGCGCTGCGGGTCTTCGCCGCGGTGCGGGGGCACGGCACCCGCCCGGTGTGGCGGTGGACGTCCGGCATCGTCGGTGGCCTGGTCGCGGTCGCGGGGCTGGTGACCCTGCTCGACCCGGCGATCCCGCTCGTGGTCTACGCCGTGCTCGCCGGGGTGGGGTTCCTGATCGAGGGCGTCGCCGCGATCGTCGGTGGGTTCGTCGGCCATCCCGGATCGTCACGGGTGCCGACGGTCGTCAGCGGGGTGCTGTCGATCATCGGCGGGATCGTCGTGCTGATCGTCCCCGGGCTCGCACTGACCGTCTTCATGGTGTTCGCGGGCATCGCGCTCGTCATCGTCGGCGCCGCGGCCCTGCTGCTCCTGCCGCCGCGCGCCGCGCTCCGCCGCTGACCGGCACCGCGGTCGCAGCCGCCGCGTCGGTCGAGGCGACGTGCGGCGTGCCGGGGACCGCTCGACGGCCGAACAGCTCGCCGAGCAGCGCGCGCTGGTGGCTGTTCATGAACGGGCGTTCGACCAGCACCGCGAACACGACGCACACCGCGACGACCGCCGGAGCGACCACGAAGAGCATCAGACCGAACTGCACCGGTGTCGGGAGCCCGAGCGGCAGCAGGAGCAGGTTGCCGAGCGCGAGCAGCGGGCTGTGCACCAGGAACACGCTGTAGGAGACCAGCCCCGACTGCACCAGACGGCGTCCGCCCAGGAACCGCCGGACCCGGTGGGTACCGACACGTCCGGTCCGCTGCCCGTCGGCGAGCACCATGAGGAGCAGCGTGATCCCCAGGCCGGCGACGGTGCCCGTGACGGCGCTGTGGACGATGCCCGGAGCGGCGGCGACCTGCACGAAGGCCGCCGTCAGGACGACGAGGGCGACGAGGAGCACGGAGCGCTGGTGTCGGAGCATCCGCTGCAGGGATCGGGGTCGACGGCGGCGGAGGTCGTCCTCGGACCCGATCACGAGGTGGGCACCGTACATGCCGACACCGAAGACCCCGAGGAAGTGCGGCGCGGACCAGGCACCGACGCCGGTGGCGATCGACAGCACGGCGAGGGCGAACGACAGGACGATGACGACGACGGGGTGGGTCCGCCGCCAGAGCAGCAGGAGCACGGGCATCAGCAGGGTGAGTTGCATCTCGATCGGCAGGCTCCACAGCGTCCCGTTGATCGACGTGATCCACTCCGGCGACAGGTTGTGCAGCAGGAACACGTGGGTCACGATGCCCTGCAACGTCACCGGGAGCTTGTCGTCCCAGACCGTGCCGTGCGGCTCGTTCATCACCGGGACGAAGGCGATGAGCGCCAGCGCCAGCACGAGCGCCGTCAGGTACGGCGGGACGAGCCGACGGATCCGGCGCTTCGCGTAGGCCCCGTAGGTGGTGCCGAGGCGCAGGTCGTGGCGCCCCGAGACGGCGATCATCATCGTGAAGCCCGAGATCGCGATGAACGCGGGCACGCGCAGGTCACCGGCACTGAGCACCCGGTAGACGACGGGCATCGACGCCGCCACGGACCCGGCGACGCCGGTGAACTGCACCGTGTGGGCGACCACGACGAACGCGGCGAGGATCCCGCGCATCCCGTCGATGTGGGCGAGGTCCAGACGGGGCGCGCGAGCAGTTGTCATGCAAACAGCATGTCACATATCGGATATGACCGCTAGGCCGAGCCGGTGCCGAACAGCAGGCCGAGCGCGTAGGTGACGATCGCCGCACCGAACCCGATGGCGAGTTGCCGGAACGCCCGCTTGCCGGGCGAGGCACCGCTCAGCACGCCGACCACGGCACCGGTGCCGAGCAGGGCGATCCCCACCAGCCCGCCGGCGACCGCGATCGCAGCCCAGCCCTGCATGCCGAACAGGAACGGCAGCACCGGGATGACCGCGCCCGAGGCGAAGAAGCAGAAGCTCGACACGGCGGCGCTCAGCCCGGTGCCGACGGCCTCGTGGTCGTCCGCGACCGGGGTCGGACCGGTCGCCGGGCGCCGCTCCCCGATGCCGGACAGCACCTGCGCCGCGTGCTGGGTCGCCTCGGCCTCGGACATCCCGCGCGCGCGGTAGACCAGGGCGAGCTCGTTCGCGTCGACGTCGAGGTCCGACACCGCCCTGCCGGCTTCGGGGTGCGGCGCGGACGCCTCGAGCAGTTCCCGCTGCGACCGGACGGAGACGTACTCCCCCGCACCCATCGACAACGCGCCCGCGAGCAGGCCAGCGATGCCACTCAGCAGCACGAAGTGCCGGTCGGCCCCGGAGGCGCTGATGCCGATGATGAGCGCCAGGTTGGACACCAGGCCGTCGTTCGCGCCGAACACCGCCGCGCGGAACGTGCCGGACAGCCGCATCCGGCCGCGGTTCGCGAGCCCGCGCACGACCTCGCCGTGGATGCGTTCGTCGGCGGCCATCCGCGCGGTCGCGTCGGAGTCGTCGGCGTACGGCGAGCGGTCCTCGGCGCGCTGCATGAGCGCGAGGACGAAGACCGACCCGAACCGCTTGGCCAGCGCGGCGAGCACCCGGGTCCGGAGGCTGCCCCGCTGCGGCCGGCCGACGTCGTCGCCGAGCAGGTCGAGCCAGTGGTCGGCGTGCCGCCCCTCGGCCTCGGCCAGCGCGGCCAGGATCTCGCGCTCCTCGCCGGAACGGCGCGCGGCGAGGTTGCGGTACACAGCCGCCTCGGCACGTTCGTCGGCCAGGTAACGACGCCAGCGGCGGACGTCGGCGCGCGGCGCCGGGGTGTCGGATCGGAGGCTCACAGCGACCATCCTGCCGCCTGCGGCCGACGTCCGGTCACCACCAGGGCCGTGGAGACGCGACAGGGCGCGGACCGGAAGCGGTCGGTGCTGCGCGCACCGTGCCTCCCGTCCGCGCCCTGGTGGCGACGGATCCGTCGGATCAGTCCCGGACGTACGCCGGGGCGGCCTCGGCGTGGGCGTCGCCCACCCGGTGCACGCGGAGGTCGTTCGTCGAGCCCTCGATGCCGGGAGGGGACCCGGCCGTCACGATGACGCGGTCGCCGGGGGCAGCCAGGCCGTTCTCGAGGAGGACGTCGTCCACCTGCGAGAAGAGCTCGTCGGTGTGGGTCTTGCGCTCCACCAGGAACGAACGGACGCCCCAGGTGAGTGCCATCCGGCGGCGCGTGGCCTCGTTCGGGGTGAAGGCGATGATCGGCAGGCCGTGGCGCAGGCGCGACATGCGTCGGGCCGAGTCGCCGGACTCGGTGAAGACGCAGAGGTACGACGCCTCGGTGAACTCGGCGATCTCGACGGCGGCGAGGGTGATCGCACCGCCGAGGGTGCGCGGCTTGGTGCCGAGCGGCGCGATGCGCTCGAGGCCGTGGTCCTCGGTGGACTCCACGATGCGGGCCATGGTGCGGACGGTCTGCACCGGGTACTCACCGACGCTCGTCTCACCGGACAGCATGACCGCGTCGGCACCGTCGAGCACGGCGTTCGCGACGTCGGAGGTCTCGGCGCGCGTGGGGATCGGCGACGAGATCATCGACTCGAGCATCTGCGTCGCGACGATGACCGGCTTCGCCATGCGGCGGGACAGCTCGACGGCGCGCTTCTGCACGATCGGGACGGCCTCGAGCGGGAGTTCGACGCCGAGGTCCCCGCGGGCGACCATGATGCTGTCGAAGGCGTCGATGATCTCCTCGAGCGCGTCGACGGCCTGGGGCTTCTCGACCTTGGCGATGACCGGCAGGCGCTTGCCCTCTTCGTCCATGATCTCGTGCGCACGCACGACGTCGCTCGCGTTGCGGACGAACGACAGCGCGATGAGGTCGGCACCCTGGCGGATCGCCCAGCGGAGGTCGGCCTCGTCCTTCTCGCTCAGCGCGGGGACGTTGACGGCGACACCGGGCAGGTTGATGCCCTTGTTGTTGGACACCGTGCCGGGGACGACGACCTCGGTGCGGACCCGCACGCCGTCGGTGTCGAGGACACGCAGGCGGACACGGCCGTCGTCGATGAGCAGCGGGTCGCCGGGCTTGACGTCCTGCGGCAGGCCCTTGAACGTCGTGCCGCAGATCTCCTTCGAGCCGGGGACGTCCTCGGTCGTGATGGTGAAGATGTCACCGACCGCCAGGTCGTGCGGGCCGTCGGCGAAGCGGGCCAGACGGATCTTCGGACCCTGCAGGTCGACGAGGATCGCGACGGGCTTGCCGAGCTCTTCGGCGGCACGACGGACGTTGACGTAGTTGGCCTCGTGGACGCTGTAGTCACCGTGGCTGAGGTTGAGGCGGGCGACGTCGACGCCCGCTTCGATGATCTCCTTGACGGTCTCGTAGTCCGACGTTGCCGGTCCGAGCGTCGAAACGATCTTTGCGCGTCTCAATGGATTCCTTCGTGGTGGTGGATGGAGCTTGGGTTTCCGCGCTGTGGGGCCGCGCGGAACGAAGCGAGGCCACCAGCACCCTACCGAGTGCTGGTGGCCTCACGCTCACGGGAGCGTGAGCATCTGGTGGAGACGGTCCGTCTTCTGGCGGCGATCCGTCATCCGGTGACGGTCCGACATCTGGTGGCCGTCCGACATCTGGTGGCGGTCCGACATCTCGTGATCGTCCGGCATCAGACGGAGATCGCCCGGTCGGTCGCCTTGACCGGAGCCGGCAGGATGGTGGAGCCCTCGAGGTACTCGTCCACCTGTGCGGCCGCGGCACGGCCCTCGGCGATCGCCCACACGATGAGCGACTGCCCCCGACCCGCGTCGCCCGCGACGAACACGCCGGCCTCGTTGGTCGCGTAGTCGGCACGGCGGTCGAGCGACCCGGAGCCCGTGGTCGGCAGGCCGAGCTGCGGCTCGATCGTGTCCGACTCGGGGCCCGTGAAGCCCATCGCGATGAGGACGAGGTCCGCCGGGATCTCCCGCTCGGTGCCCGCCTTCGGCACCCGTCGGCCGTCGAGGTACTCGGTCTCGGCGACCCGGAGCGCACGGACCTCACCCGCGTCGTTCGACAGGAACTCGACGGTGGAGGCGAGGAAGTGCCGCTCGCCGCCCTCTTCGTGGGCACTCGTGATCTCGAACACGGTCGGGAACATCGGCCACGGCTGGTCGGACGGACGCTCGAGCGGCGGCTGCTTGCCGATCGCCAGGTTCGTCACGCTCAGCGCGCCCTGACGGTGTGCGGTGCCGATGCAGTCCGCACCGGTGTCGCCGCCGCCGATGACGACGACGTGCTTGCCCTCGGCCGTGATCTGGTTGTCGACCGTCGTGCCCGCGTTCGCCTTGTTCTGCTGGACCAGGTAGTCCATCGCGAAGTGCACGCCCTCGAGGTCGCGCCCCGGGATCGGCAGGTCACGGGGCACGGTGGCACCGGTGGCGACCACGACCGCGTCGTAGCGGGACTTCAGGTCGTCCCAGGTGATGTCCTTGCCGATCTCGACACCGGCACGGAACCGGGTGCCCTCGGCCTGCATCTGGGCGAGGCGCGCGTCGATCTGGCGCTTCTCCATCTTGAAGTCCGGGATGCCGTAGCGGAGCAGTCCGCCGATGCGGTCGTCCCGCTCGTAGACGGCGACCGTGTGCCCGGCACGCGTGAGCTGCTGCGCGGCGGCGAGCCCGGCGGGGCCGGAGCCCACCACGGCGACGGTCTTGCCGGTCAGGCGCTCCGGCGGGTGCGGCGTGACCCACCCGTTCTGGAACGCCTGGTCGATGATCGAGACCTCGACCTGCTTGATGGTCACCGGCGGCTGGTTGATGCCGAGCACGCAGGACGACTCGCACGGGGCCGGGCAGAGCCGCCCCGTGAACTCCGGGAAGTTGTTCGTCTCGTGCAGGCGTTCGATCGCCTGACGGCCCTCACCGCGCCAGGTCAGGTCGTTCCACTCCGGGATGAGGTTGCCGAGCGGGCAGCCCTGGTGGCAGAACGGCACGCCGCAGTCCATGCACCGGCCGGCCTGGCGCTTCAGGACACCGGACTCCTGCTGCTCGTAGACCTCTTTCCAGTCCATGAGCCGCACGGGCACGGGGCGCCGGGGCGGGAGTTCGCGTTCCTGGACCTTCAGGAATCCCTTGGGGTCAGCCACCGGTCACCTCCAGGGTTGTGATGGGCTCTGTCGATTCCGGACGTGCGTGACGCTCAGCCACCGGTCACCTCCATGATCCGATTCCAAACGATGTCACCGTCGGGGTCGAGCCCCTCGTCGACGGCCTGTCTGCGCGTCTCGAGCACCGCCGCGTAGTCGCGCGGCAGCACCTTGACGAAGTCGCTCAGGTCCCCGGACGCCAGCAGGTCGGACGCGAGCGTCGACCCCGTCTCGTCGGCGTGCCGGGTGAGCAGGTCGGTGACGATCTCGACGTCGGCACTGTCGAGCGCCTCGAGCCGGAGCTCGCCGGTCGCCAGGGCGTCGGTGTTCACGTGCTCCCGGCGCAGGCCCCGGACGTACGCCGTGCCACCCGACATACCGGCACCGAGGTTCCGGCCGGTCTCGCCCAGGATGAGCGCGAGTCCACCCGTCATGTACTCGAGCGCGTGGTCGCCCACACCCTCGACGACCGCCGTGGCACCGGAGTTGCGCACCAGGAACCGCTCGCCCACGATGCCGCGGATGAACATGCTGCCCTGGGTGGCGCCGTACCCGATGACGTTGCCGGCGATGACGTTCTCGGCCGGGTCGAAGCCCGAACCGGCGTCGGGGCGGACGACGATCTGGCCGCCGGACAGGCCCTTGCCGACGTAGTCGTTGCTGTCGCCGATCAGGCGCAGCGTGATGCCCGCCGGCAGGAACGCGCCGAGCGACTGCCCGGCCGAACCGCGCAGCGTGACGTCGATCGAACCGTTGGGCAGCCCGTGTTCCCCGTGTCGCAGGGTCACCTGGTGGCCGAGCATGGTGCCGACGGCGCGCTCGGTGTTCCGGATGGGCAGGTCGAGCGCGATCGACCCGCCGTGGTCGAGCACGTCAGCGGTCTGCTGGATGAGCTGCACGTCGAAGTGCTGGTCCAGCTCGTGGTCCTGCTCGCGGTGGTGGCGGCGCGGCTCCGCGTCGTCGAAGTGCGGTCCCTTGAGCACCGGCGCGAGGTCGAGGCCCGACGCCTTCCAGTGCTCCACGGCGCGGTCCACGTCGAGCGCGTCGGTCTGCCCGATCGCCTCGTCGAGGCTGCGGAAGCCGAGCTCGGCGAGGAGCTCGCGGACCTCTTGTGCGATGAACTCGAAGAAGTTGACGACGAACTCCGGCTTGCCGGAGAAGCGCTTGCGGAGCTCCGGGTTCTGCGTGGCGACGCCCACAGGGCAGGTGTCCAGGTGGCAGACGCGCATCAGGATGCACCCCTCGACCACGAGCGGAGCGGTCGCGAAGCCGTACTCCTCTGCTCCGAGCAACGCGGCCACGACGACGTCGCGCCCCGTCTTCATCTGCCCGTCCACCTGCACGACGACCCGGTCGCGCATGCCGTTCAGCATGAGCGTCTGCTGGGTCTCGGCCAGGCCGATCTCCCACGGGGTGCCGGCGTGCTTGAGCGAGTTCAGCGGGCTGGCGCCGGTGCCGCCGTCGTGGCCGGACACGAGCACGACGTCCGCCAGGGCCTTCGTCACACCGGCCGCGACGGCACCGATGCCGGACTGGCTGACGAGCTTCACGTGGACGCGGGCGGCCGGGTTGGCCCGCTTCACGTCGAAGATCAGCTGCTTGAGGTCCTCGATGGAGTAGATGTCGTGGTGCGGCGGCGGCGAGATCAGGCCGACGCCCGCGGTGGCGTGCCGGGTCCGTGCCACCCACGGGTAGACCTTGGCCGGGGGCAGCTGACCACCCTCGCCGGGCTTCGCACCCTGCGCCATCTTGAGCTGGATGTCGGTGGCGTGCGTCAGGTACATGCTCGTCACGCCGAAGCGTCCGGAGGCGACCTGCTTGATGGCGCTGCGGCGCTCGGGGTCGAGCAAGCGGTCGACGTCCTCGCCGCCCTCGCCCGTGTTCGAGCGGCCGCCGAGACGGTTCATCGCGATGGCGAGGGTCTCGTGGGCTTCCTTCGAGATGGACCCGTAGGACATCGCGCCCGTGTTGAAGCGCTTGACGATCGACTCGATCGACTCGACCTCGTCGAGCGCGATGGGCTTGCGCGCACCCTGCTTGAAGCGGAACAGCCCGCGGAGCGTCATCAGCTGCTCGGACTGGTCGTCCACGGCGCTCGAGTACTCGCGGAAGATGTCGTACCGGCGGGCACGGGTCGCGTGCTGCAGGCGGAACACCGTGTCCGGGTTGAACAGGTGCGGCGGACCCTGACGGCGCCACTGGTACTCGCCCCCGATCTGCAGCCGCTCGTGCGACAGCACCGCGCCGTCCTGCGGGTACGCCTGGGCGTGCCGCTCGGCGTTCTCCTTGGCGATGACGTCGATGTCGACGCCGCCCAGGATCGACGAGGTGCCCGTGAAGTACTTGTCGACGAACTCCTGGCTGAGCCCGACGGCCTCGAAGGCCTGCGCACCGGCGTAGCTGGACACCGTGGAGATGCCCATCTTCGACATGATCTTCAGCACGCCCTTGCCGAGCGCCTTGATGACGTTCTTGACCGCCTGCTCGGGGGTGATGCCGGGGATCATGCCCGCGCGGACCAGGTTCTCGCAGGTCTCCATCGCCAGGTACGGGTTGATCGCCGACGCGCCGTACCCGATCAGGGTCGCCACGTGGTGGACCTCGCGCACATCGCCGGCCTCGACGATGAGCCCGACCTTCATGCGCTGCTCGGTGCGGATCAGGTGGTGGTGCACCGCCGCGAGGAGCAGCAGGCTCGGCACCGGTGCCTGCTCGGCGTTGCCGTCGCGGTCGGACAGCACGATGAACTGCTTGCCGGACTCGATCGCGGCGTCGACCTCGTCGCACACGGCGGCGATGCGCTTCTGCATCGCCTTCTTGCCGGCGTCGACGCGGTACAGCCCCTTGATCGTGACGGTCAGGTGGCGACCCGACTCGGTCTCGAAGTGCTGGACCTTGGCGAGCTGGTCGTTGTCGATCACGGGGAAGTCGAGCGTGATCTGCTTCGCGTGCTCCGGACCGGCGGAGAGCAGGTTGCGCTCCGGACCGAGACCCATCCCCATCGAGGTGATGACCTGCTCGCGGATCGAGTCGAGCGGCGGGTTGGTCACCTGGGCGAACTGCTGCGTGAAGTAGTCGAAGAGCAGTCGCGGACGCTCCGACAGCACCGCGATCGGGGTGTCCGACCCCATCGCACCGAGCGGTTCGGCACCCGCCGCGGCCATCGGACGGAGCAGGATGCGGACTTCTTCTTCGGTGTAGCCGAACGCCCGCTGACGGCGGGTGACCGAGGCCGGGGTGTGCACGATGTGCTCGCGCTCCGGCAGGTCGTTCAGGTTGATGCGGCCGGCTTCGAGCCAGTCGGCCCACGGACCCGAGGCGGCGAGCTCGCGCTTGACCTCGTCGTCCTCGATGATGCGGCCGGCCTCGGTGTCCACCAGGAACATCCGGCCCGGGCGCAGGCGGCCCTTGCGCACGACCTTGGCGGCCGGCACGTCGATGACCCCGGTCTCGGAGCCCATCACGATGAGCCCGTCGTCGGTGACGAGGAACCGGCCGGGGCGCAGGCCGTTGCGGTCGAGGGTGGCGCCGACGAGCGACCCGTCGGTGAAGGTGATCGCGGCGGGGCCGTCCCACGGCTCCATGAGCATCGAGTGGTACTCGTAGAACGCCCGGAGGTCCGGGTCCATCCCGACCTGGTTCTCCCACGCCTCTGGAACCATCATCGACACGGCGTGCGGCAGCGTCCGACCGGTCAGGGTCAGCAGCTCGAGGACCTCGTCGAACGAGGCCGAGTCACTCGCCCCCGGGCTGACGATGGGGAGCAGCGGGGCCATGTCGCCCAGCAGTTCGCTCTCGAGCTGCGACTGGCGCGCCCGCATCCAGTTGCGGTTGCCGCGCACCGTGTTGATCTCACCGTTGTGGGCGATGGTCCGGAACGGCTGGGCGAGCGGCCACGACGGGAACGTGTTGGTGGAGTAGCGCGAGTGCACGATCGCGAGCTTCGACGTGAAGCGCTCGTCGCTCAGGTCCGGGTAGAACGGCTCGAGCTGGAGCGTCGTGACCATGCCCTTGTAGACCATGGTGCGGCTCGACAGCGACATGAAGTACAGGTCGTTGTCGTGCTCGGCGCGCTTCCGGAGCCGGAACGCCTGCCGGTCGAGGGCGATGCCGCTCCACGATGCCCCGTGCACGTCGTGCCGGATCGAGGCGACGAACAGCTGCTCGAACGCCGGCATCGCGGCGCGGGCGAGCGTGCCGAGGACCTCCGGACGCACCGGGACCTCGCGCCACCCCAGGACCTTCAGGCCCTCTTCGCGGGCGAGTCGTTCGACGGCGCCCTTCACCGCGTGCCGGGCGTCGTCGTCCAGCGGCAGGTAGGCGGTCCCGACGGCGTACTCCCCCGCTGCCGGCAGCTCGAACGGTACGACGTCCCGCAGGAACTCGTCCGGCACCTGGCACAGGATGCCGGCGCCGTCACCGGTGCCCGCGTCGGATCCCACGGCACCGCGGTGCTCGAGGTTCCGGAGCGCACCGAGCGCCGCGTCGACGATGTCGTGCCCCGGCGTGCCGCGCAGGGTCGCGACCATCGCCAGTCCGCAGGCGTCCTTCTCGTTCGCCGGGTCGTACATGCCCGTGGCGTCCGGGATCGCGGAGAAGCGGCGGTGCGGCGGCACGAGGCTCGTCGGTGCCGAGGGCTGGGTTGGCTGGAGCGCCATGGGGAACCGTCCTCACGAGGAAGTGGAACAGGGACAGCGGTGGCCCGGTGGTGCGTTCCGCCCGAGCGGGCGGGACTGGTGCCCGTGCCCGCCGTCAGTGGTCGTTGCCCTGGCGGCCGGCGAGGTTGCTGGGCCCCGCTTGTGGCGGAGACCGTCTGGTTCAGCGGGTGGTCGTGACCGGTTCGTCACTCGTGACGCCGTCTGCTGCGTCGTCGTCGTGCTCCGAGAAGGTGTCTTCGGAGTCTACATCGGAGGTCGGACGAGGCCCGCGACCCGGCAGGTAGGGGCTCGGCTCCTTGCCGGTGTGCCGTCGGCTCTGCACCACGAAGATCAGGATGCCGATGACGACCGCGGCGAGGGCCATCCACACGTTCGTGCGGACGCCGAAGAAGGTCTCGCTCGTGTCGACGCGGATGGACTCGAGCACCGAGCGGCCCGCGCCGTACCAGATCAGGTACAGGCCGAGGACCTTGCCCCACTGCAGCGTGAACTTGCGTGCCAGGAACAGGATGACGACCACGCCGAGGACGTTCCAGATGATCTCGTACAGGAACGTCGGGTGGAACAGCGTGCCCTCGGGCAGGCCCTTCGGGAACGCGGCGTTGCTGGAGTCGATCTCGAGCCCCCAGGGCAGGCTCGTCGGCATGCCGAAGAGCTCCTGGTTGAAGTAGTTGCCCAGGCGTCCGAAGGCCTGTGCGAGCAGGACGCCCGGCACGACGGCGTCGATGAACGACGTGAACCGGAGACCGACCTGGCGGCACCCGATCCAGGCACCGACCGACCCGAGGATCAGCGCGCCGAAGATGGCCAGCCCGCCCTCCCAGATGTACAGGAACGACAGCGGGTCGATGCCGGGGCCGAAGTAGTCGGACACATGGGTGAACACGTGGAAGAGCCGTCCGCCGATGATGCCGGCGGGCACGGCCCAGATGGCGATGTCGATGATGATCCATCGCTCGACGCCCCGGGCGTTGAGCCGACGGTTTGCGAGGACGACCGCGGCGACGATCCCGACCAGGATGCAGATCGCGTACGCGTGGATGCGGAAGTCGAGGGGCAGCGACCAGCCGAACGCGTCGCGGAGCCAGGCGGTCAGGTCGAAGTACTGCCAGGCGGTGCTCGGGCTCGGGATGCTCAGGAGGGGCATGGAGGTGCTGTCGCCTTTCGGAACTGACGGGGCGCGGTCGACGTGGCGTCGGCCTCGCTCACTGTAGCGCGGGTCGCGGGCCCGACAGGAACTGGACTAGCGGCGGCGGGCGCCGGTGGCGAGGTCGGCGGCCCGGTCGGCCACACCCTGCACACCGAGGTCGGCCAGGGCCCGGACGAACGCGGACCCGACGATCGCACCGTCGGCGTACTCGAGCACCTCGCCGACCTGCTCCGCCGTCGAGATCCCGAGGCCGACACAGGTGCGCTCGACCCCGGCGTCACGCAGGCGCGACACGACGGTGCGTGCGGCGACGTCGACCCCGACCCGGGCACCGGTCACGCCCATCGTCGACACGGCGTAGACGAAGCCACGACTGGACTCCACCGCCTGACGCATGCGCTCGTCCGACGAGGACGGCGCGGCGAGGAAGACCCGGTCGAGGCCGGTGCGCTCGGACGCCTCGGTCCACGCGGTGGCCTCGTCGGGGATGAGGTCGGGCGTGATGAGACCGGCGGCTCCCGCGGCGACGAGGTCGTCGGCGAAACGGTCCACGCCGTAGCGCAGCACCGGGTTCCAGTAGGTCATGACGAGCACCGGCACGTCGGCCCGCTCGGTGATCTGCTGCACGGCGTCGAAGACCTGTGCGACCCGGAAGCCGTTCGCCAGGCTCTCCTCGGCTGCGCGCTGGATGACGGGGCCGTCCATGACCGGGTCGGAGTACGGCAGGCCGAACTCGATGACGTCCACGCCGTTCTCGGCGAGGGCGACGGCTGCGTCGACGCTGGTCTGCAGGTTCGGGTACCCGGCGGGCAGGTACCCGACGACGGCTCCGGCGCGCTCGGCGTTGGCGGCGTCGATCGTCTGGGCGACGGTCTTGTTCGTGGTCACAGCTGCACCGCGTTCTCGTCGAGGATGCCGAAGTAGCGACTGGCGGACGCGACGTCCTTGTCACCGCGGCCGGACAGGTTCACGAGCACGACGCCCTCGGGCCCGAGCTCCTTGCCGAGCTTGATGGCACCGGCCAGGGCGTGCGACGACTCGATCGCCGGGATGATGCCCTCGGTCTGGCTCATCAGGCGGAACGCCTCCATGGCCTCGGTGTCGGTGATCGGCTGGTACTTCGCCCGGCCGATCGACGCCAGGTACGCGTGCTCCGGGCCGACGCTCGGGTAGTCGAGCCCGGCGGAGATGCTGTGGCTCTCGACGGTCTGGCCGTCCTCGTCCTGCATCAGGTAGGACTTCGCTCCCTGCAGCACGCCTTCGCGACCGAGCGTGATGCTCGCCGCGTGCCGACCGGTCTCGACGCCGTCACCACCGGCCTCGAAGCCGTGCAGCGCGACGGACTCGTCGTCGAGGAACGCCTCGAAGATGCCCATCGCGTTCGAGCCGCCGCCGACGCACGCCGCGACGGCGTCCGGCAGCCGACCGATGCGGTCGAGGACCTGCTGGCGCGCTTCCTCGCCGATGACCTTGTGGAACTCGCGCACCATCTCGGGGAACGGGTGCGGACCGGCGACGGTGCCGAGCAGGTAGTGCGTCGACTCGACGTTGGCGACCCAGTCGCGCAGGGCGTCGTTGATGGCGTCCTTGAGGGTGCGCGAACCGGTCTCGACCGGGATCACCTCGGCGCCGAGCAGGCGCATCCGCGCGACGTTGAGCGCCTGGCGCTCGGTGTCGACGGCGCCCATGTAGACGACGCACTCCATGCCGAACAGGGCTGCGGCGGTCGCGGTGGCGACACCGTGCTGCCCGGCCCCGGTCTCGGCGATCAGGCGGGTCTTGCCGAGGCGGCGGGCGACGAGGGCCTGGCCGAGGACGTTGTTGATCTTGTGCGAGCCGGTGTGGTTCAGGTCCTCGCGCTTCAGGATGATCCGGGCGCCACCGGCGTGCTTCGCGAACCGCGGCACCTCGGTGATGATCGACGGACGCCCGGTGTAGTCACGGTGCAGCGCGTCGAGTTCCGCACGGAACGCCGGGTCCGCCCAGGCCTGACGGAAGGCGGCCTCGAGCTCGTCGAGCGCGAGGACGAGGGACTCGGGGACGAAGCGTCCGCCGAAGTCGCCGAAGTAGGGGCCGTGCAGGTCGCGGAGTGAGGTCACGATGTGTCTCCCGGGACGAGTCCGACGCGGCCGGTCGGCCGCGTCGGACGGGTGGAACGTGCGGCCGCGGTCGGCGGCCTCGATGCGTGGAGCGGACCGGGCCGCGGTTCGGCGGCCTGGTGAGCCGGTCAGGCCTGGTCGGCGGCGTCGATGAACGACGCCAGGGTCGCGGCGGGGTCGCTCCCCGTCACGAGCGCCTCGCCGACCAGCACGACGTCGGCGCCCGCTGCACGGTAGTGGGCGACGTCGGCGGGACCGGAGACCGCGGACTCGGCGACGCGCACGACCCCGTCGGGGATGCGGTCGGCGAGCGACCCGAACAGGTCGCGGTCGAGCGAGAAGTCGGTGAGGTCGCGGGCGTTCACGCCGAGGATGCGGGCACCGGCGTCCAGGCCACGCGTGACCTCGTCACCGGAGTGCGCCTCGACCAGGACGCGCATGCCGAGTTCTTCGGCGAGCGTGTGCAGCTCGACCAGGCGGGCCTGCTCGAGCGCCGCCACGATGAGCAGCACGACGTCGGCACCCGACGCCCGGGCCTCGATGACCTGGTACGGGTCGGCGATGAAGTCCTTGCGGAGCACGGGGACCCCGACACGGGCCTTCACGGCTTCGAGGTCGGCGAGGCTGCCGAGGAACTTGCGCCCCTCGGTCAGGACGCTGATCGTCGACGCGCCACCACGTTCGTAGTCGGCGGCGAGGCCTGCGGGGTCGGCGATCGCTGCCATCGCCCCGCGGGACGGGCTGGCGCGCTTCACCTCGGCGATGATCTTCACCCGGTCGCCCGGGCTCAGGAACGCGAGGGCGTCGAGGGGCGACGCCACCCGGTCGAGGTCGCGTTCGACGTCCGCGTACGGGCGATCGACACGACGGGCTGCGGCGTCTTCGAGGGCGCCGGCGACGAGGGTCTCGAGCACGTTCGGCATCGGCAGACCCCTACTCGCCGTGGTGCTTGGGGACGAACTTCGGACCGTCGACGCCGTAGCCGGCCTTCTTCATCACGCCACCGACGATGAGGCCGATGAGGACGACGCCAGCGGAGGCCCAGACGCCCCACGGCTGGTCGAACCAGAAGAACAGCGTGCCTGCCGCGAATCCGATCAGCATGATCACGACGGCGGTCCAGGCGGCCGGCGAGTGGCCTTCGCCGAGTTCTGCGGGCTCAGTGTTGCTCACGGTGCTCCTCGTTCTGCTCCGGCGTCGTCGGTCGAGCGACGCCCTGTCGATCCTACCGTGTCGTCACTCGGCGCCCCCGCGCCCGCGCCGTCCACGGTGGTGGGGTCCACGCCCGCGCTCAGGTCGTCCCAGTCGACGACCGCATCGCGCTCGACGGGTGCCGCGGCCCGCGCCGCGGCGGCGGCTCCGGCGGTCGCGGCTCCGTACTTCCGGCTCGGTCCGGGCCAGGCGCGCTGGACCACGATGACGACGACGCCCAGCAGCACGGCGAGCACGCCGCCCGCGATGCCGACTGCGGGCCACGGGCTCACGCTGACGCTCGACACGACGCTCCGGACGGCGCCGAGGTCGCTCACCCCGGCGACCTCGCCCACGGCGCCGCGTGCAGCGGCGATCGGGTCGGCGGCCGCGGTGATGCCGCTGACGACCACGCCGAGGCCGAGCAGGATCTCCACGGCGGCGAGCACGATGCGCAGCACCCGTCCGGCGATGGTCATCGCGAGGAACAGCGCGAGGCTCGCGATCGCCAGCGCGGTGAACTGCGGCACGACCGCTGCGCCGTCGGCGGCGACCGTCGACGTGACTGCCGCTCCCGCGTGCAGGCGGACGGTGAACCAGGTCTGGGTCCACGCGAGCATGATGATGCCGGCGACCAGGAGTCCGGCGACGACGACGATCGGGCGCGACCGCTTCACGAGCGGACCTCGCGCATCCGGTTCGCCGTCGCGACGGCACGCAACGGCGCCGCGGCCTTGTTGACCGCCTCGACGTGCTCGGTCTCCGGGTCGGAATCGGCCACGAGTCCGGCCCCGGCCTGCACGCGGGCGACGCCGTCCTTGATCAGGGCGGTGCGGATCGCGATCGCCAGGTCGGCGTCGCCGGCGAAGTCGAAGTAGCCCACGACACCGGCGTACGCACCACGCTTGGCGGGCTCGAGCTCGTCGATGATCTGGAGCGCACGGGGCTTCGGCGCGCCCGAGAGCGTGCCTGCCGGGAACGTCGCCCGGAACACGTCGATCGCCGAGGCCTCGGGACGGATGCGGCCCTCGACGCTCGACACCAGGTGCATGATGTGGCTGAACCGCTCGACCGTCATGAACTCGGTGACGGCGACCGTGCCCGGCTCGCACACCTTCTGCAGGTCGTTGCGGGACAGGTCGACGAGCATCAGGTGCTCCGCGCGCTCCTTCGGGTCGCCGAGCAGGTCCTCGCCGAGGCGGACGTCCTCTTCGGGCGTGGCACCACGCGGGCGGGACCCGGCGATCGGGTGGGTGACGGCGTGGTCGCCCTGCACCTTCACCAGCGCCTCGGGCGAGGCGCCGACGATCCAGAACCGCTCGTCGGCGGTGTCCGCCAGCGCCAGGAAGTACATGTACGGGCTCGGGTTCAGGGTCCGGAGCACGCGGTAGACGTCGAGCGGGTCGGCCGTGACCTCGTGGTCGAACCGCTGCGAGATGACGACCTGGAACACGTCGCCGTCGCGGATGAAGTCCTTCGACCGCTCGACGGCGGCCATGTAGTCGGCAGGACTCGTCCGGTGCGTCGGGGTCGGCTCCGCGATCTCGAACGCCTCGGCGACGGTCGCGACGCTCGGCTGCACCAGGTCGCCCTGCATGCGGTCGAGGCGCTGCTGCGCGTCCGCCCACAGGGCGTCGGCGTCGTCCGTGCCGTCGTTCAGCACGCTCGCGACGAGCAGCACGAGCCCGGTGCGGTGGTCGAGGGCGGCGAGCTCGGAGACGAACGACAGCGCCTGTCCGGGCACGTCGAAGTCGGACGGCGGCACGTTCGGCAGGTGTTCGAGCTGCCGGACGGCCTCCCACCCGATGAAGCCCACGGTGCCGCCGACGAGCGGCGGCGAGCCGGACACGCGGGGCGTGGCCCAGCGCTCGTGCAGCCGCGCGAGGACGTCCAGCGGGGCACCGTCGAGGGACCCGACGGCCCGCTCGGCGTCGATGCCGGTGTCGATCCACGCCGCGCGGTCGCCGTCCTGCGTCAGGACGCCGAAGCTCCGCACCCCGACGAACGACCAGCGCGACCACAGGCCGCCCTGGCCGGCGGACTCGAGCAGGAACGACCCGGGGCGGCCGTCGGCGAGCTTGCGGTACACGCCGACCGGCGTCTCGCTGTCGCCGTACAGGGCGCGGACGACCGGGATGACACGGTGGTCGTCGACCAGACCGTCGAACTCCGGCCGGGAGGTCGTGTGCGGGTTCTCGGAGATCGTCGCGGCGGTCATCGGGTCGCCTCCACGGCTGCGTCCACCGGGGCGGACATGGTCACGGGCGCGAGCGGGTCGACGTCGAAGCACCGGTGCGCACCGGTGTGGCACGCCGCCCCGACCTGGTGCACCGTCACGAGGAGCGTGTCGTCGTCGCAGTCCAGCGCGGCCCCGCGGACGTACTGCGCGTGTCCCGACGTGTCGCCCTTCCGCCAGTACTCGTTCCGCGACCGCGACCAGAAGGTCACACGGCCCTCGGTGAGGGTGCGGCGGAGGGCTTCCCGGTCCATGTAGCCGAGCATGAGGACGTCCTTCGACGATTCCTCCTGCACGATGGCGGGGAGCAGGCCGTCCGCACCGAAGTGTGCGCGGTCGAGGACCGCCTCGGTGTCGGTACTGGTGCTGTCGGTCATGAGACTCCTAGCCTACGGCGGCGGATCAGCGGACGGCGTGACCGGTCGCGCGGAGCGCGGCCTTGACGTCCCCCACGGTCATCTCGCCACGGTGGAAGACGCTGGCGGCGAGGACCGCGTCCGCACCCGCGTCGACGGCGGGGGCGAAGTGCTCGACGCGACCCGCGCCTCCCGAGGCGATCACCGGGACGGACGAGACCGCGCGCACCGCGGCCACGAGTCCGAGGTCGAACCCGTTCTTCGTGCCGTCGGCGTCGATCGAGTTGACGAGCAGCTCCCCCGCACCGCGTTCGACGGCTTCGCGCGCCCAGGCGATCGCGTCGAGGTCGGACTCGGTCCGCCCCCCGTGGGTGGTGACCACGAAGCCCGAGGGCATCCGGTCCGACCGCTTGACGTCGAGCGAGAGCACGACGGCCTGCGCGCCGAACCGGTCGGCGATCTCGCCGACGAGTTCGTGGCGGGCGATGGCCGCGCTGTTCACGCCGATCTTGTCCGCACCGCACTGCTGCAGCCGCGACACGTCGTCGACGCTGCGCACCCCACCACCGACGGTGAGCGGGATGAAGACCTGTTCGGCCGTCCGGGTCACGGTGTCGTACATCGTCGCCCGGTTCTCGACCGTGGCGCCGACGTCGAGGAAGGTCAGCTCGTCGGCACCCTGCTCGTAGTACCGCGCCGCGAGCTCGACGGGGTCACCGGCGTCCTGCAGGTCGAGGAAGTTGACACCCTTGACGACTCGGCCGCCCTTGACGTCGAGGCACGGGATGACCCGCACCGACACGCCGCCGGTGGTCACAGGCGTGCGGCGTGGATCGGGCTGACGAGGATCGCCCGGGCGCCGAGGTCGTAGAGCGCGTCCATGATGAGGTTCGCGTCGTCGCGCGGGATCATCACGCGGACCGCCGCCCACTCGCGGTCGTGCAGCGGCGACACCGTGGGCGACTCGATGCCGGATGCCACCGCAGTCGCCTGCTCGAGCAGTGCCGTGGGGACGTCGTAGTCGAGCATCACGTAGCCGCGGGCGACGAGCACGCCCTGCAGCCGCCGACGCAGCACGTCGATGCCGGCAATGGTCTCGTCGGTGGACACGAGCACCGCGGTCGACTCGAGGATCACTGGGCCGAAGATCTCGAGGCCCGCCTGTCGGAGCGTGCTGCCCGTCGACACGACGTCGGCGACGGCGTCGGCGACCCCGAGCCGCACGGCGCTCTCGACGGCGCCGTCGAGCTTCACGAGCGTCGAGGTGACCCCGTGCTCGGCGAGGAACGCTCCGACGAGGCCGGGGTAGCTCGTGGCCACGCGGACGCCGTCGAGGTCCTGCAGCGAGGCGAACCGTCCGGGCGTGCCGGCGAACCGGAAGGTGGAGTCGGCGAAGCCGAGCGCGTCGACCTCGTGCGCCTCGGAGCCGGAGTCGAGCAGCAGGTCACGGCCGGTGATGCCGACGTCGAGTGCGCCGGACCCCACGTACGTGGCGATGTCCCGCGGGCGGAGGAAGAAGAACTCGACGCCGTTGCGCTCGTCGAGCAGGTGCAGCGCCTTCGGGTCACGGCGACCGGCGTACCCGGCCTCACGCAGCATGTCGGACGCGGTCTCGGACAGGGAGCCCTTGTTGGGCACGGCGATGCGGAGCATCAGGGGTCTGCTTTCTGGTCGGGGTCGTGGCGGATCGAGGTCGTTGCGCGGGCTGGTGCCCGAGCGCGTCCTACAGATGTCGCCAGACGTCCGCCGGGGTGAGCCCCTTGGCGACCATGAGGACCTGGAGGTGGTAGACCAGCTGCGAGATCTCCTCCGAGGTGCGCTCGTCGCCCTCGTACTCGGCCGCCATCCAGACCTCGGCGGCTTCCTCGACGATCTTCTTGCCGATCTGGTGCACGCCGGCGTCGAGTTCGGCGACGGTGCCGGAGCCCTCGGGGCGCGTGCGCGCCTTCTCGGTGAGCTCCTGGAACAGGTCGTCGAACGTCTTCACGGGGTCCAGGCTACCGGTCTCCGCTGACGCTGCCGACGCACCGTCCGGACGGGAGGCGGTGGTCGCCTCGGCCAGGCCGGCACCGTCCGGCGCTCCCACGGTCACGAGCGTGCCCGGGCGGCGGCCTCGCGCAGGTCGGTGATGCGCGCGGCGGGCTCGCCGCCGAAGACCGCCGACCCCGCGACGAGCGTGTCCGCACCGCTCCGCACGGCCTCGGGCACGGTGTCCACCGAGATGCCCCCGTCCACCTCGAGCCAGACGTCGAGCCCCGAGGCGTCGACCGCCGCGCGCGCGTCAGCGAGCTTCGGCATCACGGACGGCATGAACGACTGGCCGCCGAACCCGGGCTCGACCGTCATCAGCAGGATCATGTCGTAGGCGTCGAGGTGGTGCAGCACCTGGGTGATCGGGGTGCCGGGCTTCACGGCGACGGCCGCGCGGGCACCGTTCGACCGGATCGCCGCGGCGGTCGCCACCGGGTCCTCGGCTGCCTCGAAGTGGAACGTGACGCTCGACGCACCGGTCTCGGCGTACTTCGGCGCGTTGCGGTCGGCGTCCGTGACCATGAGGTGCACGTCCAGCGGCACCGGCGACACCTGCTGCAGGCGCTCGACGATCGGCAGCCCGAGCGTCAGGTTCGGCACGAAGTGGTTGTCCATCACGTCGACGTGCACCAGGTCGGCGGTCTCGATGCGGTGGAGTTCACGCTCGAGGTTCGCGAAGTCGGCGGACAGGATGCTCGGCGAGATGCGGATCGTCACCGGGCAAGCCTACCGGCGTGCCGCGCGTCGGGGCCTCAGTCGACGCGGCGGAACAGCGCGATGAACATCGCGTCCGTGCCGATCCGGTGCGGCCACAGCTGCGCTGTGGCGCCGTCCGCGATCTCCGGGTCACGAGCGGCGACACCCCGGACGACCGTGGCGGTGTCGAGCTGCTCGAGCCGGCCACCGTGCCGCCCCATCAGCGCGTCGACCTGCCCGCGCGTCTCGGCCAGGTGCGGCGAGCACGTCACGTACGCCAGGGTCCCGCCCGGAGCGAGCACGCGGACGGCGGCGTCGAGCAGTTCGGTCTGCAGCGCCGCGAGCTCCTCGACGTCCTCGGGGAGCTTCCGCCAGCGGGCCTCCGGCCGGCGACGCAGCGCGCCGAGCCCGGTGCACGGGGCGTCGAGCAGGATGCGGTCGAAGGTCATCCCGGTGCCGTCGCGGCCGTACCGACGGGCGTCGCCCTCGACGACCCGCACGTGGTCGCCGAACACGCCGAGGGCGTTCCGCACGAGTCCGGCCCGGGCGGGCACGAGCTCGTTGGCGACCAGGGTCGCCCCGCCCTGCTGCGCCTCGGCGGCGAGCAGCGCGGCCTTGCCGCCGGGACCGGCGCACATGTCGAGCCACCGCTCCCCCGCACGCACGGCCGACGAGCGGCTCAGCGCCAGCGCGGCGAGCTGCGACCCCTCGTCCTGCACGCGCAGGCGCCCGGCGGCGACGCCCGGCACGCGTGCCGGGTCGCCGGAGATGCCGCGGATCCCGACGGGCGACACCGGCGCGGCGTCCGCCTGCACGACGGGTTCGGTGGACCGGACGGGAGGCACGGTGCCGGTCGCGCCGTCGGCCTCCGGTTCGTCGACGGCGGGCACCAGGGCCGCGGGCACGTCGTCCGCACCGGTCGCGTCAGCGAACGCGGCGTCGGTGTCGTCGTCCGGCGCGGTGCGCGCGGTCGCGGTGGCGATGTCCTCGTCGGTGGCGAGTCCGGGCAGGGCTGCGAGCTGCACCCGGGGTGCTGCGTTGTCGGCGGCGAGCAGGGCTGCGAGCTCGTCGCGGGAGCGCTCGGCGGCCAGGGCGTCGCGGAGCGCGGAGACGACCCAGACCGGGTGCGACCACCGGGTGGCGAGCAGGGCGTCCCCGGCGCGGCCCTCGGTGATCAGGGCGTCCCACTCGTCGTCGGTGCGGGCGGCGATCTTCCGCATCACGGCGTTGACGAACCCGGTGGCGCGGCGGGCACCGACCTCGCGGGCGAGCTCCACCGTGGCGTCGACGGCGGCGTGCGTCGGCGTGCGCATGGCGAGCAGCTGGTGGGCGCCCAGGCGCATCACGTCGAGGACGTCCGCCTCGATGTTCTCGGCCCGGCGACCGGAGGCCAGCGCGATGATGACGTCGTAGCGGCCGAGCATCCGGATCGACCCGTAGGTGAGCTCGGTCGCGAACCCGGCGTCGCGGGCGGTGAGCCCGGCACGACGGATGCGCGTCGGCAGCAGCAGGTTCGCGTAGGCGTCGTCGACCTGCACGGCGCGGAGCACGTCGAACGCCACGCGGCGGGCACTGGCCGGGCGGGGGCCACGGCGGGCAGCCTGGGGCTTCGTCTGGGGGCTCATGCGAGGACCTTCCCGTCCAGTTCGCCGAGGCCACGGGCCCAGGCGGCGGCGTCCATCGCCTTCTTGCCCGCCGGCTGCACCTCGAGCAGCACGAGCGGGGTGTCGGCGGTCCCGACCAGCAGCCGACCGCCGTGGAGCGCGAGCGCACCGGGCGCGAGCGACGGGGCGGGGTCCTCGGTGCCTCCTGGCTGGAGCGTGCTGCGGAGCAGCTTCACGCGGGTCTCGCCCAGGTGGGCGTACGCGCCGGGCTCGGGCGTGACGCCGCGCAGCCGGGCGTGCACGACCGCTGCCGGAGCGGCGAAGTCGACACGGCCGTCGTCGATCGTGAGCTTCGGGGCGAGGGTGGGCTCGCCGGACTGCTCGGTCGCGACGGCGCTGCCGGCGGCGATCGCGTCCACGACGTCCGTCACCACGTCCGCACCGACCTCGGCCATCGCGGCGAGGACCTCGCCCGAGGTCGCCTCGGGGTCGATCTCGAAGGGCAGGGCGGCGTAGACCGGGCCGGCGTCGAGCGCCTCGACCAGCTGGAAGACCGTGGCGGCGGTCCGGGTGTCGCCGGCCATCACCGCACGCTGCACGGGAGCAGCACCGCGGTACGCCGGCAGGTCGGAGAAGTGCAGGTTGATCCACCCGTGTCGCGGGGCGTCGAGGGCCGGGCGGCGGAGCAGTGCGCCGTAGGCGACGATCACGCCGAGGTCGACGTCGAGGTCCGCGATCTGGGCGGTGACGGCATCGTCGACGCGCGAGGCCTCGATGACCGGCAGTCCGAGCTCCGCGGCGACGACGGCCACCGGAGTCGGGGTGAGGACCCGCTTGCGGCCCTGCGGGGTGGCCGGCCGGGTGAGCACCGCGACGATCTCGTGGTCGGACGCCGCCAGACGGCGGAGGGTGGGGACGGCCGCAGCGGGGCTGCCGGCGACGACGAGACGCATGGGTCCATCGTCCCACGCGCGTCGCCCGCGGCCGGCACGAGCACCGGCCGACGTCACCAGCCCGTCGTCAGGACCACTGGTCACGCAGGGACGGCGGCGTCTTCGTCGCTCCGGAGTCACGTCGAGCGCGGAGCAGCAGCACGAGCGACGCCGGCGAGTCGATCTCGTGGAGCCGACACGGACCGACCGAACGGTCCCAGTCGGCGGCGAACGCCTCGGCGTCCTCCCGCCGTCGTCCGATCCCCGTCGGGACCGCCAGGAACCGGTTGCCGCGGGTGGTCGTCCGTGCGATCCACAGCGCGAGCGCCAGCAGCGGTGCCCGGCGCAGCCGCGCTGCCTCGCCGCGCCCGGTCTCGAGCAGGAACCGCGGCGTGCGGACCGGACCGAACGCCTCGGCGAGTGCGCTCGTCACCGTGCGGCGGTCCTCCACGGTCCCGCCGAGGGCCTCCATGGTGAACGCCACCGGCAGCCTGCCGACCATCGTCGGGGTGACGCGGATGTCGCCGTCACTGTAGGCGGGGATGCGTCCGGCGCGGTGCAGGCCGTCGATGACGACGCGGACGGCGCTCCGGTAGCCGTGCGCGGTGTCGAACCGCTGTCGCAGCGCCGTGCCGAGCTGGCGGGCGACCGGCCAGGCGACCGCGGTCGCGGCGACCACGGTGAGGACCGCACCGACGACGCCGAGGACGACGCCGGCGCGCCAGAGTTCGACGACGACACGGAACGACTGTGCGACGACCGCGAGCACCAGCGCGAGCACGACGGTCATCACGGCGGCTGCGGTGGGGCCGGTGGTCCACGGCGCGGCATCGGGTTCGTGGAGGACGGCCGCCGTGCTCTCGCGGTCGGCGTACGGCTCGCCGATGCGCCAGGCCGCGTGGGTCTGCTCACGGGACGGCAGCGCCGCCGCGATGTCGTCGTCGAGCGCTCGGACGCTCCGCCGCTTGTCCTTGGCGACGATCGCGGCGAGCCGCAGGGCGTGTGCGTCGGAGAGTGCGGTCCCGGTGCCGCGGACGACCTGGGTGTCGTCCTCGCGGAGGAGTCCCCAGAGCTGATCGTGCTTCCGGTGCATGCGGCTGACGTCCGGCGCTGCGAGGAGCGGGACGTCAGCGGGCACGACGGCGGTGACGGTCCAGTTGTGGGCGACCTTGCGGGGCCAGGCGGGGTCGAGGCGCAGGGTGCGGCCGCGGAGCTGCTGGGTGGCGGAGGACGTCGCGACGGCCGTGAGGTCGATCAGGGTGTTCACCGCCGGGCAGTCCCAGCCCTCGCCGAGGAGTCCGCGGGTGCCGACGACGAGACGGGTGGTCGCGTCGGTGAGCAGTGCCGAGACGGCGGCGATGACCGCGGCCGAGCCGGTGCCGGCGGTCTCCACCGCGAGCACCCCCGGTGTGCCGTCCACCGGACTGGCGGGCAGTTCGGTGCCGAGGTGGCGTCGGAGCGCGGGCAGCAGGACGTCGGCGTCGCGGGCGGCGATGCGGAGGTGCTTCGCGGTGACGAGGACGGGGTGCAGGCCGGTGAGGGTCGGGTCCGCGGCGATCGTCGCGAAGGTGCGGAGCGCGCCGGCGTCGCGCCCACCCGAGCCACGGGCGTTGCCGTGCGTGGCGTGGTCCGTGACGACGACGGTGCGCAGGCGGCCCGCGCCCTCCTGCTCGAGTTCGAGCCGGAGGATCTCCCCCACCGCGGTGTCCTTGGCCGCGGACGAGGCGAGGACGGTGTCGACGGGGTCGCGGCCACGCCGGACCCCGCGGTCCGTCAGGGTGAAGCCGAAGTCGACGATGGACCGTTTGATCCGCTGCCACTGTTCCGCTCGGTCGGGATCGGGCAGGAGCCGGTCGAGGGCGTAGCGGGCGAGCAGCCGGAGTCGCTGCTCGGCGTCGGGTGTGCTCCGGGCGGCGTGGTGGACGAAGGCCAGGACCGGGTGGTCCGGACGGACCTCCGCGAGCATGCGCGCGGCGGACTCGGCGACGGCGAAGTCGGTGTCGAACGCACGGGCCAGCCGCGTCTCGGGCGATGCCGTGGCCGAGCGGTCACCGTCGGACTGGTCGACGGGTGGCTGCAGGGTGTGCACCAGCCAGTCCGCGCCGTCGGGGTCGTCGAACGTCGTCGCCACCAGGCTCGCGAGCCGGTCCTCGTGCTCGCGGAGGAACGCGATCTCGTCCTGCGTGGGTTCGACGAACCAGACGTGGTCTCGGTAGGGCGCGAGGTTGCCCTCCTTCACCACGGCCGGTGTCGGGACCTCGTGGTCGACGTCGCCGAGCAGCGCGGTGTAGTTGTCGTGCGCGTCCCGGTCGTCGGTGGACGGCAGGGTGGCGGTGAGCCCGATGAGCAGGGGTTCACGGCCGGCCTGCCGGATGCGTGCGGCGAGGTACGCGACCACGAGGGCCCAGTGGTCGAGCAGGTGGTGGCACTCGTCGAGCACGATGGTGCCGACGCCGTGCGCGACGAGCCGGTCGACCAGGGCCCGGGCGTTCGGGTGCAGCGCGGTCGCGAGGAGCGCCGGGTCCTCGCGGGCGAGTCGACGGCGGATGGCCCGTGAGCGCCGCGCGATCCCCTTCCGGTACGCCGTCGGGTTGGAGCCATCGAGGTCGACGAGCCACGCTGCCGCAGCCTGCTCGTCGCGGCCGCCCTCGACGAGTTCGCGGCGCCAGTCCGCAGCCGCGAGCTCGGTGAGCGGGTTGCCGGTCTCGAGGACCGAGAGCATCTGGTAGGTCAGCGCGGTCAGGTCACCGGGGTGCTCGGGGTCCTCGGACACGCGGACGGCCGGAGCACCGTCGAGCGCGGCAGCCGAGACGGCCCACTGGGAGCGGATCGTCGCGGTCGGCGCGAGGACGAGCGCGCGGGCTCCGGCGCGGCCGGCCAGCAGGAGCCCGAGCAGGGTCTTGCCGGAGCCCGGCGGCGCGACCACGTGCACCGGGTCCCCTGGCACCACGGGCACCCGGTCGAGCACGTCCTGCTGGTAGCGCCGCAGCGTCCCCTGGTAGCGCCAGCCCGTGAGCGGACCGCCCCGTTCCACCGTCGTCACGCCTCGAGTCTCCCACGGGCCGTGCGCGGCGGGATGCGTTCCGTGGACCGTCCGTGAACCGACTGCGCGGTGGCTGCGTACGGTCTGAACCACATCAGGAAAGGAACCACCATGAGCGACGTCACCACCGCCACCAACCGCTACGCCGGTTCGTCCGTCCAGAAGGCCGCCCTCGTGGTCGGCATCGTGTTCCTGCTCGTCGGGATCGCCGGGTTCGTCCCCGGCATCACGACCGGTGACCTGGCCGGCGCCGGACACGAGTCGATGGGCATGCTGCTCGGCATCTTCCAGGTGTCGGTGCTGCACAACATCGTCCACCTGCTGTTCGGCGTCGTCGGACTGCTCGCCGCCAACCGGGCCACCGGCTCGCGGATGTACCTCGTGCTCGGCGGGGTCGTCTACTTCGTCCTGTGGGTCTACGGCCTGTTCACCGCCGGGCACAGCTCGGGTGCGAACTTCGTCCCGCTGAACAACGCCGACAACTGGCTGCACCTCGTGCTCGCCATCGGCATGGTCGCCCTCGGCGTCGTGCTGCCGCGCGAGCGTCGCCGGCCCGCCAACGCCTGACCGGCGCACACCCGACTGTCGCAGCAACGCGGCAGACCCCGAACGACACCGCCGACGTCCCACGACGTCGGCGGTGTCGTTCTGCGTCGGGGCCACCCAGTCGTGCCCACCCGGTCGGCCGGGCTCAGACCTCGGAGAACGGTTCGGCGTCGTCGAGCCGCACCCGCAGCGTCGGAGCGGCCCGTCGGCGGTTGCCGCCCTTGAGCACCCGCCGGGTCGACGAACGCCGGATGACCTCGGCCTTGAGCGTCGCCGCGACCTCGGCACCGTGGGCGTACGGGAACCGCACGATCGCCCGGACCGTGCCCGGCAGAGCGTCGTCCTCGACGGGGACCGGGCCGAGCACCGGACCGACGACGGCGTCGCCCAGGGCCTCGACCGCAGCGGTGACGGCCTCGTCGGTGCCGGTCATCGTCGCCACCCGGACGGCCGGCGGGAAGTGGAGTTCACGGCGGTCGGTGAGTTCGTCGTGCGCGGGTCCGTCGAGCCGCCACAGGGCCATCGCCGACGCCAGACGCCCACCGATCCCGACCAGGTACACCTCGGCGCCGGGGGCCGACTTCGCCGCCGCGTTCGTCCAGAAGCGCAGCACGTCCTCCTGCACGCGCAGCCCTTCGCGGGCGAGCATCTTCTCGCCGTCGAGCAGCAGCACGCAGGCGTAACCGCCGGGCACCGAGGGTTCCGCCCCGCGGGTGGCGACGACGACCGACGGCTTGGCGGGGACCTCGTCGAGCGGACGGGATCCGTCCGCGACGATGATCCGGGTGCCGGGGAACGCCCGCCCGAGCTCCTCCGCGGTGCGCTGTGCGCCCTGGCCGACCGGCTTGACGGTGCCGTTGCCGCACGTCGGGCAGCGGAACCCGACGGCCAGGGCACCGCAGAACCGGCACTGGGGGGTGGCGCCCCGGTGGGGGCTGCCGAGCGGGCCGCCGCAGACCCGGCAGTGCGCCCGTTCGCCGCACTCGGCGCAGACCAGGCCGGTGCCGAAGCCCGGGCTGGCGACCTGCACCAGGACGGCTCCGTGCTGGCTCGCCTCGCGCGCGGCACGCCAGGCCGAACTCGGGATGCGCGCCTGGGCGGCGAAGCCCTCGGCCCCGGTCTGCTGCACGGTGGGGATGACCTTCGGGGTCTTCACGCGGTACGGGACGACGTCCTGCAGCCAGTGCAGCTCGACCAGGCGTTGCACGTCGGTGCTGCGCGCGTGCGAGACGAACAGCAGCGCGGCACCGGACTGGGCCGCCCGCACCAGGGCGACGTCGCGCGTGTGCACGTAGGGCGCCCGTTGCTCGATGAACGAGGCGTCGCCGTCGTCCCACATCGCGATCAGCCCGAGCTCCGTCGCCGGCGCGTACATCGCCGTGCGATTCCCGATCGCGACCACCGGGTGCGTGCGGGCCTGCAGCAGGGCCTTCGCACGCTGCCCGTTCGTCTGCTTCGCGTCGAACCGCACCAACCGCTCCGGCGGCAGCACGGCGAGCAGGGCGCGCTCGAGGTCGATGACGTCGCGGAAGTCCGGCACGGCGACCACCGCGGACTGCTCGGCCGCCAGCGTGTGCGCCGCGGCCTGGGCGAGCGTCGCAGCCCATCCCGGCACCCAGACCGGCGCGTCCGCGTCACCCACCGCCACGGGCTGGGGCACGGCGGCGACCGCAGCACGTCCGTGCTCCGTCACCACGGCCTCCAGGACGCCGTCGGCGTAGCCGGTGACGGGCGGAGCGGTCACCGGCGGGGGCGACCACGCGGTGTCACGGGCGAGCCAGGCCTTCTCGGCGCGCACCTGACGCGGTGGTACGGCGAGGCGCAGGACGTCGGAGGCGACGCCCGCCGCCCGGTCCGCGACGGCGCGCGCGAGGGTCCAGATCTCCGGCGCCAGGACGGGCACCGGGGACAGCACGGCCTCGATCTGGCTGAGCTCACCGGGGTACTCACCCTCGGTGACGATCTCGACCACGTACCCGTCGGACATCCGCGCCCCGGTGCGCAGCGGCACCTTGACGCGGACCCCCGCGACGCAGTCGTCCTCGAGCTCGGCCGGCACCCGGTAGTCGAACAGACGGTCCAACTGCGGGAGCGGCGAGTCGAGGACGACGCGCGCGACGGTGGTCACGCGGTGCTTCAGACGGTCGCGGCGACGAGTCCTGCGGCAGCGCGGAGTTCCTCGACACGGTCGAGCTGCTCCCACGTGAACCCGGGGAGCTCGCGGCCGAAGTGGCCGTAGGTCGCGGTCTGCGCGTAGATCGGTCGGAGCAGGTCGAGGTCGCGGATGATCGCGGCCGGACGCAGGTCGAACACCTGGCGGATGGCGGCTTCGATCGTGGCGTCGTCGACGTGTCCGGTGCCGAAGGTCTCGACGTAGAGCCCGACGGGCTTCGCGCGGCCGATCGCGTACGCGACCTGCACCTCGAGCCGGTCGGCGAGCCCCGCGGCGACCGCGTTCTTCGCGACCCAGCGCAGCGCGTAGGCGGCCGAACGGTCGACCTTCGACGGGTCCTTGCCGCTGAACGCTCCGCCACCGTGACGGGAGGCCCCGCCGTACGTGTCGACGATCACCTTGCGGCCGGTGAGTCCGGCGTCGCCCTGGGGTCCACCGATCTCGAAGCGACCCGTCGGGTTCACGATGACGTCGACGTGCGAGGAGTCGAGGTCGACGAGGTCGAGGACCGGACGGATCACGTGCTCGGTGATCGCGGCGGTGAGCTCGTCGAGCGTGACGCTCGGCGAGTGCTGCGTGGAGAGCACGACGGTCTCGACGGTCTTCGGCACGACGCCGTCGTACCCGACGGTGACCTGGGTCTTGCCGTCGGGACGCAGGAACGACAGCTCGCCCGACTTGCGGACCGCGGCCAGGCGCTCGGCGAGACGGTGCGCCAGCCAGATCGCGACCGGCATGTACTCGGGGGTCTCGTTCGTCGCGAAGCCGAACATGATGCCCTGGTCGCCGGCGCCCTGACGGTCGAGCGGGTCGACCGCACCGGTGCGGGAGTCGAGCGACTCGTCCACACCCTGCGCGATGTCGGGCGACTGCGCACCGATCGAGACCTCGACACCGCAGGTGGCACCGTCGAACGAGACGTCCGACGAGTTGTAGCCGATGCCGGTGATGACGTCACGGACGAGCTTCGGGATCTCGACGTAGCCGGAGGTCGTGACCTCGCCGGCGACGTGCACGAGCCCGGTGGTCACCATCGTCTCGACGGCGACGCGCGCGTTCGGGTCGACCGTGAGCAGCGCGTCGAGGATGCTGTCCGAGATCTGGTCGCAGATCTTGTCGGGGTGCCCCTCGGTCACCGACTCGGACGTGAAGAGGCGGAGAGCAGCTGCAGTCACCGGGATCAGTCGGTGGGCTGCTGCTGCTTGGTGACGGTGAGCTTGTCCTCGTTGATCTCGTGGAGCGCGACGGACAGCGGCTTGTCGTCGATCGTCGAGTCGACGAGCGGGCCGACGTTGTCGAAGAGCGAGCCCTCGTGCAGGTCGGCGTAGTAGTCGTTGATCTGGCGGGCGCGCTTCGACGCGAAGATGACGAGCGCGTACTTCGACTCGACCTTGCTGAGCAGGTCGTCGATGGGCGGGTCGATGATGCCCTGGGGGTTGGCCATGGTGTCTCCTCGAAGTCAGTGCACCCGTCAGGGCGCAGAGAACAAGTCTACGACCTCACGTGCCGCGGTGCCGACATCGGAGTTCACGATCCGCACGTCGAACTCGTCCTGGGCGGCCAGCTCGACCTTCGCGGTCTCGAGACGACGCGCCTGTTCATCCGCGGATTCGGTGCCACGGCCGATGAGCCGGCGCACCAGTTCCTCCCACGTCGGGGGCAGCAGGAACACCAGCACGGCCTCGGGCATGGCGTCGCGGACCTGTCGTGCGCCCTGCAGGTCGATCTCGAGCATGACCTTCTCGCCGGCGTCGAGCGCACGGTCGATCGGCGGCCGCGGGGTGCCGTAGCGGTACGAGTTGTGGACGGTCGCCCACTCGAGCAGCTCGCGGTCGCGGATCATCCGGTCGAACTCGGCGTCGTCCACGAAGTAGTAGTGCACACCGTCGACCTCGCCGGGGCGCGGCTTCCGGGTGGTGGCGGAGACGCTGAGGTTGACGTCCGGGTACTGCTGTCGGATGTGCGCGCTCACCGTGCCCTTGCCGACCGCGGTGGGTCCGGCGAGCACGACGAGCTTCGAGGCACCACGCTTGCGACCGCGCGCGGCGAGCCAGTCCGCCAGCGCGGTCCGCTGCCGGGTGCCGAGGCCACCGAGGCGCTTCGACGGTGCGATCCGCAGGGTCCCCATGATCGCCTCGGCTCGTGCGGGGCCGATGCCCGGCAGGCTGACGAGCAGGTCGCGGACCCGCAGCGAACGCTCGGCCGAGGTCGTCTCGACCAGCGAGTCGTCCCACGCGGCACGGGCGACGTCGAGTGCGGAGCGCTCCCCCGACGCGATCGCCGCCTTCACCGCAGCCCGGGCGCGTCGTGCGGCGACGGCGGCCTTCGCCGCGGCGACGCGGTCCACCTCTGGCGGGGTGCGGTGCGCGGGCAGGCCCTCGGGCGCGTCGGTCACGCTGCCGCCGCCAGTGCCGTGCGGATGCGGTCGGCGCGGTCGGCGACGAGGGCCGCGACCCCGTCCGGACCGTCGGTCAGCAGGCCGCGCGACTCGCTCACGAGCACCTGCTCGGCACGGGCGCCGTACAGCGCCCGGAGGTCCTCGATGCGGGCCCCCTGGGCGCCGAAGCCCGGGGCGAGGACCGGCGCGGAGCCGATCGCGTCCGCGTCGATGCCGAAGTCGTCGAGGTGAAGGGTCGCGCCGAGCACGAGCCCGACGTCGCCCAGGGCCTGATCGCCCACGGACCGGTTGTCGTCTGCCACGTCCAAGACGATACCGGCCGCGACCGTCCGGCCGGTACGCGGTCCCTCGGCCAGCACCGCGGTCTGCAGCACCCGGGCCTCGGGGTTGCTCGTCGCCGCAAGCACGAAGACCCCCGCACCGTTCCGGCGCGCGACGTCGATCGTGCCCCGGAGCGAGCCGTACCCGAGGTACGGCGACACCGTCATCGCGTCGGCCGCGAACGGCCCGTCGCGGTCCAGCCACGCCAGCGCGTAGTCGTCACCGGTCGTCCCGATGTCGCCCCGCTTCACGTCGGCGACGACCAGGAGGCCCGCATCGCGTGCCCGACGGATCGTCGCGTCGAGCGCGCGGTAGCCCGCCACCCCCGCCGCCTCGAAGAAGGCGACCTGCGGCTTCACGATCGCCGCGCGGCCGGCAGCCGCGTCGACCAGGGCCGCGCCGAATGCGGCAAGGCCCTGCTCGTCGCGGCCGAGCCCCCACGCCGCCAGGGTGGCGGCGTGGGGGTCGATGCCGACGCAGAGCGGTGAACGCTCGCGCACGGCGGACGCGAGTCGGTCACCGAAGGAGGCCGGGCCTCCTGACCGGTTCGTGCCCACGCTGGCAGCCGTCACCAGGTCGCGCGCTCGAGCGCGTAGTCCTGCAGGCTGCGGACGTTGAGCGGCGAACCGATCGTCTCGATCGCCGCGACGGCCGCACCGATCTGCGCGATCGTCGTGAACAGCGGCTTGTCCGCCGCGACCGTGGCCGCACGGATCTCGTACCCGTCCGCACGACCGGCAGCACCCGACGGCGTGTTGATGACGATGTCGACCTCGCCGGTGGCCAGCAGGTCGACGACGCTCTCGCCACCCTGGCTGTACTTGCCGACGATGCCGACCTCGATGCCGTTGCGCCGGAGGATCTCCGCCGTGCCCTCGGTCGCGATGATCGTGAAGCCGAGCTGCTGCAGGCGGTGCACCGGCAGCACGATCGCGCGCTTGTCGGTGTCGGCGACGCTCACGAAGACCGTGCCGCTGGTCGGCAGGCCGCCGTACGCGGCGTCCTGCGACTTGAGGAAGGCCCGCGGGAAGTCGCGGTCGATGCCCATGACCTCGCCGGTGGAGCGCATCTCGGGGCTGAGCACCGAGTCGACGACCTGGCCCTCGCGGGTGCGGAAGCGCCGGAAGGGCAGCACGGCTTCCTTGACGGCGACCGGCGACTGCGCGGGCACGAAGGCACCGTCGCGCTCGGGCAGCATGCCCTCGGCCACGAGCTCGGCGACCGTGGTGCCGGTCATGATGCGGGACGCGGCCTTCGCCAGCGGGATGCCGAGCGCCTTCGACACGAAGGGCACCGTGCGGCTGGCGCGCGGGTTCGCCTCGAGGACGTAGAGCACGCCGGCGCCGATGGCGAACTGGACGTTGAGCAGGCCCTGCACGCCGATGCCGCGGGCGATCTTCTCGGTCGCGTCGACGACGCCCTGGATCTCCGCGCGGCCGAGACCGACCGGGGGCAGGGTGCACGCCGAGTCGCCGGAGTGGATGCCGGCCTCTTCGAGGTGCTCCATGATGCCGCCGATGTAGAGCCGCTCGCCGTCGAAGAGCGCGTCGACGTCGATCTCCACGGCGTCGTCCAGGAACCGGTCGACCAGCAGCGGGAGCTCCGGGCCGATGATCGCCTGGTCGGCCATCCGGTCGAAGTAGTCCGCGAGCGACGGGGAGTCGTAGAGGATCTCCATGCCGCGGCCGCCGAGCACGAACGACGGGCGGACGAGGACCGGGTAGCCGATCTCCTCGGCGACCGTGGTGGCGCTCGCCAGGTCGTGGGCCGTGCCGTTCCGCGGTGCGAGCAGCCCGGCCGCGTCGAGGATGGCGGAGAACTGCCCGCGCTCCTCGGCCGAGTCGATCGCGGTGGGGCTGGTGCCGAGGATCGGGATCCCGGCGGCCTCGAGCGGCTTCGCCAGGCCCAGCGCGGTCTGACCACCGAGCTGCACGACGACACCGACGAGTTCGCCGGACGCCGCCTCGGCCTCGATGACCTCGAGGACGTCCTCGGCCGTGAGCGGCTCGAAGTACAGGCGGTCCGAGGTGTCGTAGTCGGTCGACACGGTCTCGGGGTTGCAGTTGATCATGATCGTCTCGAACCCGGCGGCGCTCAGCGCGAAGGACGCGTGCACGCAGGAGTAGTCGAACTCGACGCCCTGCCCGATGCGGTTCGGACCGGAACCGAGGATGACGACCTTCTTGCGGTCGCTCGGCGTGATCTCGGTCTCGGTGTCGTACGACGAGTAGTGGTACGGCGTCAGGGCGGGGAACTCGCCGGCGCAGGTGTCGACCGTCTTGAAGACCGGTCGGATGCCCTGGGCGTGCCGCTCGTCACGGACCTGCTGCTCGGAGACCGGTGCCGCGTCCGTGCTGCGAAGGCTCGCGATCTGGGTGTCGCTGAAGCCGTGCTCCTTCGCCCAGCGCATCGTGTCCGCGTCGAGGGTGTCCGCGGCACGGACCTCGTCCGCGACCTCGTTGATGAGCACGATCTGGTCGATGAACCAGGGGTCGATCTTGGTGGCCTCGAAGACCTCGTCCGCGGTGGCACCCGCGACCAGGGCCTGCTGGACCGTGACGATGCGGCCGTCGGTCGGGATCGACGACTTCGCCAGCAGGGCGTCCTTGTCGAGCTCGGCAGCCGGGGTGTCCCAGTGGAAGCTCGACCCGCGCTTCTCGAGCGAGCGCAGCGACTTCTGCAGCGCCGTGGCGTAGTTCCGGCCGATGGCCATCGCCTCGCCGACGCTCTTCATCGTCGTGGTCAGGGTGGCGTCGGCCGCCGGGAACTTCTCGAACGCGAACCGCGGGGTCTTCACGACCACGTAGTCGAGCGTCGGCTCGAAGCTCGCCGGGGTGACCTTCGTGATGTCGTTCTCGATCTCGTCGAGCCGGTAGCCGATCGCGAGCTTCGCGGCGATCTTCGCGATCGGGAACCCCGTGGCCTTCGACGCCAGGGCCGACGAGCGGGACACGCGGGGGTTCATCTCGATGACGATGACGCGGCCGTTGGACGGGTCGACGGCGAACTGGATGTTGCAGCCACCGGTGTCGACGCCGACGCGACGGATGATGTCGATGCCGATGTTCCGCATGTTCTGGTACTCGCGGTCGGTCAGGGTCAGCGCGGGGGCGACCGTGATCGAGTCACCGGTGTGGACACCGACCGGGTCGACGTTCTCGATGGAGCAGATGACGACCGTGTTGTCGTAGTTGTCGCGCATCAGCTCGAGCTCGTACTCCTTCCAGCCGAGGATGGACTCCTCGAGCAGGACCTCGGTCGTCGGGCTGGACTGCAGCCCGTCGCCGACGAAGCGGACGAGTTCGGCCTCGTTGTAGGCGAAGCCCGAGCCGAGGCCGCCCATGGTGAAGGACGGTCGGACGACCAGCGGGTACCCGAGGTCCTTCGCGAACTCCTTCGCTTCTTCGAGCGTGTGCGCGATGTGGCTGCGGGCGACGTCGGCACCGGACTCGAGCACGAGCTCCTTGAAGAGCTGGCGGTCCTCGCCGCGCTGGATCGCCTCGACCTTGGCGCCGATGAGCTCGACGCCGTGCTTGGCGAGGATGCCCGCCTCGTCGAGCGCGATGGCCGCGTTCAGGGCCGTCTGACCACCGAGGGTCGGCAGGACCGCGTCCGGCTTCTCGATGCGGATGATCTCCTCGAGCGACGCGTTCGTGATCGGCTCGATGTAGGTCGCGTCGGCGAAGTCGGGGTCGGTCATGATCGTCGCCGGGTTCGGGTTGACCAGGATGACCCGGACGCCCTCGGCCCGGAGGACACGGCACGCCTGGGTGCCGGAGTAGTCGAACTCGGCGGCCTGACCGATGACGATCGGGCCGGAACCGATGACGAGGACGGAGTTGATGTCTGCGCGCTTGGGCATCAGTTCGCTTCCTTGGTGATGTCTGCTGCGGGGGTCGTGGCGTCGGCGGTGGCCGCGTCGAGCGGCTCACCGTCGCGACGCTCGCGCACCATGTCCGCGAACCGGTCGAAGAGGTACATGCTGTCGTGCGGCCCGGCGGCGGCCTCGGGGTGGTACTGCACGCTGAACGCCGGCACGTCGAGCGCTCGGAGACCCTCGACCACGTCGTCGTTCAGCGAGTAGTGCGAGACCTCGACCCGACCGAACCCGGCCGGCGAATCGATGACCTCGCCCAGGGGCGCGTCGACAGCGAAGCCGTGGTTCTGGCTCGTGATCTCGACCTTGCCCGTGGTCGTGTCGAGCACCGGCTGGTTGATGCCGCGGTGGCCGAAGGGCAGCTTGTAGGTGCCGAAGCCCAGGGCACGGCCGAGCAGCTGGTTGCCGAAGCAGATGCCGAAGAACGGCCGGCCGGTGCGCAGGCTGCCCTGCAGCAGTTCGACCTGCGCGTCCGAGGCGGCGGGGTCACCGGGGCCGTTCGAGTAGAACAGGGCATCCGGTGCGAGGGCTTCCAGCTCCTGGGCGGAGATGTCCTGCGGCACGACGTGCACCTCGAAGCCGCGGGCGGCGAGGTACCGGGTGGTCGACGCCTTCACACCGAGGTCGAGGACGGCCAGGGTGCCGATCTGCTCACCCTCGGCCGGCACCACGTACGTCTCCGGGGTGGACACCAGCGACGAGAAGCTCGCGCCCGCCATGGTGGCCTGCGACCGAACGGCGTCCAGCTGCTCCGACTCCGGCAGTGCCGCGTCGGCGCCGCTGAAGACGCCGCCCTTCATGGCGCCGGCGTCGCGGATGCGGCGGGTGAGGGCGCGGGTGTCGATCCCTGCGATGCCGACGATCCCGTCGCGCACCAGGTGGTCGTCGAGCGTGGCGTTCGCGCGGTGGTTCGACACCACGCGGCTGGGGTCGCGCACCACGTACCCGGCGACCCAGATGCGACGGGACTCGGGGTCCTCGTCGTTCACCCCCGTGTTGCCGATGTGCGGCGCGGTCTGCACCACGATCTGCCCGGCGTAGGAGGGGTCGGTCAGCGTCTCCTGGTAGCCGGTCATGCCGGTCGCGAAGACCACCTCGCCGAGCGTGCGCCCACGGGCGCCGTAGGCCCAGCCGTCGTACCGGGTGCCGTCTTCGAGGACCAGGACGGCCCGTTCGCGTGTCATGCTTTCTTCCCTTCGCCCGCGGTTCGCGGAGCATCGGCCGCAGTCGCCTGCGGCCCGGTCTCGGTCAGTCCCTGCAGGGCGTGCAGCGCGGCTGCGTCGCCCTCCGGGAACCGGAAGTAGGTGTCCAGGTCCGTCGCACCTGCGGCGCCGGTCGCCGTCCATCGCAGACGGACCAGTCCCCCGGGTTCGACCACGCGGTCGATGGCCCACGTGGAGCGGTCGGCGCCGCGGACCGCGTCGCGCGCGATCCAGCGGTCGTCGGTACCGGCGAGGCGCATCACCACGCCGGTCGCGTGGACCGTCACCCCGCCGCGGCCGCGGAACCCGAGGCCGCCTGCGGTGATGCGTTCCAACGGCTGGTCGGCGCGGGTCGTCGCGACGGTGAACCCGTCCCACGACCCGACCGCCGGTGCCAGGTCGGCCGGCACCCGGACCGGAGGCACGGCTTCCGCCTGCTTCCTGGTCCGCGTCCGCCAGGTGCGCGCCATCGCGACGAACAGGGCGGCGACCGCGAGCAGGATCACCGCGCCGAGGAGCCAGCGCTGCGTGTCGCCGCTCATGCGCGCGCCCCTGTCCGGAGCGCCGCGGCGTGCGCCGCGATCGTGTCCGCGTCGACGACCCGGCCGTCGAGCACCGTCGCGTACCCCTGGTGGAAGGTCGCGACGACCCGGCCCGGCAGGGTCATGCCGAGGTACGGCGAGTTCTGCGACTGGCCGGCGAGGTCGGTGACCGCGAACTCACGGCTGGCCGACGGGTCGTAGAGCGTGATCTCGGCGGGCGCGCCCTCGGCGATGCGCTGCCCGTGCCCCTCGACCTGACCGATCCGCGCCGGCGCCTCGGACAGCACCCGGGCGACGTCGGCCCAGTCGAGCCGGCCGTCGTCGACCACGGCGGACTGCACCACGCTCAGCGCCGACTCGAGACCGACCATGCCGTTCGCGGCGGCGGGCCACTCGCAGCACTTCGCCTCGGCGGTGTGCGGTGCGTGGTCGGTCGCGACGATGTCGATGGTGCCGTCGGCCAGGGCCGCGCGGAGCGCCTCGACGTCCTCCCGGGCGCGGAGGGGCGGGTTCACCTTGTAGCGGGCGTCGTACCCGGGGGCGCCGTCGTGCCCGGCGATGAGGTCCTCGGTGAGCACCAGGTGGTGCGGCGTGACCTCGGCCGTGACGTCGATGCCACGGGACTTCGCCCAGCGGATCACCTCGACGCTGCCGGCCGTCGAGACGTGGCAGACGTGCAGCCGCGCCCCGACGTGGTCGGCGAGCAGGACGTCGCGGGCGATGATCGCTTCTTCCGCGACGGCGGGCCACCCGGCGAGGCCGAGCTCGGAGGACAGCCGGCCCTCGTTCATCTGCGCGCCGATGGTCAGGCGTGGCTCCTGGGCGTGCTGCGCGAGCACGCCGCCGAACCCCTTGATGTACTCGAGTGCGCGGCGCATGAGCAGCGGGTCGGCCACGCAGGAGCCGTCGTCCGAGAACACCCGGACCTTCGCCCGCGAGGTCGCCATCGCACCGATCTCGGACAGGTGCGTGCCCTGCAGCCCCTGCGACACGGCGCCGATCGGGCGGACCGTGACGTACCCGGCGTCGTCGCCGAGCGCCTGCACCTGCTCGACGACGCCCGCGGTGTCGGCGACGGGGCTCGAGTTCGCCATCGCGTTCACGGCGGTGAAGCCGCCGGCGGCCGCGGCACGCGAGCCGGTGAGGACCGTCTCGGACTCCTCGTGGCCGGGCTCGCGCAGGTGGGTGTGGAGGTCCACGAGACCGGGCAGGGCGATGAGCCCGTCCGCGTCCACGGTGGTGGCGCCGGCCGCGTCGAGACCGGACCCGATCGCGGTGATGCGCCGGCCCTCCAGACGGATGTCGGCACGCGAGCCGTCGACCAGCTGCGCGCCACGGATCAGGTGAGCGGTCATGCGGCGGACTCCTTCGCGTCGGTGCCGTTGCCGGCGTTGCCCGTCAGGGCGAGGTAGAGGACGGCCATCCGGACCGAGACGCCGTTCTCGACCTGCTCGACGACGGTCGAGCGGGGGTCGTCGGCGGCGACGCCGGCGATCTCGAGTCCGCGGTTCATCGGACCGGGGTGCATGATCAGCGTGCGCTCGGACAGCCGTCCGAAGCGCGCCGCCGTCAGGCCCCAGTGCCGCGTGTACTCGCGCGGGTTCGGGAAGAAGGCGTCGTTCATGCGTTCCTGCTGGATGCGGAGCGTCATGACGACGTCCGGGTCCTCGGCCAGGGCGGTGTCGAGGTCGTGGTGCACCGCGGCGCCGAACGGTGTCGTCGTGGCGGGCAGCAGGGTCGGTGGCGCGGCGAAGGTCACGCTCGCGCCGAGGGTGCGGAGCAGCCAGGCGTTCGAGCGGGCGACACGGCTGTGCAGGACGTCGCCGATGATCAGGACCCGCACGCCGTCGAGGCCCTGGCCGCGCGAACCGGTGCCGTGCAGGCGGCGGCGCATCGTGAAGGCGTCGAGCAGCGCCTGCGTCGGGTGCTCGTGGGTGCCGTCGCCGGCGTTGACCACCGGCACGTCGATCCAGTCGGCGTCGGCGAGCACCCGCGGGGCGCCGGACGCGCCGTGGCGCATGACGATGCCGTCGATGCCCATCGCGCCGAGGGTCTGCACGGTGTCCTTCAGGGATTCGCCCTTCGAGACGCTCGAGCCCTTCGCGGCGAAGTTCAGGACGTCGGCGGACAGACGCTTCGCGGCGGCCTCGAACGAGATGCGCGTGCGCGTGGAGTCCTCGAAGAACAGGTTCACCACGGTCTTGCCACGCAGGGCCGGGAGCTTCCGGACCTCGCGCGTGTTGACCTCGGCCATCTCCTCGGCGACGTCGAGGATGTGGACGGCCTGCTCGCGGGACAGGTCGGCGGTGGAGAGCAGGTGCCGCATCACGCCACCCCCTGCTCGATGAACACGGTGTCGTCGCCGTCGGTCTCGGCCAGGTGCAGGGTGACCCGCTCGTCGGACGCCGTGGGCAGGTTCTTGCCGACGTGGTCCGCGCGGATCGGCAGTTCGCGGTGGCCGCGGTCGACGAGCACGGCGAGCCGGACGGCACGCGGCCGACCGATGCCCTGCAGCGCGTCGAGCGCGGCGCGGACGGTACGGCCGGAGTACAGCACGTCGTCGACGAGCACGACGACCTTGCCGTCGATGCCGCCGGCGGGGATGACCGTCCGGTGCGGGGCTCGACCGATGCCGTGGCCGAGGTCGTCGCGGTGCATGGTGACGTCGAGCGTGCCGACACGCTCCGTCCCGATGCCACCGGCCGCCGAGGACCACTCCGGCTCGATGCCGGCCAGGATCCGGCCGAGGCGTTCCGCCAGGACGGCGCCGCGGGTCGGGATGCCGAGGAGCACGAGGTCCGAGCCCCCGTGGTTGGCTTCGAGGATCTCGTGCGCGATGCGTGTCAGGGCACGCGTGATGTCGGGCTGTTGCAGGACCGTTCTGGTTCCCACGTCGACCCCCTTCCCCGCCTCACTGGACGGCATTAAAGGATGCTGACGTGGCCAACCCTACCGGGACTCCTGGTCTCCTGCGACCGTCCGACCAGACGGTGCACGACCGCCGGCGACGGCCCCGAGCACGCCGTTGACGAAGCCGGCAGAGTCCTCGGTGGACAGCGACTGCGCGAGCTCGACCGCCTCGGCGATCGCGACGGCGTCGGGGACCTCGGGGTTGAACCGGAGCTCCCAGACGGCCATCCGCAGGATGCAGCGGTCGAGGACCGGCATCCGGGCGATCGACCAGCCCTGGGCGTGGTCGACGATCACGGCGTCGATCTCGTGACGGGCGTCGTCGACACCCGTGACGATCTGCCGGGCGTAGTCCCAGCTGGAGGCACGCTCCGGCTGGTCCAGGTGCCGGACCGTCTCGGTGGCGAGCACGTCCGCGATCGGCAGCTCGCGCACCTCGGCGACGTACAGCATGTCGAGGGCGCGCTTGCGGGCCTTCGAACGAGCACTCATACGGTCAGCGCCTAGGAGTTGACGCGGCCGAGGAAGCTGCCGTCGCGCGTGTCGATCTTCACCAGGGTGCCGCTTTCCAGGTACAGCGGGACCTGGATGCGGTGACCGGTCGCGATGATGGTCGCGTCCTTGGTGCCACCGGACGAACGGTCACCCTGCAGGCCGGGCTCGGTCTCGACCTCGGTGACGATCGACGTCGGGAGCTCGACGTACAGCGGGTTGCCCTCGTTCATGGCGATGGTGACCATCGCGGACTCGAGCAGGTAGTTCTTGGCGTCGCCGACCACGGTCGCGGAGACCGGGATCTGGTCGTACGTGTCGGTGTCCATGAACACGTAGGAGTCGCCGTCCTCGTAGAGGAACTGGTAGTCACGACGGTCGACGACGGCGGTGTCGATCTTCGCGCCGGCGTTGAACGTGCGGTCGACGACCTTGCCGGAGACGACGTTCTTCAGCTTGGTGCGGACGAACGCGCCGCCCTTGCCCGGCTTGACGTGCTGGAACTCGACGACCGACCACAGCTGGCCGTCGATGATGAGAACGGCGCCGTTCTTGATGTCTGTGGTACTGGCCATGAGTCGTCGGTGTCCCGTTCGGTCGTGTTGTGAAGTGTCCTCGGGCCGCGGACGGCCCCGGACGAGTGTAGCGGACGCCCGCCCGGCGGCCGGAGCGGTGCCCGTCGCGCTCAGCGCCGTCGTCGGGCGAGCCAGGCGTCGATCGCCGCCCAGGCGAGCAGCACCACCGCCGCTCCCCCGAGCAACGCACCCGCGACCCCGGTGGACAGGGTCGCCGTCGGCCGCGCCGGCAACGACAGGTACACGATCGCCAGGACCCCCGCCCCGGCCCCGAGCAGCACGAGCAGGATGCGCCGGATCATGCCGGACACGAGCTGCCGGTCGCGGCTGTCCGCGAAGAGCCGGATGTTCACCGTGAACCGGCCGGTCTCGATCGCCTCGCCGATGCGGTCCACCCGGCGGGGCAGCCGACGGGCCGCGGACACGACCCCGAGCAGCTCCTTCGCCGCCAGGTCGCGGAGCTTGCCCGGCCGGAGTTGGTCGGTGATCTGCTCCCGGGCGAGTCCGCGGGACTCCTCGAGCAGGTCGAAGGACGGTGCGAGCGTGCGGAGTGTGCCCTCGAAGATCGCCAGGGCACGCGCCGCAGCGACGAAGTCCGGCGGCGGCTTCAACCGGTACCGCCCGAAGACCTCGACCGCGTCGTCCACGGTGTCGACGCCGATGCGTGCCCCCGGACCGAGCTCGTCCGCGACGAAGCGGGCGATGTCCCGACGGAAGTCGGGCTCGTCGTGCGCATCGCGCACCGGCGCCATCCGCAGGACCGCATCGGCGATCCGCGACGTGTCGTCCTGCAGGTAGGCGGCCAACAGGTCCTGGACCGTGTCCCGGAGACCCGGGTCGAGCCTCCCGACCGATCCGAAGTCGATCAACGCGGGCCGCCCGTCGGGCAGCACCAGGACGTTCCCCGGGTGCAGGTCCGCGTGGTACAGGCCGTCGAAGACGACCTGGCGCAGGAAGGCGCGGAGGATCGCGCGCATCGGCGCGTCGAGGTCGCGCTCGGAGCGCTCGGCGCGGATCGCGCTGAGCGTGTCGCCCTCCAGGAACTCCATCACCAGCACACGCCGGCCGGACAGGTCCGGGTAGGGGTCCGGGAACCGGACCTCGTCCGGACGCGCGCTGCGGGCCTGGGCCGCACGCAGCGCAGTGAGGTTCCGCAGCTCGGACACGAAGTCCACCTGACGGATCAGGTCGTCCGCGTACTGGCCGGCGATGTCCTGCACGCCGACCTGTCGCGCCTCGGTCGACCACCTGGCCATGAACCGGACGACCCGCAGGGCGATGTCGACGTCGCGGCGCACGGCGGCGTCGATGCCCGGCCGCTGCACCTTCACGGCGACCGCGGTGCCGTCGGGCAGCCGGGCGCGGTGCACCTGCGCGATCGACGCCGCCGCCACCGGCACCGGGTCGAACGTGGCGAAGACCTGGTCGACCGGCGCACCGAGCTCCTGCTCGAGCAGCGCACGGACCTCGTCCGCCGGCGCCGCCGTGACGTTCCGCTGCAGGTGCGCGAGTCCCTCGGTCCACTCCTCGGGCAGCAGGTCGTCGCGCGTGGAGAGCAGCTGGCCCATCTTCACGAATCCACCACCGGCTTCCTCGAGCGCCCGGCGCAGGTGCTCGGCCTGGTCGCGACGCAGGTCCGAGGTCGCCGGGTCGTGCGAGAAGTCGAGGCGGCGGAAGGGGACCAGGTGGTGTCGGCGGGCGATCGAGAGGAGTTCGGTGAAACGCCGGCCCCGGGAGCGCAGCGTGCCGGTGTCGGCGTCGCGCGGGCCGGAGAGGTCGCTCAGTCGGGGTGGGGTGGGCACGCCCGTCAGTCTGCTCCCCGCTGCTGGGTCCGCCGCGTGCGGGTGGTGCCGTCCGTCGCGTCGCCCCATCCTCCTCCACAGCCTGGAGGCCCGGCGCGGCTTCCACAGGTCCGCGCGGGCCCGGCGCGGGGCTCGGTCTCTGCAGTGGATTCGTCGGGTCCTGCGCTGACCGAGCAGGCTAGACGCCGACCTCCTGGTAGGCGGTGAAGAGCAGGTGGTCCTCGGGGCCCTCGAGCACGACGGGCTTGCCGACGCCGTCGAGGATGATGAACCGCAGCATGCCGGCACGGGCCTTCTTGTCGCGACGCATGGTGGCGAGCAGCCCCTGCCACCGTCCGACGCCGTACGAGGTCGGCAGCTCGAGCGACTCCAGGATCGTCCGGTGGCGGTCGACCGTGGCGTCGTCGAGGTGTCCGGTCAGCCGGGCGAGTTCGGCGGCGAACACCATGCCGACCGACACCGCCGCACCGTGGCGCCACTGGTACCGCTCGGCGTGCTCGATCGCGTGCCCCAGGGTGTGCCCGTAGTTCAGGATCTCGCGTCGGCCCTGCTCGGTGAAGTCGTCCGACACGACCTCGGCCTTGAGCGCGATGGCGAGCTCGACGACCCGGCGGAACTCCGGCGTCGTCGGGTCGGTCACCCGGGCGACGTCGGCCTCGACGATGTCCAGGATCTCGGGCACGGCGATGAACCCGGCCTTCACGATCTCGGCGAACCCGGTCAGGATCTCGTTGCGCGGCAGGGTGCGGGCGAGGTCGAGGTCCACGACGACGGCGCGGGGGGCGGAGAAGGCGCCGACCAGGTTCTTGCCCTCGTTCGTGTTGATGCCCGTCTTGCCGCCGACGCTGGCGTCCACCATGCCGAGCACGCTCGTCGGGACGGACACGTACGCGACACCGCGCAGCCAGGTCGCGGCGACGAAGCCGGCGAGGTCGGTGACGGCACCGCCGCCCAGGCCGATGACCGCGTCGGTGCGGGTGAAGTCGGCCTGCCCCATGATCTGCCAGCAGAACGCCGCGACCTCGACACGCTTGGCGCCTTCGGCGTCGGGGACCTCGGCGATCAGGGCCTCGAGGCCTGCTTCGACCAGGAGTGCTCGGAGCTCGTTCGCCCGGGCGCCGAGCGTCGGCGAGTGCACGATCAGGACCTTCGCGACACGCGGGCCCAGGATCCCGGGCAGGGTGCCGAGCAGGTCCGTGCCGACGGCCACCGTGTAGCCGTCGTCACCGCCCACCCGGATCTCGGTGGTCCCGGCGGGCAGGGTCGGCTCGGTCACGGTGCTCCTTCGGTGCTGGTGGTGCTGGTGGTCGTGCTGCCGGGCGCGGCGTGAGTGCCAGCGTCGCTGCGCACCCACGTGACGACGTCGTCGACCACACGGGACATCGGCCGTCGGGACGTGTCGACCACGACGTGCGCGAGTTCGGCGTAGGTGGCCGCTCGCTCGTCCATGATCGTCTGCCAGGCGTCGATCCCACCGTTCGCCAGCAACGGCCGGTCGGACCCGGCGATGCGCTCGGCGACGGCCTCGGGCGAGACGGTGAGCAGGACGATGCGCGCTCCGGTCAGGGCCCGCCGGGTGTCCGCGTGGGTGACGGCTCCCCCGCCGACGGCGACGACGCCGCCCGTGGACAGCGCTGCCCGGACGGCTTCGGCCTCGAGCGCACGGAACGCCGGCTCACCGCGGTCGGCGAAGATGCCGGGGATCGGTCCGTGCTCGCGGACGATGGCCCGGTCGGTGTCCGTGAACGGCACGCCGAGGGCCTTCGCCACCCGCTTGCCGACGCTCGACTTGCCGGCACCCATCGGGCCGATGACGACCACGGGCGCGTCGGCGCGTCGGACGTCGGTGCTCACAGGTCGGTCGAGGTCGCCGAGGGCTCGGTCCGGCGCGTGCGCAGGGTCTCCGGGATCGCGGCCAGGTAGGCGTCGAGGTTGCGCTTGGTCTCGACGACGTTGTCGCCGCCGAACTTCTCGAGCACCGCGTCGGCGAGCACCAGGGCCACCATCGCCTCGGCGACGACCCCCGCAGCCGGCACAGCGCAGACGTCCGAGCGCTGGTGGTGCGCCGCGGCGTCCTCACCGGAGACGACGTCCACCGTGTGCAGGGCGTGCGGGATCGTGGCGATCGGCTTCATGCCGGCTCGGACGCGCAGCACGGTGCCCGTGGACATCCCGCCCTCGGTCCCACCGGCACGGTCGCTCGTGCGGTAGATCTCGCCGTCCTCGCGGTACAGCTCGTCGTGGGCCGCGGAGCCACGGCGACCAGCGGTCGCGAAGCCGTCGCCGACCTCGACACCCTTGATGGCCTGGATGCCCATGATCGCCGCGGCGAGGCGGGCGTCGAGCCGGCGGTCCCAGTGGACGTGCGAGCCGAGGCCGGGCGGAACACCGTAGAACAGCACCTCGACGACACCGCCGAGGGTGTCGCCGTCCTTCTTGGCGGCCTCGACCTCGGTGACCATGCGCGCGGAGGTCTCGGCGTCGAAGCAGCGCAGCTGGTCCTCGTCGAGGCGGTCCACGTCGTCGGGCAGCGGCAGGTCGGTGCCGTCCGGCACCCGGACCGTCCCGACCTGCAGCGTGTGCGCCACCGAACGGATGCCGAGTTCGGCCAGGAAGGACTTCGCGACGGCTCCGAGCGCCACGCGTGCCGCGGTCTCACGGGCGCTCGCACGCTCCAGGACCGGGCGGGCCTCGTCGAAGCCGTACTTCTGCATGCCGACCAGGTCGGCGTGACCCGGACGCGGTCGGGTGAGCGGGGCGCTCCGGCCGCGGGACATCTCGGTGGACTCGATCGGCTCGGGGTTCATGACCTCGACCCACTTCGGCCACTCGGTGTTGCCGATGCGGATCGCGATGGGGCTGCCGAGCGAGTAACCGTGTCGGACGCCGCCGGACACGTGCAGCTCGTCCTGCTCGAACTTCATCCGCGAGCCGCGGCCGTAGCCGAGCTTGCGGCGTGCGAGGTCGGCACGGATGGACTCGAACGACACCGGGACACCCGCGGGCAGGCCCTCGAGCATGGCGATCAGTTCGGGTCCGTGGGACTCACCAGCGGTCAACCAACGAAGCATGCGGCAATCCTCCCACAGCGTTCGTCCGTGCGACGTCGGCGCCTACTGGTAGTCGGGGTGCGCTCGCAGCCAGGCCTGGAACTGTTCGACCGCGACCAGGTGCTGGTCGTAGGTGTCCGAGAAGACCGTCTTGCCCGACTCCAGGTCGACCGTCACGAAGTACAGCCATTTGCCCGCGGCCGGAGCCGTGACCGCCTTGATCGCGACGTCACCCGGGTTCGAGATCGGTGCGGGCGGCAGCCCCTCGTGCACGTAGGTGTTGTACTCGTTCGAGGCGTCCGCGCGCTCCTCGTCGGTCGTGGTCACGGTGTGCGTGTTGCCCGTGCCGTACGCGACCGTGGCGTCGGACTGGAGCTTCATGCCCTGGTCGAGCCGGTTCTGGAACACCCGCGCGACCTTCGGGTAGTCGGCCGCGAGCCCGGCTTCCTTCTGCACCAGCGACGCGAAGACGATGGTGCGCTCCTGGTCGGCCTCCTTGACGCCGGCGGCGGCGAGGTGCTCCTTCATCGTGTCGACCATCGACTTGAAGTACTGTTCGGCGGACCAGCCCGGGTTGATCGGGTAGGTCGCGGGGAAGAGCCAGCCCTCGAGCGTCGTGACGCCTGCCGGCAGGTCGTACGCCGACAGGTCCTTCGCGGCCGCGTCGACCTGCTTCTTCGTCAGGCCGGCCTTCGAGACCATGCCGGCCTCGATGTCGGCCAGCGCGGTGCCCTCGGGGATGATGATCGACGCCTGGACCCGGTTGTCCTTGTCCTGCAGGGCGGCCAGCGCGGACTTCGAGCTCATCTGCTTCTTCAGCGCGTACGAACCGGGCTGGAACTGCACGTCCGGCGAGGCGAGCAGGAGCTTGTAGAACACCTTCGAGTCCTTGACGACGCCGCTGCGCTGCAACGTCGCGGCGACGTTCTCGCCGATGTCCCCCTGCTTGATGGTGATGGTCACCTTCGAGGTGCCGTCACCGGTGTAGTCGTCGGGCTCCTGCGCACCGCTGATCGCGCCGATCAGCTGCTGGATCTTCGGGGCGGCGAACGTGTAGGCCCCGACACCCACGGCCAGCACCACCGCGACGATCACGAGCCCGGCGACGAGCGGTCCGCGTCGACGCTTCGGTCGCGGGTCGCGCGGCTGCCTGGAGGAGCGTCCTCTGCCGCCTCGTCCGCCGCGTCCGCCGCCTCCCGCGGCGCCACCGCCGCCGGTCGCGTCGCCGTGGTCCGTCCCGTCGGCACCGGACCCGCCGCCCGCGGCGGTCGCCGCGGACCCGGTCGGCAGTTCGCCGGTCAGGAGTGCTGCGACCTCGGGGTGCAGCTCGTCGGGGCTGGTGGCGATCGGTGCGTCGGCGGGAGACGCCGGGCGTTCGTCGCGTGTGGTCGCCGGAGCATCGTCGGCCGGCTCGGGGGCCTGCGGCTCGTCGGTGGGCTCCGGGGCGGGTGAGCCGGCGACGCGGGCTCGTTCGGCCTCGAGTGCGCGGGCTTCGCGTCGGGACATCGGAGGCGCGGGCGGTGGGGTCACCCGACCAGCGTCGTCGCGGTCATCGGTGCCTGTCGTGCGGTCGGAAGTCGCCTTCCGCCGCTCGGCGTCGTTGCCGGGCGCGATGATCGCGTTCCAGTCCAGATCGTCTGCCAACGTCCTCGGTCTCTCGGTCGGGAACTCCACCTGGGCACCGTCGTCCGCGGACTGACGGCGGGAGCACCCTTGCGCGGTACCGGGCAGCCCTGTCAGGGAAGCGTGGTGCCCGGAGGGGCACCTGCACTGCGCTCGTGGTCGAGCGCGTGTTGCAGAATGATAACAGCGGCTGCTTGGTCGATCACGGCCCGGGACTTCTTCGTGTTCTTGCCGGCCTGGTGCAGCCCGCGCTGGGCGGTCACCGTCGACAGTCGTTCGTCCACCAGGCGCACCGGACGACGCGCTGCGATCCGGGCGGCGAACACGCGGGCGTCCTCGGTCGAGGCGGTGTCCGCGCCCGACATCGACAGGGGCAGACCGACCACGACCTCGACGACGTCGTACTCGTCCGCGAGCTCGAGGATGCGCCGGAGGTCCTTCGAGTCGTCGCGACGGACGGTCTCGACCGGCGTCGCCAGCAGGCCGTCACGGTCGCACACCGCGACCCCGATCCGGGCGCGCCCGACGTCGACGCCGAGCCGCCGCCCGGACCGGATGCCCACGGTCAGCCCGCGAGCCGTGCGGTCACGGCACGGAGCGCCGCGGGGAGCGCGGCCGCGTCGGTCCCGCCGCCCTGCGCCAGGTCCGGCTTGCCACCGCCACCGCCACCGAGCACGCCGGCGGCCTCCTTCGCCAGGGGGCCCGCCTGCACGCCCGCAGCACGAGCGGCGTCGTTGGTCGCGACGATCACGATCGGCTTGCCACCGACGACCGCCCCGAGCACGACGACGGCAGCACCGTCACCGAGCTGGCCCCGCACACCGGTGGCGAGCGAGCGCAGGTCGTCGCCGGACTGCAGTCCGTCGACCGTCTCGGCGACCACGGTGGTGGCACCGACGGTCGTGGCGTTGCGGGCGATGGCGGGCACGCGCTGCTGCAGGTTCGCCGACTCGTACTCGGCGAGCTTCTTCTGGGCGCTCCGCAGGTCCTCCATCAGGTTCTGCACGCGGGCCGGCAGGTCGGCACGGGGTGCCTTGAGCGCGCTGGAGAGCTGCGACACGATCGTGCGCTCGACGGCGAGGTCGCGGAACCCCTCGAGCCCGACCAGCGCTTCGACGCGGCGGTTCGTCGAACCGACGCTCGACTCCCCCACCAGGTTGACCAGTCCGATCTGTGCACTCGAGGCCACGTGGGTGCCACCGCAGAGCTCGCGGGACCACGGGCCGCCGATGTCGACCATGCGGACCTCGGCGCCGTACTTCTCACCGAACAGGGCCTGCGCGCCGAGGGCCTTCGCCTCGTCGATGGGCAGGATGCGCGTGGACACCTCGAGGTCGGTGCGGATCGCGGTGTTCACGACCTCCTCGATCTCGGAGCGGGTCTCGAGCGACACGGGCTGCGACCACGAGAAGTCGAGGCGCATGTAGCCGGACTTGTTGTACGAACCGGCCTGCAGCGCCTCCGGCCCCAGGATGTCGCGGAGCGCCGCGTTCACCAGGTGCGTCGCGGAGTGTGCCTGGGTCGCGCCACGGCGGTACTCGGCATCGACGACGGTGCTCGCGGCGTCGCCGACCCCGACCTCGCCGGAGCGGACCTGCACGGTGTGGCTCCAGAGCCCGGAGACCGGTCGCTGGACGTCGAGGACCTCGAGGTCGAACCCGTTGCCGACGATCGAGCCCTGGTCGGCGTCCTGGCCGCCGGACTCGGCGTACAGCGAGGTCTCGCCGAGGATGACCTCGGCGATGTCGCCCACCACCGCGCGGTCGACGCTGACGCCGTCCACGATGATGCCGAGCACGCGCGTCTCGGTCTCGAGTGCGTCGTAGCCCAAGAAGGTCGTCTCGCCCTTCGCCCGGAACGCGCTGTAGACGCTCAGGTCGGCGATCGCGGTCTTCTTGCTCTTCGCGTCGGCCTTCGCCCGGGCGCGCTGCTCGGACATCAGGGTCTCGAAGGCCGTGCGGTCGACGTGCACGCCGGCTTCCTCGGCCATCTCCATCGTCAGGTCGATGGGGAACCCGAAGGTGTCGTGCAGCAGGAACGCCGTGTCGCCGCCGATCGACGGGGCACCGTCCTGCTTCGCGCGCTCGACCGCGACGTCGAGGATGGTCGTGCCCTGCGCCAGGGTGCGGAGGAAGGTCTCCTCTTCCGCGTAGGCGATGCGGGAGATCCGGTCGTAGTCGGACGCCACATCGGGGTAGGCGTCGCGCATCGCGTCGCGGGACGCCGGGAAGAGCTCGGGGAATGTGGCGGCCTCGACGCCGAGCAGGCGCATGGCGCGCACGGTCCGGCGGAGCAGGCGACGGAGGATGTACCCGCGGCCCTCGTTCGACGGGCTCACGCCGTCGGCGATGAGCATCAGCGAGGAACGGACGTGGTCGGCGATGACGCGCATGCGCACGTCGTCCTCGTGCACGGCACCGTAGCGACGGCCGGAGATCTCGGCCGCGCGGTCGAGCACCGGGCGCACCTGGTCGATCTCGTACATGTTGTCGACGCCCTGCTTGATGAAGGCGACGCGCTCGAGCCCCATGCCGGTGTCGATGTTCTTGTTCGGCAGTTCGCCCGTGGTCTCGAAGTCGTACTTCGACCGCACGTCGGCGATCTGGTACTGCATGAAGACGAGGTTCCAGATCTCGACGTAGCGGTCGTCGTCGGTGGCCGGGCCGCCGTCGATGCCGTGGTCGGGGCCGCGGTCGAAGAAGATCTCGGAGCAGGGACCCGCGGGTCCGGGCTGCCCGGTCGACCAGTAGTTCGTGTCCTTGCCCAGACGCTGGATCCGCTCGTCGGGCAGCGACGAGTGCTGCTTCCAGAAGGCGATCGCCTCGTCGTCCTCTTCGTAGACGGTGACCCAGAGGTCGTCGGGCGAGAAGCCGAGCCCCCCGTCGGTCTCCGACTTGGTGAGGAACTCCCAGGCGAACTGGATCGCCTGCTCCTTGAAGTAGTCGCCGAACGAGAAGTTCCCGTTCATCTGGAAGAACGTGCCGTGGCGAGGGGTCTTGCCGACCTCTTCGATGTCGTTCGTCCGGATGCACTTCTGCACGCTCGTCGCCCGCGGGAACGGCGCCGGGATGAGCCCGGTCAGGTACGGGATGAACGGCACCATGCCGGCGACCGTGAAGAGGAGCGACGGGTCGTCGGAGACGAGGGATGCGGACGGGACGACGGTGTGGCCGCGGTCACCGAAGTACTGGAGCCAACGGCGGCGGATCTCTGCGGTCTGCATGGTGCTTCCTGGGTTCAGGTCGTGGGTGGAGGAGAGTCGTGACAGCTCGAAGCGGAGCGCTCAGACGTCCGTGCGGAGCTCGGCGTCGCGCGATCGGTAGCCGTCCGCGACGGCACCCGTGAAGGCCTTCGTCTTGGCGTTCACCTCGGCGAAGAGCCGGGCGCCACCGGAGGTCTGGGCGATCCGGTGTGCGACGGCGAAGCCGATGACGATGCCGACGGCGACGAAGAACAGCTGCTTCACGGTGCCTCTCCCTCTGTGCACCCGGGCGGTGCATGCCCGGACAAGCTTAGCCGCCGGTGCCGGAACGCCGAACGGCGGGTCGCCCTCGAGAGGACGACCCGCCGTTCGGGTGTGTTCAGTGGATCAGCGAGCTGCGTAGTACTCGACGACGAGCTGCACTTCACAGGTCACGGGGACCTCGGCGCGCTTCGGGCGACGCACGAGGCGGGCCTGGAGCTTCTCGATCTCGACCTCGAGGTAGCCCGGGACCTTCGGGAGGACTTCCTGGTGGCCACCGGCAGCGGCGACCTGGAAGGGCTCCATCGACTCGGACTTCGCCTTGACGTGGATCAGCTGGCCCTCCTTGACGCGGAAGGAGGGGCGGTCGACGAGCTTGCCGTCGACGAGGATGTGACGGTGCACGATCAGCTGACGGGCCTGCGCGGTGGTGCGGGCGAACCCGGCACGGACCACGAGGGCGTCGAGGCGCTGCTCGAGGAGCTCGACCAGGTTCTCACCGGTCAGGCCCTTCGTCTTGCGGGCCTCTTCGAAGACGATGCGGAGCTGCTTCTCGCGGATGCCGTACTGGGCGCGCAGACGCTGCTTCTCACGGAGGCGGACGGCGTAGTCGCTGTCCGCACGACGGCGCGTACGGCCGTGCTCACCGGGCCCGTAGGGGCGCTTCTCGAGGTAACGGGCCGCCTTCGGCGTCAGCGGGATGCCGAGCGCGCGCGACAGGCGGGTCTTGCTGCGGGTACGTGACTTGGTAGACACAGGGTCCTTTTCTCTGTTCGAACTGAATACTCGCCGGGCACTCCAACAGCACGCTCAGTGGTGCAGCACGTGCTCGGTCCCGACGACGGGATCCAGAGGGATGAGCCTGTGGGATCGGACGGCTACAGTCCGAACCTCTGCCCCCGTACCACCGGAGTGGCACTCTGTCCTCGACGCAGCCGTGCTCGAGGACCAGGACGTAGGCCCGGCAATGCTAGCAGCATCCAGCCCGGCGCAGAAGCACCGACACTAGTGACCGCGTGTGATCTTCCGGAGTCGTTCGAGCCGCGGCCCGACCTCTCGCTCGTACCCGTTGGCCGTCGGGGTGTAGTACTCGGTGCCCTCGAGGGCGTCCGGCAGGTACTGCTGCTCGGCGACCCCGTGCTCGGCGTCGTGCGAGTAGACGTACCCCTTGCCGTGCCCGAGTCGCTTCGCCCCGGCGTAGTGCGCGTCGCGCAGGTGCATCGGCACCGTGCCCATCCGCCCCGCCTTGACGTCGGACATCGCCTGGTTCACCCCGTTGTAGGCGGCGTTCGACTTCGGTGCCGTCGCCAGGTAGACGACCGCCTCGGCCAGGGGGATGCGACCCTCGGGCATGCCGATGAGCTGGACGGCCTGCGCCGCGGCGACCGCGATGGACAGCGCCTGCGGGTCGGCCATGCCGATGTCCTCGGACGCGGAGATGATGATCCGCCGCGCGATGAACCGGGAGTCCTCGCCGGCCTCGATCATGCGGGCGAGGTAGTGCAAGGCTGCGTCGACGTCGCTCCCCCGTACCGACTTGATGAACGCGCTGATGACGTCGTAGTGCTCGTCGCCCTGTCGGTCGTAGCGGAGCAGGGCCCGGTCGACGGCGGCGGCGACGGTGTCGGCGTCGACGACGGGCACGGTGTCGTCGTCGTCGTCCTGCGCCGCGGTGGCCGATGCCGCCGCGGCCTCGAGCGCGGTGAGGGCGCGTCGGGCGTCACCGGAGGCGAGCCGGATGATCGAACTGCGGGCTTCGTCGCCCAGGACGACGGCGCCGCCGAGGCCCCGGGGGTCCTCGACCGCACGGTCGACGAGCATGCCGAGGTCGGGATCGGTGAGTGGTTTGAGCGTCAGGAGCAGCGAGCGGGAGAGCAGCGGCGAGATGACCGAGAACGACGGGTTCTCGGTGGTGGCTGCGATCAGGATCACCCACCCGTTCTCGACGCCGGGCAGCAGGGCGTCCTGCTGGGCCTTGCTGAAGCGGTGGATCTCGTCGAGGAACAGCACCGTGGTCGACCCGTACAGGTCGCGGTGGGTCAGTGCCTTCTCCATGACCTCGCGAACGTCCTTCACGCCGGCGGTCACGGCGGAGAGCTCGACGAACTCGCGGCCGGACTGGCGTGCGATGGCCTGCGCCAGCGTGGTCTTCCCGGTGCCGGGCGGACCCCAGAGGATCACGGAGACCCCGCCGGGGTTGTCACGCGTGCCGGTGGCGAGCTGCACGAGGGGTGAGCCCCGCCCGAGCAGGTGCTGCTGGCCGGCGACCTCGTCGAGGCTGGTCGGTCGCATCCGGACGGCGAGCGGGACGGAACCCTGCGCGAGACCGGCGCGACCACCCGTGGTGGGCGCGTGCATGCCCGAACGATCCGCTGCCATCCTGCAATCGTAAGCCGCACCACCGACGCACGCCGCGCCTCCGAGCCGGTGGTGGTGACCGTTCGGCTACGCTCGTTGCACACTGCGACGAGAGGGCAGACCAGCACCGTGGCACCGAAGAACCCAGCGCGTGACAACCGTGAGGCGCGCGAGCGGCTCCGCCTCTACCAAGCCCGTCAGGGCCTGCACGAGCGGCAGCGCAGCCGCCGTGTGCGCGACAACCTGATCGGTGCAGGCGCCCTCGTCCTCGTCGCGGCCCTCGCCACCGGGTCGCAGCTCGCCTTCGCCGGGTCGCGGGGGTCGGACGCCCCGACACCGAGCACCTCCGCGTCGTCCACGGCGACGCCGTCGGCCAGTGCGACGGCCGGCAACACCGGCGACGTGCCGAGCAAGTCCATCGCGAAGGGCGCGACCTGGACGGGCACGCTCACGCTGAACAAGAGCATCGACCTCGGCATCGAGCTCGACGGGGCGAAGGCACCGCAGGCCGCGAGTGCCGAGATCTCGTTGATCCGCGACCAGTTCTACAACGGCACCACGTGCCACCGACTCGCCGACAGCGCCGGTCTGAAGTTCCTGCAGTGCGGATCCGCGAACGGCGACGGTACCGGCGACGCGGGCTTCGAGTACGGCCCGCTCGAGAACGTGCCGAAGGACGGCGTCTACGAGAAGGGCACGATCGCGATCGCTCGGTCGGACTCCCCCTACTCGCAGTCGACGCAGTTCTTCATCGTCTACGGGGACACCACGCTCGACGGCTCCACAGGCGGCTACACGGTCGTCGGGAAGGTCACGAGCGGCCTGTCCGAGCTCGAGTCGGAGATCGCTGCGAAGGGCATCGCATCCCCCGGCAGCGACGGCACCGGCGAGCCGAAGGTGGCGACGAAGATCACCGACGCGACCATCGCGGAGGAGAAGTAGTCCACAACCCGTCGCACCGGTCGGGCGGCGGAGCCCGTCCGTGCAATAGGCTGACGACCTGACCGTGCCGACGGTGACGTCGGCGATGCACGACCACGATCGAGGCGAGACCTGTGGGATCTGACGAAGCAACGACCTGGGGGCGGGTCGACGAGAACGGGACCGTGTACGTCCGGTACGAAGAGACCGAACGTGCTGTCGGTGAGTACCCGGACGCCACCCCCGAAGAAGCACTCGCCTACTTCGCGCGGAAGTACGCCGACCTCGAGGGGCAGGTGAAGATCGCCGAGCAGCGCGTCCAGCGCGGCGCGTCGGCGAACGACGTCGCGCGGACGGTCGAGCACCTGACGGCCCTGGTGGCCGATGCACGGGTGGTGGGCGACATCAAGTCGCTCGAAACCCGCGTGGGTGTCCTGGCCGAGCAGCTCGGCTCGCTCACCAAGGAGCAGGCAGAGCAGGCGCAGCAGGCCCTGCAGGACGCGCTGGCGCACCGCACCGCCCTGGTGGAGGAAGCCGAGGCACTCGCCGCGGTCGACCCGGCGCGCGCGCAGTGGAAGCAGATCACGGCGCAGCTCGACGACGTGTTCGCACGCTGGCAGCAGCACCAGCACGACGGGCCCCGGATCCCCAAGAACGAGGCGAACGACCTCTGGAAGCGGTTCCGCGCAGCGCGGTCCACCGTCGACCAGCACCGTCGTGCCTTCTACTCCGAACTGGACGCACAGCACCGTGACGCCCGGACCCGCAAGCAGGAGCTCGTGGCGCAGGCCGAGGCCCTCGCACCCCGCGGTTCCGACGCGATCCCGGACTACCGTCAGCTCCTCGACGACTGGAAGAACGCCGGGCGTGCGGGCAAGCGGCACGACGACGCACTCTGGGCCCGCTTCAAGGCCGCCGGTGACGTGCTGTTCGAGCAGCGCCACGCCGAGAGCGCGGCCGAGAACGAAGAGTTCTCCGCCAACCTCGAAGCGAAGCAGGCCCTGCTGACCGAGGCCGAGCCGCTCCTGCAGGCGACCGACCGGGTCGCCGCGCGCAAGACCCTGACCGGGATCCAGCGCCGGTGGGACGAGATCGGCAAGGTCCCCCGCGCCGATGTCCGTCGTGTCGAGGACCGCCTGCGCGCGATCGAGGACCACGTCCGTGGGCTCGAGGACGCGCACTGGAAGGAATCGAACCCGGAGCGCAAGGCCCGTCAGAACGGTCTCGCGAGCCAGCTCGAGGACGCCATCGACAAGCTCCAGTCCGAGCTCGCCGCGGCCCAGGCCACCGGTGACGCCCGGAAGATCAAGGACGCGCAGGAAGCCCTCGACGCCCGCAAGATCTGGCTCGACGCCCTGGGCGGCTGAGCCGCAGCACCACCCACGACGCCCCCGCGACCGGAACGGTCACGGGGGCGTCGTCGTGCGGGCCGAGCACAGCGTGCGGGCCGAGCACAGCGTGCAGGCCGGATCAGCGTGCAGGCCGGATCAGCGTGATCGCGGGGACGGCGGACACGCGGCTCAGACCGGCGCGGGCAGCCCGAGGAGCAGTCGGATGTCCAGGTCGTCCTGGCGCATCTGCGCGGCGAGCTCGTCCATCGACGAGAACTTCACCATGCCGCGAACGTACGACACGAAGAGCACCGAGATCCGGTCGCCGTACAGGTCGATGTCGACGTCGAGCAGGTGTGCCTCGATCTGCTTGGCCGGCACGCCCTCGAACGTCGGGTTGTTGCCGACCGACACCGCAGCCGGGTAGACCGTGCCGTCGTGGAGCACCCGCGCAGCGTAGACACCGTCGGCGGGGACGAACCCCTCGCACGCCGGATCGAGGTTCGCGGTGGGGTACCCCATCGCGCGGCCGCGCTGGTTGCCGTGCACCACGACGCTGCGGACGGCGTGTTCACGCCCCAGGAGCCGTGCGGCCTCGGCGACGCGGCCCTGGCCGAGCAGCTCACGGATCCAGGTGGAGGACACCCGGCGCTCGTCGTCGGGTCGGACGTCGTCGATCAGGTCCACGTCGTCGATGAGCTCGACCGTGAACCCGTGCTGCTCCCCCAGGACACGCAGCAGGGAGACGTCACCGGCGCCCTTCGCGCCGAAGCGGAAGTCACTGCCGACGAACACCAGGCGGGCGTGCAGGGTGTCGACGAGGATCTCGGACACGAACGCCTCGGGCGACTTCGACTGGAGTTCCTGGTCGAAGCGGAGCAGCAGGGTCGCGTCGACCCCGGCGTCCTCGAGCAGCTCGCGGCGTTGCGCGGTGCTCGTCAGGGCCGGCGGGACGTGCGGTGGGTCGATCACGTTGAGCGGGTGCCGGTCGAACGTGACCACGGTCGCCACGAGGTCGTGCTCGCGCGCAGCACGCTCCAGGTGCGCGATGACGGCTCGGTGCCCGACGTGCACACCGTCGAACTTGCCGATGGTGACCGCACTCGGCCCGAACCCGTCCGCCACGTCGGCGGTGTCCTCGTAGAACTGCACGGCGGCCCCTACTCGCTCGCCAGGGCAGTGGACGAGGACGCAACCGGTGTCGGCTCGGCGACCGCGGTGCGGTGGTGCTTGCGGAGCCACCAGAGCCCGGCGATCGGGAGCACGAGCGGCGCGAAGGCGTAGCCCATGCCGTAGTACGACCAGATGGTGTCGTCGGGGAACAGCTGACGGTCGAACAGCGACAGGGTGCCGATGACGAGCACCCCGGTCATCTCGAACGCGATCGTGACGCAGGCGACCCGGTACCAGAACCGACCGGGCACGATGAGGGCGATCATCGCGACGATGTACACCACCGCGGCGACGGCGCTGAGCGTGTACGCGAACGGTGCGAACGAGAACTTCTCGATGATCTGCACGACGCTGCGTCCGGTCGCCGCCAGCGCGAGGATGCCGTACACGGCGATGAGGACGCGGCCGATGCCGGTCGCGAGTGAGGATCTGGTCGCCATTGCACCGATTCTACCGACGCGCGGCTGCGCGCATGACCTGCGACGTCAGTTCAACGCGAACCAGATCTGGTACATCCGGTAGACCATCACCGCGACGGTGAAGGCCCCGGCGCCGAGCACCACGGTGCTCCACTTCGTCCGGTCGATCAGCGCCCACACGACCGCGGCCGGTGGGACGAGGAGCACCGACACCGCGTACACCCCGAACTCGAGTGCGTTGCCGTCGGGCGGGCTGCCCGTCGCCGGCAGCACGATCGAGATGACACCCTGCACCAGGAGCAGCAGCTCGATCAGGACGAGGGCGCCGACGGTGTAGTCGTTCGGCTTCCAGCCGACGAACCCCATGACGACCGCGAAGAGCCCCACCACGACCGCGAGCACCAGTTGCACCCACATGAACCACTCGATCACGCGCGCGCTCCGGTCTGCGAGGAGGACGACGCACCGGGCGCCGGGAAGTTGGTGATGACCCGGAGCAGCCCGCGCCGGACGGACACCAGGCCCACGAGCCGGTCGTCGGAGGCGGTGACCGCTGCCACCGGCCCGTCCGAGTCGGGGTGCTCCGCGGCGACGCGCTTGCCGTCGGTGAGGTCCTTCGCCGACGCGGCATCGAGGGTGACGGAGGAGAACAGTCGACGGGCGATGTCCGCAGGACGTGCGAGCGCGGCGCGGACGTCGACGGCATCGTCCTCGAGGTCGATCGCGTCCCGCACGTCGAACGGTCCGACCCGGGTCCGACGGAGCGCGACGAGGTGTGCGCCGGTGCCGAGCGTCGCGCCGACGTCACGGGCGAGCGCACGGACGTAGGTGCCCGAGGAGCAGGTGACGACGACGTCGAGGTCCACCACGGCGACGTCCGTGCCGTCCACGGTGACGGTCCGGTCGTTGCGGTTCGTGACGTCGAACTGCGAGACGGTCACCGTGCGGGACTTGAGTTCGACCGCCTCACCCTTCCGCGCCAGGTCGTAGGCGCGGCGCCCGTCGACCTTGATCGCGCTGACGGTGGACGGGACCTGGTCGATCACGCCGCGCTGTTCGGCGACGGCGGCCCCGACGGCGGCCTCCGAGACGTCGGCAGCGGTCACACCGGGAGCCGTGGTGGGCGTGCCGTCGGCGTCGTCGGAGTCCGTCGACACACCGAGCCGGATGGTCGCCGTGTACGTCTTGTCGAGCCCCACCAGGTGCGTGAGCAACCGGGTCGACGGCCCGATGCCGAGCAGGAGCAGCCCGGTGGCCATGGGGTCGAGGGTGCCCGCGTGGCCGACCTTCTTCAGGCCGAGTCGCCGGCGGGCGATGGAGACCACCCGGTGGCTGGAGATCCCCTGCGGTTTGTCGACGAGGAGGATGCCGTCCGGCGCGGTTTCGAGCACCAGGAGAGATTACCAGCGCCGGTCAGCAGGCGTCGTTCCACTCACGGCGGGGGTGCTCGGGATCGGTGACGTCGAGCACCGCGGAGGCCGCGATCTTGACGTCGGCCCGGCGCTCGAGCCGCCCGGCTTCCTGCTCCACCCACAGCGACCAGCGCCACAGGGTGCGGACCCCGGGGGCGAGGAGGCCCCGCCCGTGCACGATCAACACGCCGTCGCCGGCACCGGTCGTGCGGAAGGGCGTGACCAGATCAGCCCGGAGCGTGTCCTGGTCGGCCGACGGCGCAGCGGCCGCCATGGCGGAGACCCCGTGCTGCTCGAACCCGGAGACGAGCGCGGCGGCGACCCGTTCGAGGTCGGTGCCGTCCTGCCCGTCGATGCCGATGACGGTGCGGTTGGTGCCGACCTGCGCGATCGCCTCTGCAGCGATCGCGGCCATCGTGTCGGTCTCTTCGGGTGCCCAGCGTGCCATGCGTCCACCGTAGGCTGTCGTGGTGAACGCGAGTCGGGCCTCCAGACAGAATGTGGACAACCCGACTGCGGGAGCCGGTGTGCAGGAACCGGCCACGCCGGAACGGCCCGACATCGCCACCCCGCTGATCGCGTGGTTCCGGCAGCAGGCGCGGGACCTGCCGTGGCGCCGCCCCGGCTTCCCCGCCTGGGGCACCCTGGTCAGCGAGATCATGCTGCAGCAGACGCAGGTCGCGCGCGTGGTCCCCCGTCTGGAGGCGTGGCTCACCCGGTGGCCGACGCCTCGCGACCTCGCGGACTCGCCTCCGTCCGAGGCGGTGCGCGCCTGGGACCGGCTCGGCTACCCGAGACGCGCGCTCGCGCTGCACGCCGCGGCGACCGCGATCGCGACCGACCACGGCAACGTGGTGCCTCGGGACGTCGACGCCCTGCTCGCGCTGCCGGGCATCGGCGACTACACCGCACGGGCCGTCGCGGTCTTCGCCTACGGCGACCGGCACCCGGTCGTCGACGTCAACGTTCGCCGCGTGCTCGCACGGGCGGTCCTCGGCCAGGGCGAACCCGGGCCGGCGAAGGCGAAGCAGGACCTCCCGCTGATGGAGTCCGTCCTGCCGGTGGACCGTGACGACGCCGCGGCCACGAACGCCGCCGTGATGGAGCTCGGCGCCCTGGTGTGCGTCTCACGCTCCCCCGCGTGCGACGCCTGCCCGATCGCGGACCGCTGCGCCTGGCGTGCTGCCGGCTACCCGGAGCACGACGGACCGCGGGCACCGCGCCAGGCGAAGTTCGCCGGCAGTGATCGGCAGGTCCGCGGGCTGATCATGGCCGAGCTGCGCGCCAGCGACGTGCCGGTCACCCGGTCCGAGATCGAACCGGTGTGGCCGGACGCAGACCAGCGCGACCGGGCGCTCGCGTCGCTGCTGCGTGACGGTCTCGCCGTCGGCGACGACGCGAGCGGCTACCAGCTGCCCGGGGTCTAGGAACGGGCTTCGGCGGCGCCGTCGTCCTCGGAGTCGTCGTCCTCGTCGTCCTCGTCGCGCTTGTACGGGTCGGCGTCGCCAGCGTACGTCGCGCCGACCGAGGCCGCACGGACCTGCTCGTCGCGCACCTGGGCCTGCACGAGCAGGTCCTCCATGTGCGCCGACGTCTCGGGCAGGGCGTCCGCGATGAACTCCAGCGACGGCGTGAGCCGGGCGGTGATGTTCTTGCCGACCTCGGACCGGAGCATGCCGGTCGCGGCCTTGAGCGCCGCTGCGGAGTCTGCGCGCTCCTCGTCGGTGCCGTAGACGGTGTAGAAGATCGACGCGTGCTGCAGGTCACCGGTCACACGGACGTCGGTGATCGTGACGAACCCGAGTCGCGGGTCCCGCAGACCCTTGTCGAGCCGGCGTGCGACGACTTCCTTGATGCGGTCCGCCATCTTGCGTGCGCGCTGCGGATCGGCCATGTGGGTGCCTCCTGAGGCAGTGGCGGGACGCTTCCCGCCGGTGGTCCTGCGTGGGAAAGGGGTCGGGCCCCGGCCTCCCGCGTGGGGAGGCCGGGGCCCAGAGGAGTCACGCGATCAGTCGCGCGGCTTCTCGACGAGTTCGGTCGTCTCGACCTCGTCGCCGATCTGGATGTCGTTGAACTTGCCCAGACCGATACCGGCTTCGAAGTCCGTGCGGACCTCGGTCACGTCGTCCTTGAAGCGACGCAGCGACTCGATGGCCAGGCCATCGGCGACCACGACGCCCTCGCGGATGACGCGCGCCTTGGCGTTGCGCGTGATCGTGCCGGAGCGGACGATGACACCCGCGATGTTGCCGAACTTCGAGGAACGGAACACCTCGCGGATCTCGGCGACGCCCGACTGGACCTCTTCGTACTCGGGCTTGAGCATGCCCTTGAGGGACTGCTCGATGTCGTCGAGTGCGTTGTAGATGACCGAGTAGAAGCGCACATCGATGCCTTCGCGCGCCGCACGTTCACGGGCCTTGACGTCAGGACGGACGTTGAAGCCGATGACGATGGCGTTGTCGATCGTGGCGAGGTCGATGTCCGACTCCGTGATCGCACCGACACCGCGGTGCAGGATGCGGAGCTGGACGCTGTCGTCGACCTCGATGTCCAGGAGCGACTGTTCGAGTGCCTCGACGGCACCGGAGACGTCACCCTTGATGATGAGGTTGAGCGACTCGACCTTGCCCTCTTCGAGCGCACGGGTGAAGTCCTCGAGCGAGATGCGCTTGCGCGACTTCGCCAGCAGGGCGTTGCGCTCGGCCGCTTCACGCTTCTCAGCGATCTGACGGGCCGTGCGGTCTTCTTCCGTGACGAGGAAGGTGTCACCGGCGCGGGGCACCGAGGACAGACCCTGCACCTGGACCGGGCGGCTCGGCGTCGCAGCCTTGACCGCGACCCCGTTCTCGTCCGTCATCGCACGGACACGGCCGTACGCCGTGCCGGCCACGATGGCGTCACCGACGTGGAGCGTGCCGGACTGGATGAGCACCGTGGCGACTGCACCGCGACCCTTGTCGAGTCGGGCTTCGATCGCCACACCACGTGCGTCCTTGTCGGGGTTGGCACGCAGGTCGAGACCGGCGTCCGCGGTGAGCAGCACGGCGTCCAGGAGCTCCTGGATACCGATGTTCTGCCGCGCCGACACGTCGACGAACATGACGTCGCCGCCGTACTCCTCGGCCACCAGGTTGTACTCGGTGAGCTGCTGGCGGACCTTGGCGGGGTTCGCGCCTTCCTTGTCGATCTTGTTGACCGCGACGACGATCGGCACACCGGCCGACTGCGCGTGGTTCAACGCCTCGATGGTCTGGGGCATGATGCCGTCGTCCGCCGCGACCACGAGGATCGCGATGTCCGTCACCTGGGCACCACGAGCACGCATGGCCGTGAAGGCCTCGTGACCCGGGGTGTCGATGAAGGTGATCGGGCGGTCGATGCCCTCGTGCTGGGCGACGATCTGGTACGCACCGATGTGCTGGGTGATGCCGCCGGCCTCGCCCTCGACGACCTTCGAGTTGCGGATCGCGTCGAGGAGGCGGGTCTTGCCGTGGTCGACGTGACCCATGACGGTGACCACCGGCGGCCGCTGCTGCAGCACGTCGTCGTCTTCGTCCTCGAGTTCTGCTTCGAGGTCGATGTCGAAGCCCTCGAGGAGCTCCTTGTCCTCGTCCTCGGGCGAGACGATCTGGATCTTGTAGCCCAGCTCGTCGCCCAGGACCTCGAACGTGGCCTCGTCCAGCGACTCGGTCGCGGTCGCCATCTCACCGAGGTGGAACAGCACCGTCACGAGGTTGCCGGGCATGGCGTCGATCTTGTCCGCGAAGTCCGAGATGCTCGCACCACGACGGAGTCGGACGACCGTGTTGCCGTCGCCACGAGGGACCTGCACACCGCCGAGCGACGGGGCCTGACGCATCTCGTACTCGGCGCGCTTCGTCCGCTTCGACTTGCGGGCACGGCTCTTGCCGCCACCGCGACCGAACGCACCGGCGGTACCACCACCGGGGCCACGACCACGGCCACCGCCACCGGCGGGACGCGGGCCGCTGAAGGCCGGACGCGGGAAGCCGCCACCGGCACCGCCGCCGGCACCCGGACGTGCACCGGGGCCGCCACGGCCACCACCCTGGCCCGGGCGCTGCCCGAAGCCGTTGGGACGGTTGCCCTGACCGGGACCACCCGGACGCGGAGCACCCGGACGGGGCGTGCCCGGACGCGGGGGCTGCGGACGCGGGATGCCACCGCCACCGGCTGCGCCGGCGGCCGGGCGCTGGCCCATGCCCTGGTTGGAGGAGTACGGGTTGTTGCCGGGGCGCGGCGGGCGCGAGCCCATGCCCTGGTTCGACGAGTACGGGTTGTTGCCCGGACGTGCACCCGGCTTGGGGCCACCCGGCTTCGGACCGGCCGCCGCGGGAGCCTTCGGGCTGCTGCCCGGCTTCACCGCGTCGGACTTCGGTGCCTCGTCGGTCGAGTCGCCGGCCTGCGCGGCGGCCTGCTGCTCAGCGGCCTGCTTCTCGGCACGGGCCTTCTGCGCGGCCTCGGCCTCGGCCTGTCGCTGGGCGACGGACTTCGGTGCGGCCGGTGCCGGCACGTCGGCAGCGGGTGCTGCCGGGGCCTCGGGCTCCGGCGCGGGGGCCGGACGAGCCGGACCCGGACGGGGGCCGCCGGGCTTGGGTGCACTCGACTTCGGCGCGCTGGCCTTGGCGGGTGCGCTCGGCGCGGACGCCGAGTCGGCGGGCTTCGACGCGGGGACGCCGTCTGCCTGCAGGGCGGCACGGAGCTTCCGTGCCACGGGGGGCTCGATGCTCGAGCTGGCACCCCGGACGAACTCGCCGAGCTCCTTGAGCTTTTCGAGTGCGGTCTTGCTGTCGACGCCGAGTTCGCTTGCGATCTCGTGTACGCGTGGTTTAGCCACTGTTCTCCTTCACGGGTCCCACCCCGTGAAGGGGCAGGACTCAATGGATGACGGGTCTCACTTCGAGCCGCTCATCAGTTGTCCATAAGCCGTTCAGCCTGTTCTGTCATGTCCGGGCGCTCGGCCGGTTCCTGTGGGAGACCGACGATGTGGTCGAGCACCGCGGACGTGTCGGGATCGCGATCCAACCGGAGCGCACGGCGGAAAGCCCTGCGCTTGACGGCCAGATCGTAGGCATCGACGGTCGGTGTGAGCCATGCTCCCCGGCCCGGCATGACTGCCTTCGGATCCGCCACGACACGGCCATCGCTCAGGGCGACGACTCGGAGGAGGGAGGATCGGGAAGCGCGACGACGACTGCCGATGCACGTTCTGACGGGAACCACTCTACTCCTTGCCTCGGACGTGCGCGATCCGGCGCGCCCTCGAGGGGCACGCCGGGGGCGAAATCGTCCTAGTCCTCGCCGTCCAGGATGGAGTCCGGCTGGATGTCGATGCGTGCACCGGTGAGCTTCGCGGCGAGGCGGGCGTTCTGGCCTTCCTTGCCGATCGCGAGCGACAGCTGGTAGTCCGGCACGAGTGCGCGGACGGCCTTCGTCGAGGCGTCGAGCACGAACGCGCTCGTCACCTTGGCCGGCGACAGGGCGCTCGCGACGAACGACGCCAGGTCGGACGAGTAGTCGACGATGTCGATCTTCTCGGCACCGAGCTCGTTCGTGACGGACCGGACACGTGCGCCGAGCTCGCCGATGCAGGCGCCCTTCGCGTTGACACCGGGCTCGTTGGCCTTGACGGCGATCTTCGTGCGGTGACCGGCCTCACGGGCGAGGGAGGTGATCTCGACGACGCCGGACGCGATCTCCGGGACCTCGAGCGCGAAGAGCTTCCGGACCAGGCCCGGGTGCGTGCGCGAGACGGTGATCTGCGGACCCTTGTTGCCGCGGGCGACACTCGTCACGTAGACGCGGATGCGGGAGCCGTGCGTGTAGGACTCCCCCGGCACCTGCTCCTCGGGCGGCAGGATCGCCTCGATCGTGCCGAGGTCGACGTGCACCATCTTCGGGTTCGGGCCCTGCTGGACCACGCCGGCGACGATGTCGCCTTCCTTGCCGCGGAATTCGCCGAGGATCTTGTCGTCGCCGATGTCGCGCAGGCGCTGGTTGATGACCTGCTTCGCCGCGAAGGCCGCGATGCGCCCGAAGTCGCTCGGCTGGTCGACGGCTTCACCGATGACGGTGCCCTCGTCGTCGAGCTCGGGGACGTAGACGCTGACCTCGCCGGACTTGCGGTCGAGCTCCACACGCGACTGCGCGTGGGCCGGCTCGCCGTTCTCGTCGGCGTGCTTCTGGTAGGCGGTCAGGATGGCAGATTCGATGATCTGGACGAGCTCGTCGAACGGGATCTCCCGCTCGCGCTCCATGAGTCGCAGGACTGCGAGATCGATCTTCACCGAGGTGCCTCCGTATTCAGATGAGTCGCTCCTGCGGGGTGGAACTGCGCAGAAGTCGGCCACAAGCGTACCCCAGAACCAGACGGCGGACGGGAGGCCCGTGGCGGCGTCGCCACGGGCCTCCCGCCCGTCAGGTGGTCACGTCCAGGTCGTGACACGCCGTCGTCTCGCCGAGACGCCGCCAGATGCGCGAGACGCCGCCCGATCGGGCGGCGTCTCGTCGGATCGGCGGTGTCCAGCGGACACGACGGCGTCGTGTCAGATCGCGCGGACCGCGTCGAGCAGTTCGGCCACCGGCACGTCGCGGCGGTCGCCCGTCGCACGGTCCCACAGCTCGACGACGCCGTCGGCGGCGCCGCGACCCGCGACGACGACGACCGGCATGCCGAGCAGCTCGGCGTCACGGAGCTTCACGCCGGGCGACACCTTCGGGCGGTCGTCGTAGAGCACGTCGAACCGTTCGCCCTCGAGCTCGGCGACGACCGAGGACGCCAGCTCGTAGGCGACCTGGTCGCGACCCGTGGCGACGATGTGCACGTCGAACGGTGCGACGTTCTTCGGCCAGACCAGGCCCTTCTCGTCGTTGTGGGACTCGGCCAGGATCGCGAGGATGCGGGTCACGCCGATGCCGTAGGAGCCCATCGTCACCGTGGCGAGCTTGCCGTTCTCGTCCTGCACCTTGAGGCCGAGCGCCTCGGCGTACTTGCGACCGAGCTGGAAGACGTGCCCGATCTCCATGCCGCGGGCGGTCTCGAGGGGGCCGGAGCCGTCCGGGGACGGGTCGCCGGCACGGACGTCGGAGACCTCGACGACACCGTCGGCCACGAAGTCGCGGCCGGCGACGAGGCCGGAGACGTGCACGCCGCGCTCGTTGGCGCCGGTGATCCAGCTCGTGCCGTCGACCACGCGCGGGTCGACGAAGTAGCGGATGCCGGTGGCGCTGTCGGCGCCGAGGACCTGCGGGCCGATGTAGCCCTTCACCAGGCCACGGTGCTTCTTGAAGTCGTCGTCGCCGGCGGCCTCGACCTCGGCCGGGGCGAACGACACCTCGGCACGCTTCAGGTCGACGTCGCGGTCACCGGGCAGGCCGACGACCACGACCTCGCGCGTGCCGTCGAGGTGCGTCAGTGCGAGCACCACGTTCTTCAGCGTGTCGGCCGCGGTCCACGGTGCGCCGTCGCGCGGGGCGACCTGGTTGGCGTGGGCGACGAGGGTGTCGATCGTCGGGGTGTCCGACGCCGGCAGGAGCACGGGTTCGGGCTGGCCCTCGACCGGCAGGGACTCGGGGACCGGGGTGACGTACGCCTCGACGTTGGCCGCGTAACCGCCGGCGCTGCGGACGAAGGTGTCCTCGCCGACGCCGATCGGGTGCAGGAACTCCTCGGACTTGGAGCCGCCCATCGCGCCGGCATCGGCCTTGACGATGACGTAGTCGAGGCCCAGGCGGGCGAAGATCTTCTCGTACGCATCGCGCATGACCTGGTAGCTGCGCTCGAGCCCCTCGTCCGTGAGGTCGAACGAGTACGCGTCCTTCATCGTGAACTCGCGGCCGCGCAGGAGGCCGGCGCGGGGCCGGGCCTCGTCGCGGTACTTGTCCTGGATCTGGAACAGGGTGACCGGCAGGTCCTTGTAGGACGAGTACAGGTCCTTCACCAGGAGCGCGAACATCTCCTCGTGCGTGGGGGCGAGCAGGTAGTCGGACCCCTTGCGGTCCTGCAGGCGGAACATGCCGTCGCCGTACTCGGTCCAGCGGTTCGTCGCCTCGTACGGCTCACGCGGCAGGAGCGCTGGCAGCAGGACCTCCTGCGCACCGGCTGCGACCATCTCGTCGCGGATGATCGCCTCGATCTTGGCGCGCACCCGGAGGCCGAGCGGCAGCCAGGCGAAGATCCCCGGGGACTGGCGACGGACGTACCCGGCGCGGACGAGCAGCTTGTGGCTCGTCACCTCGGCGTCGGAGGGGTCGTCGCGGAGCGTACGGAGGAACAGATGCGAAAGCCGTGTGACCACGGGGCAAGCCTAGTGGCGGCGGGCTGGCGGCGCGGGCTCCCTACGGTGTCCCCGCCGCTGTGCGCGAGGATCGCCGCTCGGCACGGTGCGACGTTCACCGGCTCGTGCGGCACGAGCCGCTCCGTGCGCGCCTGCGGGCTCGCACGGGGCGATCAACCCGGCTGCCGCTCGCGAAGTCCGCACCGTGCCGACGGGACGCACGTCGAGCAGCCGCGCCGGGCCTCCAGGCCGTTCCCCGGTGCGGCAGGCGCGTCGCCGACGTCGCCGGCGTCGCGGAGCAGCGCCGCACGGTGCGGGGTTGATCGGCCGGTGCGGCACCAGCCGCTCCGTGCGCGCCTGCAGGCTCGCACGGGGCGATCAACCCGGCACGGAACCGCGAAGCACGCACCGTGCAGACCGGCGCTGTCGCCAGCGCCGGCGCCGCCCGACGACGGACCGGAGGCCCGGTGCCAGCTGGCACCGGGCCTCCGGTCGGGATGGTGGTCGCGCCTACGGCGCCATGATCACCTGGGGCGTGCCGGTGGCGGCGACGGGACCCATCTCGTCCGCGATGCGGTTCGCCTCGTTGATGAGCGTCTGGACGATCTCGGCTTCGGGCACGGTCTTGACGACCTGGCCCTTGACGAAGATCTGCCCCTTACCGTTGCCGGAGGCGACGCCGAGGTCGGCCTCACGCGCCTCGCCCGGACCGTTCACGACGCAGCCCATGACGGCCACGCGGAGCGGGACGGTCATGCCCTCGAGCCCCTTCGTGACGTCGTTCGCGAGCTGGTAGACGTCGACCTGGGCGCGGCCGCAGCTGGGGCAGGAGACGATCTCGAGCTTGCGCTCCCGCAGGTTGAGCGACTGCAGGATCTGCAGGCCGACCTTGACCTCTTGCGCGGGCGGGGCCGAGAGCGACACGCGGATGGTGTCACCGATGCCCTCGGCCAGCAGGATGCCGAACGCGGTGGCGCTCTTGATGGTGCCCTGGAACTCCGGCCCGGCCTCGGTCACACCGAGGTGCAGCGGCCAGTCACCAGCGGCGGCCAGCTGGCGGTAGGCCTTCACCATGACGATCGGGTCGTTGTGCTTGACCGAGATCTTGAAGTCGTGGAAGTCGTGCTCCTCGAACAGGGAGGCTTCCCACACGGCGGACTCGACGAGCGCCTCGGGGGTGGCCTTGCCGTACTTCTGCAGCAGGCTCGGCTCGAGCGACCCCGCGTTCACACCGATGCGGAGCGAGACGCCGGCGTCCTTGGCAGCCTTGGCGATCGCGCCGACCTGGTCGTCGAACTTGCGGATGTTGCCCGGGTTGACGCGGACCGCCGCGCAGCCGGCGTCGATCGCCTGGAAGACGTACTTCGGCTGGAAGTGGATGTCGGCGATCACGGGGATCTGCGACTTCTTCGCGATGATCGCCAGCGCGTCGGCGTCGTCCTGCGTGGGCACGGCGACCCGGACGATGTCGCAGCCCGACGCCGTGAGCTCGGCGATCTGCTGCAGCGTCGCGTTGATGTTGGTGGTCTGCGTCGTGGTCATCGACTGCACGGACACCGGGGCGTCGCCGCCCACGAGCACCTTGCCGACCTGGATCTGCCGCGACTTGCGACGCGGAGCGAGGGTTTCGGGGGACTTGGGCATACCGAGGTTGACTGCGGGCACGTGAGCACTCTACGCGCTCGGTCTGACCATGCCGGCTCTGGTCCCCGTGGGTCCGTTCAGAGCTCCCTGACCGAGTCCACGACCGTGATGAGCGGGGCGTAGAGCCGCATCACCGCGAGGGCCCGGTCGTGGTCCGCGTCGCTGGCGCCGGCGCAGGCGTCGGCCACGACCGTCACCGTCGCGCCGGCATCCGCCGCCGCCAGCGCGGTCGACAGCACGCAGCAGTCGGTCGACACCCCCGTGAGCACCAGGTGCGGATGGTCGCCGACGACGGCCTGGAGGCCCGTCCCCCACTTGCCGAAGGTCGGTTCCGTGACGACGGGGTCGTTCCGGTCCGCGGCAGCAGACGCGAAGGGCTCGGTGAGCGCGTACAGCGGGTCGGCGTCCGGGAGCAGAGCGAATGGCCATTCGCGGTAGTACGGCACCCACGCACCCTCGGGCTGGACCGGGGCGACGAAGCGGGTGAAGACCGTGCGACCGGTGAACCGGGGCAGGAGCCGTTCGATGCCGGCGCCGGCGTGGTCGAAGCGCGGTGCCGCCCACGGGTTCTCGCCCGTGAAGACCTGCTGCATGTCGATGACGACGAGCCAGGCGTCGTCGGGGACCTCCGCGCTCATCGCAGGTCGTCCGGGGTGCCGAGTGCTTCCGGGGTGCTCAGTGCTTCCTGACGGCGGATCGACCCACGCGCGAACAGCAGCGTGCCGAGGAACCCGACCAGCAGGGCCACGAGGACGCCGAGGTTCGCGTACGCCCAGGCCCCTCCGCGTCCGCCGAGTCCCAACGGGCCGAGCAGGTAGCCCTGCCAGTTCAGCCACGCGGGGACGCCGTACGTGTTCGTGACCAGACCCCAGCCGAGCACCGTGCCGAGCACGACGAGCGCGATCGGCAGCCACCGGACGTCTCCGTAGCGCCCGCGGCGATCGTCGAGCTCCGCCTCGGCGTAGGCGCGACGACGGAGCAGGACATCGGCGACGAAGATGCCGGCCCATGCGGCGATCGGCACCCCGAGGGTCACGAGGAACGCCTGGAACGGCTTCACGAAGCTCTCCGAGAAGAAGGCGATGTACACGGCGCCGGCGACCATGAACGCGCCGTCGACCCCGGCGGCGACCGGCCGCGGGATCTTCACGCCGGCGCTGAGCAGCGCGAGGCCCGACGAGTAGATGTCGAGGACGGCTCCCCCGACGAGCCCGAGGATCGCCACGATCGCGAACGGGATGAGGAACCAGATCGGCAGGATCGTGGTGAGCGCGCCGATCGGGTCGTCCTGGATCGCCGCGTTCAGGTCCGGCGAGGACCCGGCGAGCAGGACGCCGAAGACCACGAGGATCGCCGGCGCCAGTGCGCCGCCGAGGGTCGTCCACCCGACGACACCACCGGTGGACGCGCCCCGCGGCAGGTACCGCGAGTAGTCGGCGGCGGCGTTCACCCAGCCCAGGCCGAACCCGGTCATCACGAGCACGAGCGCCCCGATGACGTTCTGGGTGCTGCCGGACGGCAGGGCACCGAGCGCCGCGAAGTCGATCGTCGGCGCAGCCAGCACGATGTAGACGACCGTCAACACGGCGGTGACGACGGTGATCACGGTCTGCAGGCGCATGATCACGTCGAACCCGGCGACCCCGGCGCCGACCACGAGCGCTGCGACGACGATCAGCGCGACGACCTTCGTCAGCACCCCGCCGTCCCAACCGAGCTCGGTGAAGACCGTCGAGGTCGCCAGGACCGCCAGCGCGGCGAGCGAGGTCTCCCACCCGACGGTGAGGACCCAGCTGAGGAACGAGGGCACCCGGTTGCCGCGGACCCCGAACGCCGCTCGGCTCAGCACCATGGTCGGCGCCGAACCGCGCTTGCCGGCGATCGCGACGATGCCGCACAGCAGGAACGAGAACACCACCCCGATGACCGAGACGATCGTCGCCTGGGCCAGCGAGATACCGAACCCGATGACGAACGACCCGTACGCGATGCCGAGGACGGAGATGTTCGCCGCGAACCACGGCCAGAACAGCCCCCTCGGGGAGCCCTTCCGATCCGACTCGGCGATGACGTCGAGCCCCTGTCGTTCGACGGCGCGAACCTCGGGAGGGTTCGTGGCGGCTGTGCTCATGCGCTGAGCGTAGTGGCTCCGAGCGCTACCCGAACAGGTTCACAGGTCGGACGATGTCGGCGTAGATGAGCAGCGCGCTCATGCCCGCCAGCAGCACCACGACGACCATCGTCAGCGGCATCGTCTTCGCCAGGTCGATGGGCCCCGGGTCGGCCTTGCCGACGAGCTTGAACGACCGTCGTTTGATCGCTTCCCACAGCGCGCCCGCGATGTGCCCGCCGTCGAGCGGCAGCAGCGGCACCATGTTGAGCACGAACAGGCCGATGTTGAGCGAGGCCAGCAGCCCGAGGATCGTGTACGCCTTGTCGACCACAGGGACACCGCTCATCGACGAGACCTCCCCGATCGCACGACCGACACCGACCACCGACACGGGGCTGTCCTGCGACCGCTCCTGCGCACCGAACGCGGCGTTCCACACCGCGACCAGACGCTGCGGCAGGTCGATGATCAGGTGCGCCGACGCGGCGATCTGGGCGCCCGTCGCGGGCAGGACCGCGGCCGGGGACTGCCGCACCAAGGACTGACCGATGCTGACGCCGACCACGCCGACGCGCTGGGTCTTCGTGGTGCCGTCGTCGTTCTTGACGACCTTCCCCTCGGCGTCGTAGACGTCACGGGTGGCGGTCGTCGGGGTGATCTCGAGCGTCTTCCGCGCGCCGTCGCGGTCGACGACCACGGTGACCTGCTCACCCGCGGACTCCTGGAAGACCTGGGAGACGCGCGTGATCGTGGGGTCCTGCTCGCCGTTCACCGAGAGCACGACGTCGCCGGAGGCGATGCCGGCCTGCTTCGCCGGGGACACGGCGTCGCCGGGCGAACACTCGGTCGTCCGGCTGTTCGGCAGGACGCAGCCGACACTCGACGTGAAGGTCGTGGTCGGTGCCCCGAACCCGCACAGCAGCACGCCGAACAGCACGATGCCGATCACCAGGTTCATCGCCGGGCCTGCGACCATCACGATGATCCGCTTCCACGGCGTCAGGCGGTAGAAGGCGCGGGAGTCGTCGCCGCCGGAGTCCGCGATCTGCTCGGCGCTGGCTTGACGGGCGTCCTGGACGAACGCGCTGTACATCCCCGTGTTCGTGATCTCGCGGCCCGAAGCGCGCGGCTTGAGCATGCCCACCATCGAGATGTACCCGCCCAGCAGGATCGGGCGGATGCCGTACTCGGTCTCACCCCGCTTGAACGACCACATCGCCTTGCCGAAGCCCAGCGAGTACTGCGTCACCTTGACGTTGAAGAGCTTCGCGAAGGACAGGTGCCCCAGCTCGTGGAGTCCGATCGAGACCAGCAGGCCGATGATGAAGACGACCACGCCGAGGACGAAGAGCAGGACGGATTCGACGGTCACCGGGAAAGAGTACGGGACTGATTCCATGACGGAGCCGAGCGCCGTCTGCGAGGCGAGCTGGGCCTCCAGGCCGGTGCGTCACGTCCGCGGTCTGCCGCCTCCGCGTCGGACGGGAGGCGCGACCCGCGTCAGCGGGTCAGTGCGCGGTCCGCAGCGGTGCGCGCCCACTGCTCCGCAGCGAGCACGCCGTCGAGTGACGGCTCCCCCGCGGTGTGCTCCTCGACGACGCGCTCGACCGTGTCGACGATGTCCAGGAAACCGATCGCGCCGGCGTGGAACGCGGCGACGGCCTGCTCGTTCGCGGCGTTGAACACGGCCGGGAACGTCCCCCCCAGTTCGCCCACCCGCTTCGCGAGGGCAACGGCTCCGAAGGCGTCCTGGTCGAGGGGCTCGAACGTCCACGTGCTCGCGGTCGTCCAGTCGAGCGGGACGCCGACGCCGGGCACGCGGTCCGGCCAGGCCAGGCCGAGCGCGATCGGCAGCCGCATGTCCGGCGGCGATGCCTGGGCGATGGTGGAGCCGTCGACGAACTCGACCATCGAGTGCACGATCGACTGCGCGTGCACGGTGACGTCGATGCGGTCGTACGGCACGCCGAAGAGCAGGTGCGCCTCGATGACCTCGAGCCCCTTGTTCACCAGGGTCGCGGAGTTCGTCGTGACGACGAGTCCCATGTCCCAGGTGGGGTGCGCCAGCGTCTGGGCGGGGGTGACGTCGCGGAGCTGCTCACGGGTGCGCCCGCGGAAGGGACCGCCGCTCGCGGTGAGGACGAGCCGCTGCACCTCGGTGTCGGCGCCGGAACGGAGCGCCTGCGCGATCGCGGAGTGCTCGCTGTCGACGGGCACGATCTGCCCGGGCGACGCGGCCTGCTGCACGAGCGAGCCGCCGACGATCAGGCTCTCCTTGTTGGCGAGGGCCAGTGTGGCACCGCTCTCGAGCGCCGCGAGCGTCGGACCGAGGCCGACGGAGCCCGTGATGCCGTTCAGGACGACGTCGGCCTCGACGCTGCGGACGAGCTGCTCCGAGTCGGCCGCACCGAACGCCGTGTCGCGGACGCCGAACCGGGCGGCCTGCTCGGCGACCAGTGCACGGTTGCTGCCGGCAGTGAGCCCGACGACCTCGAACCGGTCGGGGTTGCGGGCGACGACGTCGAGCGCCTGGGTGCCGATCGAGCCGGTGCTGCCGAGGACGACGATGCGCCGACGCTCCGGACCGGCGCTGCCGACGCGGTCGTCCGTCACGGTCAGCCCTTGGCGAGGATGTCGACGACGAAGACGAGCGTGGCGTTCTTCGGGATGCCCGAGCCCTCCCGCGGGTTGGCGCCGTAGGCGTCCTCCGGCGTAGCGACGATGAGCACCTGCGAGCCGACCTTCTGGCCGACGAGCCCGGTGACGAAGCCCTTGATGAGCGCGCTCTCCGAGACGGTGAAGGTGGTGGGGACGCCCTTCGACCACGAGGAGTCGAACTCCTTGCCGGTGTCGTAGACGACGCCCTTGTACTGCACGAGCGCGGTGTCGCCGTCGGCGATCGCGGCGCCGTCGCCCTGCTTCAGCACCTCGACCGTGGTCTTCGTGGGTGCCTTCACGCCCTTCGGGACCGTGATCTCCGGCTCACCGGAAGCCTTGTCCTTGACCGTGGGCAGTCCCGGGTCCTGGTCCTGCGGGGTGCCGTTCGCCTTGGTCGGGGTCTGCGCGACGACGTCGGCGACCACGACGATCTCGCCGCCGGTGTTGAAGCCGAGTGCGGAGGACTGTCCGACCGCGGCGATCCGGTCGCCGACCTTCGAGCAGGCCAGGAGCGCGCCGAAGCCCTTGCCACCGACGGAGAGCACCTGCGGGTTGCCCTCGTCGAAGCCGACGGTGCCGAGCTTCTTGGCGTCGGACGCCTCGTACACGCTGTAGGAGACCTGCGCGTAGTCGCCCTCGTCGAGGGACGCGCCCTTGCCCTGCACGAGCCGGGTGGCCTGCGGGGTCTTGGCGGACAGACCGGACGCGAACTTCACGGTCGGCGCCTGCGCTCCCCCGAACGCCCCGGTCGCCTTGATCGAGTCGGACGACTTGCCGGGGTCGGGGCACGAGGTGATCGCCGAGGCCGTGGCACTGGCCGACGGGGTCGGCGAGGCCGAGGGCCCGCTCGAACCGGAGCCGGAGCAGGCGGCGAGTCCCAGCACGACGGCGGGGACGATGGCGATCGGGAGCAGGCGGAGACGCTTCACGGGAACCTAGTCTGCCCCACCAGCCGAAGAGTCCCCTGCCAATGACGCAGGTCGGACGACCAGCTGCGGCTCGTGGTGCACCGGGAACGCCACCGACCGCGCGATGAAGCAGAGCTCGTTGGCCGTGGTGTGCGCGGCCTCGGCGTCCGCCACCCGGTCGGCCTCGAGGATCGTGACCACCGGGTGCAGGGTCGCCTCGGTCAGCTCGCCCGACCCGTCGCGGTTCAGGCGGAGCGACGCGGTCGCGGTGTCCCGGTAGTCGACGACGGTGAAGCCCTTCGTGACCGCGACGTGCAGGTAGCTGAGCATGTGGCACTGGGCCAGTGCCGCGACCACCATCTCCTCGGGGTTCCAGCGATCTCGGTCCCCGCGGAACGTCGGGTCGGCGGAGCCGGGGACGTCGGGCTTGCCGGTGGCCGAGACGACGTGTTCGCGGCCGTAGTCGCGGTACCCGGAGGTGCCGGTCCCGCGGTCGCCGGTCCAGCTGACGGAGACCTCGTAGGAGTGGTCGTGCACGGGTGCGCCCCTTCGCCTTGGCTAGCATGGCGGCATGACGGTGAGCCCCGAAGTCCGCAGTGATCGCCATCCTCTCACCGCCGACGGTTCCGTCGAGTTGGCGGTGCTCGAACGCTCAGGGTTCGACGAGAGCCGACACGTCGGCGCCGGCGTCGTCGTCGACGCGACCGGCACGGTGATCGACTCCGTCGGCGACGTGACCGCGAGCATCTACCCGCGTTCCACCATGAAGCCGTTCCAGGCGCTGGCGGTCCGACGAGCCGGTGCGCTGTTCTCCGACGAGGAGCTCGTCCTCACCACCGCGAGCCACGCCGGCACCGCCGCGCACCAGGCGCTCGCCCTGCACATGCTCGAGTCCTTCGACCACGTCGAGGCCGACCTCGGTTGCCCGCCGGACATGCCCTTCGACCGCGGGACCGCCCGCACGATGGACGGCCCCCGCCGACTGGCCATGAACTGCTCCGGCAAGCACGCCGGCATGCTCGCCGCCTGCCGGGTGAACGGGTGGGACGAAGCCACGTACCTGGACACGGAGCACCCGTTGCAGCAGCGGGTGCGTTCCGTGGTCGAGGAGTACACGTACGAGTCCGTCGACCTGGTCGGCACGGACGGCTGCGGCGCTCCCGTGTTCCCGCTGAGCCTGACCGGGCTCGCGCGCGGGTTCGCCGGGGTCGTGGCACGGGCCGACGACGACTCCGCCGCCCTGACCGACGCGGTCCTGGCCCACCCGTGGGCGATCGACGGCGTCGGACGTGCGAACACGGTGACCATCGAGCGGCTGCAGGTGCTGGCGAAGTTCGGTGCCGAGGGCGTCATGGTCATGGGGTTGCCCGGCGGTGCGGCGGTCGCGGTGAAGGTGCTCGACGGCTCGCAACGGGCCGGCACCCTGGCAGCCCTGGCCCTGCTCGAGCGCAACGGGCTCGTCGCGGCCGACGGGGTGGCCGACGTGCTCGAGGCGACCGGTGAGCGGGTCCTCGGTGGCGGCGTGCCCGTCGGGACGGTGCGCGCGGGCGCCGGGCTGCGCTGATGCTCGGTCGTCGCCGATCGATCGGCGGCCCTCGTGCGGCGCGCTTCCTCAGCCGGTGCCGACGGGGTCGAGGTCGAGCAGCGGGAGCGCCGGGGCGACCCGGACGACGTCGTGGTCGTCGGATCGGCGGACGGAACAGCCGTACCGCGTGACCTCGACCGTGACGTCCCGGTGTCGGGGCACCGATCCGAGTCCGGCCACGAGCACCACGGTGCCGAGCGGTCGGCCGCCCTCGTCCATCCACACCGCGACCGAGGTGCCCCGCGGCAGGGTGCGCAGCGAGGGCTCGTCGCTGGTCGGTCCCCCGGCGTCCAGGAGTCCGGGCGCGACGGCCCACCGCAGGTCGTCCCCGTCGTGGACGGCAGCGGCACGGAGCTGCTCGGCGAGCCCGCGGAACACCGCGAGAGCCAGTGCCCCGGTCCCGACGACCGCGACGTGTGACGCCGCATCGACCCGGACCACGTGATCGCCGGGACCGTGTCCGAGGACGAGTGTGGGTGACCCACCATCGGCGTCGGGGACGAGGGCCGCCGGCGGTTGCAGCACGTGGAGGCGTTCCGACGTGTCAGGAGGTGTGCCCGGAGCACCGACCCGGTCGGGGATCGACGGCGCGACGACCACGACCGGACGGTCCGCCGGGAGCGCCGACGCGGAACGGTGGAGCACCACGTCGACCAGTGCGCAGCACGCGCCTGCGCCGAGCAGGACACCGTGCCCGACGCCGCTGAGCGGCGCGAGGACGCCGACCACGACGAGCGCGACCGCGGCCCCCACGACCACGCAGCGAGCGGTGAACCGGGACATGTCCCCATCGCACCAGGAACCGGGTGCCCGGCGTTGGCCCGGGAGCGGATCTGTGGAGAAGTGCCCTACTGCACCAGGAAGAACTGCTCACCGATGTCGACGCGCGCGCCCCGCTCGACGCGGTACCGGCGACCGGGCTCGCAGCGGCGGATGGATCCGTCGATGTGCCGGACGACCGTGCCGTTGCCGGAGAACCGGTCCGAGACCCACAGGTCATCGCCGTCCCGGCCGAGCTCGAGGTGGGTCTTCGACACGGACTTGCCCGGATCGTGCACGGTCAGCAGGTCGTCGTAGCGCTCCCCCGGCTGCGGTCGGGGCAGTCGACCGAGGAGCCCGGTGCCGTGCACGCCGAGTCGCTCACCCGTGCTGAAGTGCAGCACGAACGGAGCCCGGGTCGGGGTCTTCGCGACGATGCGGGTCTCGTCGACGTCCTCGTCGAGGTCGTCGACTCCGGCGTTCGAGTCCGGCCGGTCAGCAGGTTGCAGGGGCAGCGCCGGTCCGGTCACGCCCGGGATCGGGGGCAGGGGCGCACCGAGCGGTGCGCCCGTGGTCGTGGTGGACGGCGCCGAGGACGGCGCGGCGACGGAACCCGGCACGGGTGGGATCGGCGAATCCGCGACGAAAGGCGCCCCGCGCGGTGTCTCCGATTCGGTCTCCGGTGCAGCGTGCGCCCCGCGGGGGCGTCCGCCCGGACTCGACTGCTCCACGTCGGCGGGGACGGACTCGTCGTCCGCCTGGATCTCGTCATCCGGCTCGTCGAGTGCGGCGACGTCGGCGGACCCGTCTGGGTCCGCGGGCTCGTCCGCACTGCTGTCGTGCCCGTCGTCCTGGTTCGTGGCGGTGCTCGCCTCGGACGTCTCGGTGCCGGCGGTGTCGTCCGCTGCCCAGTCGGGCCGGGTCATCGGCAACGGCATGACCGGGCCGGTGAAGGCCGCGGTCACGGCGGGCCGGACCGCCCCGCACTCACCGCAGAAGATGTCGTCCGGCTCGAGCCGGTTGCCGCAGACGTGGCAGATGGTCGTCTCGTGCATGCCCGGTGTGACGAGCGGGGCCGGACGCGGCGGACGGCGGTCGATCAGCGGTTCGACCACGGCGGTGTCCCCGGGCTGCGGGGGCGACACGACGGGCGACTGGTCGTCGTCGGCAGCGGTCTCCGAGGCAGCGACGGTCAGGTGGTCTGGCTCCGGCGCGGAAACGACCGGCGCCTCGGACGCACGCGCGGAAGCCGGAGCGTCCTGCTCGGCGACCGGTTCGGACGGTGCTCCTGGCATGGGCGGGACGACCGGCTCGGCGGGTGACTCGGCGGCGGCAGGTGCGCCCCGGCCCACCCACCAGGACGGACCGGCGGGTGCTGCCTGCGGTGCGGAGTCGGCTGGCGGTGCCCAGACGGGCAGCGAGGGCTCGGGCGCGACAGGCGCGACGGGAGCGACGGGAGCGGCTGGCGGAGACGGCACCGGCTGTTGCACGGTGGGCGCATCGGCGTCGTTCGCCGGCGCCGCGGGTGTCGCGGGTCGACCGGGTGCCGGGGCGATCCGGGTCCGCTCGGGGTCGTCGGCGTCGAGCGGGTCGGACGCGTAGGCGTCGGGGTCCAGGACCGGCTCGGCCGCTGACCGGTCCGCCGCACCCGACCAGTCGTCGAGCCCCGACCCGGCACCGTGCACGTGCGAGGGCGCCTGTCGTGGGGCGAGGTCATCGGGACGCTGCACCGGCACGGGGGCCGGCGGTTCCTCGCCGCGGCGGTCGGCACCGGTGAGCCAGGCACGGGTCGCGGGGTCGAGCGTGGATTCGGGCAACCAGGCGTCGGAGGCGGGGTCGGATCGTCGGCCGTGCGCGTCGGGCTGCTGCAACGGCGGCGGCGGTGCCTGCTCGACGGGGGTCGGCGCGACCGGGCGACGGCTCGCCGCAGCGGTGACCGCGCGGCCGCACTCACCGCAGAAGATCGCCCCGTCCGGGAGCATCGATCCGCAGTGTTCGCATCTGATCACGTGGTGCCTCTGTCCTCACTCGGCCGACCACGACGCTCGTCCGGCCTCTGGACATCGTAGTCGCCGCGCCCCGGTGCACCCTGGCCGCCGGTCCCCCGACGAGCCCGCGCCGTCGGACGCCGCAGCGTTCCCCGCAGGGACCGGAGCGAGACCGCCGTGCGGAACCGCTCCCGGCGGGTGCGGTCGCGGCGCAACGAGCCGATCGCGTCGTCGGTCGCGGACCACATGCGGTCGGCGGTGGTCTGGTCGGGGTCGCTCGGTCCGAACACCGCGCGGTCGGCCAGCGCAGCGAGTCCGGTACCGCCCTCGCCGGGTGCGCCGACGACGGCTTCACGACGAGTGGCGGAACGCCGCACGTCGTGCCCACGGTCGAGCAGCTGGTCACGGTACTCGTCCCAGGCACCGACGATGCGGCCCCGCGGCGAGGCGGCGTTCCGCCGTCGGCGCCGTCGCAGTCGCTTCAGCAGCACGATCACGGCGAACGGCAGGAGCACGAGTGCGACCACGCCGAGGGTCCCGAGTGCCCAGGGCAGCACCGCGAGCAGGATCTGGAGCCAGAGCGGCTGCACCGGCGGCGTGTTCCGGTCGCTCTCCGGAGGCGCCTGCTGGTCCTGGTCCTGCTGGTCCACCGGAGGCGGCGGCACGACGGTCTCCGGCCGGGTCACCGGCTGCGGGGTCTGCTGCTGCTCGTTCGGGATGTCGCGCACCTCGGGGTTCGGGTTGAGCATCACCCATCCCCACTGCGCGGTGTCCACCTCGATGCGGGCCGTCACGTCGGACCCGCGGAAGGTCGTCGTCCCCCCGCGCTGTGCGGTGCCGTTCCGGCCCGAGTCTCCCCCGGCGGTGAAGCCCATCACGACCCGTGCGGGGAACCCGATCTCGTCCGCCATGAGTGCGGCGGCCGCGGCGTACTGCTCCTGGTCGCCGATCATCAGGGGTGCGGTCAGGAGCTCCTGGACCCGGTCGGCGCCGTGGCCCGACCGGCTCTTCCGGTCGTCACCGACACCGTGGCTGACGTACCCGTTCCGCTGCATCGCCTGCAGCGCGGCGAGGAGCTTCGCCCCGGGCGCCGACACGTCCTTCGTGGTCGACTCCACGGTGTCGCGGACGGCGTCGGGGACGTCCCGCGCGGTGGGCACGGCAGCGCTCCCCGGCCGGGCGGTGGCGAGCTGCCGTTCGGTCGGCTGGTCGGGCAGCACCGCGGTGAGGTCGTAGGAGGTGCCGTCGCCGACGCCGCCCACCACCGCGCCGGTGCTGGTCGACCCGTTGTAGAAGAACGCGCCGCGCTCGTCGTCGGCGTCCTTCCCGGTGAACTGCACACGTTCCAGGTCGCCGACGGTGGGCAACCAGACACCGCGGTAGCCGTCGACGGTCACCCCGACGTCGACCGTGGTGCCCCGGACACCCCGGACGTCGACCGCGGTCGGCACCCGTTCGAAGGTGCCCGAGCCGGCCGAACCGTCGGACCCGCCGACGCGGTAGACCACGCCGTCGTACGTGTCGAGCGTCGCGATGCGGACGAACCCGTCCTTCGGCAGACCGGTCACCCGGAGCTGGGTGGCGTCCGATGCCGTCGACTCCTCGTAGGCACGGAACCCGCTGAGCGGACTGACGTAGTCGCGGGGGTCGAACGGCTTCACGACGTCGGTGCGCGCGACCGTGCGGTCCCCGGACGGCGGAGCGACCAGGCCGAGACCGGTCGCCACGACCGCCGCGGCCACGATGGTCCCCGTGCCGACGAGCGCCGGACGGACGATCGACCGCGCGACCGGCACACGGGAACCGATGGTGGTGGCCACCGCGACCGCGCGACGCGCGTGCCGCACCGTCAGCGCCCAGACGAGCGCGATGCCGACCAGGACGACGGCCGTCACGATCGACGTGTCGAGCCGGCTCGGCCCGACGACCACGCCCACCGCGAAGAGCACGAGTGCCGGGATGCTCGCGAGTTCCTGCCTGGAGGCGCGGGTCGCCACGCTCACAGCGATCACCGTGGCGACGAGCAGCGTCACGAAGTACGGCACGAGCAACGCTTCGTACGACCCCACGGGCAGGCTGATGGTCACCAGCTGCTTCCAGCCGAGGGCGACGCCCGCGAAGAGGTCGAGGAATCCGCGCCCGGTGGGCAGCAGGCCGTTGGCCTGACTCGGCACGGCGGCGGGGACACCGCTCACCGTGAAGGCGGCGACCGTCGCGATCGCCACGACGGCCGTCGGCAGCCGGAACAGGGTGCCGAGGAGCGCGACGACCGTCCCGATGACGATCGCGGTGACCGCCGCGGTGAGCATCGCTGGGTCGCGGTACACCGGCCACCACGACGTGCTCGCGACGGCCAGCAGCAGCCAGACCGCCAGGGTGCCGCCGGCGAGCCGGAACGGGACGAGTCGTCGGGCATCGCGACGGTCCGACCGTCGCGTCGAACGCCTCGCCCGGTCCGCCGAGGGTGCCGGGGTGGTCACGGGTGCGGCGCTCACGCTGCCGACGCCGATCGGTGCAGGGCGTGCCGGAGGTCGTCCAGGTAGCCGATGGTCATCACGGTCAAGCCGGCGACCCGCAGGAACCGGGGCTGGGCCTCGGGCTCGCAGATCACCGCGACGACCTCCACCCCGACGGGGAACCGGGTTGCGGCGAGCCGCAGGGCGGGCAGGCCGACGGTGGACCCCACCACGAGGAACGCGACGGAGATGCCCTCGGTGTCGCTGCCGACGATCCGCGAGACCTCGGCGATGGGCAGGCAGGCGTCGGCGAGGCCGACCGAGGCGAAGTCGTCGAGCAGGCGCGTGGGCGTCACGGTCGGGAGCGTCCGCACGGCGTAGACGGCGCGCTTGGCGAACTCCGGGGTGCGCTGCGACACCACGACCGAGACCTCACGGCCGTCGCGGATCGCCCGGGCACCGAGCGACGCCGCGGCGCTCACCGCGAGCTCGAACTCCTCGTCGTCGGCGAACTCGCCGCGGGCGATGCCGAGCGCGACCACGAGGTGCGAGCGTCGGGTGTCCTCGAACTGCCGGACCATGAGCGCGCCGGACTTGGCGGTCGACTTCCAGTGGATGGTGCGGGGGTCGTCACCGGGCATGTACTCGCGGATCGCGTGGAAGGCGATGTCCGACGGCGACAGGTCGGTCGTCGCCTGCCCCTCGAGGTCGCGCACCAGGCCCGTGCTCGTCGACGGGATCGCGATCGTGCGCGGGTGCACGATGACCTGCTCGCGGGCGGTCCAGACGACCTCGCGGCGGACGAGCCCGACCGGGTCGGCGCGGACCCCGGTCACGGGACCGACGTCGAGCACCCCGCGGCGGAGCGTGGGGACGGGAACCTGCCGCTCGAACGTGCCCTGCGGCCCGATGGCGGGGATCGCCACGTCCACGAGGCCCGATCCGACCGGCACCTCGACGGTCGTCGGCACCGACGGCAACCGTGTGGGGTTCTCGGCCGTGACGATCACACCGGCCTCGTCGCCGACCGCGACGCGGTGCTGCGGCAACCGCATCCGGATCGCGAGCCGCGACCGGCCGATCAGCGCCACCGCGGCGACGACCGCGAGCACCGCACCGGCGAACCCGACGACGACGATCTCCCGCAGGCCGAACCGGTAGCCGGCCACGAACGCGACGAGCGTCAGCGCGGCGACCGTCCACCCGAGCCCGGTGACGACGGACGACACCTCGCCCCAGAGACGCAGGACGAGCCTCCAGGCCGTTGCCCAGAGCCGGACGATCCCGATCACCGCATCCGCTGCGACGCCGTCGCGGTCACCGACGATGCGCGTCCGGACGTTGGTCATGCCGGTGACGGTCCCCGTGCGCTCGTACGCCGTCGTGCCACGACGCGACCGCGTCGAGGACGGACGGCGCGAGCGCGTGGAGACGGACCGGCGGTCCGTCACGTCGTGACTCGGTCGGCGGGCGGCGGGGTCTCCACCAGCAGCTGTGCGATGACGCTCGGTGCGCTGACGCCGTCGAACTCGGCCTCGGCGTCGAGCACCAGGCGGTGTGCGAGGACGGGGACCGCAAGCGCCTTCACGTCGTCCGGGGTGACGTAGTGCCGGCCGCTCAGCGCCGCGAAGACGCGGGACGCACGGATCAGGCCCATCGCACCGCGGACGCTGACGCCGAGTCGGACCTCGCTCGCCGAGCGGGTCGCGTCGACCAGGCGGGCGACGTAGTCGGCGATCACGGCGTCGACGTGCACGGTGCGCGCCAGGGCCGCCATCTCGGTGATGGTCGCGGCGGGCACGACGCTCGCCAGCGGGACCGACGCCGAGGGAGCCGACGAGGTCTCCAGGATCTTCACCGTCGCGGCGTGGTCCGGGTAGCCGATCGACGTCTTCATCAGGAAGCGGTCGAGCTGCGCCTCGGGCAGGCGGTACGTGCCGGCCTGCTCGATCGGGTTCTGGGTCGCGATGACCATGAACGGTGCAGCGAGACGGTGGTTGACGCCGTCCACCGTGATCGCGGACTCCTCCATCGCCTCGAGCAGCGCGGACTGGGTCTTCGGGCTGGCACGGTTGATCTCGTCGGCGAGCACGATGTTCGCGAAGACCGGCCCGCGGTGGAAGTCGAACTCCTGCGTCCGCTGGTCGTAGACGCTGATGCCGGTGATGTCACCCGGCAGCAGGTCGGGGGTGAACTGGATGCGGTTCGTGGTGCCCTGCACGCTCTGCGCCATCGCCCGGGCCAGGCTCGTCTTGCCCGTGCCGGGGACGTCCTCGAGGAGCAGGTGTCCCTCGCTCAGCATCGCCGTGACCGCGAGGCGGATCACGAACGTCTTCCCGAGGAGCACCTGCTCGACGTTGGTCACGATGCGGCCTGCGACGTCGGCGAACCAGGTGGCCTGCTCCGGGGTCATGCTCATGCGGGATGGTCCTTCGGTCGTGGCGGGAGGTGCGGCAGAGGGCTGGTCGGGGCGGCGGGGGTCAGCCGCCGGGGGCGGGTTCCGGGGCCGGTTGCTCTGGCGGAGGTTCCGGGGCGGCTGCGACCGAGAACGGTTCGGTCGCTTCGCCGGCCTGGGTCGAACCGGATCCGTCCGTCGCGCTGACGTACGCGCGGACCTTGACGGACTTGGCGAAGAACGGTGGTTCGGGAGGAGTTTGCCCAGCGTCCCAGCTCGATGTCGTGGGGAATCCGTCACCGTCGTCGCTCGCGTACCAGTACGCGGTGTACCGCACCGTGATCCCACTGCCGCTGGGGCCCGTCACGGCGATCGCCTGTCCTTGCTGGGCGGTCGTGACCGTCAGGTTCGCATCGAACGCGGTGGCGTTCCCCGTCCAGGAGTCAGCATCAGACGTGCAGAAGCTGCTCCCTGGGCCGCCGCATGCGCGGAGGGTCAGGGGTGCTGAGACGTTGCGGGCGCCGGACCCGGGCACGCCCGTCCACGTCTGGCCAGGCTGGAGCGTGATCGGCTGTCCGCCGGTCTCGAGCTGGTAGTGATGTGCAGGCCGCGACGGGGCGGTGACGCTCACGTTCCAGAGGTTGGTGCCAGCCGGCACGACGTCAACCGAGGGTCTGCCGGTTCCCGACGGGCGTTCGTAGGTCACGGCGTCGACGTACTCGACGTTGCAGAAGTAGCCGTTGGTCACGGTCACCGCGTACCGGGTCGACCCACCGCCGACACCCGAGTCGCGCGTCGGACTCGAGCTGCCGAGTGAGTTCGAGGAAGGCGAAGCGCAGTTCACGTTGCCGGAACGGAACACGGCGTAGCGGAGCCCCGAGCCGCCCGCGGCATCACCGGCGCTCCAGGTCACGGTCACGGTCGACCGACCCGAGGAGTCTGCCTGGTCTCCGGCGACCGCCTGCAGGTTCGTCGGCTTGCCGGGCGTCCCGACAGCGCTGCCGGTCGCGGACGCGGAGTTCCACTGCACGACGGTGCCGTTGCGGTCGGCGTCGTTGCGGGCCGACACGGTGACCTTGTACTGGGCAGCACTCTGGGCACCGGTGAACGAGGTGTTCGTGGCGGTCCCGGTGTGGCGAGTGGTCGACAGGCCCGGGCCCTCGATCGACACGATGTAGTCGTCGACCGCGCTGCCGTTGTTCGGCGCGGACACCTTGCCCCACTTGACGTCGAGCTGGTTCGGCGTCGACTTGCTCGGCGTGACGGTGATGCCCTTCGGCGGTGCCGGCACGAAGTCCGCGCTCACCGGGGCCGAGCGGGCCGAGGGCTTCGAGTCGCCGATCGCGTTGGTCGCCACGACCTGGAACCGGTAGGACGCCTTCGGGTCGAGTCCCGTGAGCGTGCACACCGTCGCGGTGCCGCAGTTCTTCGAGACACCGTTGGTCCCGACGACGCGGTAGCCGGTGATGGGCGAGTTGTTGCCCTGCGGCGTCGACCAGGTGAGGGTGGCCTGGCCACCGTCGTAGGAGCCGGTCCGGCTGGGCGCACCGGGGGCATCGGGAACGTCCTGCACCGAGATCGTGACGTCGCCCCAGACGTAGCGGTCGGGATCGTTCGTCGCGTCCGCCACCTGGTACTGCAGGTGCGCGTCGCCGGGCTTCGCGGTGGCTGCGACCGAGACCTGCAGGCGGGTGCGGTCACCGCTCGGGGTGACGGTGACACCGCTCGGCAGCCCGCCGGACAGTCCGCGGATGTTCACCACGCGCAGACGCTCACCCGGGAACGGGTTGGTCGGCTGGTCGTTCGTGAGCACGTCGATGGTGGTGGTCGCCCCGCGTTTGGTCACCGAGCGGTCGGCGCCGGGCTGCACCACCGGTCGCGTGGAGGCGACGACACCGACGGTGACCGTCCCGGCACGCCCGGCGTTGGCGTCGTCGGCGACACCGATCCCGACGGACGCCGTCGTGTTCTTCTTCGCGGTGTCGGCGACCGAGATCGTGAGCTGCTGCTTCGCGATCGACGCGGTCGTCCCCGCTGCGGGCCGCCCGACGATCGAGTACCGGAGTTCCGGCAGGTCCTTCGGGTACGGGTAGTCGGTCAGCTTCGTGAGGTCGATCTTGCGGGTCTCCCCCGGCTGCATCTCGACCGAGGAGCCCGTGAACGCCGGCGGCTGGTTCGACCGGGGCGTCACCGTGATCGGCAGCACGAGTGTGGCGACGCGTCCCTTGCCGCCGTTCGCCGACGACCCGTCGGTGACCTCGAACGAGATCGACGCCCTGCCGTAGTAGAGCTTCGCCGACGTGAACTGCAGCGTCGACGAGTCCACCACGAGGCTCTGCCCGTTGGCGTGGGTGGCCTTGACCGTGCCGCGGTCGGTGATCTTCGCGGTCTTGCCGTTCGCGGTGACGACGAAGTCCTGCAGCGGGATGCGGACGGTCGCCTCGCTCTTCACCGTGACCGCGCCCGCGCTGCGGTTGATCTGGGGCAGGGCATCGTCGAAGCCCGGCACGTTGATGAAACCGTAGGACACGATGTCCGGATGGTCGATCCGAGCGACCGAGAACGGGATCACCTGCGAGTCGTCGGTCAACCGCACGGTGATGCGGCCGTCGTCGGTGGGCTTCGCCGTGTCGCCGTAGCCGGGGACGACGCCGACCCGCAGGTCGGCCGCGGTGCCCTCGGCGAAGAAGACGTTGTCGAGCACGTCGACGGTCACGCTCTGCCGGTGCAGGATGTCCTGCAGGTCGAGGGTGGTGTCGTCGACCTCGGGCCGGAGCGGCTGGGCGTCCGGGTCGACGGTCACCGTGAGGAAGGCCGTGCTCGATCCCCCGCTGGTGTTCGCGACGGTGTACAGGACCGCGAAGTCACCGCTCTTCGCCGACTTCGGGGGCGTGACGCGGATCTGCTGCTTGCGGAGGATCTTCGCGGTGACGTCCTCTGCCGTGGGCTCCGCCTGTGCGACGGTGAGCTGCCCACCCTCGGGGTCGGAGTCGTTCTGCAGGACGCGCACCGTGACCGAGCCGCCCGGCCGGATGGTGACGTGGTCGGCCTCGGCCACGGGGTTCGACGCCTGCTCGGCGCGCGGCGCGATGCCGACGCGCACGGTGCCGCTCGCACGGGCGCCGAGAGCGTCCACCACGGTGTAGGTGAACTCGTCGGTGCCGGCTGAGTAGTCGCCGGCCTCGTAGGTCAGGGCGTCCGCGGCCACGTCGGTGACCGATCCCTTGTCGGGGTTGGAACCCACGCCGACGAGCTGGACGGAGTCGCCGTCCGGGTCGATCCCGTTCAGGGGCACGCTGACCCGCACCGACGAACCGGCGACGACGCGCGCGGTGACGGTCTGCGGGACCGGCGGGTTGTTCGTGGCGGCGTCGCGCTCGCGCACCGAGATCGACACGGCGGCGTCGGCGTACTGGCCGTCGGGCCCGGCGACCCGGTAGACGGCGGTGTAGTTGCCCGGCGTCTTCGGGGCGAGGTACCGCAGGTGGTCACCGGAGACGAACAGCAGCCCGCCGTCGCCCGGCACGTTCTGCACCAGCTCGGGCTGCAGCGTCAGCGGCTCGCCTTCTGGCTGGGTGTCGTTGTCGAGCACGTCGATGTTCGCGACGTCGCCCACACGCACCGTGGAGCTGTCCGGTTGGGCGACCGGTGGCTGGATGCGGTCGGGCTTCGGGATCTCGACGACGGTGATCGTGCCAGGGGACGACGCCAGGCCGTTGGTCTCGGTGTACCCGAACGAGACCGGTCCGTCGAGCGGTGCCGTGAGGGTGACCCGGACCGTGTGCTGGTCGAGGATGCTCGCCTGCACGCCGCTGCCGCGTCCGGGGCCGTCGAGCGCCGTCACGAGCAGCACGCCGCCCGCCGGGTCGATGTCGGTCGCGGTGACGTCGGTGTCCTTCGAGGACAGGGTGTTGACGAACACCGTCTTCGGCGTGGTGATCGGCGCCGTCGACGCGTCCGGTGGCGCGAGGACGGTCACACGGACGATGCCGCTCGACGTCTTCACGCCGTCGGTCACCGTGTACTCGAGCTGGTGGTCGCCCGCCCGTTCACCCTGCACGCGGAACGTGCCGGCGTCGTAGCTCGGGGTGACGGTGAGGCCGGACGCCGAGGACACACTCGTCAGCGTCACGGTGCCGTTGCCGCCCCGCACGTGGTCGAGCGGCTCGACCGTAAACGCCTTGCCCGCGTAGCCGGACACGGGGAACGGATCGGCACGCAGCGGGACGGTGCCCTGCTTGGCCACCCGGACCGTCACGGCGCCCCGGCCGTCCGCGCGGCCGTCGCTCACGACCAGCTGCACGGACCGTTCGCCGGTCCGACCGCTGTCGTTCCGGAAGTCGAGCAGACCGTCGGGCGTGGTGGACACCCGGTCGCCGTTCGACGCCGTGGCCGACTCCAGGTACACCGGGTCGCCGTCCGGGTCGACCCAGTCGCCGAGGACGTTCGTCACGACGTGCCCGTTCTGGACGACGTCGGCAGAGGTGTCGCGCACCTGCCGCGGTGCTTCGTTCTGGCTGTCGGGGCGGACGGTGACCCGGACGGTCGCGGTGTCGGAGCCGCCGTTGCCGTCGGTGATCGTGTACGGGAACGTCACGGTTCCGGTGGCGCGCGACGACAGCGTCACCTGCAGGCGTTGGCCGTCGCCGACGATCGCGACGCGGCCGGCGGACTTCGAGATGGTGCCGACCTTGCTCACGATGATCGGGTCACCGTTCGGGTCGTAGTCGTTGAGCAGGACCGGGAGGCTCGTGGTGCGTCCCGGACGAGCGCCCAGTTCGTCGTCGACCGCGACCGGCGGCTTCTGGTCCTTGTCGACCTCGGGGTCGTCGTCGGAGACCTGCTCCCGTTGCTGCTGGTCGTCCCGCTTGATCAGGTCGGCCCAGTTGTCGATGAGCTGACCGCTCCGGTCGATGGCCCAGGAACGGCCGCTCGTCGGGTCGTTGGCGACGACGGTGTCGCCGTTGTGCAGGATCTGCAGTTCGCTCGTGCCGCCGGTGCTCGCCAGCCGCTGCAGCGCGTTGCCGTCGCAGGTGTCGATCGCCTGTCCGCCCGCCCATGCCGCGTAGGTGCACGATCCGTCGACGTAGGGCCGGGCGGCGCGTCCGGAGACCTGGAGCGCGGTGGCGTCCACGGCACCGGAGGCGCTGACCCGGACCAGGCCCGCTGTGCCGGCGACGGTCACCTGGGCCGTCGTGTCCGACGAACGCTGCAGCGCCGGCGACGAGCCCACCCGGTCACCGAGCTCGACGGTGCGGCCGTCGACCGACAGGGCACCGCTCGTGCGGTCGAGCACGGCGAGGTGCCCGTCGAACGTCGCGACCTGGAAGTCGTCGCCGCGGTCCATCTTGACCTTCCACCGTTGGTCGACGGTGAGTGTCGTGCCGACGTCGACGAGCGATGCCGTCCCGGTCTTCGCGGAGTAGACCGCGACGTGCCCGTCGGAGGCGTCGAAGACGGTGTCGGCGCCGAGGGTCAGGTCGGCCTTGGCCGACGCGTCGAACTCGGCGAGGTCGCTCGCGGGTGTGGCCCAGAGCTCGCCCGTGTCGGCGTTGCCGATGACCGCGGTGTCACCGGCGAAGAAGACATGTGGCGTCCCCGCCGGCAGGGTGATGGCGTCACCGACGGTGGCGTCGGCGACGTTGACCTGTGCGACGGTGCCCTTCGTCTCGTCGACGCTGTAGACGGTGGATCCACGCTGCAGCACCGAGAGGTCGTCGCTGGCCGTCTCGACCGCGGTGTTGAGCTGCAGGATGCCGGTGTTCGCCCGTCCGACGGCGCCGTACTCGGCAGAGGGCACCCACACGGTGCCGTCCCCGAGGTCGACGCGCTGCGTGTGGTACCCGGTGGACACGATGGCGGTGGTCGCGACGACGGCGGCGACGAGCACCGAGACGCCCGTCGTCACCGCGGCGGAGCGGTGCTTCGCGAGGAGGGCGCGGATCACCCGGCGCTCCCGATCGTCGCGCACTTCTGCGCACTCGCAGCGCCCGTCTTGCCGTCCCGGTTCACCGCGACGGCGATGCACTCCTCGTCGCCCCGGTCACCGGAGACGACGAAGGTCGTGCCGGTCTGCTGGCTCGAGGAGCCGTTCGACGAGATGACGTAGGTGTCGCCGCTGCGCAGGCCCGGGTCGGTCCAGCTGAACGACACCGACTGCGGGGACGTCTCGGCGCGGAGTTCGGCGACGACGGGGATCGCCCCGGCGCCGAGTCGTCCGACGACGACGACCGTGGCGACGGCGAGGGCGGCGACCACGACGACGGTGAGGGAGGTCGCCCAGACCAGGGTCGAACGGCTCCGGCGGCGGCTCCGCGTCACGGAACCGGTGCGGTGCACCGTGCCGACGCTGTGGCCGCCGCCGGCCACGACACCGCCCTGCACGGCGCGTCGGGTCCGGCGGCGGCCACCGACACGGGTCGGCGGCTGCAGCTCACGGATCATCGTGCGGTCGCCGTGTGGGGTCGGTGTGGAGATCGCCCAGGCCTCGACCGCGACGTCGGCGGACGTCTGCGGGATGCCGAGCTCGGCCTCGACCTGCTGGAACCCGCGCACGAGCTCGATCACCGACGCCGGGCGCCCCTGCGGCTTGCGCGACAGTGCCGAGGCGAGCAGGCGCTCGAGCGAGGGCGGCACGTCGGTGCGTCCGGTGGGCTTCACCCCGCCTTTGTCGATCCGGTGCATCAGGTCGTTCGCGCCGTTCTTGCCGCCACGGACCTCGAACGGGCTGCGCCCCGCCAGGAGCGAGTAGACGGTGGCAGCGAGCGAGTACACCTCGGACTGGATCGTGCCGCGCGACTCGTCGATCAGGACCTCGGGGGCCGACCACGGGATCGACATGCCGATCGGCTCGTCCGGGTCGGTGCCGCCGATGGTCGCGGCGATGCCGAAGTCGGAGAGCACGGGGTTGCCGTAGGCGGTCAGCAGGATGTTCGACGGCTTGATGTCGCGGTGCAGCACGCCCTCGCGGTGTGCGGTCTCGAGGGCGGATCCGATGCGGATGCCGATCGACAGCACCTCGGAGACCGGGATCGGTTCGCGACGGTACCGCTCGCTGAGCGACGACGAGCAGAGCTCCATCACGAGGTACGGGCGACCGTCCGCCGCGACGCTCGCCTGCAGGACGGTGAGGATCGACGGGTGCGTGCTCAGCCGTGCCATCAGGTTCGCCTCGGCCTGGAACATCTGCCGGACACGGTCGTCGACGACCTCGTCCAGCAGCACCTTGACCGCGACCTGGCGCCGGGGCATGTCCTGCTCGTAGAGGAAGACGTCGGCGAAGCCACCGGACCCGAGGACGTGCACGGGACTGAAACCGCCGATCACGGGCGGGTTGGACGGCAGGCGTCTCGCCATGGTCCTCTCCTCCCCCCCCGGCCGAGCGGCCAGCTCTCTCGACGTGGCCATGTCATTGTACGAAGCGTGGGTGACCGACATTCCGCACGTCGGTCCCCCACCGGTCGACGTGTTCCCCCAGTTCGGGGGCCAGCTAGTGCCGCGGCAGCGTGTCCTCGAGGTCACCGTCGTCCGGTGCGGCGTCGACCTGCAGCACCACCACGGTGACGTTGTCACGGCCACCGGCCACGACGGCGTCGCCGACCAGGCGCTCCGCCAGGTCCTGCGCGCCCGGCTCGCGTGCGGCGATCCGGGCGATGCCGGCGTCGCCGAGCTCCTTGGTCAGCCCGTCCGAGCAGACGATGTAGCGGTCACCGGCCCGCAGGGGCAGGGTCCACCAGTCCGGCGCCGGCGGCTCACCGAAGCCGACGGCTCGCGTGATGACGTTGCTGTCGGGGTGCTGTTCGGCGTCCTCGGCCCGCAACAGGCCGGCGTCCACCATCTCCTGCACCACCGAGTGGTCGACGGTGACGCGACGGAGCACGCCGTCCTCGATGCGGTAGGTACGCGAGTCGCCGACGTTGAACACGAGCGCCGCGGGCTGCCCGAGCGACGCCACGAGTGCGATCCCGGTGACCGTGGTGCCCGCGCCGATGGCGTTGCCGCCGGCTGCACGCTCGATGTCGGCCGTCGCCAGGAGCAGGGCACGCTGGATGCCCTGCCGCGTGGTGAACGGTTCCGCGGTGACCTGTTCGAGCCGACGCACGACCGCGTCGCTGGCGCGGTCGCCTGCCAGGTGCCCGCCCATGCCGTCGGCGACGACGAAGAACGGCGCACCGACGATGTAGCTGTCCTCGTTGTGGTCACGCCGTCGACCGACGTCGGTCGCGGCTCCCCACGAGAGCGTCAGGGTGGCGCCGTCGGCACCGGGGACGTCGATGGCGTGCGCAGTGGCTGCTCGGCCGAGTTCGGTCACGTGTCAGGATCGCTCTCTGGTGGGTCGGGGCGTGCCGTGTGCTGTCTGATCGGAGGGCCACGGGAGAACCGGAGGCGCCCCCTCTGCCGTCGGTGCGACCCGGAGGTACGGCGAGAGGACCTCGATGGCGTTGCCGTCACCGATCTCGACTACCGTACCCGTCAGCGCGACGATCGACGCACCCGACGCCATGCGGTAGGCGGGTGCACCGGCCGGGCGGACGACCGTCCCGTTGGTGGACCGGAGGTCCTGCACGACGACGGCCTCGCCCTCGGCGTGCATCCGCACGTGCGATGAGGACACCTGTCCGTACACCGACCGCACGGTCACGAGTTCGGGCTGTGGACCGCGGGTGACCCGCGGCAGCGACGGCCGTCGGCCGATGACCACCGGGTGGTCGAGCCGGAAGGTGCGGTCGCCGATGCGGATGGACGGCACGCGTGCCGTCGGCGCTGCGGGGACCGACGGCACGGTCGGGAGGCCCGGGGCAGCACCCACGGACGGGCCCGGCCCGGCGCCCGGTCGCGCTGGCAGCCGGACGACGGTGTCCTCCGGATCGGCGTCGTCAGCCGGCGCCGGCACTCGGACGGCGCCGTCGTGTCCGGGCCGGATGACGGTGTCGCCGAGGACCCCGTCGTCGGACTCGGACGCCGGGTCCGCTCCGGTGCCGGAACCGCCCGGTGCTGCGCCACGGATGACCGTGTCGCCGATGGCGTCGGCCGTCCGGTCATCGCCCGGCGATCGTCGGGGTCGCCGGATGACGGTGTCCTCGATGTCGTCGTCGCGCAACCGGAGCCCTCCCAGTGTGGTCTCCCCCACCGTAGACGATCCTGTCGACCCCAGGTCATCGCCGCTCCCACGACGGCCCACTGCCGGCGATGACCGAGCGCAGGACGAGTCCCGCGAGCGGGTCGTCCGCGCGGGTCTCGAGGGCGTAGCGTGCCCGGGTCTCCGCCCGTGCCCACGATCCGAGCGCCCAGGCGCACCACGCCCCGAGCGACAGGGCACCCGCAGCGCCCGACGAGCCGTCGAACGGGCCGTCCTGTGCCCGCCACAGCCGCCAGGCATCAGCACATCGGTCCCCTGCGAGCCGGACCCTGGCACGGTCGGGCGCTGGGCCGAACCCGTGGAGCGCCGGCGGCGTCGGATCGGCGAAGGGGTCGAACACGCGGATCGACCGGGGATCCGGTGCGCCCTGTGCCGCGATGAAGGGGACCAGGGCCATCCGGGGCGCGAGCGCGCCGCACGCTGTCACCACGGCCGTCGCAGCGGCCGTCGACAGGTCGGCACGACCGGGCGCGACCAGCGCGGCCGCCGCGGCGGGGAGGGTGACCGCAGCGGCGATCTCGCGAGGGTAACGGACTGCGGAACCGGGGTCGGACTGTGCCGTGAGAGGGATCATGCACGTCATCGAAACGTGCTGCGGGCCTCCAGGCAGGGGCGCCCCGGCCATCTGTGGACCGGAGCGCCGCTGACGACGCTTGTGGAGGACGGACCGGGCGGGTCCGGCTCAGGCCGTGACGGGCTCCAGGCTCTCGGCGACCAGGTCCCAGCCGCCCTCGTTCGGTTCGACGACGACACCGTGCGCAGCAGCCCAGTCGACCAGGTCGCCCATGCTGCCGATGCTCGCATGGGTGCGGGCGAGCAGCGCCACCAGGCGACCCTTCGCCGTCTTGTTCCAGTGGTTCAGGGCTCGACGACGGCCGGAGCCGTCGACGCTCACCACCCGTGGTGCCACCGCTCCGGGCACGGGGCCGAGCTGCCGGTACCCCTCGGACCGCAGGTCGAGCACCAGGCCGTCCGCACGGGTCAGCAGGGAACGGGTCGACACCGCCGGCCAGTGCGCGGCCAACCGGATCGAACCGAGCCGCGAGTCGTGCGACAGCCGGTACGCCGGGATCGGGTCCCCCGCACCGATCGGCCCGAACATCGCGGACTGCACGATCACGTGCTCCGCCCACCACTCCCGGGTCGCAGCGTCCGCGTCCTGGGCGCCCAACGGGTCGTACAGGACCCCCGTGTACCGCTCGATCGCAGGCATGGTGCCCGAGGTCTCGAGCTCGAGGTTCCGGAGACGCTCGGCGATCGACTTCGGACCGAGCTTGAGTGCCGTCCTGGCCGAGGACTCCTCGGAACTGACGAAGCGGGCCGCGGTGATCACCGCGGCCCGCTCATCGGCCAGTTCCGGGAACGAGAGCGCACGCAGATCGAGCATGCGACTCGTGTCCCCACCCTCCCGCTTCGTCTCCGAAGGCGGGAGCAGGACGGTCAGTCCGGTCAGGACGCCAGCGCGGCCTGCCGCGCGACGATCGTCACCGTGTCGTGCTCGACCGACAGGAAGCCGTCCTCGGCGTCGACCGCGACGGTCGACCCATCGGCCCGCGTGATGCGGACCTGACCCTGCGCCAGGATCGCGAGCATCGGCTCGTGTCCGGCGAGGATGCCGATCTGGCCCTCTGTCGTCCGTGCGACGACCATGGTGGTGTCGCCCGACCAGACCTCACGGTCAGCCGAGACGACGCTCACGTTGAGACCCGCCATGTCAGCGGTTCTCCTTCTGGATCTGCGCCCACTTCTCTTCCACGTCGTTGATGCCACCGACGTTGAAGAACGCCTGGGTCGCAACGTGGTCGAACTCGCCGTCGGCGATGGCACGGAAGGACTCAATGGTGTCCTTGAGGGGCACCGTGGAGCCCTCGACACCCGTGAACTTCTTCGCCATGTAGGTGTTCTGCGAGAGGAACTGCTGGATACGACGAGCGCGCTCGACCGTGATCTTGTCCTCTTCGGAGAGCTCGTCGACACCGAGGATGGCGATGATCTCCTGCAGTTCCTTGTTCTTCTGGAGGATCTGCTTGACGCGCGTGGCCGTCTCGTAGTGGTCGGCACCCAGGTAACGCGGGTCCATGATGCGCGACGTCGACGCCAGCGGGTCGATCGCGGGGTACAGACCCTGCGACGCGATCTCACGGGAGAGCTCGGTCGTCGCGTCGAGGTGCGCGAACGTGGTGGCCGGAGCCGGGTCGGTGTAGTCGTCAGCCGGCACGTAGATCGCCTGCAGCGAGGTGATCGAGTGACCACGCGTCGAGGTGATGCGCTCCTGGAGCACACCCATCTCGTCGGCGAGGTTGGGCTGGTAGCCCACGGCGGACGGCATGCGACCGAGCAGCGTCGAGACCTCGGAGCCGGCCTGCGTGAAGCGGAAGATGTTGTCGATGAAGAGGAGCACGTCCTGCTTCTGGACATCGCGGAAGTACTCCGCCATCGTCAGCGCCGACAGGGCCACGCGGAGACGCGTTCCCGGCGGCTCGTCCATCTGGCCGAACACGAGAGCCGTCTTGTCGAAGACACCCGCCTCTTCCATCTCACCGATGAGGTCGTTGCCCTCACGGGTGCGCTCACCGACACCGGCGAACACCGACACACCGCCGTGGTCCTGCGCGACGCGCTGGATCATCTCCTGGATGAGGACGGTCTTGCCGACGCCCGCACCACCGAAGAGGCCGATCTTGCCACCCTGCACGTACGGGGTGAGGAGGTCGATGGACTTGATGCCGGTCTCGAACATCGAGGTCTTCGACTCGAGCTGGTCGAAGGCCGGGGCCTTGCGGTGGATCGGCCAGCGCTCGGTGATCTCGAGCTTCTCGTCCGTGTTGAGCACGTTGCCGAGGACGTCGAAGACCTTGCCCTTGGTGACGTCGCCGACGGGGACCGAGATCGGAGCGCCCGAGTCACGGACCTCCTGGCCACGGACCAGGCCGTCGGTCGGCTTCAGGGAGATGGCACGAACGAGGTCGTCGCCGAGGTGCTGCGCGACCTCGAGGCCGATCTCCTGCGACGAGTCACCGATGGTGATGGTCGTGAACAGGAGGTTGTACATCTCCGGGATTGCGTCGTGGGGGAACTCGATGTCGACGACGGGGCCCGTGACGCGGGCGATCCGGCCGACACCGGGCGCCGACGACGTCTCGACCGCGGTGGTTGCGGTGTCGGTCATGGCTGGTGCCTTCCTGAGGGTGGGTATCTGTCCGCGAACGACGCGGACTACTTCTTCTTCGACGAGAGGGCGTCGGCGCCGCCGACGATCTCGGAGATCTGCTGGGTGATCTCCGCCTGACGCGCGTTGTTCGCGAGTCGGGTGAAGTCACGGATCAGCGAGTCGGCGTTGTCGCTGGCCGCCTTCATCGCCTTCTGCCGTGCGGCGTGCTCGGAAGCAGCCGACTGCAGCATGGCGTTGAAGATGCGGCTCTCGATGTAGACCGGGAGCAGCGAGTCGAGCACCGCGTCGGCGTCCGGCTCGAACTCGTAGAGCGGCAGGGGCTCGTTGCCCTCGGGCTCATCGATGCCCTCGACGACCTCGAGGGGCAGCAGGCGAACGACCTGGGGCTCCTGGGTCGCCAGGCTGATGAACCGGTTGAACACGATGTGGATCTCGTCCACGCCGCCGGCAGCGGTGTCCTGGAGGAACTTCGCCACGACGGCGTCGCCGATCTCCTTGGCCGTCGAGAACTCCGGCTGGTCGGTGTTGCCGACCCACTGCTGCTCGGACGGACGCTCACGGAACGCGAAGTACCCGACGGACTTGCGACCGACCAGGTAGTAGACGACGTCCTTGCCCTCGCTGCGGAGCAGGGAGGCGAGCTCCTCGCCCTGCTTGAGGACGTTCGTGCTGAACGCACCGTTCAGGCCGCGGTCCGAGGTGAAGAGCACGACGGCTGCACGGGTCGACGACTCCGGCTCGGTGGTCAGCACGTGGTCGACGTTCGAGAACGTCGCCACGGCCGACACCGCACGCGTGACGGCCCGCGAGTACGGACCGGACGCAGCCATACGGGCCTGCGCCTTCTGGATCCGCGACGCCGAGATCAGCTCCATCGCGCGGGTGACCTTCTTCGTGGTCTTCGCCGACTTGATCCGCTGGCGGTAGACCCGGACCTGCGCTGCCATCTAGCGACGACCCTTGACGATCTGCTCCTGGTCGACGTCCTCGGCCTCGGCCGCGTCGAACTGCTCGGAGCCGAGGGTCTTGCCGTCGCTCGTCTGGAAGCTCTTCGTGAACTCGTCGATCTGCTTGTCCATCTCGGCGACGGTGTCGTCGCTGAGCTGGTTCGTCTCGCGCAGGGTCGTGAGCACGTCGGAGTTGCGACGCAGGTGGTCGAGCAGCTCGGACTCGAAGCGGAGCACGTCCGGCACCGGGACGGTGTCGAGCTTGCCGTTCGTGCCGGCCCAGATCGAGACGACCTGCTCCTCGACCGGGTACGGCGAGTACTGCGGCTGCTTGAGGAGCTCGGTCAGACGTGCACCGCGCTCCAGCTGACGACGCGACGCCTGGTCGAGGTCGGACGCGAACATCGCGAACGCCTCGAGCGAGCGGTACTGCGCCAGCTCGAGCTTCAGCGTGCCGGAGACCTTCTTGATCGACTTCACCTGGGCGTCACCACCGACGCGGGACACCGAGATGCCCACGTCGACGGCCGGACGCTGGTTCGCGTTGAAGAGGTCCGACTGCAGGAAGATCTGGCCGTCGGTGATGGAGATGACGTTGGTCGGGATGTACGCCGAGACGTCGTTCGCCTTGGTCTCGATGATCGGGAGACCCGTCATCGAGCCCGCGCCGAGCTCGTCGGACAGCTTCGCGCAACGCTCCAGCAGACGGGAGTGCAGGTAGAAGACGTCACCCGGGTAGGCCTCGCGGCCCGGCGGGCGACGCAGCAGGAGCGACACCGCACGGTAGGCCTCGGCCTGCTTCGACAGGTCATCGAAGATGATGAGGACGTGCTTGCCCTGGTACATCCAGTGCTGGCCGATGGCCGAACCGGTGTACGGGGCGAGGTACTTGAAGCCGGCCGGGTCGGAGGCCGGGGCGGCGACGATGGTGGTGTACTCCATCGCACCGGCGTCCTCGAGCGCACCCTTGACGGAGGCGATCGTGGAGCCCTTCTGGCCGATGGCGACGTAGATGCAGCGGACCTGCTTGTCCTCGTCGCCGGACTCCCAGTTGGCCTTCTGGTTGATGATCGTGTCGATCGCGATGGCCGTCTTGCCGGTCTGGCGGTCGCCGATGATCAGCTGACGCTGACCACGGCCGACGGGGATCATCGCGTCGATGGCCTTGATGCCGGTCTGCAGCGGCTGGTGGACCGACTTGCGAGCCATGACGCCGGGGGCCTGCAGCTCGAGGGCACGACGGCCTTCGGCTGCGATCTCGCCGAGACCGTCGATCGGGGCGCCGAGCGGGTCGACGACGCGACCGAGGAAGGCGTCGCCGACGGGGGCGGAGAGGACCTCACCCGTGCGGGTGACCTCCATGCCCTCTTCGATGCCGCCGAACTCGCCGAGCACGATGGCGCCGATCGAGTCCTCATCGAGGTTCTGCGCCAGGCCGAGCGTGCCGTCCGCGAAGCGGATGAGCTCGTTCGCCATGACGCCGGGGAGACCCTCGACGTGGGCGATGCCGTCACCGGCGTCGGTGACGTGCCCGACCTCGGCCGTGGAGGCCTTCGTCGGCTCGTAGTTCGAGACGAAGTCCTTCAGGGCATCACGGATCTCATCGGGGCTGATGGTGATGTCTGCCATGGGATTTTCCTTGTGGTTTTCCGGGGCCCTTCGGCTCCGAGAGGGTGACGCTGCCGAACTCGGCAGTTCCCGTTGTGGACTTGGGGAGGAGCGGCTTCGACCGTACGCCTAGCCGGCGAGCTGGAGCCGGAGCTCCGAGAGTCGCGTGGACACGGTGCCGTCGATGACGTCGCCGCCGATCTGCACCCGGACCCCGCCGACGACCGTGGGGTCGACGACCTGGTTGATGCTGATGTCCTTGCCGTACCGCTCGGACAGACCGCGCGTGACGCGGGCCGACTGGGCGGGGGTCAGGTGCGTCGCCGTGACGACCGTCGCGACGAGCTTGCCGGCCTGCTCGGCCACGATGCGCGATGCGTCGCGGACGATCTCACCGATGCGACGACCACGGGGCTGCTGCACCAGGGACGACACGATGATGACCGTCTGCTCCGACGCCTTGGCACCGAGGAGCCGCTCGACGAGCGCGCCCTTCTGCTCGGGGCTGCCGAGCTTGGTGCCGAGCGCCAGCTCGAGTCCGGCGTCCGAACGGACGGCGGTCTCGAAGGCGAACAACTCCGACTCGATCGACGAGTCCGGACCCGCGGTGGCGGCGACGGCGCGGATGCCCGCGTCCTCGATGCCGGCGAGCAGGTCCTGCTGCGAGGACCAGCGCGAGCCGGCCACCGCGGTCAGGACCGCACGCGTCGCGTCCGACTGTCCGGCGAAGACACGGTCGATGAGGACCTTCTTGCCGGCCGCGTCGGCCGTGGGGTCGGACAGCAGCCCGAGCAGCTGCGGCGCACCGGCGATCGCACGCCCGGAGGCGAGGATCTCGGCACCCGCGACCAGGCCGGCGCTCGGACCGAGGTCCGAGAGCACCGCCCTGGTGGACGCGAGTGCTTCTCTGGTAGCGCTGCGCATGCTCAGTGCTCCCCCGTCTTCGTGGCCTGCGAGGCCTCGAGGTCGGCGAGGAAGCGGTCGACCACTGCGGTGGACTTGGCGTCGTCCTTGAGGGACTCACCGATCACGCCGGACGCGAGGTCCAGCGCGAGGGTGCCCACTTCGGACCGGAGTGCCTGGACGGCGCTCTGGCGCTCGGCCTCGATCTGCGCCTGTGCGTTGGCCGTGATGCGTGCTGCATCGGCGGTCGCCTGCTCGCGGACCTCGTTGCCGATCGCCGTGGCGTCGGCGCGGGCCTGCTCACGGATGCGCGATGCCTCGGCACGTGCATCAGCGAGCTGCTTGTTGTACTCCTCGAGCGCAGCAGCGGCCTGCTCCTGAGCGGCCTCGGCCTTCTTGATGCCGCCCTCGATGGCCTCGGTGCGCTCATCGAGCATCTTCGTGATGCGCGGCGTGACGACACGCCACATCACCAGGAAGATGATGACGAAGGCAAGCGCCGACCAGACGACGTCGTACAACGGCGGGATCAGCGGGTTGTGCGTCTCCTCCGCCGCGATGATGAGTGCGTTGTGCATCGAGGAGCCTTAGTTGGTGCCGGTGAAGATGAAGTACGTGGCGATACCGATGAAGGCCAGGGCCTCGGTGAAGGCGATACCGATGTACATGAGGGTCGTCAGGCGGCCCTGGAGCTCGGGCTGGCGAGCGACGGACTCGATCGTCTTACCGACGACGATGCCGACGCCGATGGCCGGGCCGATCGCTGCGAGGCCGTAGCCAACCGTCGCGATGTTGCCGTTGATCTCCGCGAGAACGGTCGTTGCGTCCACGTGTTTTCCTTTCGAGGTGCGGGTCCGACGGTCGTCGGTCCCGTAGGGGGTCAGTGAGGAATCAGTGCTCGTCAGCCAGCGCCAGCTGGATGTAGACGGCGGTGAGGAGCATGAAGACGTAGGCCTGCAGCAGCGCGACGAGGACCTCGAAGAAGCTGAACGCGATGCCGAACGCGATGGTCCCGACGCCGAAGGCCTTGAAGCCGAGCGAAGCGTCGAAGAAGAAGAACTGCGTGGCCGAGAAGAACAGCACGAGGAGCAGGTGCCCCACGACCATGTTCATCAGGAGTCGCAGCGTCAGGGTGACGGGACGGAGCACGAAGGTCGAGACCAGCTCGATCGGCGTCACGATGATGTAGAGGAACCACGGCACACCGGGCGGGAAGAGCGAGTTCCGGAGGAACGTGCCCGGGTGCTTGCGGAGACCGGCGTAGATGAACGCGACGTACGCGACGATCGCCAGGATCATCGGCATCGCGATGCGACTGGTCCCGCCGAGGTTCATGAACGGCACCAGACCGGTCAGGTTCATGAACAGCACGCCGAAGAAGATCGTCGCCAGGAGCGGCAGGAAGCGCTTGCCGTCCTTCTCGCCGAGGTTGTCGAACGTGTTGCGGCGGACGACGTCGAACGCGTACTCGATGAACGCCTGACCGCGGTTCGGCACGAGCTTCAGTGCACGGGTACCCACGAACGCGAACACCAGGAGCACGGCGACGGCGAAGAATCGGATGAGGACGAGCCGATCGATCTCGAACGGCGTCCCTGCCCACAGAAGAGCATCGGGGAAGAACTCGTTGATCGACGGACCATGGAACTCGGCGGCCTTGCTGCTCCCCGCCGCGACGGTGTCAACCGCAGCGGAGAGGGACAGGGGAAGAGCGTGGGATAGCAGCGCTGTCTCCTGTGTCGGCGCGCGCACATCATGGCACGCGATGGTGGACGTTGTGGAGGCTCGCCCGCCCCGAGCGAAAGGCTCCGGTAGCGGACTTCGAGAAGCCTATCAGGTGCGAGAGGCTTCCCGGCTTCTCAGACGCGGGGGGTCGGGTTCCCAGCGTCCGCGGAGTCGTCGAGACCGTCGCCCGGCAGCCGGACGTCGATCGGGGTGCGGGCCTTCGCGACCGCGACGACGTCGATCACCAGGGAGCCGACGACCCCCGCGATGATCACGATCGCCAGCACCGGGAAGTCGACCCAGTCGCGGTCCCTGAGCAGGACCAGCAGCACGATGAAGACGATGAACTTCAGCAGCCAGGTGCCCATCACGATCCCGAAGAACGCACCCGAGATCATCTGGCCCTTCGACACCCGCAGCGCGACGAGGACACTGACCGCGGTGAGGCCGAGGAACACGACGCTCAGCACCGCGCCGAGCAGTCCCCCGACCAGCCCGGGGCCGTCCGCGACGAGGAACCCGATGAGTCCGCCGACGACCGCCAGGGCGACGGCGAGGACCGCTCCCCAGGTGATGATGCGGCGGAACACCGGCCGGACGTGGTCGAGCGCGTTCGGTGCGGTCACGTGATGTCTCCAGGGATCGTGCGGTCGTTGGCGGCCCGGTCGAGCGGGTCGAGGCTGGCGTCCACCACGGCGGCGGAGCGGTTGGCGGTCTGCGCGGCGATCTCGGCGCGCTTCCGTCCGAGCGGCGCGAACGTCGCGACGGCGCAGACGGTGAAGCCGACGGACACGAAGACGACGACCCAGTACCAGTCCACGAAGAGGAACAGCAGGCACCCGAAGGCGACGGTCGCGGTCCAGGCGTAGAAGATCAGCACCGCGTGGAAGTGCGAGTGCCCCATGTCGAGCAGGCGGTGGTGCAGGTGCTTCCGGTCGGCCGAGAACGGCGACTTCCCCGCGCTGAGCCGTCGGGTGACCGCGAGCCCGAAGTCCAGGATCGGGACGATCAGGATCGCGAACGGCAGCAGGATCGGGATGAACGCCGGCAGCAGCGCCTGGCGTGTCTGGACCGCCGCCGGGTCGATGTTGCCCGTGACCGAGACCGCACTCGTGGCCATCAGGAACCCGACGAGCAGCGCGCCGGCATCCCCCATGAAGAGCTTCGCGGGGTGCCAGTTCAGGATGAGGAAGCCCAAGCAGGCCCCGACGAGGACCGCGGTGAGCAGCGACGGCAGGTTGAAGAAGAACTCGGTCTGCACGACCACGCGGTTGATGAAGAACGTGTAGAGGAAGAACACGCCGCCGGCGATGATCGCGACACCGGCCACCAGCCCGTCGAGCCCGTCGATGAAGTTCACCGCGTTCATCACGAGCACCACCGCCAGCACGGTGAAGATCAGGCTCATGTACGACGACCCGACGCCCAGCGTGTTGCCGATCGGCAGCGACACGATCGCGACGCCCTGCCAGGCGAGGATGCCCGCCGCGATGATCTGCCCGGCGAGCTTCGTCATCCAGTCGAGGTCCCAGATGTCGTCCGCGACGCCGAGGACCACGATGATCGTCGCTCCCCCGAGCACCGCGAGCACACGGCCCGGCTCGGAGAACACCAACCGGAAGTAGTCGGTCCCCGCGATCGACGGGAACAGGAACCAGGCCGCCAGGAGCGAGACGATGACGCCGATGTACATCGCGATGCCGCCGAGCCGCGGCGTCGGGGTGCGGTGCACGTCCCGCTCGCGGACCTGCGGGTACCACTTGTACTTCAGCCCGAGCTTCCAGACGATCAGGCTCATCACGAAGCTCACGACCGCGGCGATGGCCCCCGCGAGCAGGTAGTACTTCATGTGACGAGGTCGGCTCCGACGACCCGGATGATCTCCTCGTCGGGGATCACCCCGTGCCGGACGATGCGGAGCTTCCCGCCGTCCGACAGCCCGGTGGCGTCGACGATGGTCGACCCCGTGCTGGCCTCGAAGCCGTCGTGCACCTCGATCGGCCCGCCGTCCAGGTAGATCGCGACGCTGTCACCGAGCATGCGTTCGGCGGCGTCGACGTCCATCGCGGCCGGGTCGCCCGTGGAGTTCGCGGACGAGACCGCCAGGGGCCCGACCTCCTGCAACAGCTCGAGGGCGATCCGTGAGTCCGGCATCCGCAGGGCGACCGTGCCCCGCGTCTCGCCGAGGTCCCAGTCGAGCGACGGCTGGGCGTGCAGGATGACGGTCAGCCCGCCGGGCCAGAACTCGGCCACCAGGTCGCGCACCGGCTGCGGGACGTCGCTGGCGAGCGCGTCGAGCGTGGGCGGACCGGGGATGAGCACGGGCGGCGGGGACTGCCGTGTGCGGCCCTTCGCGTCGAGCAGCCGCTGCACGGCGGTCGCGCTGAAGGCGTCCGCGGCGAGGCCGTAGACGGTGTCGGTGGGGACCACGACGAGCTCTCCGCGTCCGAGGGCGGCGCGTGCGAGCCGCATCCCGGTCAGGAGCCCGTCGGAGTCGGTGCAGTCGTATCGGGATGCCATGACTCGACGATGATAGTGCGACACAATGGTGGACATCGTGAACGAGACGCCTGCACCCCCGCTCCTGTTCCTCTTCGACATGGACGACGTCCTGGTCCGGTACGACTGGAAGGTGCGCATGGCCGCACTCTCCGAGTTCACCGGACACGCGTTCCAGGAGCTCCGACGCCGCTGGTGGGACTGCGGTCACGAGATGCGCGCCGAGGCCGGTGGGTTCGCGGACGGCGACGAGTACCTCGCCGCGTTCGAGCGCGCGATGGAGTGCGACGTCCCCGAGGCCGACTGGGCCCGGATCCGCGGCGCCGCGATGACCGAGCTGCCGGAACGCATCGAGGCGGTCCGGATCGCGAGCGAGCACGGGCGTGTCGGGCTGCTCACCAACAACGGTCCGCTCGCCGGCCGGTGGATCCACGAGTGGGCACCGTCCCTGCCCGAGGTCTTCGGCGAGCACCTCGACACGACGAGCAACTTCGGCGCCCGGAAGCCCGAGCCCGAGGTCTTCCAGCGCGCGATCGCCCACCACGGGGTCCCCGCGGAGCGCACCTTCTTCGCCGACGACATGCCCGAGAACATCGCCGGTGCGCGGAGCGTCGGCATCCACGCGGTGCTGGTCGAGCACGACACCGACCTGCGCGAGTACGTCCGCGCCTTCGTCGCGGCGCAGCGCGAGACCTCCCCCGTCGCCTGACGAGCGCTCACACCCGCCGACACGCCGTCGTCTTGTCGAGACGCCGCCAGACACCGCGGCGTCTCGCGCACATCGCGGCGTCTCACCGACACGACGGCGTCTCACCGCAGCCGACGGCGGGCGACGACGGCCTGGAGGCGCGGCTCACCCCCGCCTAGCGCGTCGCGGTGGTCGTGCGGTCGCGACCTGTCAGGTCGACGTGCGTCTCCGGGGTGCGGAACCCCCGGGCCGCCAGGACCTGCCGGACGCCGGCGCCCTGCGGCTCGGCGTGCTCGATGACCAGTGCTCCCCCGGGCACCAGCAACCGCCAGGCCGTCTCGGCGAGGGCGCGCACGGCGTCGAGGCCGTCCGGCCCACCGTAGAGCGCCATCGCCGGGTCGTGGTCGCGGACCTCGGGGTCGACCGGGATCGCGTCGTCCGGCACGTACGGCGGGTTCGACACGACGACGGAGACGGTGCCGTCGAGTTCCGGCAGCGCGTCGGCGAGGTCGCCCTCGACGAGCCGCACGGTCCCGCCGTGGGCATCGACGTTGCGCCGGGTCCAGGGCAGCGCCTCGGGCGACCGCTCGACCGCGTAGACCACGGCGTTCGGCACCTCGGTGTCCATCGCGATCGCGATCGCACCGCTTCCGGAGCCCAGGTCGACGGCGATCGGCTCGGGCACGGCGGTCGCGCGGAGGGCGTCGATGCCGAACTGGACGACGCCCTCGGTCTCCGGACGGGGCACGAACACGCCCGGTCCGACGGCCAGGGTGAGCGCGCGGAAGTACGCCTGCCCGGTGATGTGCTGCAGCGGCTCACGGGTGGCTCGGCGGGCGACCGCGTGCCGGAAGCGCTCGACGTGCTCCGGGGCGATGCCGCCGCCGATCAGCGCCCGGGCCTGGACAGCACCGCGCGAGGTGTCGGTCGCCCACGCGAGCAGCAGCTCGGCGTCGACCCGGGGCGTGGGGACGCCGACGGCGACGAGCGCCGCGGTCGCCTGCTCGAGCAGGCGATCCGCGGCGTACGTGCGGGACCCGTCGGAGCCGCCGCGGGCCTCCAGTCCGGTCACGCCGATCAGGCGTCCTGGTCGCCGATGGCGGCCAGCCGCGCCTCTTCGTCCGCCTGGATGGCGGACTGGATGACGGGCTCGAGGGCACCGTTCATCACGCGGTCGAGGTCGTACGCCTTGTAGCCGGTGCGGTGGTCCGCGATCCGGTTCTCCGGGAAGTTGTACGTGCGGATGCGCTCCGAACGGTCCATCCCGCGGATCTGCGACTTGCGCGCGTCCGAGGCGATCGCGTCGAGCTCCTCCTGCTGGCGCGCGAGGATGCGTGCACGGAGCACGCGCATGCCGGCCTCACGGTTCTGCAGCTGCGACTTCTCGTTCTGCATCGCCACCGTGATGCCCGTGGGCAGGTGGGTGATGCGGACCGCGGAGTCCGTCGTGTTGACCGACTGGCCGCCAGGGCCGGAGGACCGGTAGACGTCGATCTTCAGGTCGTTCTGGTTGATCTGGACCTCTTCGGGCTCGTCCACCTCGGGGAACACCAGCACGCCGGTGGTCGAGGTGTGGATGCGCCCCTGCGACTCGGTCTGCGGCACACGCTGGACGCGGTGCACACCGCCCTCGTACTTCAGGTGTGCCCAGACGCCCTGGGACGGGTCGGTCGTGTTCGACTTGATCGCGACCTGGACGTCCTTGTAGCCACCCAGGTCGGACTCGGTGCGCTCGAGGAGCTCGACCTTCCAGCCCTTGGTCTCGGCGTAGTGCGAGTACATGCGCAGGAGGTCGGCCGCGAACAGCGCCGATTCCTCGCCGCCCTCGCCGCCCTTGATCTCCATGATGACGTCGCGGCCGTCGTCCGGGTCGCGCGGGATGAGCAGCCGCCGGAGACGCTCCTGGCGCTCCGACAGCTGCTCCTCGAGCCCGGGGACCTCGTCCGCGAACGCCGCGTCCTCACGCGCGAGTTCCTGGGCGGCGGCGAGGTCGTCCCCCGCCGCCTGCCAGGCCTCGTACGCGGACTTGATCTGGTTGAGCTCGGCGTACCGCCGGTTCACCTTCTTCGCCCGGGCCGCATCGGCGTGGAGCGCGGGGTCCGACAGCTGCTGCGTCAGGTCCTCGTGTTCCGCCAGCAGCCCCGCTACCGACTCGAACACGCGTTACTCCTGGTGGCCGTTGTGGTGGGCGCCGGTCGAGGGGACCGACTTCTGCACCTGCACCAGGAACTCGACGTTCGACTGCGTCTCCTTGAGGTTCCGCAGCACGATCTCGAGGGCCTGCTGCGGGTCGAGCCCGGCGAGGGCCCGGCGCAGACGCCAGGTGATCTTGACCTCGTCCGCGGAGAGCAGCTGCTCCTCGCGACGGGTACCAGAGGCGTTCACGTCGACGGCGGGGAAGATCCGCTTGTCGGCGAGGTGACGGTTCAGGCGGAGCTCCATGTTGCCGGTGCCCTTGAACTCCTCGAAGATGACCTCGTCCATCTTGGAGCCGGTCTCGACGAGCGCGGTCGCGAGGATGGTCAGCGAGCCGCCGTCCTCGATGTTGCGCGCGGCGCCGAAGAAGCGCTTCGGCGGGTAGAGCGCCGCCGAGTCGACGCCACCGGAGAGCACGCGGCCCGACGGCGGGGTCGACAGGTTGTACGCACGGCCCAGGCGGGTGATCGAGTCGAGCAGCAGCACGACGTCGTGGCCCAGCTCCACCAGGCGCTTCGCACGCTCGATGGCGAGCTCGGCGACGGTGGTGTGGTCCTCGGCGGGACGGTCGAAGGTCGAGGCGATGACCTCGCCCTTCACCGTGCGCTGCATGTCGGTGACCTCTTCGGGCCGCTCGTCGACGAGGACGACCATCAGGTGCGCCTCGGGGTTGTTCTTGGCGACGGCGTTCGCGATGGCCTGCAGCACGACGGTCTTGCCGGCCTTCGGCGGGGACACGATGAGACCGCGCTGGCCCTTGCCGATCGGCGAGACGAGGTCGATGATGCGGGTCGACAGCTTGCCCGGCTCCGTCTCGAGGCGCAGGCGCTCGTTCGGGTACAGCGGGGTGAGGTCGTTGAAGTCGACACGGGCCGCGGCCTCGTCGGCGGACTGGCCGTTGATCGACTCGACGGCCACGAGCGCGTTGTACTTCTGACGGCTCTGCTGCTCGCCGTCACGCGGCTGCTTGATCGAACCGACGACGGCGTCGCCCTTGCGCAGGTGGTACTTCTTCACCTGGCCGAGGGAGACGTAGACGTCGCTCGGGCCCGGCAGGTAGCCGGTGGTGCGGACGAACGCGTAGTTGTCGAGGACGTCGAGGATGCCCGCGATCGGGATCAGGACGTCGTCCTCGGTGACCTCGGGCTCGAAGTCGTCGTTCTGGCCGCCACGGCCGCGCTTGCGGTCGCGCTGGCGACGGCTGCGGCCGCTCTCGGCCTCGTCGGCGTGCTGTTGCTGCTGCTGCTTCTGCTGGCCGCTGGTCTGCTGCTTCTGCTGACCGGCGTTCTGCTGCTTCTGGTCGGACTTGTCGTCCTGCTTGGCGTCGGCCTGCTTCGGCTGGTCGTTCTGCTTGCCGTTCTGCTGCTCGCCGCCGTTCTGCTTCTGCTGGTTCTGCTGGCCGCCGTTCTGCTGGCCGCCGTTCTGCTGGCCGTTCTGGTCGGCGCCGTTCTGCTTCTGCTGGCCGCCGTTCTGGCCACCGTTCTGCTGGTCGGCGCCGTTCTGCTGCTCGACGTTCTCGGCGTTCTGCCCACGGCCACGACCGCGACCACGGCTGCGACGACCGCGGCGCGAGCCGCCCTCGCCCTGCTCGGAGTTCTGGTCGCCCTGGTCGTTCTGGTCGCCGGACTCGTTCTGGTCCTGGTCGGCCTGCACGGCGGACGTCGGGGCCTGCTGGCTCTGCTGGCCCTGCTGCTGGGCAGCCTGGTTCGGCTGCTCGGCCTCGGCCGGTGCCGACGCCTGCTGGCCCTGCTCGGCGCCACGCTGCTCGGAGCGCTGCTCGGCGTTCCGCTGGCCACGGCCGCGGCGCTGCGAGCCGGACTGCGCGGCTTCCTGCGCGTCCTTCTCGGCGCGGACCTGGTCGAGCCCGGCGAGGAGGTCCTCGGTGCCGGTCTGACCGTGGTTGGTGTGCTCGGCGGCCGAGGTCGGTGCGGCGTTCACGGTGCCACCGGACGACGCACGGCGCGAACGACGGGCACGGCTCGGGGCTGCCGACTCGGCGGGTGCCTCGGAGTCGGCGACGGGGGCCTCGGCAGCGGGCTGCGCGGGCGTCTCGGCGGGTTCCGGCAGGGTCGGCTGCTCGGTGGCGGCCGGCTCGGCGGGGGTCTCGGGGACGACGGCGGCCGGGGCGGCCGGCGTCTCGTCGACGGGGCGCTTGTCCTCGATGGAGGCGATCAGGTCGCCCTTGCGGAGCTTGGAGAGCCCGGTGATGCCGAGCGAGGAGGCGATGCGCTGGAGCTCCGGGAGACGGAGGGCACGCAGGTCGCTGGGGATCTCCACCTGGGCGGAGTTGTTGTCGGTCAAGGTCGGTGTTTCCTTTCGAACCGCAGAACGCGGAGAGTTTCCACCGTCCCGGATGCAGTGAGCATCGACCGCCGTTCAGACGACGGATCGGGATTCGGTGATCAGAAAGAGATGCACACTCGCGCACCGGACCCTGCGACGTCGTAGGAGCTGTCCTGGAGGACGAGCGATCCGTACGGTTACGCGGGTTCGGCTTCGAGCGCCGAGTGCGCTGCCACTGTAGCACCACCGAGATCGACGGCCAGCATGAGCGGCCGCCAGTCGGATTCGGCGTGTCGCTGGACCAGGTCGGCGGCGGTCAGCCGCTGTGCCGGGTCGCTGCCGAGGACGAGCAGGCTCGGCCCCGCACCGGAGACCACCGCGGCCAGGCCGTGCTGCCGGAGCAGCCGGATCAGGGCGTCGGTCTCGGGCATGGCGCTGGCGCGGTACGCCTGGTGCAGACGGTCCTCGGTCGCGGCGAGCAACAGCTCGGGGCTCTGGATGAGCGCCGCGACGAGCAGCGCCGAGCGGGAGACGTTGAACGCGGCGTCGGCGTGCGGGACCTGCTCGGGCTGCAGGGAGCGCGCGAGCTTGGTGGAGAGCGTCGAGGTCGGCACGAACACCACCGGGGCGACACCGCGGTGCACCAGGAGCCGTTTGTACGCCGGGCCCTCGGCGGTCATCCACGCGATCGTCAGGCCGCCGAAGAGCGCCGGCGCGACGTTGTCCGGGTGGCCCTCCATCTCGGTGGCCAGGGTCAGGAGCGTCGAGGCGTCGAGGTCGACGATGCCCTCGAGCAGGCCGCGGGCCGCCATCAGCCCCGCGACGATCGCCGCGGCGGACGAGCCGAGACCGCGCCCGTGCGGGATCGCGTTCGTCGCGTGCAGCTCGAGGCCGGGCTGGTCGACACCGGCGTATTCGAACCCTCGGCGGACGGCACGGACGACCAGGTTCGAGTCGTCGGTGGCGACCTCACCGGCGCCGACGCCCTCGACCGTGACGGTCGCGCCGGGTTCGGGGCGCACGCGCACCACGACCTCGTCGTAGAGCGAGAGCGCGAGGCCGAGCGAGTCGAAGCCGGGGCCGAGGTTCGCCGACGTGGCCGGCACCCGGACGCGGACCGTCGATCCGGCCGGCAGTGTCCGGACCGCCCGTCCGGCCGGTACAGCGCTGCGGGCGGTGACGCCCTCCCCCGGTCCGGACGAGCGGTCGGAGATCACTGCTCGCTGACCAGACCGAGCACGTCGGCGATCGACTTCGTGTCGACCGGCACGCTCGTCGGGGTGACCTCGCCGCCGTCCGGCGTGCGGAGGGCCCACTGCGGGTCCTTCAGGCCGTGACCCGTGACCGTGATGACGACCTTCGCGCCCTTCGGCACGACGCCGGCGTCGGCGCGCTCGAGCAGCCCGGCGACACCGATCGCCGACGCGGGCTCGACGAAGACGCCGACCTCGGCCGACAGGATGCGGTGCGCGGCGAGGATGGCCTCGTCGCTGATCGCACCGAAGTAGCCGTCGGTCTCCTGCTGCGCCTCGAGCGCGAACTGCCACGAGGCCGGGTTGCCGATGCGGATGGCCGACGCGATGGTGTCCGGGTGCCGGACGACCTCGCCGTGCACGATCGGGGCGGAACCGGCGGCCTGGAACCCGAACATGCGGGGCAGCTTGGTGCTCCGACCGGCGGCGACGTCCTCGCGGTAGCCGCGCGAGTACGCGGTGTAGTTGCCCGCGTTGCCGACGGGCAGGAAGTGGAAGTCCGGTGCGTCACCGAGGACGTCGACGACCTCGAACGCGGCGGTCTTCTGCCCCTCGATGCGGTCGTTGTTGACGGAGTTGACGAGGTGCACCGGGTAGTTCGCCGCCAGGTCGCGGGCGATGTCGAGGCAGTCGTCGAAGTTACCCTGCACCTGCAGCAGCTGGGCGTCGTGGGCGACGGCCTGGCTGAGCTTGCCCATGGCGATCTTGCCCTCGGGCACGAGCACCGCGGCGGTGATGCCGGCGTGCGTCGCGTACGCGGCGGCCGAGGCGCTGGTGTTGCCGGTCGAGGCGCAGATGACGGCCTTCGCGCCGTGCTCGACGGCCTTCGAGATCGCCATCGTCATGCCGCGGTCCTTGAACGAGCCCGTCGGGTTCATGCCCTCGAACTTCACGTAGACCTCGGCGCCGGTGCGCTCGGAGAGCCGACGAGCCGGGATGAGCGGCGTGCCGCCCTCACCGAGGGTGACGATGGGCGTCGCCTCGGTCACGTCGAGTCGGTCGGCGTACTCGCGCAGGACTCCCTGCCACTGGTGGGCCATCAGGCTTCTCTCTCTGTCCGGTGGGGTGGATCTGGTGGTGGTTCGGCTCGGCGAGCCTGCTGGTCGGCCTGGAGGCCCGTGGTCGCGTCAGCGACCGACGACGCGCAGGACGCTGGTGACGTCCAGGACGACGTCCTCGCCGCGGAGGGCGACGACGGTGTCCGCGAGGTCGGCCTCGCGCGCCAGGTGGGTGCCGATGACGAGCGTCGCGGTCCCCTCGGCTGCGCCGGTGGTGGTCTGCTCGACCGTCTCGACGCTGACGCCGTGCTTGGCGAGCACGCCTGCGACGGTCGACAGCACGCCGGGTGCGTCCGTGACGTGCAGGGTGATCTGGTAGCTCGTGCGGACGGTGCCGATCGGGAACACCGGCAGCTCGGACTGCGTCGACTCGGCGACGCCCGGGCCACCGATGACGTGCCGACGAGCCGCGGAGACCAGGTCGCCGAGGACCGCCGAGGCCGTCTCGACGCCACCGGCACCCGCGCCGTAGAACATCAGGTCACCGGCGGCTTCAGCCTCGACGAACACGGCGTTCTTCGCTCCGTGCACGCTCGCGAGCGGGTGCGACTCGGGCACGAGGGCCGGGTAGACGCGGGCGCTGACGCCCTCGCGGCCGTCCTCGTCCGTCAGCCGCTCCGCGGTCGCCAGGATCTTCACGACGTAGCCGGCCTTGCGGGCGGCGCGGACCTGCTCGATCGTGACGTGGGTGATGCCCTCGCGGTGCACGGCGGCGAGCGGCACCGAGGTGTGGAACGCGAGCGAGGCCAGGATCGCGGCCTTCTGCGCGGCGTCGTAGCCCTCGATGTCGGCGGTCGGGTCGGCCTCGGCGTACCCGAGCTCCGTCGCGGTGGCCAGGGCGTCCTCGAACGTGGAACCCTTGCGGTCCATCAGGTCGAGGATGAAGTTGGTCGTGCCGTTGACGATGCCCATGATCCGGACGATGCGGTCACCGGCGAGCGAGTCGTGCAGCGGACGGATGATCGGGATCGCACCGGCCACGGCGGCCTCGTAGTAGAGCTGTGCACCGACCTGCTCGGCCGCGGCGAAGAGCTCCGGGCCGTGGGTGGCGAGCAGCGCTTTGTTGCCGGTGACGACGTCGGCGCCGGACTGCAGCGCCTGGAGCACGAGGGTGCGCGCCGGCTCGATGCCGCCGATGAGCTCGACGACGATGTCCGCGCCGAGGATGAGCGACGCAGCGTCCGTGGTGAAGAGCTCCGCCGGCAGGTCGACGTCGCGCTCCGCGTCCACGTCGCGCACGGCGATCCCGACGAGCTCCAGCCCGGCTCCGGCGCGCGAGGCCAGCTCGTCGCCGTGCTCGAGGAGCAGTCGCGCGACCTGGGAACCGACCGAGCCGGCCCCGAGCAGCGCGACACGGACGTTGCGGTATTCGATCATCTGGTAGCGGTTCCTGTCGATGGGGGCACGCCCTGCGGGGTGGGCGGACCCGGTCGGGTCGGGGGTCAGCGGCCGGTGCCCTCGGCGGGCACGGCGGCGACCCCGGTGTCACGGGCGAGCAGGTCGTCGATCGTCTCGCCCCGCACGAGGATACGGGCTGTGCCGTCCGCGACGGCGACGACCGGCGGGCGGCCCACGTGGTTGTAGTTGCTCGACAGCGCCCAGCAGTAGGCACCGGTGGCCGCCACGGCCAGCAGGTCGCCGCGCTGCACGTCGCCGGGCAGGTACTCGTCGTTCACCACGACGTCGCCGCTCTCGCAGTGCTTGCCGACGACGCGGCTCAGCACCGCTGGTGCGTCGGAGGTGCGGGCGAGCCGGGCCGTGTAGTCGGCGCCGTACAGGGCCGGACGGATGTTGTCGCTCATCCCGCCGTCGACCGAGACGTACGTGCGGGTCGCGCTGCCGCCGTCGTCGGTCTCGAGCGTGACGGGCTTGATCGTGCCGACGCGGTACAGCGTCACCCCGGGCGGGCCGATGACGTACCGGCCCGGCTCGACGGCGATGTCCGGCACCGGGATGCCGCGTTCGGCGCAGGCCTCGCCGATGATCGCGGCCAGTGCATCGGCGACGTCCTCGGGGGCGAACGCCGAGTCGGCCTCGGTGTAGTCGATGCCCCAGCCGCCGCCGAGGTTCAGCTCGGGCACCGGGCCGGTGGCGACGAGCGTCGCGTGCACGTCCATCAGCCGACGTGCGGCCTCGCGGAAGCCGGCGTCGTCGAAGATCTGCGAACCGATGTGCGAGTGCAGGCCGACGAAGGCGAGCGAGGGCTCGGCACGGACGGCTGCCGCGGCGTCGACGGCCTCGGACAGCGGGATGCCGAACTTCTGGTCCTCGCGAGCGGTCGCCAGGTACTCGTGGGTGGACGCGTGCACGCCGGTGTTGATCCGGATGCGCACACGCTGCACGACCCCGGCGTCGGCGGCGGCGCGGGCGACGCGCTGCACCTCTTCGTGGCTGTCGAGCACGATCGTGCCGACGCCGACCTCGACCGCACGGGCGATCTCGGCGTCGGACTTGTCGTTGCCGTGGAAGCCGAGCCGACCGGGGTCGATGCCACCGGCCAGGGCGACCGCGAGCTCACCGGCGGTGCAGACGTCGACGCGCAGGTCCGCCTCGGCCATCCACGCGACCACCTGCGTCGTCAGGAACGCCTTACCGGCGTAGTAGACGTGCGCGTGACTGCCGATGCGTTCGAAGGCCTCGGTGAAGGCGTTCCGCACCCGCACCGCACGGGACTGCACGTCACGCTCGTCGACGACGTACAGCGGCGTGCCGAACCGGGCGACCAGGTCGGTCGCGCTGATGCCACCGATCGCCAGGGTGCCGTCGTCGGTCCGCGTCGCGGACGCGGGCCAGATGCGGTCCACCAGTTCGGAGGCGTCCGTCGGGAACCGCAGCCGCGGCGGTGCAAGGGGGTTCTCGCTCACGGGACCCGATCCTACCGACGCGAGCCACGCCTCCCGGGCCGCGTTACGCACCCGTCCGCTCAGCGGCAGCTGCCGACGGTCCGCAGGCCGTCCTCGGTGAGCGGCAGCGCGTCCGCGGTGATGCGGACCGTCGCGTCCGACTTCGACACGTCGAGTGAGCGCACCCGCAGCGCCTCGGGCAGGAACTGCGCGGTGCAGACCTGCACCGGGACGCCGGTGACGCCCGGGATCGAGTCGACCTTCAGACCGAGGTCGGAGTTCGTGATCCGGACGCTCTCCGGGGTGATCGAGATACCGCGGCCGTCGTCCTGCGCGACGACGGCACCCTTGGCGGCGTAGGTGATGTCGTAGCCGAGCACCGACGACGACCCGGTCAGCTCGACCCCACCGTCGGCCAGGCTGAGGCGGTCGAAGAGCGGGCTGTACTTCGCCAGGTCCTTGACGCTCGACGACGCCAGGGTGACCGTGCCGTCGACGTCGCGGACGTCACCCTTGCCGTCCACCGGGACGTCCTGCGCAGTGACGTCGGCGGCGAGCGGGATGCCGTCGACCGTGAGCTTCTCCGAGGAGATCTCGACGCGATCGAGCGTGCCGCTGATGAGCTGCGGGATGACGATGCCCTCGGCGTGCGCGTCGACCTGGCCGGTCGTGCCGTCGGGCAGCGACTGCTCGACCTGCTGGGCGATGATCCGGTCGACGACGCCGCGCAGCACGAACTCGGCGACGACGACGAGGCCGGCGAGCACCACGACGAGCACGAGCAGGACGACGGGCCAGCGGCGGCGCTTGGTGGGGCGTTCGGTGGCTGCAGGCATGCGTCCTAGCCTGCCAGCCCGGCCTGCGGCGCAGCTGCGGCCGGGCGCGGCCAGGCTGCGGCCGGGCGCGGCCAGGATGCAAAACACCGGTGTTCGCGCTCGACACCCCGGGATGCGGGTGTTCGGTGCGCGAACACCGGTGTATTGCGGAGAGGGCGACCGCTACATGCGGGACGGAGCCGACACGCCGAGCAGGCCGAGGCCGTTCCGGACGACCTGGCCGGTGGCGTCGTTCAGCCACAGGCGCGTGCGGTGTAGGTCGGTCACGGGCTCGTCGCCGAGGGGCGTGACGCGGCAGGAGTCGTACCAGCGGTGGTACAGGCCAGCCAGCTGCTCGATGTAGCGCGCGATGCGGTGCGGCTCGCGCAGCTCGGCGGCGTGCCGGACGACCCGCGGGTACTCGGCGAGGGCTCCGAGGAGCGCGCTCTCCGACTCGTGGGTCAGCAGCGAGGCGTCGAACACCGACCGGTCGACCCCGGCGGCCGCGGCGTTCCGGGCCACCGACTGGGTGCGGGCGTGGGCGTACTGCACGTAGAAGACGGGGTTGTCGTTCGTGCGCTTCGTGAGCAGGTCGAGGTCGATGTCGATCGCGGTGTCGCTGGCGAAGCGGACCAGGGCGTAGCGGCCGGCGTCGACACCGACGGCGTCGACCAGGTCCTCCATCGTGACGATGGTGCCGTTGCGCTTCGACATGCGCATCGGTTCGCCGTCCTTGAGCAGGTTGACCATCTGCCCGATCAGGATCTCGAGGTTCTTGCCCGGCTCGTCCCCGAACGCGGCACACATCGCCATCATGCGGCCGACGTAGCCGTGGTGGTCGGCGCCGAGCATGATCAGGTTCCGCTCGAACCCGCGCTCGCGCTTGTCGAGGTAGTACGCCAGGTCGCCGGCGATGTACGCGGGCTCGCCGTCCGACTTGATGACGACGCGGTCGCGGTCGTCGCCGAAGTCGGTCGTGCGGAGCCACTCGGCGCCCTCGGCCTCGTACATCACGCCGGCCGACCGCAGCCGGGCGATCGCACGCTCGACGGCCTTCGACTCGTGCAGCGCGTTCTCGTGGAAGTAGACGTCGAAGTCGACGCCGAAGTCGTGCAGCGACGACTTGATGTCCGCGAACATGAAGTCGACGCCCTCGCGGCGGAAGAGCTCCTGCGCCTCGTCGCGCGGCAGGTCGCGGACGTCGATGCCCGGCTCGAGGGTCGCGATGACCCGTGCCGCGATCTCGGCGATGTAGGCGCCGCCGTAGCCGTCCTCGGGCGTCGGCTCACCGAGTGCGCTGGCGACGAGGGAGCGGGCGAAGCGGTCGATCTGCGCGCCGTGGTCGTTGAAGTAGTACTCGCGGGTGACGAGTCCGCCCTGCGCCTGGAACACGCGGGCCAGGCTGTCGCCCACTGCGGCCCAGCGGACGCCGCCCATGTGGATCGGGCCGGTGGGGTTGGCGGAGACGAACTCCAGGTTGATCCGGACGCCGTCGTACAGGTCGCCGGTGCCGAAGGACTCGCCGCCGTCCACGATGGTGCGCGCGATCTCGCCAGCGGCGGCCGCCTCGAGCGTGATGTTGATGAAGCCGGGGCCGGCGACGTCGACGGAGTCCACACCGTCGAGCTCGGTCAGCTCGCCGGCGATCTCGGTCGCGAGCTCGCGCGGGTTCGTGCCGAGCCGCTTCGCGAGCTGCATGGCGGCGTTCGAGGCCCAGTCGCCGTGGGCGCGGTTCTTCGGACGCTCGAGCACCACGTGGGACTCCTCGATCGTCACGGTCTCGGACGCGCCTCGGCGCTCGACGATCCCGGTCAGGATCGACAGGTACGCGGCGGAGAGTTCGGCAGGAGTCACGAGGACCGATCCTACCGGGACGCCCAGGTCCGCACCGGTCGATGCAGCATCATGTCGGGATGACCCCCCGCAGCCGTGCCCGGGCGCTCACCGTCGCCACCCTCACCACCGCAGCAGCCGTCGTGCTCGCCGGGTGCTCGGGCGGCGGGGCCAGCACCCCGTCGGCCAGTGCGACCCCCGCGGGCAAGCCGGTGTCGCAGACCTGCGGTGAACTCCTGCCGATGAGCGCCCTGTCCGTGTACGGGCAGACCTTCGAGCTCGACGACTCGTTCACACCGGCGAAGGGCTCCCCCGCCGCGACCATCGCGAAGCAGCAGGGCCGCGTCTGCCGGTTCGTGAGCACCGACGCGGACGCCACGGCGATCACGTTCGCGGTCGCCGACCTGCCTGAGAAGTCGCTCACCAACCTGAAGGACGCCCTGTACGAGCGGGGCGGATCGGTCCCCACCTACCGCGTCGAGGGGTACTTCGCCCTGAACGGTGCCGTCGGCCGGGCGGATGCCTTCGCCGACCCGTACTGGATCACCGCGCAGTCGACGCTGTTCACCGAGCCGGGTGGGGCGCAGCCCGTCGTCGACGCGGTGCGGGCCGCGCTGCAGCCGTCCGCGACGGGGTCGGCGACGCCTGCGGGCTGACGCACGCGGGCCGGCACGGTGCGCGGTCCGCCACCTGGTGCGCGGTTGCGTGCCCGGTGCGCGCTTCCAGCGCCGCACGGAATGCAGAACCCCGCACCGGAACGCAACCCGCGCACCGTGCGGACGGGAGGCCCGTGGCCGGCCCGCACCGCGCCTCCAGACCGGCCGCCCCCCGCGTCCACTGCGCGACACGCGCTGTCCAGGACCACCCACCGGACCTGCTACGGTTGTTCACACCCCTTGGCCCCCATAGCTCAGGGGATAGAGCACTGCCCTCCGGAGGCAGGGGCGGAGGTTCGAATCCTCCTGGGGGCACTGGACACACCCGCGCAAGCAGACGTCTTCGCTGCGCTCTGTCGGCTGCGCACGATGTCGCCTGCGGCGACCTTCCCCCGTTGGGGCTCCTCGTCGAGTGAGCAGAACGCGACGGGTCGAGGCGGGTGACCCGACGTCTTCTGCTCACTCGGCGCGCGACGCCCCGCCCCGCCCCTGCGCTACCCCGTGTTTCCGAGCGGGACACCTCGGTCCCCTAGGATCACGGGCCGGTCGTCCCGCACGCGACCGGGAAGAGGCCTCGATGACCACCGGCACCGGGAACGCGCAGCTCGAACTCGCCCGCGGCGGCGACGCACCCGCCCCACGGACCCTGTTCGACGTCCTTTCGGCGACCGCGGCGACCCATCCGGACGCCACCGCGCTCGAGGACCCCGCCGGCAGCGTCGACTACGCCGCCCTGCTCGACCTGGTGCACGCGCAGGCCGACGACCTCGCACGCCGGGGCGTCCGGCGCGGGGACCGGGTCGGGGTGCGGATCCCCTCCGGCGGGCGCGACCTGTACCTGTCGATCCTCGCCGTGCTGGCCGCCGGAGCCGCCTACGTGCCCGTCGACGCCGACGACCCCGAGGAACGCGCCACCCTGGTGTTCGGCGAAGCCGGTGTCGTCGGGGTGATCGGTGCCGGCGGCGTGCTGCGCGACCGCGACGGCGCCGAACTGCCCGTGACCGACCCTGCGGCGAGCGCCGAGCTCCCCCGCGAGACCGACGACGCGTGGATCATCTTCACGTCCGGGTCGACCGGGGTGCCGAAGGGCGTGGCGGTCACCCACCGCAGTGCTGCGGCGTTCGTGGACGCCGAGGCGCGGATGTTCCTGCAGGCGGCGCCGATCGGTCCGGGTGACCGGGTGCTGGCGGGGCTGAGTGTGGCCTTCGACGCGTCGTGCGAGGAGATGTGGTTGGCGTGGGGGCACGGTGCCGCGTTGGTGCCGGCGCCCCGGTCGCTGGTGCGGACGGGGGTGGACCTGGGGCCGTGGCTCATCGCGCACACGATCACGGTGGTGTCGACGGTGCCGACGCTCGCGGCGTTGTGGCCGGACGATGCGCTGGAGCAGGTGCGGCTGGTGATCTTCGGTGGTGAGGCGTGCCCGCCGGAGCTGGCGGCGCGCATCGCGAGTCGTGACCGTGAGGTGTGGAACACGTACGGGCCGACCGAGGCGACGGTGGTGGCGTGCGGGTCCCTGCTCGACGGGAGCCAGCCGATCCGGATCGGGTTGCCGCTGGACGGGTGGGACCTGGCCGTGGTGGACGGTGCCGGGCAGCGGGTGGAGCCGGGCGGTGTCGGTGAGCTGGTGATCGGTGGGGTCGGGCTGGGGCGGTACCTGGACCCGGCGAAGGACGCGGAGAAGTACGCGCCGTTCCCGGAGCTCGGGTGGGAGCGGGCGTACCGGAGCGGGGACCTGGTGCGGTACGAGCCCGAGGGGCTGGTGTTCCAGGGGCGTGCGGACGACCAGGTGAAGCTCGGCGGTCGGCGGATCGAGCTCGGTGAGATCGATGCGGCGCTGCAGGCCCTGGACGACGTGGCGGGTGGTGCTGCGGTGGTGCAGCGGACCCCGGCGGGGAACCAGGTGCTCGTCGGGTACGTGGCGCCGGTGGCGGGGGCGACGGTGGACGTGGCGGCGGCGAACGCACGGTTGCGCCAGGAGTTGCCGGCGGCGCTGGTGCCGTTGGTGGCGGTGGTGGAGTCGCTGCCGACACGGACGTCGGGCAAGGTCGACCGTGCGGCGCTGCCGTGGCCGTTGCCGGGGGCGACGGACGCGGCGATGCTGCCGGACACGGTGGCGTGGATCGCCGAGCGGTGGTCGGCGATCCTCGGGGTGCCGGTGGCGAGCGTCGACGACGACTTCTTCGCGCACGGCGGTGGGTCGTTGACGGCGGCGCAGCTGGTGTCGGCCATCCGTGAGCGGTTCCCGACGACGACGGTGGCTGACGTGTACGACCACCCGCGGATCGGGGCGTTGGCGGCGGCGCTGGACGAGTCCGGGCCGGTCGAGGCGTCGTCGCGCGACGTGGCTCCGGTCCCCCCGGCGACGGGGCTGCTGATGACGCTGCTCGGGCTGCCGGTGCAGGTGCTCCGCGGGCTGCGGGTGCTGACGTGGACGGCCCTGGTGGCTGCGGTGCTGCACGCGACGACGTTGCCGTTCCTGCCGGTGCTGCCCTGGCCGGTGCTGGTGCTGATGCTCCTGGTGTTCGTGACGCCGATCGGCAAGATGGCGCTGACGGCGGTGCTGGCGCGGCTGCTGCTCGCCGGGGTCGGTCCGGGCTCGTACCCCCGTGGGGGTTCGGTGCACCTGCGGGTGTGGTTGGCCGAGCGCATCGCCGAGGCGGTGGACGGCCCGTCGACCGCGGGTGCCCCGTGGATCAGCTACTACGCACGGGCGCTCGGTGCGCGGATCGGGCGGGACGTCGACCTGCACACACTGCCGCCGGTGACCGGGATGCTGACGATCGGCAAGCGCGCGTCGATCGAACCCGAGGTCGACCTTGCCGGGCACTGGCTCGACGGCGACGTGTTCCACCTGGGGCACGTCCGCATCGACGACGACGCCGTGGTGCGGAGCCGGACGACGCTGCTGCCGGGGGCGCACGTCGGCGCGGGTGCCGAGGTGACGGCGGGTTCCGCCGTCGGCGGTCCGGTGCCGGCGGGCGAACGCTGGGCGGGGGCGCCGGCGGAACGCGTCGGGTCGGCTCGCGGCGACCGGGAGGCCCGCCCTGCGGTCCGTCGCCGCTGGCTGCTCGCGTACGGGGCCGGGTCCCTGGCGGTGGCCGGTTTGCCGGTGGTCGGTGTCGCGGTCGGACTGCTGGTCGCCCTGGCCCTGGTGGGGCGGGCGTCGGCCCTGGGCGACGCGGTGCTCCGCGCGCTGGTGACGGTCCCCCTGGCGACGGTCGTCGCCGGTGCGGTGTACGCGCTGCTGGTGGTGGTCGCGGTGCGGTTGCTCGGCATCGGCCTGCACGAGGGGCGGCACCCGGTGCGCTCCCGGATCGGCTGGCAGGTGTGGTCGACCGAGCGGGTGCTCGACGCGGCGCGGACCCTGCTGTTCCCGCTGTACGCCTCGCTCGTGACGCCGGTGTGGTTGCGCCTGCTCGGCGCCCGGGTCGGTCGGGACACCGAGATCTCCACGGTGCTGCTCATCCCGGCGCTGACGCAGATCGCGTCGGGGGCGTTCCTGGCCGACGACACCATGGTGGCCACCTACGAGCTCGGCGGCGGTCGGGTGCGGATCGGTCGGTCGAAGGTCGGTCGTCGGGCGTTCCTCGGCAACAGCGGGATGACGGGCGCCGGACGCTCGGTGCCGCGCGAGGCCCTGGTGGCGGTGCTGTCCGCCGTGCCGAAGAAGGCCAAGCGCGGGTCGTCGTGGCTCGGATCACCCCCGGTGCGGCTGCGACGAGCGGCGACGGAGTTCGACGAGGCACGCACCTTCCGTCCGTCCAGGCGGCTGAAGGTCGCCCGCGGCTGCTGGGAGCTGCTGCGCCTGGTCGCCCCGATGGTGTCCGCCGCGATCGCGCTCGGCGTGGCCGGCACACTGCTGGCGCTGTGGTCGGCCGTCGGGATCGGGTGGACGGTGCTGCTCGCCGGTCCGGTGCTCATCGCCGCCGGTGCCGTCGCCGCAGTGGTGTCGACGATCGCGAAGTGGGCGTTCGTCGGCCGGATCACCGCCCGGGAGCACCCGCTGTGGTCGTCGTTCGTGTGGCGCAACGAGGTGCAGGACACCTTCGTCGAGACCGTCGCCCGGCCGTGGTTCGCCGAGCAGGCCACCGGCACCCCTGCTCTGGCCGCCTGGTTGCGGAGCCTCGGCGCGACGATCGGGCGCGGGACCTGGCTCGAGACGTACTGGCTGCCCGAGGCCGACCTGGTCACCATCGGGTCCGGGGCGTCGGTGGCGCGGGGCACGGTCGTGCAGACGCACCTGTTCCACGACCGCGTGATGCAGCTCGACACCGTCCGGCTCGACGCTGGCGCCACGCTCGGGCCGCACAGCGTGGTCCTGCCGGCGGCCGGCATCGGTGCCGGGGCGACCGTCGGACCGTCCTCGCTCGTGATGCGCGGTGAGCAGGTGCCGCCGGGGTCCCGCTGGGCCGGCAACCCGATCGCTCCGTGGACAGCGGCACCGCCCTCGGTGACAGCCCCACCGGCACCATGAGGTTGACTGTCCCCGTGCCCACCGATCCCGCTGCAGACCCCTACACCCCGCACAGCGGCGACCGACGTTGGAGTGCGGAGCACTACGAGCTCCGGCTCGACTACCGCGTCGCCACCAACCGCCTGGACGGCACCGCGACGATCACCGCGCGCGCCCTCGAACCGCTCGACAAGGTCGTCATCGACCTGCACGGGCTCACGGTCGACCGCGTCGACGTCGACGGCCGACGCGCCAAGAAGGTGTCGACCGCCACGCACAAGGTGACCGTCACCCCGGCCGAACCGATCGCCGCCGACACCGTGTTCAGCGTGCACCTGCGGTACCGGGGCACCCCGCACCCCGTGCGCAGCGCATGGGGGCAGCTCGGGTGGGAGGAACTCTCCGACGGCGTGATCGTCGCCGCGCAGCCCACCGGGGCGCCGTCGTGGTTCCCGTGCAACGACCGCCCCGACGACAAGGCCACCTACCGCATCGAGATCGCGGCCGAGGCTGCGTACGACGTCCTGGCGAACGGCGAGCTGCTCGCCAAGGAACGTGACCGCGTCGGCACCCGCTGGACCTACGCCACCACCGAGCCGATGGCGACGTACCTGGCGACCGTGCAGATCGGCCGCTACCGCACCACGAAGCTGCGCACGAGCGGCGTCCCCGTGACACTGCACCACCCCGCCGACCTCGCCGCCGCCGCGAAGACCGACTTCGGCCAGGTGCCGGAGATGCTCGCGCTGTTCGGTGACCGGTTCGGCCCCTACCCGTTCGCGGCGTACGCCGTCGTGGTGACCGACGACGACCTCGAGATCCCGCTCGAGGCCCACGGCCTGGCGGTGTTCGGCCGGAACCACGTCGACGGCGAGCACGGCACCGACCGTCTCATCGCCCACGAGCTCGCCCACCAGTGGTTCGGCAACTCCGTGACCGTCACCCGCTGGCAGGACATCTGGCTGCACGAAGGGTTCGCCTGCTACGCCGAGTGGCTGTGGTCCGAGGACCGCGGCGACGACACCGCCGACGTGTTGGCCGAGCGGTACCGGCAGGGACTGCTCGAGCAGCCGGAGGACCTGGTCGTCGGTGACCCGGGCGCGAAGGACATGTTCGACGACCGCGTCTACAAGCGCGGCGCCCTCGCCCTGCACGCCGTCCGCCGCACGTTCGGCGACGACGCCTTCTTCACCGGGCTGCGGAGCATCACCGAGCGGCACCGGCACGGATCCGTCACCGTGCCCGACGTGCTCAGCGCCTTCGCGGACGCCGCCGGCCGCTCCGTCGCGGACGTCCACGCGGTGACCGGGCCCTGGGTCGACGAGGTGTCCGTGCCGGCGCTGCCCGCTGGATAGCAGGCTTCGCCGCGTCGACTAGCCCGCCAGCTCGCCGTCGACCGGGTCGCAGCTGACCTCGGACCACACCGCGTCGAGCGACAGCCCGACCACACCGGCGACCGACGCGATCGTCGAGAACGCCGGCGTCGCGATGCGCCCGGTCTCGATCTTCCGGAGCGTCTCCGGCGAGATCCCCGCAGCCAGGGCGGTGTCCACGATCGACCGCGGACCCCGGGCACGACGGAGCAGCGCACCGAGGCGACGACCGCGCGCGACCTCGTCCGGGCGGAGTGGGAGACGGACCATGACCACATAGTAATACCGGTATGATCATCCGCGTGATCGAGATCCTGACCCCCGCCGAGGTCGACAAGGGCCGCGCCACCGGAGCCCTCGTCGGCACGATCCTGCAGACCCTGCGCGAACGCACCCGCGTCGGCACGAACCTGCTCGAGATCGACCGGTGGGCGAAGGAGATGATCGAGGCCGCCGGCGCCGACTCCTGCTACGTCGACTACGCCCCCTCGTTCGGCCGCGGCCCCTTCGGCCACCACATCTGCACCGCCGTGAACGACGCCGTCCTGCACGGGCTGCCCCACGACCAGGCGCTGCGCGACGGCGACCTGCTGACCCTCGACCTCGCGGTCTCCCTCGACGGCATCGCCGCCGACGCCGCGATCAGCTTCGTCGTCGGCACCGCACGCCCCGAGGACACCGCACTCATCGACGCCACCGAGCGGGCGCTGGCCGCGGGCATCGCCGCCGCCGGACCCGGGGCACGTATCGGCGACCTGTCGCACGCGATCGGCACCGTGCTCGAAGCCGCGGGCTACCCGGTGAACGTCGAGTTCGGCGGACACGGCATCGGCTCCACCATGCACCAGGACCCGCACGTGTCGAACACCGGCCGCCCGGGCCGCGGCTACACGCTCCGACCGGGGCTCCTGCTCGCGCTCGAACCGTGGGTGATGGCAGACACCGACGTCCTGGTCACCGACCCCGACGGCTGGACCCTGCGGAGTGCCACCGGAGCGCGGACCGCCCACACGGAACACACCATCGCGATCACCGAGGACGGCGCCGAGGTGCTCACGCTCCCCCGCTGACCGTCCCGACCACGTCGACGGGCAGGCCACCCGCCGCGACGACGAGCACCACGTCCGGCGCGGGGAACAGCACGGTGAGCGGTTGTCCGACACCCTCGAAGCGGGCCGTGCCGCCGACCACGTCGACGTCCACCGCGAGCGGGTCGACGCGCAGCCCGCGTCCGTCGCGTTTCAGCACGGCCTCCTTGGCCGCCCACGCGCCAGCGAGGAGCGCCGGGTCCCCGCCGGCCCGGAGCAGTTCCCCCGGCGTGAAGGCGTCGAGCGGCGCGGCGGCGACCCGGGACACCCGTTCGACGTCGACACCGAGTGCCGACGGTCCGACCGCGAGGGCGACGACGCCCGGTGCGCGCGACAGGCTCACGCCGACCGGGACGCCCGCGGCACTCGCCCACGGACGGCCGTGGTCGGTTCCCGCGCAGTGCGGACACACGCGCCCCGCGCGCACGGCGAGCGGCTCGACATCCTTCGCCGACGCGACGGCGGCGACCAGTGCCTCCCGGTCGTCCGCGCGCGCAGCGCCCGGTGTCCGGATGGTCACCGTGACGGCCTGGAGGCACGGTTCACCGACCCGGGCAGCGCCCGTCGGTCGTGTGGCCCGGCCCAGAGCGGATCAGGCGTGCGTCAGCGCGATGAGCGCGACGTTCATGGTGCTGTACTGACCCTCGGAGCGGGTCGCCTGGCGGACTCGTCCGCGCAGGACCTCGTAGCGGCCGTCGTGCTCGCGCACGAAACCGATCACGCCCGTCGCCGGAGTCGACACCCGGTGGTAGCCGTCCTCGAGCGGGACGACCTCGGTGCTCGTGGTGCGTTCCATCGTTCTTCCCCTTCCGTTCATCCTCGAACAGTGGCGCCAGCATACCCCGGTACGGGGGACAAGACGTCCACAGGAAGCACCCTCCGGAGCGTTCCCCCAGAGTCTGGCGGTGCCCCTGCGTGGCCTGGATAGACTCCGGGCGACAGCGCCCTCGTGGCGCGGTCCGGGGCGGTGCCACGGGGTACCGACCGGCGACGGACGGAGGACGGATGCGAGCGGTCCAGCACGGATCGGACACGGACGGATCGAGCGGGCACAGGGGGACAACGCGGCTGTGGAGCCGTGTGACGGCTGCCCTTGTCGCGATGCTGATCGTCCTGGCTCCGGCAGCGACCGCCCACGCCACGGCTCCCGTCGACCTGGGCGGGACGTACGTCCTCGACGAGGCCGACGCGCTGACCGCACCACAGCAGGCGCGGGTCGAACAGGCCGTGCAAGACCTGTACGCCGAGACGCAGACGCAGCTGTACGTCGTGTTCGTGCCCTCCTTCTCCGATCCAACCGACCACACCGAGTGGGGTCGGGCGGTGCTCGAGAAGAACCAGATCGACAGCGGCGGCATCCTGCTCTCGGTCGCGGTCACCGAGCGCAACTACGACGTGCAGCAGACGAACGAGACCGCGATCTCCTCGTCCGACGTGCAGAACGCCGTCAACGACGCGCTGCTCCCCGAGCTCAAGCAGGGCGACTGGTCCGGCGCCGCCGTGGCCTTCGCCGACGGGCTGACCCAGTCGCAGGCCCCGGTCGACCTCACCTGGCTGTGGATCCTGCTGCTCGTCGTGGTCGTCGGGCTCGTCGTCGTGGTCCTGGTCATCCGGACCCGCAACAAGCGCCGCACCGCAGCAGCCACCGAGGCACAGGAAGCCTCGCTCGCCGACCTCGAACGCACCGCCGGCGGGGCCCTGGTCACCATCGACGACGAACTCCGCACCGCCGAGCAAGAGGTCGGGTTCGCGAGCGCGCAGTTCGGCCCCGACGCCGCCAAGCCCTTCGCCGACGCCGTGCAGGCCGCCCAGCGCGAGGTCCGCAAGGCCTTCACGATCCGGCAGCAGCTCGACGACGAGATCCCCGACACCCCCCAGCAGCGCGCCGAGTGGGCGAACCAGATCATCGTCATCTGCGAACGGGCGCACGCCGCGATCGAGGAGCAGACCGAGGCGTTCGACCAGCTCCGCTCGCTCGAGGACGGCGTCGAGGACGCCGCCGCGTCGCTCGCCCAGGCCGTGGCCGCCGCACCGGCCTCGGTGGGGTCGGCAGCCGCCGCACTCGACCGCGTCCGCGCCCGCTACACCGGCCGCACCCTCGCCACCGTGGCGAACAACGTCGACCAGGCCCACCAGGTGCTCGCCTTCGCGACCGAACGCTCGAACGCGGCCACCGCCTCGATCGCCGCCGGCGACAAGGGCGAGGCTGTCGTCGCCGTGCGCGACGCCCAGCACGCCCTCGCCCAGGTGCAGCAGCTCACCGACGGCGCACTCGCCGCCGAGCAGTCCTTCGACGAGGCCACCGCCCGCGCCGCGGCGATGCGCATCGACATCCAGGGCGACGTCGCCGCCGCCCGCAGCCTGCGCTCCGGCGGTCCGGACCTCGCCGCAGCGGTCACCCGCGCCGAAGCCGTGCTCCGCCAGGGGCTCGACCCGAAGGATCCGGTCGCCGCCGTCGACGCGCTGACCCGGGCGAACACCGAGATCGACCAGGCCATCGCCGCGGCACGGGGTGCCGAGGAACAGCGCCAGCGCGCCACCCAGGCACTCGACGCCGCCCTGCGCGACGCCCGGAACCGGATCAGCCAGGCCCGCGACTACGTCTCCCTGCACCGCGGCGGCATCGGCCCGACCGCCCGGACGCGACTGTCCGAGGCCCAGCGTGCCTACGACGACGCCGTCGAACTCGCCCCGAGCAACCCCGGCCAGGCGCTGAACGCCGCCCGCGCGGCCGAGCAGTACGCCGCAGCCGCGATGGACGCCGCGAACGACGACCTGGGCGGCTGGGGCGGCGGTCAGGGCGGAGGCGGTGGCGGCGCCCAGCTCGGCGGACTCGTCACCGGACTCGTCCTCGGCGGCCTGCTCGGCGGTCGCGGCGGCAGCTACGGCGGCGGTTCCTTCGGGGGCGGCGGCTTCGGCGGCGGCGGGGGCTTCAGCGGCGGTGGCGGCTTCGGCGGAGGTGGCGGCGGCGGGGGCGGGGGCGGCGGCTTCTCCGGCGGTGGCCGCTTCTGACCCGACGGACTCCCCCGGCACCCAGAACCAGACACGACCCGACCCGACCCGACCCGACAACACCGTCCACAGGACTTCCACGAAAGGGAACAGCAATGGCCAAGCAGACCATCTTCGGACGCATCTCCACCCTCGTGCGCGCGAACATCAACCAGATCATCGACGACGCCGAGGACCCGCAGAAGATGCTGGACCAGCTCGTCCGCGACTACACGAACAACATCGCCGACGCGAAGACCGCGATCGCGCAGACCATCGGCAACGTCCGCCTGCTCGAGCAGGACCACGAGGAGGACAAGAAGGCCGCGGTCGAGTGGGGCCAGAAGGCCGCCAACGCCTCCACCGCAGCCGACAAGTACCGCTCCGAGGGCAAGTCGGCCGAGGCCGACAAGTTCGACAACCTCGCCAAGATCGCGATCGGCAAGCAGATCGCTGCCGAGCAGGAGGTCAAGGACGCCGAGCCGAACCTGGCGTCGCAGAACGAGGCCGTCGAGAAGCTCAAGACCGGTCTCGCCGGCATGGAGCAGAAGCTCGAGCAGCTCCGCGCGAAGCGGGACAACCTCGTCGCCCGCTCGAAGACCGCCGAGGCCCAGTCCCGCGTCAACGACGCCCTCGGCAACATCGACGTGCTCGACCCGACGAGCGACCTCGGCCGCTTCGAGGAGAAGGTCCGCCGCGAAGAGGCGAAGGTGCTCGGCCAGCAGGAGCTGCAGTCGTCGAGCCTCGACGCCCAGTTCGAGAGCCTCGAGGACGTCGGCAAGGACGCCGAGGTCGAAGCACGGCTCGCCGCGCTGAAGTCCGGCGGATCCTCGAGCATCTGACGAACACCCTGACGACGCCGGACCCCAGCTGACAGACTGAGACGATGCACTTCCTCGTGGTCGGTCAGTGGCAGGGTTCGGCGTCGTCGCGCGCGATGCGCCTGGGTGACGGCGCGTCGGCGATCGCAGCCGACCTCCCCCGGGCGTCCACCACCGTGGTCGATGTCCCGGCCGGCGCCGGAGACCGCCTCGAGACCGCGGTCGCCCGCTACACCTCGGTGCTCGCCGTCGCCGAACGCGTCGCGGAGGAGACCGCCGTCGCCACCGAACCGGTGCTCGTCGTCGGCGGTGACGGCGCCAGTGTCCTCGGCGCGACCGCCGCCCTTCTGCCGGACACCGCGTTCGTCCGGATCTCCGGCTCCAGCGGGTACCGCGCGCTCAACCGTGCCCAGCCCGTCGCCGCCGAGACCGCCGCCCTGCGTCTGCTGGTCGACCGCCCCGACGACCTGTTCCCCGGCCTGCCGGCGGTGCCGGCGTCCTCGGTCGTCGTCGCCGGGGTCCGCGGGGTCGAGGACGCCGAGCGCGCCGCCCTCGACAAGGCCGGGATCGTGCACCTCGACGTCGACGCCGCCACACCGGACGCCCTCGCCGCAGCGGTCGAGCGCACCGGTGCGTCGTCCGTCTTCGTGCACGTCGACCTCGACGTCCTCGACCCGTCCGAGGTCGACGGACTGCTCGAACCCGTGCCGTTCGGCCTCGACGGCGCAGCGCTCGTCGAGCGCATCCAGGCCGCGACGCGCGGCCGGCGCCTCGTCGGCGCCGCACTCACCGGGTTCGCGCCCGTCGACCCGGGCCGTGCAGTGGACGACCTCGGCGTGATCCTGCGCGTCGTCGGCGCGGTGACCAGCGCCTCCCGGGTGGGTTGACCACGCACCCCGCGCGCCCGGCGCACCCCATGCCGGTCCGCGTACGCTCGGCCGCATGACGGACTACGACCTCATCGTGATCGGCGCCGGCGCAGTCGGCGAGAACGTGGCGGACTACGCCAGGAAGCGCGACCTGTCGGTCGCCATTGTGGAGGCCGAGCTCGTCGGCGGCGAATGCTCGTACTGGGCGTGCATGCCCTCGAAGGCACTCCTGCGCAGCGGACACGCCCTCGCCGCGGCCAAGCGGCTCGACGGTGCGAAGCAGGCCGTGACCGGCACGCTCGACGCCGCCCACGTGCTGGCCCGCCGCAACTCGTTCACCTCGGACTGGAAGGACGACAGCCAGGTCTCGTGGCTCGAGTCCGCCGGCATCGACCTGATCCGCGGGCACGCCCGCATCACCGGACCGAAGACCATCGACGTCGACGGCGAGACGCACACCGCCCGTGCTGCCGTCGCGGTCGTCACCGGCTCCCTGCACACGCTGCCCCCGGTGCCCGGTCTCGCCGACGCGAAGCCGTGGGGCACTCGCGAGGGCACCAGCGCCCAGCAGGTCCCCGAGAGCCTGCTCGTCATCGGCGGCGGCGTCTCCGGCTCCGAACTCGCCACCGCGTGGGCCTCGCTCGGCGCGAAGGTCACCCTCGTCGCCCGGCACGGCCTGCTCGGCGGCATGGAGCCCTTCGCCGGGGAACTCGTCGCCGACTCCCTGCGCGAACTCGGCGTCGACGTCCGCACCGGTGTCAACCCGGTCCGCGTCGACCGTGACGAGCACGGCCTCGTCACGACGGAACTCGACGACGGCACCACGGTCATCACGAGCGAGGTGCTCGCCGCCACCGGCCGCGCCGCCCACACACGCGACCTCGGGCTCGAGACGGTCGGCCTGACCGCCGGAGACTGGCTCGACGTCGACGACACGATGCTCGTGCACGGCACCGACTGGCTGTACGCCGTCGGCGACGTCAACCACCGCGTCCTGCTCACCCACCAAGGCAAGTACCAGGCCCGCGCCGCTGGCGAGGCGATCGCCGCCCGGTACCAGGGCACGCCGCTGCACACCGAGCCGTGGGGTGCGCACGTCGCCACCGCCGACCACGCCGCCGCGCCGCAGGTCACCTTCACCGACCCCGAGGTCGCGAGCGTCGGCCTGACCGAGGCGAAGGCCCGTGAGCAGGGGATGAACGTCCGCGCCGTCGAGTACGACCTCGGTGCGATCGCCGGGTCCTCGCTGCAGGCCGACGGCTACACGGGCCGCGCGAAGATGGTCGTCGACGAGGACCGCCGGGTCGTCGTGGGCGTCACGTTCGTCGGCCAGGACGTCGCCGAGATGCTGCACGGCGCCACCGTCGCCGTCGTGGGCGAGGTCCCGATCGACCGCCTGTGGCACGCGGTGCCCGCCTACCCCACGATGAACGAGGTCTGGCTGCGCCTGCTCGAGACCTACGGCCGCCCGGCCTGAGCGTGCGCAACCCGCTGCTCGACTCCCCCGTGTCCCGGGCGGGATGGGTGTTCGCGACGGCCGTCGGGCTCGCCGTGGGCGTCCCGCTGTCGACCGGGCGGATCCGGGTGGTCGACGGGCTCGTGGTCTGCACGGGGCTCCCACGCTGGGTCTTCCGTCGAGGCGGCACCTGCGTCGGCTCGGTGTACCTGACCCGTGACAACGACGGCCCGCGGGTGCTCCGGCACGAGCGGGTGCACGTCGAGCAGTGGCGGCGGTACGGCATGCTCATGCCGCTGCTCTACGCCGTCGCCGGCCGGGATCCGCTGCGGAACCGCTTCGAGGTCGAGGCCGGCCTGGAGGACGGCGGGTACCGCTGACGGGTGCGGCGGGTGCGGGTGCGGGTGCGCGAACTGTCGTCCCGACGCCGGTCGGGCGGCAGTTCGTGCGGCCTCGCTGAGCCGGCCGGCCGGGGCCCGGTCGGTCACAACACCCCGCAGGGCGCGCGGCGAGCGGTCGCAGACCGTCGCCTGCGGCGCCGCCAGCCGACGGCTCCTGACCACACGACGTGCAGCCCACGACGAGTCGTGACCACTCGGCAGCAGGCGGGCCAGGCGACGAAACGCGACCATCCGACGGCCTGGAGGCGCGTGCCGGCGCCGCCACGGGCCTCCCGGCCACCGCGCCCCACCCCACTGCACCCGCGCGGGTCGCAACACCCCGCCGGGCCCGCGCCGAGCGGTCGCAGACCGTCGCCTGCGTCGCCGCCAGCCGACGGTTCCTGACCACACGACGTGCGGCCCACGACAAGTCGTGACCACTCGGCGGCGGGCCGGCCTGGCGACGAAACGCGACCATCCGACGGCCTGGAGGCGCGTGGCGGCGCCGCCACGCGCCTCCCGGCCGCCGCGCCCCACCCCACTGCACCCGGTCGCCGGTCACAACACCCCGCCGGGCCCGCGCCGCGCGGTCGCAGACCGTCGCCTACGGCCCCGCCAGCCGACGGTTCCTGACCACACGACGTGCGACCCACGACGGTTCGTGACCACTCGGCGGCGGGCCGGCCTGGCGACGAAACGCGACCGGCCGACGGCCTGGAGGCGCGTGCCGGCGCCGGGACAGGGCCACGGCCGGTCGCAACACCCTGTCGGGCGCGCGGCGAGCGGTCGCAGACCGTCGCCTGCGGCGCCGCCAGCCGACGGTTCGTGACCACTCGCGCGCCGGCCCACGACGAGTCGGGACCAGCCCCACCCGGCCGCCGCCGCAGCCGCGCGTCAGGCCGCGGGCCGCCGGGGCACCACGAGCGGCGTGCCGGTCTCGGGGTCGGGGACGACGACGCACGGCAGGCCGAAGACATCCTCGACGAGGTCCGCGGTGAGCACCGACGACGGCTCCCCCGAGGCGACGATCGCACCGTCGCGCATCGCGATGACGTGGGTGGCGTAGCGGGCGGCCTGGTTCAGGTCGTGCAGCACCGCGACGACCGTGCGGCCGGCGGCGTGCAGCGTCGAGGCGAGTTCGAGCACGTCGTACTGGTGCGCGATGTCGAGGAACGTCGTCGGCTCGTCGAGCAGCACGATGTCGGTCTGCTGCGCGAGCACCATCGCGATCCACACCCGCTGCCGCTGGCCGCCGGAGAGTTCGTCGACACTGCGATCGGCGAGTTCCACCGTCGACGTCTGCTCCAGTGCGGCCTGCACGGCCTGCCGGTCGGATCCGGACGAGGGGTGCAGCAGGTCCTGGTGCGGGAACCGGCCCCGGGACACGAGGTCGCGCACGGTGATGCCGTCGGGGGCGATCGGGGTCTGCGGGAGCATCCCGACCCGGCGGGCGACGGCCTTCGGGCGGTACGAGTCGATCGGCGCACCGTCGAGGTACACCGTGCCGGCACGGGGCTTCAGGGTGCGGGCGAAGGACTTCAGCAGCGTCGACTTGCCGCAGGCGTTCGGGCCGACGATGACAGTCAGCTCACCGTCGGGGATGTCGACGTCGAGCGTGTCCACCACGACCCGGTCGTCGTAGGCCAGGGTCAGCCCGCGGGCGCCCAGCGCGGTGGTCGGGACCGGGCCGTGCGCGGTGCCCGCGGTCGGCATCAGTGCTCGGCCTTGCCGTGCCGCCAGTAGCCCATGAACGCGACCTGCTTGCGGTCGATGCCGACGCCGCGCACCAGGTGGCGGCGGAGTTCCTTGACGCAGCCGGCCTCGCCCGCGATCCACGCGTACACGGGACGCTCCTCGACAGCGGCGGGGACGTCCCACAGCACCTGCTCGTCGACGTCGACGTCGGTGAGCTCGGCGGCCGACTCGCACGCGGCGGCAGTGGCCGGTGCGACCGTGGAGGCCCAGGCGTGCACCTGGTCGGTCATCCGGACGCCGTGGGTGGCGCCGTTGCGGGCGATCCAGCGGACCTCGACCCTGGCGGGCGCGCTGACGGGCAGCCGGTCGGCGTCGGTGGGCACCTCGATGAAGACGTGGCCGACGGTCGAGACGTCGAGGGCTTCGAGGATGGCGCAGATCGCCGGTGCGGCGGTCTCGTCCCCGGCGAGCAGGATCCGGTTCGCGTGCCCGGGAGCGAACTCGGCGGCACCGGTCGGCAGGTCCTCCGGCGACTCGGGCACCCGCGGCCCGACGATGCGCAGCTCGTCACCGACGCGGCACGCCGACACCCAGCGCGACGCCGGACCGGTGTCGCCGTGCGCGACGAAGTCGATGTCGAGCTCGCGGGCGTCCGGCCGGAACGAGCGGACCGTGTACGTGCGGAGCGGGTTCCGGGTCTCGTCCGGCAGCGCACGCCAGGCGGCGTACCAGTCCTGGTCCTCGGGGAGTTCGGAGAAGCCGATGCCGGGCAGGGGCAGCACGATCTTGATCCGCTGGTCGAGACCGACCGAGGAGAAGTCGGCGAGCGCGTCGCCCGTCAGTGTCACCCGGACGAAGTTCGGGGTGAGCGACGTCACGGCGGCCACACGGACGGAGAAGACGCGATACCGGGTTGCCACGGAACCGAGTATGGCATGCCTTACCTAACGTCTCCAGGCCCCCGGAACGGTGCGAGGATCGTCCCCGTGTCCGAAGCCCCCGACGACGAATTCGCCGACCTGCCCACCCTCGCCAGCGCGAGCGGCGTGACCACGCCGCTCCGCGCCTCCAGGCAGGTGGTCCGCACCGCGGACGGTCAGGAGATCTCCGCGATCCGGTGGGGCGACGCTGGCCGGGAGGCGCGGATCACCTACCTGCACGGGCTCGGCATCGACGCCCACAGCTTCGACACCACGGCACTCGCCGTGGGCGAGCCGGCGGTCGCCCTCGACCTGCCCGGCCACGGTCGGTCGTCGTGGCGGGAGGACGCGGACTACGCGGCCGCCGCGACCGCGCCGAGCGTGCTCGCCGCGCTCGACGCACTGGCGGTGCCGCCGGGGGTCGTCGTCGGGCACTCGCTCGGCGCCATCCTGTCGGCTCGGCTCGCGGCCACCGCGCCGGAGCGGGTCACCGGACTCGTGCTCGTCGACATGTCGCCGGACTTCGCGCAGCGTGCGGTCGACCGGATCGCCCGTGCGCTCGAGGCCGAGGAGCCGTTCGAGTCCCTCGAGCAGGTCGTCGACCGGGCGATCGAGGCTCGGGTCGGTGACGACCGGCAGGTGCTGCTGCGCGAGGCCCGGCACACGACGGCCCTCGGTGCGGACGGACGGCTCGTGCGCCGGCACCACTTCCCGCACCTGCCCGCCGGCCGGACGTCGTCGGTGGGGCGCTTCGCCGACGCGTGGCCGGACCTCGAGGCCCTGCGCGTGCCGATCCTGCTCGTCCGGGGCGACCGCGGGTACGTCTCCCCGAAGCTGCACGCCGGGTTCGCCGAGCGTCTGCCGGACGCCGAGATCGTGACGGTGGCCTCGCGGCACGCGGTGCAGAACCAGGCGCCCCTCGAACTGGCGTCGGCGATCCGGGCATGGGCGGGGCGGCACGGATTGTTGCACCCGATCGAAGAACCGTCGCCGGACGGCCCCGGCCGCCGGTAGCCTCGTGCGAGCGCGAGGCCCGATCCCGCCCTCGCGCCCGGAAGGAACCCACCACCCCATGAGTCCGCTCCTGCTCCGTCGTCCTGCACGCACCTCGCGCACCGGGCGCGCTGTCGTCACCGCCACCGCGGTCGCCGTCGTCGCAGCCCTCGCGCTGACCGGCTGCTCCGGCTCGTCCGACACCACCGGCGGCAAGGACGCCACGGTCCGTGTCGGGCTCGTGCTCGAGCCGACGAGTCTCGACATCCGCACCCAGTCCGGGGCGGCGCTCGACCAGGTGCTCATCGACAACGTGTACCAGGGGCTCGTCGGCCGGACCGCCCAGGGCGACGTCCGCGACGTGCTGGCCTCGTCGCACCAGGTGTCCGACGACGGCCTGACGTACACGTTCACGCTGCGGGACGGCACGACGTTCCAGGACGGCAAGCCGGTCACCGCGGCCGACGTCGTGTGGTCGCTCGAGCAGGTCAAGTCGAACGACTCGTACGTCGACTCGGCCATGCTCGCGGGCGTCACGTCGATCACCTCGCCGTCCGCGGACTCCGTCGTGCTGCAACTCGCCAAGCCCGACTCCGACCTGCTCTGGAACCTGACCGGTCGCGCCGGCCTGGTGCTCGAGAAGGCCGCGGACAACGACCTGTCCGACAGTGCGAACGGCACCGGCCCGTTCGAGGTGTCGGACTGGAAGCAGGGCGACTCGCTCACCTTCGACCGCAACGAGGACTACTGGGGCACGAAGGCGAAGGTCGCGAAGATCGTCTTCCGGTACATCACCGACCCGTCGACCGCCGTCAACGCGATGGCGAACGGTGACCTCGACGTCCTGAACCCGGTCGACGGCACCCTGAAGAGCCAGCTGCAGGGCAACGGCGACATCACGCTGCACAGCGGCAAGACGACCGACAAGTACACGCTGGCGTTCAACGACCGCAAGGAACCCTTCACCGACAAGCGCGTGCGCCAGGCGATCCGGCAGGCGATCGACGCGAAGGCGCTCATCAAGGCGATCGGCGGCACAGGCGTGGAGCAGGGCGGCCCGATCCCGGAGCTCGACCCCGGCTACGAGGACCTGACCGACATCGACGCGTACGACCCCGCGAACGCGAAGAAGCTCCTCGCCGCCGCCGGGCAGCAGGACCTGAAGCTGACGCTCACCTACGCGAACATCTACCCGACCACCATCGGCGACGTGCTGAAGTCCCAGCTCGCCGACGTCGGGATCACCCTGACCGTCAAGCGCGTCGACTTCGCCACCTGGCTGTCCTCGGTGTTCCAGGCGCCGAAGTCCGGCGAGCGGGACTTCGACCTGTCGATGGTCGACCACGTCGAGGCGCGTGACTTCGGCAACTGGGCGCACCCGGACTACTACTTCGGCTACGACAACCCGAAGGTGCAGGCGCTGTACGCCCGGTCGATCGCGGCGACCGACGAGGCCACCAAGACCGAGGCACTGCGGAAGGCCGCACGCATCGTCAGCGAGGACGCGGCCGGCGAGTGGCTCTACACGGCGACCGAGATCACCGCGGTGCGCTCCGGCGTGACGGGCTTCCCGGTCGACGGCGGCAACTCGCGCCTCGACCTGTCGAAGCTCGCGGTCAAGTGAGGCGGAGCCACACCACGCCCCGGAGCGGCCGCGTGCCCGGGACGCACTCCCTCCCCGTAGCATCGGTGTCGTGACCCGGTTCCTCATCGGGCGGGCGCTCCTGCTCGTCGTCGGCCTGCTCGTGGCGAGCGTCATCATCTTCGCCACGCTCCGCGTGCTGCCCGGTGACGTCGCCCAGGTCGTCGCCGGCACGCAGTCGACCCCGGCGCAGGTGGAGCAGCTCCGCCAGCAGCTCGGACTCGACCGGCCCGTCGTGGTGCAGTACCTCGACTGGATCGGCGGGGTGTTCCGCGGTGACCTCGGCCGTTCCCTGGTGACGAACGGTGCCGTCGCTCCGGAGATCGCGCAGAAGCTCGCGATCACCCTGCCGCTCGCCGCGATGTCGCTGGTGACCGCCCTGGTGATCGGCGTGCCGCTCGGGGTCGTCGCCGCGGTGCTCCGTCGCCGCCCGGGAGGTGCCGTCATCGGGTTCGTCGCACAGGCCGTCGCCGCCGTGCCCGTCGTGTGGGCCGGCATGCTCCTGGTCGCGCTGTTCGCCGTGACGCTGCACTGGCTGCCGACGCAGGGCTTCCCGCTCGACGGCTGGTCGGAACCCGGGCGGGCGTTCGCGTCGCTCGTGCTGCCCGCGCTGACCATCGGTGCTGTCGAGGGGGCCGTGATCCTGCGGTTCACCCGCTCCGCCACGCTCTCCGTCCTCGACGCCGACCACCTGCGCACCGCGGCCGCGATCGGCCTCACCCGCACGCAGGCCCTGCTCCGTCACGGGCTGCCGAGCGTCGCCCTGACGGTGCTCGCCGTCCTCGGGGTGCAGATCGCCGGGCTCCTCGTCGGGGCCGTCGTCGTCGAGCAGCTGTTCTCGCTGCCCGGGGTCGGTCGGATGCTCGTGACCGACGTCGGCCGCCGTGACATCACCAAGGTGCAGTCCGAACTGCTCGTGCTCACGGGGCTCGTGCTGCTCGTCGGGTTCGCCGTCGACGTCGTGCACCGCACCCTCGACCCCCGACAGCGCGAGGTGCAGGGATGATCCGCCGCCTGGTGTCCCGACCGACCGGGGTCTTCGCCGTCGTCGTGCTCGGCCTGCTGGTCGTGCTCGCCGCCGTGTCGTTCGTCTGGACGCCGCAGGACCCGTTCCGCGCCGACCCGTTCCACCAGTGGGAGGGACCGAGCGCCGCGCACTGGTTCGGCACCGACGCCGCCGGCCGCGACATCGCCAGCTACCTGCTCGCCGGCACCCGCACCACCGTGCTCGTCGCCGTCGGCTCCGGCGTGATCGCGAGCGTCGTCGGCATCGTCCTCACCGCGATCGGTTCGCTCACCGCCCGCTGGGTGCGCGAGGGCACCGCGGTCCTGCTCGACATCCTGGTGGCGTTCCCGACCCTGCTCACCGCGATGCTCCTGACCGCGGTGTTCGGCGGGTCGCTCGGCGTGGTGATCGTCAGCGTCGGGCTGTCCTTCGGCGTCACGATCACCCGCGTTGCCCGCGGCGAGATCCGGCGGATCGCCCGGAGCGACTACGTCACCGCGGCGCGGGCATCGGGCGTCGGCGGTGCCGGGGTGCTGTTCCGCCACCTGGTGCCGAACGCGGCGCCGCTGTTCACCGTGCAGCTGTCGCTCGCGATGGCCACGGCCGTGCTCGCCGAAGCCGGGCTGTCCTACCTGGGCTACGGCGCAGGGTCCGACACCGCGTCGTGGGGCAGCCTGCTGTCCGACCTGCAGACCTACATCGGGGTCCACCCGTGGAGTGCGACCTGGCCGGGCGCCGCCATCGCCCTCGTCGTCGCGGCACTCTCGCTGCTCGGCGACGCGGTGCGCGACGCCTCCGACCCGCGGCTGACGACGAGCGACCGCAGCACCGACGACCGTCACAGCGATCCGGCGACGACCACCCCGGGGGTGACCGCATGACCGCCGACGCACGCGCCGGATCCGGCCCAGCCGGCCCAGCCGGCACCGACGCGACCACCGCAGCCTCCGGGCTCGAGGTGCGCGGGTTGTCGGTCCGCATCACGGGGCGGACGATCCTCGACGACGTCAGCTTCACCGTTCCTCCCGGCCAGCGCGTCGGCGTGATCGGCGCGAGCGGATCCGGCAAGTCGATGACCTCGCTCGCCCTGATGGGCCTTGCGCCCACCGGCGCCGTCGTGACCGGCAGCGTCCGCCTGGACGGCACCGAACTCGTCGGCCTGCCCGACCGCGAGCGCGCGCGACACCGCGGATCGGGCATCGCGATGGTGTTCCAGGAGCCGGGCACCGCGCTCGACCCGTTGCGACGGGTCGGCGGGCAGATCGCCGAGCCGCTGCGCCTGCACCGCGGGCTCGACCGTCGCGCGGCCCGCGCGGCGGCCGTCGACCTGGCGGCGTCCGTGGGCCTGCCCGACCCGGAATCGCTGCTGCGGCAGTACCCGCACCAGCTGTCCGGCGGGCAGCGGCAGCGGATCTGCATCGCGATGGCGATGGCGGGCGAGCCGTCGTACCTGGTGGCCGACGAACCGACCACGGCGCTCGACGTCACGACCGAGGCACGCATCCTCGACCTGTTCGAGCACCTGCCCGCGGGCATGGTGTTCGTCACCCACGACCTCGCCGTGCTCGCGCGCATCGCCGACACCGCCGTGGTGCTCGACGCCGGCCGGGTGGTCGAGCAGGGCCGGGTCGCGGACCTGCTCGCCGCGCCGCAGCACCCCGCCACCGCCGCGCTCGTCGACGCCGCACGTGCCACCGCCAGGAGGACCGCCCCGTGACCCTCCCGGCCCTGGAGACCACCGGTCTCCACCGCACCTACCGCCTCCCCCGCCGCGGCCCGTTCGAGCCCGGCCCGGTCCGCACCGCAGTCGACGGTGTCGACCTGGCGGTCGCCCCCGGCGCACGGCTCGGCATCGTCGGCGAATCGGGGTCCGGCAAGTCCACGCTGGTCCGGTTGCTCGCCGGCCTGGAGGCCCCTTCCGCCGGCACCGTCGCCGCCTCCGGTCGTCCGGTGGTCGCGTCCCGGTCCGCGCGTGCCTTGCGCTGGTTCCGTCGCGAGACCGGGGTGGTGTTCCAGGACCCGTACGCGTCCCTCGACCCGCGGATGCGCGTCGGCGCGATCGTCGCCGAGCCGCTGCGGGCCCTGCAGGTCCCGGGGTCGCACGACGAGCTCGTCCGTGCCGTGCTGGAGCGCGTCGACCTGCCCGCGGACACGGTCGACCGGTACCCACACGAGTTCTCCGGCGGGCAGCGGCAGCGGATCGCGATCGCCCGGGCCGTGGTGCACTCGCCCCGGATCCTGTTCGGCGACGAGCCGATGAGCGCCCTCGACGTGGTCGTCCGTGCCCGGGTGATCGAGCTGTTCCGATCGCTCGCCGACGACCTCGGGCTGACGCTCGTGCTGGTGTCGCACGACATCGGCGTCGTGCAGCGGCTGTGCGACACGGTCGCGGTGATGTCCGACGGCAGGGTCGTCGAGCACGGGCCGGTTTCGCTCCTCGATGCGCCGCAGCACCCGGTGACGCGGGCGTTGGTGGCGGCGGCGCCGACGCTGCCGTAGGCGGGCGGCGCCGGGCGGGCGGCGAGCGGCGGGCGGCGGCGCACCGTGCGCGTCCCGCCACTCCGTGCGGGCTTGCCCGCACGGAGCCGCCCTACAAGGCCGCGCCGAACAAGCAACACCGCACCACATGCACGAAACCGCACCGTGCGCCAGCCAGGAGGCACGGCACCGGCCCGCCCCGCACCTCCAGACCAGACGCACACGAGTCCACCGCACCGTGCGCGCCCCGCCACCCCGTGCGGGCTTGCCCGCACGGAGCCGCCCTACAAGGCCGCACCGAGCGTGCAACACCGCACCACATGCACGAAACCGCACCGTGCGCGCCCCGCCCCGCGCCTCCCGACCGACGCGCACGAGCCCACCGCACCGTGCACGCTCCGCCAACCCGTGCGAGCTTGCCCACACGGAGCCGGCCTACAAGGCCGCACCGAACAAACAACACCGCACCACATGCACGAAACCGCACCGTGCGACAGACAGGAGGCACGACACCGGCCCGCCCCGCACCTCCCGACAGACGCACACGAGCCCACCGCACCGTGCACGCCCCGTCACTCCGTGCGAGCTTGCCCGCACGGAGCCGGCCTACAAGGCCGCACCGAACGTGCAACACCGCACCACGTGCATAAAAACGCACCGTGCACGCCCCGCCAACCCGTGCGGGCTTGCCCGCACGGAGCCGGCCTACAAGGCCGCACCGAACGTGCAACGCCGCACCAGCCTGACAACGCCGCACGGTGCGCCGCTCGCCCCGCGCCCCGCGCGCTCCCGGAGCCGCCCGGGCCTGGCGTCAGGCGGTCCAGGCGACCGGGTGCCGCCGCTGCCAGCGCAACCGGCGCTCGAGCTGCGCGCCGATCGCGAGCAGGACGCGCTCGCAGCCGGGGCGTCCGATCAGCTGCACGCCCATCGGCAGCCCGCCCCCGTCGGGGTGGTCGTCGTCGGTCACGCCGACCGGCAACGTGATCGCGGGGAGCCCGGACACGTTCGCCATCGACGTCCACGGCGAGTAGGCGCACTGGCGGCGGAAGTCCTCGTCCGGGTCGTCGCCGTACCAGCCGAGGGGCCGCGGCGTCATCGCGAGGGTCGGCGTGAGCACCGCGTCGAACCGGTCGAACGCGCCGATGAGCGTCGTCGAGAAGGTGTCGAGCGTCGTCATCGCGTCGAGGACCTGCGTGGCGGACAGTGCCTGCCCACGCGCCACGAGCCAACCCACGAGCGGGGTCAGCGCCGACAGGTCGATTCCGGGCACCAGCGGCAGGCGGGCAGCCGAGCTCTCCCACGCCACCCGGAACGCGTCGGCGTAGGGCACGCGGGGCATCCGGACGTCCTCGACGCCGTGCCCGACCTCGCCGAGCACCCGCACGGCCGTCTCCACGGCGGCACGGGCAGCGGGATCGACGACCACGTCGACGGTGTCGTCCCACGGCGAACCGTCGAGCACCCCGACGACGAACCGGCCCTCGCCGCGGACGGCGGCCGCGGTGAACGGCCCCTCGCCGACGTCGGGGGTGACGAGGGCGTACGGCGACGGCTCCGGCAGCCCGGTCGGCGCGACCAGCGCGTCGAGGAGCATGCCCGCGTCGGCGACGGAGCGGGTGAGCGGTCCGGCGACCGACAGGCCGCCGACGCCGGAGCGGCCGGGCATGGACGGCACACGACCGCGGCTCGGCTTCAGCCCGACGAGTCCGGTCGCCGCCGCGGGGATCCGCACCGACCCGCCGCCGTCCGAACCGATCGCGGCCGGCAGCAGCCCGGCGGCGACGGCGACGGCCGCACCGCTCGACGACCCGCCCGGCGCCCGCGTGGTGTCGTAGGGGTTCCGGGTCACGCCGAGCCGGGTCTCGGACGACGAGGACATACCGAACTCCGGTGACGCCGTCTTGCCGAGGCTGACCGTGCCCGCCGCGTCGAGCGCGGCGACGAGCGGGTGGTCGGCCGCGGCGGGCCGCTCCGGCAGGCTCGCGGTGCCGTTCCGCGTGGAGACGCCGGCGCGGTCGTACAGGTCCTTGTCGGCGGACGGGAGGCCCCACAACGGTCTCGACGTCGGCACCAGGTGGCCGAGGCGATCGGCTCGGGCCCGGGCAGCGTCCGCGGTGACCGTCACGAAGGCACCGAGTCCGGCGTCCACGCGTTCCACGCGGGCCAGGTAGTGCTCGGTGACCTCGAGGGCGGTCGCCTCCCCTCGGCGGATCCAGTCCCAGAGTTCCTGCGCGGAGAGGTGGTGGAGTTCGAACACGGCTCCGAGCCTAGGCGGCGGTCGCCCGTATCCTTCGACGGTGGACACCACTCTCCCCTCCGGCACGACGAAGCGCCGGATCGAACTGCGGCTCGTGAAGCCCCTGTTCGCCTGGTTCGCCCGGCCGACCGTCACCGTCGACGGGGTGGGGCACCCGGCGCAGTGGGGCACCGGCACGTGGGCGGTGCCGGACGACGGCGACACGGTGATCGGCGTGTACCTGTTCAACCGCGCGTGGCGGTTCGGGGCGGCTTCGGTGCCGGTGGGTGGTTCGAACGCGCTCGAGTACCGGGGCGGGCTGCTGCCGATCGGTGCGGGCCGGTTGACGCCGCGGGGCTGAGGGTCGCGCCGGTGGTGCCGCTCCCGCGTGGCACGATGGGCGCATGACCGCCACGCTCGTCGCCAAGGGCCTGTCCGGCGGGTACGCCGCTCGCACGCTGTTCGACTCCCTCGACCTGACGGTGGCGCCGGGCGACGTGATCGGGGTCGTCGGCGTGAACGGTGCCGGCAAGTCCACGCTGCTCCGGCTGCTGGCCGGGGTCGACGAGCCGCTGGCCGGCACGGTCTCCCTGGCGCCGACGGACGCGTTCGTGGGGTGGCTCCCCCAGGAGCACGAGCGCACCGCGGGCGAGACCGTCGCGGCGTACCTCGGGCGCCGGACCGGCTGCACCGAGGCGACGGTGACGATGGACGCAGCGGCGGCGGCCCTCGGGGACCCCGACGCCGGCGACGCAGCGGCCGACCGGTACTCGGCGGCGCTCGACCGCTGGCTCGCCGCGGGGGCCGCCGACCTGGAGGACCGGATCCCGGCGGTGCTCGCCGACCTCGGCCTCGAGCCCGGTACCGGCGACTCCGCTGCGGACGGCGTCGGCCCGGACTCCCTGATGACCGCGCTGTCCGGTGGGCAGGTCGCCCGCGTCGGGCTCGCCGCGCTGCTGCTGTCACGGTTCGACATCGTCCTGCTCGACGAGCCGACCAACGACCTCGACCTGGACGGCCTCGACCGACTCGAGGCGTTCGTGCGCGGGCTGCGCGGCGGGGTGGTGCTCGTCAGCCACGACCGTGAGTTCCTGGCGCGCTCGGTGACCTCGGTGCTCGAGCTCGACCTGGCGCAGTCGTCGAACCGGCTGTTCGGTGGCGGGTACGACTCGTTCCTCGAGGAGCGCGAGATCGCCCGGCAGCACAAGCGGGACGCGTACGACGAGTTCGCGTCGACGAAGGCCGACCTGGTCTCGCGGGCTCGGACGCAGCGCGAGTGGTCGAGCCAGGGCGTGCGGAACGCCATGAAGAAGAGCCCGGACAACGACAAGATCCGCCGCCGTGCCGCCTCGGAGTCGAGCGAGAAGCAGGCGCAGAAGGTCCGGCAGATGGAGTCCCGCATCGCCCGGCTCGACGAGGTCGAGGAGCCGCGAAAGGAGTGGCAGCTCGAGTTCACGATCGGCAGCGCACCCCGGTCGTCGGCCGTCGTGGCGACGCTGTCGAACGCCACGTTCACCCAGGGCGACTTCACCCTCGGCCCGGTCTCACTGCAGGTCGACGGCGGTGACCGGATCGGCATCACCGGTCCGAACGGCGCCGGCAAGTCCACCCTGCTCCGGGCGCTGCTCGGCAAGCAGGCGCCGACGACGGGCACGGCCTCGCTCGGCTCGAGCGTCGCGGTCGGCGAGGTCGACCAGGCGCGTGCGGCGTTCACCGGCGACCAGCCCCTTGCGGCGGCGTTCGAGGCGATCGTCCCCGAGTACACGACGGCCGACGTCCGGACGCTGCTCGCGAAGTTCGGGCTCAAGGCGGACCACGTCGGCCGACCGGCCTCGGCGCTCTCCCCCGGCGAGCGCACCCGGGCCGGGCTCGCACTGCTGCAGGCCCGCGGGGTGAACGTGCTCGTGCTCGACGAGCCGACCAACCACCTGGACCTCACTGCGATCGAGCAGCTCGAGCAGGCGCTGGAGTCCTACGACGGGACCCTGCTGCTCGTCACACACGACCGGCGCATGCTGGAGACCGTCCGACTCGACCGGCAGTGGCGGGTCGAGGGCGGCACCGTCACCGAACGCTGACGGATCCACCGAACGCTGACGGATCGACCGAGGGGGGAAGCACCATGCGACGCAACACCTGGATCGCGACGACCGCCGGGGTGGTGGTGCTCGCCGTCGCCGCCGTCGTGGTGGGGGTGAGCGTCGGGTCGCCCGAGCCCGAGCCGGAGTCGACCCGCGCGGCACGGGCGACGACGACACCGACCCCGAGCGCCACGCGGACCCCGACGCTCGCGGCCGTCCCCGCCGCACCGTCCGACGCGACCCTGGCCGCGCTGCCGCTGGCGTTCCACGACGCGGTCGTCCCGCAGTTGCTCGACGGTTCGGACGTGGAGCCGGAGGACACGTGGCAGATCGCGACCCCGCGCACGCCGCTCGTCGCCCTGTACGCGAGCCCGTCGAGCCGCGCCCGGCCGGTGGCGACCCTGTCCCACCTGGTGTCGACGATCAACCGGCCCGCGGCGACGGCGGTCTGGGGTCGTTCCCCCGGCAAGGACGGCGGGATGCTCCTGGTGTCGACGCCGTCCCGCAACCGCACCCCCGGTGACGGCGGCGCCCCGGACGCCCCGAGCGCGACGTTCGCCTGGGCCCGGGCCGCCGACTTCACGGTGGTGCGCACCGACCGGATGATCACCGTCGACGTCGCCGCCAGCACCGTGTCCGTCGTCACCCGGTCGGGCAAGGTCACCGCGACCGAGGCCGCCCGGCTCGGCACACCGGAGGACCCCACACCGGCCGACACCGCCACCTACGTCGAGGCGGCGTACGTCGACACCCGCGTCGCGTACACGCAGGGCAACCCGATCATCCTGACCGGGGCGCACTCGTCCCGGATCCCGTCCTACGGCGGCAACGCTGCGCTGACCGCACTGCACTACTACCCGGACCCGACCGGCAGCTCGCACGGCTGCGTGCGGATCTCGGCGGAGATGACCCGCACCCTGGCGGCACTGCCCGTCGGGACGCCGATCCGGTTCAGCTGAGCACCGGCACCACCGGATCAGCCTCGCGGGATCCGGACGAGTCCGAGCCGCTCGACGACCTCGGCGCTCTCCTCCTCCGGGGTGCGGTCGGCGGCGATCGTCACGTGGGCTTCGTCGGGCTGCGGCGGCTCGAGCGTGGCGAGCTGCGACTGCAGCAGCGACGTCGGCATGAAGTGCCCGGAGCGCTGCGCCATCCGCTCCTCGATGAGCGCGCCGTCACCGGCGACGTGCACGAACACCACCCCGGGGGCCCGCAGCACGTCGCGGTACGAGCGCTTCAGGGCCGAGCAGGTCACGACGCCGTTCGTCCCGGCGTCCAGGTGCCCGCGGATCCACCCGGCGACGACGTCGAGCCACGGCCAGCGGTCCTCGTCGGTGAGCGGGGTACCGGCGTGCATCTTGTCGACGTTCGCCTGCGGGTGCATCGCGTCGCCCTCGGCGAACTCCCACCCGACCTGCTCCGCCACCATCGCGGCGACGGTCGACTTGCCGGACCCGGAGACCCCCATCACGACCAGGACGCGGGCGTCGAGCCCGGTGTCGGCCGCACCGGCAGCAGCTGCCGCACCGTGGTCTGCTGCGCCGCTCATCGGATGAACACCCCGGCCAGCAGGACCCCGAGCAGACCGAACACCGAGATGAGGCACTCGAGCACCGTCCACGTCTTGAACGTCTGCCCCACGGTGGTGCCGAGGTACCCCTTCACCAGCCAGAACCCGGCGTCGTTGACGTGCGACAGGAACACCGAGCCAGCACCGATCGCGAGCACGAGCAGCGACGTCATCGGCGTCGACAGGTCGGCGGCGATGGGCGCCATGATGCCGGCGGCGGTCACGGTGGCGACCGTGGCGGAACCGGTCGCGACGCGCACCAGGGCCGAGACGATCCAGGCGACGAGCAGCACGGAGACGCCGGAGTCCTTCACGGCGTCGGCGATCACGCCGCCGATGCCGGTGTCGATGAGCACCTGCTTGAACCCGCCGCCGGCGCCGACGATGAGCAGCACCCCGGCGATCGGGGGCAGCGCGCTCTCGAGCGACTTCGACACCGCGGAGCGGTCCATGCCGCCGCCGATCGCGAAGAAGACCATGGCGTAGACGGCGGCGATGCCGATGGCGATCATCGGGGAGCCGAGGAAGTCGAGCAGGCTCACCCACGAGCCGGCGGCGTCCGGTGCGGTGGCCTCACGGATCGCCTGGGCGAGCATGAGCACGACCGGCAGCAGGATGCCGATCAGCGCGACGGTGAACGACGGGCTGCGCGGCTCGCTGATGACGCGCGTGAAGTCGCTCTTGCCGTTGGGCAGGGACGCGGTGTCCTGCGTGGCGGGGCCGCGCCGGGCCTCCCGTCCGGGGTGCGCCGGGTCGTCGGCGAAGGCGGCGGACCCGGAACCCGACCCCGAGGCGGAACCCGACCCCGGCCCGGCGGTGGCGACCGCCCCACGCGACCCGAACATGTCGGGCACGGGGATGTCGACCCAGCGGGCCGCGAAGCGGGCGAAGAGCGGCCCGGCCAGGATGATCACCGGGATCGCGAGCACGATGCCGAAGGCGAGCGTGGTGCCGAGGTTCGCGCCGACGGTGGAGATCGCGACGAGCGGGCCGGGGTGCGGCGGGACGAACGCGTGCATCGTGGACAGGCCGACCAGGGCGGGGACGGCGATCTTCATGATCGGCACCCCGCTGCGCTTGGCGACGAGCACGATGATCGGGATGAGCAGGACGAGGCCGACCTCGAAGAACATCGGGAGCCCGATGAGCGCCCCGATCAGGGCCATCGTCCACGGCAGCGCCGCCTTCGACGACTTCCGCACCAGGGTGTCCACGACGCGGTCCGCTGCGCCGGAGTCGACGAGCATCTTGCCGAACATCGCCCCGAGTCCGACCAGGATGCCGACGCTCGTCATGGTCGCGCCGAAGCCGTCGCCGAAGCTGGTGACCGCCTTGTCCGGAGCGAGCCCTGCACCGATACCGACGCCGAGCGCACCGATCGTGAGCGCGATGAACGGGTGCACCTTGAGCCAGGTGATGAGCGCGATGATCACCACGATGCCGACGAGTGCCGCGATGATCAACTGCGGGATCGAACCGGACGGGTCGACCGTCTCGGTGGTGCCACCTGCGGCGAGCAGGTGGTCCGGGAGAGCGTGAGGCATCAGCGCCCCTTCCTGGAGTCGCTGCTGCGCGGCTCCGTCGCCTTCGTGTCGAGGGTGGACTGGCGCGACGAACGCCGACCCTCAATAATCTGATTAATCAGACTATACGACGTCGTCCCGCGCGCCAACCGCCCGCCCCCGGAGTCTGCCGCTTCGATGGGATCGGTGTCACGGCGACCGCGTGACCCGTACTGCACGGAGGAACGATGCCCACGGCACGCGGACTGCACGCCCAGGTGCTCGACACGCTCGGCCAGCGGATCGTCGACGGCGACCTGGCCACGGGTTCCGTCGTCCGGCCCGACGTGGTCGCCGACGAGTTCGGGGTGTCCCGCTCCGTCGTCCGCGAGGCCCTGCGCGTCCTGCAGTCCCTCGGCCTGGTCGAGCCCCGGCAGCGGGTCGGCACGCTCGTCCGCGACATCACCGCGTGGGAGTTGCTCGCCCCGACCGTCATCCGGTGGCGGGGCACGTCACCGGCGTACTTCGTGCAGCAGCGCGAGCTGGTCGAACTCCGGCTCGGGGTCGAACCGGTCGCGGCGTCCCTGACCGCCGGCACCGACGGCGCCTCCGCCGTGCTCGCCGCCGCCGAGGACATGCTCGACGCCTGCGGGCGCGAGGACAGCCGCGCCTACCTGGAGGCCGACGTCCGCTTCCACCGGGCGCTGCTCACCGGGTCGGGGAACGCCGTGTTCGCGCACTTCGCCGGCACCGTCGAGGCGCTCCTGCGCACGCGGACGTCGGAGTCGCGCGACCCGATCACGCGCTGGACGCGCGAAGCGGCGCTCCGGCACCAGGCGGTCGGTCGCGCAGCGGTCGACGGCGATGCCGACGCCGCTGCGGCAGCGGCGACCGCGCTGCTCCGCGTGACGCGCGACGAGTTCATCACCGAGGCTGCCGCAGGCTGACGCGACCGGGCGACGGCCTGGAGGCGCGTGCCGGGCCCGTCACGGGCCTCCCGTCCGCCCTGCAGGGAGCGACCACACCAGCGCTCGACCCGGAGCTGCTGGTCACCACGGGCAGAGCCGCACCCACATGAGCGGTCGCTCAGGAGGTTCAGGACTTGCGCCCCACGGGTTGTGGTGCGCGCGGTCCTGACTAGCCTGTTGCCGGGGGAGCATCTAGGGTTCCTCGACCGAAATCGGAGGAATCTCGTGCAACGACAGACCCGTGTCGCTCGAACAGTGGCGATGATCGCCATCGCCGCGACGACGATGGTCGGGCTGGTCGGGTTGGCCGGTCCAGCGCAGGCCGACCCTGCGTTCTCGGTGTCCGGGACGTTGACCGGCAAACCGTCCGCCACAGCCGCCACTGTCCCGCTCGCCGGCGTCGAGGTCTACCTCAGTGGCCTCGCGGGAAACTACGTTTCCGCGTACGCGTACACCGACGCGGCGGGGCACTGGTCGATCTCCGAGATGGACGACCACTCCAGCGGCGCCGACGACGTCCCGCTCGCCGCGGGCTCGTACACGGTCCAGTTCAACTGCGCCACCACCGGCAGGAGCAGCTGCAACCACGACTACGTCGTGGAGTACCTCGGCCACACGCTCCTGTCGAGTGACTCGACCAAGGTCACACTGACTGCAGCCCACCCGACGGCAGTCGCTGACGACGAACTCGCTCGGGGCGCGGCGGTCTCGGGCACGGTGACCACCGCCGACGGCACGCCGATCGCCGGCGCGTCGGTGTCGGCGAACCCGGTGGGTGGCTTCTCGAACAGCCACACGACCACGGCCGCCGACGGCAGCTACACCCTCGACCAACTGACGACGACGAACGACGTCATCAGCGCGGGCTTCTACGACTCCGCGCACCCCGACGCGCACGGTTTCCCGATCCGGTACAGCACGCAGTGGTGGGACCACGCCTCCACGCAGGGTGCCGCGACGCCGGTCCCGCTGGTCCCGGCCTCCACGAAGCCCGACATCGACTTCGCGCTGTCCGTCACGCCGTTCGTGAGCGGGCGGGTGGTCGACGCCGCGGGGAACGGTGTCCCCGCACTCACCATGGTCCCGATGCGCTTCGATCCGGGCACCGACCAGTTCGTCGGGCCGAGGTCGGGTCCGAACGAGACCGACGCGCAGGGGTACTTCCGGCTCACTGGCGACCTCGGTTCCGCGACCCGGTACAAGCTGCTGTTCTCCGACTCGCTCGGCAGCGACGACGAGAACCCGCAGACCCGGACTCCGTTCGAGACGACCTGGTACCGCGACGCCGCTTCGTTCGACGACGCGACCGTCATCACCGTGCCGACGAGCGGGAGCGCGGACCTCGGCACGATCCCCGTCTCCCCGCACACGGGTGCGTTGCGCTTCATCGGCAACCCGGTCATCCAGCAGGACCAGTTCCAGGACGGCTTGCTCGTGGTCAGTGGTGTCGCCGCCTCCCCGGGGACGGCGAAGAGCACTGCTCAGTGGTACCGCGACGGCACTGCGATCAGCGGAGCGACGAGCTACTCGTACACGCCGGTCGCAGCGGACGAGGGGACCGTCCTCACCGTCACCGTCACCGCGAAGCTCGGCACCGAGACGGCCTCTGCGACGTCCGCGGGGTACGAGGCGCCGTCGGACGAGTAGTCGCTCGGACCGCTCTCCGCAGTGACGAGAGCCGGGCGCTCGACGTGCCGGAGCGCGCGCGTTCAGACGGCGGGGTCGCCGTGGCGGCGACCGGGCGACGTCCTGGAGGCGCGTGCCGGGCCCGCCACGGGCCTCCCGTCCGCCCTGCGGCCACGTGGCGAGCGTGACGGACGTCCGTCAGGTCCGTCAGGTCCGTATCGGTGCCGGCGCCGGTGACGGCACCGGCACCGGTGCCGTCAGCGGCGGCGGGCGAACAGCCGTGGCCCGCGCAGGCGGAGCCGCATCGTGACGGTGCCGAGCCAGCGGTCGTACTTGTAGCCGACCTTGCCCATCCGGCCGACCTCCTCGAAGCCGAGCCGCTCGTGCAGCCGGATCGACGCCTCGGCCTGCCGGTCCGCGATGACCGCCACCACCTCGCGCACCCCGGCCAACCGGCACTCGTCGAGCAGGGCCTCCATCAGCGCACGGCCGAGGCCCTTGCCACCGGACGCGGCACCGAGGTAGATCGAGTCCTCGACGACGTGGTTCGAGCGGTCCCGCGGGTTCCACGCGTCGACCAGCGCGTACCCGAGGATCTGCCCGGCGGGGTTCTCCGCGACCAGGAACGGCAGCCGGCGCTTGCGGATGTCGTCGTAGCGCTTCTTCCACGCGGCGTACGTGAACGCCGACGGGTCGAAGGTCACCGACGAGTTCCGGACGTAGTGCGTGTGGATCTCGCGCACGTGGGGCAGGTCCCCCACCTCGGCCGCACGGATGCGGTACTCGAAGGCCGTCTCGGTCGCCGCCGGGGCACGCAGGTGTCGCGGCAGGACCCGCCGTCGCTGGTATTCCTCCTCGAGCACGTGCCGAGCCTACTGAGCGGGCAGCGTCCAGTCGACGGGCGGTGCGCCCTGCGACTCGAGCAGGGCGTTCACCTGCGAGAACGGGCGGCTGCCGAAGAACCCGCGGGACGCGCTGAGCGGACTCGGGTGGGCCGAGGCGACGACCGGGGTGTCGCCGAGGATCGGCCGCACCGACCCGGCCTGGGCGCCCCAGAGCACGGCCACGAGCGGGGTACCGCGGGCGACGAGCGCTCGGACGGCCTGGTCGGTCACCGCTTCCCAGCCCTTGCCGCGGTGGCTGCCGGCCTCACCTGCCTGCACGGTGAGCACCCGGTTGAGCAGCAGCACGCCCTGGTCGGACCACGCCCGCAGGTCACCGTGCGCGGGCGGTGTCACCCCGAGGTCGTCGGACAGCTCGCGGTAGATGTTCGCCAGGCTCCGCGGCACCGGACGGACCGCGGGGTCGACGGCGAACGACAGGCCGATCGGGTGGCCGGGCGTCGGGTAGGGGTCCTGGCCGACGACCAGCACCTTGACGGCGTCGAAGGGGGTCGTGAACGCGCGCAGGACGTCACCGCCGGCGGGCAGCCAGTGCCGACCCGCAGCGGTCTCGTCACGGAGCCACGTACCGATCCGGTGCACGTCGTCCTCGACCGGGGCGAGCGCCGACGCCCAGCCGGGGTCGACCAGGTCGGCGAGCGGCCGTGGTTCCACGTCGGCTACGCGCCCATGGTGGCGACGGACACCGACTCGTCGCCGGCCATCACGCGCCAGACGCTGCCGGTCCCCCGGACCTCGAGCGCCCCTTCACCGACGACGAGCGTGGTGTCCTCGTCGATCGCGAGCCCGGCGGTGACGAACTCGGCCTCGGCGCTGGCGATGAGCCGCGCGAGCGTGCCGGCTTGCACCGCGTGGACGTCGATCGTCAGGTCGACCAGCCCGAGGCCCTCGCGGAGCTCGACCTCGTCCAGGCCCTCGGACGCGGCCTCGGGGCAGATCTCGACGCCACCGATGCGCCAGCCGCCCACCAGGGCACGGTCGGCGGCGATCATCGCGCCGGCCGAGTAGCCGAGGTAGGGCAGACCGTCGGAGACGAGCAGGCGGAGCTGGTCCACCAGCGGCGCGATCGCCGCGAGGTAGTCGGGCGTGACACCGCCGCCGATCACCAGGGCGTCGACGTCGCTCAGGACCGTCGTGTCGAAGACCTGGCCGGCAGCGACCTCGGTGACGAACACCTCGGCTGTTCGCGGGCCACCGAGGACCTCGGCGATGTCGGCGGTCGACGCCGGGCTGCCGCCGTCCGGGCCCGCCACGGAGAGCAGGGCGATGCGCGGGACGCTGCGGCCGACCGCCGCCGAACGGGCGGTGGCCTCGGCGAGGAACGGCGCGGCGGCGTCCGAGGCGGCGAACAGCCCGCCGCCGACCAGGTGGATGCTCACGACTCGGCCGTCACGGGCGCCAGGGCGCTCCACGGGAACGTGATCCAGCCGTCGACCCGGCGCCACACGTGGTCGGGCTCCAGGACGGTGCCGGGCTTCGAGTACAGGCAGGCGCTCCGGACGTCGCCGCCGGCGTTCCGGATGATGTCGACCACCAGGCGCAGGGTGCGGCCGGAGTCGGACACGTCGTCGACCACCAGGACCCGCTTGCCGGCCAGGCTCGGGGCGTCGAGGGCGGGGGCGAGCACGACCGGCTCCTCCAGCCGCTGCTCGACGTCGGTGTAGAACTCGACGTTGATCGAGCCGCACTCCTTGGTGCCGAGCGCGTACGCCACGGCACCGGCGATGATCAGTCCGCCGCGGGCGACGGCGACGACGACCTCGGGCTCGAAGCCACTGGACAGGACGTCCTTGGCGAGCAGGCGTGCGGCGTCACCGAACTCCAGCCAGCCGAGTACCTCGAGCCCGCTCGTCACGGTCACGGTGGACGGAGCCGCGGGCTCGGGTTCGCTGCTGATCGGCATCCGACCACGGTACCGGCAGGGAGCCCACGCCCGCGACCCGCGCCCGCCGCCCGGGCGCTGCGCGGGTCGCCGCGGCGCGCGGCGCGGGTGGCACGGGTGCGCGGCGTACCGGCTGCTCAGCGCGGCGTCAGCGGGCCGCGCGCCAGCTTGTGCTGTGCCGACTGCGCCACCGGCCGGATCGTCACCAGGTCGAGGTTCACGTGCGGCGGCAGCTCCACCGCGTGCACGATCGCCTCGGCGACGTCGTCGGCCACCAGCGGCTCCGGCACGTCGTCGTACACCGCGGCGGCCTTCTGCTCGTCGCCGCGGAACCGGGTGAGCGCGAACTCGTCGGTCTTCACCATGCCCGGCGCGATCTCGACGACCCGGATCGGCTCGCCGTTCAGTTCGAGCCGGAGTGCGCCGACCAAGGCGTGCTCTGCGAACTTCGCCGCGTTGTAGCCGCCGCCGTTCTCGTACGCGACGAACCCGGCGGTGCTGGTCACCGTGACGATGTCGGCTCCCCCGGACACCCGAGCCCGGTCGCGCAGGTGCGGCAGCAGCGCGGAGACCACTCGCTTCGTGCCGATCACGTTGACCTCGAACATGGCGCGCCAGTCGTCGACGTCAGACTCCTCGACGCTCGCCGAGCCGAACGCCCCGCCGGCGTTGTTCACCAGGACGTCGGCGCCGCCGAGGTCCGCGACCCGCGCGGCGAGCGCCGTCACGTCGTCTGCGTCCGTGATGTCGGCCACCAGGGTGTCCGCCCCGGTCTGGGCGGCGAGCGCTTCGAGCTTCGCGGTGCGGCGGGCCACGGCGAGCACGTCCCAGCCCCGCGACCGGAACAGCCGGACGGTGGCCGCCCCGATGCCCGAGCTCGCTCCGGTGACGACTGCGCGCCGTGCTGCCATGTGATCTGCCTCCTGCGTCGGTGACCGGAGCACGTGGTGGCCCGGTCCGTCCACCGTACCGAGCGGGACGGTTCCGGCACCGCACCAGGCCGTCCAGGTCACGATCCGGTAACGTGACCGGCGATGACGACGGATGCCGCCCCTCCCGCCCCCTCGGCCCCGGCGACGCAGCTCGAGCCCGGTCGAGCCCCGCGCCGGATCCCGATGTGGGACACCGCGCGCTTCGTCGCGGTCACGCTCGTGGTCATCGGCCACGCGATCCAGCGGCAGACGCCGGCGAGCGAGCACGCCCTGGCGCTCTACACGTTCATCTACGCGTTCCACATGCCGGCGTTCGGCGTGATCAGCGGGTACTTCTCGTCGGCGGACACCCCGACGGCGAAGCGGATGCGCCGGACGATCACGGACATCGTCGTGCCGTACATCATCATGCAGACGATCTGGACCGTGGTGCAGGGCATCGTCGAGGGCGGCAAGGACTTCAACCCGACGCAGCCGACGTGGACCCTGTGGTTCCTGCTGGCCCTCGGCATCTTCAAGCTGATCCTGCCGTACCTGGCGCAGCTGCGGTGGCCGCTGTTCTGGGCGGTCGTGTTCAGCATCGGCGTCGGGTACTTCGACAACGTCGACTCGACGCTCTCGCTGTCCCGTGCGATCAGCCTGCTGCCGTTCTTCCTGCTCGGCTGGCAGGTCAAGCAGTGGGGCGTCTTCGACCGCTGGTACGAGGCGTCGCGCCGCACGGTCGTCCGGGTGCGGGTGGCGGCCTCCGTGGTGTTCGCCGCGTGGGCGGTGTCGTGCGCGGTCTGGATCCCGCAGTTCAAGGAGTTCGACCTGCACCACTGGTTCTTCTACGACGACTCCTACTCGGGGCTCGGCGAGGACGCCTGGTGGGCGGGGGCGGTGCGCTTCGGCCTGATGCTGCTCGCGACGCTGCTGACGGCGTCGTTCCTGGTGCTCATCCCCCGCCGGAACGTCTGGATCACCCGGTTCGGCGCCGCGACGATGTACGTCTACCTGCTCCACACGTTCGTGCTCTACCCGATCCGGGAGTCCGGCGTCCTGGCAGGCGAGCACTCGGCCTGGCCGTTCGTGCTGCTGATGGTCGTCATCGCGTGCGTCGTCAGCCTCTTCCTGGCGCAGCCCTTCGTGCGGCGCGGGATGCGCTGGCTGCTCGAGCCGAAGGTCGACTGGCTGTTCCGCCGCGACGCGGCGTAGCGGTGCCACCCCGCACCGTGCGCGTTCCTCCGGCCCGTGCGAGCTTGCCCGTCCCGTGCGGCCCGACAGCGCCGCACGGGACCACCGACCTCGCACCGTCCGACGGAACCCCGCACCGTGCGCGTTCCTCCGGCCCGTGCGAGCTTGCCCGTCCCGTGCGGCGCGGCAGCTCCGCACCGGACCACCGACCTCGCACCGTCCGACGGTGACAGCACGGTGCGGACGGACGGCCGGGAGGCCCGTGGCGCGTCGGGCGGGTGCGTTACGTCCCGAGGCGGGTGCGCTGGTGTGGACCCGGCCACCTGCGTACCGTGACCGGGGACGCAGCGCCGCACGTGCCTCCCGGCCGACGGCGCGACCGCACGAGAACCGCACCCGACAGGAGCACCGATGAGCACGAACGACGCCGCCGCCTGGCAGTTCGAGACCACCCAGGTCCACGCCGGAGCGCAGCCGGACCCGACCACGGGGGCCCGAGCGACGCCGATCTACAAGACGACCTCGTACGTCTTCGCGAACTCGGACGAAGCGCGCGACGTGTTCGCGCTCGCCAAGCCGGGCAACATCTACTCCCGGATCACGAACCCGACGAACGACGTCGTCGAGCAGCGGATCGCGGCGCTCGAAGGCGGTTCGGGTGCCCTGCTCGTCGCGTCCGGCCAGGCTGCCGAGACCTACGCGGTCCTGAACATCGCCGGGGCGGGCGACCACATCGTGTCGTCGTCGTCGATCTACGGGGGCACGTACAACCTGTTCAAGTACACGCTGGCGAAGCTCGGCATCGAGACGACGTTCGTCGAGGACCAGGACGACCTCGAGGAGTGGCGCCGCGCCGTCCGCCCGAACACGAAGCTGTTCTTCGCCGAGACCATCGGCAACCCGAAGATCAACGTCCTCGACATCACCGGGGTCAGCGACGTCGCGCACGAGTCCGGTGTCCCGCTGATCGTCGACAACACGATCGCGACGCCGTACCTGATCCGTCCGTTCGAGCACGGTGCCGACATCGTCGTGCACTCGGCCACGAAGTTCCTCGGCGGACACGGCACCGTCATCGGCGGGCTCATCGTCGACGGCGGGACGTTCGCGTGGTCACAGCACGCCGACCGGTTCCCGGAGTTCAGCACCCCGGACCCGTCGTACCACGGTGCGGTCTTCACCGAGGCCGTCGGCGACGCACTCGCCTACATCGTCAAGGCCCGGGTGCAGCTGCTCCGTGACCTCGGCGCCTCGAACTCGGCGGACACGGCGTTCGCGCTGCTGCAGGGCATCGAGACCCTGTCGCTCCGCATCGAGCGGCACGTGTCCAACGCCCAGGAGATCGCCGAGTGGCTCGACCAGCACCCCGACGTCGCCACCGTCGCCTACGCGGGCCTGCCGACGTCGCCCTGGTACGCGGCCGCGAACCGGTACGCGCCGAAGGGCGTCGGTGCCGTGCTGTCGTTCGAGCTCAAGGGCGGGGTGCCCGCGGGCAAGGCGTTCGTCGACAACCTGCAGCTGTTCTCGCACCTGGCGAACATCGGTGACGTCCGTTCCCTCGTCATCCACCCGGCGTCGACCACGCACTCGCAGCTCACGCCCGAGCAGCAGCTCACCACCGGGGTCACGCCCGGCCTGGTGCGCCTGTCGGTCGGCATCGAGAACATCGCCGACCTGAAGGCAGACCTCGAGGCCGGGCTCGCCGCGGCCCGGGCGGTCGCGCAGGAGAGCCAGCGCGCGTAGGGCTCGCCGCGCCGCCGGCACCACTCGCTCGATGCGTGTGGATGTTGCGACGTCCCACGTGTCGATCGACGCGTGGGACGTCGTTCGTTGCACACGCATCCGGTACGTGTGCATGATGCGACGATCCACGAGTCGAACAACGCGCACGATGTCGGAACATGCGCACACACGGCCGCGGCACCCGGGCCCGGGGCCCGGCGACGCGCCGACGTGACGTAACACGGCGGCGGCGACCCGCGCCTCCCGGCAGACTGGACGCACCATGGACTGGCAGACGACCCCCGAGGACTCCGTGCCGTCCACCCTGGTGCCCGGCACCGAACTCGGCACCCTGGGCAAGCCGCCCGTGACCGGCGCCTGGCGCCCCGGTGACCACCCGGGCGCACGGCACTTCGCGTCGCTCGGCGAGCAGTGGGTGCGCGGCGGCCGCCTGCCGTCCGTGCGCGTGGCGTACGAGACGTGGGGCACGCTCAACGCGGCTCGCGACAACGCCGTGCTCGTCCTGCACGCGCTCACCGGGGACTCGCACGTCACGGGGCCCGCCGGCCCCGGACACCGCACCGCCGGCTGGTGGGGCGACGTCGTCGGACCCGGCCGGGCGATCGACACCGACCGGTGGTTCGTGATCGCGCCGAACATGCTCGGCGGCTGTCAGGGCACCACCGGACCGTCGTCGGTGTCGCCGACGGGCGCGGAGTGGGGTTCGCGGTTCCCGTTCCTGACGGTGCGGGACCAGGTCGAGGTGCAGGCGCAGCTCGCCGACCGGCTCGGCATCGACACCTTCGCGGCCGTCGTCGGCGGATCGATGGGCGGCATGCACGCCCTCGAGTTCGCGGTCTCGCACCCGGCGCGGGTCGGGCGGCTGGCGGTCCTGGCATCGACGGCGCAGACCACCGCCGACCAGATCGCGGCGAACTCGCTGCAGCGGGCGGCGATCCAGATGGACCCGGCGTTCGCGGGCGGCGACTACTACGAGGCCGACACCGGCGAGGGGCCGCACCGCGGACTGTCGTTGGCACGGCGGATGGCGCTCATGACCTACCGGGCCTCGGACGAGCTGAACAGCCGCTTTGCGCGGTCCTGGCAGAGCGACGTCTCACCGCTCGGCGACGACGGACGCTTCTCGGTGGAGAGCTACCTCGACTTCCACGGCAACAAGTTCACCCGGCGGTTCGACGCCTCGAGCTACGTGACGCTGACGTACGCGATGGACTCGCACGACGTCGGTGCCGGGCGCGGCGGGGTGGCGGCGGCGCTGGCGCTCGTGACCGCGCGGACCCTGGTCGTGGGCATCTCGAGTGACCGGCTGTTCCCCGTCGAGGACCAGCACCGGATCGCCGCAGGCGTGCCGGACGCGCTCGACGGTGACACCGCGGCGGTGATCGAGAGCGAGTTCGGACACGACGGGTTCCTCATCGAACACGAGCAGGTCGGGGCGCACCTGCGGCGGCTGCTCGAGTCCTGAACCGGTGCCGCAGAGCGCGGGCGGCGCGCCGAAGACCCCCCAACGGGTGGCGCGCGTGGAATGATGGCGTGGAGCTCGGCACTGACCGACGCTCGGTTTCCCGCTCCACCCAGATCGTCACCAACCAGGACATCGATGGACTTCATCGCACAGGAACGCGACCGCTTGCTGCGGTCGGCGACCCGTGTCGTGGGCATCGTCTGCGCGCTCGTCAGCGTCGTGGGCATCGTCTCCGCTGCAGCCGTGCCCGTGCCGGTCCTCGTCGGCGCACTCCTGTGCATCGCCGCGATGATCACCGCGCTGGTGTGCTTCGGCCGCGGCGGCGAAGTGTGGTGGACCGCCGCCGTCGTCGTCGCCGGGCTCGCCACCATGGTGCTGCTCTTCACCGGCGTCGACGACACGGCCCGGCCGCTCATCGCCAGCGCCGTGATGCCCCTGGCCGCCGGCGGGCTCTCGGCACCGCTGATGGCGCAGCGTCGGCACCCGGTCGGGCTCGGCATCACCATCGCCGGAGGCGGCGTGGTCGTCGTGCTCATGGTCTGGGGTTCGGGTTCGATCCTGTCGACCCCGGTCAGCGGCGCACTGCTCGGGTGGATCCTGATGGCCGTCGTGGCGATCTGGATCTCGCGCAGCATCCCCCGCGTGGCCCGCCGGATCTACAGCATCGGCACCGCCCACCGCGCCGAACGGCAGGCCAGCGAGACCGAGGCGCAGCGACGCCAGGGTGCCCGCCTGCTGCACGACACCGTGCTCGCGACCCTGACGCTGCTCGCCCACTCCGGCGTCGGCGTCTCCGAGCAGGCGATGCGCGAGCAGGCCGCCGAGGACGCCCGGCTGCTGCGGCACCTGCGCCTCGGCGCGACCCCGCAGCCCTCGCAGTCCGGCGACTACTCGCTCACCCGCGAAGAGGAATCACCGCTCGGGCAGACCCTCGAATCGGTCAAGCAGCGCTTCGGCCGGATGGGCCTCGAGGTCAGCTGGCACGGCACCGGGCAGGTCCTGCTGCCGTCGAACGTGCTCGACGCGTTCCTGCTCGCACTCGGCGAGTGCCTGGAGAACGTCCGTCGGCACGCCGGCGTCGGCGAGGCACACGTCACGATCGTCCACGACAACGAGGTCGTCCGAGCCATGGTCACCGACTCCGGTGTCGGCTTCGACCTGACCACCGTCAGCGCCGAACGCCTCGGGTTCAAGGAGAGCGTCGTGAACCGTCTGCGCGAAGTCGGCGGCGACGCGAAGCTCTTCTCCGCGCCGGGCTCCGGCACCACCGTCGTCCTGGAGGCACCGCGATGAGCCGGATCCCCGAGGACACCATCGGCCGCAGCCTGCCCGGCGAGACCGCTCCGCCGGCCCCCCGCACCCGTCGCGAGGCGCGCGAGCGCTACCGCACGAGCGAGCGCCGCCAGGCCCGAGGACTCCCCTCGACGTCCACCGGCGCCCGGTCCCTGCGCCAGGCCGCCAAACCAGGCGCGTCACTCGGTGCCGGGTACCTGGGCCTCGGCGCCGCGATCCTCACCGCGATCGAAGCCGTCGCCGGCATCGCGTTCTTCCTGGTGCGCTGGAACGAGTACTCCGACCCGTTGCTGCCCACGGTCGCCTGGGTGCTCTACATCGTCGCGGCCGTCGGGGTCGGGCTCAGCGTCCTGACCTACGGCGAACGGCTGACGGGGCCGGCGTTCGCGCTGATCTGCGTCGTGCTGGCCTGCGTGGTCACGCTCGACTTCATCGGCATCTGGCCCGAGCACGACATCGCCCACACCGCGAGCGCCTCGATGGCAGCCGGGTTCGCGCTGCTGCCGATCGCCACGCTCCGACCCGCCCGCGAGGTCGCCGCCGCCATCGGCGTGCTCGGCATCGCGTTCGTGGTGATGGCCGTCGTGTCGACGCCGATCACGCACGACACCCTGCCCGGCATCGTGTCCCTGCTCTCGCTCGTCGTCGTGCCGCCGTCGCTCGCCCTGTACGTCGTGCAGCGGTTCCGCCAACTCGTGCAGCGTGAGCTCGACCGGGTGCTCGTGCAGAGCAACGTGCAGGCGCCGCAGTTCGCCGTCGGCATGCTCGCCTCGGACGAGCTCGCCCGGCTCGACCTCGCCGCCGAGAAGCTGCTCGACGCCGTCGCGAACGGCACCGACCCGCTGCCGTTGTCCGACGCCTCGAGCTCCGTCGCCGCGTCCCTCGCCACCGAGCTCCGTCTGCACCTGATCGAGGGCCGCCGTGAGACCTGGCTCTACCACGCGATCACCGAGTCCGACCACCTCGGTCGTTCGGTGAGCGTCGCGGACCCGACCGCCCTGGCCGGACACCTCTCCCCCACGCAGCGCGACGGCCTGCTGCAGGCGATCTGGCAGATGGTCGGCGACGGCCGTACCGCGCAGCCCGGCATGCCCGTCGTCTCGGTCACGCTCGGCCCGATCGGCTCCGACGGCCACCCGGTCAGCGACGACACCATGGACGTGCCCGTCGTCATCGAGTCCCGCGGGGTGCCCCGGCGCAGCCTCGGCCCGACGGCCTGGAGCGCCCTGCAGCGCATCGGCCAGTACACCGAGACCGTTCGCGACGGCACGCTGCACATCGTCGCGCACTGCGTCGTGAACCGACATCCGTCGATGTAGCTGGCGGACACCAGCACGCCTCACCCGCTTCCGGCCGGGATCCTCCTAGGATCGGCCGAGCAATCCGCACCGAGAAAGGACGCCAGCATGGCGACTCCAGAGGAACCGATCCGACTCGCACTGGTCGACGACCACAGGATGCTCCTTGGCGCGCTCACGGAGTGGATCCGGAACGCGGCCGACGACATCACCCTGGTCGCCGCCGTCACGACCTGGCCGGAGCTCCTGACGAGCCCCGCGTTCCCGGTCGACGTGGTGCTGCTGGACCTGGACCTCAAGGACTCCATCCCGGTGTCGCTGAAGATCTCGACGCTCAAGACCGCCGGCGTCAAGACCGTCGTGATGAGCACCTACTCGGAGCCGAACGTCGTGCGCGAAGCCCTGGGCGCCGGTGCCCTCGGCTACCTGGTCAAGAGCGAGGACGCCGACATGATCGTCGAGGCGATCCGCTCCGCCCAGCGCGGCGAGCAGTACGTCTCGGCCGAGCTCGACCTCGCCATCAACAGCGGCGACGTCGGCGGCGTCCCGAAGCTCAGCGCGCAGGAGCGTCGCGTGATGGCACTGTACGGCGGCGGCGAGCCCGTCAAGAGCGTCGCCTACCAGCTCGGCATCTCCGAGGAGACCGCGAAGAGCTACCTCAAGCGCATCCGCGAGAAGTACCGCGTCGCCGGTTTCGACGTCGGCACGAAGGTGGCGCTCCGGAAGCGTGCCATCACCGACGGCATCATCGTGCAGGACGGCAGCCCCCTGGGGCTCTGACGCGCGTCGCGTCGCGCATCGAGTGAGCAGAAGACGTCGGGTCCCGTCACGGAACCCGACGTCTTCTGCTCACTCGGGGCGGTCTTCCGCGCCACGTGACGGACGGGAGGCCCGTGGCGGCGCCGCCACGGGCCTCCCGTCCGGTGGGTGCGTGCGCGCACCCCGCGTGTCAGGCCGTCGGGACCGGTGCGGTGATCGGACCGGTGGACGGCGACGAGGAACGGACAGCGCGTCGGGTGCTCCGCCGTTCGACGGCGTAGCTCGCCATCGTGACGAGCACACCGAGCAGCGCCAGGCCGATGCCGAGCCAGCCCGGGGCGAGGAACCCGAAGCCGGCCGCGATGACGGCGCCGCCCAGGGCCGCACCGATCGAGTTGCCGATGTTGAACGCCGAGTGGTTCAGCGCCGCCGCGATCGTGCGCGCATCGCCCGCGACGTCCATCAGGCGCGACTGCACCGCCGGCGGGATGGCCGACGAGGTCGCCCCGAGCAGGAACGCACCGAGCAACATGCCCCAGAGCCACTGCGCCGTGAGGACCGTGATGAGCAGGGCGCCGATGAGCGAGAACATGCCGACGTAGATGGTGCGCTTCACGCTGTGGTCGGCCAGGTGTCCGCCGAGGACCCCGCCGACGACCATGCCGATGCCCACGACGACGAGCACGATCGGCACGAACGACTCCGACATCCCGGTGACGTTCTGCACGAGCGGCGAGATGTACGAGTAGACGGCGAAGAAGCCACCGAACCCGACGGCGCCGAGGCCCATCACGATCCACACCTGCGGCACGCGGAACGCCCGCAGCTCACGGCCGATCGTGGCGTGCTCGTCGCGGGCGCTCTTCGGCACGAAGGCCGCGACGGCCAGGAACGTCAGGGCGAACAGTGCGGCGACGACGCCGTACGCGACCCGCCAGCCGGCCATCTGGCCGACCCAGGTGATCGCGGGGACACCGACGACGTTCGCGACCGACAGACCGAGCAGCACCATGGCGATGCCCTTGCCGCGCTTGCCCGGACCCATCATGTCGCCGGCGACGATCGAGGCGATGCCGAAGTAGGCGCCGTGCGGCAGCCCGGCCACGAAGCGGGCGACGAGCACCAGGCCGAACGAGGGCAGCAGGGCGCTCGCGATCGTCGCCACGACGAAGCCGACGAGCAGCACGAGGATCAGGCCCTTGCGGGGGAACCGGGCGGACATCGCCGCGATGGTCGGCGCACCGACCACCACCCCGAGGGCGTACGCGCTGACGAGCCAGCCGGCGTGGGCGATCCCGGCGTCGGGGTCGATGCCGTACTGCTCGGGGAGCAGGGCCTGCGCGATGTTCGGCAGCAGACCCATCGCGACGAACTCGGTCGAGCCGATGGCGAAGCCACCGAGGGCGAGCGAGATGAGCGCGAGGGTGCGACGCGCAGGCGTGAGCTGTGACATGGGGCCTGTTCTGTGCGGGAGGGAGATAGAACTGTCCGCAGTGCGGGACCGCGGCGATCGGGAACGCGGCGACGGCTGCAGCCGGTTCGGCAGACCGGTCCGCGCAGTGCGTGCGTGCGACGGTCGATCACGCCGTCACGACCGGGGGTGCCGGTCCGGGTTCAGCGACGAACGGGACGGTCCGGGCGGCGTCGTGGCTGACTGCCGCGACGACCCGGTCTCAGCAGTGTAGACCGCTCCAAAGGGCGAACGGAAGCGCACGCAACTACAGTGGCCGGAACGGGCCGCGCTCCCGGCCGGGCGCTCCTGGCGAGCACCGAGGCGCTGCGGTCGAACGATGCGCACGACACGGACGGGGGCGGTGGACCGGTGGCACGGAGGAACAGGGCGGGCTTCTCTGGCGTCCTGGCGGTGAGTTCCCTGCTGCTCGCAGCCTGCTCCGGGGTGCCCGCCACGCCGAGCCCCGGAGACGTCCAGCAGGGATTCGTCGGAACGTGGGCACAGGACGACCGGGGGCACTCGGTGCTGGTGCTGGCCGAGGACGGCACATTCCGGGCGCAGGACTTCCCCGCTGCCCTGGTCTGCGACGGCTCGGGGAACGGCGGGTACCAGCTCGACGCCTGCAGGTCCCGCCCGAGCACCGTGTCGGCCGACGGCACATGGACCGTGGCCGAAGGGCAGTTCGGCGTGGTCCGGCTCCACAGTGGCGAGAAGTCGTTCGCCACCGCGTACCAGCATCACACGAGCTTCTTCGGCCATGACTTCGTGCTCGGGTTCTACACGGGGTCACTCGAACGGCCGGAGCCGGACTACGTGTTCGAGCGGGTGCAGCAGCGCGCGGAAGGCGTGCACGGGGCGCTCGAGCGCTGATGGCACCGCCCCGACCCGTGACGGTCAGGCTGCGCGGCGACCCTGCCCGGCGACACCGCTCGACGCACCCTGCAGCTCGGGCAGCTCGTCACGGTGCACCCATTCGGTGCCGCACTCCGCGCAGCTCGCCCAGGCGTTCTCGCCCTGTTCGTCCGTGTCGATGACGACCGTTCGCAGGTCGCAGTCGGGGCACCAGCCGTCGTGCATCATCACGCGCTCCTCATCGTCGTCTCGGAGGCCACCGGAAGTGGCTCGATCCCGACCATCAGACACCCGGCCACCGACATCCGAGGGACCGGTCCGGCGTGTCGGGCGACGGCGCCGCGGGCTACTCGCCGAGCGCGGCCTCGAGCCGTTCGAGCTTGCCGTCGATCTCGCCGGTGTGCCCGGGGCGGATGTCGGCCTTGAGCACGAGCGACACCCGCGTGCCGTACGCACCGACGGCCTCGGTGGCGCGCTTGACGACGTCCATGACCTCGTCCCACTCCCCCTCGATCTCGGTGAACATCGACGAGGTGCGGTTCGGCAGCCCGCTCTCGCGCACCACGCGGACAGCGGCCGCGACGGCATCGTGCACGGACCCGTCGGACGTTGCAGCGGGACCACCGGACGGAGCGACGGAGAAGGCGACGATCATGCGTCCATCCTGCCCGGCTCGGGCTGGTCGTGCACGGACGGCGACGAGCGCGCCGGCACCCGTCCGGAGCCCGCAGCCCGCCCCATCCGCACCAGCACGACCACGCTCCACACCAGGATCGCGACCTCGAGTACGTTCCGCACCGTAAGCACCACGAGGATCCACGGCTGCACGCCGAGCAACTGGTCGTAGTAGCCCGGGTAGATCACCTGCGTGAGCAGCGCCATCGGCAGGGCGGTCACCGCGATCGGCACGAACCGGCGCGCACTGGGGGTGCCTGCGGCGAGCCCCCACACCATCGGCACCGCGAACCAGCCGATGTACTGCGGCGACCCCACCTTGTTCGTCGCGATGAGCGCGGCCACGAACAGGAGCGCGAGCACCGGCGCGAGCTCGGCCCGACGGGCACCGCGGCGGGCGGCCCAGAGCGCGAGCACGACCCCGGCCACCACGACGACGGCCATCAACGGCGTCGACACCGCGGCGGCGGCGGACGTGCCGGCACCGGACACCTCGAAGGTCAGGATCTCCTGGTTGTAGAACACCGCTGCCCCCGGAACGCCGGAGGCTGCGGCCCACATGAACGGCGTCGCGAGCGGCGACTCGATCTGCAGCGCGCGACCGGTCTGCTCGCCGATGAACGACAGCAGGAACGGCGCACCACCCCACAGCACGTCGACGAGCACGATCAGCGCGCTCAGCACCAGCGCACCGGCGAGCACGCCACGGCGATGTCCACGACGCACGAGCAGCAGCACCGCGACGAGTGCCGCCGGCCACACCTTCGTCCACGCACCGGCGGTGAACAGCGCGGAAGCGACGGCCGGCCTCGAGGCAACGAACGCCACCCCCACCAGCGCGAACGCCGTCGCGACGGTGTCGATCCGGCCCAGTGCGATCGGCCCGAGCACGAGCAGGAACAGCAGCCACCACCAGGCGACCCGCACGCCGTGCACGCCGAAGCGGTCCGACGACCCCACGCGCGCCCGGAACCGCCACAGGAACGCGCACGCCGCGGCGTCGAGCAGCACCATCAGCAGCAGCCAGCCGGTGCCGATCGACTCGACGCCCCCGAGCGCCGCTGCGGCCATCGGCACGATCGCCAGGATCGGGTACACCCACGCGCCGTCGATGCCCACCCAGAAGTCCGCGCTCCGCCCGGTCTCGATCCAGCGGCTGTAGGTGATGGTCACGTCACCGAGCGGCAGGTTCGCCGACACGAGGGTCAGCCACCACAGGAAGCCGTGCACGGCGAAGAACGCCAGGACGAAGCCGGCGAGTTCGAGCCACCGGGTCGAGGTCCTCTGCACCGGACGAGCGTAGCGGCACGGCCGGAGACGATCCCCGCCACGGACTCAGGGTCTCCCGAGCATGACGTGTCACCGTTCAGCTCGTGACCTCCGACACCCCGCGCAAGCGCCGCAAGGCCGTCATCTGGATCTCCGTCATCGCCGCCGTCGTCGTCCTCGGCGTCGTCGGCGCGGTGGTCTTCACGAACGTCTACACGAGCAACGAGAACGCGAAGGCCTCGGCCGCGCCGTCCGTCGCGGCGACGCGCCAGGCCTCCACCCTCGACGACACCGACCTGTCCGGCGAGTGGACGGTCGGCGGCGACTCCGAGGCCGGGTACCGCGTCCACGAGGTCCTGAACGGCTCGGACGTCACCGTCACCGGCCGCACCGACAGCGTCTCGGGCACCGCGACCGTCGACGGCACGAGCATCACCGCCGCGGAGATCACGGTGCAGGTCGGCGACATCACCACCGACTCGGGCCAGCGCGACTCGTACTTCCGCGACTCCGCCATGGACACAGCGGCCTTCCCCGAGGCCACGTTCGAGCTCACCGCACCGATCGCCGACGCGGTGCCGAGCGGCTCCGACACGACGACCGTGACGGCCCCCGGCACGCTCACGCTGCACGGCGTCACGAAGCAGGTCACTGCGAAGCTGCAGGTCGGCCTGAACGGCGACGGCGTCGACATCTCCGGCTCGGTCCCGATCACCTTCTCGGACTACGGCGTGCAGGCGCCGAGCCTGGGGTTCGTCAAGGTCGACGACGCCGGTTCCGTCGAGTTCCTGGTGCACGCCACCCCCGCGACCTGACGTCCGCGACGCGCGTCACGCCCGTGACATGACCGCCGAACCCACTGCGTTCGCATCCTTCGACAGAACACGCGTCGATCACCTCGTGGATCGTCGGAAGGTGCACGCGCACCGACCGCTACCCGCGCGCATCCCCGTCCACGACGAGGTCCCGGACGACCCCGGGCAGCTCGGCGATGAGCGTCGTCATCGGGAACGGCCCGCCGCCGGACGCCCGTCGCGCCGCGAGCCCGTGCACCACCGCGGCCGACGCAGCCAGGTGCGCGAGGTCCGACGGCGTGAGCGACGAACCGGCAGCCTCGACGGCGCCCTGCCGCGCGGCGACGAGTGCCCCGAGGACCCCGCCGAGCACGTCCCCGGCGCCGGCGGCGGCGAGCCACGGCGTCGCCGAGGACGCCACGAGCCGCACCGACCCGTCCGGGGTGACCACGTGGGTCCGCTCCCCCTTGAGCAGCACGACGCTGCCGGACTGCTCGGCCGCACGGAGCGCCGCGGCGGCCGGGTCCTGCTCGATGTCGGCGCGATCCGCACCCAGGAACGAAGCGAGCTCACCGGCGTGCGGGGTGAGCACTGCGAGTGGCCCGAGGTCGACGAGCGGGATCGCCCCGGCGTCGACGACGACCGGGACGCCGTCGTCAGAGGCGTGCGAGAAGCCCGACGCAGTCGCCTCGTCCAGGTCGCCGAGCGACGGCGCCGAGATGCCGGAGCCGACGAGCCAGGCCTGCACGCGGCCGACGCCGGACACGACCTCGGGGCGGCGGGTGAGCACGTGGTCGGTGGCGCGCGACGGTCCGACGTACCGGACCATGCCAACGCCGGTGTGCACGGCGGCGTCGACCCCGAGCACCGCGGCGCCGGGGTACTGGTCGGACCCGGTCGCGATGCCGAGCACCCCGCGCCGGTACTTGGTGGACCCCCCCGTCGGCGCGGTGACCCACGCGGCGGCATCGGACGGTCGGACGGGCACGAAGTCGTTCACCGGCCCCACGTTACGGTGGAGGCCATGAGCCTGTTCCTGCCTGGTCGCGTGGTGGTCTTCGACTACGGCGAGGTGATCAGCCGGACGCCGCACGCCTCGCGGGACGCCCTGGTGGCCGCCACCGGTGTCCCGGCGGAGGAACTGTTCCCGGTGTACCAGGAGCTCCGGCACGACCTGGACCGCGGCGACCTGTCCGTCGTGGCGTACTGGCGTGCCATCGCGGAACGGACCGGACGGAACTGGAGCATCTCCGAGATCCACCGGTTCTGGGCGATCGACTTCACCGGGTGGTTCGAGGTCGAGCCGGAGACCCTCGACATCGTCGAGGAGCTGCACGACGCCGGCACCCGCGTGGCGCTGCTCTCCAACGCGGGCTTCGACTTCGGCGACCCGTACCGACGATCCCCGATGGGCTCGCTGTTCGAGACCGTCGTGGTGAGCGCCGAGGAGCACGTCCTGAAGCCCGCGGCATCCATCTACCGCGACACCTGTGCGCGCTTGGGAATCGACCCGGGTCAGATGGTGTTCGTGGACAACAGGGCCGAGAACGCCACCGGTGCGGAAGCGATCGGGGCGGTCGGCCACCACTACACGTCGCCGGCGTCGCTGCGGTCGTTCCTGACGGAACTGGCCGAGGCACCGGCACCCGTCCTCTGAGGAGCCCGCGTGACGCACGCCCTGTTCGACCCGATCACCGTCCGTGACCTGACCGTCCGCAACCGCATCTGGGTCTCCCCGATGTGCCAGTACTCGGTGGACCAGCAGGACGGCGTGCCGACCCCGTGGCACCTCGTGCACCTGGGCGGGTTCGCGAAGGGCGGTGCCGGCGCGGTCGTGGTCGAGGCGACGGGCGTCGTGCCCGAGGGACGGATCACCCCGCAGGACCTGGGGCTGTGGAACGACCAGCAGCGCGACGCCTACAAGCCGATCGTCGACTTCCTGCACGAGCAGGGCGCCGCAGCGGGCATCCAGCTGGCGCACGCCGGCCGCAAGGCCTCGACGTACCGCCCCTGGGACGCCACGCGCGGCACCGTCCCCGCCGACCAGGGCGGCTGGACCACCGTCGCCCCGTCGGCCGTGGCGTTCGACGGCTACGACGCGCCCCGCGAGCTCGCGGTCGAGGACATCCGCGTCGTCGCACTCGCCTTCGCCCAGTCCGCCCGCCGCGCGGTGGAGGCCGGGTTCGACCTGGTCGAGATCCACGCCGCCCACGGGTACCTGCTGCACCAGTTCCTGTCGCCGCTGAGCAACCAGCGCACCGACCAGTACGGCGGCTCGCTCGAGAACCGTGCCCGCGCGCTGCTCGAGGTCGTCGACGCCGTGCGTGCCGAGGTCGGCGAGGGCTTCCCGATCGTCGTCCGCTTCTCGGCCACCGACTGGGTCGACGGCGGGCTCACGCTCGACGAGACCACGGTCGTCGCCCGCTGGGCCGCCGAGCACGGTGCCGACCTGGCCGACGTGTCGACCGGCGGCAACGTCGCGAGCGCGCCGATCCCGGTCGGCCCCGGCTACCAGGTACCGCACGCCGCAGCGATCAAGCGCGACGCCGGCATCCCGACCATCGCGGTGGGGATGATCTCCGAGGCGTTCCAGGCCGAACAGATCGTCGCGACCGGCCTGGCCGACGTGGTGATGATCGGGCGCGAGATGCTCCGCGACCCGTCGTTCGCGCTCCGCGCCGCGCTGGAACTCCGCGTGGCGGTCGACTACGAGCCGCAGCAGTACCACCGCGCGCGGATCACGGCGTAGACGGCGGACCGGATCTGTACGGTTCCACGGCTCCGAGCCCGCGCAGGCGGTACGATTGGCAGCACTGTGGACGATCCCCCGAATAGTTCTTCGCCTCACTCATCCGCCGCTCACTCGGTGAGCTGCACGTCATCCCTGTGCGCGAACGGGGGTGAATCATGAGTCCGATCGACATCGTCATGCTGATCGGCGGCATCCTGCTGACCCTCGGCACGGGTGTCTTCGTCGCGTCCGAGTTCGCGCTGGTGAACCTCGACCGGGCCGACGTCGAAGCACGGCGTGACCGCGGAGAGGCCGGCCTCGCACCGGTCATCGGCGCGCTGAAGGTCACCTCGACCCACCTGTCCAGCGCGCAGCTCGGCATCACGCTGACCACGCTGCTGACCGGCTACCTGCTCGAGCCCTCGATCGCGAAGCTGCTCGAGGCGCCGTTCTTGGCGATGAACCTGCCGGAGGGCATCGTCGAGACCGTCGGCTCGATCGTGGCGCTCGTCATCGCGACCCTGCTGTCGATGATCCTCGGCGAGCTCGTGCCGAAGAACTTCGCGCTGGCGCTGCCACTGCAGACCGCACGGCTCGTGGTCCCGCTGCAGATCGCGTTCACGACGGTCTTCAAGCCGGCGGTCGCGCTGCTGAACGGCACCGCGAACGCCGTACTGCGGTCGATGGGCATCGAGCCGCAGGAAGAGCTCTCCGGCGCCCGCAGTGCCGAGGAGCTCACCTCGCTGCTGCGCCGGTCGGCGTCCGAGGGCTCGCTCGAGCAGGACACCGCGACGCTCCTCGAGCGCACCATCTCGTTCTCCGAGCTGAGCGCCAGTGACGTGATGACCCCGCGCCCCCGGCTCTCCACGATCCGGGTGTCCGAGTCCGCCGAGGACGTCATCGCCCTCGCCCGCAAGACCGGCTTCAGCCGCTTCCCCGTCATCGAGGAGGACGCGGACGACGTCGTCGGCATCGTGCACGTCAAGCAGGCCGTCGCCGTGCCGCGCGAGAAGCGTCCGGAGGTCCCCGTCGGGGCGCTCATGACCGACGCCGAGCGTGTGCCGGAGACGATGCCGGGCGACACCCTGCTCGCCGAGGTCCGTGGCCGCGGCTACCAGATGGTCATCGTCGTCGACGAGTACGGCGGCACCGCCGGGGTCGTCACGCTGGAGGACCTGATCGAGGAGATCGTCGGCGAGGTCTCCGACGAGCACGACCGCGCACGCATCGACGTGGTCCGCTCCCGAGACTGGCTGACCTTCCCCGGTCTGCTGCGTCCCGACGAGCTCGAGGACCGCGCCGGTGTGAAGGTGCCCGAGGACGGCCCGTACGAGACCGTCGGCGGGTTCGTCATGTCAACGTTGGGCCGTCTGCCCGTCGTCGGCGACGAGGTCCCGCTGGACGGCGGCGTGTTCCGCGTCGAGCGTCTGGACGGCCGCCGGATCGACCGCATCCGCTGGACCCCGACGCGCGAGCCGACCGACACGGCGGCCACCGCGATCATCATCCCGTCCACCAAGAGCACCCCGACCACCATGAAGGCCGCGGCCACCACGACGAAGGGCAGCACCCGATGAGCTCCGACTGGTGGGGCATCTTCTGGCTCGTCGTCCTGCTGCTGGGCAACGCGTACTTCGTCGCGGCGGAGTTCGCCGTCATCTCGGCACGCCGCTCGCAGATCGAGCCCCGCGCCGAAGAGGGCTCGAAGGCTGCGCAGATGACGCTGTGGGCGATGGAGCACGCCACCCGCATGCTCGCGACGACACAGCTCGGCATCACGGTCTGCTCGCTGCTCATCCTGAACGTCTCCGAGCCGGCGATCCACCACCTGCTCGAGGTCCCGCTGCACCTGACCGGCTGGAGCGCCGAGGTGATCGGCACGGTGGCCTTCGTGTTCACGCTGCTGCTCGTGTCGTTCCTGCACGTCGTGTTCGGCGAGATGGTGCCGAAGAACATCTCGTTCTCGATGCCCGACCGCGCCGCGCTGCTGCTCGTGCCGACGCTCTGGTACATCGGCCACGGCCTGCACTGGGTCATCGTCGGCCTGAACGAGGTGGCGAACGCCGTGCTGCGACTGTTCCGCGTCGAGCCGAAGGACGAAGCGGTGAGCGCGTTCACGGTGGAAGAGGTGCAGACGATCGTGGAGCAGTCCCGCCGCGAGGGCACCCTGACCGACGACGGCAAGCTCGCCCTGGCGTTCGAGTTCACCGAGAAGAAGGTCCGTGACGTGGCCGTGCCGATGGCCGAGCTCGTCACACTGCCCGACGACGCCACCCCCGGTGACGTCGAGCACGCCGTGGCACAGCGTGGGTTCTCCCGCTACGTGCTCGTCGGCGAGGACGGCTCCCCCACGGGCTACGTGCACGTGAAGGACGTCATCGACCTGCGTCCGGACGAGTTCGACGACCCGGTGCCGCCGAAGCGCATCCGGCAGCTCATCTCGCTGTACACGGAGATGGACCTCGAGGACGCGCTCGCGACCATGCGGGCCGCCGGCCGCCACGTGGCGCGTGCGTTCGACGCGGACGGCCGCACGCTCGGTGTGCTGTTCCTCGAGGACATCCTCGAGGAACTCGTCGGCGAGGTCGAGGACGCGACCCGACGCCGGTAGACGCTCCGGCAGGACGGACGGGAGGCGCGGTGCCAGCTGGCACCGCGCCTCCCGTCCGTTCGTGGTCGCGACCAGGGCGACGCGCGCCCCGTCCGCGCTACCAGCTGACGGGCAGGGGCTTGCCCTCTTCGTACCCGGCGGCGGACTGGATGCCGACCAGCGCGCGCTCGGAGAACTCGGCGAGCGACGACGCACCCGCGTAGGTCGCGGAGCTGCGGACGCCGGTGGTGATCATGTCGAGCAGGTCCTCGACGCTCGGGCGCTCCGGGTCGAGGTAGATCGTCGACGACGAGATCCCCTCGGCGAAGAGTTCCTTGCGGGCCCGCTCGTACGGGTCGAGCCGCTCGAAGCGCTCGCGGACGGCCTTGGCCGAGGCCATGCCCCAGCTCTCCTTGTACGCCTTGCCCGCGGCGTCGCGGCGCAGGACACCGGGCGCTTCGAGCGTGCCCGCGAACCACGAGCCGATCATGACCGCGGACGCCCCGGCGGCCAGCGCGAGGGCGACGTCGCGCGGGTAGCGCACCCCGCCGTCGGCCCAGACGTGCGCGCCGAGCGACCGAGCGGCGGCGGCCGTCTCGAGCACGGCGGAGAACTGTGGGCGGCCGACTGCGGTCATCATGCGGGTCGTGCACATGGCGCCCGGCCCGACACCGACCTTGATGATGTCCGCCCCGGCGCCGACCAGGTGCGCGACGGCGTCGGCGGTGACGACGTTGCCGGCGACGAGCGGGATGCCGAGATGCAGGGACGAGACCGTGCGGAGGGCACGGAGCATGCCGTCCTGGTGTCCGTGCGCGGTGTCGAGGACCAGGACGTCCACGCCCGCGGCGGCCAGCGCCTTCGCCTTGGCCGCGACGTCGCCGTTGATGCCGAGCGCGGCGGCGACCCGGAGCCGCCCGGAGGCGTCGACGGCGGGCGTGTAGATGTCGGAGCGGATCGCGCTCGTCTGGCTCGTGGTGCCGACGACCCGACCGTGCCGCATCACCGGCGCGAAGTCGACCTCGGCGGCGGAGAGCACCTGGTGGACGTGGCGGGGTGTCCCGGCGTCCTCTGCGTCGATGGCGGTCGAGGCTCCGTGCAGCAGGTCGCCGAGGACGGCGTCGGGGCCGGCGGTGCCGAGGCGGGTGGCGGGCACGCAGCCGAGGTACTCGCCGTCGGCGTCGCGGACGACCACGCCACGGCCGGCGACGGGCAGGAGCTGCTCCAGGGCCTCGGCGACGGTGGTCTGCGCCCCCATGTCGTAGGCGGTGTCGAAGTCGACCGGCTGGTCCTTCACCCAGCGGATCGCGGCGTCGAGGTCCTGCAGGTGCATGTCCTGCGGCAGCACGCCGAGGCCACCGCGCCGGGCGAGCGTGGCGGCGAGCCGGGGGCCCGTGACCGAGTTCATGTTGGCGCTGACGATCGGGATCGTGGCGCCGCTGCCGTCGTTCGCCGCCAGGTCGACGTCGAAGCGGCTCGTCACACCGGAACGGCTCGGGACGAGGAAGACGTCGGAGTAGGTCAGGTCGTGCGTCGGCCGCGTCTCGTAGAACCTCATGCGCTCCACTGTACGGCTCCGGTCAAGGCCCCGACCGGGTGCCCACGGGCCGCCGACTCGCGCCGTGGCTGACACGGAACGGACATGTCGGAGCGGCTAGGCTTGGAACCTGTGCGGCGCAGGGTTGCTCCGCACGACACACACGAGCATCTATCGACGGAGAGTGGGCGATCGGCTGTGTCGAGCCATCTGACCGGAACGGACGAGACCGCGGGCGAATTCGGGGCGAACGAGTGGCTCGTCGACGAGCTCTACGAGCAGTTCGTCGCGGACAAGGAGTCGGTCGACAAGTCCTGGTGGCCGGTCCTCGAGAGCTACCACCGCACGCAGGTCGGTGGCGCTGCGGCCCCGGCCCAGTCCCCCGCGCAGCAGGCACCGGCCCAGCAGCAGTCGTCGACGCAGCAGCCCGCCACCGGTGACGCTCCGGGCGAGGCCAAGTCCGGTCCGATCCAGGCGAAGACCACCTCGCGCCAGCCGGCACCGCAGCCGATCCCGGCCGAGGCGAACGACGCCGCGGACGACCACGAGGAGACCCACGAGGACGTGGCGACCCCGCTCCGGGGCATGGCGAAGACCCTGGCGTCGAACATGGACGCCTCGCTGACGGTCCCGACCGCCACGAGCGTCCGCACCATCCCGGCGAAGCTGATGATCGACAACCGGATCGTCATCAACAACCACCTGCGGCGCGCCCGCGGCGGCAAGATCTCCTTCACGCACCTGATCGGGTGGGCGATGGTGCAGGCGCTCAAGGACTTCCCGAGCCAGAACGTCTTCTACGAGGAGCGCGACGGCAAGCCGTTCGTCGTCGCCCCGGCGCACGTGAACCTCGGCATCGCGATCGACGTCCCGAAGAAGGACGGCACCCGCTCGCTCCTGGTGCCGAGCATCAAGCGGGCCGAGTCCCTGACGTTCGGCCAGTTCCTCTCGGCCTACGAGGACCTCGTCAAGCGCGCCCGTGACAACAAGCTCACCCCGGCGGACTTCCAGGGCACGACGATCTCGCTCACCAACCCGGGCGGCATCGGCACCGTGCACTCGGTCCCCCGTCTGACGAAGGGGCAGGGCTCGATCATCGGCGCCGGTGCCCTGGAGTACCCGGCGCAGTTCCAGGGATCGGCGTCGAAGACCCTGGTCGAGCTCGGCATCGGCAAGACCATCACCCTGACGAGCACCTACGACCACCGTGTCATCCAGGGCGCCGGTTCGGGCGAGTACCTCAAGCACGTGCACGAGCGCCTGATCGGTGAGCACGGGTTCTACGACGGCATCTTCGCCGCGCTCCGGATCCCGTACAAGCCGATCCAGTGGGCGAACGACATCAACGTCGACCTGGCGCACCGGGTGAACAAGACCGCGCGCGTGCAGGAGCTCATCAACAGCTTCCGCGTCCGTGGGCACCTGATGGCCGACATCGACCCGCTCGAGTACCGCCAGCGCACCCACCCCGACCTCGAGATCGAGAGCCACGGGCTCACCTTCTGGGACCTCGACCGCGAGTTCGTCACCGGCGGGCTCGCCGGCACCACCTCGGCACCGCTCCGCGACGTCCTCGGGATCCTGCGCGACGCGTACTGCCGCACGGTCGGCATCGAGTACATGCACATCCAGGACCCGGAACAGCGTCGCTGGGTGCAGGAGCGCATCGAGGTGCCGTACTCGAAGCCGTCGAAGGAAGAGCAGCTCCGCGTCCTCGGCAAGCTCAACGAGGCCGAGGCGTTCGAGACCTTCCTGCAGACCAAGTACGTCGGCCAGAAGCGCTTCTCGCTCGAGGGCGGCGAGTCCACCATCGCCTTCCTCGACACCCTGATCCAGCACGCCGCCGGAGCCGGACTGGCCGAGGTCGCGATCGGCATGGCCCACCGTGGCCGCCTGAACGTGCTGACGAACATCGCCGGCAAGACCTACGGACAGATCTTCCGTGAGTTCGAGGGCTCGTCGCTGCCGGGCACGGTGTCCGGTCAGGGCTCCGGCGACGTGAAGTACCACGTCGGCACCGAGGGCGTGTTCCGCACGTCCGACGGCTCGAGCATCCCGGTGACGATCGCCGCGAACCCGTCCCACCTCGAGGCCGTCGACGGCGTGCTCGAGGGCATCGTCCGCGCCAAGCAGGACCGCGAGGCCCCCGGCAGCTTCGGCGTGCTCCCCGTGCTCGTGCACGGCGACGCGGCGATGGCGGGCCAGGGCGTGGTCGTCGAGACGCTGCAGATGTCGCAGCTCCGCGGCTACCGCACGGGCGGCACGGTCCACCTCGTCATCAACAACCAGGTCGGGTTCACCACCCCGCCCGAGTCCGCGCGCAGCTCGGTGTACTCCACCGACGTCGCGAAGACGATCCAGGCGCCGATCTTCCACGTGAACGGTGACGACCCCGAGGCCGTCGCCCGCGTCGCCGAGCTCGCCTTCGCGTACCGCGAGGAGTTCCACCGCGACGTCGTGATCGACCTGATCTGCTACCGCCGTCGCGGCCACAACGAGGGCGACGACCCCTCGATGACGCAGCCGCTGATGTACAACCTCATCGAGGCGAAGCGCTCCGTCCGCACGCTGTACACCGAGGCCCTCGTCGGCCGTGGTGACATCACGCAAGAGGAGTACGACGAAGCGCACCGCGACTTCCAGGACCGCCTGGAACGCGCCTTCGCCGAGACGCACGAGGCGCAGACCGGCACCATCCCGGTGATCGAGGTCGACGACGGTGCGGTGCAGGGCCTCGAACGCCCGGCAGCGCAGCGCGACGACTCCGAGGTCGAGGTGCACGAGACCGCCGTGTCCGACGAACTCGTCCGGGCGATCGGCGACGCACACAGCAACCCGCCCGCCGGGTTCTCCATCCACCCGAAGCTGCAGCAGCTGCTGACCAAGCGCACCGAGATGACGCGCAACGGCGGCATCGACTGGGCGATGGCCGAGCTCATGGCGATCGGGTCGATCCTGGTCGAGGGCAAGCCGGTCCGCCTCGCCGGACAGGACGCCCGCCGTGGCACCTTCGTCCAGCGCCAGTCGGTCTTCCACGACCGGGTGAACGGCCAGGAGTGGCTGCCGCTGTCGAACCTCACCGAGGACCAGGCCCGGTTCTACGTGTACGACTCGCTGCTGAGCGAGTACGCGGCGATGGCCTTCGAGTACGGCTACTCGGTGGAACGCCCCGAGTCCCTCGTGCTCTGGGAAGCGCAGTTCGGTGACTTCGCGAACGGCGCCCAGATCGTCATCGACGAGTTCATCTCGTCCGCCGAGCAGAAGTGGGGACAGCGCTCCGGCCTCGTCCTGCTGCTGCCGCACGGGTACGAGGGCCAGGGGCCGGACCACTCGTCGGCACGCATCGAGCGGTACCTGCAGCTGTGCGCCGAGGACAACATGATCGTCGCACGACCGTCGACCCCGGCGTCGTACTTCCACCTGCTCCGCCGACAGGCCTGGGCCCGTCCGCAGAAGCCGCTCATCGTGTTCTCGCCGAAGGCGATGCTCCGGCTCCGCCAGGCGACGAGCGCGGTCGAGGACTTCACGACGGGCACGTTCGAACCCGTGCTGGACGACCACCGGATCACCGACAAGGGTGCCGTCCGCCGGGTCGTGCTGCACTCCGGCAAGGTGCACCACGACCTGCGCGCCGAGGTCGACAAGCGCGGGATCACCGACGTCGCGCTCGTCCGCCTCGAGCAGCTCGCGCCGCTCCCCCTCGACCGCATCCTCGAGGTGCTGGCCGGCTACCCGGACGCCGACGTCGTGTGGGCACAGGAGGAGCCGGAGAACCAGGGCGCCTGGCCGTTCGTCTGCATGAACCTGTCGCCGCACCTGGGCGGCCGACCGTTGTCCGTCGCGGCCCGCTCGGCGAGTGCAGCACCGGCCACCGGGTCGTCGAAGCGCTCCGCACAAGAGGCCGCGGACGTCATCGACACGGCACTGAGCACGTCGGCGTAACCACGAGGAAGCGCCCCGTGTGGGAGTCCGATGGACTCCCACGCGGGGCGCTTCGCTGTTCCCGAGGAGTGCGACGCCCCTAGGCGAACTTGGTGTACCGGACTCCGGCGTCGTGGTACCCGCGCTTCTGGTAGAACCGGTGCGCGTTGTCCGTCGCTGCCGCACTGACCGCGCTGAGGCGACGCGCGCCCTGCTCGACGGCCCACGCTTCGAACGTGTCGATGAGTGCGGAACCGGTGCCGAGCCTCCGGGCCGTGTCGTCGACGACCAGCAGCAGCAGCTGCGCCGTCGGTTCGTCGCTGGCGTACGCCCACGTGACCTGGGCCCCGGCCACGGCGGCCACACGGCCGTCGTCCCCCCGGACGACCCAGGTGCGGTGCCCGGCCTCGGGCGTGAGCCGTTCGAGGCGGGCGCGCATCGACGCGTCGTCGACGTCGTGACCGAGCAGGCGGACGAGGGCGGCGACGTCGGCGACGTCCGTGTCGGACCAGGCGGTGGTCGACTCGACGGTGAGGGTCATGTCGGCCAACCTACCCGGGCCGCCGGTCGTGTTGCGACGGGCTTCCATAACAACTGATATTCATATACTCTGCTGTCATATCACCCGCCGGGTGATCCCGACCGACAGGACAGCCATGCACATCACCTCCCGCCACGGCCGCACCGCAGCCTGGATCGCGTTCCCGCTCGCCGTCGTCGCCAGCGGTGCCCTCATCGCCACGGCCTCGTACGCCGCCTTCTCGAGCAGCACCGACAACGCCGCGAACAGCTGGCGCACCGGCGCCGTCTCGCTCACCGACGACGACCAGGGCGTCGCGATGTTCGACGCCGACGATCTGGTGCCCGGGTCCAGCGGCTCGAACTGCATCACCGTCACGGCGAACACCACCAACGCCTCGACCGTGAAGCTCTTCACCACCGACCAGGCCGACGACGACGCACTCGCCGAGCACGTGGGACTGACCGTCGAGCGCGGCAGCCTCGGCACCCCCGGTGACTGCAGCACCTTCACCACGGCGACGACCGTGCACGACGGGACGCTCGCCGGCCTGATGGAGTCCGAGTCCTTCGGCACCGGCGTCGACGCGTGGCAGCCCGCGACGGGTACGGCGAGCACGACCTACCGCTTCAGCTACGACCTGGGCGAGGACGCACCGAACACCGTGCAGTCGTCCGAGGCGGGCACCACGTTCGTGTGGGAAGCGCAGACCGACTGACCCCGTCCCGAACCCGACCCGTCCCACCCGCCCGACCCGAGGAGCAGCCGATGCCGAACGCCACCACCCGCCGTCACGTCCGCTGCGCCGGCGACGTGCCCCGGCTGCTCCTCGCGGTCACGGCACGCACGATCCTCTGGTCGGCCCTGCTGCTCGCGCTGTGGGCGTCGCTCCCCGCGGCCCTCGGGTGGCACGTGACGACCGTCGTCTCCGACTCGATGGCGCCCGGCATCCGGACCGGGGACGTCGTCGCCGCGATGCCGGCCGGCCCGGACACCGTCGAGGCCGGACGGGTGCTGCTCGTCGAGGACCCGGACCACCGGGACCGACTCCGGCTGCACCGGCTCGAACGCGTCGAACAGGACGGGGCCCTGCGCCTGCGCGGGGACGCCAACCCGACGGCCGACCGGACTGCCGTCGCCCCGGACGCCGTCCTCGGTGTCGGCGTCCTGCGCTTCCCGTGGGTCGGGCTGCCCGGTGTCTGGATCCGCGGGGGCGACTGGACCTCCCTGTTGCTGACCGGTGTCGTCGCCGCCGTGCTCGTCGTCGCCGGGCGGGCCGACCGGGACATCACCGCCGGTCGCCCCTGCCGGACCTGCGGCGCGCCGCGGCGGGACCTCCACTCGCCGGTCGTCGCGGAGCCCGGCACCGTCACCGTCACCGCCGTGTCGTCGTCCACCGTGCCGGTCGCGGCGTTCACGGCGGCTGCCATCGTCCTCACCCTGCTCGCCGCAGCAGGAGCGGGAACCGGGTTCGGGGCCGGAGCCGGGTTCAGCGGTTCGACCGGCACCGCCTCGGCACTCGGCACCGGCGGGTTCGGGTGCTTCCACCAGCCCGCACCCGGCGCGGCACTCGCGTGGGACTTCGCCGAGAAGAGCGGCCCCCGGGTCGTGGACTCGAGCGGGTCCGGGGCCGACGGCACCTTCACGCCCGCCGCTGCCCGGGTCGACGCCGACTGCGCCACGAACCCGTACGCGACGTTCTGGACCGAGGACGGGGCCGAAGGGTGGGCGGTCACCGACACCGCGGTCGACGCTCCGAACGCCTTCACGATCGAGGTCTGGTTCCGCACCCAGGACACCGACGGCGGGCGCGTGTTCGGCTTCGGCTCGGACCGCTCTGCCGCGTCCCAGTACCGCGACCGGCACCTGTACATCGGTGCCGACGGAGTCCTGCGGTTCGGCGTCGAGGGATCAGGGTCGCAGTTCAAGTTCACGCTGGGATCGACGGCGACGGTCACCGACGGCGAATGGCACCACGCGGTCGCGACGTTCCAGTCGCGATCGATGGCGCTCTGGGTCGACGGCCAGCTGCAGGGCAGTCGTTCCGATGCCGTCACCCTGCGGCAGTACGCCGGACACTGGCGCGCCGGACGCCAGACGCTGGCCGGTTGGCCGAACGCCGGCGACTACGTCTACACCGGCGACGTGGACACGGTCCGGGTGCACGAGCGCGTCCTCGACGCAGCGGCGATCACCCGTGCGTTCCAGGCCGGCCGCTGACGCCGGACCGGGCCGAGGCGAACGCCGATGCCTGACCAGTCCGGGCGCCACCCGAGCCGGGCGTGCGCCCGGCCTGTGACGTCAGTGCGTCGACTGTTCCTGCCGGATGCGCTCGAGGATCTCGCTGCGCAGCTGGTCCGGAGCGGTCTCCTTGCACGCACGGCGGACGGTCTCCATGAGCACGACGCCGACGCGGTGCTCGGTCTGGCAGTCCTCGCACCCGTCCATGTGCTCGCGGATGTCCGCAGCGTCCTCGTGGCGGAGCTCGTCGTGCAGGAACTCCTCGAGTTCGGCCTTCGCCTTCGAGCAGTCGCAGCCGCTCATCGTGCGTCCTTCCGTCCGGTGCGACCCGTGGCCGCGGTTGCCTTCGTCGTCGACGCCGCGCCCCGGCCTCGTCCGCGCATCGTTGCCGTCGACGCTGCGTCCGGGACGATGCCGGTCTCGCGGGCGTGGTCTGCCAGGAGCCCACGGAGGAGCCGGCGACCACGGTGGAGGCGGCTCATGACCGTCCCCACGGGGGTCTTCATGATGTCGGCGATCTCCTGGTACGAGAAGCCTTCGACATCGGCGAAGTAGACGGCCATCCGGAAGTCCTCGGGGATGGCCTGCAGGGCGTCCTTCACGGCGGAGGACGGCAGGTGGTCGATCGCGTCGGCCTCGGCGGACCGGGCGGAGATCGACTGGGTGACGCTCTCGGCGCCGCCGAGCTGCCAGTCCTCGAGCTCGTCGATGGTGCCCTGGTACGGGTTCCGCTGGTTCTTGCGGTACGTGTTGATGAACGTGTTCGTGAGGATCCGGTACAGCCAGGCCTTCAGGTTCGTGCCCTGCTTGAACTGGCGGAACGCGGCGAACGCCTTGACGAAGGTCTCCTGCACCAGGTCCGACGCGTCGGCCGGGTTGCGGGTCATCCGCATGGCCGCGCCGTAGAGCTGGTCCATGAAGGGCAGGGCCTGGTCCTCGAACAGGGACCGCAGCTCCGCCTCGGAGACGGTCTTCGCGTCCACGGGCTCGTCGGCTGCGTCGTCGAGGGCGGTCTGCTCGTCTTCGACGGCGTCGAGCTGCACCTCGGTCTCGTCGACCGGGTGGTGCGGAGCTGCCTGCGGTTCGTCGGTCGTCATCGCCGCCAAGTCTAGGCCGAGCGTGCCGAGCGTCGTCGGCACCGCGGTCAGCACGGTCGCCGTGCTGGTCCGCTCTCGAGCGAGTGTTGCTGTCGCCACTGATCCTCCCGGTGCGTTCAGTACCCTGGTGAACCGATGGCAGACACGACGCATTCCCACAGCGGGGCCCAGCCCGCCGACCCCTGGATCGCCCCGGTCGCAGGGGGTCCGCTGCGCGGTGACGTCGCGCTGCCCGGGTCGAAGTCGCTGACGAACCGGGAGCTCGTGCTCGCGGCCCTCGCGGACGGCCCCTCGACGATCCGGCTCCCGCTGCACTCCCGCGACTCGGCGCTGATGATCGCGGGCCTCCGTGCGCTCGGCGTCGGCATCGAGGAGCTCGAGCCGGCGGCCGGCACCGCCCCGAACCCCTACGGTCCGGACCTCCGGATCACGCCCGCCCCGATGCACGGCGACGTCCGCCTGGACTGCGGGCTGGCCGGCACCGTGATGCGCTTCCTGCCACCGCTCGCCGCCCTGGCCGTCGGGCCCGTCACGGTCGACGGCGACCCCTACGCCCGCAAGCGGCCGATGCACGCGATCGTGCAGGGACTCGTGGACCTCGGTGTCGACGTCACGGACGACGGCGGCGGCTCGATGCCGTTCTCGTTCACCGGCACCGGCTCGGTCCGCGGTGGTGCCCTGACGATCGACGCGTCGGCGTCCTCGCAGTTCGTCTCCGGCCTGCTGCTGTCGGCGCCCCGCTTCGACGAGGGCCTGCACCTCACCCACGTCGGCGAACGCCTGCCGAGCATGCCGCACATCGAGATGACCGTCGCGGCGCTCCGTGCCCGCGGCGTCCGGGTCGACGAGCCGTCGGTCGGCGAGTGGGTCGTGCACCCCGGTCCGATCGGCGCGCGTGACGTCACGATCGAGCCCGACCTGTCGAACGCCGCGCCGTTCGCGGTCGCCGCGCTCGTCGCCGGCGGCACGGTCCGCATCCGCACCTGGCCCACCGAGACGACCCAGGTCGGTGCCGACCTCGAGACGCTCCTGCCCCTGTGGGGGGCGAGCGTGGCCCGTGACGGTGACGACCTGGTCGTCGACGGCGGCGTCGGGATCCGGGGTGGGGCCTCCTTGCCGGGTCTCGAACTCGACCTGAGCCGCGGCGGCGAACTCGCACCGGCGCTCGTCGCGCTGGCCGCGCTGGCGGACGGCCCGAGCGAGATCACCGGGATCGGCCACCTGCGGGGGCACGAGACGGACCGCCTGGCCGCGCTGGCGGCGGACCTCAACCGGTCTGGAGGCGCGGTGCACGAACTCGACGACGGCCTGCGGATCGAGCCGGCGCCGCTCCACGGCAGCGCCTGGGGCGCGTACGACGACCACCGGATGGCGACCGCTGGGGCGATCGTGGGCCTCGTCGTCGACGGCGTCGCCGTCGACGACATCGGGTCGACGGCGAAGACGCTGCCGCAGTTCCCGGAGCTGTGGGCGGCACTCGTGGCGTCCTCGGTGGCCGCTGCACCGGTGAGTGGGGACTGACGCATGAGCTGGTGGGACGACGCCGACGGTGACGACACCGACGCGGACGAGCCGTACGGGCAGTACGACGAGTCGAGCGTCCGGGTGCGTCCGAACCCGAAGGGCAACCGGCCACGCACGAAGACCCGGCCGACCTACGACGACGCCCCCGTCGGGTGGGTGACGAACGTCGACCGCGGGCGGTTCGGGGTGCTGATCGACGACCACGTCATCACGGCCACGAAGGCCCGCGAGCTCGGCAAGAAGTCCGTCGTCACGGGCGACCACGTGTCACTCGTCGGCGACGTCTCCGGGGACCCCGGGTCGCTCGCGCGCATCGTGAAGGTCGCCGAACGCACCACCCTGCTGCGCCGGAGCGCCGACGACTCCGACGAGGTCGAGCGCGTCATCGTGGCGAACGCCGACCAGATGCTCATCGTGGTGGCCGCCGCCGACCCCGAGCCGCGCACCCGCCTGATCGACCGGTACCTGGTGGCGGCGTTCGACGCGGGGCTCGACCCGATCCTCTGCATCACGAAGACCGACCTCGCCGACCCGGCTGCGTTCCTGGCGCACTTCGGCTGCCTGGACCTGCGGATCGTGACGAGCCGTTCGGACGACGTCCCGCTCGAGGCGCTGCACGAGCTGCTCGACGACAAGGTGACCGTGACCGTCGGGCACTCCGGCGTCGGCAAGTCGACCCTGGTGAACGCGTTGACCGGGTCCACGCGGGCGATCGGCGTCGTGAACTCCGTGACCGGCCGGGGGCGGCACACTTCCTCGTCGTCGATCGCGCTGCGGGTCCGTGACGGTGGCTGGATCATCGACACCCCGGGCGTGCGGTCGTTCGGCCTGGGGCACGTCGACCCCGCGAACGTGTTCCGGGCGTTCGCCTCGCACGCGATCCCGGTGCTGCCCGCGCGGGACGGCATCCCGTTGGCGCAGGCGCACGACTGGGAGATCGTCGACCGGGTGCAGGACGGGGAGCTCGGGCCGACCGGTGTCGAGCGGCTCGACTCGTTCCGGGCGCTGCTGACCGGGATGGGCGCGTCGGACCCCGGTTCGGAGTAGCGCGAGGGGCGGTGGCTGGTCGGCGGCCGGTCGGCGCTCGGCGGCTGGTCGGCGGCCGGTCGGCGCTCGGCGCTGGTCGGCGGCTGGTCACGACACCCCGCGGTGTGTGCGTCGAGCGGTCACGAACTGTCGGCTGGCGGCGCGGCATCCGACAGTTCGTGACCGCCCGAGCGCCGGCGCGCGGTGAGTCGTGACCACTCAGCCCGCGCCCGCCCCGTCGCACCGCGCAGACCTCGCACCGTGCGAGGGGCTCTGAACGGTGCAAGGTCGTGCGCTCCGTGCGGGCTCGCGGCCTCGCACGGAGCGGGCAACCTCCCACCGGGCGACGCCTCGGCTCCGGGCCTGCGTCGACAAGCACGCACCAGCGTTGTACAGTTGGCGATCGTGTCTGAAGTTGCAAAGTACAACTTTGCGCCGACCCCCGCTGTCGACGCCCCGTCCCCGAGCACGACGACGACGTCGCACGCGCACCACTCCCCCACGCACAAGTCCTCGCGAGCCCCGAAGCCGCAGGGCTCCGACAGCGTCCTGCGCCCGGCCGGCCTCGGTCGCGTGCTGCTGACGTTCGCCTCGCACATCCTCGTTCCGCTGTTCCTGGCCGCGGGCATGGGCCTGGCGTACCTCGGCGCCTTCCACGCGCCGGCGCCGCACGAACTCCCCGTCGGCATCGTCGGCCAGGGCGCCGCCACCCAGGTGTTCGCCCAGACCGTGACCGACCAGTCCGACGGCGCCCTCGTGGCCCACGTCGTCGCCTCGACGAAGGCCGCCGAGCAGCAGGTGCGCGACCGCGACCTCGCGGCGGTCTACGCACCCACCGCGACCGGTGCCACGCTCTACGTCTCGACCGCCGCGTCGGAGACGACCGCGAGCGCCGCACAGAAGGTGTTCCTGCCGATCGCCTACGACCAGCACGTGCCGTTCCGGGTCGTCGACGTCGTGCCCACGGGCGACCAGGACACCACCGGCCAGGGACTGTTCTTCCTGCTCGTGGCCCTGAGCGTCGGCGGGTACGCGTCCGCGATCGCCGTGGCCTCGGTCGCGACGAAGCTCCGCGGCGTGTGGACCGCGGTCATCGGGCTCGCCACCGCGGGGGTCGTCGCCGGCATCGGCGTGATCGTCGCCGGACCGATCTACGGCGTCATCACCACCCACCAGTGGCAGGTGTTCCTGTTCGCCTGGCTCTACGACGCGATCATCGTCGCGCTCGGCGTCGGGCTGCATCCCGTGCTCGGACGGTGGACCACCCCGATCCTCACGATGCTCTTCGTGATGCTGAACTTCACGTCCTCCGGCGGGATCTTCCAGCCGGCCTTCCAGCCCGGGTTCTTCGCCGCCCTGCACACCTTCTGGAGCGGTGCCGCGTGGCTGCAGGCCGCACAGGACCTGCAGTACTTCCCGGACGCCTCGCTCGGCCGGTCATCGCTCGTGCTCGCCCTCTGGCTGGCCGCCGCGCTCCTGCTCTGCGTCGTGGTGCACGGGCTCGTCGCCCGCCGGACCCGCATCGCACGCGAACGCGAGGTCACCCGGCTCGAGGAAGAAGAGGTCGTCGCCGCGTAGCGACGGTAGGTTGGGCGACGTGGACCTCAGCGCCGACCTGGACTTCGCCCGCTCCCTCGCCGACACTGCCGACGCGATCAGCCTCGAGCGCTTCCGTGCCGCCGACCTGCACGTGACGAAGAAGGCCGACAGCACGCACGTCACCGACGCCGACCAGGCGGTCGAACGGGCCCTGCGCGAGCGGCTCGCCGCCGAGCGACCGGACGACGCGTTCCTCGGTGAGGAGACCACGGCCGACACCGGAGCCGAGGCCGTCAGCGAAGGGCACCGGCAGTGGGTGGTCGACCCGATCGACGGCACCGCCAACTACCTGCGTGGCGTGCCGGTGTGGGCGACCCTGATCGCGCTCGCGGTCGACGGTCGCCCGGTGCTCGGTGTCGTCAGCGCTCCGGCCCTCGGCAAGCGCTGGTGGGCGGCCGAGGGTTCCGGTGCGTTCTCGTTGGACGGACCGCTCCGGGTGTCCGGGGTCGCCGACCTGGCCGACGCCAGCCTGAGCTACAACAGCATCCAGCAGTGGGACGACGACGACCGCCTCGAGCCGCTCGTCGACCTGTCCCGCCGGGTCTGGCGCACCCGGGCCTACGGCGACATGTGGTCGTACATGATGGTGGCCGAGGGCGTCCTCGACGTCGCCGGCGAACCGGACCTGAAGCCGTGGGACATCGCCGCCCTCGTCCCCATCGTCGAGGAGGCCGGCGGTCGCTTCACCTCGCTCGACGGCGATCCCGGGCCCTGGCACGGCAGCGCCCTCGCCACGAACGGCCTGGTGCACGACGCCGTCGTCGAGGTCATCCGCCGCGAGTCCTAGGCCGGCGGCCGAGCGGATCGGCCGCCCTCGAGCGGATCGGCCGCCCTCGAGCGGATCGGCCGCCGTCGAGCGGATCAGCCGCGGTCGGCGGGCTCCGCAGCCGCGTCGGAGCGCTCGGACTCCCCCTCGGACCGCCGCGCCGCCCGGCGACGCGCCACCAGGTCCGCACCCGCCAGCACCAACGCCAGCGCCATCAGCGACACCGTGAACGTCGTGCCGCTGCGGAACGCGTCGTGGTACGCGTCGAGCCGGCTGCCCGGTCCGGACCCGCCGGACCCCGACTCCGCCGTCTGGCTCCGGACGATGCCGTAGAAGATGCTCGTCGCGACCGCGGTACCGATCGCCGTCCCGACCCGCTGCCCGAGCTGCTGCATCGAGCCCGCGACACCGGACTGCTCGACGGGGATCTCGGCCAGGGTCAGCGTCTGGTTCGGTGACACCACGAACCCACCACCGAGACCACCCACCAGGAACGCTCCGGCCATCGCCCACGGGGTGACCTCCGGCGGAGTGGCGACCGCGGCGAGCATGAGCAGCAGGAAGCCGACGACGACCATCCCGAGCCCGGCGACGACCAGCGCCCGCCCGACCCGGTCGACGATCCGTCCGCCGATGTACGAGCCCACGGCACTCGTCGCCGCGAAGGGGATGCTCACCATGCCGGCGAACAGCGGCGAGAGGCCGAGGCCCTCCTGCAGGTAGAGCGTCACCATGAGGAAGGACGCCGGCAGCGCCGCGAAGTAGACGGCGACGATCGACAGTCCGTTGCGGTACGACGACAGTCGGAAGAGCTCGAAGTGCACCACGGGCGACTTGCCCTGCCGCTTGAACCGCTGTTCCCAGAGCACGAACAGCACGAGGAACACCGCGAAGCCGACCAGCCAGAACCAGCGCGTCGCGGAACCACCACCGCCGCTGGTCAGCACGAAGGGCAGCATCAGGGTGACGATGGCCGCACCGAGCAGCAGGATGCCGACGACGTCCAGTTCGCGGTCCTGCGCCGTCCCCTGAGCCCCCTTCGGCAGCAGGCGGATGGCGAAGACGAGCGCGGCGATGCCGAGGGGCACGTTCATCCAGAACAGCAGCCGCCAGCCGGACTCCTCGCCGCCGATCGCGATGAGGCCACCACCGATGGTCGGGCCGAGTGCGGTGGAGATGCCGATCATCGCGCCGAACAGCCCGAACGCACGGCCCCGCTCCGGCCCCCGGAACAGCTGCTGCACGAGTCCGATGACCTGGGGCATCTGGATGCCGGCGGCGAAGCCCTGCAGGATCCGGGTGACGATCAGGACCTCGATGTTCGGCGCCACGGCGCACAGCAGACTCGATCCGGTGAACGCGCTGAGCCCCACGATGAACATGACCCGTCGGCTCTTCAGGTCGCCGAGCCGGCCGGCGGGCACGAGGGCGAGACCGAAGGCCAGCGCGTACCCCGCCACGATGAGCTGGAGCGACGAACTGGTGGCCCCGAGGGACTGCTCGATCGAGGGCAGCCCGACGTTCACCTTCGACAGGTCGAGGATCGTCAGGGCCGCGACCGCCACGCAGACGGCGAAGGCGCGCCACCGGGTGCGGTCATCGAGGCGGGCGTCGGTCGGTTCGGCGTTGGACATCCCGTCCGTGGTACACCTGCGGCGACGAACACGGTCCGGACAGCCCTGTACCCCGGTTGGCTCCGACGGCCCCGATCGGCTCGTTCGGACACCCCGCAGCGAGCGGAAGAGGGGCCCCCTCGTGGCCCCCCGTACTGGGGGCACGGATGTGGACATCCGTCCGCGCGAGTCCGCTCAGCGGGACGAGACCTGAGTTATCGTGCTCCAGACGGCAGGTCACGTGACGCCCTCGGATTCCCTAGATCCGAACGGTGGAACCGACCCGTCGTGTTCGTCCGAAGACCCTAACCCGAGGGGTGATACAGACGATGACATCATCGTTCCCGAGCGGAACCGAGTGCACCCTCACTCGACGACCGCATCCAATCCACGACAGTTCCGGCGCGCGCTCAGTCGCCGCCTCTCGTCCGCGCTCCGCCACGGTCACCCGCCGTGCAGCAGCCCGGTCCGCCGCAGCGCGCCCCGTCGCAGCGACCCCCGTGTTCGCCGACGCCCTCCTCGCAGCATCCGCCTCCGGACCCGGAGGCCGGTGAGTCATGGCACTCACCGGTCGACGTCTCGAGGTCGACCGGATCGCGACCCTCGCAGTGCTCCCACGGGAGTCCGCGATGGTCGTGGTCGGCGACCCTGGTTCCGGACGCAGCAGCGTCCTCGACGCGGTCTCGAACCGCGTTTCCCTGCCCATCGTCCGGGTCGGTGTCAACGGGAGTGAATCCCGCTGGCCACTGGCCGGGGTGACCTCCCTGTTCACCGCGCTGGACGACCCACGAGCGACCGCGCACATCGCCCACCTGCTGCAGGCCGGTGGGACCGCGGCCGCTGTGACGGCCGGACTGGCGGCGGCGCACGACTTCCTCGACGCCGTGCACGCTCTGACCCTGCCGCCGACGCTCGTCCTCATCGACGACCTCGACCGGATGGACACGGAGAGCCAGGAGCTCATCGCGTTCCTCGCCGGACGACTCGCGGGCACCGCCCTGCGCGTCGTGGCGACGGTCCGCTCGGTGCCGTCGGACGGTCCGCTCGCGGCCCTGCCGACCCTGCGCATCGAACCGCTGCCGTCGGACGAGGCCCTGCTCCTCGCCCGGTCCATGGCACCGGCCGAGGCGAACGACGGCGTCCTCGCCGTCCTCGCCGAGGAGACCGGCGGCAACCCCGGCGCACTCCGCGAACAGCTCGCGGTGCTCACCCGGGAGCAGCTCACCGGTGCCGAGCCGATCGTGCTCCCGCTCCGCCCCACTCCGACCACCGAGGCCATCGCTGCGCTCGCACTCGAGCCGGCCGCAGGACGCGATCTGGACGTCCTCGCGAAGCTCGCCCTGGTGCCCGTCGCGAAGACCACGGCGTGGGACCGGGACGAGCTGGACGACCTGGTCGGGGCCGGTCTCGCGACCGTCCGCGGGCAGAGCGTCACCGTGCGGCATCCGCTGGTCCGTTCCGCGCTCTACTGGCGGATGCCCGCCCGTGACCGCCGCGCGGCACACGCCGAGCTGGCCACGGCGAGCGCCGAGACCGACCCGCGGTCGGCCGCGTGGCACCGGAGCTTCGTCGACGACGTCCCCGACGTGGTCGCACTGCTGCAGGCCGCACGGTCGTACGTCGTGGACGGTGCCGTGCACGCCGCGATCGCGCTGACCGAGCGTGCCCTGCACATCGGTGGCGGGACCGAGGACGAGCACGTCGCGCTCCTCGGGGTCGCGGAGGCCATGCTCGGCAAGCGTCTGCTCGGGTTCGCCGCGCGGTACCTGGCGGCGCTCCGTCCGTTCCGGACGACGCCGAACGAGGTCCGCCGGCTGCGTCTGCAGTACTCGGCTGAGTACCTCAGCGGTGACGCCGTTCACGCGGACGAGTTGCTCGTCCCCGTCGACGCGACCGACCCCACCGAGGTGGACGCCGTCGCCGGACTGATGGCCATGGTGGCGTGCTTCCGCGCCGAGGCGTGGGAGCTCGACCAGGCGAAGGACCTGCTGCACCGGATCGAACCGCTCGAGGCGTCGGCGTCCGCGCACACCCTCGAGATCACGACGACCGCGCGCGAGCTCATCGCCGCGGTGGACGGCGTGCTGCCGCCCGACACCGAGCTGCACGACGGGCTCGCGACGTCGGCGCTCGTGGCGATGTCCGACCCGGCCCTGCTGCTCCTCGCCCACGCGCTGAGCATCGGCGAGCGCTACCGGAGCGCGCGACGGGTGTTCGCACTCGTGCTCGCCCGTGGGCAGGAGTCCGCGGCGGTGTGGAACGAGGCGGCCCGGTACCTGACGTCCGAGAACGAGGTGCGCTCCGGCAACTTCCGGCAGGCGCTCCGCGCGATCGACGTCTGGGAGTCCGGCTCGTCCGTCGCCGAGCGGCTGCGTGAGCCGTCCCGGGCGATCGCCGTCGCGTGGCGGCACTTCGCCGAGGGCCGGTCGGCCGAGGCGCTCGACGTGGTGGACCGGTGCCTCGAGCACCGTTCGACGAGTCGGCTCTGGGGTGCGACGGCGAAGCTGCACGCGCTCCGCGGCAAGGTCCTGCTGCTCGACGGTCGGCTCGACGAGGCAGCGACCGCGCTCGAGGCCGCCGACGCGATCGGCCGGTCGCTCCGGAACCCGGCGGTGCTCCGGCACCTCGGTGACCTGGTCGAGGCCTACGTGCGCCTCGGTCGGATCGACGATGCCCGGACGATCACGGCCCGTCTTGCTGCGGACCACCACGCCCGCCCGGGTCGGTGGGGTGCCCTGGTGCTGGCGCGGAGCCTGGCGCTCGTCGCCGACGACACCACCCGCGAGTCGGCTCGTCGCCGCGCGCTGGAGTTGTTCCAGCCGCACGACTCGCAGTACGAGCGGGCTCGCACGTTCGCGGCGCTGGCCGCGGTCGGCAACCCCGCGGAGCGTCCGCGCCTGGGTGCGGCGGCCGCAGCGGCCTACGAGGCGGCGGGCCTGCGTCGTCCGCTCGTGACCCCGGCGCCGGCTGCGGCGATGCCGCCGTTCGGCACGGGCTCGTCGTCGGTCCGGTCCGCGCCGGTGCTGTCGCCGGCGTTCCCCGGGACGCCGCGCAGCGCGCCGGACGCGTCGGCGGTGCTCACGTCGCTGACCGCCGAGGAGCGCGCGGTGGTGCAGAAGGTCACCGAGGGGTACCGCAACCGTGAGATCGCGTCGTCGCTGTTCATGTCGCAGCGCACGGTGGAACTGCGGCTCACGCAGATCTACCGCAAGGTCGGCGCGCGGTCGCGATCGCACCTGGTCGCGCTCCTCACGTAGGAGACGCCACCACAGGATGAAGGGGAGGCCCGGTACCAGCTGGTACCGGGCCTCCTGTCCGTCTGCGCTCCACGTCTTCACGCAACCGACCTCGCAGGCTCGGTCGGCGCTGGCGCCGCGCGCCGCTGGCGCCGCGCGCCGCTGGCGCCGCGCGCCGCTGGCGCGTCGCTCCACGCGAAGCGCGCGCGGTTGCGGGAGTCCGCACGCGCCCGCAGGGCGGTGTGCCCCCGCGCGCGGGGAACCGCAAGAGCGGCCGACCGGTGTTGCCGTGGGGTCGGCGGCGGGTGAGGCTTCTCCTGCACCGACCGCCGTGCCCCTCCCCCGGGGCCAGCCCGCGGTACCCCCGTCCGGTACCCGAGCCCCTCGGCCCAACGACACCGACGTCCGTCCTCGCCTGATCCGAGGACGGGCGCCGGTTCCCCCGCCCAGGGGACCCGGACGCGCGGCAGACCCGACGGCGGTCGGTGCAGCCCCACCGCCCCGTTCCACCCACCCTCGCTCCCCCGAAGGGACAACCGATGTGCGGCATCATCGCGGCCCGCGTGTCTGACGACGCGACCCCCTACCTGCTCGACGGACTCGAACGACTCGAGTACCGCGGGTACGACTCCGCCGGCATCGCCGTCCGGACGGCCGTCGGCGGCGCCGAGACGATCCGCTCGGTCTCCCGCGTCGGCGACCTGCGCACGCTCGTCGCGGCCCGTTCCGGCGACGCGCTCACCGGCATCGGCATCGGCCACACCCGCTGGGCCACGCACGGTGCGGTGCGTGAGGCGAACGCACACCCGCACGCCGACTGCACCGGCCGGATCTCGATCGTGCACAACGGCATCATCGAGAACGCGGAGCGGCTGCGGCAGACGCTCGAGGCGCAGGGGCACCGGTTCCGGTCCGACGTCGACTCCGAGGTCATCGCCCACCTGGTCGAGCGGGCCCTGACGGTCGACCCAGACCTGATGCTCGCGGTGCAGATCGCGACGGCGCAGCTCGAGGGGTCGTGGGCGATCGTGGTGCTGGACGCCCGGGACGGCCGGATGGTCGTGGCGGCGGACCGTTCCCCGCTGGTCGTCGCGCGCTCCGGCCGTGGTGACTTCGTGGCGAGCGACATCGGTGCGATCGCCGAGTGGTGCGAGACGTTCGTGGCGCTCCGCGACGGCGACGTCGTCGAGCTCGGCGAAGCCTGGACCTGGTCGTCCGACGGCATCACGGTGCCCGTGCCGTTCCCCACGGCGTCCCCGTTCGCCGCGGCCGCGCTCGACCTCGGTGACCACACCGACCACATGGCCAAGGAGATCGGCGAGCAGGCCGACGTCGTCGCGACGATCCTGGACCGGGTGGCCCGGCGCACCGCCGACGGCAGCATGTGGGTGGGCCTCGGTCTGGCCGGCTTCCACCGGCTGGCGATCGTCGCCTGCGGCACGTCGTTGAACGCCGGTCAGGTGATCGCGACGGCACTGCGCGGGATCGGCGGGGTGCCGACCGACATCGTCGTCGCGAGCGAGGCCGACCAGGCCGTGCTCGGTCCTGGCACCCTGGTCGTCGCGATCAGCCAGTCCGGTGAGACGGCCGACGTGCTCCGCGCCCTGGACCGGTTCGAGGACCGCCACCCGGTGCTCGCGCTGACGAACAACATGCACTCCTCGCTGGCCCGACGAGCGGACGCCGTGCTCGACTGCCACGCCGGTCCGGAGATCGGGGTCGCCGCCACGAAGACGTTCACGGCGCAGGTCGTCGTCGGCGTCGCGGCGATGATCGCCGCGATGGTCGCCTCCGGCCGCATCGAGCCGTCGCACGCCCAGGTGCTCGTCGACGAGCTGCTCGACCTGCCCGCCCGGATCGAGCACGCCGCGCGGGTGTCCGCCGAGCGGATGCCGCTGCTGGCGTCGAGCGTCAAGGAGGCGACCGGATTCCTGTTCCTCGGCCGTGGCACCGGGCTGCCGTACGCCGCCGAGGGCGCCCTGAAGCTCAAGGAGCTCAGCTACCGCTGGGCCGAGGCCTACCCCGCCGGTGAACTCAAGCACGGACCGCTCGCCCTGGTGGACGAGGGCACACCGGTGGTCGTCATCGACCACGGCGAACCGAAGATCCGGTCGGCGATCGCCGAGGTCCGGGCCCGCGGTGGTTTCGTCATCACCATCGGCGGCGAGTCGGCGGACATCCCCGCGCTCGGCCGCCGTGGCACCGGTGGCCTGGCCTGGGGCGCGATGACGGCGCCGTGGGGTCCGCTCGAGGCCGTCGTGCCGCTGCAGATGCTCGCCCGTGAACTCGCCCTGCAGCTCGGGTGCGACGTCGACAAACCCCGGAACCTGGCGAAGTCGGTGACGGTCGAGTAGCCGGGCGCCGACGCGTGAACCGCCTGACGGTGTTCCTCGCCGTCCTCACCGCCCTGGCGATCACCAGCACCGTGGTCCTGGTCACGGTGGTGCTGACGACCGCTGTGCTCCCCTGACGCCGGTCCCGCAGGATCTTCCTGGGCGGGGCTGCGATGCTGGTGGCTTGACCACCGCAGCCCCACCCCTCGTCTTCGTCGCGCTCCTCGTCGGAGCCGTCCTGCCGTTCGTGCCGTTCGTCGGCCGTGTGGCACGCATCGCCGCCACCATCGCGCACGAGGTCGGGCACGCGATCGTCGTCGTGCCGTTCGGCGGACGCATCCAGCGCATCGAACTGCACCCGGACGGCTCCGGCGAGGCCTGGGTCCAACTCGGACGGGTGCCCGGCGGCATCCGGTGGCTCGTCCGCATCCTGAACCTCTACGCCGGCTACAGCGCGCCCCTGTGGGCGGGTGTGCTCCTGGTCACCGGGGTGCTGCACGGCTCCCGCTGGCTGCCCGTGGTGGTGCTCGCGGTCATCGGCCTCGTGGCGCTCGCCTTCGTCCGGAACTGGTTCGGCCTGCTCGTCGTGCTCGGCTTCGACGCCCTCGCCCTGTGGGTGGCCGTCCGCCCGTCCGAGGTGACCGTGCTGGTGGTCGCAGCCGTCGGGGCCTTCTTCGTCGTCGACGGCCTGCGGTCGGTGGCGCAGGTCGGTCGCTGGCTGCTCACCGGCGCCCGGGTGCAGACCGACTTCCACATCGCCGCAGCCGAGATGCGGGTGCCGGCGTCGCTGTGGTTCGTGCTGTTCGTCCTCGTCAACGCCGTCGCGGTGTGGCTGGCGCGCGAGCCCCTGCTCCAGGTCTGGGACACCGTCGTCGCCGGGGTCCGCGCGCTCGTCTGAGGGGCAGCGGCCACGTAACCGGGGGCCGCAATCGCCTGTCCGCCCCGAGGGGCTGCGAGGCTACCGCCACACGACCCCCCGGAGGTGTCCCATGGCGACCGACGACCACGGCTTCGCGACCGAGCAGGTGCACGGCGGCTTCGTGCCCGACGCCGGGCACGGCGCCCGGGTGCCCGCGATCCACATGTCCTCCGGGTTCCTGTTCGACGACTTCGACCAGGCCCGTGACCGCTTCGCCGACACCGACGACGGCTACACCTACACGCGACTCGGCAACCCCACGAACGCCGACGTCGAGCGTCGCGTGGCGCTGCTCGAACGCGGGGTCCAGGCGATCCTGGTCGGCAGCGGCCAGGCGGCGGCGACCGTGGCGTTCCTCGGTCTGCTGCAGACCGGCGACCACGTCGTCAGCGCCCGGAGCATCTACGAGGGCACCCGCGGACTGCTGCTGCAGAACCTCGGCCGGCTCGGCATCGAGGTCGACTTCGTCACCGACGCCCGCGACCTCGACGCCTGGGCTGCCGCGGTCCGGCCGAACACCAAGGCGTTCTTCGCCGAGACGATCCCCAACCCAAAGAACGACGTCCTCGACATCGCCGGCGTCGCCGAGACCGCGCACCACGCCGGGGTCCCGCTGATCGTCGACAACACCCTCGCCACGCCGTACCTGGTGCGCCCGGTCGAGCACGGTGCGGACATCGTCGTGCACTCGGCGTCGAAGTTCCTGTCCGGGCACGGTGCCGGACTCGGCGGGGTGGTCGTCGACGGCGGCCGCTTCGACTGGTCCGCCGCCCCCGAGCGCTGGACGCACCTGACCAGCCCCGAACGGTCCCTCGGCGGCGAGAGCTACGTCGAGCGGTACGGCAACCGGGCGTTCGCCGTGTTCGCCCGCGACGTCGTCGCCGCACGCATCGGTCCGGCGCCGTCCCCGTTCAACGCGTTCCTGCTCCGCCAGGGCATCGAGACGCTGTCGCTGCGGGTGGAACGCCACTGCGCGAACGCGCTGGCCGTCGCGTCCTGGCTGGACCAGCAGCCGGAGGTGACGAGCGTCGACCACGCGGGCCTGGCCTCCAGTCCGTTCCACGACCTCGCCCAGCGCTACCTGCCCCGTGGGGCCGGATCCGTCTTCGCCTTCACGCTCGCCGGTGGCGGAGCCGCCGCGCGCGCGTTCATCGACGCCGTGCAGCTGTTCAGCCGGATGACCCACCTGGGCGACGTCCGCTCGCTGATCCTGCACCCGGCGACCACCACCCACGCCGGCCGCACGCCGGAAGAACGCGCCGAGCAGGGCATCGACGACGGCCTGATCCGGCTGTCGGTGGGCATCGAGGACATCGCGGACCTGCTCCGCGACCTGGAACGCGGGTTCGCCGCCGTGCGGTCCGCAGCGACCACCGGCCTGGAGGCACGTGGAGCGTCCGACGCGCACCGCTCGTCGGTCGGTGGGCCGGCCCTCGACCGGCAGGAGCGCTGAATGGCCGAGCTGCAGCACTTCGGGTACTTCTTCTCGCGGGGCTTCGGCCCGCAGGCGTGGGGCCGGTCCGACTGGGACTGGGGCCACGACTGGACAAAGCCCGACCTGTACCAGCAGTCCGTCCGGACACTCGAGCAGGCCGGCATGGACCTGGTCATCGCCGAGGACGCCGTCTCGCTCGGGAACCCCGCGACCCTCGACCTGCGCATCCGGCAGGCGTACGGCGGCCCGAAGCACGACCCGCTGCTGCTCGCCCCGTACCTGTTCGCCGCCACCTCGCACATCGGCATCGCGCCGACCGTCAACGCGGGGATCACCCCGCCGTACCTGGCGGCACGGCAGTTCGCGACCCTGGCACACCTGTCCTCGGACCGTCTGGGGATCAACGTCGTCACCGACGTCGGCAGTGCACGGCACGCCGGCCTGCCGCCGCTGCCCCACGACCAGGCGTACGACCGCGCCGAGGAGTGGATCACGCTGCTCCGCCGGCTCTGGCACTCGTGGGGCGACGGGTACGTCGGGGCGCCGGACTCCTGGCACTTCGCGGACGGGGAGGCCCTCGACGCGTTCCACCACGAGGGCGCCCACTTCACCGCCGACGGGCCGCTCAACGCGTTGCCGCTCGCCTCGGACCCGGTCGTCGTCTCCCCCGGCGGCTCCGGTCGTGGGCTCGCGTTCGCCGGGACCCACTCGGACGTGCAGCTCGCGCTCGCGCCGTTGTCGGCCGCCGCGGTGACGGACTACCGAGCACGGGTGATCGCCGCAGCGGAAGCGGCGGGGCGCTCCGCGTCGGACCTGCGGATCCTGTTCGTGCTCAAGCCGGTGATCGTGTCCTCGCCGGAGGAGGCCGACCGCATCGTCGCGGCGTCCGAGCACCCTTCGGACGACGCGCTGCGTGCGGCGGCCATCGCGTGGTCGAGCGACTCCGAGACCGACCTGCTCGCGCTCGACCTGGACGCCCCGGTACCCGACGGGACCTTCGGTGAGCACGTCTCGGCCGGCACGATCCGCGGGCTGCTCGGGGACACCCCGGACGCACCGCTGCGGGAACTGCTCACCCGCAAGGCGCGGCAGGGGCGGATCGCGTCACGCTCGGGGTTCGTGGGGACCGCCGACGAGTTCGCGGACTTCGTCGAGGAGCTCGGCAGCGACGCCGACAACGACGGGATCATCTTCTCGGGTGACCTGCACCCGGCGCAGATCCACCGGACGTTCGGCGACCTGGTGCCGGTGCTCCGGCGCCGCGGGCTCCTGCGACGGGAGTACGGCGCCGGAGGGATCCGGGCGAACCTGTTCGACTTCTAGCGGCAGCGGCCGCGAGCTACTTCTTCTTGGACTTCTTGTCGTCGTCCTTCTTGGACTGCTTCTTGCCGTCGTCCTTCTTGGACTGCTTCTTGCCGTCGTCCTTCTTCGACTGCTTCTTGCCGTCGTCCTTCTTCGACTGCTTCTTCTTGCCGTCGTCCTTCTTCGACTGCTTCTTCTTGCCGTCGTCCTTCTTGGACTGCTTCTTCTTGTCGCCGTCCTTCTTCGACTTCGCCTTGCTCGCACCCGTCGGCAGCGGCAGGACGGCCGACACGGCCTCCGTCTCCGCCTGCGAGGCGTCGGCGTCGGCGTCGCCGGGCGCAGCCTCGGTCTCCGGCGACTCCACCCCGTCGATCGGCGCGACGACCACGGCGGAGCCGGTGTCCAGCTCGACGTCGACAGCGTGCTCCTCGAGCACCGGCGCCAGGGCATCGGCGACCCGTTCGACCGTGAGCACCGCGTCCGCCTCGGCGAGTCGGAGCAGCGCCTGTGCGGTCCGCACGCGGGTCGTGGACCGGCGCGCGAGGACGTCGGACCGTGCCCCCTCGAGGAACGTCCGCAGGGCGCGTTCCACGACGGAGCGGCCGCGCGGGGCAGCGCGGTCGAGCCGGTCGAGTTCCCCGGCGACCCCGGAGACGTCGTCGGCGACGTGCTCGTGCCGGACCGACTCGATGAGCGCGGCGATGGCGGCGGCGGCACGTTCCACCCCGGCGGAGCGCTGGTCGAGCACGACGAGCATCTCGACCACCGACCCGTACGTGACGGTCTCGAGCCGCACCGGTTCGGCACCGCGGCCGCGGACGACCAGTCGGGTGTCGGGGTTCGGCAGCCAGGCGGCGAGGGCGGCGACCGTGGCGACGGAGCCCACGATCCGCTCGTACTCGCTGAGCACCACTCGTTCCTGCTCCCGCAGACGGACACGGATCGCGATCTCCTGCACCACGTGCTGACCTCTCGTTCGGGTTCGACGCGAGCGTGTTCTGCGCGCCTGCTCCGCAGCGTAGTCCTCGGACGTGGCGGAACAGGAAACGCCCCGGCACTGTCCAGGGGACGGTGCCGGGGCGTTCAGGTGGCTCAGCGTGACAGCGGTTCGTCGTTCGGCGAATGGTGGAGATGGGGGGAATCGAACCCCCGTCCATCGCTGCAATTCGACGTCTTCTACGGGCGTATCCGGATAGTTCGTTCTGCTCGGCCCCGTCCTTTGCTACCGGCTTCTAGGACGACGGGCCCAGTCTCAGTGCAAGTCCCGCACGGCCCTGAGGCGCAACCGTGCAGCAAGTCCTCTGGATGACGTCGGGATCAGGTTAGGGGACGGTCACCTGGCCGACGGACTTCATGTGCTGGGCTGCTTACGCAGCGAGAGCGAAGTCAGTGCGCTTGGAATTGGCACTTGTTGGTTTCCACGGATCGTTAACGAGATAACCGTGGGTCCTCGGCCCGCTTCCCGTCGGCACACAGGCAATGTCGAAACCGATCATCCCCATGCGGGCCGGACGTGCGAACCGCTGTCACGCTGTTGAGTTGCCAATGCCCCGATCGGAGAAGTCCCCCAGTCTAGCCGAGGACGTGCGTCGGCGCTACTCGCCGACGCGGTTTCGCGTGCGCATGGCCCGCTCGGCCTCACGCTTGTCGGTCTTCTCGCGCAGGGCCTGGCGCTTGTCGAACTCGCGCTTGCCCTTCGCGACGGCGATCTCGATCTTGGCCCGACCGTCGTGGAAGTAGATCTGCAACGGCACCAAGGTGTAGCCACCCTGCGCCGTCTTGTGCGAGATCTTCACGATCTGCTGCTTGTGCAGGAGCAGCTTGCGCTTCCGTCGGGGCGAGTGGTTGTTCCACGTGCCCTCGGTGTACTCCGGGATGTGCACGGCGTCGATCCAGGCTTCGCCACCGTCGATGAAGGCGTACCCGTCGACGAGTGACGCACGCCCCATGCGCAGGGACTTCACCTCGGTGCCGGACAGGACCATGCCTGCTTCGTACGTGTCCTCGATGAGGTAGTCGTGTCGGGCGCGACGGTTCGTCGCGACGATCTTCTCACCGCGTTCCTTCGCCATGACGACTCCTCTCGATGGTGACCGGTGCACTGCGCCGGATGGTTCCGCGCAGCCCTACAGACTACTCAACACGAAGCGGGCGGCGCACCTTCCCGGCGCGCCGCCCGCTCGCGGATGCTGTGCTGCGTCAGACCTTCAGGTACCGACGGATGGCGATCGATGCCGATGCCGCTGCGAGGAGCACCCCGATCACGATCACCGCGGGGACCACGATGGCCGCGTCCCCCATGCCGATGAACGCCGTGCCGGTGAAGCGCTCCGCCAGGAAGTTCCGGACGAAGAACCACACCACGGCGGTGATCGCGCCGCCGGCCAGGACGGCTCCGATGGCTGCGGCGATCACCCCCTCGAGCACGAACGGTGTCTGGATGAACCGGTTCGACGCACCCACGAGTCGCATGATGCCGAGCTCTCGCCGTCGGCTGAACGCCGACAACCGGATCGTCGTCGCGATGAGCAGCACGGCCGCCACGAGCATGAGCCCCGCGATGCCGATCGCCGTGTACGACGATGCGTTGAGCAGGTTGAAGATCGGTTGCAGGTACCCGCGTTGGTCGACGACGCTCTGCACGCCGGCGACCTTCGACAGGCTCTCGACCAGGACATCGGCCTGCGACGGGTTCTTCAGGTTGACCCAGAAGGTCTCGTTCAGGTACTCCGGCTTGACGAACTCCGTCGCGGCCGAGTCCTTGAACTGCTCCTTGAACCGGGTGAAGGCCTGGTCCTGGTTCTCGTAGTAGGTCTTCTCGATGTAGGGCTTGAGCGTCGACGACTCGAGTTGCGCCTGGACCTGTTCGCGCTGGTCCGCGGTGGCCTTCGCGCCGGTGCAGTTGCCCGTGGTGTCGGTGTCGGTGCACAGGTAGACGGCGACCTGCGCCCGGTCGTACCAGTACCCCTTCATCTGGTTGATCTGCATCTGCAGCAGGATCGCGGTACCGACGAAGGTCAGTGAGATGAAGGTCACGAGGACGACGGAGACGACCATCGACGCGTTGCGCCGCAGGCCCGAGCCGACCTCGGACATGACGAGTCCGAGCCTCATCGGATGAGCCCCGGGATCGTCTGGATGCCGGTGGTGTTGGACACGGTGCCTCGCTGGATCGGGACGGCCTGGGTCTGGTAGCCGCCGGACTGCTCGTCACGCAGGACGGTGCCGTTCGAGAGCTCGATGACCCGCCGCTGCATCTGGTTCACGATGCTGGCGTCGTGCGTCGCCATCAGCACGGTGGTGCCTCCCTGGTTGATGCGTTCGAGGAGCGCCATGATGCCGGCGGACGTGGTGGGGTCCAGGTTTCCGGTGGGCTCGTCGGCCAGCAGGATCGCCGGCTTGTTCACGACGGCGCGGGCGATGGCCACACGCTGCTGCTCACCACCGGAGAGTTCGTGCGGCATGCGGGTGGCCTTGCCGGCGAGTCCGACGAGCTTCAGCACGTCGGTCACGGCTTCACTGATGAAGCCCTTGCTCTTGCCGATGACCTGCAGCGAGAACGCCACGTTGTCGAACACGTTCTTGTTCGGCAGCAGACGGAAGTCCTGGAACACCACGCCGAGGTTGCGTCGGAAGTACGGGACCTTCCGCGACGCCAGGGACCCGAGGCGCTGCCCGAGCACGTGGATCTGCCCGCTGGTGGGCTTCTCCTCCTTGAGCACGAGGCGCAGGAAGCTGGACTTGCCGGAACCGGACGCGCCCACGAGGAACACGAACTCACCCTTGAGGATCTCGAGGGTGAGGTTGTCGAGCGCCGGACTCGGGTTGCCCGAGTAGACCTTGGTGACCTGGTCGAATTTGATCATGACCGGATCAGGGTAGGTCGCCCCGCTTGGAAAGCAAGCGAGGCGCGCGGCTCACGGACCCCTAGTCGGCGACGGATTGCTTGCGCCAGCGGATGCCGGCGTTGATGAAGCCGTCCAGATCGCCGTCGAACACGGCTGAGGGGTTGTTCACCTCATGCTCCGTCCGGAGGTCCTTGACCATCTGGTACGGCGCCAGGACGTACGAGCGGATCTGGTCGCCCCAGCTCGCCGTGATGTTGCCGGCGAGCTCCTTCTTCTTCGCGTTCTCCTCTTCCTTCTTCAGCAGGAGCAGGCGCGACTGCAGCACGCGCATGGCGGCTGCGCGGTTCTGGATCTGTGACTTCTCGTTCTGCATCGAGACCACGGTGCCGGTCGGGATGTGCGTCAGCCGCACCGCCGAGTCGGTCGTGTTGACGGACTGTCCACCGGGGCCCGACGAGCGGAACACGTCGACACGGATGTCGTTCTCCGGGATGTCGATGACGGCGGTCTCCGGCATGAGCGGGATGACCTCGACCGCCGCGAAGGACGTCTGGCGCTTGCCGGCGGCGCCGAACGGCGACATCCGGACCAGGCGGTGGGTGCCGGCCTCGACCGACAGCGTGCCGAACGCGTGCGGGGCGTCGATCTCGAACGTCGCGGACTTGATGCCCGCTTCTTCGGCGTAGGAGGTGTCCATCACGGTGGTCTTGAAGTTGTGCTGCTCGGCGTACCGGAGGTACATGCGGAGGAGCATCTCGGCGAAGTCCGCCGCGTCGACACCACCGGCGCCGGCACGGATCGTGATGACGGCCGGACGGTCGTCGTACTCGCCGTCGAGGAGCGTCTGCACCTCGAAGTCGCCGATCATCTTCTGGATCGCCTTGAGCTCGGCGAGGGCTTCGTCGGCCGACTCCTGGTCGTCGCCCTCGTTCGCCATCTCGACCAGCACCTCGAGGTCGTCGATGCGCTGCTCGGTGTCGGTGATCTTCTTCAGCTCCGACTGCCGGTGCGAGAGCGAGCTCGTCACCTGCTGCGCGTGGTCGACGTCGTCCCAGAGGTCCTGGGCCCCGGCCTGCTCGCTGAGGTCGGCGATCTCACGCTGCAGGCGGTCGACGTCGACCACCGAGCGGATGTTGCCGAAGGTCTCGCGAAGGGCGGAGAGCTGCTCGGTGAAGTCCAGTTCGACCATGGTCATCGATCCTACCGGCGCGAGTCCGACTCGGCCGACCGGGGGTCAGTAGTCGATGTGCTCCGTCCGTCCCGACGACAGGGCACGAGTGGCCGCCTCGGCGATGGCCTGGGCCCTGAGCCCGTCCTCCAGGGAGACCGGCGGCTCGGATCCGGACTCGAGCGACGCGACGAAGGCGGCGAGCGTCGCGGCGTAGGTGGGCTGCACACGCTCGAACCAGCCGTCGTGGAGTCCGTCCGCGACGATCTGCCCATCGGTGTAACGAGCGACGTTCCCGCGGTGGTTCCGCCGCGACTCGACGAGTCCGGACGATCCCATGACCTCGATGCGCTCGTCGTAGCCGTAGCCGGTGCGCCGCACGCTGTCGATCTGCACGAGCGCGCCGGAGGGCATCGTGAGAGTCGTGACCGATGTGTCCACGTCGCCGAACTCGCGGATGGCCGGGTCGACGAGCGCCGAACCCGCCACCGCGACCGTCACCGGGTCCTCGCCGGTGATCCACCGCACGAGGTCGAAGAAGTGCACGGTCTGGTCGCGGAGCTGGCCGCCGGAGACCCGCAGGTAGTCGAGCGGCGGCATGGACGGGCCACGGGAGCTGAGCTGGAGGAGTTCGACCGCACCGATCTCCCCCGCGGCGACGATGCGTTGCAACTCGGCGTGGTCACGGTCCCATCGCCGGTTGAAGTCGAGCATCGCCGGCACGCCGCTGGCACGCACGTCCTCGACCACCGCGACCGCGTCGGCGTACCCGGCAGCGATGGGTTTCTCGCAGAGCACGGCGATCCCAGCGTCGGCGGCAGCGTGCAGGTGCTGCGCGTGGGTGTCGGTGGAGGAAGCGACGAAGACCGCGTCGACCTGCGCCGCGTCGAACGCCTCGTCCTGGGTGAGCACCCGCGTGCCGTGCCGTGCCGCCAGCGATGCAGCGCGGTCACGGTCGACGTCGTGGATCCCCATGAACTCGACGTCGGGGTGCGCTGCGAGGGACGCGGCGTGCACGGCGCCGATGAAGCCGGCACCGACGAGTGCGAAGCGTTGCGTCATGATCAGCCCACCAGGATCGCGGTCAGGTCGTGCATGGTGCGTGCGACGACGGCGGGATCCTGTTCGTTCGCCCGGTCGGAGAACATCTCGGTGACCCACCATCCGTCGTACCCGGTGGCCTTGATCGCGTCGACCCACTGCTGCAGCGGGATCGCACCGCCACCGATGACGACGTTCCGGTGGACGGCTTGGTCGGGAACCGTCCGGTCGCGGTCCAGGTCGAACCCGTCCGACAGGTGGACGGCCTTGATGACCGACGCGGGCAGCGCTCGGACCTCGGCCAGCGTGTCCCCGGTCGTCCAGAAGTGCCAGGTGTCCAGTGCGATGCCGACGTTGTCGCGCCCGGCCTCCTCGATGATGTCCAGCGCGTGCCGGCATCGGTTGAGGTGCGCCCACGCGAGGGGCTCCAGGTAGACCTCGAGCCCGTGGTCCGCGGCGATGTCCGCCGCCAGACGGACGTTCGCTCCGGTGATGCGGACCGCTGCGTCCTCGTCGAGCCCCAGCGTCGCCCGGTACCGGGTGTCGTCGTCGGCCAGCCGGCCCGCACGGTGGTCACGGACGACCGCGGAATCGACCGGCCCGGTGCACAGCTGCACGATGGGCGCCCCGACGGCGGTCGCCACACCGCACATGCGCTCGACCTCCGCCACGAAGTCGTCGCGACCGGCCCCCTGACGCTCGATGTCGAGCACCGCACCGAGCCCCGTCACTTCGAGCCCCTCGAGCAGCGGCGGCAGCGTCCGGATGTCGTAGCCGGCGTCGAGGTACCGGTAGAGCTTCGGGCTCTGCAGCTCGATCCCGCCGTACCCGGCTTCCCTCGCCAGTCGGATGTCCTGGACGACGTTGCCGTGGAACGTCGTCGTGACGTTCATGGAGATCTTCGGGGGCATCTGCGCTCGCTTCGTTGGACAGAACTGGAATGAACTGGACCGGTCCAGAATAGGACTAGCCTGCATCCATGTCGAGACCGCACCACGCCCCGACCATCCGGGACGTCGCCGAGCACGCCGGGGTCTCGAAGTCGCTGGTCTCGCTCGCGCTCCGCGGCGACCCAGGGGTCAGTGACGCTCGTCGCGCGGCCGTCGAACGAGCAGTCGCCGAACTCGGCTACCGACCGAACCGCGCAGCCAGGAGCCTCGGTGAGCAGCGGACGGGCACCGTCGGCGTGCTGCTGAACGACCTGCGGAACCCCTGGTTCGTGGACCTGCTCGCCGGCCTGACCGCCACACTCGACACCGTCGGGCTGGCACCCATCCTGGTCGACTCGGCGACCACCCGGCGCGTGGGCGGCTCCCCCGTGGACATGCTCCTGCGACAACAGGTCGACGGGATCGTCGTGGTCGGCACCACCGAGGACGACGCCGCGCTCCGACGGGCCGCCCAGGAGATCCCGGTGGTCCTCGCCGGGACCTACGAGCCTGACGACCTGCACACCGACGTGGTCGTGAACGACGACCACGCCGGCGCGTCGATCGCGACAGAGCACCTCCTCGCGCTCGGGCACACCCGGATCGGTCACCTCGTCGGCCCGGGGCGCGTCGGAGAGCTCCGCGAGCAGGGTTTCCGCGCGACCATGACCCGCCACGGTGCCGACGCCGTCGTGGTGCCGGCCGGCATGAGCGAGGAGAGCGGGTACGCGGCGGCCCGACGAGTCCTGGCCATGGCTGACCGTCCGACCGCGCTCGTCGCCTACAACGACCTCGTCGCCATCGGCGCGTTGTCCGCGGCCGACGACCTGGGCCTGGCCGTCCCGGACGACGTGTCGCTCGTCGGCTACGACGACACGTACCTCGGCAGCATCCGGCACATCTCGCTGACCACGGTCGACAACGGGACCTTCGCGATCGGGGCCCAGGCCGCACGCTGGCTCGGGGAACGCGTGCACGGCCGAACGCCGGAGCCGCGCGTGCACCGAGTGCCGGTGTCACTGGTGGTGCGGCGCACGACGAGCAGTCCGAGACCGACGGCCGACGACCGCTGACGACGGACGCGCCGACCGTGCGGTGCCCCAGCGCGCCCGCCTGTCCGGCGCGCTGGGAAACGGCCGACCGGGAGGCCCGGCGCAGGTCCGTCACACCGGTCACGGTGACGTCGACCGGGGGCCTGCCACCCGCGTCCGCCCGCGGCGCGACACGCCGGCGGACGCCGCTGTGTCAGGATCGCGTCGCTGGCGACACTCCTGAGGTGAGAGGGGGCAACCGTGGATGACGGCGCCAACGCCGACGTAGCACTGAGGCGTCGACTCGCGAACGGCGAACGTGCGGCGTTGGCTGACGCGTTCGATCGGTACGCGGCCGCCCTGACCCGCTTCGCATGGGCCCTGGCCTCCAGCAGCGAGGACGCCGAACGGATCGTGCAGGACACCTTCCTCACGCTCTGGCAGCACGGCGGAACGCTCCGCCTGGCGACCGACGCCCTGCTGCCCTGGCTGCTCGTCGCGTGCCGCGACCACGCGCGCCGCCCCGGCACGGGTGACGGCGACACCGCAGGCACCGACGCGGACGATGCCCGCGTCGGACTGCGCTGGGTCCGCGACGAGATCGATGCGCTGGCACCCGTCGACCGCCGCCTCTGCGAAGCCTGCCTCGTCGACGGACGCTCCTACGCGGACGCCGCCGAGGCCCTCGGCCTCACCGTCGACGCTGCTCCCCGCGGTGCAGCCCGATCCCGTGCCCGACTGCAGAAGGCGGTGATGCACGATGAACACTGAGCCTCCCTCCGGCGACGACCTGCAGCGCATGCTCGTCGCGATGAAGCGCACCGTGCTCACCCGCGCGACCGAACAGCGCCCTGCGCCGCGCCGACGTGGTCGCCGCGCCGCGATCGTCATCGGTGTCGTCGCCCTGCTCGGCCTCGGGATCACCGGTGGTGGCGTCGCACTCGGCGTGATCCCGCAGCCGTTCCCCGCCGACCCCGCCCCCGTCTCCACGCCGGGGCCCAGCGAACCGGCCACGACCAGCACCCCGGAGTCCGCTCCGGTCCAGGAGACCCCGGAGCCCACAGCCCCACCGACACGATCCACTGCCCCGACCCCGAGCAAGGGCCCCTTCGCGCTCGACGCCCCGTCCTCGTGGACCATCTCGGGCGACGAGGTCGGTCCGATCGCGCTCGGCGGCGCCATGGAGGCGGAGTGCGATGACCTCGCGCAGGCGTACCGTCTGGTGCCCGCGACGCCGAGCACGTGCACGGCTCCGGGAACGTGGGCGCGCGACGGCAGCCCGACGCTGCGGATCACCGAGGAGGACGACCGCGTGACCGGGGTCCTGATCGGCGCCGAGGGTGACTCTGCCCGGACGACGACGGCGGGGCCGACGACCGCCGCGGGGATCGGTGTGGGGTCGAGCTCCGATGCACTCCGGGCCGCGTACCCGTCACTCACGGAACGGATCTCGACACCGGACGGATCCTGGTCGCGGTGGGACGTCCAGCTGCCCGGCGCCCTCGTCTCGTTCCAACTCGGCGAGGGCGGGGCGAACGTCGAATCGGTGTGGGTCAGCGCCGAGCAGAACCTGCCCACCGCGGTCTGCGACCTCTGAGCGTCGAGGCACCCGGACCGGACCGGCCGGTCATCCACTGAGCGCGGAGACACGACTGAACAGGTCTTGTACATGTACGCTCATGGCATGCCGATCACCTCGAAGCGACGTCTCGTCGCCGACGCGCTCCGCGACGAGATCGCGACGGGGCGGTACCGAGCCGGCGAGCGCCTGCCCGGCGAGCACGACCTGGCCGTGCGCTTCGCCGTCAGTCGTGGCACCGTCCGAGCTGCGCTCGCCGACCTCGCAGACGACGAGTACATCGCCACCCGGGGTGGGATCGGCTCGGTCGTCACGTTCGACGGCGCCTCCCTCGACCCCCGCGGCGGCTGGGCACGGTCCATCGCCGCTTCCGGGACCGAGGTGTCGACCCGCACCCTGCGCATCGAGCGGTTCGAGGACGCAGCGCTCCAGACCGAGGTCGATGCCGCCAGCGCGACGTTCGTCGCGGTCGACCGGCTCCGTGTCGTCGTCGGTGGCAGTCCGGTGTCCCTGGAGCGCAGCGTCGTGCCGCACCTGGGGCGCCTGGCGTCCGCGACCACCGACGGACTCGTCGACGGCTCCCTGACGGCCACGATCGCCGAGACCGGTCTGGTGCCGGCGAGCGCCGAGCAGTGGATCGACGTCGTGCCGCTCGACATCGACGACGCGGCCTTGCTCGACCGCACCGCGGGCACGCCGTTCCTGCGCAGCCGACGCATCGCACGCACGGCCGAAGGCGCGTTCGTCGAGCGTGTCGACAGCCTCCTCGACCCCGACCGCTTCCGACTGCACATGCGCTTCGGGACCACGTCACGACCCCACGACAGGACACCGTGAACCAGCACCGCCACCGAGACCACGCCCTCGCTGCGCTGACGGGCCTGGCGATCGGCGACGCCCTCGGCATGCCGACCCAGTCGATGTCCCGCGCGCAGATCCTCGCCGACCACGGGGCCATCGCCGGGTTCGCCGACGCCGGACCGCACCAGCGCATCGCCACCGGCATGCCGGCTGGCACGATCACCGACGACACCGAACAGGCCCTGATGCTCGCCGAGCTGCTGCTCGAGGGCAACGGACGACTGGACCCGGTCCGCTTCGCCGAGGCGCTCATCGCCTGGGAGCGCGGGATGGAGGCGAAGGGCTCGCTCGACCTGCTCGGCCCGAGCACGAAGACCGCGGTGCAGCGGATCCTCGACGGCGTCCCCGCGTCCGAGGCGGGCTCGACCGGCACGACGAACGGGGCCGCGATGCGGATCACACCGGTCGGCGTCGCCGTGCCCTCGAACGACCTGGTCCGCTTGGTCGACGCCGTCCAGGACGCCAGCCGCGTCACGCACGACACCGGACTCGGCATCGCCGGAGCGAGCGCGATCGCCGGGGCCGTGAGCGCCGGCATCGACGGGGCGACGCGGTCCGGAGCGCTCGACGCCGCGGTCGCCGCCGCCACGATCGGCGCGGAGCGCGGCCACTGGGTCGCCGGTGCGGACATCGCTGCGAGGACGACGTGGGCGCGTGAGCACCTGCCGACCGTGCCCGCGTCCGCGCAGATCGACACGATCACGCGGCTCATCGGCACGAGCGTGGCCAGCCAGGAGTCCGTCGTCGCCGCACTCGCCCTCGTCGCCCTCGACCTCGACCCGTGGCAGACCCTCTGCGCAGCGGCTGCACTCGGCGGCGACACCGACACGATCGCCGCGATGGCCGGTGCGGTGCTCGGCGCCGTCCACGGGCCGGATGCCTGGCCCGCCGATGCCGTCGCCACCGTGACCACGGTCAACGACCTCCGGCTCGACCGGGTCGTCGACGGACTCCTCACTCTCCGCGCGGGCAGCTGACCCGCCTCCCCCTTCCCCCCACGCTGTGGCGTCGCCTGGACAGGCCGACGCACGGTTTCGCGCACCACCCTTCCGACGACGTAAGAGGAACCGAACCATGTCCCACACGCCCACCACGCTCAGCAGCGGCACGCTGACGACGATCGAGCAGCGGGGCATCGAGCCCGTGCCCCACGACGAACGGACCGGTACGCCCGGCGCGCTGTTCTGGGTCTGGTTCGCCGCGAACATCTCCATCCTCGGTCTTCCGCTCGGTGCGACCCTGGTCGCGTTCCAGGGCCTGACCATCTGGCAGGCGTTGCTCGTCGCGGTGATCGGCGCCGCAGGGTCCTTCGCGGTCGTCGGCGTGATCTCCGTCGCCGGCCGCCGCGGCGGTGCGCCGGGTCTGACCCTCAGCCGAGCGGTGTTCGGCGTCCGCGGGAACATCGGGCCGACGTTCGTGTCGCTGCTGTCGCGGCTCGGCTGGGAGACGGTGAACACCACGACGGCGGCGTTCGTGCTCCTGTCGCTGTTCACGATCCTGTTCGGGACGGGCGGTGACGCGAAGGCGAACCCGGTGTTGACGATCGTCGCGATCCTGGTGTTCGTCGTCGCCACGGTGCTGGTCTCCGGCCTCGGGCACGCGTTCATCGTCGCCGTCCAGAAGTGGGCGACGTGGGTGTTCGGTGCGCTCAACGTGTTCGTCGCGGTCTTCCTCGTGCTGCGCGTCGACTGGGACGTCGTCGGGTCCCAGCCCGCGGGCCCCGTCGCCGCGATGGTCATCGGCATCGGCACGATCGCAGCCGGTACCGGCATCGGTTGGGCCACGGCCGGAGCGGACATCGCCCGCTACACCCGCACCTCGTCGAAGGCCGGCGCGCTCATCGCGTCGAGTGCCGCCGGTGCGGGCATCCCGCTCGTCGTCCTGGTCGGCCTCGGCGCGCTCGTCTCCGCCGGAGACCCGACGCTGGCGCAGGCCGGTGACCCGGTCGCTGCGATCCGCGACCTGCTGCCGAGCTGGATGGCGATCCCGTACCTCATCGCGGCGTTCGGTGGCCTGCTGCTGTCGAACCACCTGTCCGTGTACTCGGCGAGCCTCACCACGCTGACCCTCGGTATCAAGGTCCCGCGCGTGTGGGCGGTCGCGGTCGACGTGGTCGTCACCACACTCGGCGCGATGTACTTCATGCTCGTCGCCGACGGTTTCTACGCCCCGTTCATCACGTTCATCTCCGTCCTCGCCGTCCCGATCACCGCGTGGCTCGGCGTCTTCACCGCCGACATGGTCCGGCGGCGCTGGTACGACCCGGCGGCGCTCCTCGACCTGCGCGCTGGCGGCCGGTACTGGTACCGCGGTGGTGTCGCCTGGGGTGCCCTCGCCGCCTGGATCGTCGCGATCGTGATCGGTTTCCTGTTCACCGAGGTGCAGGTCGGTGACGCGGACCCCGTCTTCGTCGGTGCGTTCTCCGCGACCTGGATCGGCGCGAACGGACTCGGCTGGGTGATCACGTTCATCGTCGCTGCCGCGGTCTACCTGCTGACCGGCGGAGCACGCGGCCGGCTCACCGAGCACGAGCCGGCCACCACCACGGACGCCGGGGCGCGCGCCTGATGCCCCGCCTCGTCTCAGTCGGCAACGTCATCGTCGACATCGTCATGCGCGTCGACGCGATCCCGGATCCGGGCGGCGACGTCATCGCCTCCGCGTCGGAGATCACCGCGGGCGGCGGCCTGAACACGATGGTCGCCGCTGTCCGGGACGGACTCGACGTCGCGTTCGGGGGGCAGTACGGCAGCGGGCCGTTCGGCGACGTGGTGCGTCGCGCGCTCGCCACGTCCGGCGTGGACGTCCTGCAGCCCGGTCTCGACGACGTCGACAGCGGGTACTGCGTCGCACTCGTGGACGCCTCGACGGAGCGGACCTTCGTCACGAGCGTCGGCGCAGAGGGGCAGCTCGGCCGCGCCGACCTCGACCGGATCGCCCTCGTCGCCGACGACACCGTGTTCGTGTCCGGCTACGGCCTCGCGCACGCCGTCAACGGGCGAGCGATCGCCGACTGGCTCGGGGGTGTCCCCGACTCCGTCCGCGTCGTCCTGGACCCGTCGCCGCTGGTCGACACGCTGCCCCCGGCGGTGCTCGGCCCCGTCATGGCGCGTGCGGACGTGGTCAGCGCCAACGGACGGGAGGCGCGACTCATGGCTCCCACGTCCGCGGGACTCCCCGAGGCGGTCACCACGATCGCCGCGGCCGCCCGCGGGACCGCCCTGGTGCGCGACGGCGCAGCCGGCTGCTGGGTCGTCGAGCCCGGTGCCTCCCCCGTGCTGGTCCCCGGCTTCCGGGTCGTCGCGGTGGACTCCAACGGTGCGGGAGACGCTCACGGCGGAGTGCTCGTCGCTGCGCTGTCCCGTGGTGCGTCGGTCGTCGACGCCGTCCGCCGGGCGAACGCCGCGGCGGCCCTCGCGGTCACCAGGAACGGTCCGGCGACAGCGCCGACCGCAGCCGAGACGGACGCGCTCCTCGCCGGGCTGGTGTGACGCGTCGACACGGGTTCCCGGGGGCGGCCGTGCGCTCGATCGGCTACCCGGGACGCCGGTGCGACCGGGAGACGGCGTACCGCCGGAGCCGCACTCCCTCACGCCGTTCGATCGACGACAGCACCGCGTCGTAGTGCTCCAGGACCCGGATGGACCCGGCGTTGTCATCGCGGCAGAGCGCGATCACGGGGTCGATCCCGACGCGCGAGGCGTGGGCGAGCACCTGGCCCAGCGCCCACGTCGCCACGCCGCGGCCCCGTGCTGACGGGCGGATCCCGTACCCGACGTGGCCGAACCGGTGCACGCCGGCGGTGTCTCCCGGAGCCCGGAGTGCGATCCCGCCCAGGACACGGCCGTCCTCGACGATCCACCAGAGCGCGCCGGGCCTGGCGTGCACTCGGCCGACCCAGGTGCGGAACCCGTCCTCGTCGCTGACGTCGTCGTGCGCCGTGATCCCGAACCCGTCCTCGTGCAGACCCGGCCCCCACTCGGCATGCGCTTCAGCCCACGCCTCGTACAACGCCGTCTGCGGTCGCACCAACTCGAGCATGTCCAAGTATCACAACGATGCGGGTCGGTCGCGAGGCCCTCGTGGAGATCGCGTCGAGGACGGTCCTGTCGGATCACCATCGGGCCGTGGCTGGAACAGGTCTGCTCGCAGTGAGCATCGCGGTCTTGCTGGGCACCGTCGCGATCGTCCTGTGGCGCGTGCGGAACCCGGCCTGGGTGCGTGACGCTCGGCTCGCCCAGAACGCCAGTCCCGTGTCCAGTCTGCTCATGCTCGCCTTCGGTGCAGTCGTGACGACGCTCGTCCTCGTCCTCGGGGTCTTCTGGGTCGGGACCGGGCACGGCGTCGTCGGGTGGGCGATGGTCGGTCTCGCAGCGACCGGGCTCTCGCACGTCTGGGTCGGTGTGTGGATCCGACGGCAGCCGCTCCCGCAGCCGCGCGCGACCCGCACCCGCCGTGACCCGTAGAGTCGCGAGGCTCTCGACGTCAGGATCAGAACGATGTCCAGCACCGCAACCGTGCCCCGTGGCATCCAGCCCGACGGAAGAGGCCCTACCGCCCGAGCAGCGGCTCCCGCGACGCCATCCCCGCGGCACCGGCCCGCGCGACCGCATCCGGCAGCGCAGCCAGGAACGCGTCGACGTCGGCGTCGGTCGTCGTGTGCCCGAGTGTGATCCGGAGCGCACCGCGGGCGTCCTGCTCCGACAGCCCCATCGCGAGCAGCACGTGCGACGCCTCGGGCACCCCGGCCTGGCACGCCGATCCGGTCGACACCGCGACCCCGGCGGCGTCGAGCAGGAACAGGAGCGAATCGCCCTCGCACCCGGGGAACGTGAAGTGCGCGTTGCCCGGCAGCCGGTCGACGGGGTCCCCCATCAGCACGGCTGACGGGACGGCCGCACGCACCCCGGCGACCAGGCGGTCCCGCAGGGCGGCGAGCGCCGGGTGCGGCATCGGCTCGGCGACCACCGCGCCGGCCGCCACGCCGAAGGCCGCAGCCGCAGGGGCGTCCTGCGTGCCGCTCCGCACCTGCCGCTGCTGCCCACCACCGTGGATGAGGGGTTCGACGGTCGCCTTCCGTCCGAGCACGAGCGCACCGATGCCGACGGGCCCGCCGATCTTGTGGGCGGAGACGCTGAGGGCGTCGAGGCCGGACGCCGCGAACGACACGGGCACCTGGCCGTAGGCGGCGACCGCGTCGCTGTGCACGGGCACGCCGGCGGCGTGCGCGAGTTCGACGATCCGTGACACGGGCTGGATGGTGCCCACCTCGTTGTTCGCCCACAGGAACGTGACCAGGGCGACGTCCGAGGCGTCGGCGAGTCGCGCCTCCAGTCCGGCGAGGTCGACGCGACCCTGCGCGTCCAACGGGACCACGTCGACGACGGCCCCCTCGTGCGTCTCCAACCAGGTCAGGGTGTCGACGGTGGCGTGGTGCTCGCCGCCTGGGACGACGATGCGGGGCCGCTGACGGTCACGCTGGCGAGCCCAGAACAGGCCCTTCACGGCGAGGTTGATGCTCTCGGTACCGCCGGAGGTGAACACGACCTCGACCGGGTCGGCGTCGAGCGAGCGCGCGACGGCGGCGCGGCCGTCCTCGAGCAGCATCTTCGCGCGCTGACCGGCGCTGTGGATGGACGACGGGTTGCCGACGGTGCCCAGGGCATCGGTGAAGGCGGCGAGCGCCTCCGGCAGGATCGGCGTCGTCGCGGCGTGGTCGAGGTAGACCGACAAATGCACCCCCTGGATCGAGCAGTGTCCAGGATACGCGCCGGTCCTCGTACCCTTGTCGCGTGCACGAGACAGCGATCGACCTGACGCCGGGGTTCTCCCTGGGCGGGACCGTCCCCCGGTTCACCCTGCGGTCCGCGACGGCGACGGGCGTCGTCCTGGTCGTGACGAGCGCGGGAAGCGCCGACGGCGCGGACGGGACCGACCGCTCCGACGGCTCCGAGGGCCGGCCGACCCGACACCCGCTCGAGCGCGTGCCGGACACGGACGTGTGGACCGGCGAGGTCCCCGGGGTCGTGCCCGGCGACCGGTACCACCTGCTCGTCGACGGCCCGGTCGGCCCGCGGCACGAGTTCGACCCGACGCGTCCGCTGCTCGACCCGTACGCGCGGGGCATCCTGCCGACGGGGAACGACGAAGCAGCCGGCCCGCGCTGGACCAGCGTCGTCGTCGACGACGCCTTCGACTGGGGCGGCGTCGTGAAGCCGCAGGTCCCGCTCGACCGCGCCGTCGTCTACGAGGCGAACGTCCGCACCCTGACGGCAGCGAACCCGCACCTGCCGGAACACCTGCGCGGCACGTACGCCGGGGTCGCACACGAGAGCACGATCGCGCACCTGCACCGCATCGGCGTCACCACGCTCGAGCTGCTGCCCGTGCAGGCCTTCGACACCGAGCGGTGGCTCCGCGACGCCGGCCGGCAGAACGCCTGGGGCTACAACACGCTCGGGTTCTTCGCCCCGCACGCCGCGCACGCCTCGGCACCGGCCCGGCAGCAGGGTGCCGACGCCGTCCTGCGCGAGTTCAAGGGCATGGTCCGGCTGCTGCACGAGGCCGGCATCCAGGTCGTCCTCGACGTCGTCTACAACCACACCGCGGAAGAGGGCCTGGGTGGCCCGACGACGAGCCTGCGCGGCATCGACGGTGCCAACCGGTACCGCTGGGCGCACTCCGCCTCGCCGTACCGGGACGGCTACTACGACACCACCGGGTGCGGGAACACGCTCGACACCTCGGTCGAGGCGACCGCGGACCTCATCGTCGACAGTCTGGTGTACTGGGCGCGCGAGGTGCAGGTCGACGGCTTCCGCTTCGACCTGATGGCCGCCCTGGCCCGCGACGGCGAGCACCGGTTCGACCCGTCGCACCCACTGCTCGAACGCATCCGGAACCACCCCGACCTGCAGGACACCCTGGTGGTCGCCGAGCCGTGGGACGTCGGCCCCGACGGCTGGAAGACCGGGGCGTTCGGTGCGGCCGGGGACCGCACGAGCGAGTGGAACGACGGCTTCCGGAACACGGTCAGGCAGTTCTGGCTCACCGACATCGCCGAGGAGCGCCGCACCGGCTTGCCGCAGACCGGCATCGGCCGGCTGGCTGAAGCGTTGTCGGGGTCGAGGAGTGTCTTCGGCGCCGACCGCGGCCCGCTGGCGAGCGTGAACTTCGTCACCGCGCACGACGGCTTCACCCTGCTCGACCTGGTGTCGTACGACGGCAAGCACAACGAGGCCAACGGCGAGGACAACCGCGACGGCTCGAACGACAACCGCTCGTTCAACCACGGCATCGAGGGCGACACCGCCGACCGGGGGGTCCGCGCCGCGCGTGGCCGGTCGATGCGCAACATGGTGGCGACGCTCATGCTGTCCGCCGGGGTGCCGATGCTCACCGCCGGCGACGAGCGGAGCCGCACCCAGCACGGCAACAACAACGCCTACGTGGTGTCCGACGACCTGACCCCGGTCGACTGGTCCGACGACGAGGACGCCGAGACGATGACCGAGGCCGTCGCCGCGCTGGCCCGGTTCCGGCAGGCGCACCCGTCACTCCGGCCCACCCGCTTCGGCGTCGAGGGCCAGGAGACGCCAGGGGCCTCGCGGATGTCCTGGTACGGACCGGACGGGCACGCGATGACGATCGAGGGCTGGGACCAGCCGGTGCACCGCGCCCTGCAGTACTTCGTCGAGTCGACACCGGAGCACGAGCCCTTCGACCGCGTCCTGGTGGTCGTGCACGGCAGCGGCCGTACCCGCGACCTGACCCTGCCGGTGCGCGAGGACGTCCTCGGGTACCGCCTGGCCTGGTCGAGCGAGAAGCACCGAGACCACGAGCGCCTCCGTCCCGCCGGGCAGGTCTTCACCGCCTACGGCCCCGGCATCCACCTGTTCGAGGTGGCGTAGCGCGAGCAGGCGGGTGCGGCCGGGCACAGCGACCGTCAGGCGGACGGGAGGCTCGTGGCGGCCCCGCCACGGGCCTTGCGTCCGGTCCTCCACAGGGTCCACGGCGCGCCCGGCCCCTCCACAGTGGGTGGAATCCGGGGAACGCGGAGCCGCCCGCCGGGTAGCGTCGCTTCCGTGGCCACCGCAGACCGACCCCGACGCCCGAAGATCGGGCGCATCCCGATCACCGAGCTCGCCCCGAGGACGCCGAACGGCTTCCCCGGCAAGGCATTCGACGGCGAGGTGATCACGTTCGGTGCGACCGTCTTCCGAGAAGGACACGGCATCATCGGCGCCGACCTCGTCCTCGAACGCCCAGACGGTGGAACACGCACCGTCCCCATGACCCTCGGTGCCACCGGCACCGACCGCTACGACGCCACGGTGCAGGTCGACCACGTCGGCGTCTGGACCTGGCACGTCGAGTCGTACTCCGACGACTGGGCGAGCTGGCTGCACGGCGCACGCCTGAAGATCGCAGCCGGCGTCGACACCGAGGCGACGCTGCTCGACGGCGCCGTGCTGCTCGACCGGCTGGCCGACGAGACCGGCTCCCCCGCCGCCACACGCGCCGCCGCACGGGTCCGCGACACCGACCTCGACCCGGCGGAACGCCTGGCCGCCGTCGACGACCCGCGCATCGTCGCCGAGGTCGAGGAAGCCCCCCTCACCTCGCTCCGCACGCACTCCGCCACCCAGCTGCTCGACGTCGAACGCACCCGCGCCGGCGTCGGCGCCTGGTACGAGTTCTTCCCCCGCTCCGAAGGCGCGAAGAAGAACCTTGACGGATCCTGGAAGAGCGGTGACTTCCGCACCGCGGCCCGCCGCCTGCCCGCCGTCGCCCGGATGGGCTTCGACGTCATCTACCTGCCGCCGATCCACCCCATCGGCACCACCGCCCGCAAGGGGCCGAACAACACGCTCACGCCCGGGCCGAACGACCCCGGCAGCCCCTGGGCGATCGGCTCCGCCGAAGGCGGGCACGACGCGATCCACCCCGACCTCGGCACCGAGGACGACTTCCGCGACTTCGTCGAGACGGCGAAGAACACCGGCATGGAAGTCGCGCTCGACTTCGCGCTCCAGTGCTCCCCCGACCACCCCTGGGTCACCCAGCACCCGGAGTGGTTCACGCAGCGCGCCGACGGCTCCATCGCGACCGCCGAGAACCCGCCGAAGCGCTACCAGGACATCTACCCGATCCAGTTCGACACCGACCCCGAGGGCCTGGTCACCGAGGTCGAGCGCGTCCTGCGCCACTGGATCGCCTTCGGCATCCGCATCTTCCGCGTCGACAACCCGCACACCAAGCCGCTGTGGTTCTGGGAACGGGTCATCCGTGAGATCCGCGACGAGCACCCCGACACCGTGTTCCTGGCCGAGGCGTTCACCCGCCCGGCGATGATGCGCGCGCTCGCCGAAGCCGGGTTCCAGCAGTCGTACTCGTACTTCACCTGGCGCAACACCAAGGACGAGATCGAGGACTACTTCACCGAGCTCTCGCACGAGACGAGCGACTACCTGCGCCCGAACCTCTTCGTGAACACCCCCGACATCCTCACCGAGTACCTGCAGTTCGGCGGCCGAGCCGGCTACAAGGTGCGTGCGGCGCTCGCCGCCACCGGTGCGCCGACGTGGGGCATGTACGCCGGGTACGAGCTGTTCGAGGACGTCGCACGACCGGGCTCCGAAGAGAACATCGACAACGAGAAGTACGAGTACAAGCCGCGCGACTTCGCACTGGCCGAGGCCGAGGGCGCGTCCCTCGCCCCGTACGTCACGATGCTCAACCGGTTCCGGGCGGCGCACCCCGCGCTGCGACAGCTGCGGAACCTGCACGTGCACGCCGCTGACGACCCGGCGATCGTCGTCTACTCGAAGCACCTGTCGGGTGACTTCATCCGGTCGGGTCGGCCCGACACGGTGATCGTCGTCGCCAACGTCGACCCGCACTCCGCCCGTGAGACCACCGTGCACCTGGACCTCGCCGCACTCGGTCTGCCGACCGAGGGCCTGTTCGACGTCCGTGACGTCGTGACCGGTCAGCGCTGGACCTGGGGCGCGTCGAACTACGTCCGCCTGGACGCGTTCCAGGAGCCCGTGCACCTGCTCGTCGTGGAAGGACCCCACCGATGACCCCCGAACCGACCGACCCCACGAAGCGCGGACCGGCCGTGCCGCCGGTACCGCCTCCGCCGCCGGCCGTGCCGCGCTACGAGCCGAAGGTGTCCGCTCCCGCCGAGGACCTGCCCGGTGCCCCTCCGGCCGAGCGCGAGGCGCCCGACCGCGGCGTGTCGGAGTCCGCGACGCTCGCCGGACACCCCGCCGACCCGACGCACCCGCGGCAGCCGTCCGTGGCGGCGGCCTCGTCGTCGGACGACCCGCAGGCCCCGACCGGAGGCTCGGCACCGGTCGTCCGTCCGGCGTCCGTCGACGCCCCGGTCGCCCCCGGCGCTGCTGCCGCCTCCCCGACTCCGGCCGATGCCCCGGCCCCGGCGTTCGGCACTGCCGGTGCCGCCACGGACCCGCGCCCGGCACCGATCGAGGACTGGCTGCGCCTGCAGGTGGCCGAGGGCCGGTGGTCCCAGCCGCACGACGTGCTCGGCCCGCACCCCGTCGACGGCGGCACGAGCGTCCGCGTCGTCCGCCACCTGGCCCGCGCGGTGCGACTCGTCCGCCCCGACGGCGACGACATCGAGCTCACGCACGAGGGCGACGGGCTCTGGGCCGGCGCCACGGCCGACACGCTCGGTCGGTACCGCGTCGAGTCGGAGTACGACTACGACGCGTCAACGGACGAGGACGACGCCACCTGGACCACCGACGACGCGTACCGGTTCGCCCCGACGCTCGGCGAGCTCGACCTGCACCTGTTCGGCGAAGGCCGCGACGAGCAGCTCTGGCAGCACCTCGGTGCACACGCCCGCACGGTCGACGGGGTCGACGGGGTCGCGTTCGCCGTCTGGGCACCGCGCGCCACCGCCGTGCGTGTCATCGGGGACTTCGAGGGCTGGGAAGGCCGCACCACCGCGATGCGCCGTCTGAGCGACCTCGGTGTCTGGGAACTCTTCTGGCCCGGTGCCGTCGTCGGCCAGCGCTACAAGTTCCAGATCCTCACCGACTCCGGCTGGGTGGAGCGGGCCGACCCGTTCGCCCGCGAAGCCGAGATCGCGCCGGCGACGGCCTCCGTCATCACCGAGTCCACGTACACGTGGTCCGAGGGCGACGCCGCGTGGATGGAGCGCCGTGCGCAGACCACCACGCACGACGCCCCCATGAGCGTCTACGAGGTGCACCTCGGCTCGTGGCGCCCCGGCCTGTCGTACCGCGAGGTCGCCGACCAGCTCATCGGGCACATGGAGTACACCGGCTTCACGCACGTGGAGTTCCTGCCGCTCTCCGAGCACCCGTTCGGTGGCTCGTGGGGCTACCAGGTCACCGGGTACTACGCCCCGACCGCACGCTTCGGTTCGCCGGACGACCTGAGATACCTGATCGACCGCCTGCACTCGGCGGGCATCGGCGTGATCATGGACTGGGTCCCCGGGCACTTCCCGAAGGACGAGTGGGCGCTCGGCCGCTTCGACGGCTACGCGCTGTTCGAGCACCCCGACCCCCGCCGCGGTGAGCAGCTCGACTGGGGCACCTACGTGTTCGACTTCGGGCAGCCGCAGGTCCGCAACTTCCTGGTCGCGAACGCGCTGTACTGGCTCGAGGAGTTCCACATCGACGGTCTGCGCGTCGACGCGGTGGCGTCGATGCTGTACCTCGACTACTCCCGCACCGACTGGCTGCCGAACATCCACGGTGGGCGCGAGAACCTCGACGCGATCGCCTTCCTGCAGGAGACGAACGCGACGGCGTACAAGCGGTACCCCGGCATCGTGATGATCGCGGAGGAGAGCACCTCGTGGCCGGGGGTGACCCAGCCGACGAGCGCCGGTGGGCTCGGCTTCGGGCAGAAGTGGAACATGGGCTGGATGCACGACTCGCTCGAGTACGTGCAGCGCGACCCCGCCTACCGCAGCTACCACCACGACGAGATCACGTTCTCGTTCGTCTACGCGTTCAGCGAGCAGTTCACCCTGCCGATCAGCCACGACGAGGTCGTGCACGGCAAGGGCTCCCTGTACGGCAAGATGCCCGGCGACGAGTGGCAGAAGCTCGCGAACGTGCGCGCCTACCTGGCGTTCATGTGGGCGCACCCCGGCAAGCAGCTGCTCTTCATGGGCCAGGAGTTCGCGCAGCCCGCGGAGTGGTCCGAGGCGAAGGGCCTCGACTGGTGGCTCCTCGACCAGCCCGGCCACCGCGGCGTGCAGGACCTCGTCGCCGAACTCAACCGCGTCTACAAGGACTCCCCGGCGCTCTGGACCCACGACTCGACGGCCGACGGCTTCGAGTGGCTCGAGGGCGGCGACGCACCGCACTCGACCCTCGGGTTCCTGCGGAAGGACGGCGACGACCGCGTCGCGGTGTTCGTCAACTTCTCCGGCGTCCCGGTGGAGCGTCGCTTCGGGCTGCCGACGGCGGGCGAGTGGCACGAGGTGCTCAACACCGACGCGGCCGAGTATGGCGGCTCCGGAGTCGGCAACCTCGGCGTCGTCACCGCCGAGGACACCCCGTGGGCGGGCCGCCCGGCCTCGGCGCACGTCGTGGTCCCGCCGCTCGGCGCCGTCTGGCTGAAGCTGGCCCGGTAACCCGGCCCGCGTCCATGACGCGACCGACCGACGGACGGGAGGCCCGGTGCCAGCTGGCACCGGGCCTCCCGTCTGTCGCGTTGCGGGTCCGGGCGGTCCTGCTCGAGACGCCGTCGTGTCCGCGAGACGCCGTCGTGTCCGCGAGACGCCGCGGAAACGCCGAGACGCCGCCGGATCCGGCGGCGTCTCGGCGTGACGACGGCGTCTGCTGCGCCGCACGGACCCGGCAGGGGCTAGTACAGCGCGTTCGCCAGGCGGCGGCGGGCCGCGACCACGCGCGGGTCCTCGGAACCGATGAGCTCGAAGTACTCGACGAGCCGCACGCGCAGGGCTTCACGGTCATCGCCGAACACGGTCGGGACGAGGTCGAGCAGGCGCCCGAAGGCGTCGTCGACGTGTCCGCCCGAGATATCGAGGTCGGCGACGGCGAGCTGCGCCTGGACGTCGTGCGGGCCTGCGGCTGCAGCGGCGCGGATCTCGTCGGCCGTCCGGCCGTTCAGCCGGTCGAGCAGCGACACCTGCGCGAGCCCGGCGACGGCCATCTGGTCGTGCGGGTCCTGCAGGATGGCGGTCTTGTACTCCTCGATCGCGGTGGCGTAGTCGCCCTGCTCGATCGCGTCGTACGCGGCCTGGTGGTGCGGCGGGAGCGGCTCCGGCTCCGGCTCGCCCTGCTCCGCGTCGACGTCGGCCGCTGCGCCGTCGACGGACACGCGACCGGACACCCCGTTCTGCTCGGCGGCCTGGAGCACCTGCTCGTAGACGTCGCGGACCTGCGCCTCGGGCAGTGCGCCGACGAAGAGCCCGAGCGGGCGTCCGCCGATCACGGCTGCGACGGTCGGGATCGACTGCGCCTGGAACGCCTGCACGAGCTGCGGGTTCGTGTCGGCGTCCACCTTGGCGAGCACCACGCGGCCGTCGTACTCGGCCGTGAGCTGCTCGAGGATCGGTGAGAGCTGCTTGCACGGCCCGCACCACTCGGCCCAGATGTCCACGATGACCGGGACGACGTTCGACAGCTCCAGGACGTCCTGGAACGTCGCGTCGGTGACGTCGATGACGAGCGACGGGACCGTCGGGCCGGCGCCGCTCGCAGTGCCGACGTCGGAACCGGGCGCGGCACCGCCTGCTGGACCCGCCGGGGCCGGAGCGCCGGACGGCTGGGGCGGCCGCTGTGCGCGGTCGACGAGGGACGACAGGTCCACGGCTCCGCGGAGCCCGGACGGGGTCGGGGGGATGTTGCTCATTGCACCTCACTTGCTGCGGTCAGGCCCTGCGTGAACCCGAGCAGGACCACTTTGCCATCCGAGGCGACCGGCGGCACGTAGAAGAGCAGCTGGACGCTGTAGGTGGCGCTGATGCCCTTCTTGCTCGTGTCGACGCCGGACAGTGCCTTCACGGCACCCTCGGTGTTCACCTCGGCGCCCGACGCGGTCGGGGTCACCTTCTCGATCTCATCCAGGTCAGCCGAGACCAGGGCGCCGGCGTCGTCCGTCGCGATGGCGACGGCGGAGTCGGCGGGGACCTCGGACGAGTACTCGATCTTCGCCGTGTCCGGCAGCGCCTTGGCCTTCTTGTCCTTGTACGCCTTGCCGATGGTCGTGCGGAGTGCGTCACCCTCGGTGGTGAACAGGTCGGCGTACTCGCTGGCGGTGTCCTTCGACAGGATGTCGCCGTAGGCGGTCGCGACCTGGTCCGGCTGGATGGTCAGGAGCTTCGACTCCGGCGCGAGCAGCGCCGCACCGATCGTCGTCGGGGCGAGGCTCGGGATCTTCGCGTCGGCCTCGAGCGACACGTCGTACGCGACCTTGTAGGGATCACGGGCGCTGTCCTGCACCAGGGTCAGGGCCTGCGGCGCCGACTTGGCGTCACAGTCCTCGGCGACGATCGTGAAGACCGTCCGCGGCCAGGTGTCGGTCTGCTGCGGCAGCGCGACGCACACCTGCGCTGCGGAGATGGCCGGCGGCGCCTTGACGTCCGAGTCCTTGCCGCGGATCGAGTAGTTGGCCAGCCGGAGGTCGAGCGCCGCGCCGGAGAACCGGGTGCGGACCAGGTCGCGGTCGCGCGCCCCGTCGGCCTGCTTCGCGACGGCCGCGGCGCGCTGCACGATGCGGGTGATCTGCTGCTTGGTCGCGGCGGTCGGTTCGGTGGGTTCCGCCGCCCCCGTGGCGGTGGCCGTCGGGGTCGGCGTGGCCAGCGACGGATCGCCGCCCTGCGGCCAGTAGTCCGACGAGCAGCCGGCCAGGGTCAGGGCACCGACGAGCAGCACCGGGACGCCGACGAACGCGCGGGTCCCACGACGACCGGGGCGAGGCACCTGCGCTCCGGCGGCGGCGGCACGGCGCGAGGCACGTACCCGCGGCGGACGGCTGCCACCGCTGCGACGGCGGGGACCGCGGCCACGGCGCTGGTGCAGGAAGGCGAGGACGAGCAGCACGAGGCCTCCGAGGACGAACACGCCGCCGGCCACGAGCAGCGGACCGACCGCCGGCGTCGCGGTGTCCTGCGGCCAGGTGACGGACACGTCGCTCGGTGCGGCGGCCTTGCCGTCGCTCACGACCAGGACCGAGACGTCCTGGGGCAGGCGGACGGTGAACTGTCCGGCACCGTCGTACTCCTGGTACCAGAGGTCGCTGCCCTTCGGCGACGGCACGCTCGTCTCGCTGCCCGAGGTCGACCCGACCAGCGAGCCCTTCACGGCGTCGAAGCGGAGCGTGGTGTGCTCGGCGTCACCGATCCAGGCGTCGACGTCGGCGGTCTTGCCGTACGCCGCGAACACCTTGCCGGAGCCGGACACGTTGATGCGCTGGTAGCCGGGGTTGGCGTTGAGCGTGGTCCCCGGGATCACCGTCACCGGGGCGGAACTGGTCGTCGAGCTCTCGGCCACGAGCGAGGACGGCGGCGCGAACACGGTCCGCTGCCCCACCGCCAGCACCACGAGCAGCAGGCCGATGACGAAACTGACGATCGCCAGGACGAATCGCACGAACACTCTCCCTACCGCGCCGGGGTGGGGATGTCGGCGCGCGAATCAGCGACTCAGGATAGCGAGCATCGCTGGACAGTGCATCAATCCGCGCTGTCGCCGGACTCAGACGACCCGCTCCGGCCGCCACTACAATCGACCGCGGGCCGATCCGGGCCCTCCGCCGAGCACCCAGGAGCGACACGTGGCGAACGACGAGGCCGAGTTCGGGACCGAGCTGCGCGGGTACCGCCGCGACGAGGTGGAGCGTTCACTGAACGACCTGCGCCGCGAGCTCATCAAGTCGAACAACGACCGCGCCGACGCCGCGAAGGAGATCCGTCTCCTGCAGGCCCGCGTGTCCGAGCTGCAGGGCGAGCTGGACGAAGCCGGCACCCCCACGTACAGCGGTCTGGGCACCCGCCTCGAGTCCACGCTGCGTGTTGCCGAGGAACAGTCGACCCGGCTCATCAGCCAAGCCGACATCGACGCCCAGCGGCTCCGAGCCTCGAGCCGCGCCGAAGCTGAGCGCACCGTCCGCGAAGCGCAGGAAGAAGCGCGCGACACCCTCGAGGACGCCCGCACCCGCGCCACCAACGAGCTGACGCGCGCCCGCGCCGAAGCCGCCGACACCGTCGAGCGCTCCCGCGCCGAGGCCGGTCTGCTCACGCAGGACGCCCGCAACGAGGCAGCCGCCATCCGCGGTGCCGCGGTGACCGAGGCCGCCGAGGTCCGCTCCGTCGCCATCCGTGAGACGAACGCACTGCGCGCCCAGGTCGAGCACGAGGTCGCGGAACTGCGCGAGATCGCCCAGCGCGAGTCCGCCGACGCCCGCACCGCCGCAGCCGAGCTCGACCGTGATACCGAGCACCGCCGTTCGGTCTTCGAAGCCGACCACACCCGCCGCACCGAGGACCTCGACCGTGAGGAGACGACCCGGCGCGAGGCCCTCGAGCGCGAGGTCACCGAGGGCCGCGCCGCCTGGCACCGCGAACGGGACGAGGAGCAGCAGGCACACGCGCTGGCCCTCGAGACCGGTCGCGCCGAACTCGAGTCCGAGGTCGCGCGTCGGCGGGCCGAGCTCGACAGCGAGATCGGTGACCGCCGCCGCGAACTGGACGAGGAGCTCGCGGCCGCCCGCGCCGAGTGGGAGCGCGAACTCGCCGTGGCCCGCACCGACCTCGAACAGGAGATCGAAGCAGCCCGCGCCCAGCTGCGCGTCGACGAGGAACAGACCCGCGTCGAGAACGCGCGCCTGGTGCAGGAGACCGCCGACCGGATCGCCCGCGAACTCGAGCAGCACGACGCCCGGATCGCGCAGGAGCGGGCCGAAGCCGACGCAGCAGCCGAGCGTGCCGTCCGCGAGCACGAGAACGCCATCGCCGCCCGCCGCGAACGCGAGCACGCCGAGGTCGACGCCGAGATCGCCGACCGCCGCACCGCCGAGCTCGGGGTGCTCGAAGCCGAGCGCACCGCCCTGCAGCAGGAGATCGACACCGCCCGCGCCGCCCTCGTGAAGGAACGCGACGAGGTCCGTGCCGAGATCGCCCGAGCACGCGACGAAGCCCGCACGACCCTCGAGTCGGAACTCGCGGCCCGCCGCGACGACGCCGAGCAGGACTACCTGCAGAAGCACCACGAGACCGTGACCGAGACGCAGAAGTACCTGGACGAGGCGAACCTGCAGCTCGCCGAGGCCACGCGCCGCGCCACCGAGGCCCGTGAGCGAGCCGAGCGTCTGCAGCAGGAAGCCGACGACCTCGAGCGCACCAGCACGGCCGAGGCGCAGGAGCACGCACGCACCATCGTCGCCGACGCTCAAGACCGGGTGCACCGGATGGTCGCCGACGCCGAGGAGCGCACCGCCGGTGTCATCGCCGAGGCCGAGGACCGCCTGGCGGCGATCCGCACCGAGCGCGAGGCCGTCGCGGGCTACCTCGAGAACCTCCGCGGGGTCCTCACGAACGCGACCGGCCTGCTCGGCACGGCGCCCGCCGCAGCGTCCGCTGCGGACGAGCGCGACGACGTGGACGCGACCGAGCGCTGACGGTCACCGGCCCGGAGGCCCGACACGCGCCTCCAGGCCGCCCCACCCGCAGCAGGTGGCGGGGCGCACGGCGTGCCGTGGGCGTTGCTCAGACCGGCCAGTGGGTCGCCAGCGGTGCGCTGCCCGGGACGACGAGGTCGGCGATCGCGTCGAGCACGATCCGCACGTACCGCTCCCCCACCCACAGGTGCTTCGCGCCCGCGACGGGCACCACCCGGACATTGGGAGCGAGCGCGAACCGCGCGGCCGCAGCTTCGGGCTGCAGGAAGTCGTCGTGCTCCGGCACGAGCGCCACGACCGGGACGTCGACGGCGGCCCAGCGGGCGAGCTCGGCGTCCGACGTGCGGTGCAGCGGCGGTGACAGCAGGACGACCCCGGCGACGGTGCCGGCCTCGACGTGTTCGAGTGCGTGCTTGAGGATGACCTCGGTGCCGAACGACCACCCCACCAGCCACGGCGTCGGCAGCCCGCGGTCGACGACCTCGGCGACAGCGGCACGCAGGTCGAAGCCCTCGGAGACGCCGTCGCCGAAGCCCCCCTCGGACGTGCCGCGCGGCGACGTGACGGATCGGAAGTTGAACCGCAGCACCGCGATGTCGGCCAGGGCCGGCAACCGGGCAGCGGCCTTCTTGAGCACGTGGGAGTCCATGAAGCCGTGTGCGGTCGGCAGGGGGTGGAGCGTGACGATGGTGCCGCGGGCAGGCGCGTCGGCGGGCTCGGCCAGTTCCCCGACGAGCGTCAGGTGGTCGTCCGTGACCAGCTCGACCTCGGTGCGTCGGGCGGGCAGCTCGGTCGCGGAGCGGATCTCGGTGTCGTGCGTCACGTCGTGCTCGGTCATGCGATGCTCCAGCAGTGGTTGTGCCAGTGCCGACGGGACGCCAGGTCGGCGGCGTCACCCAGGACGCCGTCCGCGCGCCAGACCACCACGTGGGCGGTGCCGGGCAACACGGTGCCACCGCAGCCCGGGCAGATGTACTCCTTCTGCGCCGACGCGGCAGAGATCGGCTGCACCTGGTACTCGCGACCGTGGCGGACCTCGGTGCGCTTCCACGAACTCATCAGCCGATCGAGGGTGGACTCCTCGTCAGGCTCGACGTCGCGACCACGGGGACGCCGCGGCCGATTGCTGCGCGGCACCCGAGCAGCCGATCAGTACCAGTTGTTGGCCTGGCTGTGACCCCACGCACCACAGGGGGTGCCGTAGACGCCGGCGATGTAGTTGAGACCCCAGGTGATCTGCGTCGCCGGGTTCGTCTGCCAGTCGGCGCCGGCCGTGGCCATCTTGCTGCCGGGCAGGGCCTGCGGGATGCCGTACGCACCGCTCGGGTTGTAGGCGTTCACCCGCCAGCCGGACTCCTTGTTCCAGAGCGAGACCAGGCAGTTGTACTGGTCGGTGCCCCAGCCGCGGGCCGTGACCTGCTGCAGGGCGATCGCCTGCGCGCTGCCGGGGTCGGGGGTCGCGGCGGTGGCCGCGAGCGTGTTGGCGGCCGAGACCGGCTCGGAATAGGGGGCTGCGGCATCCGCGGCGTCGTCGGTGGCATCGGCGTCGTCGTCTTCGACGACGGGCTTCACGACCTTCGGGGCCGGCACCGTGACGCCGTAGCCGTCGCGGTCGGCAGCGGCCTCGCCGTAGGTGCCGTGTGCGGTGTACTGCTGGGGTGCCGGGGCCTTCACGAGCACCGGGGTGTCGACGGCGGCCTGTGCCACGTCGGCCTGCAGCGGGTTGAACAGCGACCCGCCGACGAACAGGAACACGCCGACGAACGACAACATCGGGGCCGTCGCGCGCTTGCGGGCCACGGCGTTGACCGACGCGACACGGGCCGGCTCGGCCAGCTTCGGCGTCGTACGGCGCTGGACCGTCGCGGTGCGCTGCTTCGGGGAACGCTGCTCGGCGACGAGCGCGTCGTGGGCGAAGGACGCCACACGCTCGTCCGAGACGCGGTTCGCCGCGACCGACTTCGGCGTGGCCACCGGCCCCGTCGCCGCTGCCTGCGGGGTCACCCCGAACGCCGACGTCTCCGTCGTGCGGGTTCGCTGCATTGCCGCGCGGCGCTCACCGGAAGCCTGGAGGCTGAGGTGCTCGCGGGTATCGCGGTCGGAGCTTGAATCTGCCGTGTGCCTGCCCATGAGTAGGACCAGGGTAACGGAACGATCACGGAAAGCGAAGCACCTGGGGACAGCGCGTCGTCATCGGACAGCGAGCATCACTTCGACGACGGCGTCGAGCACCGCGTCGACCTGCGCCTCGCGGTACCCGCCGTGCTTCGGGCGGAACACGATCGAGCGCACCTCGGTGAGGCTGAGCGGCTTGCCTTCGCGGAAGTACCCCGCGAGTCGGGCGGCGAAGGCATCGACGTCCTTCGGGTGGTAGCCGGTGCCGAGGACGCTCACCCGGCTGAACCGCTGGCCGTCGGGCCGCTCGAGGCGTGCCACGACGTCCGACGCCTTCGTCCGCGCCTCGGCGTACCAGGCCTTCTTGCCGACCTCGCTCATCTCCCGCTCACGCTCGCGCGCCGCGAAGGCGTCCTCCAGCCGCTCGAGAGCGGCGTCGACGTGCGAGGTGGAGTAGCCGCCCTTGCGCATCGAGAACGCCGTGGCACGGATCTTCGCAGCCTCGATGCCGGGGGCACTGTCGTCGGCGGAGTACGCGCGCCGGGCGTCCTCGAGGAAACGCTCGACTTCGTCGACGTCGTAACCGAGGGCGGAACGGGCTGCGGTCGGGAAGGTGGTGGCCACGGCGTCATTCTGCCAGTCCCGACCCGTGGCACAACCTGGACGCGCTGAGTGCCACGTACAGCCCGGCCCGGGGGCGGGTCAGTGGTTGACGACCAGGTACAGCACGTAGGCGACCGCGGCCGACGGCAGGATGCTGTCGATGCGGTCGAGCAGTCCACCGTGCCCGGGCAGGAACGACGAGATGTCCTTGATGCCGAGGTCACGCTTGATCATCGACTCGGTCAGGTCGCCGAGCGTGGCCGACCCGGAGATGAGCACACCCAGCACGACACCGGTCCACCAGGGCAGCCCGAGCATGAACACGGCCACCAGGATGCCGACGACGATGCTCGCCGCCACGGACCCGGCGAAACCCTCCCACGTCTTCTTGGGGCTGATGCGGGGTGCCATCGGGTGCTTGCCGAGGTTCAGGCCGGTCGCGTACGCACCGGTGTCGACCGCGACGACCACGAGGATGAAGCCGATCACCCAGAGGTTGCCGTCCCGCTGGGCGGAGAGCAGCACGACGCAGGCACCAAGCAACGAGATGTACGCCTGGACGAACAGCCCGTTCGTCAGGTCACGGACGACGTTGGCGGCCGGGGGCTTCTGCCGGGCGAGGGCGACCTCGACCAGGCGCCAGACGCTGATCAGGACGATGCCGCCGAGCAGCGTGAACAGCGCCGGGGCCTGCCCGTACAGGAACGCCGCCGGCACCACCGCGATCGCGACGGCGACGCTCGGGATCCGCGGGACGTCGCGGCCGGCGAAGCGCATCGCGCTCGTCAGCTCGTAGACGCCGACGCCCAGCAGGAACGCCGCGACCACCATGAAGGACGGCGTGAACAGGAGCAGCGTGCCGAGCATGACGACCGCGAACGCGAGCGCGATGCCGATCGCCGCCGGCAGGTTGCGCCCGGTCCGCGCCGTCAGTGCTTCGTTCCGCGCACCGAAGTCGGCCTTGCGCTGGCGGAGCTGCGCCTCGAAGTCGGTGCGCGCCGCACGTGCGCGCGCATCGAAGTCCTGGCGGAGCCCCTTCTTCACAGGCCCGCTCGTCGCGGGCCCGTGCTCTGCTGTGGGGCGGTCATCGCCCTGGTCGGAGCGACGCATCAGACCTCGAGGAGTTCGGCTTCCTTCTTCTTCAGCGCGTCGTCGATCTGGTCGACGTGCTTCTTCGTCAGGCCCTCGAGGTCCTTGTCGCCACGCGAGATCTCGTCGTCGGAGATCTCACCCTTGAGCGCGTCGAGGTCGTCCTTGGCCTTGCGGCGGATGTTGCGGATGACGACCTTGTGGTCCTCGCCCTTCGTCCGCACGAGCTTGACGAACTCCTTGCGGCGGTCCTTGGTGAGCTCGGGGATCGTCACGCGGACGATGTCGCCGTCGTTCGTCGGGCTGGCACCGAGGTTCGGGAACGTCGCGATGGCGCGCTCGATCTCCTTGAGCGCCGACTTGTCGTACGGCGTGACGATGAGCGTTCGGGCCTCGGGCGTCTGCAGCGACGCGAGCTGCGCGAGCGGCGTCGGGGTGCCGTAGTACTCGACCGGGATCTTCTGGAAGAGCGCCGCGTTGATGCGGCCGGTGCGGACGGTCGAGAAGTCGTCCTTGGCGACCTCGACAGCCTTCGCCATCTTCTCGGTGGCTTCGGTCAGGACATCACTGATCACGGTGTTACTCCTTCGGTACTGGCGTCGAGTCTAGTCAGCGCCGGGGGTCAGTTGCTGACGACGGTGCCGATGCGCTCGCCACGGATGGCGGCCTGGACGTTGCCGTCGCCCTCCATGCCGAAGACGTGCATCGGCATGCCGTTGTCCATGCAGAGCGAGAACGCGGTGGCGTCGACGACCTTGAGGCCCTTGAGCAGTGCGTCCTGGTAGGTCACGTGGTGCAGCTTCTCGGCCGAGGCGTCCTTCTTCGGGTCCGCGGTGTACACGCCGTCGACGCCGTTCTTGGCGACGAGGACCTCGTCCGCCTTGATCTCGAGCGCACGCTGCGCCGCCACCGTGTCGGTGGAGAAGTACGGCAGACCGGCGCCGGCACCGAAGATGACGACCCGGCCCTTCTCGAGGTGCCGCTCGGCCCGCCGCGGGATGTACGGCTCGGCGACCTGGGTCATCGCAATGGCGGACTGCACGCGCGTCGCGGCGCCGGCCTGCTCGAGGAAGTCCTGCAGCGCGAGCGCGTTCATCACCGTGCCGAGCATGCCCATGTAGTCGGCGCGTCCGCGGTCCATGCCGCGCTGCGAGAGCTCGGCGCCACGGAAGAAGTTGCCTCCGCCGACGACGATCGCGATCTCGACCTCGCGCGCGGCGACGGCGATCTCCTTGGCGATGGTGCCGATCACGTCGGGGTTCACCCCGAGGGAGCCGGCGCCGAACGCCTCTCCCGACAGCTTCAGCAGAACGCGGCGTCGTCCGGTCTTCTCGTCGGTCATCTGGTCCGCACCCTTCGTCGTGGTCTCGTGGAAATGTACTCGCGGATGTGTCGCGCGCGTGTCGTGTCGGTGCGCGCGAAAAACGGGGCCAGGAACCTCGTTGGTTCCTGACCCCGTCACGGGTTCGTTACGCGCCGACCTTGACGCGGCCGAAGCCCTGGATCGTGATGCCGGCGTTCTCGGCGGCCTTCGCGACGGAGATCTTGTTGTCCTTCGCGTAGTCCTGGTCGAGGAGCGACACCTGCTTGATGTAGGCGTTCACCCGACCCTCGACGATCTTCGGGAGGGCGGCCTCGGGCTTGCCCTCTTCGCGCGTGATCGCCTCGACGGTCGCACGCTCCTTCTCGATGGCCTCGGCCGGGACCTCGTCGCGGGTCAGGTACGTCGGGTTCGCGAACGCGACGTGCTGGGCGATCGAACGCGCCTCGGCGGCGTTGTCACCCTCGTACGCGATGACGACGGCGATCTGCGGCGGCAGGTCCTGGCTGGTCTTGTGCAGGTAGATCTCGAAGGCCGAGCCCTCGACACGGCGGACCGTGCGGACCTCGAGCTTCTCGCCCAGCGCGGCAGCCGACTCGTTGACGACCTCGAGGACGGTCTTGCCGTCCAGCGGTGCAGCGTTGGCGGCGGCGACGTCGGCGGCACCGGCAGCGGCGACCGCACCCAGCACCTTGTCGGCGAGGGTCGTGAACTTCTCGTTCTTGGCGACGAAGTCGGTCTCGCTCGCGAGCTCGACGACCGTGGCGGCGCCGTTCTCGGAGGTCGCGACGACGACGCCTTCGGAGGTGGCTCGGTCGTCGCGCTTGGCGACGGCCTTGGCACCCTTGATGCGGAGCAGCTCGACGGCCTTGTCGTAGTCGCCGTCGGCCTCGACGAGCGCGTTCTTCGCGTCCATCATGCCGGCGCCGAGGTCCTCGCGGAGCTTCTTCACGTCAGCAGCGGTGAAGTTTGCCATTGACTGGAGTCCTTTCTGGACTGTACGTGTGTGGAGAGTGGAGTGCAGTCGGGGCGCCGGACCCGGTGGGTCCGACGCCCCGGCAGCTCACTCGGCGGGGGTGGTCTCCGCGGCTGCCTCGGCCTCGGCCGTCGGCTCCGCGTTCTTCGCCTCGTCAGCGATCGGCTCGCCGATCTCCTTCGCGGCGACCTGCGCGTCAGCGTTGTTCTCCTCGACGGTCGCACCCTCGGGGGCGGCGTCGGCGGACGGGGTTGCCGTCTCGCCACCGAGGAGCTCCTGCTCCCACTCGGCGAGGGGCTCGCTGGCCTCGTCCTCGTCGCCACCGTTGTGGCGGGTCTTCAGGCCCTCGGCCGCGGCGTCGGCGACGATGCGGGTCAGGAGACCGACGGAGCGGATCGCGTCGTCGTTGCCCGGGATCGGGTACGTGATCTCGTCGGGGTCGCAGTTGGTGTCGAGGATGCCGATGATCGGGATACCGAGCTTCTGCGCCTCGTCGACGGCGAGGTGCTCCTTCTTGGTGTCGACGATCCAGAGCGCGCTCGGGGTCCGCGTGAGGTTGCGGATACCACCGAGGGTCTTGTGGAGCTTGTCCAGCTCGCGCTTCTTGATGAGGAGCTCCTTCTTGGTGAAGCCCTTCGTCGTGTCGTCGAAGTCGATCTCCTCGAGCTCCTTCATGCGCGCGAGGCGCTTGGAGACCGTCTGGAAGTTCGTGAGCAGACCGCCGAGCCAACGCTGGTTGACGTACGGCTGGCCGACGCGGGTCGCCTGCTCGGCGATGGAGCCCTGGGCCTGCTTCTTGGTGCCCACGAAGAGGATCGTGCCACCGTGCGCGACCGTCTCCTTGACAAAGTCGTACGCGCGGTCGATGAAGGCCAGCGACTGCTGCAGGTCGATGATGTGGATGCCCGAGCGCTCGGCGAGGATGAAGCGCTTCACCTTCGGGTTCCACCGACGGGTCTGGTGTCCGAAGTGGACGCCGCTGTCGAGCAGCTGGCGGATGGTGACGACGGCCATGTGCCGTCCTCCTTCTGTGTTCTCGGCGCGCAGCCGTGCTCTCACACGTCACTGCGGACCTGTTGCGGTTGTGTCGATCGCGACCGTCGGTCGTGATCCCTGGTGTCCTGGCACGCGACCGCCCGCTCGTGAGAGCGGGACCGGTGGTCGGGTACCGAGCCGATGAGGGCCTGGTGGACACGCGAAGTCAGCGCGCATCAGCACGCTGCTGGATAGATGCTAACAGAAGGGAGGCCCGGATCACGCGCGCCTCGCGGCTGACGTGATCCGGGCCTCCTGTCCGGTCGATCCGGCGGATCCCCGCGGATCCGGCCGTCCTGATCAGGCCTTGGCGTCCACCGTGTCGCCGTCGGCGGAGATGCCCATCTCCTCGAGCGAGCGGCCCTTCGTCTCCGGGATCTTCGCGATGACGAAGAAGAGCGACAGCAGCGCGAACAGCGCGTAGATGCCGTACGTGACGGTGAGGTTGAAGCCCGAGAGCACCGGGAACGAGATCGTCACGATGAAGTTCGCGATCCAGTTGGCGGCGGAACCGATCCCCAGCGCCGTGGCACGGATGCGGTTCGGGAACATCTCACCGAGCAGGACCCACATCAGCGGACCCCAAGTAGCGCCGAAGGACACCACGAAGAGGTTCGCGAAGATCAGCGCGATGACGCCCCACGAGCCGGGGAGGCTCGGGCTGCCGTCGACGATCGTCGCCTGCGAGAACGCGATGGCGACCATGGTGAGCGAGACGAACATGCCCGCGGAACCCGCGACCAGCAGCGGCTTGCGGCCGACCTTGTCGACCAGGAAGATCGCGATGAAGGTCACGGCGACGTTGACCACCGAGGTGATCGTGGAGATGAGGAACGAGTCCTCCTCCTTGAAGCCGACCGCCTGCCAGAGCGTCGTCGAGTAGTAGAAGATCACGTTGATGCCGACGAACTGCTGCAGCACCGCCAGGATGATGCCCACCCAGACGATCGGCTGGAGCCCGAAGCGGTTGCCCCGGATGGAGCCCTTCTTCTCGCTGGCTTCCTTCTTGATGCCGTCCTGGATCTCCTCCAGGCTCGTGTTCACGGTGTCGCGCGGCACGATCTTGCCCATCACCACGCGCGCGTCGTCGTCCCGCCCCTTGGTGAGCAGGTACCGCGGGGACTCCGGCAGCGTGATCGCCAGGACGCCGTAGACGACCGAGGGGATCACCCCGACCAGGAACATCCAGCGCCAGGCGGCCAGGCCCCAGACCTCGGCCGAAGCGCTGCCCGCGGTCACGGCGAAGAGCTGGTCGGACAGGAGCGCGGCGAAGATACCGAGCGTGATCGCGAGCTGCTGGAACGAGGCCAGCCGCCCGCGGATCGCCTTCGGGGAGACCTCGGAGATGTACGCCGGTGCGATGACCGAGGCGGTACCGATGCCGAGACCGCCGACGAGACGCCAGACCACGAGGTCCCACGTGGCGAACGCGAACGCCGATCCGATCGACGAGACGAAGAACAGCACGGCGGCCCAGAACATGATCCGGGTGCGGCCGTAGCGGTCGGCGAGACGGCCCGCGAAGTAGGCGCCGAACGCGCAGCCGATCAGGGCCGAAGCGACCGCGAAGCCGCTGGCCGCGTCGGAGAGGTTGAACTCACCCTTGATCGCGTCGACGGCGCCGTTGATGACGGACGAGTCGAAGCCGAACAGGAAGCCACCGACCGCCGCCGCGATGGCGAACAGGGTGACCTTCCCCTTGAACGCACGGTCTTCGCCGTGCCCGGTGGTCGTGGTGGACACGATGCTCCTGGGTTCTGCCGCCGTGCCGGTGTGCAGCACGGTGCCCCGGCGGTCGGCTGGTTCGCCGTCCGAGCGGCGTTGCGTGTTCCGGAGCGGCCCCGACTGTACTCCTCGCCCGGGATGTGGTCATAACCGGGTGCGAGATCGGGACGACTGGTCGGCGTGCCGACGCGGATCGACTGGTCGGCGTGCCGACGCGGAACGACGGTGTCGCTGTCGGACGACGTCGACTCCGTCGCATCGGCCGTCGCGTCGTTCCTCCCCAGGCCTGGAGGCGCGACTCCCCCTCCACGGATCGCCCCGTGCCCGCCACGGGGCCGGTTCCACGGCCGAGGCTGGGGACATGCGATCGAGCTCCCGTCCCGTCCTGCTGTCCGTGGTGTGCGCGGCGGTGCTGTGCGGGACGGCGGCGTTCGGGGCGGCGGCGTTCGGTGCTGCGCCGTCGTCGGGAGCCGGGCCGTCGGTGACTCCTGCGGCCGACGCCGACGGAGCCGAGGCCCGCTGGGTCTGGCCGACCGGGTCACGGGTGGTCGAGCGTGCGTGGGAGGCGCCGTCCTCCGACTACGCCGCCGGCCACCGCGGCATCGACGTCCCCGCGGCCCTGGGGACGACCGCGTCGGCGGTGGCGGACGGCACCGTGGCGTTCGCCGGCGCGGTCGGCGGCCGCACCGTCGTGACGATCGACCACGGCAGCGGGCTGGTCAGCACGCTCGACTCGGTGACGCCCCTGGTCGCCGCCGGTGACGAGGTCGTGCAGGGCGATGCAGTCGGGCGCGTCTCGGTCGGGCACTGTCCGGCGACGGCACCGTGCCTCCACCTGGGTGCGCGGGTCGACGGTCGCTACGTCGACCCGATGCCGTACCTGCCGCCTGCCGAGTGGCCGGTGCTGCTGCCCGAGTCGGCGTGGCCCGGCTGAGCCCACCGGCGACCGAGCGTCAGGGACGTCGGCGCAGCGTCAGGCGCGCGGGTGCGCCGTCCGGTAGACCTCGCGCAGCCGCGCCGACGACACGTGGGTGTAGATCTGCGTCGTCCCCAGGCTCGCGTGCCCGAGGAGTTCCTGCACCGCGCGCAGGTCCGCTCCCCCGTCGAGCAGGTGCGTCGCCGCGGTGTGGCGGAAGGTGTGCGGGCCGCTCGGGCCCTCGCCCGGCAGATCACTGAGCAACCGCGCCACCACGCGGTACGCACTCCGGACGCCGAGTCGGGCGCCACGGTCGCCGAGGAACAGCGCCGTGCTCGCCGGGCCGACGCTCCGAGCGGCGAGGGCGGGCCGTCCGCGCTCCAGCCATGCCTCGAGCGCGTCGCGCGCCGGAACGCCGAACGGCACCACGCGTTCCTTGCCGCCCTTCCCGAGGACCCGCACGGTCAGGCGTCCGCGGTCCAGGTCGGTCACGTCGATCCCGACGAGTTCGCTGACCCGGATCGCCGCCGCGTACAGGATCTCGACGAGGGCCAGGTCCCGCAGCGCCGTCGGGTCGTCCGTCGCGGCCCGGGCGCCGAGCCCGTCGAGCAGGGTGCGCACCTGGTCGGCGGACACCACTCGGGGCAGGTGCGCTCCACCCTTCGGCGCACGGAGCCGGACCCCGGCATCCGTCGGGGTCACCCCGGTCTCGCTCGCCCACCGGGTGAACGCCCGCACGGACGAGGACCGTCGGGCGATGGTCGACCGGGCCAGCCCCCGCTGGTCGGCGTCCCACAGCCAGTCACGCAGGAGCTCCAGCTCGACGTCGGCGACGCGGTCGACGCTGCGGCCGCCCGCGAAGGTGACGAGCTGCTCGAGGTCGTTGGCGTACGCGCGGAGGGTCTGCCCGCTGAGGCCCCGCGCGTGCCGCGCGTGTCCGAGGAAGGCGTGCACCGCCGCCTCGAGTCGATCGTCCGTCCGCGAAGCCACGACGTCAGCGTACGGCTGCAGACCGTCATGCCCGCCCCCACCCGCCGCCGCTCGGGACGACGAGCCCCTGCAGCTGCGCCAGCGCGAGCGCGTCGGCGACGTCCGCCGTCGACATCCCGGCTCGGCGGGCGATCTCGGCTTCGGGCAGCGCACGACGGCCGAGCGCGTCGAGGACCCGGACCACCTCGGGGTCCTGCCTGCCGGACAACAACGGCTCGTCCTGCACCGCTCCCCCACCGGTCCCGGACACCGCACGGATCGCCGCGACCGGATCGCCGGGGTGCACGACGATCTCCGCCCGCCGCTGCGCGATGAGCCGGTGGCACCCGACCGACGCCGAGGACGCGAAGGCTCCGGGCACGGCGAACACCGGCCGGCCGAGCTGCGCGGCGTGGTGAGCGGTGTTGAGCGCCCCGGACCGAGCACCGGCCTCGACCACCACCGTGACGTCGGCCAGCGCGGCGATCAGCCGGTTCCGAGCGAGGAAACGCCACCGCGTCGGTCGTGTCCCCGGTGCCGACTCGGCGAGCAGGGCGCCCTGCCGTGCCACGTTGTGGAGCAGCTGCGCGTTGCCCACCGGGTAGAGCTGGTCGATGCCACCGGCCAGGACCGCGATCGTGGGTGTTCCGGCAGCGACGGCCACGCGGTGCGCCACGGCGTCGATGCCGTAGGCGCCACCGCTGACGACGCGGAATCCGGCGTCCACCGCCGTCGAGGTGATCTCCGCGGTCGCCTCGGCACCGGCCACCGTGTTCGCCCGGGACCCCACGACCCCGAGCACCGGCGTCCCGTCGCCGAGGCGGACGCCGGGGCTGCGCGTCCACAGGACCACCGGGGCGTGCGGCCCGAGGTCGTCCAGCGACGAGGGCCACCCGTCGCTCTCCGGGACGAGCAGACCGGCGCCGACCGCACCGGCGGCCGCGAGGACGTCGCCCACCTCGACGCTGGCCAGCCGGGGCCGCCAGCGCTCCACCGCGGTCCGCAGCACCCCGAGCAGCACCGCGGGGTCCTCGGCTCCGGGGACCTCGGCCTCGACGCAGTCCCCCAGCAGCGCGTCGTGGTCGCCGTCCGCGGCGAGCAACACCCCACCGAGTGCGCGCTCCGGCCCGAGCCCGGCGAGGAGCTCGCCGGCGACGGAGTCCCCGGGTTCGACGATGGCCGACCACGCGACCCGTGCCGCGGCCTGCACCGGGTCGACCGCGGCGCCGCTGCGTCCCAGCAGGCGCGCCACGGTGTCGAGGAGCTCCGTGCCCGCCGGCATCACAGCGCGCTCCGCAGGGCCAGGGCACCCCGGATGTGCTCACCCGTGGGCCGGTCGACGGCATCGAGGTCGGCGAGCGTCCACGCCAGTCGCATCACGCGGTCCCAGCCGCGCATCGTCAGGGTGCCGAGGTCGAGTGCACGGTCGAGGTCCGCGGTCGACCCGGGTTCGATGCGCCCGTCGGCGCGGAGCCAGGTCCCGGTGACCTCGGCGTTGCGGGACCATCCCGTCCCGTGCAGCCGCTCCGCCATGCGGGCCCGCGCTGCCGCGACCGCTGCACGTGCGACCGCCGTGGTCGGCGTGCTGCCGTCCGCGGCGCGCATCCGCCCCGTCGTCACCCGGGGCACGAGCACGCGGATGTCCATGCGGTCGAGCAACGGCCCGGACATCCGCCCGAGGTACCGGCGAACGGTGCTCGGCGAGCACTCACAGGGTTGCCCGTGGGCACCACCGGCGTTCCCGCACGGGCAGGGGTTCGCCGCGAGGACGACCTGGCAGCGTGCGGGGAACTCGGCGGCGCCCGCCGCCCGGTGGACGGTGATCCGACCGGACTCGAGCGGTTGCCGGAGCGCGTCGAGCACGGCCCGGGGGAACTCCGGCGCCTCGTCGAGGAACAGGATGCCCCCGGTGGCGCGCGACACGGCCCCCGGACGCAGCACCCCCGACCCACCGCCGATGAGCGAGACAGCCGAGGCGGAGTGGTGCGGGGCTTCCCACGGTGGCTTCGTGCTCCAGGACGCGGGGCCGAGTCCGGCGACGGACCGGACCGCGGCGACCTCGAGCGCGGTCTCGTCGTCCAGGTCCGGCAGCAGCCCGGGCAGCCGCTCGGCGAGCATCGTCTTGCCGGCACCCGGCGGCCCGAGCAGCAGCGCGTGGTGTCCCCCGGCCGCCGCCGCGATCACGGCACGGACCCCGACCGGGTTCCCCACGACGTCGGACAGCTCGGCCACGGGACGCGGCACCGACGGGATCGGGACCGGCAGCACCGGGTCGACCTCGACCGCCGGCAGGAGCGCCCCGGCGTCGATGGCCGCCGCCCGCAGCGAGTCCACACCCCGGACCCGCACACCGCTGACGACACGGGCCTCGGTCAGGTTGCCGACGGGCAGCACCACGCGGTCGACACCGGCGTCGCGCGCGGCGATGAGCATCGGGATCACCCCGGGGACCGGACGCACCCGACCGTCGAGGCCGAGCTCGCCGATGTACACGACACGCTCCGAGACGTCCGGCGCGAGTCCCGCGCCGGCGAGCACCGCCATCGCGATGGCCAGGTCGAACCCGGAACCGCGCTTCGGGATCGCAGCGGGGGTCAGGTTCACGGTGATCCGACGGGCGGGCAAGGGGCACCCCGCGTTCGCGGCCGCGGATCGCACGCGTTCCCGCGCCTCGCCCAACGAGGTGTCGGGCAGCCCGATGATGCTGAACGCCGGGAGCTGACTGGTGAGGTGGGCTTCGACTTCGATGCAGCGGCCGGTGACCCCCAGCAGCGCGACCGCGGCCGCGCGGCCGATGCCGGTCACAGCACGCCTGCCAGGTGTTCGACGACGATGCGGGGTCCGTCGACGTGGACCGCGACGACGTCCACGCGGACCGCACGTGCCGAGACCTCGGGATGCGCGTCGAACCACTCGGGGACGAGCCGACGCATCCGGGTGAGCTTCGCTGCGGTGATCGCCTCGAACGGGTGCCCGGTCGCCGCACCGGACCGGGTCTTCACCTCGATGAACGCGAGCGTGCAGGAATCCCACGCGACGATGTCGATCTCCCCACGCGCACATCGCCAGTTCCGTTCGAGGACACGGAATCCCCGAGCTTCGAGCCAGACCACCGCGCGTTCTTCACCGAATCGCCCGAGTCGGCCGTTCCGGAGCGACCGCCCCGGTGGGCGTTGCACCTGTTGTTCCATGTCGTTGCCTCCACGACAACGATCTCGGGAACGAACAGCCGCATCAGTGACGATGCAGAATCTGTGGAATCAGTGCGAGCAGATTGCCACTGTGGAGGAAAGAAGAAGGACCCGGGCGATCGAGATCACCCGGGTCCTGCTGCGGCGAGCGTCAGTGCGCTGCTGCGTACGCTTCCTGCACCTGCGTCGAGATACGACCACGGGACGAGACTTCGTACCCGTTCTCCTTGGCCCACTCGCGGATCTTGCCGAGCTCTTCCGAGTTGCCGCGCTTGGGTGCGGACTTCGGGGCGGAACCGCCACCGGTCCGACGACCGGAGACCTTGCGCGCCGCGGCGACGTAATCGGAGATCGCCTCGCGGAACTTGTCGACGTTGTCGTTCGACAGGTCGATCTCGTACGACGAGCCGTCGAACGCGAATTCGACCGTCCGGCCTTCACCGGTGGTGATGGGGGAATCGTCGAGGTCGTCGACGAGCTGGACGGTGACCTTCTGTGCCATGGGGTGCTCCTGTTCGTGGGGCGGTTAAATCGCCATCAGAATAGCGCGAACAATTCCATGGCGCTTCGGATCACCGGCGATTCACCGAGAAAGCAGCAGAATGAAAAGCGACGATCACTCGTCGAGTGCGAGTTCCTTCGGCAGTTCGAGTTCCCGCGTCGTGAGCTCCTCGACATTCACGTCCTTGAACGTGAGCACGCGGACACCCTTGACGAACCGGTCGGAACGGTAGACGTCCCAGACCCAGACGTCGTTCATGGTCAGTTCGAAGTAGAAGTCGTGCTCCGTGTCACGGCGCACGAGTTCGACCTCGTTCGCCAAGTAGAAACGGCGCTCCGTCTCGACCACGTAACGGAACTGCGAGACCACGTCTCGGTACTCGCGGTACAGGGCCAGCTCGACCTCGCGGTCGTAGTCGTCGAATTCGTCCTCATCCATTGCGCCCACAGTCTACGGCGACGGACGCCCGAGCGGAGGACCGGTCAGGGCCGCGGGGGCGTCGAGTTCGTCGAACCCGTCCAGCGCGACGCTCGAGGCCTGGTGCAGCCACGACTTCCGGTGCAGGGTGTGCGCCCCGACCGTCCGGATCGCGTCGTAGTGCGCCGTCGACCCGTACCCCTTGTTCGACACCCAGCCGTAGTGCGGAGCGTCGTCGTGCGCCGTGATCATGACGGCGTCACGCGCGACCTTGGCCACCACGGACGCCGCGGCCACCGAGGCGCAGTCGCGGTCGGCCTTGACCCGCACGACGACCTCGAGCGGTTCCGTCGCCGGCCGGAGGGATGCGGGGATGGCCCTGCTCAACCAGTCGAACGAGCCGTCGAGCACGACCACTGCGCCGTCGAGGGACACCCCGTCTGCGACCAGGGAACCGAGCGCCTGCGCCCCGGCAGCACCGAGGGCGGGGACGATGCCCTGCTGGTCGACGAACTCCGCCGAGGCCATGCCGACCGCTGTCCGCGCCCAACGCTGCACGACGGGCACCAGGTCGGTCCGGCGCGCTTCGGAGAGCAGCTTCGAGTCGGCGAGCCCCTGGGGCACACGTCCGATGTCGAGCGTCACCGCGGCCACTCCGACCCCGACCGGACCGGCGATGGCGCCACGGCCGACCTCGTCCATGCCGATCACGGTCACGCGGCCCTCGGCCAGCAGCCGTTTCTCGACCCGGAGCGACGGACGGACGGCGGTCACTCGTCGCGCTCCTCCACGCCGGCGAACACCTCGGGGTGGTCGTCGAGCCAGGTCCACCGGCTCGCCGGCCAGGAGATGACGAACGCGCGGCCGGTGACGTCGGACATCGGGACGAAGCCCTTCGACGGGGTGTCGCCGTTGTACCGGGAGTCCTTCGAGTCGTTCCGGTTGTCGCCCATCACCCAGATGGTGCCCTTCGGCACGGTCACCGAGAAGTCGGTCGCCGAGGCCGGGGCACCGGCGGGCAGCTTCAGGTACGGCTCCTTGATGGGGACGCCGTTGACGGACATCTGCCCGAGGTCGTTGCAGCACGACACCTTGTCACCCGGCAGTCCGATGACGCGCTTGATGAGGTGGTCGTCGCTGTCCCCCGTGCCGAGCCCGACCTGCGTCAGGGCCCAGTCGATGGCCTTGGCGGGCTGCGTGTCCGGCGTGACGTTCGGCACGTCGGAACCGGTGAGCCATCCGCCCGGGTCCTTGAAGACGACGACGTCCCCCCGCTTCAGCGCCACGGTTCCGGGAACGAGCTCGTTGACGATCACGCGGTCGTTGATCTGCAGCGTGTTCTCCATCGACGCCGACGGGATGTAGAACGACCGGATCAGGAACGTCTTCACCAGGAACGACACGAGGAGTGCCGCGATGAAGATGATGACGAGGTCGCGGAGGAATGTGAGGACACCGTTCCGTTGCTTCTCGGCACGTGGCCTGCGCCCCGAATCGTCTGTCGTGTCCGTCATTTCCGCTCTCGTTCGAACCGCTCGCTCTGCCGCAATGGGAAGAGCCCCCCGTCGATGCACAACCGTACATGGACGAGGGGCTCGCAGCGTCGTCCGGCTCGCGGACGTTCACTGTGAAGGCGATCAGGCGTCGCGCTTCTCCTTGATCTTGCGGCGAGCCGCCTTGCCGCGGAGCTCGCGCAGGTAGTAGAGCTTCGCACGACGGACGTCACCCTTGGTGACGATCTCGATGTGGTCGATGATCGGCGAGTGCACCGGGAACCAGCGCTCGACGCCGACCTGGAAGCTCACCTTGCGGACCTTGAAGGTCTCGCCGATGCCGTGGCCCTGACGGCCGATGACGACACCCTGGAAGACCTGGATACGCGAGCGCGTGCCTTCGATGATGTTGACGTGCACCTTGATGGTGTCGCCGGGACGGAAGTCCGGGACGTCGGTCCGCAGCGATGCTGCGTCGACGTTGTCGAGGAGCTGGCTCATGGTGGGTTTCACTCTCTGCGGACGCACACGGGTCGCCGCGGATAGAAGGTTCGGAAAGTGGTGGTGCGTGCCCGGTGTCGGCGACTCCCCCGTGGCAGAGTCCAGCCAGGGCACAGCGTTCAATACTGCCACAGAGAGCGCGCGAGGCAAAACGACGAGGATGGACCCATGATCGAACTCCGCACCCCCGCCGAGCTGGACGGCCTGCGTGTCGCCGGCCGGTTCGTCGCCGACGTGCTCGACGAACTGCTCGAGACGGTCGACGTCGGCGTGAACCTGCTCGACCTCGACCGCGTCGCGGCCCGGATGATCGCCGAGCGCGGGGCCGAGAGCTGCTACGTCGACTACCACCCGTCGTTCGGGATGTCGCCGTTCGGCAAGAACCTCTGCACGTCGGTCAACGACGCCGCCCTGCACGGCCTGCCGCACGACTACGCGCTGCAGGACGGCGACCTGGTGAGCCTGGACTTCGCCGCGAGCGTCGACGGTTGGGTCGCGGACTCCGCCGTCAGCGTCCAGGTCGGGACGCCGCGTGCCGAGGACCAGGCCCTGATCGCCACCGTCGAGCGGGCGCTGGCGTCCGGCATCGCCCAGGCCGCCCCCGGCAACAAGCTCGGCGACGTCTCGCACGCCATCGGACACGTCGCGCACCAGGCCGGTCACGACGTCAACCTGCAGTTCGGCGGGCACGGCGTCGGCCGCACGATGCACGGGGACCCGCACGTGCCGAACGACGGCCGTCCGGGCCGCGGGCTCAAGCTCCGGCCGGGGCTGGTCGTCGCCATCGAACCGTGGCTCATGCAGACGACCGACGAGCTCTCCCAGGACGACGACGGCTGGACCCTGCGCAGCGTCGACGGCTCGCGCGCTGCGCACGTCGAGCACACCGTGGCGGTCACCGAGGCCGGACCCGAGGTCCTGACCCTGCGTCGCGCCCAGCGCGACCAGTAGCGGGCCTGGAGGCGCGGCACCAGCTGGCACCGCGCCTCCAGTCCGTCACGCGTCGCCCCCACCCCACCGAGGCGACAGACCTCGCGGGCCGCGGACCGTCAGAACAGCGAAAGCGACAGGTGTCCGCGGATGTTCCGCGGACGTCTGTCGCTTTCCCAGGACGGGTCGCGCTACGCGTCGGGCAGCAGGTCCGGACGGACGCGCCGCGTCCGCTCCAGCTGCTGCTCGTGCCGCCAGGCACCGACGCGGGCGTGGTGCCCGCTGAGCAGGACGTCGGGGACGTCCAGGCCGCGCCACGACGCGGGCTTGGTGTACGAGGGGTACTCGAGCAGACCGTCCTCGTGGGACTCCTCGACCAGTGACTCGGGGTTGCCGACCACGCCGGGGACCAGTCGACCGACGGCCTCGATGATCGCCATCGCGGCGACCTCGCCACCGTTCAGCACGTAGTCACCGAGCGAGAGCTCGACGACGGTGGCGCGCGATGACGCCCACTCGAAGACGCGGGCGTCGATGCCCTCGTACCGCCCGCAGGCGAACACGAGGTGGTCCGACTTCGACGCGAGCGAGCGCGCGATCGACTGCGTGAAGGGGGTGCCGGCCGGCGTCGGGACCACCAGGGTCGACGAGCCGTCGGGGCGGAAGAGCGCTTCGAGCGCCTGCGCCCACGGTTCCGGCTTCATCACCATGCCAGCGCCACCGCCGTACGGGGTGTCGTCGACGGTGCGGTGCCGGTCGGTGGTCCACGACCGCAGGTCGTGCACGTGCAGGTCGAGCAGGCCGCCGGAGCGCGCCTTGCCGAGCAGGGACACGTCCAGCACGGAGAAGAACTCCGGGAAGATCGTGACGATGTCGATCCGCACGGCAGCTAGTCCGTGACCGTCTCTGGGCGCGAGGTGTCCTCGGGGTCCTCGAACAGGCCCTGCGGCGGCGTGACCGTGACCGTGCCGGCAGCGATGTCGACCGCGGGCACGATGGCGGAGACGAACGGCACGAGGACCTCGCCGCGGGTCGGCGTGTCGATCGCGAGCAGGTCCTGCGCGGGCATGTGGTCCACACGGGCGACGGTGCCGACCTCGGCGCCGTCGCGCAGGACCTTCAACCCGACGAGCTGGTGGTCGTACCAGGCGTCGTCCTCACCGGTCTCGGCGTCGGCGTCCTGCTCGACCCAGAGGATGATGCGTGCCAGGGACTCGGCGCCGGTGCGGTCGTCGATCCCGGCGAAGAACGCGACGGGGTGACCGTTGTACCAGCGGAGTTCGTCCAGCTCGAGGGTCTTGCCCGACCACGGAGAGTCGTCGGGGACCTGGAGCGTGAAGGTGGCGCCCGGGGTGAACCGACGATCCGGGTCGTCGGTGTAGAGCTCGAGCTTGATGCCGCCCTTGAGCCCGTGCGCCTTCGTGATTCGACCCACCCGGAGCTGGGTCGTCTCCCTAGGAATCGGTGTCCACCACGTCGACCCGCACGCGCTTGCCGTCGGCCAGGGCCGTGACGAGGGTGCGGAGCGCCTTGGCGGTGCGCCCGGCGCGACCGATCACGCGGCCGAGGTCCTCGGGGTGCACACGCACCTCGAGGACCTCGCCGCGTGGGGAGGTGGAGCTGGCGACGCGCACGTCGTCAGGGTGATCGACGATCCCCTTGACGAGGTGCGTCAGCGCGGATTCGAGCAAGGACTACGCCTCGGTCGTCTCGTCGGCGGTCTCGGCGTCGTCGGCCTTGGCGGCGGGAGCCGTCTTCTCCGACTTCGGCTTGAGGACGGCCTTCTTCGAGGAGTCGACCTGGAAGGCCTGCTTCGGCTCGGCGACCTTGACCTTGGACTCGGTGTCCTTCTCGCCCTTGAACTTGGCCCAGTCGCCGGTCAGCTTGAGGAGGGCCGCGACCTGCTCGGTCGGCTGCGCGCCGACGCCGAGCCAGTAGAGCGCACGCTCGGACTCGATCTTGATGACCGAGGGCTCCTCGGTGGGGTGGTACTGACCGATCTCCTCGAGGACACGACCATCGCGCTTGGTGCGCGAGTCGGCGACGACGATGCGGTAGTAGGGCGCACGGATCTTACCGAGACGCTTCAGACGGATCTTGACAGCCACAATTGCTCCTGTTTGCTTTCGTTGTGGTTGAACTGGAACCGCGGGCGTGGGGGCACACACGGCGAAAGCTCGAGAGAGATCGCTCACAGCTGGATAGAGGGTCGAGCTGCGGCGATTCGACCGTTCATTCTTGCAGATTCCCGGCCGTGATGCGAGCCGACTCGCTACGGGGCGAGGCGCCGCACCGCTTCGAGGGCTTCGGACGTCGCCCGGACCGCGTCCACGCTCCGTGCGTCCCGCGCGCCGCCGACGACGGCGTACGGCACGCCGGCGGCCTGGAGGCCCGTGGCGAGTCCGTCGGGAGCGTCACCCTCGGCGTCGCTCGCCCGCTCCTGCCCGGCGCAGACCACGACGGTGTCCGCCGGCACGCCGACCTCGTCCCCGTGCTCGTCGCGGATCCAGAGCACCCCGGGTTCGATGCGCAGGTACTCCTGCACGCCGCCGACCATCCGCACGCCGGCGTCGCGCAGCCGGCCGATCGCGACCCACCGCGAGGTGATGCCGATCCCGTGGCCGAACTTGCCCGATCGGCGGAGCACCGTCACGTCCGGCCCCGGTCGGGTGGTGCGCGGTGCCGCGGGGAGCCGCTGCGGGACGTCGCCGACGAGTTCCTCGGACACGTCGAGGTCCCAGCGCGCCGCGAACCCGGCGGCCCGGACGGCCTCGTCGGGCGACTCGGTCAGGAACGCCGCGGTGTCCACCCCGATGCCGCCGCCGCCGATGATCGCGACGGTGCCCTCGGGGACGCCGTCCCGCAGCGCCCGCTCGTAGGACAGCACGTGCGGCAGGTCGCTGCCAGGGACGTCGATGCTCCGCGGGACCACCCCGGCCGCGAGCACGACGGCGTCGCTGTCGACGAGGTCCCGAGCCGTGGCCGGGCGTCCGAGGTGGATGGTCGCGCCCCGCTCCTCGAGCTCCGTGCGGGCGGACCGCACCGTGGCGGCGTAGTCCTCCTTCCCCGGGACGAGTGCGGCGAGGCCGAACTGGCCGCCGAGACGGTCGGACGCCTCCCAGAGGGTGACCTCGTGGCCGCGGCGGGCGGCGTCCACCGCCGCGGCGAGCCCGGCCGGACCGCCGCCGACGACGTCGACTCGCTTCGGGTCGGCCGTCGGGCGTGCGGGGAACGCGACCTCGCGGCCGGCGCGGGGGTTCACCAGGCACGACACCGGTGCGCCGATGATCGACCGGTCGAGGCACGCCTGGTTGCAGCCGATGCAGGTGTTCACGAGGGCGAACCGGCCGGCCAGGGAGCGGTCGACGAGTGCGGGATCGGCCAGGAACGGTCGGGCGAGTGCGACGGCGTCGAGCAGGCCGTCGGCGAGCACCGCCTCGCCGTCCCGCAGGTCCGTCATCCGGTTCGAGGCGATCACGCGGACGTGCGGGTGCGGGGACGCGCGCACCACCCCGGCGATCCGGGACGCGTACGCCAGCCAGGCCCCGTGCGGCACCGCGGCCTGCACCGTCGGGGTGCGGGACTCGTGCCAGCCGATGCCGACCGAGATGCCGTCGAGCCCGAGCGGCAGCAGGTCGTGCACGAGTGCGTCGACCTCGTCGTCGGTCGAGGAGCCGGGCATCAGGTCGGCGCCGGACAGCCGGATCGTCACGGCGAGGTCCGGGACGGCGGTGCGCACGGCCCGGACGACCTCGATCGCGAACCGCCGACGACGTGCTGCGTCGCCGCCCCACTCGTCGTCGCGCAGGTTCGTCAGCGGCGACTGGAACTGGTTGATCAGGTACCCCTCGGACGCCATGATCTCCACGCCGTCGAACCCGATCGCGCGGGCGGTGCGGGCAGCGGCGGCGAAGTCCTCGATGGTCCGCTCGACCTCGGCCGCCGTCAGCGCGGTCGGCACCACGCCCCGGGCGGCTGCCCACGGCAGGGCCGAGGGCGCCACGACGCGCTGCGGGTCCCCGTGCCGGTCGACCATCCCCGACGCCAGGGCGTACCGACCGGCGTGGAACAGCTGCGCCAGGATCGTCCCGCCCTCGTCGTGCACGGCCTGCACCGCGACCCGGAACCGCTCGTCGGCTCCCCCGACCCCGAACACCGCGAAGTCCGGACCACCGCGGGCCTCGTCGTTGACCGCGATGCCGCCGGTGATGATGCACGCGGCTCCGCCAGCTGCACGCTCCCGGTAGAACGCAGCCATGCCGGCACCACCGTCGTCCTGCACCTCGAGCCCGGTGTGCATCGACCCCATCACCACCCGGTTCGGCAGGTGCAGGGGCCCGAGGGTCCAGGGTGACGCCACGCTCCGGAGCGGCTCCGGGACGACGGGGGCGGAAGCGACGCTGCTCATGCGCCCATTCTGCGGGGTCCGTGCGACCGGCGGACGGATCGTTGTGCGTGTCCGACAACGTTCCGGGCAGGATGGACGGCATGGACATCCGCTTCACCGAGTCCCGCCCGTCGACCATCGGCGTCGAGTGGGAACTCCCGCTGGTCGACCTGTCGACCGGCGACCTCGCGCCACGCGCCCCCGCCGTCATCGCCGCCGTGCACGAGCGGCTCGGTGACCCCGACCGCGTCACCGAGGAGCTGCTGACCAACACGGTCGAAGTCGTGTCGAGCGTCCACGATCGGGTGGGTGCGGCGACGAGCGAGCTGTCCGGCATCATCGGCGAGGTCATCGACGCCGCCGAACCGCTCGACGCCCAGGTGATGTGCTCCGGCACGCACCCGTTCGCCGTCTGGGACCAGCAGGAGATCACCCCGGACAGCGAGCACTACACGACCCTGATCGACCGCACCCGCTGGTGGGGACGCCAGATGCTCATCTGGGGGGTGCACGTGCACGTCGGCATCGACGACCGCGACAAGGCGGTCCCGATCATGAACGCGATGCTCGCCTACGTCCCGCACCTGCAGGCGTTCACGGCGTCGAGCCCGTTCTGGGGCGGTACCGACACCGGGTACGCCTCGAACCGTGCGCTCATGTTCCAGCAGCTCCCGACCGGTGGACTCCCACCGCAGCTCGGTGCCTGGGCGAACTTCGAGGAGGTCGTGGGCGACCTCACGCACACCGGCGTCATCGACAGCGTGAAGGACCTGCGCTGGGACATCCGCCCCTCGCCCGGCTGGGGCACCCTGGAGAACCGCGTGTCCGACGGCATCTCGACCCTGCACGAGGTCGGTGCCGTCACCGCGCTGGTGCAGTGCCTGGTCACCGCGTGCTCGGACCGGCTCGACGCCGGTGAGACCCTGCCGACGATGCAGCCGTGGTTCATCCGCGAGAACAAGTGGCGCGCGGCCCGCTACGGCATGGAGGCCGAGATCATCACGAACGTCGCCGGTGACGAGCGGCTCGTGACCGACGAGGTGCACGACCTGGTGCAGCGGCTCGACCCGATCGCGGAGCGGCTCGGCTGCCAGGACGAACTGCACCACCTCGACACGATGATCGAGCGCGGCGCCTCGTACCAGCGGCAGCTGCAGGTCGCGCGCGAGAACGGCGGCGACCTGCGCGCGGTGGTCCGCCACCTGGTCACGGAGTTCCGCGACGCGCTCTGACGCACCCACCCGGACCGGGCGTACCCGGTCGAATCGGGCGTACCCGTACGTTCCTTCCGACCAGGTACGCCCGATTCCGGTTTCCAGCGCGCGTGCGATGGGAAGGAACGTCGCGACGCGACCGGACGACGGACGGGAGGCCCGGTGCCAGCTGGCTCCCCTCCCTCGCAGGCTCGGTCAGCGCGCCCCGCGTGCTGCTGGCGCGTCACGCTGAGCGGAGCGCGCCCGTCCGTCAGGTGGTCGCGATCGCGAGCCGCGTCAGCGACCCAGGAACTTCTGCAGCGACGCGAGCTCTTCCTCGGTCGGCGCCTTGGAACCCTTGGCACCACCGAGGCCGAGGCCGGAGCCCTGCGGGGCCTGCTGCGGCGCAGCCGCGGCACCGGCCGCGAGGGCCGCGCGCTTGGCCGGGTTGCCGACCTTCGACTTCTTCTTGCCACCCTGCTGCTGCTTCTTGCCGCCGTGCATGCCCGGGATCGGACCCATGCCCGGCATCTGCGGCACACCGCCGCGGGCGACGGTCTTCATCATCTTGGCGGCCTGCTCGAACCGGTTCACCAGGGCGTTGACCTCGGTGACGGTCGATCCGGCGCCGCGCGCGATGCGCAGACGACGCGAACCGTTCAGCAGCTTCGGGAGCTCGCGCTCCTGGGGCGTCATCGACTGGATGATCGCCTCGGTGCGGACGATCTCGCGCTCGTCGAAGTTGTCGAGCGCCTCGCGCATGCCCTTGGCGCCCGGGAGCATGCCGAGCATGCCCTTGATGGAGCCGGCCTTGCGGAGCTGCTGCATCTGCTGCAGGAAGTCGTTCAGCGTGAAGTTGTCGGTCGCGATCTTGTCCGCGACCTTGCGCGCCTCTTCCTCGTCGAAGGCACCCTGCGCCTGCTCGATGAGGGACAGGATGTCGCCGAGGTCGAGGATCCGGCTCGCCATGCGGTCCGGGTGGAACGGCTCGAAGTCGTCGAGCGACTCACCCGTCGACGCGAACATGATCGGGCGGCCGGTCACGCTGGCCACCGACAGGGCAGCACCACCGCGGGCGTCACCGTCGAGCTTCGACAGCACGACACCGGTGAAGTCGACGCCTTCCTGGAACGCGCGGGCCGTGTTGACGGCGTCCTGACCGATCATCGCGTCGATGACGAACAGGACCTCGTCCGGGTCGACGGCCTTGCGGATGTTCGCGGCCTGCTTCATCAGCTCGGCGTCGACACCGAGACGACCGGCGGTGTCCACGATGACGGTGTCGTACTGCTGGTCGATCGCGGCCTTGATGGCGTTCTTGGCGACCTTGACCGGGTCACCGACACCGTTGCCGGGCTCGGGCGCGAAGACGTGCACGCCGGCCTGTTCGCCGACGACCTGCAGCTGCTGCACGGCGTTCGGTCGCTGCAGGTCCGCCGCGACGAGCATCGGGGTGTGGCCGTCCTTCTTGAGCCACTTGCCGAGCTTGCCGGCCAGGGTCGTCTTACCGGCACCCTGCAGACCCGCGAGCATGATGACCGTCGGCGGCTTCTTCGCGAACTCGAGCCGTCGCTGCTGCCCGCCGAGGATGCCGACGAGTTCCTCGTTGACGATCTGGACGACCTGCTGCGCCGGGTTGAGCGCGCGGTTGACCTCGTCGGAGAGGGCACGCTCGCGCACCGAGGCGGTGAACGCCTTGACGACCTCGAGCGCGACGTCGGCGTCGAGGAGGGCCCGCCGGATCTCGCGGACGGTGCCGTCGACGTCGGACGGAGTCAGCCGACCCTTGCTCCGCAGATTGCGGAAGGTCTCGGTCAGCCGATCGGAGAGTGAGCCGAATTGCGCCATGATCCGTCGATTCTACAAGGCTCGCGCAGGCCGCACCGGTCCGTTCACCGCAGGAGGACACCCTCGGTCAGTTCGAGCGGTGCCCCGAGGCCCAGGTCGACGACCACCGGCGCGCTCGACGGACTCCGGTCACCGGTCGGGAACCAGCGCCGGTCGGGCGACACCAGGATCACGAGGCCGTCCGCGTCGCCGACCGCGGCGAAGGACTCCCCCGGCGGGTTCGCGTAGGGCTCGAGACCGGCGCGTCGCAGGGCATCGACGGCGCCGAGGACGTCGGGGACGGGGACGCCGACCTCGCTGATGGAGACGAGCGGGACGACCGTGTTCTCGTCCGCGTCTGCGGGCAGGTCCCGCCGCTCGATGAGCTCGAGGAGCTGCTCGTCGGGCCCCTCGAAGTAGACCGACCGCGAGTTCCAGTTCGGCGGCCCCTCGAACTCGTCCTGGTCATCGGCACCGAGCACCGTCGTCAGTCCGGCGATCCAGGCCTTGGCCGCGTCGAACGTCCCGGTGGGGATCGTGATCGCCAGGTGCAGGGCTCCGGTCATCTCGGGCAGTTCACGGAACAGGAGGAGCGACGACCCCACGACGACGCGCACCGCGGCGTCGACGATCTCGACCGGACACCCCAGCCGTTCGTAGAACCGGGCGGTGTCGTCGAGCGATCGGGTGGCGAGCTGTACCTGGCGGATGTCCATGTCCCCATCGGACCATCTCAACCATAGTTGAGGTCAAGAGGATGGTTATTGGACGCCGTCCAGAAACTGTCGTACGCTCGCCGCATGCCGGAACTCGAGATCGTGCACCACCCCGGGCTGCTCGACTACGCCGACGGTCTCGCTCTGCAGCGGGACCTGCACGCCGCCGTCGTCGCAGGCCGTTCCCCCGGAGCCCTCGTGCTGTGCGAGCACCCGTCCGTGTACACCGCCGGACGCCGCACCGAACCCTCCGACCTGCCGACGAACGGTGCCCCCGTCGTCGACACCGACCGCGGCGGCCGCATCACCTGGCACGGCCCGGGGCAGCTCGTCGCCTACCCGATCGTCCGACTCGCCGAACCCCTCGACGTCGTCGCCTGGGTGCGCGACCTGGAGCAGGTCATCATCGACGCTGCTGCCGCCGTCGGAGTGCACGCCGAACGGGTCGCCGGGCGCAGCGGCGCATGGGTGCCGAGCGCGGACGGCTCCCCCGCCGCCAAGATCGGCGCCATCGGGCTGCACGTCGCCGAGGGCGTGACGAGCCACGGCATCGCGATCAACTGCGACAACGCCCTCGACGCCTACCGAGCGATCGTCCCGTGCGGCATCGCGGACGCCGGGGTCACGACGCTGAGCGCCGCCGCGGCGCACCTGGGACTCGCTCCCGTGACCGTCGACGACCTCGCACCCCTGGTAGCGCACGGCGTCCAACAGGCCGTCGACGGCATGCACCGCGGCCATCGGATCAGCACGACAACCCCCAGCACCAGCACGAGTACCAGCACCGCGCCCGCCCGACAGGAGACCCTCGTATGACCCTCGCCCCCGAAGGCCGCCGCATGCTCCGGGTCGAGGCCCGGAACGCCGAGACCCCGATCGAGACGAAACCCGGGTGGATCAAGACCCGCGCCACGCAGGGCCCCGAGTTCCGCGAGCTGTCCGCCCTGGTCAAGGACCAGCAGCTGCACACCGTCTGCCAGGAGGCCGGCTGCCCGAACATCTTCGAGTGCTGGGAGGACCGCGAGGCGACGTTCCTGATCGGCGGATCGCAGTGCACCCGCCGCTGCGACTTCTGCCAGATCGACACCGGCAAGCCGGAACCGCTCGACCGCGACGAGCCCCGCCGGGTCGCGGACTCCGTCGTCTCGATGGGCCTGAAGTACGCGACGGTGACCGGCGTCGCACGGGACGACCTGCCCGACGGCGGCTCCTGGCTCTACGCCGAGACGATCCGGCAGATCCACGAGCACTCCCCCGGCACCGGCGTCGAGATCCTGGTGCCGGACTTCAACGGCCGACCGGACCAGCTCGGCCAGGTGTTCGACGCCCGCCCCGAGGTCTTCGCGCACAACGTCGAGACCGTCCCGAGGATCTTCAAGCGGATCCGACCGGCGTTCACGTTCGAACGCTCCCTGGACGTCATCACCCAGGGCCGCGACGCCGGACTCGTCACGAAGTCGAACCTGATCCTCGGCATGGGCGAGGAGCGCATCGAGATCGAGGACGCCCTGCAGCGCCTGCACGACGCCGGCACGGACATCATCACGCTGACGCAGTACCTCCGCCCGTCACCGCGGCACCTGCCGGTCGCGCGCTGGGTCAGCCCTGCGGAGTTCGTCGAGCTCCGCCAGCTCGCCGAGCAGATGGGCTACGCGGGGGTCCTCGCCGGGCCGCTGGTCCGGTCGTCGTACCGGGCGGGCCGGCTGTGGGCACGGGCGACGGTGGCGCGCGGCGGCTCGGTTCCCGAGCACCTGGCCCACCTGCTCGACGCGACCCCCGGTCGCCAGGCCGTCTGACGCTCCGGGCGACGCTCCGGACAGACGCCAGGCGCGGTGCCAGCTGGCACCGCGCCTGGCGTCCGTCAGGTGGTGACGACTACTTCGCGTCGGCTTCCACCGACTCCTTCGGCTCACCCGACGGGGTGAGCCCGCGCTCCTGGCGGCGCTTCGAGACCACGAGCGAGGCGATCGTCGCGACCGTGATCGTCAGGGCGATGAAGCCCAGCGAGAACCAGATCGGGATCTCCGGCGCCCATTCGATGTGCTCGCCACCGTTGATGAAGGGCAGCTCGTTGACGTGCATGGCGTGGAAGACGAGCTTCACACCGATGAACGCCAGGATGACGGCCAGGCCCTGACCCAGGTAGATGAGGCGCTCGAGCAGACCGGCGATCAGGAAGTACAGCTGCCGGAGCCCGAGGAGCGAGAACGCGTTCGCGGTGAACACGATGAAGGCGTCCTGCGTCAGCCCGAAGATCGCGGGGATGGAGTCGAGCGCGAACAGCACGTCGGTGAGGCCGATGGCGACCATGACGAGCAGCATCGGGGTGAACAGGCGCTTGCCGTCGACGCGGGTGGTCAGGCGGTCACCGTCGTAGTGGTCCGAGGTCGGGATGAAGCGCTTGAGGATCCGGATGAGCCGCGAATCGCCCTCGTTGCCGTGGTCGTTGCCGCTGCGGGCCTGCGACCAGGCGAGCCAGAACAGCAGCGCACCGAACAGGTAGAAGACCCACGAGAAGTTCTCGATGATCGTGACGCCGAGGGCGATGAACACACCGCGGGCGACGAGCGCGATCGCGACGCCGACCAGCAGGACCTTCTGCTGGAACTCCTTCGGCACGGCGAAGCTCGACATGATGATGAGGAAGACGAAGAGGTTGTCGACCGACAACGCCTTCTCGGTCAGCCAGCCGGCGAAGTACTCACCACCGGCCTGTCCGCCGCCGAACACCAGGATCCCGATGCCGAACAGGATGGCCAGGCCGATGTAGAAGGCCGACCAGAACGCGGATTCGCGGATGTGCGGCACGTGCGGCGTGCGCACGTGCGAGTAGAAGTCGAACACGAGCAGCGCGAGGATGCCGGCGATCGTGATGAGCCAGACGAAGAGTGGGACGTCCACGGTTTCCTTCAGGTAGGGCGTGCCACTGGTGTGCGGGTACGCCGAGGCCTGAAGGTCTCTTCCGTCGCCCCGCACCGGAACCGGTGCCGCACGACCGGCGCCCCGGGGCCGGATCGTTCCGGACCGTACTGACGGGGTCACCGAGAGGGAATACTCCCCTTCGTGTCCCCGAGCATACCGGGCACAGCGGACATGTGCCGCGCTCTAAGCTGGGAGCATGGCGAGTTCTTGGTCACTGTCCACACGGCTGCGCGGCCTCTTCCAGCGCAAGACGATCGACGAGACCACGTGGGAGGACCTCGAGACCGCCCTGATCGGCGCCGACTTCGGCCCGGACATCTCCGAGGAGATCATCGAGGACCTGCACGCCCGCGTCGACCGGTACGGCACGACCGACCCCGCCGACCTGCAGCGCATGCTCCGCGAGGTCCTCGAGGAACGGCTCTCGAAGCTCGACACCACCCTGAAGCTCAGCGCGCGGCCCGCCGTGGTGCTCGTCGTCGGGGTGAACGGCGTCGGCAAGACCACGACGATCGGCAAGTTCGCCAAGTTCCTGAAGACCTACGACCGCACGGTGCTCGTCGGGGCGGCGGACACGTTCCGCGCCGCGGCGGTCGAGCAGGTCGCCACCTGGGCCCAGCGCGCCGGGGTCGACGTCGTCCGTCCGTCGCAGCCCGGGCAGGACCCCGCATCGGTGGCGTACCAGACCGTCGAGAAGGCGATCCGCGACCAGACCGAGATCGTCGTCATCGACACCGCCGGGCGCCTGCACACCAAGGCCGGGCTGATGGACGAGCTCACCAAGATCAAGCGCGTCGTCGAGAAGCAGACCGAGATCAGCGAGGTCCTGCTCGTCCTCGACGCGACGACCGGCCAGAACGGACTCGCCCAGGCCCAGGCATTCATCGAGGGCGCCGGCGTGACCGGCCTCGTCATCACGAAGCTCGACGGCTCGGCCAAGGCCGGCTTCGTGCTCAGCGTGCAGGAGAAGACCGGCATCCCGATCAAGCTCATCGGGCAGGGCGAGGGCATCAACGACCTGACGGGCTTCACGCCGCACGTGTTCGTGCAGAACCTCGTCGGCTGAGCGGGCGCGGTCCCGCCGCACGAGCGAACGCGATGCGGCGCCGAGGAGTAGCGTCCCGATCTGGTCCGGGCATCTGCTCGGTCTCGTTCCAGGGATAGGAGACCCTCATGCCCGCACTGCTGATCATCGCGATCATCGTCGGCCTCGTCCTGCTCTTCAGCGGCATCTTCGTCGGCGCCCTGAAGCTCCTGCTCTGGGTGGGCATCGTGCTCATCCTGCTCGGGATCATCGGCTGGCTGCTCCGGACGATCCGCGGTCGCGCGTAGCGACCCGGCGTCCTGTCCGGACGCACCTGACGGAACAGGAGGCGCGGTGCCAGCTGGCACCGCGCCTCCTGTCTGTCGCAGTCGCGACCAGGGCGCCTACGCGACCGCGTCCGCCGGCTCGCGCTTCTGCACCCGCTGCCCGACGACGGCGGAGACGCCGTCCTGCCGCATCGACACCCCGTACAGGGCGTCCGCGATCTCCATCGTGCGCTTCTGGTGCGTGATGACGATGAGCTGCGACGACTCGCGCAGGCGCTCGAACACGGTCAGCAGACGGCCGAGGTTGGCGTCGTCGAGCGCCGCCTCGACCTCGTCCATGATGTAGAACGGCGACGGCCTCGCGGTGAAGATCGCGACGAGGAGCGCCACCGCAGCCAGCGACCGCTCGCCGCCGGACAGCAGCGTCAGGCGGTCGATCTTCTTGCCGGCGGGCTTCACCTGCACGTCGATCCCGGTGCCCAGCAGGTCGGACGGATCGGTCAGGTTGATCGACCCCGATCCGCCCGGGAACAGGATCGGGAAGATGACGTCGAACGCTTCCTTCGTGTCGTTGAACGCGGACTCGAAGATCGTCTGCATCTTCGTGTCGAGCTCGTCGATGATCGTCAGCAGGTCCGTCCGGGTCTTCTGCAGGTCCTCGAGCTGCTCGGCGAGGAACGCGTGCCGCTGCTCGAGCGCCTGGAACTCCTCGAGCGCGAGCGGGTTCACCTTGCCGAGCTGCCCGAGGTCGCGCTCGGCGGCCTTGAGCCGGCGCTCCTGCTCGGCGCGGACGTAGGGGACGGTCTCGACGTCGGCGGGGTCGATCTCGTCGGTCGTGTCGAACTCGGGCAGGGCGGGGCCGCCGGGCAGGGTGGACGCAGGCTCGACGAGGGCCAGGTCGTCGGCCGGCTCGTCAGTGCCGTCGTCGGTGCTCATCTCGGCGTCTGCGTCTGCGTCTGCGTCTTCGTGCGCGTCCGCGCGGTCCGGCTCGGGCACGCCCGCGGCGTCGGCGGCGACGGCCGCCGCTGCGCGCTCCGCCTCGCGGTGCTTCCGCGCGAGCACCCGCGGGTCCACGAGCACGTCGACCGGCACCGGCACGTGCGGCCCGTACTCGGCCACCAGTACCGCCTCGGTCAGCCCGAGCTCGCTCTGCGCCCGGTCGAGGACGCCGGAGACGTGCAGCTTCTTCTCGTAGATCTCCATCTCGAGGGAGTGCACGCCGTCGGTGATGGTCTGCAGGCGGTCGCGGAGTTCACGTTCCTCGTTGCGGATCGTCTGCAGCTCGGTGTTGCGCTTCGACCGCTCGGCTTCCTCGGTCGCCAGCTGCACCCGCGCCTCGGCCAGCGAACGGTCGACCGCGCCGAGCACCCCGGGCAGGTCGGCGAGCACGGCTTCGGCGGTGCGGATCTGTCCGCGGCGGATCACCGCGAGCCGCGCGGCTTCCTCAGCGGCGGCACGCTCGGCCTCCAGCTGGCGTTCGAGCTGGTCGGCGCGGTTTCGTTCGGCGCGCACCCGCTCGCGCACGGTCTCGACCTGGATGCGCTGCTCGACCTCGGCGGCGCGCGCGGCCTCGAGCGCGTCCTGCAGCGCGGGGCGCTCGGACGCGTCGACCACGGGGCGGTCCTGCTCGGTGAAGGTCCGGTGGGCCGACTCGGCCTCGGCCAGCGCCGCCTCGGCGGTCTCGACGGCACCGTCGGTCTCCGCCAGCGCGGCGCGCAGCCGCTCGACCTCGGCCGCGGCGTTCTCCGCCTTCGCCCGCGTCGACGCACTCGTGCGGTCGTACTCGGCCTTCGCCCGCGTGTACGCCCGGGATGCCGCGTCGGCCTCGTCCGCACGACGGCGTGCGTCCTCGACGGCGCTGCGCGCGGCCTGGAGGCCCGTGGCGGCGTCCTCCGCGTCGGTCGCGATCGCGTCGCGTCGGGTCACGGCGTCGTCGCGCTCCGCGACGAGCTCGATACGCGAGGTCACGCGTTCCCCGCCGCCGGTCACGCGGACCGCACGGACGAGGTCGCCGGACCGCGTGACCACCGTGGCCTGCGGGGCGGCGGTGAGCACGGCCTCCAGGTCGAGGTCGTCGGTCTCCGCGACCAGCGTGTCGCGCAGGATCGACGCGAGCGCCGGCGGTCCCTGCACCAGGTCGGTGGCACGGCGGACGCCGGCCGGCAGGGTCGCGGGCAGAGCGGTGGAGACGGGCACGGCGTCCGCGACGACGACGTCGATCCGGCCGAGGTCAGCGGCACGGGCGTGGTCGACGGCGTCGAGCGCCACACCGCGGCCGTCGGCGAGCACGGCGTCGGCGAGGCCCTCGAGCGCGGTGGCGATCGCGGCCTCGAACCCGGGGGACACCGTCAGGCTGTCGGCCAGGCGACCGACGATGCCCGCGCGGCCGGCGTCGATCAGGGCCTGCGAGCCGTCACGGACCTCGATCGACATGCCGAGCGCGGTGACCCGGGCGTCCAGGGCGTCCCGCTCGCGTTCGAGGGCGTGCAGCCGGTCGCGCTGCTCGTCGCGCGCGCTCTGTGCCCGTTCGAGCTCGGCACGCGCCTGCTCGAGGGTCTGCGCGAGTGCGGCCTCGTCGACACCTTCGGACGGGTCGACCCCGAGTTCGGCGAGGGCCGCCGCAGCACGCTCGGCACGCTCCCCGGCCTCGGCGAGAGCCCGCTCCCGCCGTTCACGGTCGGCGACGGCGGAACCGCGCTTCGACCGCGCGACGTCAACGGCACTGGCGAGCCGCTGCGCCTCGAGGTCGTGCTGCGAGACCCGGGCGGCCTGCGCGGCGATCCGCTCGTCGAGGGCGTCGAGGGCGACCCGGGCGTCCTGCACGGCACGGGCCGTCGTCGCCGAGCCGCCCTGCATCTCGTCGGCACGGGCCGCGAGGCGATCGGCCTCGGCGCGGACCCCGTCCACCTGCTCCTGGGTGACGGTCGGGCCCTGCTGCGGGGCGTCGGCCTGCTGCGCCAGGAACATCAGGCGCTGGTTCGCCAGGCTCGACAGGCCGCGGAGGCGCTCCTGCACGCTCTCGAGCCGGTGCACGACGGTGCGGGCGCGGTCGACGTCGTCGCCGACCATGCTCTGCTCGACGTGCTGCTGGCGCACCCGGGTCTGGTCGAGCCGTTCGGTCAGGACGATGCGCTCGGACTTGCGGCCGGCCTCGACCTCCTGGTGGTCGTGCAGCTCGCGGCGCAGGCGCACCACGTCGTCGGCCAGGATGCGGGCCTTGGCGTCGCGGAAGACCGCGGCGACCGACTGGGCCTTGCGCGCGACCTCGGCCTGTCGCCCGAGGGGCTTCAGCTGCCGCCGGATCTCACCGGCCAGGTCGGACAAGCGGGTCAGGTTGGTCTGCATCGCGTCGAGCTTGCGGAGGGTCTTCTCCTTGCGGCGGCGGTGCTTCAGGATCCCCGCGGCCTCCTCGATGAAGCCGCGGCGGTCCTCCGGCGTGGCGTGCAGCACCTTGTCGAGCTGCCCCTGCCCGACGATCACGTGCATCTCACGGCCCAGGCCGGTGTCGCTCAGCAGCTCCTGCACGTCGAGCAGTCGGCAGTTCTCACCGTTGATGGCGTACTCGCTGCCGCCGTTGCGGAACAGCGTGCGCGCGATCGTCACCTCGGAGTACTCGATCGGCAGCAGGCCGTCGCTGTTGTCGATGGTCAGCAGCACCTGGGCGCGACCGAGCGGACCGCGGGTGGAGGTGCCGGCGAAGATGACGTCCTCCATCTTGCCGCCGCGCAGGGTCTTCGCCCCCTGCTCCCCCATCACCCAGGCCAGGGCGTCCACCACGTTCGACTTGCCGGAGCCGTTCGGGCCGACGATGCACGTCACGCCCGGCTCGAACGCGAACGTCGTCGGCTGCGCGAAGGACTTGAACCCCTTGATGGTCAGGCTCTTCAAGTACATGCGGTCTCCGGATGCTCAGGTTGGCGTCAGGCTAACGCGTGCGGGCACGGGGACGCGGTTGGCACACGGGACAGATGTGGCTCGACCGGTTCATGAAGGCCTCGCGGACGATCGTGGTGCCGCAGCGGGGGCACGGCTTGCCCTGCTGGCCGTAGACGTTCAGGCGCTGCGAGAAGTACCCGGACTGCCCGTTCACGTTGACGTACTGGGCGTCGAAGCTCGTGCCGCCGTCCTCGAGCGCCCGGCGCAGGATGGCGCGGACCTCGTCGAGCAGGCGTCGCAGGTCGGCGCGGGTGAGCCGGTCGGCGGCGCGGTCGTAGTGCAGCTTCGCCGCCCACAGCGACTCGTCGGCGTAGATGTTGCCGATGCCGCTCACGACACCCTGGTCGAGCAGCACCCGCTTGATGCCGCTCGAACGTTTCCGGGCCATCGCGGTGAACCGGTCGTCGTCGAACGCGGGGTCGAGCGGGTCACGGGCGATGTGCGACACCTGCCCGGGCACCCAGCGGCGCCACACGGCGTCGGGGTCGGTCGCGTCGACCTGCCCGCCGAACCCGGCGGGAGCTCCGTCGATCGTCGGCACCATCGCGTCGATCGCCATCGAACCGAACGTGCGCTGGTCGACGAACTCGAGCTCCACCGGGGGTTCCGGCGCACCCGAGCGGTCGGTGCCCGCGGGCTGCACGTCGATGAGGATCCGCCGGTGCTTCGCCGCCTGCCGACCACGGCCCAGCAGGATCTGCCCGCTCATGCCGAGGTGGGCGACGAGTGCCTCGGGGCGGTCCCCGTCGTGCTCGGGCTGCAGCGGCATCCAGAGGAACTTGCCCCGGCGGACGGCGGCGGCGATGGTGCGACCGGTCAGCCGGTCGGCGAAGTCCTCGGCGGGGCCGTCGTGCCGGGTCAGGGCACGGTCGTCGACCACGTCGACGTGCAGGACCCGCGCGCCGCTGACGGCGGGTTCGAGGCCAGCGCGGACGACCTCGACCTCGGGGAGTTCGGGCACGCGGTCAGGCCGCTCGACCGGACAGCCGCGTCCAGGCGTCGAGCGCGGCGGCCATCTCGGCTGCCTTCTTGCTCGACCCGGTGCCGGTGGCGATGTCCTCGCCCTGCAGGACGACCGTGGCCGTGAAGGTCTTGTCGTGGTCCGGGCCGGTCTCGGTGACGCGGTACGCCGGGTTGCCGAGCGAGCGGCTCGAGGCGAGCTCCTGCAGGCTCGTCTTCGGGTCCATCGCGGCGCCGAAGCGGTCCGGGTCGATCATGAGCGGCTCGACCAGACGGAGCACGAGCTCGGTGGCCGGGTCGGGGCCGGCCGACAGGTACGTCGCGCCGATCACGGCTTCGACCGTGTCGGCCAGGATCGACGACTTGTCGCGCCCACCGGTCTGTTCCTCGCCCTTGCCGAGGCGCAGGTAGCGGCCGAGCCCGATCATCCGGGCGATCTCGGCCAGCGCCACGGTCGACACCAGGCTCGCTCGACGCTTGGCGAGGTCACCTTCGTCGAGGTCGGGGAACGACCGGTAGAGCTTCACGGTCACGGCCTGGCCGAGGATCGAGTCCCCGAGGAACTCGAGGCGCTCGTTGTGCTTGATGCCCCCGTGCTCGTAGGCGTAGGAGCGGTGCGTCAGGGCGAGCTGGAGCAGCTCGAGATCGATGTCGACCCCGAGGATGCCCTGCAGACGAACGACGTCCGGCCCCGCGGGGCGAGACCCCGCAGCGCCGGACGTTGTCGTCATGCGTTCGGTCCGATCAGACGTCGGCGACCTTGCGGCCCTTGTACTCCATGTACAGGGGCGTGCCGGCCGAGTCCTCGACGACCTTCGCGCGGTGCGGGAGGCTGTAGGTGACCTGACCGTTCTCGATCGTCTTGACGAGCTGGATCGGCGTGGCCTTCCACTGCGAACGACGGGCGTGCGTGTTCGCACGGGACTGCTTGCGCTTGGGAACGGCCATGGTGAATCTCTTTCGGTTGGTCGGTGGTCGGAACGGGGGCTGGCGGTGTCGGGACCTACTCGGTCTCGGCCCGCTCCTCGCCCTCGGTGGTCTTCGGTGCGGTGGTGTCACCGTCGGTGGATCCTGCAGCACTGTCGTCGAGAGCGATCCCGCTGAGCGCTGCCCACCGGGGGTCGATCACCTGACGAGCGGGCTGCTCGCCGAGGTCGGCCAGACGCTCACCCGTCACCGGGTCGAGTCCTGGGCAGTCCGGTCGGCAGACCGGCTGGAACGGCAGCGACAGCACCACCGCATCTCGAACGACCTGTTCGGTGTCCACGTGGTCATCGCGAACGAAGAAGTCGAAATCCTCCGAGGCATCATACGCGAACAGCTCGGCGAAATCGACCTCGATCGGTTCGCTGATGTCGATGAGGCAGCGCGAGCACTCCCCCGCGGCGTCGGCTGAAGCGTGCCCGGACACGAGGACGCCCTCGTGCAGGCCTTCGAGCTTGACGTCGATCCGCAGTTCCGCACCCTGGCGAACGGCGATCAGACCGGCCCCCATCGCGTCGGGCACCTCGATGTCGAGCGAGTGCTCGCGCATCTCGCCCGGCCGGTGCGCGAGGTCGCGCACGCGCAGGGCGTAGGGGCTGTTCACGGGGGAAGACACGATCGACAAGCCTAGCGCGATCCAGGCCGAGAGTCGAGGTGGCGACAGGCGTGTCCGGACGCGGTGCCGCCCCGGGGACGCTCAGCGGGCCGCGAGGGCGTCCGCGACGCTCTTCGGCACGTAGGGCGTGACGTCGCCGCCGAGGGACGACACCTGGCGGATGAGCGAGCTCGACACGTGCGCCCGCGATGCCTCGGGCAGCAGGAACACCGTCTCGACGTCGGCCAGGTGGCGGTTCATGATGGCCATCGGGGTCTCGTACGCGACGTCCTCGCCGGACCGCACGCCCTTCACCAGGACCTTCGCGCCGACCTGCCGGCAGTAGTCGACCAGCAGGCCCGACGTCCATTCACCGACCGTGACCGTCCCGGGCGCGCCGACCTCGACCAGCGAGTCCCGGATGAGCCGGACCCGGTCGACCGCCTCGAACATCGCCGGCTTCTTGTCGGGGTTGTGCACCACGAGGACGTGCACCTCGTCGAAGAGCCCGGCCGCGCGGCCGATGACGTCGAGGTGCCCGAGGGTGACGGGGTCGAAGGAACCGGGGACCACCGCGATCTGCGCCATGGCAGCGACGATACCGCGCGCGCCGTCGTGCCCCCGGGTCAGTTCTTGCCGAGGAACGCCGCGTCGGACTCGTCGAGGCGCCGGGCGAGCGCGTCGCGGAGGGCCGGCGACCCCTCGAGCTCCGGGTCGGGTTCGAGTACCCGCTCGGCCTCTTCGCGCGCGTCGACGATGAGGTCCGCGTGCTCGACCACCCGGAGCAGGTTGAGCGAGGACCGCCCTCCGGACTGCCGTTCACCCAGGACGTCGCCTTCGCGTCGGAGCTCGAGGTCGATCCGGGCGAGCTCGAAGCCGTCGTCCGAGGCGGCCACCGCCTCGACGCGCTCACGCGAGGTGGTCTCGAGCTCGGCCGTGGTGACGAGCAGGCAGACACCGGCCCACTGCCCACGGCCGATGCGACCGCGCAGCTGGTGGAGCTGCGAGACACCGAACCGGTCGGCGTCGAGGACCGCCATCATCGCCGCGTTCGGCACGTCGACCCCGACCTCGATCACGGTCGTGGCCACGACGACGTCGAGGTCACCGGCGGCGAAGGACGTCATCACGCGGTCCTTCTCGTCGGCGGTCATCCGGCCGTGCAGGACCGCGATCGAGCGCCCCTCGAGCGCGGGCATGGTGCGCATCCGCTCGGCCGTGGCGAGGACGGTCGCAGGAGCGCGCTTCGGGGCGTCGGCCTCGGCCTCGGCGGGTTCCGGCTCCCCGTCGTCCTCGGTGTGGGCGTCGTCGATGGCTGGACAGACGACGAACGCCTGCCGGCCCTTCGCGAGTTCCTCGGCCATCCGCGACCAGATCCGGGGCTCCCAGCCGGGGTGCTCCGCGAGCGGGACGGTGAAGGTCTCGACGCCGGCACGCCCCGACGGCATGCCCGTGATGGTCGAGACGTCGAGGTCGCCGAACACGGTCATCGCGACGGTGCGCGGGATCGGTGTGGCCGTGAGCACGAGCACGTGCGGCGGGGTCGTGCCCTTGGTGCGGAGGGCCTCGCGCTGCTCGACGCCGAAGCGGTGCTGCTCGTCGACCACCACGAGTCCGAGCTCGGCGAAGTCCACCCGGTCGCCCAGGAGGGCGTGGGTGCCGACGACCAGCCGTGAGCTGCCCGACACCGCGGCGAGCAGGGCACGACGGCGTTCGTCGGTGGACTGCGACCCCGTCAGGATCACCGGTCGGAGTTCGGCCGCCAGGTCCGGACCGAGGAACTTCACGATGGACCGCAGGTGCTGCGCCGCAAGCACCTCGGTCGGGGCGATGAGCGCGGACTGCCCGCCGGACTCGGCCACGGTGAGCATGGCCCGGATCGCCACGAGGGTCTTGCCGGAACCGACCTCACCCTGGATCAGGCGGTGCATGGGCCAGGTACGGGCGAGGTCGTGGTCGATGTCGGCACCGACGGCACGCTGGTCGTCGGTCAGCGTGAAGGGCAGGGTGGCGTCGAAGCGTTCGAGGATGCCACCGGGAGCGGCCACGCGCGGCGTCGCCGCGGTGCGACGGGCCGCGATCCGGCGCTGCACCAGGGCGGTCTGCAGCACGAACGCCTCGCGGTAGCGCAGGGCGTCCTGCGCGCGCTTGAAGTCGGCGACCTTCTCGGGGCGGTGCAGCAGTTCGAGAGCCCGGCGGAACGGCACGAGGTCGAGCCGGGACCGCGCGGACGCGGGCACGGGGTCGGGCAGGTCCGGCAGGGTGTCGAGGACGATGCCGACGGACTTCGCGATCTGCCACGAGGTGAGCGAGGCCGTCGCCGGGTAGATCGGGATCGGCTGGCGCGACCACCGGATCGCTTCGTCGGAACCGGGGTCGGCGGTGGCCCGTGGGTCGTCCGGGTCGAACAGCTCGTAGTCCGGGTGGGCGAGCTGCCGGGCACCGCGGTAGTCGCTGACCTTGCCGGAGAAGATGCCGCGGGCGCCGGGCACGAGGTCCTTCGTGCGCCATCCCTGGTTGAAGAACGTCAGGGTGAGCAGCCCCTTGCCGTCACCGATCTTCGCTTCGAGGATGGAGCCACGACGCGCGCGCATGGTGCGTTCGCGGACGTCGACCACCTCGGCCACGATGGTGACCGGTTCGCCGATCGCGAGCGAGTCGAGGGCCGTCAGCGCACCACGCTCGGCGTACCGACGCGGCGCGTGCTCGAGGAACTCCCCCACCGTGCGGTAGCCGAAGGCCTTCTCGATCGCGGTCGCCGTCCGACCGCCGAGGACGTTCGCGAGCCGCGCGTCGAGCGGCGCCGGACCGAGGTCGGGCGCGGCCGGCGCAGCGGGGGTTCCGGAGGTGACCACGGTCCAACGGTACCGGGCACGACCGACCCCACCCGCGCCTCCCGAGTGGGCCTGTGGAGAACGCCGGAACGGACCCGCCGGGCCGATACGGTGGCTGCATGACCCGCATCATCGCCGGCGCCGCCGGCTCCCTGACGCTCCGCGTGCCGAAGTCCGGCACCCGGCCGACGAGCGACCGCGTGCGTGAGGCGCTGTTCTCGTCGCTCGAGGCGCGGGGACTGGTCGAGGACACGTCGGTGGCCGACCTGTACGCGGGCACGGGCGCGCTCGGACTCGAAGCGGCATCGCGCGGGGCCGTCGAGGTGGTCCTGGTGGACCGGGCGTCCGCAGCGGCGCAGGCGTGCCGGGCGAACGCGAAGGCGGTGCAGCAGCGGATCCCCGGTGTCCGGATCGACGTGCAGCCGCAGCCCGTGCTCGGGTACCTGCGCGGAACCGTCCGCACCTTCGACCTGGTGTTCATCGACCCGCCCTACGACGTCACGGAGCACGAGCTCGCCGAGGTGCTCGAGGCGCTGGCGCCGAAGCTGACTCCCGACGCCGTCGTCGTGGTCGAGCGGAGCAAGCGCTCCCCCGAACCCACCTGGCCGACGGGGCTCGCGCCGTTCAGCAAGCGCAGCTACGGCGAGACCGTCGCGTGGGAGGCCGTCGCCGCCGACTGAGGCGCGGTGCGCCTGTGCACGCGCTCTGCGACAGTGCACGTGTCGAACGACGCGTGTCCTGTCGCAACACGGTCGTGCACCGACCGGATCGGGTCAGCCGGCGGCGCCGTCCCAGTCGGCGTAGGGGTCCCAGCCGGTCGTCGGCACCGGGGAGCCGGCGCGCAACAGGTCTGCGTCGCCACGCTCCCGCACGACGCCGATGCGGCGGAAGCCCCCGGGCAGGACGACGTCGGCGGGGAACGTGGCGAGGAGTCCGTGGTCCTCGCCGCCGTGCAGCGCGGCGTCGTCGAGTTCGGCCTCGGCGTCGATCTCCAGCGTGACGCGGCTCGCGCGTGCCATCCGGCCGGCATCGATCGCCAGGCCGTCCGACAGGTCGAGCATCGCGGTGGCCCCCGTCTGCGCGGCGAGCGGGCCGTCGGCGATCGGCGGGACCGGGCGACGCTGCCGTCCGACGTCGGGGTCCGTGTCGGCGCCGCTCGTCACGGTCGCTGCGCGGTCCGGTTCGCCCCGGTCGTCCACGCCGTCGCGGAACAGCCGGGACAGCCCACGTGCGGCACGACCCGTCTCGCCGGACACCGCGAGCACGTCACCGACCCCGGCGCCCGACCGCAGCACGGGTGCGAGGCCGCGCAGGTCCCCGAAGGCGGTGACGGTGACCGTGAACGTGGCCGAGGTGGAGAGGTCCCCACCGACCACCCCGCACCCCGGCGCGAGCGCGTCGACGGCGAGCCGGAAGCCGTCGGCGATGCCCTCGAGGACCGCGACGGGGGTGTCCTGCGGCGCGGCCAGGGCGATCACGAGGCCACTCGGCACCGCACCCATCGCCCCGACGTCGGAGAGGTTCGTGGCGGCGGCCTTCCACCCGACGTCCGTCGGCGACGACCATGCCCACCGGAAGTCCGGACCGTGGACCATCATGTCGGTCGTGACGACGAACCGACCGTCGGGTGCTGCCACCACCGCGCAGTCGTCACCGGGGCCGAGGATCGGCGTCCCGGTCGGCAGGCGGCTCGTGATCCGGTCGAGGACGACGAGTTCGCCGAGCTCCCCCACCGTCGGTCCGGTCCAGGCGTCGTCCGTCGCGTCCACACGAGAACGGTAGCCTGGACGGCGATGGACACCGCGCGCCGCACCCCTCGAACCCTCGCGATCGTCGGGGTCGTGATCACCCTCGCCGCCGGGCTGACCGGGTGCACGAACGCCGTCTCGATGACCGCAGCGCCGTCGGCCGACGCCGCAGCGTGTGCCGCCGTGCAGGTCCGACTGCCCGCGACCGTGGGCTCCAAGTTCGACCTGCGGAACACGAACGCACAGGCCACGGCGGCCTGGGGCGACCCCGAGGTGGCGATCTACCACTGCGGCGTCGCCGTGCCCACCGTGTCCGACCTGCCGTGCTTCTCGCAGGGCGGCGTCGACTGGATCCGCGACGACCGCGGCGACCAGGTCGTCTTCACCACGTTCGGACGGTCGCCGGCCGTGCAGGTCGTCGTCGACTCGACGAAGACCACGTCGGTCGTGCAGGAGCTGTCCGACGCCGTGTCGTCGCTGCCGAAGGACGGACACGAGTGCCTCGACCCGGCGGACGTGCAGGGCTGACCGACCTGGTCAGCGGACGGCGGCGCGACCCAGTTCGATGAGCTCGGTGACCAGCTCGCCGTAGGACACGCCCGACGCCGCCCAGCAGCGCGGGTACATCGACAGCGGCGTGAAGCCCGGCATCGTGTTGACCTCGTTCACGACGAAGCCGTCGTCGGTCAGGAAGCAGTCGACACGGGCCAGGCCCGAACCGCCGATGGCCTCGAACGCGCGCGCGCCGATCGAGCGGATCTCGTCGGTCTGCGCCTCGGTCAGCGGGGCCGGGCAGAGCAGCGACTCGTCGCCGCCCAGGTACTTCGAGGCGAAGTCGTAGAAGCCGTCCTCGGCCACCACGATCTCGCCGGGCAGGCTCGTCCGCGGCGCACCGTCGCGCCCCTCGAGCACGGCCACCTCGACCTCGCGGCCGATCACCCGCGGCTCGATGATGACCTTGGAGTCGTGCTCGAACGCCAGGTCCATGGCGGCACCCAGCTGCGAGGGGTCGTCGACGCGTGAGACGCCCATGCTCGATCCCGCTCGGGCCGGCTTGACGAACAGCGGCCAGCCGTGTGCGGCGACCGTCTCGGCGACGTCGACCGGGTCGGCCGCCCACTGCCGGCGGAGCACTGTTGTCCACGGGGCGACCCGCAGCCCGGCGTGCTCGAGCACGGCCTTGGCGACGTGCTTGTCCATGGCCAGGGCGCTCGCGAGCACGCCGTCGCCGACGTAGGGCAGCCCGGCGATCTCGAGCAGGCCCTGGATCGTGCCGTCCTCTCCGAAGGGGCCGTGCAGGATCGGGAACACCACGTCGACCGGGATCGCGGTGACGGTGCCGTCGGGGTGCGACACGACGAGTTCGTTCGTGGCCGGGGACGTCGGGAACGCGATCCGCGTGCCGTTGTCGGGCACGGTCGGCAGCGCGCCGTCGCGGATCGTCCACTGCGCCGGGTCGTCGGACTGCAGCGTGAAGGCACCGTCCTGGGTGATCCCGATCGGCACCAGGTCGTACTCGGACCGGTCGACGACGTCCATGATGCCGCCTGCGGTCACGCAGCTGATCTCGTGCTCGCTCGATCGACCGCCGAAGAGCACGGCGACGGTGGTCCTGGGCATGGGGGTTCCCTCGGGGATCGTGGGCACGGGAGTCCCTTCGTGACTCGGTGCGGGACCGGTCACTCGCCCTGCGGCTCGTCGGTCTCGGTGAGGTGCGGCGCGATGTTGCGCGGATCGAGCCTACCGGCGAGGACCTCGCCGACCTGGCTGACGATGGGCATGTCGACACCGTTCGCCGCGGCCAGCTCGAGGATCGGGGCGACCGAGGCCAGCCCCTCCGCCGTCTGGTTCATCTGGCGGACGACCTCGTCGAACCGGTAGCCCTGACCGAGCAGCCGCCCGGCGGTGTTGTTCCGCGACAGCGGCGACTGGCACGTGGCGATGAGGTCGCCGAGGCCCGCGAGCCCGGACAGCGTGGACGACTGCGCACCGAGCGACACCGCGAAGTCGGTCATCTCGGCCAGGCCGCGGGTGATGATCGAGGCCTTGGTGTTCTCGCCGTAGCCGACCCCGTCGACGATGCCGATCGCGACGGCGATGAGGTTCTTCAGCACGCCGCCGAACTCGGTGCCGATGACGTCGGTGTTGATGAACGACCGGAAGTACGGGTTCGTCGCGACGGCGGCGACGTCGGTGGCGGTCTCCAGCGAGGACGACGACACCACGGCGGCGGTCGGCTGCCGGCGGGCGATCTCGAGCGCCAGGTTCGGGCCGCTGGCCACGGCGATGCGGTCCTGGTCGATGCCGAGGCCCTGCAGCAGGACCTCGCTCATCCGCAGCCCCGTGCTCTTCTCGACGCCCTTCATCAGGCTGACGACCGGCACGTCGGCGGGCAGCAGCTCGCGGATCGCGGCGAGGTTGGAGCGCAGGGTCTGCGAGGGCACCGAGACGTACACCTGCGAGGCACCGTCGAGCACGCGCTCGAGGGACGTCGAGGCGGTCAGCGTGCGCGGCAGGTTGATGCCGGGCAGGTAGTCCGAGTTGCGCTTGGTCTCGGTGATCTCGCGGGCGACCTCGGGGCGCCGGGCCCACACCACGGTGGACGCACCGCCCTCGGCCAGCACCTTCGCGAACGTGGTGCCCCAGCTGCCGGCACCGATGACGGCCACCCGGGGCTTGTCGGTCGACTGCATGACCACCCGGATCGCAGCGGTGTCGAAGGCCCCGGGAGCCGCCGCAGCGGGGTCGGGTCGGTCGTCGTGGGGGCGGAGGTCACTCAAACCGGCCGGTCTCCTTCTGGTTGTTCGCCGCCGGGTCCCAGCGGGTCGCGGGTGCCCGTTCACCACGGAGCACCTCGAGCAGCGCGGTGATCTCGCGCATGACGAGTTCGGTGGCCTCGCCGAGCATCTGCTGGTCGATCGGCCGACCGCGGTACGCCGACAGGTCGACCGGGTCGCCGATGATCACGTCGACGCGCGACGGCGGGAACAGCCGGAGCTTCTTGCCGTACCGCGCCATGATGTTCTGCGTGCCCCAGTGGGCCATCGGGATGATCGGGACGTCGTTCTCGAGCGCGATCCGGACCGCGCCCGTCTTGCCGCGCATCGGCCACAGGTCCGGGTCGCGCGTGAGCGTGCCCTCGGGGTAGACGATGATCGCCCCGCCCTGCTCGACGAGCGACCGGCCGCCGCCGAGCGGGTCGCTCAGACGCGTCCGGCCGGAGCGTTCGACCGGGATCTGCCCCATGCCGGACATGAGCTTGCCGACCACGGGGACCGTGAACAGCGACGCCTTCGCCAGGAACCGCGGCGCCCGCTTCGAGATGTACACGGCGGTGCCCACGACCAGCGGGTCGATGTTCGTGAAGTGGTTCGGCGCGAGCACGAACGCGCCCTCGGCCGGCAGGCGGTTCGGGCCGTGCCAGTGGTAGCGCGCCGAGAACCGGAACGTCGGGATGACGATGGAGGCGACGATGCGGAACGCGGTGTTCAGCTCGCCGCGGCGCCACCGGCGCCCACGCACGGGGATGCCGGTCGCGACCTGCGCGTCGGAGCCGCCACGGGCCTCCAGACCGTCGCCCTTGCCTTCAGCCCGCACGGTGCCTACCCAGCGAAGTCGAAGTCGGCGCCGAGCTTGCGCAGCTTCGGGATGAAGTGCTCGTAGCCGCGGCTGATGATGCCGACGTTGGTGATGTGCGACTCGCCCTCGGCGGTCAGCGCCGCGATGAGGTGGCTGAAGCCACCGCGCAGGTCGGGGACGCGGACGTTCGCGGCGTGCAGCTTCGTGGGCCCGGTGACGACGGCAGCCTGCTCGAACGGTCGGCGGGCGACACGGCGGTCGTGGCCGGGGAGCCCCTCCTTGTGCACGACGATGTCGGCACCCATCTCGTTCAGGGCGTCGGTGAAGCCGAAGCGGTTCTCGTAGACGGTCTCGTGCACGATGCTCTGGCCGTCGGCCTGCGTCAGCGCGACGACGAGCGGCTGCTGCCAGTCCGTCATGAAGCCGGGGTGCACGTCGGTCTCGATGACCACGGGCTTCAGGGTGTCCAGCTCGCGGTAGAACCGGATGCCGTCCTCCTGGATGTCGAACCCGCCGCCGACCTTGCGGAAGACGTTGAGGAACGTCATGAGCTCCTGCTGGTTCGCACCCTCGACGAAGATGTCGCCGTTGGTGGCGAGCGCTGCAGAGGCCCAGCTCGCGGCCTCGTTGCGGTCGTTGATCGCACGGTGCGTGTAGCCGCGGAGCGACTCGACACCCTCGATGAAGATGACGCGGTTCGGCTCGACCGAGACGATGGCGCCCATCTTCTGCAGGATCGCGATGAGGTCCATGATCTCGGGCTCGATCGCGGCGTTCCGCAGCTCCGTGACGCCCTTGGCGAGGGTCGCCGAGAGCAGGACCTGCTCGGTGGCGCCGACGCTCGGGTACGGCAGCTCGATGGAGGCGCCGGTCAGGCCGTCCGGGGCCGTCAGGTGGATGCCGTTGACCTGCTTGTCGACGACCGCGCCCATGGCACGGAGGGCGTCGAGGTGGAAGTCGATCGGGCGGTCGCCGATGCGGCAGCCGCCGAGGTCGGGGATGAACGCCTCGCCGAGCTTGTGCAGCAGCGGGCCGCAGAACAGGATCGGGATGCGGCTCGAGCCGGCGTGGGCGTCGATCTCGGCGAAGTGCGCCGACTCGACGCGCGACGGGTCGAGGATGAGCTCGCCTCGTGCCGGATCGGTGATGCGCACGCCGTGCACCTCGAGCAGCCCGCGGACCACCTTGACGTCGGAGATGTCCGGCACGTCACGGAGGATCGACGGGGTGTCACCGAGCAGCGACGCCACCATGGCCTTGGTCGCGAGGTTCTTCGCCCCACGGACCTCGATGCGCCCCACGAGGGGCTTGCCCCCGCGGATGACGATCTCGTCCGACGTGAGGCCCACGCGCGCCCCTGCGGCCGCTGCGTCCTGTACGAGAGAGTTCACTACTTCACCGGCAATGTCTTCGGCCGCCAACTGGAGCGGCGGGATTCGAACTCCGTGATCGAGGTCTCGTCACGGAGGGTGAGCCCGATGTCGTCGAGCCCTTCCATCAACCGCCAACGAGTGTAAGCGTCGATCTCGAAGGGGACGTCCACATCCCCCAGCGACACGCGCTGCGTCACGAGGTCGACCGTCGCCTCGACGCCCGGGTTCGCCTCGATGACGGCCCACAGCCGCTCGACTTCCGGTTCGGTCACGATCGCGGTGACCAGGCCCTGCTTGCCGGCGTTGCCCCGGAAGATGTCCGCGAACCGGGGCGAGATCACGACCGAGAAGCCGAAGTCACGGAGCGCCCAGACGGCGTGCTCGCGGGACGACCCCGTGCCGAAGTCGGGGCCGGCGATCAGGACGCGGGCGCCCTGGTAGCGCTCCTGGTTCAGGACGAAGTCGGGGTCCTGGCGCCACCCGGAGAACAGGGCGTCCTCGAAGCCGGTCTTCGTGACGCGCTTCAGGTAGACCGCGGGGATGATCTGGTCGGTGTCGACGTTGGACCGCTTGAGCGGGGCCGCGATGCCGGTGACGGTGGTGATCTTGTCCATCAGAAGGTCCCCTCGGTGGCGGTGGCGGACGTCGCCGCCGCGATCTCGTCGTCGGTCTCCAGGTCCCACGGGCTCGACAGCGTGCCGCGCACCGCGGTGGCCGCGGCGACGAGCGGCGACACCAGGTGCGTACGGCCGCCCTTGCCCTGGCGCCCCTCGAAGTTGCGGTTCGAGGTGCTCGCGCAGCGCTCCCCCGGTGCCAGCTGGTCCGGGTTCATGCCGAGGCACATCGAGCAGCCGGCGAACCGCCACTCGGCGCCGAACTCGGTGAACACCTTGTCGAGTCCCTCGGCTTCGGCCTCGAGCCGGACGCGGGCGGAGCCGGGCACGACCATCACCCGGACGCCGTCGGCCTTGGTGCGGCCCTTGATGATCGACGCGAAGGCCCGCAGGTCCTCGATGCGCGAGTTCGTGCAGGACCCCATGAACACCGCGTCGACGGCGATGTCCTTCATCGGGGTGCCGGCGGTGATGTCCATGTACTCCAGGGCTCGGCGTGCTGCGGCCTGGTCGTTGGGGTCGCTGTAGCTCGACGGGTCCGGCACGTTCTCGGACAGCGAGACGCCCTGGCCGGGGTTCGTGCCCCAGGTGACGAAGGGCTCGAGGTCGTCGGCGTCGATGAACACCTCGGCGTCGAACACGGCGTCGTCGTCGGTGGCGAGGGTCTCCCAGTAGGCGACGGCGTCGTCCCAGTCCGCACCGGTCGGGGCGTGGTCGCGGCCCTGCACGTAGTCGTAGGTCGTCTGGTCGGGGGCGACCATGCCGGCGCGGGCACCGGCCTCGATCGACATGTTGCAGATCGTCATGCGCCCCTCCATCGAGAGCGCGCGGATCGCGGAGCCGCGGTACTCGAGCACGTAGCCCTGGCCGCCGCCGGTGCCGATCTTCGCGATGACGGCCAGGATGATGTCCTTCGCCGTCACCCCGGGGCGCAGCGTGCCCTCGACCGTGATCGCCATCGTCTTGAACGGCTTGAGCGGCAGGGTCTGCGTGGCGAGGACGTGCTCGACCTCGGACGTGCCGATGCCGAAGGCCATCGCGCCGAAGGCCCCGTGGGTGCTGGTGTGCGAGTCGCCGCAGACCACGGTGATGCCGGGCATGGTGAGGCCGAGCTGCGGGCCGACCACGTGGACGATGCCCTGCTCCTTGTCACCCAGGGAGTGCAGGCGGACGCCGAACTCCTCGCAGTTGCGACGGAGGGTCTCGATCTGGATCCGGCTCGTCGGGTCCGCGATGGGGCGGTCGATGGCGAGCGTGGGGGTGTTGTGGTCCTCGGTCGCGATCGTCAGGTCGAGGCGACGGACCGGCCGACCGGCCTGCCGCAGGCCGTCGAACGCCTGCGGACTCGTCACCTCGTGCACGAGGTGGAGGTCGATGTAGAGGAGGTCGGGGTTGCCGTCCTCACCCTTGACCACGACGTGGTCGTCCCACACCTTCTCGGCGAGCGTCTTTCCCATGAGCCCGGCCCTCCTCGTCCTCGTCGTTGCGCCGCGACCGCGGCACGATCAGGCGACTCTACCATTGGTATACCAACGCGCGGCACCCCGCCCGTGGCGGGCCCGTCACCCCGCCGTCGCACGCCCGTCACCCCGTGACGGCGCGGCCTGGAGGCCCGAGGCGACTCCCCGACACCTGTCGCGGTGGGAAGATGGGGACGACATGACGACACCTGCGCACTCGACCCGGACCATCAACCTCGAGGGCGCGGCCCGCGCCGCGATCGCCGGTGGCGCACCGCTCGCGCTGCTCATCGCCCTCGGGATGCCCGGGTACGCCGCCTTCGCCATGTTCGCCGGGTTCACCGCCATCTTCGGTGCGACCGAGCCCTACCGGCAGCGTGCCGTCACCACCGGCGTCGCGGGTGCACTGCAGACGCTCTGCATGTTCGCCGGCATCGGGGTCGGGCTCGTCGGGTCGCCGCTCTGGCTGCAGGCCGTGGGTCTCGTCGTCGTCCTGGTGGTCGCGGTCTGCACCCTCTCCGCGCTCCGGGCGATCCCCGCTCAGCCGATCTTCCCGGTGTTCGCGTTCGTCGTGTCCGCACTCGTCCCGATGCGTCCGGCGGACGTCCCGCTCGTCGCGACGATCATCGTGTGCTCGGTGGTCTGGGCCTGGCTCGTCGCGATGTCCGGTTCGGTGCTCCGCCGGGTGCTCCACCCGCACGCCCCGCACCGGTTCCGCCCGCTGGCCGACCGCAAGCACCGCTCGCTCGCGGTCCTCGGGACCCCGGCCCTGTGGGAGACCGTCGCGCTCAACGTCGTCGGGTCACTCGTCGCCGGTGCGGTCGCGGAGTCGATCCCCGGACTCGGCCACCCGTACTGGGCCGTCATCGCGGTGGTGTCGACGCTGCCGGCGATCCGGCAGCGGCACACCGTCGTCCGCGCCGGGCAGCGTGTGGTCGGCACGATCGGGGGCACCGTGGTCGCGGTCGGCGTCCTGCTGCTCGAACCGTCGGCGTGGTGGATCGTCGTGCTGGCCGTCGTCGGGCAGTTCTTCGCCGAGATCTTCGTCGCCCGGAACTACGCCGTGTGCCTGCTGTTCCTCACCCCGCTTGCGTTGGCGGTCTCGTGGCTGAGCCTGCCCGAGGCGCCCCAGCTGCTCGCGCTCGACCGGATCGCGCAGACCGTGCTCGGTGCCGTGGTCAGCGTGGGGCTGCTGCTCGTCGGGCGTGCGATCGAGCGCCGGCGCGGCCGTGCCCTCGGTGCGACGAGCGCGATCCGCACGGTCTGACGCACCCGGTCGTTCCGGGCGTTCCTGGTCATTCCTTCCGACCAGGGATGCCCGATTCCGCCTGCCATCGCGCGTGACAGGGGAAGGAACGGGCGCGGACGACGGACGGGAGGCCCGTGGCGGGGCCGCCACGGGCCTCCCGTCCGTCCGTGGTCACGACCACCGCGCCCTGCGAAAGCGACAGATCGCTGCGGAACAACCGCTGAAGTCTGTCGCCCTCGCGGACGGGACCGCACCGGGTGCCGCGGGTCTGTCGCTTTCGTGAGCACCGCACGCCCCACCAGCGCGTCAGTCGCGCGGCTGGATGTTCCAGGCGTCGATGACGGGGCGGCCGTGCTCGTAGCCCAGGACGCTGACCGAGGCGGTGCCGAGCTTCAGCACGGCACCGTCCTGCGGTGCGAGCCGGATCCACGCGGCGCCGAGCGCCCGCAGCACGTGGCCGTGCGCGATGAACACGGCGTCGTGGCCCTCGGCGAGCACCGGACGGGCACGGTTCAGGATGCGCTCGACGCGGACCCGGACCTCGGCGGCGTTCTCACCGGGGGTGTCGCCGGCGGGGACGCCGTCGGTCCACAGGTCCCACGGTCCGTGGCGCAGCACCTTGATCTGCGGGGTGGTGAGGCCCTCGTACGCGCCGTAGTCCCACTCGTACAGGTCCTCGTCGAGCTCCGGCTCGACGCCGATCAGGTGTGCGGTGTCGCGGGCGCGCTGCAGCGGGCTCGACAGCGCCAGCGCGAACGACCGGTCCCCGAGGTACCGGCCTGCGCGCTTCGCCTGCTCGACGCCGTTGTCGGTGAGCGGGATGTCGGTGCGGCCGGTGTGTTGCCCGCTCTTCGACCACTCCGTCTCTCCGTGACGGACGAGGACGAGTTCGCCGGGGCGTTCCGAGGTCATGAGTTCCTTCCGATCCAGAGGCCGAGCGCAGCTGCGCCGACCGAGACGACGAGCATCCCGAGGCCGTTCAGGACGGCGAGCCGGGTCTTGCCGGATCGGAGGAGCTGTACGGTCTCGACGCTCGCCGTCGAGAACGTCGTGTACCCACCCATCATGCCCGTCCCGAGCACCGCGACCGTCGAGGCGGGGATGGTGCCGGCCTGTCCGAGGCCCGTCAGCACGCCGAGCAGGAGCGACCCGGAAACGTTGATGAGCAGCGTGCCGACCGGGAACCCGACGAACCGCGAACGGGCCACGCGGCCCTTGACGAGCCCGTCGAGCACGAAGCGAAGCGCAGCGCCTGCTCCCCCGCCGACCGCGACGAGGAGCAGTTCGACGGGGCTCATCGGGCGTCCTGCAGCGGTTCGGGGCGGGTGCGGGGCCGGGTGGCCGCGGCGACCCAGAGACCGAGGACGACCGCGGCGAGTCCGAGCACGACCGACAGCAGGGCGTACCCGCTGCCGGCCGTCCACCGGCCGAGGTCGAGCAGCTGCGCGGTGTCGTCCGCGAGCGTGCTGTAGGTCGTGAAGCCGCCCAGGACGCCGGTGCCGACGAACAGCCGGGCCGCACGACGACGACCGACGTCGGCGCCGCGGCGTGCGAGCGCGTCGAGCAGGAACCCGAGGCAGAACGCCCCGACGACGTTGATCGCCAGGATGGTCCAGCTGATGCCGTCGTGGGCGGGGAACGCCGCAGCGAGCAGTGCGCGGACGGTGGTCCCGATCGCGCCGCCGAGGGCGACCAGGGTGACGAAGCCCCATCGCAGGTGTGGTGGGCGCTCATCGGTCATCGGTTCTCCTATCGCCGAGCACGCCGGATCGTCTCCGCGCGTGCGGTGTTCGGGATAGGGACCGTTGGCGGCTGGTGCGCGGTTGGGTCCGGCAGGCCCCACTGCCGGGTCTGGCGACGTCGACAGCGTACCGCCCCACCCGCGGCGCCCGCGATCGCCCGCACCTGGACGGTCTGTGGATGCGCACATGTGCCGAGCCGGGTCGACACCGCCTGTCGGAGGGGACGAAGAAACCCCCGCAGAGCAGGAGCTCGACGGGGGTTTCGTGTGCTGGTGACCCCAGCGGGATTCGAACCCGCGTTACCGCCGTGAGAGGGCAGCGTACTAGGCCGCTATACGATGGGGCCGCGGCTGTTGTCGGACTCGGAGCATGTCACCTGTGGTGACCCCAGCGGGATTCGAACCCGCGTTACCGCCGTGAGAGGGCAGCGTACTAGGCCGCTATACGATGGGGCCGTTCCGACAACTCGACAAGTATTGCACAAGCCCTGCATCCGCACCAAAACGGGGCGTGTCGCCCGGGTGCGCCGTCGTGCTGCGCCCGGCATACGGCGCTCGCTGCACGTGCAGATTTCGACGGAACACCGGTCGAACGACGCGCGTTCTGTCGCAACCTGCACACGCATCCGTTGCGTGCGCATCGAGCGACGAAACACCCGTCGAACGACGCGCATTCTGTCGCAACATGCGCACGCATCGGTCGCGCGGCCGTGGACGCGACCGCCCCTCGGAAGGGAGGCGCGGGGCGGGCCCGCCACGGGCCTCCCGTCCGCCCGCGCGGTCAGATCGTGAGCGACTCCCCCGGCCGCAGCACGACGAGCGACCCCGCGGGTTCGACGGCCTCGCGCAGCCGCCCCGTGTGCATGTCGTAGCCGATGTCGGAGAGCGTGGCCTCGTGGATCGGGTACGCGCGGGACGGCGCGATCGCGGCGACGGCGTCCATCATCTCGCCGACCTTGAGCCACGGTGCCCCGACGGGCGCTGCGAGGACCTCGACGGGGACGCCCGGGTCCGTGTACGAGTCCCCCGGGTGGAACAGCCGGCCGTTCACGAGCACGCCGGTGTTGTCGACGATCGGCACCGAGGAGTGGATGAGCTGGTGTCGGGTGCCGTGGAAGGAGAGCTCGAACGGGCCGACGGTGCGGTGGTCGCCGTCGGTCACGACCTCGACCGCGATGCCGGAGTCGGCGAGCGCCGCGCGGACGCCTTCGGGGCCGAACACCATGGTATCGGGGTCGGCGGCGAGGATCCGGTGCAGCTGTTCGGGCGTGACGTGGTCCGGGTGCTCGTGGGTCACGACGACGGCGACGACACCCGTGACGTCGACCGGGCGGGTGAAGTTGCCCGGGTCGAGCACCAGGCGGGTGTTGCCCTCGGTGATGATCTGGCAGGCGTGTTCGAGTTTCGTGACCTCCATGCGGGCGAGGCTACGCCGAGCCGAGCCGAGCCGAGCGAGGGAGGGCCGCGGGGGCTGCGTCGGCTCGGAACGACATCGCCGTTGTCGTGAGACATCGGGAACGTCGTTCCGAGTCGATCACGCCCACGCCCACGCCCACGCCTACGCCGCCCACGCCCACGCCACCCACGCGCCGCCGACCTCACCCCGGCGGCGGCCCCGTCGACGCGCGGGCGACCAGGTGCGCCGGTGCCGCCGCGATCGGGCCGGCCACACCGCCGTCGACCTCGGCGAGCACCGCGCGCGCCGCGGTCCGCCCCTGGGCGACCGGGTCCTGCGCGACGGTGGTGAGTCCGACGGTGGCACCGAACTCGTGGCCGTCGATCCCCATCACGGACACGGCTTCGGGTACTGCGAGGCCGGCTCGGTGGGCGGCCAGCAGGACGCCGAGGGCCATCTCGTCCGAGGCGCAGAGCACCGCCGTCGGTCGCGCGGTCGCCGGCTCGGCGAACAGCACGGCCCCGGCGGCGGTCCCACCGGCGAACGAGAACCGGCCGTCCAGGGACCACCGTTCCGGCACCGCGGACCCCGCCGACCGCATCGCGTCGAGGAACCCGTCCCGACGCAGGTGCGGCACGGCGACGTTCAGGCCGGCCTCGTCCTGGCCGCCCACGTAGGCGATCCGCCGGTGCCCGAGTCCGTGCAGGTGCTCGACGGCGATCCGGGTGACCTCGCGGTCGTCGACGCCCACGTTCCGCAGGCCCGGTGCGGGGCCGCCGATGACGACCATGGGGTGCCGACTGAGTTCGAGTTCGGCCCGTTCGGTGGCGTCGAGCACCAGGGAGAGCAGGACGAGGCCGTCGACGCGGTGCCGCAGCATCGAGCGTCGGAACGCCCGGTCGCGGTCGCCGCCCGGGCCGCCGAGGTTGTAGAGGACCAGGTCGTACCCGGCCTGGCGGAGCTCCGCGTCGACACCGCCGAGCGCCTTCACGTAGAACCAGCGGTCGATGACGGGCACGACCACCCCGACGGCGCGCTGACGCCCGGTGGCGAGGCCGGCCGCCGCCGAGCTCGGGACGTACCCGAGTTCGTCGGCGACCCGGCGCACCTCGTCGATCGTGGTGTCGGCCACGTTCGACATGCCGCGGAGCGCCCGCGACACCGTCGACTTCGACAGCCCCGTGACGGTCGCGATCTCCTGGATCCCCATCGGTGCGACCCGGGAGGCCCGTCAGCCGTCCGTCCCGTGCGTCACGTCCGCCGGTCGGTCGGCCGCAGTGCCGGGGGTTGCGTGCGCGACGGCCGCTGCGGCCCGGCGGGCGCCGTGCGGCGCTCGACGACCGGCTGGTGCGAGCTCGTCCCACCCGCTGTGCCGGTGCACACGCCCGTCCGCGGAGGGTCGTGGCCGGCGCCGGTGGTCGTCGCCGCGCGCGGTGCGGAACCCAGCGATGGCGGGAGTGGCACCGACACCGTCGACCTCGGCGTGCCGGCGGAGCACCCGCACCCGCCAGCGGTCGAGGGCGACGACACCGAGCACGCACACCAGCAGGGTGAGCGCCCAGCCGAGTGCCGGTCGCCCGGTGAGTTCGCAGAACACCGTGACGCCGAGGAACAGCACGCCGAACATGCCGACGAAGCCGATCGATTCCTCGATGTGGGCGGTGGGACGGGTGGGTCCGCGCTGGGCCATGGCCGTCAGCCCTTCACGCCGCCGGCGGTGAGCCCCGCCACGATGCGCCGCTGGAAGATCAACACGAGGACCACGAGCGGTATCGTGACGATCGTGCCGGCGGCCATCACCGCCGTGTAGGGCTCCTGGTGCGGCTGCGACCCGGCGAACGAGGCGATCGCCACGGTCACCGGCTGTGTCGCGTCGCTCGAGAGCTGCGACGAGATGAGGTACTCGTTCCAGCTCGAGATGAACGCCAGGATCGCCGTGGTGAACACCGCGGGCGCCGCGAGCGGCAGGATGATCCGCCGGAACGCCTGCACCCGGGTGCACCCGTCGATGCGGGCGGCCTCTTCGAGGTCCCACGGCATCTCGCGGAAGAACGACGCGAGCGTGTACACGGTCAAGGGCAGCACGAACGAGATGCTCGGCAGGATGAGTGCCTGGTACGACCCCATCCAGCCGATGTCGGTGAACAGCTGGAACAGCGGCGAGATGAGGGCGACACCGGGGAACATCGACGCGGCCAGGATCGCACCGGCGATGAACGACTTGCCGCGGAACTCGAGCCGGGCCAGCGCGTACGCCGCCGTGGTGCCGACGAGCAGGGCGATGACGGTCACGGCGACGCCGATGAACACGCTGTTCAGGAGGGCTCGGCCGAGGTGGTTGCCCAGTGCCGTCGAGAACGCGGTCGCGTAGTTGTCGAGGGTCACGTGGGTGAACCACGGGGTGGCGTCGAACGTGTACCCGACCTCGCGGAAGCTCGTGACCACCATCCAGTAGAACGGCAGGAGGCACCAGACGGCGATGACGACGGCCTGCACGGCGGTCCGGAGCTTCGGGCCCGTCTCGCGTCGGACCCGCACGTCGGGACGGTCCGTCGCCCGGTCGCGGGTCGCGGCGGTGCGCCGGGGACGATCTGCTGCGAGGGTCACTTGAGTTCACCCTTCTGCTGGGCTGCCTGCGTCTGCACGACGTTCGCGCCGAGGAACCGGACGAAGACGAACGCGACGATGAAGACGATGAGGAACGTGATGGTGGACAGGGCGGATGCGGCGTTGAACCCCTGCCGGATCTGGTCGACGACCAGCACCGACAGCGACACGGTCGCGTTCCCGGAACCACCACCACCGCCGGTCATGATCGCGATGAGGTCGTAGATGCGCAGGGCATCGAGGACACGGAACAGGATGGCGACCATCAGGGCTGGCCGGACGAGCGGCAGCGTGATGAGGAAGAAGCGTTGGAGCGTCGAAGCGCCGTCCATCTTCCCCGCCTCGTAGACGTCCTCGGGGATGAGCTGCAGGCCCGCGAGGATCAGCAACGCCATGAACGGCGTCGTCTTCCAGGTGTCGGCGATGACGATCGCGAACCGAGACGCCCACTCGTCGGAGAACCAGAGGACCTGGTGCCCGATCACGTGGTTGAGCACGCCGTTCGCGTCGAAGATGAAGTACCAGAGCTTCGCGGTGACGGCGGTCGGGATCGCCCACGGCACCAGGATGGCGGCGCGGACGAGGGCGCGGCCCCTGAAGTTGCGGTTCATGATGATCGCCATCCACAGACCGATGACGGTCTCGAGGACCACTGTCACGATCGTGAAGAAGAACGTGTTCCCGAAGGCGACCCAGAACTGGGAGCCGAGGTTGCCTGGTGGGCACGCGACGTCCCCGCACCGCTGGCCGAGCCAGTGCACGTAGTTCGTGACTCCGGCGAAGCCGCCCTCGACGAACAGACCGGTCGCCTTGTCGAGGCCCTGGTCGAGCTGGAACGACTGGATGACCGCGCTGACCACGGGGTACCCGATGACGACCGCCAGGAGCACGATCGTCGGGCCGATGAGGTACACGGCCCACCGGCCGTGCTCGGCGTTGAGCCCGCCCTTGCGCCGCTGGGGCTTCGGTTCCGTGCCCGTCGGGTTCGGGACGGCTGCGGGGATCTCGGTTGCTGCTGACACGTGTCGGCCTCCTTGCCGGGGGTGTCGGAACGCAAGTGGGGACGGAGGGGAGGCCCGTGGCGGACCCGCCACGGGCCTCCTGTCCGGAAGGTGCGGCGGAAGCCGCGGTGCGGCCGCTAGCTCCCGCTGTCGGTCGCGGCCTTGAGGGCGTCCTGCATGTCCTTCATGGCTTCGTCGACCGACTTCGACCCCTTGAGCGCCGCGTAGGTGTTGTCCTGGATCGCCTTCGTGACGGCCGGGTAGAACGGCGTGACCGGGCGCGGCTCCGCCGACTCGATCGACTTGAGCAGCGTCGGCAGGTAGGGCAGCTGCTTCGTCAGCTCGGGGTCCGTGTAGAGGTCACCGACGACCGGTGCGAGCGAGCCCTGGGTCGCGAAGAACTTCTGCGTCTCGTCCGAGGTCAGGAACTCGAGGAAGTCGTGCGCCGTCGCCTTGTGCTTCGAGTACACGCTGATGGCCGCGTTGTGCCCACCGAGCGTCGAGGCTCCGACGCCGTCGGCACCGGGGATCGGCGCGATGCCGAAGGTGTCCTTGACCTTCGACGAGCCGTCGGTCTTGGCGAGGCTGTAGACGTAGGGCCAGTTGCGCAGGAACAGCAGCTTGCCGTCTTCGAACGCGGTGCGGCCCTGCTCCTCCTGGTAGGTGATCGCCTCGGCCGGGATGTTCCCGTCCTGGAACGCGTCGACCAGGTTCTGCAGACCAGCCTTCGCCTTGTCGGTGTCGACGTCGGGAGCACCGTCGCTGCCGAGCACCGAACCGCCGGAGCCGTTGATCGCCTCGGACGCGTTGACGGTGAGGCCCTCGTACTTCGCGAACTGCCCCGCGTAGCAACCGATGCCGGCGGCCTTCGCGATCGTGCAGTCGTCCATCATCTCCTTCCACGTGGTGGGGGGCGTCTTGACGAGGTCCTTGCGGTAGTAGAGCAGCGCGCCGTCCGAGGTCTGCGGCGCGGCGTAGAGGGTGTCGTTGTAGGTCGCGGTCTTCACCGTCGACGGCAGGAGCTTCGAGGTGTCGAGCTTCATCTCGCCGGTGAGCGGCGTGAGCCACTTCTTCGCGGCGAACTCGGCGGTCCAGACGACGTCCACGTCGACGACGTCGTAGTTCTCGTCCTTGGCCTGGAAGTGCTGCACCAGGTCGTCGTGCTGCTGGTCGGCCTGGTCGGACTGTTCCTTGAAGGTGACCTTCTCGTCCGGGTGGGCCTTGTTCCACTTCGCGATCAGCGGGCGGACGACGTTCGAGTTGTCCTTGCCCTGCACGTAGGTGATGGGTCCGCGGCTGTCCTGGCCGCTCTTGGCGTCGTCGTCCGCCGAACTGCCGCTCGAGCATCCGGTGAGCACGAGCCCGATGACCGCGACCCCCGCAACGGACGCGAACCGCACCCTGGCGCGTGTTGTCTTCACAGCGTTGTCTCCTCGTTGAGATCACCAGGACGGCTCGGTCGGAGCACGACACCGCCGCCCTGGAGCAGGCGACACTGCCTGCTGGAGGAGGAAGCTACGCCCGGTCCGACCGGAGCGCAACCGGTTGCATCGGATCCGTGACCTGAGCGTGACCCATGAGCTTCCCGTGTCTTCCTGGGTGAGCGCTCACCCTCGTCCGGGGCACACGCGCCGTGCGGAACCCCGCACGAACCCCGCCACTGCGCCGATCTCCCGTTGTCGGCCGCTCCGGGCCGTCGTAGCGTCCCGCACATGGCCATCCCCTCCACCGCCGCCACCGTGCCCGCCCCGCGCAGGGTGATCGGCGTCGACCTCGACGCCCCGCTCCCCCGCCTCGTCGCCGACGAGACCGGCGAGTCCGCCATGGTGATCGGCTACCGCGGCGGCCACCCCACCGGCACGCTCGACGTGCTGCTCACCGACGACCCCGCCGACGCGGCCCGCGCGCTCGAGGCCCTGCAGGAGACCGTGCTGGCCGACGTCCCCGTCGTGGCCGACGAGGACCTGCCGACCATCTCGGTCGTGGTGTCCACCGTCGTCGACCGCGTCGAGGACCTCGGCAAGCTGCTCGACGTCCTCGAGCACCTGGACTACCCGCGGCACGAGGTCATCCTCGTCGACAACCGGGTGCGCGTCCCCGCCGGTGACGCGCTGCCCGCGATGCTGGCCGGGCGGGACGTCCGTCTGGTCGAGGAACGTCGCCCGGGCCTGTCCGCCGGTCGCAACGCCGGTGTCGCCGCCGCGACCGGCGACGTGATCGCCTTCACCGACGACGACGTCCGCGTCGACCCGCAGTGGCTCCGCGCGATCGGTTCGCGGTTCGTCAGCGAGCCGGACCTGCAGGCCGTCACCGGCGTGATCCTGCCGAGCGAGCTCACCACCCCCGCGCAGATCTGGTACGAGGCGTACTACGGCGGGTTCAGCGCCGAGCGCACCTTCTCGCCCGTCACGATCGTCCCCGAGGACGTCCCCGGCGCCATGCGGCACGCCCGCGTCCGTGCCCTCACCCCGTCGGGCCAGGTGCTCAAGCGCTTCGCGGTCTACGGCATCGGGGCGTACGGCGCCGGCGCGAACATGGCCTACCGACGCACCCTGATCGACACCGTCGGTGGCTTCGACCCCACGCTCGGCGCCGGCTCCCCCGCCCGCGGCGGTGAGGACCTGGCGATGTTCGTCGAGACGCTCTGGCGCGGCGGGAGGATCGGCTTCGAACCCCGCGCGGTCGTGCACCACCGGCACCGTCAGACCATCGAGGACCTGCACAAGCAGCTGCACGGCAACGGCGTCGGGTTCACCGCGCTGATGTTCGCGCTCGCCGCGAAGGACAAGCGGCACGTCGCCGTCCTCGCCCGCCTGATGCCGCTCGCCGCGAAGGTCAAGTCGAAGCAGATGGTGTCCCGTCTCGCCGGGCGCCGCGACGCCGCCACCGAGGTCACGAACGAGGCCTCGACCACACGCATCCCGAAGACCCTGGCGTACCACGAGCTGCGCGGCTTCCCCGCGGGTCCGGCCGCCTGGTTCCGGAGCCGTCGTCGCTGGCGCGACGTCGAGGCGGGACGGTTCCGGCCCTAGCCGGTCCCCCGCGCGGAACGGGAGGCCCGTGGCAGCGTCGCCACGGGCCTCCCGTCCGTTCTGCCGCGCACGCGGAGCGCGACAGAGCACGCGTCGATCGACGCGTGCTCTGTCGCAAAGCCGGTGCCGGCGTGCCCGCGCCTCAGCGCGCAGTCAGCCGCCCGGCCAGGTACCGCCACGGCCCGCCCAGCGCGGCCACGAGTTCAGCGCGCTTCAGCCCGCGCGTCGCCTCGGTGAACTCGGCGTCCACGGGCCAGCCGCCGATCGCGTCGACCGGGCGATCGTCCGCTCCCTGCCCCAGGGCACCGAGCCGCCGCACCGCCCCGGCCGCCCGCCGCAGCACCGCAAACGCGGTCGACGGCCGCAGGACGAGCTTCGTCACCCACGCGCCGAGGCCCGTGCCGTAACCGATGGCCTGCGACCGCAGGGCGGCACGGTCCTTCCGGTGTTCGTGCCACACGACGGCCGAGGGCTCCACGGCGAGCGCCCCACCGGCGAGCAGGACCCGGGTGAACAGGTCGGGGTCCTCGCCGGCCCGGGCCCGGGTGCCGGGGCCGAGGGCGACGTCGAAGCCGCCGAGCTGGCGGACCGCGTCGCGGCGCACGGACATGTTGGCCCCCGTGCCGAAGGCCCCGACGGTGAACGGGAACAGGGGTTCGTCGACCGGAGGGCTCGCCGTGCGGAGGACCCGGCGCTCGAGGTTCCGGGCCCAGGTGACCCGCTCGTCGAAGTAGCGCTGCGTGGGGGTGCGGAGCTCGCCGCTCGGTACCAGTCCGGTGACGCACCAGACGTCGCTGTCCCGCTCGTAGGCGGCGGCGATGGCGGCCATCCAGCGCGGGTCGGCGACGACGTCGTCGTCGATGAAGGCGACGACCGTGCCGGACGCGAGCGCGAGGCCGGCGTTGCGGGCACGCGAGACTCCGGCGCGGGGCTCGAGGACGTAGTGCACCCGCGGGTCACCGAGCGCGGCGACGACGTCGCGCGTCCCGGTCGTGACCGGCGCGTTGTCGACGACGAACACCTCGAAGTCGTCGTACGCCGACGCCAGGACGGACCGGACGGCGCGGTCGAGTGACGCGGCGCGTTCGCGCGTGCCGATGACGACCGAGACGCGTGCGCCGGATGCGGGCGCGTCGACCGCGGGGCCCGGTGCCGGCAGTCGGCGCAGGACGGGTCCGAGCTCGGCCGGGTCCACCGCCCCGCCCTCGTCGACGCGCACGTCCACGAACCCGGCGACGTCGTCGCCGTCGCGGACCATCAGGCGTGCCCGGCGGAAGCCGGTGGCGCCGGCCAGCTGGACGGTGTCCGCGGCGAGCGCGGCGGACCGGTCGACGGCACCGACCCAGGCGGCTCCGGCCCAGGTGGGGGCGTGGGTCGAGGGCATCGCGGGCTCGAGTGTCAGGGCTCGGGCCGCGGTGGTGGTGTGGTCGGTCATGCTCGTCCCGTCGGGCCGGTCTCATCGGGTGGACCTGGCCATGGTCACCGGCCGACGACAGGGGGTCAACGGCGTTGCTCGGAGGATGCGGGGAGCCTGCGGTTTGCCGCCAGTAGAGTGGCGAACACGCCGGGCGACCACCCCGGTGCGCACCGGCTGCTCGCCGAGCACGAGGAGGACGCATGCCCCAGGCTCGCACGACGGCCCGGCCCGGCCCGACCAGGCGTCCGCGGACGCAGTTGCACCTGGTGCCCGAGACCTCGGGGGGTCTCCTCACGCTCGTGGCCGACGACGACGCGACCGGGTCCGGCTGCTCGAGCTGCGGGCACGCCCAAGGGGCGCACGAGCACTACCGTCCCGGCACCGACTGCGCCCTCTGCGACTGCCCGAAGTTCCGCCGCAGCCGCTGACCGGCCCCGCGTCCGATCGGTCCGAGCGGCCGGTCTGCGGGAAACCGCCGTTCCCCCGCACCCGCCCCTGACCGGCCTTGTCGGGGTTCCCGGGCCCGCTTAGCGTCGCGGACATGGCCATCTCCCCCACGCCGCTCGCGTGCATCGTCCTCGCCCACGAGGACCCGACGCACGTCCGTCGGCTCGTGGCGGCGCTCGACCCGTTCCCGGTGTTCCTGCACTGCGACGCGAGCACCGACGACGACGCGTTCGCAGCGATGACGGCCGACCTGCCCGAGCGGGTCCGCGTGCTGCCCCGGATGCGCACCGGCTGGGCGAAGTGGGAGAACGTCGCGGCCGAGGTCGCAGGCTACCGTGCTGCCCTCGCGGAGACCGACGCGACGCACGTGGCCGTGCTGACCGGCAGCGACTACCCGTTGGCCGGTGCCGCGGAGATCGCCGCGGTCATGACGGCGAACCCCGGTCGGTCGTTCGTCGACGTGCAGCCGCTCCCGCACCCCGCGTGGGGTCGTGACGGTGGCCGTTCCCGCGTGCGTTTCCGGCACTGGGCGTGGCGGAAGCACATGCTGCGCCTGCCGATCCCCCGCAGGGCGCCGCGCGGCGTCGTGTTCGGCGGTGGCTCGCAGCTCAAGGTCCTGGCGCGGCACCATGCGCAGGGCGTCGTCGACGTGGTCGACGTCCGGCCGGACCTGGTGACCTTCTGGGAGCGTGTGTGGATCGGTGACGAGACCTTCGTGCCGTCGGTGTTGCTGACCCCGGCGTTCACCCCCGACTTCGCCGACGCCCACGTCGCGCACCCGCTGTGGTGGATCGGGTGGGACGGCACGAAGCAGAAGAGCCCGCCGTGGCTCGGGATCGAGGACGCCGGACGGGTGCTGGAACGCCGTGCCTCGGCCGACCAGTCCGCCCCGTTCCTGTTCGCCCGCAAGTTCTCGACGGAACGCAGCGGCGACCTGCTCGACGTCGTCGACGCCGCGTTCGGGCTGCGCACCGGTGCCCGACGCGACGACGAACCGGCGGTGGTGTCGCGGTGACCGTCCCCCAGACCCGACGCGAGGCCCGTGCAGCCGAGGCCGCCGTCGAGCAGCCCGCCTCGCCCGGAGCGCTCTCCACGGACACCGGTTCGACGGCGGTGGCCCGCGGCTCGTCGGTGCTGTTCGGACGCGGCCTGCTCTACGTCGTGGTGTGGTCGATGCAGCTCGTCGTGAGTTCGCTCATCTCGCCCGTGCTGGCGCACCTGATGCCACCGGCCGAGTTCGGTGTGCTGGCCTCGGCGATCGCGCTCTACCAGGCGCTCGTGGTCGTCGCGGTGTGCGGCATCGACCAGGCGGCGGTGCTGCAGCGGGCCGAGGACGGCGACGACCGACGGGCGCGCGGCCTGCTGTTCGTCGGCATGGTCACCGCCGTCACCGTCACGGTGTTCGCACTCGTCTCGATCCCGCTGTGGGGGGACGCCGCGGGCTTCGTCGACCAGCACCCGCTGCTCCTGGTGGCCGTCCTGTGGACCGGGCCCGCCGCGATCGTGCAGCTCTCCCTCGCCCTGCTGGTGGCACAGGACCGCATCCGGGTCTTCGCGGTGACGAGCCTGCTGTCGTCGGTCGGCGGGTCGGTCATCGGCCTCGGGCTGCTGGCCGCCGTGCACGCCGACGCCACCACCTACGCCTGGGGCGGCGTCGTCGCCCAGGGCGTCGCGATGGTCATCGGCATCGTCGCGACCAGGCCCCGGTTCCGTGGCCTGTTCGACCACCGCACCACCGCTCGCGCCTTCCGGCTGGGCGTCCCGATCGCGCTCGGCAGCCTGTCGTACTTCGTCCTGAACGCCGGCGACCGGCTCGTCGTGCAGCGCCTGCTCGGTGCCGACGAGGTCGCCCGCTACCAGATCGCCTACGTCGTCGGGTCCGCGGTCATCCTGCTGCTGACCTTCACGAACCAGGCGTGGGCACCGCACTTCGCCGCCCTCCGCGACGCCGTCGCCCGTCGTCGGCTCGCGATGCACGCCCGCGACGAGCTCTACGTGCTCCTCGCCCCCGTGCTCCTCGCCGTGACGCTCGTGTCGCCCGTGGCCCTGCCGATCCTCGCGCCGGCCTCGTACCGCGTCGAGTCGCTCACCGTCGTCGTGTTCGTGGTCGCCCTGACCGCGTTCCCCGTGGTCGCGAGCGGCGCCACCGGCCGACTGCTGCTGGTGGAGCGCCGCGGCGTGACCGTGGGAGTGATCGGTGCGGTCGCCGGTGTCGTCAACATCGCCGCGAACCTGGTGCTCGTGCCGCTGACCGGCATCGTCGGCGCCGGCATCGCGACCGTGATCGCCTACGGGATCCTCGCCGTCCTGCAGCAGGCGGCGCTCCCGGACCGCCGCGAGTGGCGGGGGCCCGGACGCCGGGTGCTGCTGGCCGTCGGCATCGCCCTGGTGCTCGCCGCGGCGTCGCTGCTGGCACCGCAGGACCTCACCTGGAACATCGTCAGGGTCGTCGGTGTCGTCGCCTGCATGCCCTGGTTCTTCCGTCGACTGCAACTCGCCCGCGGAGGCTCGGCATGACCAGTCCCACCGCCCACCGCACACTCCGTGTCGTCGTCGCCACGAACGGGCTCACCATCACCGGCGGCGTCGAGCGCTGCGTCCTCGAGGACGTCGGCGAGCTCGTGTCCGCTGGGCACGACGTCGAGGTCTGGCACCGCCCTGCGCCGACCGGTCGCCCGGACGACGGCCGTGCGCCCTTCGACCGTCTCGGTGTCCGGCTCCGCCCAGCACGGGACTACTCCTTCTCGGTGCGGACCGCACCGCGGGACCTGCTGCGCTTCGTTGGCGAGGGCCTCCGCCTCCGCCGGTCCCGCCCCGACGTCCTCTGGCTGAACCGGCCGGAGTTCCTGCCGTGGGGCCGCGTCGTGTCGTTCGTGTCCGGCGTCCCCCTCGCGGTGCACCTGCACCACGCCCCGAACTACCGCCGCCTCGGGCCGTTCGCGGGGGGCCGGACGCGGTTCTTCGCGGTCTCCACCGCGATGGCGCGGGCCTGGACGGCAGCCGGGGCACCGGCCGACCGTATCGACGCGGTGCCGAACGGCGTCGACACAGCGGCCTTCCCGCTGGCCACGCCCGCCAGCACACGCCGCGCCCGTGCGGCGCTCGGCATCGACGACGACCGCCCCGTGGTGCTCCACTACGGTCGCCTCACGCGTTCGAAGGGCGTGCTCGCCCTCCTGGAGGCCTGGGGGCGCGTCCACGCGTCGACCCGCGTCCTCGTCGGGCACGGCACACCGCCCGCCCCGGCCCCGGTGCTCGTCCTCGCCGGAGCGCTCTCCGCCGCCGACGCCCCCGCGGTGCGCCGCGCGATCGCGGCGCTGCCACCGGGGTCCGTCATCGTGGTGCCGGAGCGCGACGACGTCGTCCCCGTGCTGCACGCCGCCGACGTCGTGGTGGCGCCCTCCATCGAACCGGAGGGCTACGGCCGCGTCGTCGTCGAGGCGATGTCGACCGGCCGCCCCGTCGTCGCGGCCGCATCGGGCGGCACCGCCGAGATCCTGCGCGGCGAGTGGGCCCGGTTCACCGTCGAACCGACCGACACCGACGCGCTCGCCGACACGCTGATCGAGGCACTGCACGCGAGCGGCACCGAGCCGGGCCTGGCGGACCGCTGCCGAGCCTGGGTACGGGACCACCACGGCCGTGACCGTCACGTCGCGGCGCTGCTGCAGGCACTCCGCGACCACGCGGAGCACTGAGCGTCGACCACGCCCCGGTCTCGGTGCGGGGTCCGGAGCAGCTCAGTCGGTCGGGGCGTCGGACGGCAGCGTCGCCGCGGGCGCGGCCCCGGCAGACGGCACGTCGATGGTCAGCCAGTCGATGAGCAGCGAGCCCTCGGCGTCGGCGGGCGGGTCCCCACCGTTCGAGCCCGCCTGGACGACCAGGTGCATCGGTGCCGTCGGGATGTTCTCCGTCGTGGTGCCGACGACCTCGTCGTCGACCAGGAACGACATCCGCTCGGGCGTCCACTCGATCGTGTAGGTGTGCCAGTCGGCCAGCGAGGCCGAGGTCTGCTCGTGGACGCACTTCTCGGCCGGATCGGACAGGCAGTGCACGTTGAGCCAGGCCGGCGCACCGAGTGCCCCCTCCGGGAAGTCGATCTCACCGTCCGACCACAGGTTCTGATCGCTCCACAGCAGGACGGCGACGCCGTACCCGTCGACCTCGTCGCTCTTCATCCGGATGCTGTAGCGGCCGGAGGTCTGTCCGCCCCAGTGCCCGTCGACGAGCGGCACCACACCGCCGGCGAGCGGGACACCGGCGCTGGTGGTCCGGAGTCGCACGTCGAGCAGGCCGTCGTGCGTGGACAGCGTCGACGCCTGGTACCGCCCGGTCCCCGCGGTGTCCGCGAAGCCGTGGTACGCGACGAAGCGCTCGGCGTACCGCGACTCGAAGGTCCGGTTCGTGGCGGTGTCGGCGAAGTCCTCGCCGAACACCCGGGTCCACCCGGCCGGCTGGTCGGAGGGCATCGAGACGCCACTGGGATCGTCGAGGGTCACGTCGTCCCCGTTCGCGGTGGTGGTGGCGGTCGCGGTGCCGGCGACGATGCCGGCGGCGGCCAGGAGCGCACCGGCGGCGAAGGCGGCGCGTCGTGCGCGGCGGCGCGGCGGGCGGTGCCGGGACAGGCCGCGTCCGTGTGCCGGTGCCGCGCCGTTGGCCGACGCCGCGTCGTCGGCGACGTGTTCCGACCACGTGGGGCGGGCCTCCTGGCGGTCCCCCTGGTCGTCGGTCATCCGGTCGTCCAGGCGCGGAGCTCGGAGAGTCCGACGTTGCCGGTGCTGTCCGAGACGCCCGTCACCGTGAAGCGCACCCACGAGACGCTGCGCGGGGTGAAGTCGACGGTCAGGGCGTCGCCGCCGTCCGGCAGGGAACCGACCGCGACCTGACTGCCGTCCGAGAACGTCAGGATCCCGCTGGTGACCTGGTCGGCGCTGTTCGGACGGTCGTGCAGCACGATCCGGCTGAGGCGCTGCGAGGCGGCCCAGTCGAGCTGGATCCAGACGCCGGTCCGCCCCCACGGGGCGACCCACTCGGCGGTGGTGTCGGCGGGGTAGCCCGAGACGACCCCGTCGACCGCCTTGTCGACCGTCTGCCCGGTGGACGCGTCGTCCCACGCGGCCGTCGGCACGGCCGAGGCGGTGACGTCGGATGCCGTCGGCGTCGGATCCGGGGTCGGCGTCGGGGTCGGGGTCGGCGTCGGCGTCGGCGTCGGCGGCGGCTCCGGGGCGAACGCCCGGATCTCGGCCAGACCGACGTTCCGTGTCGTCCGGCTCACCGAGCCGACGGTGAACCGGACCCACGTGACGTGGCGCGCAGCGAACGCCACGCGCTGCACGGCACCGCCGTCGTCGAGCGCCGGGACGGCCACGCTCGAGCCGTCCGAGAAGGTCAGCGTGCCGCCGGTGACCCGGTCGTCCCCGTTCGGCCGGTCGGCGAGGTCGACCTCGTGCAACGTGGTACCCGCGGCCCAGTCGAGCTGGATCCACGTCCCGACGCCGCCCCACGGGGCAGCCCACTCGGCCGTCGGGGCGTCCGGGTAGCCGCTGACGACGCCGTCGACGGCCTTGGCGGCGGTCTGGCCGTCGGCCGGGTTCTCGGCGCTCGCCGTGACCGATGCGCCGGAGGTGACGTCGGTGCCGTGCTCGGGCAGCGGGTCCGTCGGCGGTTCGGTGGACGACCCGACGGTGTACTGCCGGCTCAGCCAGGAGCCCTCGGGGCGGGACGCGCACGCCGAGGTCGACGCGCAGGTCTCCCCGTCGTGCGCCGCGTAGGCGAAGAACGCCGCCGACTTGGCCGCGGTCTGTGCCGCCGTCAGGTTCGAGGGTCGGTCCGCGATCGGGTAGCCGAGGTACCCCGTGAAGGTGTGGGACGTCGCCGACGCGGCCTGGGCCTCGGCGGCCAGGTAGGCGACGGTGTGGTGGTCACTGTGGTCGCCGTCACCGTAGGACCCGCCGTGGTCGAGGGTGTGGACCTCGGTGGGCGCGTAGTCGGTGAACAGTCCGCCGACGGTCGCGCGCAGGTCGGCGAGGGAGTACGACGCCGGCTGCGACGCGTCAGCGACGGTGTGGATCGTCGGGATGTGGCCCTGGTACAGCTTCTCGAGGCTCTCGTCGTCGTCGGCCGCGAAGCCCGAACCGTCGACGTCGCCGTCCGGCAGCTGGAGGAACACCAGGCTGAGCGCCGGGTCGGTGGCCAGGGTCTCGGTGTGCAGTGTGCGTCCCGCGACGGTGGCCTGTCCGGTCGTCCAGACCGGGTCGACGCCGGCGATCTCGGCGTAGGACGCCATCAGCCCGTCCTGACGCGCCTGCCAGTACCAGGCGGGCTTGCCGGCGTCGCCAGCGGTGACGACCACGGAGCGGACGCACTTGCCCGCGTCGACGTCCGCACGGAGTTCGGTGCCGGAGAACAGCAGGTCGTCGTCGGCGTGCGCCACCAGGGTGAGGACACGACCGGCGCTGCAGTCGACACCGGCCGGGCCGGGCACCGCCGGACCACCGCCCTCGGAACGGCTGGTCGGCGTCGATGCCGAGGCCGCAGCACCCGTCGCGTCGAGGGCCGGGGCGGCGAGCGCCACCAGCGCGAGGACCGCCGCGGCGGACGCGGCACCGATGCGCCACGCCCGCCCGGTCCGCCGACGGTCAGTCCGCGGCATGCGCGAGGCCCGCCTGGGTGATCCGGTAGACCGTCGTGGTGCCGGAGCCCCACACACGCTTCCAGTACGGCGAGTCGGCCATGGCTGCCCGGACCCGCTGGTAGTCGGCCTCGGTCTGGTACCCGTAGCGCTCGTCGTACGCGCCGAACGGCTCCGCGACCATGGCGTAGTACTGCGTGGCCGGCCACTCGAGCACCAGCGAACGGGTCATCTCGGAGACGTCGTCGACGGCGTCGTAGCCCCGGGGTCCCGGGTAGTCGCCGAGCACCTCGCGGGACAACCAGCCCACGTCGAAGTAGCGCGACCCGGTGTTGCTGGGGACGGCGTTCGCCGAACCGGTCAGCAGCATGACGGAACCCTTCGGGGCGGTGGCGTCGTAGAACTGCGTCGCGGCGGACTGGCTGCGCGGGGGCACGCGGTTCCAGTCGAGGGCGGTCTGGCCGAAGGCGCCGACGGCGACCATCGCGGCCACGGCGGCGGCGGCGAAGACGGCCGTGACCGCCGTCGGTCGGAAGGTGCGCTCGAGCAGCGCACCGGCCCACGCGAAGCGGCCGCTCGGCCTCGGCAGGCCGGCCGCCAGGATCGCGATCCACGGTGTCGCGAACAGCACGACCCGGAAGATGCCCTCCTGGCCGTAGTTCGTCGCGACGAGCAACGAGATCGGGCTCGCGGCGGCGGTGAGCAGGCCCCAGTGCACGCGGTCACGACGCATGAGCACGGTGAGCACCGCCACGAGGCCGAGCACGATGAGTGCCACGGCCGGCACGTCGAACGCGAGCCGGGTGACGAGCGGTTTCGGCAGCACCGTCATGTCGTGCGACGGCGGCTGCACGTTGTCGAGCACCTTGCCGACCGCCGCCAGGGACAGGAACTTGCCGAGCACGTCGCCGTTCAGCATCGCGAACCCGATCGCCGGCACGAGCACGACGACGGGCAGCCACCAGGGGCGGAGCAACCGGAACACGACGAGGGTCACGAGCGCCGCGACCGTCAGGTAGGGCGAGATCTGGTGGGTCACGACGAGCACGATGCCGATCGCCGTGATCGCGATGATCCGGGACAGGCCGACACGGCGTGGACGGAGCACGGTGGTCCGCAGGCCGTCGTCGGTGGTCACGGCGGTCCGGCGCAGCGGGCCGACGGCGAGCACCAGGATCACCAGGGACATCAGGATGCCGACGGACTGGGGCGAGAAGTACGTCGTGTTGAGCGAACCGGTCATCGCCGTCAGGAACGCGGCGATCCACGGACGACGGTTGCCCGGCAGCCAGTTGGCGGCCAGGACACCGACCGCGATCGTCGTGCTGAAGGCGAGCAGGACGGGGACCCACGCGGCGATGGTCATGGCGTTGTCGATGCCGCCGACGTCCGCGACCCAGGCGCCACCAGCGAACAGGCCGGACCACGTCTGGAAGATGTCGGCCGTGGGGTTCGTCCCGCCCCAGCGTCGGATGTACTCCAGGACCCCGATGTGCCGGGCGGCCGCCATCACGGTCGGCATGCCGTAGGTGATCGCCTGGGCGAGCTGGATGCTCCCACCGAGCACCACGACGGGGACCGCGAGTCCGCGGCCGCGGACCACGGCGACGACGGCGGCCGCGACGACGATCGCGAGGCCGATCACCAGGCCGGGGCCCAGCGATCCGAACAGGCCGTCAGGCACCGGATCGCCGACGTGGGTCAGCGCGGCGACGACGATGACGAGCAGACCGGCCACCGAAGCGGCGGTCACGGTGTGCGTCGGTGACCACCGGCGCGCCGGTGCGGCACCGTCGGTGGGCAGCAGGCGGGCGCGCCGGAGTTCGGCGAGGTCCCGCGGCACCGCGATCGCCAGGGCGAGGGCGGTGAGCACGACGACCCCGACGAACGGCACCGTCGGTTCCCAGATGCGGAACGTCGCCATCGTGTAGCCGATCGCGATCGTGCCGACCAGCGACGCCGTGACGGCGAAGACGCTGAACCGGGCGAGCGGCATCGGACGGACGAGCAGGAGCGGTGCGACACCGAGCAGCGCGAACAGGAAGACGCCGATCGCGCTCCCCCGCAGCACCGGCAGGTCACCGACGGCGCCGACGACCGCGACGAGCAGCGTCGCGGTGACGAGCCCCGCGGCGCTCAGCCGGGTGAGCGGCCCCATGGCGTCCGCCACCACCGGGCGGCCCGAGCGGGTACCGGCCAGGCCGTGCCGGAGCTCGTGACGACCGCGTGCGGTGCGGTCGATGGTGCCGCCACCCCGCAGGCGTTCGACGAGCGCCAGGACGGGTGCGGTGAGCACCGACCGTCGTTCGACGCCCCGCAGCCGCCGTTCCGTCGCGGCGAACTCCGCGTCGACCGGGTCCGTCGCGCGGGCCCGGTCCGTGCCGGTGTCCCCGGCGACGTCCGACGCACGGTCGCCCTGTTCGAGACCGAGCCGGGCGAAGGCGTTGATCGCCTCGGGGGCCGCGTCCACCGAAGCGGTGAAGGTGTCGCGGTCGAAGGCGTTCTTGGTCATCCAGGCTCCGAGTCCGTGGCCGTGGGCAGCGGCGGCCGCGCGGAGCGACGCGACGTCGTCCGCCGATCGCTGCCACGCGATGGCGGCCGGTTCGACGGCGATCGCGGATCCGGCGAACAGCAGTCGTGTGAAGAGGTCGAGGTCGTCGCCGCCACCGACGCTGGTGCCGGGACCGAAGGCGGTGTCGAACCCACCGATCCGGAGCGCGGCCGCACGGCGGACGGCGAGGTTCGCGCCGGTGCCGTACGCGGCGGCGGCGAAGGGGTGCAGCGGCAGGTCGTCCACCGCGTCGTCGAGCCGGAACACCCGACGGCGGACGGTGCGCGCCCCCGGGGTGTGGGCGTCGTGCCAGCGCTGTGCCGGGGTGCGGAGTTCCGCACTCGGCACGAGACCGGTGACGCAGTCCACGTCGTCAGCGGCCGCGAAGGCACGGGCGACGGCGTCGACCCAGTCACCGTCGACGACGGCGCCTTCGTCGACGAACGCGACGACCTCGCCCGAGGCGGCGAGCAGACCGGCGTTCCGCGCGGCGGCGAGCCCCTCACCCGGCGCGGCGATGGTGGTGACCCGGCGTCCGCCGATGTCGACCGTCGCCACGCCCTCGTCGTCGGCACCGCGGGAGACGACCACGACGTCGAAGTCGGGGTACCGGTTCGCCAGCACCGAGCGCATGGTCGTGCCGGCGGCGCCGTCCGTGCAGAGCACCACGGTGACGGACGGCAGCACCAGACCTGCTGCCGGCCGACGCTCGGGGGCCGGCATGGGCCGGATCGCGCGCTGCAGCGCACGGACGTCGATCGTGCCGCCGATGCGGCGGCGTTCGGTGATCTCGGTCTCGACGAAGCCGAGCGGCTCACCGCGGTCGCGGACGAGCAGCCGGGCACGCCCGTACCCGGCCGATCCCTGCAGGGCGATGACGTCCCGGTGGCTCGACGCGTGCACGTCGGCCCGGTCCACCTCGCCGATCCAGAGCGCGCCGTCCCACGTGGGGACGAGCGGTCCGCTCACGATCGGCGAGAGGACCATCGCCAGGGTCGCGCGGGTCACGGCGTCCCCACCGTCTGCGGGAGCGGGGCGGGTGCGGGCGGGGTCCGCACGACGAGGGTGCCGAGGACCCGGCCGACGGCGTAGCCCGCGACCGTCGAGACGACGGAGAGCGCGATGGCGTACGCCCGCAGGCCTCCGCCACGACCGACCTGTCGGAGTTCCCGCAGCACGGCGCCCGGGATCACACGGGTCAGGTAGGTCGACTCGCTGGCGAGTGAGTCCCCCGTGCCGACCCGGCGGCTCAGGACGGCCTTCGAGGTGCCCTCGTAGTAGCTGCGACGACGCAGGTACCGCATGGTGACACGGTCCGGTGAGACCCGGTGCGACACGTTCGACCGCGGTTCGTGGCGGATCCGCGCACCCGGACGGGCCTGGGCGATGCGGATGCAGAGCTCGGTCTCCTCGCACCCGAGCGGCTGGTTGCCGACCCGACCGATGCCCGAGCGGAACCCGCCCGCGAGCAGGATCGCGTCGCGGCGGAAGGCCATGCTCGAGCCGATCACGTTGCGGACGTCGCCGGGGGTCTCCGGCAGGCCGCGGTACGAGCAGCCGACGATCCAGAGCAGCTCGTCGGCGTACGGGCCGGCGCCGGTGGCGGTCGGCCAGGACGGGGTGGCGCGGCCCCCGACGCCGACGACCTCGGGGTCCTCGAGCGCGGTGAGCATGTGCCCGAGCCAGTCCGGGTCCGCCGTGGCATCGTCGTCCAGGAACGCGACGACGTCGGCGTCCGTCAGGGCGACGCCCGTGTTCCGGGCACCGGACAGCCCGCGGTCCTCGGTGTTCGGGACGACGCGGAGTCCGGGCCAGCGGGCCGCGGCGCGCAGCAGGAGCTCGGGCTCGTGGTCGATCACGACGACGACCTCGGGCGCCTCGGGCTGACGCCTGGCCGACTCGACGCTGTCCTGCAGGTCGCCCCAGCGCTGCTGGGTGTAGGCGCAGATGACGACCGCGACGCTCGTCACGCGACGTCCTCTTCGAGGATGCCGGCGGTCGCGGCGACGGGGGTGCCGACCGGAGCGTGCCCGGCGGCGTGCACCGGAGCGTGCCCGGCGGCGTGCACCGGAGCGTGCCCGGCGGCGTGCACCGGAGCGTGCCCGGCGGCGTGCACCGGAGCGTGCCCGGCAACGAGCTGCTGGGCCGGCGGCACGACGCTCATCGCCGCCCGGCGGACCTCGGCACGGCCGATGGCGGCGCGACGGCGCTCGTGCATGATCGACTTCAGCACGCGGATGCCGTCGGTCACGGCGTTCAGGTTGCTGGAACCGTGCACGCGGAGCTTCTCGTGGCTCGGCACCTCGGTGATCGCGAGTTCGGCGGCCGACCAGCGGCAGGTGAGGACGGTCTCGATCTCGAACCCGTCGCCCCACAGCATCGAGCCGTCGGCCGGCTTCGGCAGCTCGGACGACAGCAGACCGATCTCCGGCAGCACGTCGGCCCAGAAGGCGTTGTAGCCGTAGCAGAGGTCGCTGTAGCGGGTGCCGAGGATGACGTTGCAGAGCAGGTTCAGGCCGCGGTTGCCCATGTTGCGGACGATCGTGATGTCGTCGCTGCCACCGCCGAGCGAGTACCGGGTGCCCTTCGCGACGTCGGCGCCCTCGACGAGTGCCTGGACGAACCGAGGGATCTCGTCGGGGTCCGCGGAGCAGTCGGCGTCGAACATCACGACGACGTCGCCGGTGACGGCCTCGAACCCGCACGCCAGGGCGTTGCCCTTGCCCTTGCGCGTCTGGTGCACGACGCGGATGCCGGGCATGACCCGCTGGGCCGTGGCGATCGTGTCGTCGACGGAGTTGCCGTCGACCAGGATCACCTCGTACACGGGCGGGAGCTTCGGGAGGATGATCTCGAGGTTGCGGGCCTCGTTCCGCGCCGGGATGACGACGGAGACCCTCGGGTCTGCAGGGCGGACGGTACGTACGGGCATGGCGCGGTCCTGTCGGGTCAGGGTTGCTGTCGGGTGGTGGCTCGTCGAGACGAGCGGTGCGTCCTCGGATGACGCCTCGACGACGGTGATCGTCGTCGGTCGAGCAGCGGGACGCGGGTACGACGCCGCCGGCTTGCCGCGGGTGAGTGGGTACTCTCCCCCGCGGTTCCAACCATCGCCGTGGCCGGCGGGAGGGTCAATGCACGCTGCGGTCCCTTGCGGACACCCGGGTGCGGATACGGAAACCCGCAACGCTCGCGCAGGTGGGCCGCCGGGCGCGGCGGCCGACGGGTGGTGGACGAGCCACGAGCGGACGGGAGGCGCGGTGCCGGCCGGCCCCGCGCCTCCCGTCCGCTTCCTGGTCGCGACCACCGCACCCGGTGCGCAGCCGCTCAGCTCCGGGGTGCGTGCTCCGTCGCGAACGCGGCCCGCAGCGCCGTCGCGAGGTCGGCGACGTGCGGTTCCCGCAGCAGCGAGCTGTGCTCGGCGGCGATCCGTACCGTCTCGGTCTCCCCGCGCAGCAGCGCGGACCAGCCGGCGGCGTCGGGGTTCGCGTCGGCGAGCACGTAGGTGGCGCGCCCGTGGAACGGCGTCGGGTGGTGCCGTCTGGTCACGAGCTCGGCCTGGTCGAAGAACGCGTCGAAGTGTCGCTGGCCGCCGTGACGCAGGACGCCGGCCGTGTAGGCCCGGAGGCGCTTGGCGACGTGGTCGCCCCACGACGTCCCGGACGGCAGCACGCGCCGGAGTGCCCCGTCCACGCGCTGCCGCACGGCCCGCACGGTGGGGTTGCGGTGCTCGCGCGGCTCGAGCCGACCGAAGTGCAGCCGAGCGGTGTCGGACCCGGTCCGCGGCAGGTACGTGTCGAGGAGCGCGAGGTGCTCGACCTGCTCGCCGCTCTCGGTGAGCAGCCGTGCGATCTCCAGCGCGACCAGTCCGCCGAGCGAGTGCCCGACGAGCACGTACGGTCCCCGGGGCTGGACGATGCGCATCAGGGCGACCCAGCGGCGGGCGCTCCGCTCGATGGTCCAGTCCGGCACCCCGCGGCGTTCGAGCCCGTGCTGCTGGAACGCGTACACGTCGTGCTCGGGCAGGTGGCGCGACAGCGGCAGGAACGTCAGCGCCAGGGCACCGCCACCCGCGAAGCAGAACACCGGCGGACGGCCGCCCTCGCGCGCCTCGGACACCTTCACGACGTCGGGGTGCCTCGGCAGCGCGCTCGTCCCGCTCCGCACACGGCGGGCGAAGGCGCGGAGCGTCGGGTGCTCGAGCACGTCGGACGAGCGCAGGTCGACCCCGAGCCGGTCCTGCACGACGGCGAGCATCTCCTCGGCGGACAGCGAGTCGCCGCCGAGCGCGGAGAAGTCCTCGTCCAGGTGCACGCCCCGGAGCCCGAGCACCTCGGCCCAGATCTGCCCGACGACGAGCTCCCACTGGTCGTACTCACCCTCGACCATCTCGGTCTCGACGCTCGGCGCCCCGGGGAGTCCGGCCCGGTCGACCTTGCCCCGCTCGTTCCGCGGCAGTTCGGTCATCGGCACGATCGACGCCGGCACCATGTACTCGGGCAGCCGGTCGCGGAGTGCCCGTCGGAGCGCACCCGGTGCCGGGGTGCGCTGCCCCGGCCGGCCGACCACGTAGGCGACGAGCCGGGTGACGGAACCGGGATCGACCTGTGCCGTCACGACCGCGTCGTGCACCTCGGGGACCGCGCGGAGCGCCGCCTCGACCTCGCTCGGTTCGACCAGGTAGCCGCGGACCTTCACGGCGTCGTCGGACCGGCCGAGGAGCACGAGCCGGCCGTCGGGGTCGACGCGTGCCAGGTCGCCCTGCCGCCAGCTCGGGGTCCCGACGAGGATGCCGACGGCGGACTCGGCCTCGCCGGTGCGACCGGCCCGTTCGGCGGTCTTCTCCGGCGCGCCCCAGTAGCCCGCGGTCAGGGCGTCGGAGACGACGACGAGCTCGCCGGTCTCCCCCGGGTCGGCCCGGCTGCCGTCCTCACGGAGCACGAGCACGGTCTTGCCGGGCAGTGGCCACCCGGCGGGCACCACGCCCTCGGGCACCGGCTCGCCCGGGGCCACCGGGCAGTACGCGACGCATGCCGTCTCGCTCGAACCGAAGGCGTTCAGGAGCAGCGTGTCCGGGTCCAGGTGCGGTCGGGCTGCGGCGAGGTCGGCGCCGGTGACGGGTTCGCCCGTGGTCATCAGGAAGCGCAGGCCGCCGAGCACCGGTGCGGTCCCGGCTGCGGTCCCGTGCGCTCCGGGGGCGTTCTGCGACCCGACGATCGAGCGCAGCAGGTGCGGGGTGCAGACGAGCACGTTCACGCCGTCGTCCCGGAACCGTCCGAGCAGCCGTTCGACACCGAGGTCACGCGGCTCGAGCAGCACGATCGTGCCGCCGCACAGCAGTGTGTCGAACGAGAACAGCAGCCCGGCCGCGAACGACAGCGGCAGGACCACACCGAGGCGGTCGCCGGGGCCGAGGCCCAGGGCGAGGGCGTCCTGCTCGGCGTTGGCGATCTGCTGCCGGTGCGTCAGGACGACGCCCTTCGGCATGCCGGTCGAGCCGGAGGTGAAGACGATCGCGAAGGGGTCCCGCCCGCCGGGGGCGCCTGCGGTGTCCGTCGTGGGGGCACCACCGGGTGCGGTTGCGGTGTCCGTCGCAGGGGCATCGCCGGGTGCGCCCACGTCCAGCATCTCGCCGAGTGCGTGCACCCGGCCGTCCCGCTCCGCGACGACACCGGCGGCCGGTGCCGCTCGTTCGGTGTCGGCCACGATCTCGTCGACTCCGGCGAGCCGGGCCACGTGCGCCAGCCGTGCGGCGGGCAGGTGGTCGTCGAGCACCACCACGGTCCGTCCGGCACGCACCAGCGCCAGGATCCCGATCACGGCCTCGGTCGACTGTCCCGCCATCAGCCCGACCGGCTTCGACGCCCCGCCGGGGGTCTCGTCCACGCCGGCGCCGCTGTGGTCGTCGGGCCGGAGCGTCACGGTCAGGGCTGCGGCCAGCGCGCGGGACGCCCGGTCCGCCTGGGCGTACGTGTACGGACGGCCGTTCCCCGCGAGCGCGGCGGCGTCGCCCCGGAGCGCCACCACGCGGTCCCAGCGGTCCAGCACGGAGTGGTCGGCCGCTGCGGGGACGGCGGCTGGGTGGTGCCAGGGATCGATGGTCGTCAGCGGGTCGGCGGAGGTCACGATGACACCTCGGGTGCTCGGCAGCGGACCGCCACGACTCCCGCGACGGTCTTCCGACCGTAGGACCGTGCTCCCCGCGCACGCGAGCAGGTGCCGGGTGGGTGCGGGGAACCGCAACCCGGCCTGGAGGCGCGGCCCGCGCCCGCCACGGAGGCTGCGGATCCGGATCGATCGGTCCACCGCCCTGGGCAGTTCTCGCGCCGCGGTGGCTCATCGCTCGGGGATCGTGCGGTTCCGCGCAACCGCCCCGCGGAACGAGAACAGCCCCCGGGATATCCCGGGGGCTGTTCATCGAGTGCTGGGGTACCTGGACTCGAACCAAGAACGACGGTACCAGAAACCGCTGTGTTGCCAATTACACCATACCCCAAAAGGCCTGTCGGCCTTCTGGCCCGGTCACCCGGGGCACGATCAACTACTGTACAGCATCCCGGAGGTCCGTGAGACCACCAACCAGGTCTCGGTGCACGGCAGCAGCGGTCGCGGCTCCGTGCCCGGCGGCGACGATGAGCTGTTCCGGGCCGGGCGGCGTGACGTCTCCCACTGCGTAGAGCCCCGGGACCGATGTCCGGCCGACCCGGTCGACCACCAGGAGTCCCTGCGGGTCGCGCTGCAGGCCTCCGAGCGACCCGGGCGTGTCGGCGTCCGCGGTCGTCGTCGTGCTCCCACCGACGTTGGCGCTGGCGTTGGCCTTGGTGCTCTCGCCGGCGCTGGCGCTGGTGCTCTCGCCGGCGCTGGTGCCCGTGCTGGTGTGCAGCCAGTCGAGGTCCGCGTGCCACACCGGGCGGACGAACCCTCCGGCGCGTGGCTCGACGTGGCCGTCGGCGAGCCGGACGCCGGTCATCCCGGTGCGGTCCCCTTCCAGGTCCTCGACGGCCCGCTCGTCCACGACGACGCCAGCCGCGGCCAAGCGTGCGCGACCAGCATCATCGATCGGCGCGATGCCGTTCGTGTAGACGATCAGGTCGTCCGTCCACGACGCGATGAGCAGCGCGCGGTCGACCACGTCGTCGGTCTCGCAGATGAACGCGAGCGGCTGCCCGGCCTTGTCGTACGCATCGCACTCGACGCAGCTGTGCACCGCCGTACCGTAGAACGCGCGGAGCATCGGCAGTGCCGGGAACTCCTCACGCAGCCCGGTGGCGACGACGACCGTCCGGGCGCGGGCGTCGAGCTCGGTGCCGCGCCACGAACCGTGCACCCGCCAGGCGTCCCTGTCGGGGTCCCGAGCCACCAGGTCGACGACGGACTGCACGACCGTCGCCTCCGGGTAGCCCTGGACCTCGGTCCGGCCGAGCTTCCGGAGCTCGAGCGGCGAGATGCCGTCCCGCGTCAGGAAACCGTGCGACCGCAGGGTGGCGGCGTTCCGGGGCCGATTCGCGTCGACGAGCAGCACGGTCCGCTTCGCCCGGACCAGGTTGAGCGCCGCGCTCAGGCCGGCCGGCCCGGCGCCGATGACCGCCACGTCGTGCACGAACGGCACGGCCTGCTCGGTGCTGCTCACGGTCGGTCAGCGCGCCGCGAGGGCGCGGAGCCGGGTCAGGGTGGACTCCTTGCCCAGGATCTCCATCGACTCGAACAGCGGCGGGCTGATCCGACGCCCGGACACGGCGACGCGCAACGGGCCGAAGGCCACTCGGGGCTTCAGTCCGAGCTCGTCGATGAGGGTCGCACGGAGCGCACCCTCGATCGACTCGGTGGTCCAGTCCTGCACCCCCTCGAGCGCCGCGATGCTCGCCGTCAGAACGGTCGCCGTGTCGCCCTTGAGCGATGCCAGCGCGTCGTCCTCGACCACCAGATCGGCGTCGGCCGTGAACAGGAACCCGAGCATCGCCGGTGCCTCACCGAGCAGCTGCATGCGCTCCTGGACGAGCGGGGCGGCCTTCGTCAGGACCTCGAGCTGCTCCGGGGTCGCCGGGTCGCTGACGAACTCCGTCAGGTACGGCAGCAGGCGCGACCGGAAGTCGTCCGGTGCGAGCAGCCGGATGTGGTCCCCGTTGATCGCCTCGGCCTTCTTATGGTCGAAGCGGGCCGGATTCGGGTTGACGTCGGTGACGTCGAACGCCGCGACCATCTCGTCGATCGAGAACACGTCGCGGTCGGGGCCGATCGACCACCCGAGCAGTGCCAGGTAGTTGACGAGCCCCTCGGGGATCATGCCGGCGGCGCGGTGGTGGAACAGGTTCGACTCGGGGTCACGCTTCGAGAGCTTCTTGTTCCCCTCCCCCATCACGTACGGCAGGTGTCCGAACACCGGGATGGACGGCGCGAGGCCGATCTCGTACAGCGCCTCGTACAGGGCGATCTGTCGCGGGGTCGACGACAGCAGGTCTTCACCACGGAGCACGTGGGTGATCCCCATCAGGGCGTCGTCGACCGGGTTGGTGAACGTGTAGAGCGGCTTGCCGTTCGGGCGGACCACCACGAAGTCCGGGAAGGTGCCCTGCTTGAACGTGATCTCGCCGCGCACCAGGTCATCGAAGCTCAGGTCGCGGTCCGGCACACGCAGACGGAGCGCCGGCTCGCGGCCCTCGTCACGGAAGGCCTGGCGCTCGGCGTCGGTCAGGTCACGCTCGTGATTGTCGTAGCCCTGCTTGGGATCACGACCGGCTGCCTTGTTGCGGGCTTCCATCTCGTCCGGCGTGACGAAGGACTCGTAGATGTGTCCGGACGCCTTGAGCTCCGCGATCACGTCGTCGTAGATCGCGGTGCGCTCGGACTGCCGGTACGGTCCGTGCTCGCCACCGGCGTCGACGCCTTCGTCCCAGTCGAGCCGGAGCCAACGGAGCGCGTCGAGGATCTGCGCGTACGACTCCTCGCTGTCGCGGGCTGCGTCGGTGTCCTCGATGCGGAACACGAGCTTGCCGCCGGTGTGGCGGGCGTAGGCCCAGTTGAAGAGGGCGGTGCGGATGAGCCCCACGTGCGGGGTCCCCGTCGGGCTCGGGCAGAAGCGGACGCGGATGTCGGAGCCGGAGGCGGTGGTGAATGGCGCAGTCATGACCCGCCAACCCTACCGCGGCACCCGCCCGTCCTTCCTGCGCTGTGGATGACGCAGAACAACCCCGTGAACGCAGAAAACCCCTGACCACGAATGGTCAGGGGTTCCCTGTTCTTACTACGTTAAGTCCGGCGGCGTCCTACTCTCCCACAAGGTCCCCCTTGCAGTACCATCGGCGCTGAGAGGCTTAGCTTCCGGGTTCGGAATGTGACCGGGCGTTTCCCTCTCGCTATGACCACCGGAACACTCTCGACCAGATCATACATTGGTCTCAAAGCTGTCCCGACTACTGCCYTCCGTGAAGAGGGCAGAGCGGTGTATTCAGTTTCGATTCCCGATCGTCTGTCGGGAACCACAAAGTGGACGCGAGCCCGTGCAACAAGTGCACGGAAATCAGTGTGTTATCAAGTCTTCGGCTTATTAGTACCGGTCAGCTCCACGGGTCGTTAGTCCCCGCTTCCACATCCGGCCTATCAACCCAGTAGTCTGCTGGGAGCCTCTCACACTCAAGGTGCATGGAAATCTCATCTCGAAGACGGCTTCCCGCTTAGATGCTTTCAGCGGTTATCCGGTCCGAACGTAGCTAATCAGCGGTGCCCTTGGCAGAACAACTGACACACCAGAGGTTCGTCCATCCCGGTCCTCTCGTACTAGGGATAGATCTTCTCAAATTTCCAACGCGCGCAGCGGATAGGGACCGAACTGTCTCACGACGTTCTAAACCCAGCTCGCGTACCGCTTTAATGGGCGAACAGCCCAACCCTTGGGACCTACTCCAGCCCCAGGATGCGACGAGCCGACATCGAGGTGCCAAACCATGCCGTCGATATGGACTCTTGGGCAAGATCAGCCTGTTATCCCCGAGGTACCTTTTATCCGTTGAGCGACAGCGCTTCCACAAGCCACTGCCGGATCACTAGTCCCGACTTTCGTCCCTGCTCGACCTGTCAGTCTCACAGTCAAGCTCCCTTGTGCACTTACACTCGCCACCTGATTGCCAACCAGGTTGAGGGAACCTTTGGGCGCCTCCGTTACTCTTTGGGAGGCAACCGCCCCAGTTAAACTACCCATCAGGCACTGTCCATGAACCCGATCAGGGTCCTACGTTAGACATCCAAAGTGACCAGAGTGGTATTTCAACAATGACTCCACGAACACTAGCGTGCCCGCTTCACAGTCTCCCACCTATCCTACACAAGCCACTCCGAACACCAATACCAAACTGTAGTAAAGGTCACGGGGTCTTTCCGTCCTGCTGCGCGTAACGAGCATCTTTACTCGTAGTGCAATTTCGCCGAGTTCGCGGTTGAGACAGCTGGGAAGTCGTTACGCCATTCGTGCAGGTCGGAACTTACCCGACAAGGAATTTCGCTACCTTAGGATGGTTATAGTTACCACCGCCGTTTACTGGGGCTTAAATTCAGAGCTTCGCCCAAAGGCTAACCCTTCCTCTTAACCTTCCAGCACCGGGCAGGCGTCAGTCCGTATACATCGTCTTGCGACTTCGCACGGACCTGTGTTTTTAGTAAACAGTCGCTTCCCACTGGTCTCTGCGGCCTTCAACGCTCACGGAGTAAATCCGGTCACGTGTCCGGCCCCCCTTCTCCCGAAGTTACGGGGGCATTTTGCCGAGTTCCTTAACCACGATTCTCTCGATCTCCTTGGTATTCTCTACCTGACCACCTGAGTCGGTTTCGGGTACGGGCGGCTGCAACCTCGCGTCGATGCTTTTCTCGGCAGCATAGGATCACTGATTTCCCCTTACGGGTACGCGTCGGATCTCAGGCACACAGACGACGGATTTGCCTATCGTCAGCCCTACATCCTTACACCAGGTTCACCTTACGGATACCATCGCCTGGCTCAGCTACCTTCCTGCGTCACACCTGTTCATACGCTAACCGCACCAGCATGGGGTCGAGCGTTAGACCGGCCACCATCACCCCGAAGGGATCCGGTTGTACCGGGTTAGGACTCTTAGCACCACTGGATTAGCTTGGGCGGTTGTTCGCCGGTACGGGAATATCAACCCGTTGTCCATCGACTACGCCTGTCGGCCTCGCCTTAGGTCCCGACTTACCCAGGGCGGATTAACCTGGCCCTGGAACCCTTGGTCTTTCGGAGGACGGGTTTCTCACCCGTCTTTCGCTACTCATGCCTGCATTCTCACTCGTGTAGCGTCCACGGCTGGATCACTCCGCCGCTTCACTCGCCACACGACGCTCTCCTACCACTCCGCACGACTGAACCACGAAGGCTTGTCTATAGTGCGAAATCTACAACTTCGGTGGTGTGCTTGAGCCCCGTTACATTGTCGGCGCGGAATCACTTGACCAGTGAGCTATTACGCACTCTTTCAAGGGTGGCTGCTTCTAAGCCAACCTCCTGGTTGTCTGTGCAACTCCACATCCTTTCCCACTTAGCACACGCTTAGGGACCTTAGTTGGTAGTCTGGGTTGTTTCCCTCTCGACGATGAAGCTTATCCCCCACCGTCTCACTGCTGCGCTCTCACTCACCGGCATTCGGAGTTTGGCTGACGTCAGTAACCTGTTGAGGCCCATCGGCCATCCAGTAGCTCTACCTCCGGCGAGAAACACGCAACGCTGCACCTAAATGCATTTCGGAGAGAACCAGCTATCACGAAGTTTGATTGGCCTTTCACCCCTATCCACAGCTCATCCCCTCCATTTTCAACTGAAGTGGGTTCGGTCCTCCACGACGTCTTACCGTCGCTTCAACCTGGCCATGGATAGATCACTTCGCTTCGGGTCTAGAACATGCGACTCAAACGCCCTATTCAGACTCGCTTTCGCTACGGCTGCCCCTCACGGGTTAACCTCGCCACATATCACTAACTCGCAGGCTCATTCTTCAAAAGGCACGCCGTCACCCCTACTAAGGAGGCTCCGACGGTTTGTAAGCAAACGGTTTCAGGTACTATTTCACTCCCCTCCCGGGGTACTTTTCACCTTTCCCTCACGGTACTTGTCCGCTATCGGTCATCTGGGAGTATTTAGGCTTATCAGGTGGTCCTGACAGATTCACACGGGATTTCTCGGGCCCCGTGCTACTTGGGATACACATCCGGCCATAACACCATTTCGTCTACGGGGCTGGCACCCACTACGGCCCGGCTTTCAAACCGGTTCGACTATGATGCGCTGTAACCGCCCCAGTCCGGCAGAACTGAGTGACGTGTCCCACAACCCCGACCATGCAACGCCCGCCGGCTATCACACATGATCGGTTTAGCCTCATCCGCTTTCGCTCGCCACTACTCACGGAATCACATGTTGTTTTCTCTTCCTGTGGGTACTGAGATGTTTCACTTCCCCACGTTCCCTCTACCCGCCCTATATATTCAGGCGGGAGTCACCAGGTCGCAAAACGCCTGGCGGGGTTTCCCCATTCGGAAATCCTCGGATCAMAGCTCGATTATCAGCTCCCCGAGGCTTATCGCAGATTTCTACGTCCTTCATCGGCTCCAGATGCCAAGGCATCCACCGTTTGCTCTTAGAAACTTGACCACAAAGATTAAAATTGCGATCCAACGTCACCACTCAACAACCCAAAAGGCTGATCATGGATGACGCGAATCAAAGATGCTCGCGTCCACTGTGTAGTTCTCAACATACGATCGGCACCAGCACTCCCCCACCACAACAGCAGGATCACACTGGCCCGACGAAGGACCCGTAGGCCCAACCCCCACCACCACTCACGTAGCAGCAGGAAGCCTGGTCCCTCAGGACCCAACAACGTGCACCAGCTGAGCKCTCCACCCCCGACCCGTCCCAACCCTGCAAGCAGAGCGTACTGAGGTCGGAAGCATCACTCCCAACTGCACTGTCAATGTTCCACCCATGAGCTACCCGTCGGACACGTTCGGTCCGAAACAGGCGCCTGGACCAGCAACCAACCACCCCTMATGGGCGACCAGCACTGACCAGATGCTCCTTAGAAAGGAGGTGATCCAGCCGCACCTTCCGGTACGGCTACCTTGTTACGACTTAGTCCTAATCACCGATCCCACCTTCGACGGCTCCTTCCACAAGGGTTAGGCCACCGGCTTCGGGTGTTACCGACTTTCATGACTTGACGGGCGGTGTGTACAAGGCCCGGGAACGTATTCACCGCAGCGTTGCTGATCTGCGATTACTAGCGACTCCGACTTCATGAGGTCGAGTTGCAGACCTCAATCCGAACTGAGACCGGCTTTTTGGGATTCGCTCCACCTTACGGTATCGCAGCCCTTTGTACCGGCCATTGTAGCATGCGTGAAGCCCAAGACATAAGGGGCATGATGATTTGACGTCATCCCCACCTTCCTCCGAGTTGACCCCGGCAGTCTCCTATGAGTCCCCGGCATAACCCGCTGGCAACATAGAACGAGGGTTGCGCTCGTTGCGGGACTTAACCCAACATCTCACGACACGAGCTGACGACAACCATGCACCACCTGTACACCGACCACAAGGGGGCGACCATCTCTGGCCGTTTCCGGTGTATGTCAAGCCTTGGTAAGGTTCTTCGCGTTGCATCGAATTAATCCGCATGCTCCGCCGCTTGTGCGGGCCCCCGTCAATTCCTTTGAGTTTTAGCCTTGCGGCCGTACTCCCCAGGCGGGGCGCTTAATGCGTTAGCTACGACACAGAAACCGTGGAAAGGTCCCTACATCTAGCGCCCAACGTTTACGGCATGGACTACCAGGGTATCTAATCCTGTTCGCTCCCCATGCTTTCGCTCCTCAGCGTCAGTTACGGCCCAGAGATCTGCCTTCGCCATCGGTGTTCCTCCTGATATCTGCGCATTCCACCGCTACACCAGGAATTCCAATCTCCCCTACCGCACTCTAGTCTGCCCGTACCCACTGCAAGCCCGAGGTTGAGCCTCGGGATTTCACAGCAGACGCGACAAACCGCCTACGAGCTCTTTACGCCCAATAATTCCGGACAACGCTTGCACCCTACGTATTACCGCGGCTGCTGGCACGTAGTTAGCCGGTGCTTTTTCTGCAGGTACCGTCACTTTCGCTTCTTCCCTACTAAAAGAGGTTTACAACCCGAAGGCCGTCATCCCTCACGCGGCGTTGCTGCATCAGGCTTTCGCCCATTGTGCAATATTCCCCACTGCTGCCTCCCGTAGGAGTCTGGGCCGTGTCTCAGTCCCAGTGTGGCCGGTCACCCTCTCAGGCCGGCTACCCGTCGTCGCCTTGGTGAGCCATTACCTCACCAACAAGCTGATAGGCCGCGAGTCCATCCCCAACCAAAAAATCTTTCCACCACCAGACCATGCGGCCAGTGATCATATCCAGTATTAGACGTCGTTTCCAACGCTTATCCCAGAGTCAGGGGCAGGTTACTCACGTGTTACTCACCCGTTCGCCACTAATCCACCCAGCAAGCTGGGCATCATCGTTCGACTTGCATGTGTTAAGCACGCCGCCAGCGTTCGTCCTGAGCCAGGATCAAACTCTCCGTAAAAAAATACAGACCCAACACCCGAAGGCATCAGACCGAGTTGATTCTGACTGTTGACTGTCTACTGACAATCTTCAATCCAAAAGGAATTGCTTCATGACCCAGTCAGCAAGCCGACCAGGCACGAGGTCAATCAATAAATTGGCATTGACAATGTGCACGCTGTTGAGTTCTCAAGGACCAGACGCACT
>NZ_LMOS01000002.1:0-6307 GCF_001424595.1 Curtobacterium sp. Leaf154
CCTGCTGAACAAGACCTTCGGCACCGACGCCGTCAAGCGCGGCCTCCTCGTCGGCACGGCCACCATCACCGCACAGATCAAGTAACACCCCCGCACCACGATCGGCCCGGACCACGCAGCAGCGCGGTCCGGGCCGATTCACGTCGTGGGAACCACAGCTCAGCGGGCCCGCGCTCGGTACGCCCCGGGCGCGCTCCCGCAAGCACGGGTGAAGTGCGCGTAGAAGCTCGACTGCGAGCCGAACCCCGCGGCGTGCGCGATCTCCGACGTCGTCATCGACGTGGTCGCGAGCAACCGCTGCGCTTCGGCCACTCGGCACCGAGTCAGGTACTCCCCGATCGTGGTCCCGACGTCCTGCCGGAACACCGTCATGGCGTAGTGCGGATGCAGGTGTGCCGCAGCGGCGACGTCGGCGACCTCGATCGGTTCGCGGAACCGGTCCACGACGAACCGCACCATGTCGATCACCCGGTGCATCGCGTCCGCGGTGCCGTGCCCGCCCTCCGCGCGCTGGTTCACGGCGTCGCGGTGGTGCCGCAGCAACCGGCGCACCAGGGCCTGCGCTTCGAGGTTCGCGATCACTCCGGCTCCGTCGTCCGCGAAGTCCCGTTGCCACGACGACAACATCGACTCGACGTCCCGCCCGGCCGCACCGGTCGGCACCACGACGGGACGGTTCAGCAGCATGGCACCGAGGTCGTGGTCCGGAAGCCCCCACGCCAGCACCTCGCCGAGCGGTATGTGCACCCACCGGCACTGTCCGGTCCCCGTCGCGTCACCGACGAGCTGGTGGGGTGTCCATCCCCAGAAGAGCGCGATCTCCCCCGCGTTGACGCTCACCGGCTCCCCGCCGAACCGGTAGTCGAGCCGTCCCTCGAGCACGAGGTTGATCTCGAGGTCGTCGTGCCGGTGTGAGGACGGCATCATCGGCGCCGGGCCGCGATGGCTCCAGTACGCCGCTTCCACCGTCTCCACGTCGAGCACGATGCCGAGCCTACGGCAGCGGCGTGGACGACCCGGAGTCCGATCCGAGGATCCTGGAACCCCGCCGTCCGAAGCCGGAGGCCCCGGGCCCCGGCGCTTCCTACCGTAGTCACATGACCAAGATCACCATCATCGGCGCCGGCGGCTTCGTCTTCCCCTTCCGCCTCATCGGCGACCTCGTCTCCTTCCCCGCACTGCAGGACGCGACGTTGCACCTCATGGACCTCGACGCGGGCCGGGTCGCCCGCACTGCGACCGCAGCCCGCGAACTCGTCGCCCACCACGGCCTCGGCGTCGAGGTCCTCGAGACCACCGACCGGCGCGAGGCCCTGGCGGGTGCGGACGTCGTCATCATCACGTTCCAGGTCGGCGGCGTCGAGTCGTACAAGTGGGACGTCGAGATCCCCCGCAAGTACGGCATCGACCAGGCCGTCGGCGACACCGTCGGCCCCGGCGGCGTGTTCCGGTTCCTGCGGTCGGTCCGTGCCTACGAGGACATCGCCCGCGACGCGCTCGAGCTCTGCCCGGACGCCCAGTTCATCAACTACGCGAACCCGATGGCGATGGCCACGGCGTTCCTCAACGCGAAGGGCCTGCGGACCGTCGGCCTCTGCCACAGCGTGCAGGGCACCACCCGCATGCTGGCCCGCACGCTCGGCGTGCCGTACGACGAGGTCGAGTTCGTCAGCGCCGGCATCAACCACCAGGCGTGGATCCTCGAGTTCAAGCGTCGCAACGGCGAGGACCTCTACCCGCGTCTGCGCGAGGTGATGACGGCCAAGCACCAGCGGGGCGTCGCGGCGTCCGACCTGCACGACGACGACGGCGACCACAGCGAGGCGGCTGCCGCCGCGAGCAACTACGAGGGCGGCAACGAGCAGGTCCGCACCCAGCTGATGCGCTCGTTCGGGTACTTCGAGACCGAGTCGAGCCACCACGCCAGCGAGTACGTGCCGTACTTCCGCAAGGACCCGGAGACGGTGCTCGAGTACATCCCGGAGCGCTGGGACTACTACGAGATCTGCCTGGCGCACGACGAGCAGGGCGACGTGGACACGCAGCTCGAGAAGCTCAAGGCCGACCTGACGCCGAGCGTCGAGTACGGGGCGAGCATCGTGAACGCGATCGTCACAGGGGTCCCCGCAGTCGTCTACGGCAACGTCCCGAACAGCACCGGCGTCATCCAGAACCTGCCGTCCGACGCCTGCGTCGAGGTGGCCTGCCTGGTGGACGGCAAGGGCGTGCAACCGACCTCGTTCGGCGAGCTCCCGCCCCAGCTCGCCGCGATCAACCGCACGAACACGAACGTGCAGACCCTGGCGGTGCGCGCTGCGCTGACGGGCAACGTCGAGCACGTCCACCACGCGGTCGCCCTCGACCCGCTGACGGCGGCGCACCTCACGCTCGACCGCATCGCCGAGATGACCGACGAGCTCCTGCACGCCCATGCGGCGCTGCTCCCCGAGTCGCTGCGTCCGGCGGACGCGGGCGCAGCCGCGCACACGGCCGACCGGGAGGCCCGCCCAGCGCTGGTCTGACGCCGTCGCGCCCGACGTGGGGTCGGGTCCGCAACCGCGACCCCACGTCCGGCTCGCGCCGACGCGCAGCCGCGCGCCGCGCCTCCAGTCCGTCCTGCACGGCACCACGACCTCAAAGGAGAGGACCATGCCGACCCGACCATCCCCCCAGCTCGCCAGACGGGGGTTCCTCGCACTCGCCGGTATCTCGATGGCCGGCGCCCTCGCCGCCTGCGCGGGCCAGGGAACCGCTGCCCGCGGCGGCACGAAGCACATCCGCCTGTCCACCTGGAACATCCCGACGGACATCACGAGCTACCAGGCGATCGCCGACGAGTTCGTCGCGGCGCACCCGGGCACGAGCGTCTCCGTCGAGGTCACGACCGGCCAGTTCCACCAGTGGTTCATCACGCGGCTCGCCGCCGACCTGGCGCCGGACGTCATCCGGATCACCCCGCAGCAGATCGGCCGGTACGCCGCGAACGGCAGCCTGGTCGACATCTCGGGGGCCGTCCCGGCGGACTACCGGCAGGACTACAGCGACCCGTTCTGGGCGATCGGCGCGCGGGACGACGGTGTGTACGGCGTCTTCCAGCACACCGACAACTTCATCACCTACTACAACCGCGACGTCATGGAACGGATCGGCGTCACACCGCCGGAGGCCCTGGCCGACGCGTGGACGTGGGATGCGTTCCTCGACGTCGCGAAGGAGGTCAAGCAGGTCACCGGCAAGTACGCGTTCGGGTACGGCTGGTCGTCGCCCGAGACCGCGTACCGGTGGCTGCCGCTGGTCCACCAGAACGGCGGCGCGTTCCTCGGGGAGGACGGCGCGACCCCGTCGATGGACACCCCCGAGGCGATCGACGCCCTGGCCTTCGGCCGGAAGTGGTACGCCGAAGGACTCGCGACGACCGGCAACCTCAGCAAGAGCGGCGGCGGTGACGTCTCGCGGAACCTGTTCCTGACCGGGCAGATCGGCATGATGCTCAACAACCCGGAGTCGATCGCGCAGCTCGACACCGACATGCCCGACAACTGGGGCACTGCCCCGATGATCCGCAACGTCGGCGAGGCGAGCGACCTGGGCGGCAACGCCCTGGCCGTCACGAAGTCGAGCAAGCACCCGGAGCTCGCGGCCGAGCTCGTGGCGATGATCACGTCACGGTCGAAGATGCAGCAGTTCTGCCACGACGGCAACTGGCTGCCCGCCCGGAAGTCCCTCGACGCGAAGGACATCGGGTACGCCGCGAACACCGACACGATGCAGCGGTTCATCGACCAGGGGACGACGATCCCGCTCTCGATGGTGAAGGCCGAGAGCGGCGAGTACTTCAGCTCGCTCAACGCGGTGTTCGCCGACTACCTCGACCTCTGCCTGCTCGGGCAGCTGAGCCCGAAAGAGGCCTCGAACCAGATGATGGAGGCGATGCGCAGTGTCACTGCGAACTGAGACCGCGCCGGTCCGCACGACGGCGTCCACCGCCCCTCCGACCGGCGGACTCCCCGCTGGCGACGGTGCCCGCCGAAGCCGCGGCCGCTTCGTCCCGTACGTGTTCATCGGCCCCGCGGCGCTGCTGTTCCTCGGCTTCTCGCTCATCCCGATCATCACGGCGATCGCGCTGAGCTTCCAGGACTCCAGCACCTCGCTCGGCGACGGCACCTGGGTCGGCGGGAAGAACTTCGTCGACATGGGCTCCGACCCGCTCATCGGGACGGCGCTGCGGAACACGCTCGTGTTCACGCTCGGCACCGTGCCGACCTCGATGGCGATCGGGCTCGCCCTGGCGGTTGCCCTGAACAGGCCGCTGCCCGGACGCTCGGTGTTCCGCGCCCTGTTCTTCGTGCCGATGGTCGCCGCCGGCGTCGTGGTGGGCGTCATCATGTCGTGGATCTTCAACGGCGACTACGGCGTCGTGAACAACCTGCTCGAAGCGCTCGGCATGGGCCGCGTGCCCTGGCTGACCGCTCCGGGGTGGGCGATGGCGACCCTGGTGGTCGTCGTGGTCTGGACCCGGATCGGCTTCTGCATGGTGATCTACCTCGGCGCGCTGCAGTCCGTGCCCGCCGAGCTCAAGGAGGCCGCCGCGATCGACGGCGCCTCGCGCTGGGTGCGGTTCCGGACCATCACGTGGCCGCTGCTCCGCCCGACGACGTCGATCCTGCTCATCCTGAACGTCGTGTTCTCGTTGCAGGCCTTCGACGTCATCTACGTGATGACCGGCGGTGGCCCTGGCTTCTCGACGACGGTGCTGATCCAGTACGTGTTCCGGTCCGCGTTCATCGATGCCCGGATGGGCTACGCCGCGGCGCTCGGACTGGTGCTCGTCGCGATCCTGCTCGTGTTCACGCTGCTCCGGCAGCGCGCCAACCGCAAGGCGGAGGAGATGCTCTGATGGCCGTACTCGATGTCCGCGGTCCCCGCCGCCGTCCGGCTGGAGTCCGCTCCCGGCGTCGGCCCGGTCGGTGGGTCCTCGTCGCCGGGCTCACCGCCCTGGCCATCCTGATGGTGTTCCCGCTGTACTGGATGGTCGTCTCGGCACTCACCCCCGGCGGGCAGTCGCAGAGTGGCACGTTCTCGCTGTTCCCGACCCGGCCGACGTTCGAGAACTACACGCAGGTGTTCAGCACGCAGCCGGTCTGGCGGTGGCTCGGCAACTCGGCGCTCATCACCAGCGTCGGCACCGCCTTGAGCGTCGTGGTGTCGCTGATGGCCGGGTACGCCCTCGCCAAGTTCCGCTTCGTGGGCCGAGGGCTGCTGTACTCGGCGTTCCTCGTCACGATCATGATCCCGATCCAGGTCACCCTGGTGCCGAGCTTCCTGGTGGTCGCCAAGATCGGCCTGGTCGACTCCCCCTGGGCGGTGATCCTGCCGACCGTGTTCGACGTCGTCGGGATCTTCATCGCGCGGCAGTTCATGCTCGGGGTGCCGGACGCCCTGATGGAGGCCGCTCGACTCGACGGCGCCGGGGAGTTCCAGACGTTCTTCCGGGTGGTGCTGCCCTCGTGCGGCCCCCTGGTGGGGGTGCTCGTGATCCTCGGGTTCATGACGCGGTGGAACGACTTCCTGTGGCCGCTCGTCGTCCTGCAGGGCAACGAGAACCTGACGGTGCCGGTGGCCCTGTCGACCCTGACGAACAACCAGGCGTTCAGCTCACCGTGGGGAGCCGTGATGGCGATCGCGACCGTCACGGTGCTGCCGTTGCTCGTGGTCTTCCTGGCGTTCCAGCGGCAGTTCGTGCAGGGCATCGCCTCGACCGGCATCAAGTAGGGCGCCGGGCGGTTCCGGGCCTACCACTGCAGTGGCCATGGGAAAGGAACGACGGGAGGCACGGTGCCAGCTGGCACCGTGCCTCCCGTCCGTCGTCCGCGTCAGCGGATGATCGAGATGTTGTCCGCCTGCGGACCCTTCTTGCCGGGTCCGATCTCGTACTGCACGTGGTCGTCCTGGGCCAGCGGCCGGGAGCCGGTCGCCGCGACGATGCTGGAGAAGTGTGCGAACAGGTCCTCGGACCCGTCGTCGGGGTGGATGAATCCGAACCCCTTGCTGTGGTCGAACCACTTCACGGTGCCCGTGGGCATGGCGGTCAGCACGGCGTCAGTGGATGCGCAGCTGCGCGACCATGGGGCACGCGAAGGGGTCGCGGGCGGCGAGGCCGACGCGGTTGAGGTACCGGACGACGATGCCGTACGAACGCAGCAGCGTGGTCTCCGTGTAGGGCACGTCGAGGGTGTCGCAGTGGTCCCGCACCAGCAGGCGGGCCTGCTTCAACGCCGGACGCGGCATCGACGGGAACAGGTGGTGC
>NZ_LMOS01000003.1:0-374323 GCF_001424595.1 Curtobacterium sp. Leaf154
CCTGCTGAACAAGACCTTCGGCACCGACGCCGTCAAGCGCGGCCTCCTCGTCGGCACGGCCACCATCACCGCACAGATCAAGTAACACCCCCGCACCACCGCAACACCAGCACCACGCACGACACGGAGAGTCGCTCCGCCGATCAGGGCGGAGCGGCTCTTCGTCGTTCCCGGTTCCGCCGGCGGCACTGCTTCTCCCAGTGGCCGAGCCTACGATCGAGCGAATGCCCGCTCCTCGCTCGACCAAGACCGACGACCGACCCGGGCCGGACGACTTCATCCGCGTCCGTGGTGCCCGCGAGAACAACCTGCGCGACGTCGACGTGGACATCCCCCGCGACCGGATCGTCGCGTTCACCGGCGTCTCCGGGTCCGGCAAGTCCTCGCTCGCCTTCGGCACCGTCTTCGCCGAGGCCCAGCGCCGGTTCCTCGAGTCCGTCGCCCCGTACGCGCGGCGCCTGATCGCGCAGGGGTCCACCCCGCACGTCGACTCGATCACCGGACTGCCGCCCGCCGTCGCCCTGCAGCAGCGTCGCGGCGCCCCGAGCTCCCGCTCCACCGTCGGCACCATGACCACGCTGTCGAACTCGATGCGCATGCTCTACTCGCGTGCCGGCACGCACCCGTCCGGCGCCGACCGGCTCGAGTCAGACTCCTTCTCGCCGAACACCGTCGCCGGCGCCTGCCCGCGGTGCCACGGCATCGGGACCGCGCACGAGGTCACCGAGGCCTCGGCCGTGCACGATCCGTCGCTGAGCATCCGCGACGGCGCGATCACCGCCTGGCCCGGTGCGTGGCAGGGCAAGAACCTGCGGGACGTCACCGCGGTGCTCGGCTACGACATCGAGCGCCCGTGGCGTGAGCTGTCGCGCGAGGACCGTGACTGGCTGCTCTTCACCGAGGAACAGCCCGTCGTGCAGGTGCAGCCGAAGCGCGACCGCGTGGCCAAGCCATACAAGGGCCGGTTCTGGAGCGCTCGCCAGTTCGTGCTGCACACCCTCGCCGACTCGCAGAGCGAGACCCAGCGCAAGAAGGTGCTGCAGTTCGTCGAGTCCGGCCCGTGCGGGCTGTGCGGCGGAACGGGTCTGACCCGTGCGGCCCTCGCGGTCACGATCGGCGGCCACTCGATCGCCGAGCTGAACGCCCTGCCGCTGACCGGCCTGGCTGACGTCCTGCGCCCGATCGCCAGCATCACCGACGCGGCAGCGGCGACGTCACGGGCGTCGTCCGGCGAGCACACCGAGGTCGCCGTGGCGATCTCCCGCGACCTGCTGACCCGCGTCGACGTCCTGGTCGGCCTGGGGCTCGGCTACCTCGCGCTCGACCGCGCCACGCCGACGCTCTCCCCCGGTGAGAGCCAGCGACTGCGGATCGCGACGCAGCTCCGCTCCGGCCTGTTCGGCGTCGTCTACGTGCTCGACGAACCGAGTGCCGGACTGCACCCCGCCGACGCCGAGTCGCTCGTCGACGTCCTCGACGACCTGCGCGCCGGCGGCAACAGTGTCTTCGTCGTCGAGCACGACATGAGCATCGTGCGCCGAGCCGACTGGATCGTCGACGTCGGCCCCCGGGCGGGCAGCGGCGGTGGCACGGTCCTGTACAGCGGACCGGTCGCCGGCCTGGCCGAGGTCGAGGCCTCGGTCACCCGGCGCTTCCTGGAACCCCGGCAGCCGACCGTCGACCGCGCCGTCCGCGCCCCGATCGGCACGCTCGAGCTCCGTGACCTCACCCTGCACAACCTGCGGGGGCTCGACGTCGACCTGCCGCTCGGTGTCATGACCGCGGTCACCGGGGTGAGTGGCTCGGGCAAGTCGTCGCTCGTGGGTGGTGTCCTGCCCGGGGTCGCCACGTCGCACCCGATCGTCGACCGGGTCGTGCAGGTCGACCAGAAGCCGATCGGCCGCACACCCCGCTCGAACCTTGCCACCTACACGGGCCTGTTCGACGCGGTCCGGGCCGCCTTCGCCCAGACCGACGAGGCCAAGGCCCGCGGCTGGGGCGCCGGACGGTTCTCGTTCAACGTCGCCGGCGGCCGGTGCGAGGTCTGCCAGGGCGAAGGGTCGGTGTCCGTCGAACTGCTCTTCCTGCCCGGCAGCTGGGCCCCGTGCCCCGAGTGCCACGGCTCCCGGTACACCGCCGAGACGCTCGAGGTCCGGTGGAACGGGGCGTCCATCGCCGACGTCCTCGGCATGACCGTCGACGAAGCGGCGCCGTTCCTGGCGCCGCTGCCCGCAGCCGGGCGCGGACTCGAGACCCTGCGCGAGGTCGGGCTCGGCTACCTGCGCCTCGGTCAGCCCGCCCCGGAGCTGTCCGGCGGCGAGGCGCAGCGCATCAAGCTCGCGACCGAACTGCAGCGCGCGCGGACCGGCCACACCCTGTACCTGCTCGACGAGCCCACCACCGGTCTGCACCCGGCCGACGTCGAGCTGCTGACCGCCCAGCTCGCCCGCCTGACCGACACGGGCAACACCGTCGTCGTGGTGGAGCACGCCATGGACGTCGTCGCGAGTGCCGACCACGTCATCGACATGGGCCCGTCCGGCGGTGTCGAGGGTGGTCAGGTGGTCGCCTCCGGCACGCCAGCCGAGGTCGCCGCGTCGACCACCAGCCGGACCGCGCCGTACCTGCGGGACCAGCTCGGTCGCTGACGCAGAAGTGCCCGCCAGGATCGCTCCTGACGGGCACTTCGTCGCTGCCGCTGGTTACCGCTGGACCGCTTCCGGCGCGTCGTCGCGGAAGAAGTCGCTGCCGCTGTGCGTGTAGCCGACCTCACCCGTCCGACGCCACTGCTTGCGGACGCGCTTGAAGGTGGTGATGCGTGCTGGTTCGACGCTCTCGTCGCTCGTGTAGGCGCTCATGGCTGATCTCCCTGTGTGATTGGCCGTGGTTCCTTGGCCCCCCGAGATGGAGGCTAACGAGCGGTTTCCACCCGGGTTCGCGATCCGTCCCGGAACGTCCGTGGAACGCAATACCGGTCGTGCCGAGAGCCGGATCGCGCCCCTCCGGCACCGGGGTGCTCGTCCACGCCGAACTAGGATCCCCTCATGACCGGCGAGACACCCGACGTCGCGACGTCACTCGCGGCCATCAACGAACGGCTGACAGCGCTCGAGGCGTTGGCAACCGACCGGCGGGGTGACGACGACACCGCGTCCACGTTCTGGGTGCTCGACGGGCTCCGTCGGGCGGAATCGCCGTCCGTCGTGTACGCCGGCCTGGTGCCGACCTCTGACAACCGCCAGACGGAGTGGCAGGTCGGGTCCGCGGTTGGCGATCTGGAAGCGCTGCAGTGGGACTCCCTCGCACCGGGCATGGCGGCACTCGGCCATCCGCTCCGGCTCCGGATCCTCCAACTCGTGCACAACGGCGAGGACCGCGTCGCAGACCTCGCCGCAGCACCGGGCATGGGTACCACGGGACAGATCTACCACCACGTGCACCTCTTGGCAGATGCCGGATGGCTCGTGCCCGCGGGACGGTCTCGCTACGCGATCCCCGCCGAGCGGATCGTCCCCCTCCTCACGCTCATCGCGATCGTCGCTCCCGTTTGAACAAGTGACGATCTGCCTCTTGCCCTCTGGTGCAGCGCATGGCTAGATTACGGTTCATTCGGATGTTTTCTGAAAATCCGTACATTGCTTGGGGGGCAAGCAGCATGTGCACGTGCGTGGGCACCCCGAGCTCGAACCGCTGATAACGGCGGAAGGGAAAGCTCGGAGATGAAGAACAAGAATCGCAGGGTCCTCCTCGGAGGAGTTGCCGTGGCCGTGGTGATCGGTGCGGGATCGATCGGAACCTCAGCAGCAACCGCGGCAGACACCGCAGAACGGTCGGTCGTCGCGCAGGCTGCGTCGGTCGGCACGCCAGCCAAGAGCAGTGCTCAGCCTGCTGCGCCGGTCGCCGTCGCCACCGCACTCGCGCGAGGGTTCACCGCTGCCAAGGCTCCGCAGGCGGTCTCGCAGGCAGCACGTCAGGGGTCGTTCCTGCAGGGACTCGGCTTCCTCGCCTCGACGCCCGTGAACGCCGACGCGAGTGCACTGCAGGACGCGTACTTCGACCGTTGAGCAGTCGCCGGGCGGTGAGCATGGAGCTCGCCGCCCGGCCTCCCCAAGGAGACCCCCAATGCCAACTGACCTCGATCAGCCGGAGAACCGCCCTGTGCGCCGCCGCCTGCGCGGTGCTGCGGTCGCGCTGAGCCTCGGAGTGGTCACACTCTTCGTCGGCTCTGCGCTCTTGCTCGCCGGACCGACCACCCCGCTGACGTTCCGGTTCGCCGGTCCGGTGAGCACCGTCATGCTGCCCCACTTCCCGCAGAACTGGAGCCTGTTCGCGCCGGACCCCCTCAGCGAGGAACGTGGGTTCGCCGCACGCTTCCGCTGCGAGGACGGATCAGAGACCAAGTTCGAAGACGTCACGACCGAGGTGATCACGGCGCTGCAACGGCAGCGCGTCTTCCCCAGCAGGGAGTCCCGCATCATCGGGAACGGGATCCTCGAACGGTTCAAGGAAGACCCGATCCTCAAGGACATCCGCGCCGAGGGAGACGAGCGTGTCCTCGACTCCACGACCGCGGAGGAGATAACCGCTGAAGAGACCGAGGCGCAGGAGCGTGCTCAGATGATGCTCGCGAGGTACAGCGTCGGTGTCCGACCGGACGCCTGCGGCGGCGATGCGGTCCGCGCGGTCGAGCTGCGTTACGTGTTCCACGTTCTCCCCGGTTGGTCGAGCAGGCGGGACCTCAGCGCAACAGGAGACGTGACGTACTTCGACTCGGGATGGACGCAGCTGTGAGCGCGATCCGAGGAGCACTCGTCCAACTGACCGTCTGGATGACCGCGGCTCCACGAGCAGCCACTGCCCTCGCCGTCCTCCGGATCGTCGTCGGCGTGCTGGCACTCGTCTACTACCTCCGCGACTACGGCCAACGGCACCTCTTCTTCGGGCCGGACGGCGTCTACGGGAGCGCTGCCGTCGCCGCGACGACGCGGGAGCTCGGCACCTTCAACCTCTACTCGCTGTCCGACTCGCCGGTGTACTTCGAGGTCGTCTTCCACGCTGCGATCCTCGCCGCGGCCGCTGTGACCATCGGCTTCGGCGGCCGCTGGGCGATCGCGGTCCACTACGTGCTCCTCTGGTCCACCTACGGCCAGAACCCGGCGCTGCTGGACGGGGGAGACAACCTGCAGATGATCGTCGTCCCCGCACTGGTGCTCACCGAGTGCACTTCCCGACTGGGCGTGCACATCCGGCCGCGGGTCAGCACACCCGGACTCGTCCGTTCGACCCTGCACAACACCGGTCTCCTACTCATCGCCGGTCAGATCTGCGTCGTCTACCTGATGTCCGGCCTCTACAAGGTGCAGGGCCCGCTCTGGCAGGACGGGACGGCGCTCTACTCGATCCTCCGAGTGCCTGACTTCTACTTCCCGGGGGTCACGGAGCTGCTCTTCGCCTCCGACACGCTGCTCGTCCTGGGTGCGTACGGAACCGTCCTCAGCTCGATCGCCTTCCCGGTGCTGATCATCTTCCGACGAGGCCGTCTCCCGGCCGTGCTCATGATGACCGCGTTCCACCTGAGCATCGCGTTCTTCATGGGCTTGACCGCCTTCGCTGCGATCATGGTTGCCTGCGACCTGGTCTTCGTGAGTGGGCACGTCGAGCGCGTGCTCGTCCGAGCGCGTTCATCCATCGGACCGCTCCGCTTCCGCCCCAGCGGGGTGCGGGGTTCGACACCAGTTCCCGACACGACCAGATCAGGAGTACGAGCGTGACCGCTGCGAACCGAGCCGTGATCATCGACGCAGGGGGCGACGTCACCGCCGACCTCGGAGATCACTACGAAGCGGACGCGCTAGTGGAGTGGGCGAGCGTCACGAAGACCGTGACCGCCGCCGCCGTGCTCGTCCTCCTCGCTGAACGGGACATCCCACGGGACACCCCCGCCCGGGACCTGTTGCCGGACGTCCCCGACGACGCCACCTACACGGTCGACGACTTGATCCGACACCGCTCGGGCCTGCCCCGGGTGCACCAGGGCATGTCGGCCGGGGTCGTCGGCGATCCGTACGCGGACGTGTCCGAGGCGGACATCACGCGCGCGCTGCGCCAGACCCCGACGACACCGGGTGAGCGGGACTACTCCAACCTCGGCTACGCGGTGCTCGGTCGGCTGCTCGAGCACGTCGCGCAGGAAAGATGGTCCACGGTCGTCGAGCGGACGGTCCTCGCTCCGCTCGGCATCACCAGCGCCACCCTCGACCCGGCACCCGACCGACGAACGCTGCTCCGATCGTGGCGGGGCCGCCCCCGCGAACCCTGGACCATCGGATCAGGTCCCTACGCACCGGCCGGCGGGATCTGGTCGACCATGTCCGACCTCCTGCAGTTCGGCGTGGGGATCGGACGCATCGAGCCGGACTTCCTGGCGTGGGAGCACCGCGACGGGCTGATCTGGCACAGCGGGCAGACACGGGACGCCGGCGTCTGCCTGCTCCGTCACGGCGACGTCACGGTCGCGTCGCACGCCCTCGGCGCAGCGCCCGGAGCTGCTGACCGGCTCGCCGTCCGACGCCTCCGTGCCGTGGGAGTCGTCGCGTGAGCGGCGGCACTCGGGCCGGCGAGGTCCTGCAGGTGGCCCTGGAGGACTCCCGGCAGAGCTCGTTCAAGCGTCTGGCCCGGACCACGGCGGCATTGGCCCTGGCCGCGATGGGCGGTGCCGGTGAGGACTTCCTGCCGAGCTTCGACCTGGTCGTCCGCCGTCGTGACGACGGCGCGGAGGTCCTCCGGACGCGAGCCGGAGACGCGGATCAGGCCGAACGGCTCCTCGAGACCGTGGAACGAGACCTGAACGAGAAGGACGTCACGACGTTCGTCAGCGAGTGGCGCGTCATCGAGCGCTGAGGGAGCGCGCGGGCGGACTCAGGAACGCAGGCCGAGCACCAGGTCGTGGACCACGCGCGCTGCGCGCGCCGCGGCGTCGTCCAGGTGCTCACGGAACTCGGCACCGTCCGGCGCGCAGAGGTCGCTGATGCACCGGACCGACACGAACGGCATGTCGTGCACGTGGGCGAACTGCGCGATCGCCGCCGACTCCATGTCGACGGCGGCCACCTCGGGGAACGCGACCCGGAGAGTGCGGGCGCGGCCCTCGGTGACGAAGACCTCGCTCGACCCGATCGTCGCCGACCGCAGTGGCCACGCGATGTCGGCCCCCATCGCGAGCTCGACGAGCCGGGCGTCCGGCGCGTAGCCGGTCGGCATGCCGGGGACCTGGCCCAGGGCGTAGCCGAACGCCGTGGCGTCGGCGTTGAGGTTGACGTACCGGTCGCCGACCAGGACGTCACCGATGGCGACACCGTGCATGAGCCCGCCGGCGGTCCCGACGCTGATGACCGGGATGCCCGGCCCGAAGTCGTGGAAGCCGTGGGCGACCGCGGCCGTGGCGTTCGTGAAGCCGATGCCGCTGCGGCGCACGACGACCGTGGCGCCGCCGATGTCGAGCAGCTGGTGCGGGTCGTGGCCGCCGACGGGGCCGTCGAGCACGGGGACACCGCCGAAGAGGTCGGCGAAGGCCGAGACCTCTTCGCTCATGGCCGCGATGATGATCGCGACGGGTTGCTGCTGCACTGACCGATCCTCCCACGCCGGGCGCGCTCGGACGTGCAGGTCGGGTCGTCGGAACCGCTAGGGGCGGGGGACCTGCCGGGACAGCTCGTCGGCGACGAAGGCGGCGAGCGCGTCGGCGCCGGGGTGGTCGTCGGCGGTGACGGTGACGACGGTGCCGGTGCCGGTGTCGCCCTCGGTCTGGTCGAACAGGAGCATCTGGCCGTACGCACCGTGCAGCCGCCAGAGCCGCCCGGGGCCACCCCAGCCGGCCATGGCGTACCGCTCGTAGCCGGGGCCGGTGCCCTCGCGCTCGACCCAGTCGGTGTGCATCGCGTCGCACCACCGCGCGCTGACCATCCGCTGTCCGTCGACCATCCCGCGGTTGCGGATCAGGCGTCCGAGGCGGGCGATTTCCTCGGTGCGGAGCGCCAGCCCCTCACCGCCGGCGACGAACCCGTTCGGGCAGCGTTGCCAATCGACGTCCTGGATGCCGAGCGGCGCGAACAGCCGTTCCGCGACGAACGCACCGACGTCCCCGACCCGGGTTTCGAGCACGCGCATCGCGGTGTAGGTGCTGGCGTTCGCGTACTGGAACACCCGGCCGCGGGACGGTCGCCGCAGGAACTCGGCCGCCAGGTCCGGCCAGTCCGTCAGCTCGGTCGCCGACCAGGGCATGTCGATCCCGCTGGTCATGGTGAGCAGGTGGCGGAGGGTGACCCGGTCGACGCCGTCGCCGAGGGCGAGGCCGGTGCCGGCCAGGTACCCGGCGATCGGTTCGTCGACGTCGACCAGGCCGTCGTCGGCGGCGATGCCGGCGGCCAGGACGCAGACGCCCTTGGCGACGGAGTGGACCTCGCGTCGGACGTCGGGGGTCCAGCGGTGCTCGGCGACGTCGTCGGTGTCCGTCGCCCCGGTCCACGTGCGCACGTGGATGCCGTGTGCGGCGAACCCCGTCGCGTCGACGTGGGCGACGACGGCGTCGAGGATGGTCGCGGCGGTGTGCACACCCCATCCTCTCGTGGCCGAGTGGTATGCGCCGCCGCTCGTGTCCGAGCGGCTGCGGGCACGGGCAGGGTCCGCCGCGTACCGTCCGGCTCGTGTCCGACGAACAGCCCCGCCGCCCCGATCCCACCCGCGTCGGCGACCAGCCCGCGCTCCGCACGGCCTCGGGCTCGAACTGGCTCGTGTGGGGCGCCGTCACGGCCGTGATCGTCGCCGCCGTGATGGTGCTCATGGCGATCCGGGCGCCGGCGATCGGCTGGCCCGCCCTGGTGCTCGTGGCCCTGTTGTTCGTGACGATGGTCGTGGTGCGAGCCGCCGTCCGGCCGAAACGGGCCCGACTCGTCACCCTGGCCGTCCTCGACCTCGGCATCGTGGTCGTCGGGCTGGTGGCGACCCTGGCGGTGCTGTACTCGTCGCCGGTCGGCTGATGCCACGATGGCATGTTGATAACGGTTCTCACTAAGATGGTGCGCATCGGTCACAGCACGGTGGCCGTTCCACCGACGCAGCCACAGCTGCTGGGAAGACCGACCCCATGCCAGCACCACACCCCACCGAGACCCTCGATGCCCTCGTGGTCGGAGCCGGACCGGCCGGCATCGGCACCGGCCTGGCGCTCCACGCCGTCGACGGCCTGCTGTTCGGCGTCGTCGACCGCGGCGTCGTCGGGGACACGTTCCAGCGATGGCCGGAGCACCAGCGGTTCCTGACACCGTCCTTCACCGGCAACGGGTTCGGGGCCACCGACCTCAACGCGGTCCACCCGCGCACCTCACCCGCCTACAGCCTGGCGACGGACTACCCGTCGGGGCCGGAGTACGCCCGGTACCTGCGTGGCGTCGTCGCCGCCTTCCACCTGCCGACCCTGCCGGACACCGAGGTCGAGCACATCGAGCCGGACGACGACGGCTTCCGCGTGGCCACCAGCCGCGGCCCCGTCGTCGCCCGGAACGTGGTCTGGGCCGGCGGCGAGTTCTCGGACCCGACCCTGCCCCGCTGCGCCGGTACGTCGCTCGGGGTGCACGCCTCCGCCGAGACAGCCTGGGTGGCACGGCCCGGGCACGTGGTGGTCGTGGGCGGGTTCGAGTCCGGCATCGACCTGGCGTGCCACCACGTCGAACAGGGGGCGACGGTGACGGTCGTCGACCCGTCCCACCCCTGGGACGCCGGCAGCGGATCGGACCCGTCGTTCCGACTCGCCCCGCGGACCCGCCAGCGGCTCGCCGTCGCGCGGGCCAGCGGACGCCTCACCCTGGTCGACGACGGCCAGGTCACCGGCATCAAGCGGTCCGGCGACGGTTTCTCCGTCGGGGTCGCCGGACGAAGCGCCCTGGTGGCGGACGCACCACCGATCCTCGCCACCGGGTACGGCCCGGGGCTCGGGCCGGCCGCGAGCCTGTTCGACACCCGCGCGGACGGGTGGCCGCTGCTCACCGAGGACGACGAGTCGACCACCACGCCCGGGCTCTTCCTGGCCGGCACAGCGCTCCGGCACGGTGGGCTGCAGTTCTGCTTCGTGTACAAGTTCCGGCAGCGGTTCGCCCACGTCGCCCGCGTCATCGGCGAACGGGCCGGACGTGACTGCGGTGCGCTGCAGGAGTGGGACGACGCCGGGATGCTCACCGACGACCTGAGCTGCTGCGGTGTCGAATGCGCGTGCTGATGCCGGCACAGCGGCCCGCCCGCCCCGCCGGTGCACGACTCTGGGCCACCCCCGCGATCGTCGGCGGTGCCATCCTGCTCGGGTCGGTGATCGGCGGCGTCTCGCCGTCGAGCGGTGACGCCATGGGCTCCGTGGTGGACCTGCTGGTGATCACCCTGGTCGTCGCCCTGTTCGTCGACGTCCCGCTCCACCGCCTGCCCCGGACACCGGGCGCGTGGAAGGTCATCGGCATCGCCTGGAGCATGAACTTCCTGCTCGCCCCGCTCGTCGCCTTCCTGCTGACCCGCGTGGCCCTGCCCGGCCACCCGGCCGTCCAACTCGGCGTGATGCTGTACTTCCTGGCGCCCTGCACCGACTGGTTCCTGGCGTTCACCCGCCTGAGCGACGGTGACACCGCCGTGGGCGCGACCCTGCTGCCGATCAACATGGTCACCCAGCTGCTCCTGTTCCCGGTGTGGATCACGGTCCTCGGCGGCAACGCCGGCATCGATGCCGTGGGAACCGTCGGCACCCTGCTGCAGTGGTTCGTCCTGCCCGTCGCGATCGCCGTGGCGATCCGCCTCGGCATCGCACTGCTGCCGACCGGCACTCGAGCCCGCGCCGCGGCGCTGCCCGGCCGGGCGATCCCGTGGATCGTCGGGGCGATGGTCGCCGGCCTCTTCGCCTCGCACATCCGGCTGCTGCTGGCGAACCTGCCGGTGTTCGTCGCCGTGCTGGGGTGCGCAGTGGTGTTCTTCGCCGTCATGTACGTCGCCGCCGAGTCCGCGTCACGCCTCGCCGCCCTGTCGTACCCGAGGACAGCACTGCTCGCGATGACGACGGCGGCCCGCAACGCGCCCCTGATGATCGGGCTGACGAGCGCCGCGCTCCCCCACCAGCCCCTGGTCACCACGGCGATCGTGGTCGGGATGCTCGTCGAGTTCCCGCACCTGCTCGCGGTGCGGCACCTGCTGCTGCGTCGGCGACGTGGTCAGCGCACCGGGCGACGCCTGCGCGGCACCGCAGCTTGGGGGCACCCGTGACGCACCGGGTCCGGCTCGTCGTCGTGCCGACCGAGCGGCGGGTGATCGAGACCGAGCACGACGACCGGCGGACGGCACTCCTGCTCGCGCTGGGCCAGGTGCCACTCGGGTACACGGTCACCGACGTCGACGTGCTGCCGGAGCACGAGGACACCGAGCACGACCCCGCGGAGCCGGGCCGACGCTGAGCGGGGCGCTCCGACGGCGCTGGTGCGGCCCGAGACGGTCACGATGCCGGACGGGAGGCCCGTGACGGGCCCGCACCGCGCCTCCAGTCCGGTGCCGGTCGCGACCGGTGCACGTGGCCGGCTACGCGCTGTCGGTCACCGTCGGCTGCGCCTGCCGCAGCCCGGTGACCAGGAGGGTCACGATCGTCCGGACGTCGTAGTCGGGGTCCTGGGGACTCCACGCCACCAGGTCGCCGACGGCCCGGAGCAGCTGGTACGGCGGGGTCGGTGCGGCCACCTCGCCGGACGCCCGCGCGGCGTCGAGCAGTCGGCCGAGCACGGGCACGAGCTCGTCGACGAACAGGGTGTGCAGCGCCGTGAAGCCGTCGGCGTCGCCCTCCCAGACGCGCGCCAGACCGTGCTTGGTGCCGAGGAAGTCGACGAACTGGTGCACCCAGCGCAGCAGGGCGGCGAACGGTGTCGGCTCCGAGCCGAGCAGCGCCGGCCCCGCGTCGACCAGGGCCTCGATCTGGTGCCGGTAGACGGCGACGACCAGGTCCGAACGGGTCGGGAAGTGCCGGTAGAGCGTGCCCACTCCGACCCCAGCGGCGGTGGCGACCTCGCGCACCGGTGCACCGACGCCCGAGGCGGCGAAGACCCCGGCAGCGGCGTCGAGGATCGTGCGCTCGTTGCGCTCCACGTCGCGACGGCGACGCGGCGCGGGGTCGGTCGACGGGGTGCTCATGCCTCGATCATCGCACGACGCCGACGCGATGCGGAACAGTGCTCCGCTTCGCCTTGTAATCCGGATCGTTGTTCCGTATCGTTCCGGAACGTCGCTCCGTTTCAGGCGACGGTCGCTCCGTCCGCGGGCGACACGGCATCCCGGAAAGGCCCCCATGGCACCCACAGCACCCCGACCACAGGTCATCAGCGTGCGCCCCGTCACACTCCCCGCACCCTCGCGCGGTCAGGACCTCGAGGTCCGGATCACGGCAACGACGACCGGCACGGACCTGCCCGTCATCGTCTTCGCCCACGGCTTCGGCCAGTCCATGACCGGTGGCGACCCCCTGGTCGACCACTGGACCGCGAACGGCTTCGTCGTCGTCCAACCGACGTTCCTCGACGCGAAGTCCTACGGGCTGACGCTCGACGACCCGCGCTACCCGACCATCTGGCGGACGCGGGTCGACGACCTCGAGCGCGTGCTCGACGACCTCGACCAGATCATCGACGCGGTCCCCGGCCTGAGCGGGCGCGTCGACACCGCACGCATCGCCGCGGTCGGACACTCGTGGGGCGGACAGTCCGTGGGCATGCTGCTCGGGGCCCGCGTCCTGGACGCCGACGGACAGCCGGGCGAGGACCGCACCGACCACCGCGTGCGCGCCGGGGTCCTGCTGTCCACCACCGGGATCGCGCGCGGCGACCTCGTGCCGTTCGCGCAGGAGCACTTCGCGTTCATGAGCCCCGACTTCAGCCAGCTGCACACCCCGTCACTCGTCGTCGCCGGCGACCACGACCAGTCCCAGCTCTCGACGCGAGGCCCGGACTGGTTCACCGACGTCTACCACCTGAGCCCCGGCGCGCGGCACCTGGTGACACTCCACGGCGGCGAGCACCTGCTCGGCGGGATCCAGGACTACGAGTCGGCCGCCACCACGGACGAGAGCCCCGAGCGTGTGGACCTCGTCCGCCACACCACGACGGCGTTCCTCCGGACCGCGCTCGGCCTCGACCCCGACGCGTGGTCGGCGATCGCCGACGCCGTCGGCCCTACAGCCGCCGTCGGCTCTGCTGCCGCGGGCTCGGCCGGCCCTGCTGCCGCCGTCGGCCACATCGAATCGAAGGAGCACCACTCGTGATCACCGACCAGCACCCCCTGCCCAGCGGCTTCACCGCCGCGTCCACTGCCGCCGACGTCCTGCACGGCGTCGACCTGACCGGCCGGAACGTCGTCGTGACCGGCGGACACAGCCGGCTCGGCCGCGAGACCAGCCGCGCCCTCGCGGCGGCAGGCGCCGACGTCACCGTCGCCTCACGTGACGTCGACCGGGCATCCTCCGCCGTCGCCGGTATCCCCGGCGTCCACGTCGAGGCCCTCGACCTCACCGATCCGTCGTCGGTCGATGCCTTCGCCGCGCGCTGGTCGGCCTCCGGCCGCCCGCTGCACATGCTCGTGAACAGTGCCGCGATGCTCTTCACCCCGGACCGCCGACTCGACGGCCGCGGCAACGAGCTGGCGTTCTCGACGACGCACCTCGGGCACTTCCAGCTCACGCGGGCGCTCCTCCCCGCCCTCCTGGAGGCCCGTGGTGCGCGGGTCCTGACCGTCACCTCCGGCGCGGCGCGGTTCGGGCAGATCCGGTGGGACGACCTGACGTTCGCCCACGGGTACGACCCGGTCACCGCGTACGGCCAGTCGAAGCGCGCCAACGTCCTGTTCACGGTGGAACTCGACCGGCGGTACGCCGACCAGGGCATCCGCGCCTTCGCGGCGCACCCGGGCGTCATCATCGGACCCGGCCCGCACGACCCGACGGTGCTCGCGTCGTACCGCGAGCAGGGACTGGTCGACGACCACGGGGTGACCGTCATCGATCCCGAGGTCGGCAAGAAGACCGTCGAGCAGGGCGCCGCGACGCTCGTGTTCGGTGCTGCGAGCCCGCTGCTCGACGGCGTCGGCGGGGTCTACCTGAAGGACAGCGACGTCGCCGTGATCGACGACCGGGTCCTGCCCCTCACCGCGGACCGCATCCCGTCGAACGCGAACTCGGCCATGCTCGACGCCGACGACGCGCGCCGGCTGTGGGAGGTCAGCGAGGGACTCCTGGCCTGATCGCCGTCGGCCGGGGGCCTCGTCTGCTCACTGTTCTCGTCGTCCTCGCTACTGTGTGACGGTGCTGACCGTGCGGATCGAGAGCCCCCGGCAGGACGACGTCCTGCACCTGCTGCAGCAGGGCGACGACTACGGACTGAGCCTCTACCCGGCCGAGAACTACCACGCCCTCGACGTCGACGACCTGGACCAGCCCGACGTCACGTTCCTGGTGGCGCGCGAGGACGGCACCGCCCTCGGCACCGTGGCGCTCGTCGACGCCGGCGACGGCACCGGCGAGGTCAAGCGCATGTTCGTGAGCGACGCCGCGCGTGGGCTCGGCGTCGGGACGCGGCTGCTCGACGCCCTGCACGACCGTGCCCGCGCGGTCGGCATCGGGACCGTCCGGCTCGAGACCGGCCTGCCGCAGGCCGCGGCGATCGCGCTGTACCGGAAGGCCGGGTACGCGGACATCCCCCGGTTCGGCCCGTACGTCGACGATCCGACGAGCGTGTGCATGGAGCGGCAGCTCGTCTGATCGGCCCTCGGTCCCGACGTAGGATCGCGTGTGAGCTCCGAGCACCCCGAACCCAGCGGCATCGACCCCGACGACCTGACCGTCGCGCTCCGGGTGCTCGAGCAGCTGCCGTCGATCGACGAGACGCACCCGGACTTCATCCGGGTCCGTCAGGCCACCGCGAAGATGTTCAAGGCCGTCAAGCGTGCGCACCGGCTCGAGAAGCGCGGCGTCATCGCCGAGGCCGACCGCCGGGTGATCGCCGCCACCGCCACCGGGGCCGCCGACCGGATCGACGACGAGACCCGCGGCGTCCCGATCAGCGCCTCGACCGCGTCGACCACCGCGGGCACGCTGCTGAAGTCACGGCCCTGCTACATGTGCAAGCAGCACTACACGGTCGTCGACGCGTTCTACCACCAGCTCTGCCCGGCGTGCGCTCGCATGAGCCACGCGAAGCGCGACGCCCGGACGGACCTGACCGGCAAGCGGGCGCTGCTCACCGGCGGTCGCGCGAAGATCGGCATGTACATCGCGCTCCGGCTCCTGCGCGACGGGGCCCACACCACCATCACCACGCGGTTCCCCCGCGACGCGGTGCGCCGGTTCGCGAGCCTGCCCGACTCCGCCGACTGGATGGACCGCCTGAAGGTCGTCGGCATCGACCTGCGCGACCCCGCCCAGGTGATCGGGCTCGCCGAGGACGTCGCCGCGTCCGGTCCCCTCGACATCCTGATCAACAACGCCACGCAGACCGTGCGCCGGTCGACCGGCGCCTACCAGCCGCTCGTCGACGCGGAACTCGCGCCGCTGCCCGACGGACCGCTGCCCGAACTCGTGACCTTCGGGCACACGAACGACCAGCACCCGCTGGCGCTCGCCCGTTCAGTTGCCGCGCACCCGATCCTCGCGGCCGCCGCAGCCCGAGCCGACGAGCTGACCGAACAGGCGATGGCGCCGGGATCGAGCTCGCTCGAACGGCTCGCCCTGGGCACCGCCATCGACGCCGGTGGCCTGGTCCCCGACCTGCACGACGAGAACTCGTGGACCCAGCAGGTGGACGAGGTCGACCCGCTCGAGATGCTCGAGGTCCAGCTGGCCAACACCACGGCGCCGTTCATCCTGATCTCGAAGCTCCGCCCCGCGATGGCCGCGAGCACGGGACGCCGCACCTACGTGGTGAACGTCAGCGCCATGGAAGGGGTGTTCGGCCGCGCGTACAAGGGGCCGGGTCACCCGCACACGAACATGGCGAAGGCCGCCGTGAACATGCTCACCCGCACGAGCGCGCAGGAGATGTTCGAGACGGACAACATCCTGATGACGAGCGTCGACACCGGCTGGATCACCGACGAACGGCCGCACCCCACGAAGGTCCGGCTCGCCGAAGAGGGCTTCCACGCGCCGCTCGACCTGGTCGACGGAGCCGCCCGTGTCTACGACCCGATCGTCCGGGGTGAAGCGGGCGAGGACGTGTTCGGTGTCTTCCTGAAGGACTACGCGCCGAGTTCGTGGTGACGAGCGACTGACCGGGTCGGTTCCGTCAGTGCTTCGACGCGGCCGTCTCCTGCGGCAGGACCGCGGCGAAGCGGAGCAGGAAGTCGCGCACCACCGTCAACGTGTCGTCGTCGTACGAACCGATCGCCTCATCGAGCTCCGCGGCACGTGACCCGAGGAACCCACTGCTGCGTTCCCGGGTGAGCTCGGTGACGCGGAGAGTGACGACCCGACGGTCCGCGCTCTCGCGGCTCCGCATGATCAACCCACGCTCCTCCAGTCGGTTGACCAACGCGTTCGCCGCACCTGAGGTCATCCCGATCCGCCGGGCGAGCCGCGTGCCCGTCATCGGCTCGCCCTCGGTCTCCGCCCAGAGGATCTCCCCCAGCGCGACGCCGTCCGAGGTCGGCAGCTCCATCCATGCTGCGAAGTGGAGCGCCGACTCCTGGTACCGGACGGCGTAGTGGCGGAGCGCCTCGAGGGTCTGGGAGCGCAGGTCGGTCATGCGATCGATTCTGCCGCCTTCCGGGCCCCTTGCAGTGTCGGGTAGTGCGGCAGGACGGGGACGTGCTTCTCGCTCGTCAGCAGGTACTTCTGGGCGAAGCCGCGGACCGGACCGAAAGACGCCACCCGGAGCGCCGCCCGCACCGCGCGGACGCCCGCCTTCGACGACGGGTGCAGCAGGCGCGCACCGCCCGGGGGAAGCCCCTGGGCGCTGTCGGCGTACCCGCGGAGCATCTCCTCGTAGCGCGCGAAAGCGTCCGGGATCGAGTACCCGTGATCAGCGCCGACGGCCGGCTCGACCGTCCGAGCGAGTTCCCCGGCCAGGATGTGCGCGCCGACCAGGGACAGCGTCGTGCCCATGCCGGTCGGCCCGGAGCCCCAGGCCGCGTCACCGAGCAGGGCGATCCGACCCTTGCTCCATCGCGACACCACGACCTGCTCCATCCGCTGCGTGTAGAACTCGTCGGACCGCTCGCTGAACCCGTCGAGGATCCGCCCCGTCTGCCACCCTGCGCCCCGGAAGCGCTCGCGCAGGATCCGCAGCTGCACGTCGACGGGGAGCTGCTCGAAGCCCATCGACTCCGACTCGAACGACACACTCGCCCGGATCGTCCCCTCGTTGTCGGGTCGGATCGACGCGACACGTCCACGCGGCGCCGTGTACCAGTCCCAGTGGTCGGTGTCGCTGCCGATCCGGTCGAGCGTGCCGTAGGCGATGCTGACGCCGTGGTCGCGGTACTCCGTCTCGTCGGCGAACAGGATCCGACGGGTGCGCGAGCTGCGGCCCTCGGCGACGACGACCAGGTCGAACCGCTCCTGAGCGCCGCTGTCGTAGCGGACGTTCACCCCGGTGCCGTCCTGCTCGGCGCCCGCGATGAAGTCCCCGTAGCGGCGGCCGACCGTGTCCGGCAGCGCATCGACGAGGATCCCGGCGAACGTGCCCCGCAGGATCTCGATCTCGGCAGTCGGACCGTCCTGGCCCTCGGTCTTCGGGAACGTGGCGTACGGGGTGCCGTGCTCGTCCACGTACCGGGTGCCCGCTTCGCCGGTGAGGTGCTGCATCACGGTGTCGCGGAGACCCATGCGCTCGAGGACCTCGCGCCCGAGCCCCCGGACGTCGATGTTCTGGCCGGTGGTTCGCTGCTCCGGTGACCGCTCGAGCAGCGTGACGTCGAAGCCCGATCGGTCGAGTCCCCACGCCAGCGCGGGGCCGGCGATGCTCGCGCCGGTGATCAGGACGCGTGGGCGGTGGTGCGGCGTGGTCGCCATGGGTGGTCCTCTGCTCGTGGGGCGACGAGTGCCGTCCCACGAGTACTATACCTTCACAGCGATATCACTCCACAGGAAAGCTGCTTTTGGTTCCGCATCGAACGGTGAGCTGTCAGACCAGATCCTCCGCGACGGCAACGAGTGCGCGGGCGGCCGCACCGGCATTGTGGATGTCCGATGCGTCCACTGACCTCGCACTGTAGGCCGCCTTGTTCTTGACCCGAACGAGCGTCTCGAGGTGCTTCGCGATCGGCCGGTCCGTCGCATCCCGCAGGATCGAGACGCCGTCGTTGTGGCTCGCCCCACTGCTGTACATTCCGGTCTTGCCGATGCAGATGGCATCTGCCGCGGCGATCCCTGCGTCGACGCACAGGTCGACGAAGGAGTTGGCATGAGGGGACGTCGGACTCAGGATCCCGTCCTCGGCACCGAACTCGAACAGTGTCTCGGCTGACTCGAGGAAGCCCGTGGCCTTCTCGAGCCGACCGCGCATGAAAGCGCCGTCGCCGTCAGTGGTCGACGGCAGTTTCGGTGGAGTCAACGTGCGGCCTTCCTGAGGTGGGCTTGGAGCCATCGGCGGTCTTCCACGAGGGGAATGCCCTCACTCGCGATGGAACCGATGAGCGGGTCATCGAAGGTGACCCCCAAGACGTCGTACACGATGGGGTTCACCTGGTTGCCGGTCCACCGATGAACGGCAACGGTGAGGTCGTAGATGCGGTCCTCAGCTTCCGTCCGCGAAACGGCATCCACGGCGAAGAACAGATCGATGTCGCTGTCCGGTCGCATCGCACCTCGCGCGGCCGAGCCGAACAACGCTGCGTAGCGGACCGGAATCGATGCGATCTCCCCGCGGACCCTGTCGAGGAAGCGGGTACGAGCTCCGGCCACCTCGAGGACCGCCGACGCGAGGAGATGGTCTCGGTTGAGCGCGTACGTGCTCACGCCGCCGATGTCGTCGAACACAACGATGCCCTGCTCCGTCAGACGGTCAAGCACCTTCTTCACGCCGTTTCGAGAACGGCCTCCGGGGACGAGCCGCTGGACAGCGGACACCGTGAAGGGTCGGTCCGACAGGCCACTCAGCACCATCAGAACGTCACCATCGAGTCCGCTCGACAACGCCGCGAATGGGCTCTGCAGCTGCACGACGCCCTCCTGACATCGAAGCACCACTGTCACTATCGTGACGCATGCATCACTATAGTGACGACCACAACCGAGAAAGGCAACCCCGCGCAATCCTTGGACGGCTGCAGCGCCCCCCTGCGGTCGGTCAGCTCACGGTGAGCAGCGAGAACGCCACCGATCAGCGTGGAGGCGCAACAGCTGGACGCGATGACAGGACGGCTCGTCCGTCCGTGACGTGCATGAGATGAACGGTCTTGTACCCGCGCGCTTCCTCGTACGAGGCGAGCAGCATCGCATCGGCGATGCCAGTGACGTACAACAAGGAACCCTGCTCGAGCGCTGGGTCAGTGAGCTCCAGGCCCGAAGTCGACCCCGTCGCACTGAACCGCTCAGGGTGCTCTGCGTACTCGGTGTCCCCGTGTCGAGAAACCAGGGCGGCTGCAAGCTCGTCATTGAGGACGATGTTCAGAGTGACGTTCTGCGCTGTCAAGGTCCGACTCTTCCTTCAGAAGCCCGCGCTCGCTGGCGGGCAGTGACTCGAGGCTAACGACGACCGGTGACAGGCGGCGATCCATCGAGTCTGCCGGTGCGGGGTAACGGCATCAACGAAACTCTCGGATGAACGCAAAGCGTGCAGAGAGGCGTCCCGCTGGTTTCGGATTCCCATTCCAAGACCCTGCGCGCCTGCAGACCCCGCTCCGCCTCCAGGATTCGAACCCGGACCTAACGGCACCAAAGGCCGTCGTGCTGCCATTACACCAAGGCGGAACGCACCCGAAGGTGCTCCTCCATCTTCCCACGACCCACGAGGCTGGCTGTCCGCTCCGGGTTCGGCCAAGATGGAGGGATGCCGCATGAGGACGAGGTCGATCGCATCGTCGCGGCGTGGGGTCGTGAGCGTGCCGACCTCGACTTCGGCCCGCTCGAGGTGCTGTTTCGCGTGGACCGGCTCGCCCGGCACCTGGACCGCGCCCGGCGGACCGCGTTCGACGCGAGCGACATGGAGCCGTGGGAGTTCGACGTCCTGTCGGCCCTGCGGCGGGCGGGTGAGCCGTACGAACTGAGCCCGAAGACCCTGCTGCAGCAGACCCTGGTGTCGAGCGGCACGATGACGAACCGGGTGGACCGTCTGGCGGCACGCGGCTTCGTGGGGCGACGGACCGACCCGAAGGACGGCCGCGGCATCCTCGTCTCGCTGACGAGCCAGGGCCGGGTGGCGGTGGACGCGGCGATCGCGGACCTGCTGGCCGCCGAGCGGGACATCCTGTCCGGGGTCTCCGCCGACGAGCAGGGCCAGTTGGCCGGGCTGCTCCGCCGACTCATCCTGGGTCTCGGGGACTGACCGACAGCGTCACACGGGCCGAGCTGCCCCGGCGTAGCGTGCGGCGCATGCACGCCATCACCCTCGCCGTCGCCGACGTTGCACGATCGGCCGAGTTCTACCGCGCGCTGCTCGGCATCGAGGGCAGTGGCGTCATCGGTACCGAGTACCCCGCCACCGAGACGCAGGCCGGCGGCACCACGGCGATGTTCACCCTCGACGACGGGCTGATCGTCAGCGTCTACGGCCGAGACGACATGACGAAGGACTCCGGTGTCCAGCTGGCCACGGCACCGAGCAGCACGATCGGCCACTTCACGAGCAGTCAGGCCGAGGCCGAGGCGTTCCTCGAGCGGGCGCAGGCAGCCGGCGCCACGATGCTCGAGCCGCCGTACACGCGACCGTGGGGCATGTGGTCTGGCTTCTTCCAGGACCCGGACGGGCACCTGTGGGAGGTCGTGGCGAACCCCGGCGGTGGGGCGCCCGAGGACGCGACACCGACGGACGCAAGCCAGGACGCGGTCGACCCCGCGTCCGTCGAGTAGCCCGGCTCAGACCCCGAGCAGCTCCGCGACCTCGAGCCAGCGCTCCTCGAGCTGCTCGACCTCGGCCTCGAGCGCACCGAGCTTCGACTGCAGTTCGCCGAGCCCGGCGTAGTCGGACTGGTCGTGCGTCGCGAACTGGTCGAGCAGCTTCTTGCGGTCCGCGCCGACCTTCGCGATCTTCCGGTCGAGCGCCGACATCTCCTTCTCGGCCGTTCGCCGGTCCGCGCCCGACAGGGCGGACGCACCAGCGGCAGTGGACCCGGCCACGGCACCGGCCGAACCGGTCCCGCCGACGGTGTCGGGCCTCCCGGCAGACGCGGCGGCAGCCGCAGAGGCGGTCCCGCCACCGGTGCCGGCCTCGCGCAGACGCATGTACTCGTCGACGCCGCCGGGCAGGTGGCGCAGGTGCCCGCCGAGCACGGCGTACTGCTGGTCGGTGACCCGCTCGAGCAGGTACCGGTCGTGGCTGACGACCAGCAGGGTGCCGGGCCAGGTGTCGAGCAGGTCCTCCATGGCGGCGAGCATGTCGGTGTCGAGGTCGTTGGTGGGCTCGTCGAGGATCAGCACGTTCGGCTCGTCGAGCAGGATGAGCATGAGCTGCAGGCGCCGCTTCTGCCCACCGGACAGGTCCTTGACGGGCGTGGAGAGCTGCTCCGAGGTGAAGCCGAGCCGCTCGAGCAGCTGCGACGGCGTCATCTCCTTGCCGTCGGCGACGTAGCTCGTCTTCTTGCGGGCCACGACCTCGCGCACGCGGTCGTCGGCGAACTGCTGCAGGTCGGCGAGCTGCTGGTCGAGCACCGCGACCTGCACCGTCTTGCCGGTCTTCACCCGCCCGCTCGTCGGCTGCAGCCGACCGGAGACCAGGTTGAGCAGCGTCGACTTGCCGGCGCCGTTCGGGCCGAGGATGCCGGTCCGCTCCCCCGGAGCGATGCGCCACTCGATGCGATCGAGGATCTGCGTGCCGTCGAACGAGACGCTCACGTCGAGCAGGTCGACGACGTCCTTGCCGAGGCGCGCGGTCGCGGTGCGGGACAGGGCGACGGTGTCGCGGATCGGCGGGACGTCGTCGATCAGGGCGTTCGCCGCATCGATGCGGAACTTCGGCTTGCTTGTACGGGCCGGGGCGCCGCGGCGGAGCCACGCGAGCTCTTTGCGGGCCAGGTTCTGGCGGCGCTGCTCGATCGTGGCCGCCTGCCGGTCACGCTCGACGCGCTGCAGGATGTACGCGGCGTAGCCACCTTCGAAGGGGTCGACGACGCCGTCGTGGACCTCCCACGTGTCGGTCGACACGGCGTCGAGGAACCACCGGTCGTGGGTCACGACGACCATGCCACCCTGGTTCGACGACCAGCGGCGGTTGATGTGCCCGGCGAGCCACTCGATGCCCTCGACGTCCAGGTGGTTCGTCGGCTCGTCCAGGAACAACACGTCCCAGTCGCCGACCAGCAGCCGCGCGAGTGCCACCCGGCGACGCTGCCCGCCGGACAGCTCGTCGACGCTGACGTCCCACGGGATGTCCGACACGAGACCGCCGATGATGTCGCGGATCTTCGGGTCACCGGCCCACTCGTGCTCCTCGAGGTCGCCGACGACGGTGCTGCCGACGGTCGCGCCCTCGGGCAGGATGTCGCGCTGGTCCAGGTAGCCGATGGTCAGCCCGCGGCGGTGCGTGACGCGGCCGCCGTCCGGCTCGAGTCGCTGGGACAGCAGTGCGAGGAGGGTCGACTTGCCGTCGCCGTTCCGGCCGACGACGCCGATCCGGTCACCCTCGTCGATGCCGAGGGTGACGTTGTCGAAGACGACCTTGGTGGGGAACTCGAGATGCAGGTTCTCGGCGCCGAGGAGATGTGCCACGCGTCAAGGGTAGGTGGCGCAGCGGGGTGGCGTGTGCGGCGCGGGTTGTTGGAGCGGTTGGCCGACCGGCTCTGGTCGCACGGTGCGCGCTTGTTCAAGTGGTGCGAGGTTGCCCGCTCGGTGCGAGCTTGTAGCGGCACACGGAGCGCGCAACCTCGCACCAGTCGACGGACCGCGCACGGTGCGTCGGCCTGGAGGCCCGGCTCAGCTCGCGGGAGCGGTGTCGCCCTCGCCCGCGGCTTCCTTCGCACGCTTGAGGCGGGCCTGCGCCTCCCAGTACTCGATCTCGCGCTCGAGCTCGGCGAGCTCCTGCTCGGTGCCGGTCACGCGCTTCGTGCCGTGGGCACTGCGGGCGTCGCCGAGGGTGGCGTAGCGGTCCTCGTGGCGGGTCGGCTCGATGTAGCGACCGTGGTTCCGTTCGCCCGGAGCCCAGTCGTGGCCGATGGCGAACCAGACGATGCTGCCGACGACGGGGACCAGGATCACGAGGATCACCCACGCGATCTTCGGCAGGCCGCGGATCTGGTCATCCGTCTTCGTCAGGATGTCGATCAGGGCGAAGACCAGCAGGATGACGGTGATCCCGGGCAGCAAGACGCTCATGTTCGCGATTCTATGGATCCGCTTGGAGTCTCACCATTCCCCGAACGAGCGTCGTGGTTGCGAAGGTGCACAGGGTCGGCGTCGAGGTACCGGCGTGCGAGCACCGCGAACCGTGCCGTCCATGCGAACTGCCCCGCGGCGGCGATGCCACCCGCCAGGTAGACGGGCCAGAACGTGACGCCGGAGAACGCGATCGCCGCCCACACGGCGACGAGACCCACGGTCAGCTGGAGGCCGGTGCCGTCGGCGAGTTCGACGGCTCGAGCCCGCACGATCATCAACCGGTCGGCGGGGACAGCGCGCCGCCCGGTTGCAGCCGCGGTCACCGCGCGCTGTTCGCGTTGCTGCAACGGCGCGAGCACCGGCGCAGGACGAGCTGCCACCCCGTTCCGTCTCCGGCGGATGCCGACCTGCACGGCCTCACTGATACCGGCCACGAAGCCCAGTGCGGCGACCGCCGCCGAGAGGGCGAAGCGCGCGTCGGAGCCGGTGGGCAGGACTATCGCCCCGACGCCGAGCACCACCAACACCAGCACGGTCGCCAGGACGAACCAACGGACCTGCAGGACAGCTCCCGGGGACTTCGCCGAGACGGCGCGAGCGCGTTCCTCGGACTCGACCCACCGGCGTTCCACCGCTGTCAGTCCGGCGTTCGGCCGTTCGGCAGATGTCACAGCGCCGCGACCCACTCGTCCGTCCCGTCGGTGAACCGCTGGTGCTTCCAGATCGGCACGCGCTCCTTCACGAGATCGACCAGGGCACCGCACGCCGCGAACGCCTGCGCCCGGTGCGACGACGACACCGCTGCGGCGAGCGCGACGTCCCCGATGCCGAGCGCCCCGACGCGGTGCAGGACGGCGATCCGGACGTCGGGGTGGTCCTCGGCGATGGTCCGGGCGACCGCGGTGATGACGTCGTCGGCACTGGGGTGCCGCTCGTAGTCGAGTGCGGTGACGCCCTTGCCACCGTCGTGGTCTCGGACGATGCCGGCGAAGGTCACCACGGCGCCGTCCTGCTCGGTGGCCACCACGGCTGCGACCTCGTCGACGCTGATGTCGCGGTCGACGACGTCGGCGAGCACGACCCGTGCGGCGGCCTCGGTGCTGCTCACGAGGCGCTCCGCGGGGCGTGGCCCTCGCCGTGCACCTGGGCGACGACGTGGTCGAGCACACCGTCGAGCACGGCGAGCCCGTCGGACACCCCACCGCGCGACCCCGGCAGGGTGACGAGCAGGCAACCGGCGTTCGTGACCCCGGCGACGCCGCGGGTGAGCAGCGCGGTGGGGCCGGCACCCGTGAGCCCGCGTCGACGGATCTCCTCGGTGATGCCGGGTAGTTCGAGGTCGATCAGCCCCGCCACCGACTCGGGGGTCCGGTCGGTCGGGGTGACCCCGGTGCCGCCGGTGGTGATGACGACCCGGGCGTCGGCCAGGAGTTCGGCGGTGACGGTCTCGGTGATCGCGCCGCCGTCGGGGACGATGATCGGTTCGCTCGTGGTGAACCCGTGCTCGCGCAGCCAGTCGGCGATGACGGGTCCGGTGCGGTCGAGTTCGGGGTCGGCGGCGGCCTGCGTGGACACCACGACGACGGCGCCCCGGCCCCTGGTCGGCTCGGCGGTCATCGGTTGCTCCAGTCCCCGGAGCGTCCGCCGTGCTTCTCGAGCACGCGCACGTCCGTGATCACGGCCGCTCGGTCGACGGCCTTCACCATGTCGTACACCGTCAGCGCGGCGACGCTCGCCCCGGTCAGGGCCTCCATCTCGACGCCGGTGCGGGAGGTCGTTCGGACCGACACCTCGATCAGCACGCGGTCGTCGGAGCCGGTGATGTCGACCTGCACGCCGGCGATGGGCAGCGGGTGGCACAGCGGGATGAGGTCGGAGGTCTTCTTCACCGCCATGATCGCCGCGATGCGGGCGGTGCCGACGACCTCGCCCTTGGGCAGCGAGCCGTCGAGGATGCGTGCGACGACGTCTGGGCGGGTGACGACGGTGGCGGTGGCGGTGGCCGACCGGTCGGTGACGTCCTTCGCGGAGACGTCGACCATGTGCGCACTGCCGTCGGCGCGGACGTGCGAGAGGTCGTCGGACTCGGTGTCGGCCTGGGCTCGGGACGAGCCGGGGTCGGACAGGGACTGCTCGGTCATCGGAGGCTCCAGACGGTCAGGGGGTCGCCGACCTCGACGGTGTCGACGCCGACGGGGACGTGCACCAGGTGGGTGGCGGCGGCGTAGTGCACGAGCAGGTGCGAACTCGGCCCACCGACGAAGTGCACGGCCCCGTCCTGCACCCGGCCGCGACGGACCTGGTGCTTGCCGGCGGGTGACCCGGCAGCGGACGCTGCGGGCAGGACCTGCGTGGGCCGGTCCGCCGTGAGCCCGACGGCCGCGGCGAGCAGGGGGCGCAGGAACACCTCGAACGAGACGAGCGCCGACACCGGGTTGCCGGGGAACGACACGACGGGCACGGAGCGACCGCTACCGGCGTCACCACCGAACACGACGCTGCCGAACGCCTGCGGCCCACCGGGCTGCATCGCGACCGGCGTCACCGCGAGCCCGCGGGGTTCGAGCGCCTGCCGCACGACCTCGTACGCCCCGGCGCTGATGCCCCCGGTGGTCAGCACGAGGTCGGCCCAGTCCCCCACGGCCGCATCGAGTGCCTGGTCGAAGGCAGCGACGTGGTCGGGCACCCGGACGGCCCGGGAGTCCGCTCCGACCTGGGCCAGGGCGGCCCGCAGCGCGATGCCGTTCGCGTCGCCGATGGTCGCCGCGTCGGCATCGGCTCCCTGCAGCTCGGACCCCGTCGACACGACGAGGACCCGCAGCGCTCGGCGAACCGAGACGGTCGTCACCCCGGCCGAGGCCAGTGCCCCGAGCAACGCCGGCGTGATCGGAGAACCGGCCGGAGCCAGCTCGGCGCCGGCCGGCAGATCGCTGCCGGTGACGCGCACGAAGGTGCCGGCGGTGAGGTCATCGGGCACCGTCACCCGGGGCAGCTCGAGCGCCGCCGGGAACGCACCGGGCTCGATCGCCTCGACCGGGAACACCGCGTCGGCACCGGTCGGGATCCGCGCTCCGGTCATGATCGGCGCTGCCGTGCCGGGTTCGAGCGCCTCGGGCATGACGCCGGCCGGGATCGGGGCGACGACCCGGACCTGCTGCCCGACCTCGGCGACCTGCACGGCGAACCCGTCCATCTGACTGTTGTCGAACGGCGGCAGCGGAACGGGCGACTGGACGGACGCCGCGAGCACGCGGTGTGCGAACCCAGCACCCGCACCGGCGCCCTCGCCCGCGCCGACGAGTTCGTCGAGCGGCAGTTCTTCTGCTCCGAGGCCCGCCACCACCGGCGCGAGCAACGCCGCCAGGTCGTCGCGGTGCTGACCGATCGTTCGCACAGGTGCCTCCGAACAGGGGTAGGTGGCGCCGCTCCCGGTTCGCCCGGTGGCGCCGTCAGTAGCGTATCCAGCGCGCAGCCCGCGCCGACGACCAACCGGAGGACCTGTGGAGAACGACGAAGCCGTGACGATCGGTGTCATCGGAGGCTCCGGCCTCTACCAGCTGTTCGAGGAGGGCACCGCCGACGAGCTCGACGTCCCGACCCCGTTCGGCCCGACCTCGAGCCCGATCAGCATCGGCACGATGTCCGGACGACGGGTCGCGTTCCTGACCCGCCACGGCCGTGAGCACTCCGTCGCCCCGCACCGCATCAACCACCGTGCGAACGTCTGGGCGCTCCGCTCGCTCGGCGTCCGCGCGATCGTGTCCTCGAGCGCCGTCGGCGGCCTGCACCCCGACTACGCCCCGGGCACCTTCGTCGTGACCGACCAGCTCATCGACCGCACCTGGGGCCGCGCCGACACGTTCTTCGAGGACGACGTGCAGCACCTGTCCTTCGCGGACCCGTTCGACCCGACGCTCCGCCGTGCGGCGATCGACGCCGTCGCCGGACTCGACGTGCCGTTCCGCCCGACCGGCACGTGCGTCGTCATCCAGGGTCCCCGGTTCTCCACCCGCGCCGAGTCCGTCTGGCTCCGCCAGGCCGGCGGCCACACCATCAACATGACGATGACGCCCGAGGTGCCGCTCGCCGCGGAACTGGGCATCGCGACGGTGAACCTGTCGTTCGTGACCGACGCCGACGCCGGCCTGGCCCCGACCGAGGACGAAGCCGCAGCCGACGCGGCAGCTGCAGCCGACGCCGCAGCCGCAGCCAGCGGCCCCGGCGTCGACGACGCCGGCGCCGTCGTCACCCACGCCCTCGTCATGGAACGCCTCGCTCGCGCCAACGAGGTCATCGTCCGCGCCATCGGCCAGATCGTCGCCGCGATCCCCGACGACTTCACCCCGCGCGAACTCGTCCCCACCAGCGCGAGCGCCAGCATCATGCAGACCCAGCCCACGGGTGCGACACCCACGCAGGCCCAGCCCGCTGCCACCGCCACCACGGGCGCGACCGCATGAGCCGCCTCCTCGTCACCGGCGGCGCGGGCTTCATCGGCTCCGCGATCGTCCGTCGTGCCCTGGCCGACGGCCACGAGGTCCGCGTCCTCGACTCCCTGCGCGACGACGTGCACGGCGACCCCGCCGAGGTCATCCGCGCCCACCAGCAGCAGGGCATCGCGTTCGTGCACGGCGACGTCCGTGACCGGGTCGCCCTCGACGCCTCCCTCGACGGCATCGACGTCGTGTGCCACCAGGCCGCCAAGGTGGGCCTCGGCGTGGACTTCCAGGACGCCCCCGACTACGTCTCGTCGAACGACGCCGGCACCGCCCACGTCCTCGCCGGCATGGACCGGCACGACATCGGCCGGCTCGTCGTCGCCAGCTCGATGGTCGTCTACGGCGAGGGTGCGTACACCACCGCGTCCGGCGAACCCACCCGTCCGCCGGCCCGCCGCCGCGAGGACCTCGACGCCGGCCGCTTCGACCCGATCGGGCCCGACGCTCAGCCCCTGCTGCCCGGCCTGATCGACGAGTCCGCCGCGCTCGACCCCCGCAACGTGTACGCGCAGACGAAGGTCGCGCAGGAGCACCTCGCCTCGAGCTGGGCGCGTGCCACGGGCGGCCGCGCGATCGCGCTCCGGTACCACAACGTCTACGGACCGGGCATGCCAGCGAACACCCCCTACGCCGGTGTCGCGTCCCTGTTCCGCTCGGCACTTGCCCGAGGCGAGGCCCCCCGGGTCTTCGAGGACGGCGCCCAGCGACGCGACTTCGTGCACGTCGACGACGTCGCCGGCGCGAACGCCGCCTCGATCGCGGTGACCGCCGACCTGCCGTCGGACACCTTCCGCGCGTACAACGTCGGCTCGGGCACCGTGCACACCATCGGCGACATGGCCTCGGCGATCGCCGGACCCGACGGCCCGCAGCCGGTCGTCACCGGCGAGTACCGACTGGGCGACGTCCGCCACGTCACGGCGAGTTCGGCACGCATCGCCGCCGAGCTCGGCTGGCACGCCGAGGTGGACTTCGAAGCAGGCATGCGCGAGTTCGCGACGGCTCCGCTCCGCAGCGCCGTCCGCTAGCCGGAACACGCGAGCGGGTCGCGCGCCGCGAGCGGCGCCTGAGAGCGCGACCAGCCGTCGGACGGGAAGCCCGTGGCGGCCCCGCCCCGCGCCTCCCGTCCGCAGTCCCCACCACCACGGCCACGCAGGACGCCGTCGTGTCGGCAACACGCCCCCTGGCGCGCGAGACGCCGCCGCATTCGGCGGCGTCTCGACGACACGACGGCGTCTTCTGGCACCCGCACCCGCGACACGAACGCACCCTGTCCCCCGTACTGGGGACCCGGCCGGCACCGAACGCGCGGAACGACCAGGACCCGGCAGTTTCCTGTACCCCGCGGCGCATCGTCGTGTTGTGTCGAGGACATGCCAGGACAGACCCGTCGATCCGACCGACCGCACCGAATGACGGACATGACTGTCGACGTGATCCTGCCGTGCCTCGACGAGGCGGACGCCCTGCCGAAGGTCATCGCACGGCTCCCCACGGGCTACCGGGCCATCGTCGTCGACAACGGATCGACCGACGGATCGGCCGACGTCGCCCGCGCCCACGGCGCCCTCGTCGTGACCGAACCCGTCAAGGGCTTCGGCTCGGCGTGCGCCGCCGGGGTCGCCGCGGCGACCGCCGACTTCGTCGCGTTCTGCGACGCCGACGCCTCGATGGACCCCGCCGATCTCCCTCCCCTGGTCGACCGCGTGGCCAGCGGCCGCGTCGACCTGGCACTCGGCCGCCGCGTCCCGACGGGCCGCGGTGCGTGGGCTCCGCACGCACGCTTCGCGAACCGCGTCCTCGCCGTCCTCATGCACCGCGCGACCGGTTACCGCCTGCGCGACCTCGGCCCGATGCGCGTGATGCGCCGCGAGGACCTCGTCTCCCTCGACCTGCGCGACCGTCGCAGCGGCTACCCGCTCGAGATGGTCCTGGCCGCCCACGCGGCCGGCTGGCGCGTCGACGAGTCCGACATCGGGTACGCGCAGCGCATAGGCGACAGCAAGGTGACCGGCACGCTCCGCGGCACCGTCAACGCGGTGCGGGACATGTCCCGCCTGCTCCGTGCGTACCGCCGGGAGGCCCGTGTCCGGGTCGTCGCACCGGGACCGCTCCGGCAGGCGGCCGAGTCCGCCCCCATGGCCGAGGAGGCCCGCTCGTGACCGCCGCCGCCGCCCACGGCACCGACGCTGCGCGCGCCGACGTGACCGTCGCCGTCGTGGCGAAGGAGTGCCTGCCCGGCAAGGTGAAGACCCGGCTGACCCCGGCGCTCTCCCCCGAGGGCGCCGCACGTGTCGCGTCCGCGAGCCTCGGCGACACGCTGGCGACCGTCCGGGCCCTGCCCGCGGCGCGTCGTGTCCTGTTCTTCGACGGCGACGTCGTGCCGGCGTCGGCCGACGGCTTCGAGGTGCTGCACCAGCCCGGTGGCGGTCTGGACGAGCGCCTCGGGTTCCTCTTCGACGCCGTCGACGGCCCGCTGCTGCTCGTCGGCATGGACACCCCGCAGGTGTCCACCGCGGACCTCGCGCCCGTGTTCGACGATGCTGCCCGCGATGCCTGGTTCGGCCCGGCCGAGGACGGCGGCTTCTGGTCGCTGTACCTGCGACAGCCCACCGGCGACCTGCTGCGCGGCGTGCCGATGTCGCGCGACGACACTGGAGCCGTGCAGCTGGCACGACTGACCGACGCCGGCCTCGACGTGGGCGTGCTCGGCGAGCTGCTCGACGTCGACACCATGCCGGACGCCGAGCGGGTCGCCGACCTCGCACCCGACTCCGACTTCACCCGGGCACTCCGTGCCGAGACCGTGGGGAGCACCCGATGACCATGCACGCACCCGTCTCGTTCGGTGCCGGCGGCGGCGAACCGTACGCCCGTGCCCTGCGCACCGACGGCCACCTGCGCCTCACCGACGCCGACCGTCCCGATGCCGTGACCACGATGGACGTCGGCCGCTGGAGCGCCGCCGCCGACCGCGTCGACCGCTCGCTGCTCGACGACGTCGACGGCGGGGTCATCGACATCGGCTGCGGTCCGGGCCGGATGCTCGTCGCCGCACGGTCCCGGGGCATCCCAGCGCTCGGCGTGGACGTCTCCGCCGAGGCCGTCGCCATCGCGCAGCGCTCCGGCGGCACGGCCCTGCAGGGCTCCGTGTTCGATGCCGTACCCGACGAGGGCCACTGGGACACCGCGCTCGTGATCGACGGCAACATCGGCATCGGCGGCGACCCCACGGCCCTGCTCGCGCGTTGCCGTGCGATCGTGCGCACCGGCGGCCGGGTCATCGTCGAGACGAACCCCGAGGTCACGGCCGACCGTGTGTACACCGCCCGGGTGGTCGACGCCGACGGCAACGAGAGCGCCGGGTTCCCGTGGGCCGAGGTCGGGCTCGACGCCCTGCACCGGCACGCAGCCGAAGCCGGACTGGTCGCGCGGCAGAGCTGGACGGCCGAGGGCCGGAACTTCTGCGAGCTGCTCGCCTGAGCGGACCGTGTCACGTTCGACCGTGACATCCGTCACGGTCGATCGTGACACCGGGGCACATCCGCTCCGCGCCCCGCGCCGTTTGACTGATCGGACCCGCCGTGCTGACCCCGCGCGGCCCGATCGAGACGAGCTCCGTGCGGAAGTCCCTGCGCATCACCCTGATCACCCTCGGCGCACTGGTGGCGGTCCCGGTCCTCGCCCTGGCGACGACGACGGTCGTCAACGTCGTCGCGACCCACGTCGAGGCATCCGAGATCGACGACTACGGCGAGCGCGTGCCCGTCGACGGCAAGCAGATGAACGTCGTCGTCCGCGGCGCCGGCACCACGTCCGACACGGGGACGATCGTGCTCCTGCCGGGGCTCGGCACCGCCGCCCCCGGGCTCGACTTCGGGCCGCTCATCGACCAGCTCGCCCGCTCGCACCGGGTCGTCGCCGTCGAACCCTTCGGCACCGGGCTGAGCGACCAGACCGACGTCCCGCGGACCGCGGCGAACATCACCCGCGAGGTCCACGAGGCCCTGCAGCACCTGCACGTCGACCGGTACGTGCTGATGGGCCACTCGGTCGCGGGCATCTACGCCCTGCCCTACACGGAGCGGTACCGCGACGAGGTGACCGCCTTCGTCGGCATCGACAGCAGTGTGCCGCGGCAGTCGAGCTGGGACGAGCCGATCCCGACCGGCACGATCGTCGCCCTCGATCGGCTCGGCCTGCTGCGCGCACTCGGCGGAGCGTCGTCGGACACGTACGGCGACGCCTACGACGACGGGACGAAGCGCCAGATGCAGCTGCTCTCGGCGAAGAACGGTGCTGCCCCGACGATCATCGACGAGATGCGGCACGCGCCGGAGAACTTCCGGTCCGTCGAGGACTCGCGGTTCCCCACCGACCTGCCGGTGCTGTTGTTCGTGCGGACCAACGACGACGACGTGCCGAACTGGGTCCGGCTGCACGAACGTCAGGCCGCGAGCGTGGAACACGGCCGGGTCATCGGACTGGTCGGCGACCACTACCTGCACCACACGCTGTCGGAACGGATCGCCAGGGACACCGACGCGACCCTCGCTACCCTGGGCGCGTGACGCAACCCGGGCAGGAGCGGCCCCGCGCCGACGCCGACGTCCGGGTCGTCCGCTGGTCCTCGGTCGCGTCGCTGTGGCTCGTGGTGCTGGTGGGCGGCGGCGCGCAGGTCCTGATCGGCACCGACGGTTTGCCGACGGCGCGGACCCCCGTGCTCGTCGTGTTCACCGTCGCCGCGACGGTGGCGGCGCTCGCATCGATCCCGCTGCTGCTCCGTCCCGCCGGTGCGGCGTCGGCGCGCCACCCGGCCGTGCTCGCCCTGCTGGTGCTCGCGGTCGCCACGTGGGTGGTCTCGCTCGTCCCGTCGGCGACCGGCTCCGCGTGGTCGTTCACCCTGGCGATCGCGGGCGGCACGGTCGGCTGCCTGCTGCGGGGGTGGGCCCGGGTCACCGTGCTCGCCGGCACCGTCGTCCTGCTGGTCGGGGCAGCCGACGCCCGCGCCGAGCCCGCCGAACTCGTCCTGGTCGGGACACTCGCGCTCTTCGCCCTGATGCCGCTCAGCGTCGTCTGGATCCACCGTGTCGTGCTCCGGCTCGAAGCCGCACGTCGCACCGCCTCCGACCTCGCCGTCGCCGAGGAACGACTCCGCTTCGCCACTGACCTGCACGACATCCAGGGCCACCACCTGCAGGTCATCGCGCTGAAGAGCGAGCTCGCCGAACGGCTGCTCGACGCCGACCCCGAGCGTGCCCGGGGTGAGCTGTCCGACATCCGGACCGTGGCGCGGGAAGCGCTCGACGACACCCGGGCGCTCGTCGGCGGTTACCGCACCGTGACGGTGGCGGTCGAGGCCCGGAACGCCGCAGCTGTACTGCGGTCGGCGGGGGTCGACTGCCGCGTGCGGCTCGAGACCGCCGGCATGCCCGACGCGGTCGGCGCCCTGTTCGCCGTCGCGATCCGCGAGGCCGCGACGAACACCATCCGGCACAGCCACGCCAGCACCGCGTCGATCGAGCTGCTGCGCGACGGCGACGCCTGGGCACTCACGGTGGCGAACGACGCGCCGCGGTCGTCCGAACGGCCGGGCACGGGGACCGGGACCGGGACGGGGACGGGCATCGACGGGCTCCGGCAGCGCGTCACGCCACACGGTGGGACGGTCCACGTCGACCGGCGTGCGGACCGCTTCACCCTGGTGGTCCGCATCCCGGCCCCCGCACGAGCGGTGGTGTCCACGTGATCAGGATCGTGATCGCCGATGACGAGGAGCTCATCCGCGGCGCACTCGTCGCCCTGCTCGGCCTGGAACCCGACCTCGAGGTCGTCGCCGACGTCCCCGACGGTGCCGCAGCGGTGGCCGCAGCCCGGAGACACCTGCCGGACGTCGTCCTGCTCGACCTCGAGATGCCCGTCCTCGACGGCATCGAGGCCGCTCGTGCACTGTCGGACACGATGCCCACGGTGATCGTCACCCGCCACGCGCGGCCGGGAACCCTCCGACGTGCCCTGTCCGCCGGGGTCCGCGGCTTCGTCCCGAAGTCCACGCCGGCCGCCCGGCTGGCCGAGATCATCCGCGACGTGGCGGCGGGCGAGCGGTACATCGACGCCGGTCTCGCGGCGGCTGCGCTCAGCGAGGACGAGAGCCCGCTCACGCCGCGCGAGGCCGACGTCCTGCGCTGCACCCACGACGGACTCGCGACGAAGCAGATCGCCCGGGAGCTCTCGCTCGCGCACGGCACGGTCCGCAACCACCTGTCGTCGGCGATCGCGAAGCTGCACGTCGACAACCGCGTCGCAGCCGCAGCCGCGGCCTGGGACCGAGGGTGGATCTGACCGACCCGTGCTTCTTTTGCATCATGCAAGACAAGTGGGTAGAGTGGTGGTCATCCAGCCGACGGCGTCGCGGTCGCCGGCTCGGTGACCCGCGGACCTCGGCACGACGACGAGGAGCACCCATGCAGAACCGTCAGAACCCCCTGGGCGGCGCCTACGTGACCGGCCTCGAGTCCCGCGCCGAGCTCGGCGCCTTCACCGGCGACGCGACCCGCAGCCCCGTCGGCAGCTACACCGGCACCGGCACAGGCCGCGCACTCGGCCGCTTCGTCGACACGCAGTTCCGCCGTCCCGGCACCGCGACGTCCTCGTCGCGCACCGTGACCGGCTCGTTCCGCACGGCGACGGGTTCGTTCCGCACCGCCTGAGGCACCTGCCTCCACAGACTGCGAGCGGTCGTCCACCCCGGGGGTCCCCCCTCAACCCGGGTGGGGCGGCCGCTCGCTCGCGTCCTCGCCGGAGTCCCGCGCACTTCCCCCGAACGCGTCAGGGCCGCCGATGCCAGGATGGACGCATGAACGACCGCGCCGGCACCCCAGCGACCGCAGACGACCTCGTCGACCTGGACGAGCTCCTCGCCGCCTACCACGACCGAGTGCCCGACGTCTCGATCCCCGAGCAGAAGGTCGTGTTCGGCACGTCCGGACACCGCGGGTCGTCGCTCGACACCGCCTTCAACGACACCCACATCGCCGCCGTCACGCAGGCGATCGTCGAGTACCGCCGCGAGCAGGGCACCGACGGCCCGCTCTTCATCGGCCGCGACACACACGCGCTCTCCGCCCCCGCCGAGCAGACCGCTCTGCAGGTCCTGGCCGCCAACGGCGTCCGCGTGCTCGCCGACAGCGCGGACGGCTTCGTGCCGACGCCCGCGCTGAGCCACGCGATCATCCGCTACAACCGCGCCGGCAACCCGGACACGGCGGACGGCATCGTCATCACGCCGAGCCACAACCCGCCCCGCGACGGCGGCTTCAAGTACAACCCGCCGCACGGTGGCCCCGCGGACAGCGACGCCACGAGCTGGATCGCGAACCGGGCGAACGCGATCATCGAGGGCGGCAACGCCGAGGTGCAGCGCACCGAGGACGCCGAGCCCGAGCGCTACGACTTCCTCAACACGTACGTGGCCGACCTCGAGAACATCATCGACATCGCGGCGATCAAGCAGGCCGGCGTGAAGATCGGCGCCGACCCGCTCGGTGGCGCCTCGCTGCCGTACTGGAACGCCATCCGCGACCACTACGGCCTCGACCTGACCGTCGTGAACCCCGAGGTCGACCCCACGTGGGCGTTCATGACCCTCGACTGGGACGGCAAGATCCGGATGGACCCGTCGAGCCCCTCGGCGATGGCCTCAGTGCTCGCCCGCAAGGACGACTTCGACGTGCTCACCGGCAACGACGCCGACTCCGACCGGCACGGCATCGTCACGCCCGACGGCGGGCTGATGAACCCGAACCACTACCTCGCGGTCGCGATCGAGTACCTCTACGCGCACCGACCCGAGTGGCGCGACGACGCCGCGATCGGCAAGACGCTGGTGTCGTCGAGCATCATCGACCGCGTCGCCGAGTCCCTGGGCCGTCGCCTGTGGGAGGTCCCGGTCGGCTTCAAGTGGTTCGTCCCCGGCCTGATCGACGGCTCCGTGGCCTTCGGCGGCGAAGAGTCCGCAGGTGCGTCCTTCCTGCGCACCGACGGCACCGCGTGGACGACGGACAAGGACGGCATCATCCTGGCGCTCCTGGCGTCCGAGATCGTCGCCGTGACCGGCAGGACCCCGTCGCAGCTCTACGCCGAGCTGACCGAACGCTTCGGCGCCCCGGTCTACCAGCGCGTCGACGCCGCGGCCTCGAAGGAGCAGAAGGCCCGCCTCGGCAAGCTCGACGGCGACGCCATCACCGCGGACACCCTGGCCGGGGACCCGATCACCGCGAAGCTGTCGAAGGCCCCGGGCAACGACGCTGCCGTCGGCGGCGTGAAGGTCGTCACCGACAAGGCCTGGTTCGCCGCGCGGCCGTCGGGCACCGAGGACGTCTACAAGATCTACGCCGAGAGCTTCGTCGGGCAGGAGCACCTCGAGCAGGTGCAGCGCGAAGCCAAGGAGATCGTCGACGCGGCACTGGGCGCCTGACGCCCTCGTCGGTCGGGCTGCGGGACTCGGTTCCCGCAGCCCGACCGCCGGAACCGAACCGGGCCTCCAGGCCGTGCGCCGCAGGGGTGAACCGGGCGTACCGTGACTGCCGATCCACTCAGGAAGCGGTCTCGGTGTGACCGAGCACTTGCGGCAGTTGTAACTTTGCAGGCAGCGCAAAAATCGTTCTGCCAGCGCATCGGTACCCGGGAGACCCTGCTCATGACCCAGACGGCGACCGCACCCGCGGCCCCCACCACGGCGTCCAACGTCGTGATGACGCACCGACAGATCCTGTTGGTGATCTACGGCCTGATGGCCGGAATGTTCCTCGGCGCCCTCGACCAGACCATCGTCGGCACCGCGATCCGCACCATCGGTGACGACCTGCACGGCCTCGACCAGCAGGCCTGGGTCACCACCGGGTACCTCATCGCCTCGACGGTGACGACCCCGATCTACGGCAAGCTCTCCGACATCTTCGGTCGCCGGCCGCTCTTCATCACCGCGATCGGCATCTTCATCGTCGGCTCGTTCGCCGCGTCGTTCTCCGACTCGATGCTCATGCTCGCCGGGTTCCGCGCGCTGCAGGGCCTGGGTGCCGGTGGCCTGATGTCCCTGCCGCTGGCGATCATGGGCGACATGCTCGCCCCACGCGAGCGGGCGAAGTACCAGGGCTACTTCCTGGCGGTCTTCGGCATCTCGTCGGTCATCGGGCCGCTCGTCGGTGGTGTCTTCGCCGGCGCCGACCAGCTGCTGTTCATCGCCGGCTGGCGCTGGGTCTTCCTGATCAACGTGCCGATCGGCGTCATCGCGCTGTTCATGGTGCTGACGTTCCTGCACCTGCCGAAGTTCGGCAACCGCGGCAAGCCGCGCATCGACTGGTGGGGCGCGACGCTCGTCATCGTCACCCTCGTGCCGCTCCTGCTCATCGCCGAGCAGGGCCGCGAGTGGGGCTGGGACTCCCCCGCCGCGTTCGCCTGCTACGCCATCGGAGCCCTCGGCCTGATCGCGTTCATCATCGTCGAGCGGGCCATGGGCGACGACGCGATTCTGCCGATGAAGCTGTTCGGGTCACGGGTCTTCTCGATGTCCGCGATCCTGTCGGTGCTGGTCGGCTTCGGCATGTTCGGCGCGATGCTGACGATCCCGCTCTACCTGCAGATCGTGAAGGGCGTGACCCCGACCGAGTCCGGGTTCGCGATGCTGCCGATGGTGCTCGGACTGATGATCTCGTCGATCGCCTCCGGCCAGATCATCTCGAAGACCGGCAACTACCAGGTGTTCCCCGTCACCGGCACCGCGTTCACGGCCGTCGGCTTCACCGTCCTGACGTTCCTGACCGCCGACCGGCCGCTCTGGTTCCTGATGCTCGGCATGTTCCTGATCGGCCTCGGGCTCGGGCAGCTCATGCAGACGCTGACCCTCGCCGCGCAGAACTCGGTCTCCCCCCGGGACATCGGTGTCGCCACGAGCGCCGCGACGTTCTTCCGCCAGATCGGCGGCACCATGGGCACCGCCGTCCTGCTCTCCGTGCTGTTCACCCTGATGCCGACCAACATCAGCGCCGCCATGCAGAACGAGTCGGACCTGAAGAGCGCGCTCAACGCCGCGATGACCCCCTCGGTCGCGAACGCCTCGAAGAACCAGGGCGTGATGGACGAGATCTGGACGAAGATCGTCGACCCGGTGCAGCAGAACGTGCAGGACGGCCTCGACCAGGGCACCGCGCAGGCGAAGCAGGCAGCCGACGCCGCCGTGACGAAGCAGGTGACCGCAGCCGTGCAGCGGCAGGTCGCCGCGGGCACCGTCCCCGCAGCCGCCGCGGACACGATCATCGCCCAGCAGGTCGACGACGCGAAGCCCGCCGCCGAGCAGCAGGCGCTCGAGACCGCCGCCACGAAGGCGAACGCCTCGGTCGTCGACGGGAAGCTGCAGATCGACTACTCCGACCGGGCGCAGCGGGAGAACGTCGTCGACCAGGTCGCGCCGACGCTCGTCAAGCAGCTCAAGAGCGGCGACTCGGCCGCGAACTCCTCCACCGACTCGGCGACGAGCGACACGTCGTTCCTGAACGGGGCCGACCCCCGTCTCAGCCGTCCGTTCCTGGTCGGGTTCAGCGACTCGGCCGTCCGCGTGTACTACGTCGGACTCGCGGTGATCCTGCTCGCGTTCGTGCTGACGTGGTTCTTCCGGGTGCCGCCGCTCCGCAAGACCTCGGCGTTGCAGGAGCAGGCCGACGCGGCACGGACCGCCGACGCCGCGGCTGCTGCTCCGGGCGCCGGGCCGGAGCCGACGGTGCCGGGTGCGTCCTCGCGCGACGTGCCGACCTCACCGGACGTGACACCGCAGCCCCGGTCCGCTCGGGCGCCCGGAGCAGCCGGAGCACCCGACGGTGCGGACGACACCCGCGCGCCGCTGCCGAACGCCACGACGCACGGTGCGCACTCAGCGGCTGCGCCGGTGGACGAGCCCCCGACGACGACCGGTGCCATCCGGACCCGGGCTGCGCACGCGGCGACGGCCGTGGAGCCGGACGCCCCCGGGGCCGCAGCCGATGCGGCGGAAGCGAGCCGGGCCTCCCGGCCGGACACTGACGACGTGCACGCACACGGGCGGCACTCGGCCGAGTAGTCGGCGCGGGCACCCGCCCGCTGATGCCGCACGACGAGGTCGCTGTCGCACGACAGCGACCTCGTCGCATCTGCGCGGGTGCACCCGTCGCGGCCGCGCGAGAGCGACTCCATCGCTTCAGACCGCCGGCGCCGCGTCCCCCGCCGCCGACCCCGCCCCGGCCGCCACCTCGAACGAGGCCCCCGGCAACCGCTTCCGCATCACGTCGATCGCCGACGGGTTGTCGTCCACCAGCACGTACCGCCGCCCGAGCGCCTGTGCCACCGCACCCGTGGTCCCGCTGCCTGCGAAGAAGTCGAGGACCCAGTCGCCCTCGCGTGAGGACGCCTGCACGATCCGCCGCAGCACCCCCTCGGGCTTCTGCGTCGGGTAGCCGGTCTTCTCACGGCCCGTCGGCGAGACGATCGTGTGCCACCAGACGTCGGTGGGGAGCTTGCCGCGCTCGCGCTTCTCAGGGGTGACGAGCCCCGGTGCCATGTACGGCTCGCGGTCGACGGCCTCGGAGTCGAACCAGTACCGTGCCGGGTCCTTCACGTAGACCAGGATCGTGTCGTGCTTCGTGGGCCACCGGGTCTTGGACTTGGCGCCGAAGTCGTAGGCCCAGACGATCTCGTTCAGGAACGATTCGCGGCCGAAGAGCGCGTCGAGCAGCACCTTGGCGTAATGCGACTCGCGGTAGTCGAGGTGCAGGTACAGCGTGCCGTCGGCGGCGAGCAGGCGCCAGGCCTCGATGAGGCGGGGTTCGAGGAACGACCAGTAGTCCTCGAACCGGTCGTCGAAGCGCATCAGGTCGCCGCGCACCCGCTCGTAGGTCCGGCCGTGGAACCCCATCACGGGGCCGTCGGCCTTCGGCACCGCGGACGTCGCGTGCCGGCGCTGGTACCGGCCGGTGTTGAACGGCGGGTCGAGGTACACCAGCGTGAAGGAGCCGTCCGGGTACGCGGGGACCACATCGAGGGCGTCGCCGAGGACGACGCGGTCCGGGCCTCGGTCGTCTCCCCTGCGCACGGACCCATTGTCGCGCACCGAGCAGGCACGCGGCGCGCGGCGCAGGCCTCCAGCACAGAGCGCACGCCCAGGCCGCGGCGTACGGTCGACTGCATGGCAGCAGCACCCGAGGTCCGCAACGACACCGACAAGCAGCAGTACTCCCTGGTCGAGGACGGCGAGGTCATCGGCTTCGCGGCGTACGAGATCGACGGGGACGAGATCCGCTTCGTGCACACCGAGGTCGATCCCGAGCACCGCGGCGGCGGGCACGCGTCGATCCTGGTGCAGCACGCGCTCGACGACGTGCGTTCCGGGTCGTCGCGACGTGTCGTCGCGCAGTGCAGCTACGTGCACGCGTGGATCGAGCGGCACCCGGACTACCAGGAGCTCACGACCCGCTGAGCGAGCAGCACGACGCGCAGAAGCTCAGTACGACCGGTCGTGCGTCCCCGCGCGTGCCTCGTGTCGCCCGGCGCTCCGCACCGTCGGCACCCGGATGAGCACGTTGCCGCTGAGCAGGTCGTGGTCATCGTCCGCCGGTGACGGTGCCTGTTTCGGCAGGCGCGCCTGCCGTTCGTACTCGGCTTGCGTCTCGTGCCGGGTCGGTGCGAACACCTCGTCCAGCATCCCGACCATGCCTCCGGATCCGCCGCTCCGCTGAGATTTGTTCGACAGGTCGATCCACCCCAAGCGATCGGCGATCCACACCACGACGGCCACAGCGGCCACCGCCCCCATGAAGATCAACCAGTTCACGGCAGCGACGCTACGTGGGCCGGGCGACGAGCGGATCAGCCGCGCGGGGGATTCCCATCATCCACACGTCTGGTTCATGAGATCGAGGCGCACACTCGAGGCAGCGGCGGCCGGGACGTCCCCCCTCAGCTCCGGCCGCCGCGTCACCGGACACATCGGCGTGCCATGATGACGCCGTGCTCGACGACGCAGACCGGGACCTCATGCGGGCGTTCGCCCGTTACATCGACCACGCGAACGAACTCGCGGGGACTGAGCAACGTGCGGTCCTGACGCCGATCGGCGAACGGGTCCGCGACCACCTGGGTGTCGATCCGCAGTCGATCCCGGTGGTCACCGAGGAACTCCCCGACCACCGCCTGGTCGACGCGGACATCGCGCTCGAAGCCCTCACCGGCGCGCGCCCGGATGCGCTGATCGGCATCGCGGGCGACGACTCCCGGTTCCACAGCTCCGTCAGCGAGTTCCTCGCGAACCAGCACATGCAGTGGGCACCGGGGCCGGTCAGCTACACCGACCGCGCCACCGGCCCGGACACCACGCGCCGAGTGGTGTCCCTGGGCCTCCGCATGCTCGTCTTCGACGGATCACCCGTGGCGGTCGTCCAGCGTGCGGCCAACCCGGAGTACGGCCGGGCACGTGCGACCCTCGAGGTCATCGCGGCCGACCAGGACGCCGCCGCGGCGTTCCTGCGGCGCCTCCGCGCACTCATGATCGAGCGCAGTGTCCTCCGCGGCCAGGTCCTGTCGTTCGTGCGTTCCGAGTACGGCGCCGACGCCGGCGCGACGTTCCTGCGGCGCCCCGACATCGCCGCCGACGACGTCGTGCTGGCCGACGGCGTCCTGGACGAGGTGGTCGACCACGTCGTCGGGATCGGCGACCAGCGCGAGGCGCTCCTCGCTGCCGGGCAGCACCTCAAGCGTGGTGTCCTGCTGTACGGCCCGCCCGGTACCGGCAAGACCCTGACGATCCGACACCTGCTCACCCGGACCGAGGGCGTGACGGCGGTCCTGCTCACCGGTTCGAGCATCGCGGCGATCGGGGCGGCGGCGGAGATCGCGCGGACCTTCCAACCGTCGATCGTCGTGCTCGAGGACATCGACCTGGTCGCGATGGAACGGCACGCGTCGCCGCAACCGCTCTTGTTCGAGGTGCTCGACGCGCTCGACGGCCTGGACGGGGATGCCGACGTCGCCTTCGTCATGACCACCAACCGCGTGTCCGTCCTCGAACGTGCCCTGGCCGACCGGCCCGGACGTGTCGACCTCGCCGTGGAGATCCCCCTGCCGGGTCTGCCCGAGCGACGGCGGCTGTTCCGTCGGTACGCCGGCGCGCTGCCGTTCTCGGACGAGGCCCTGGCCGGTGCCGCCGAGCGCGCCGAGGGGACGACCGGCTCGTTCGCGAAGGAGCTCATGCGTCGGAGCGTCCTCGGCGCGGCCCTGCGCGGAGCCGAACCGGAGGACGGCGACCTGGTCGCAGCGCTCGACTCGCTCCTGACCGAACGGTCGGCACTCACCCGGAAGCTGCTCGGCGTCCGAGGCGAAGCGGACGACCACGACGCGGACGACGACGAGGCGGATGACGAAGCGGATGACGACGAGGCTGGCGATGCGGACGAGGACGACGACGCAGGCTCCGCCGGCGCCGGCCGATGGGTGGCCTACGCCCCGCTCGCCCGCCACAGCTTCCGCCCGGGACCGGTCGACGGCCGAGTCGACCTCACACTGCGGTCCGACGACGAGGACGACGAGCGCTGAGGCTCACGGCACCCGCTCGAGCCACTCCTTCGTCGCGAACTTCGTCCGCACCAGTTCCTGCGCCCGCTCGCGCTCGGCCTCGGTCACGTGTCCCTCGGTCGCCCCGTACAGCCGGGTGAAGGTGCCGATCAACCGTTCGATGATCTCGGCGCGGGACAGCCCGGTCTGTGACCGCAGCGGGTCGACGCGCTTGGCGGCACTGGTGGTGCCCTTGTCGCTCATCTTCTCGCGCCCGATCCGCAGCACCTGCACCATCTTCTCGCCGTCCATGTCGTAGCTCATGGTGGCGTGGTGCAGCAACGACCCGGTGCCGAGACGCTTCTGAGCGGCCCCGCCGATCTTGCCCTTGGTCGAGGTGATGTCGTTGAGGGGCTGGTAGTACGCCTCGATGCCGAGCGACTTGAGCGCCTCGATCACCCATTCGTCGAGGAACGCGTACGAGTCGGCGAAGGTCATGCCCTGCACCAGGTCGGACGGCACGTAGAGCGAGTACGAGATGACCGCACCGGCGTCCATGAACATCGCGCCGCCGCCGGAGATGCGTCGGACCACCTGCACGCCGTACTTCTCGGCGCCGGCCGGGTCGACCTCGTTCTTCAGCGACTGGAACGACCCGATCACGACGGCCGGCTGGTCCCACTCCCAGATGCGCAGGGTCGGGCCACGGCGTCCGGCGCCGACCTCTTCCGTGAGCACCTGGTCGAGCGCGAGGTGCTCGTTCGGGCTGATCGGCCCCTCGTGCACGATCTGCCAGTCGTGGTCGCGCCAGGTCGAGGCCCGCGAGAGCGCACGGCGCACCGCGACACCGACGGACTCGGGCGTGAAGCCGAGCAGCACGGCGTCGGTCGGCAGTGCGGCCCGCACGGCTGCGGCGATGCCCGCGGCGTCGGTGGTGACGGGGAGCCCGTTCACGGCCGCGTCGATGAGCGGCAGCGCGTCGTCGGGTTCCAGGAAGAAGTCACCCGCCAGGCGGAACTGCTGGATCGTGCCGTCGACGGCCTCGAGGTCGACGACGACCAGCTTGCCTCCGGGGACCTTGTACTCACCGTGCATGCCGCAACCCTATTCCGGACGGCCGACGGCCCGGCAGTGAGCCGACCCGGTGACGGCCTGGAGGCGCGTGGCGGCGCCGCCACGGGCCTCCAGTCCGTCGCCGGTCGCGTCGCAGGACCCGGCGAGCGCCGTCAGCGCAGCAGCTTCTCGAGGTACTCCGACGATTCGCGTTCGGACACCTCGCGATCGTCATCATCAACGTAGGTGTACTCGTACTCCTCGACCTCTCCGGTCGCGACGTACCCCAAGCGCTCGTAGAGCCGGCGGGCAGAGGGGTTGTCGACGGCGACTCCGATGCGGAGTACTCCTCGGTCCTCCGCTGCGGCCTCGCTTGCCGCGATGATCGCTGTCCCGACACCCTGACCCCGGTACCGAGCATCGACTCGCAGGTTGCGGAGCTCGGGTCGGGGTCCCGCTGTCACCTCGCCAGAGCCGACCGGAACCCCGTCGACCCAGGCGACGAGCACCGACAGCGCGCCCCGCACCTGTTCGGTGTAAGCGCTCCGGACGTAGTTCCGGGTCGGCGGTTCGCGGGCTTCGATCGAAGCGAGCGACGCCTCGTCAAGGCGTCTGACAACGACTTCGCTCATGAGACCTTCTCTTCTGGACTCGATGCCCCTGCCTGCTCGACGTCAGGCGCATTCCTCGGCTGCGTCAGCGCGCGGTCACCCGGTCGAGCCATGCGACCAGGTCGCCGATGACCTCGGCGCGGTTCGTCTCGTTGTACACCTCGTGGCGCGCGCCCTCGTACACCTGCACGGTCACGTCGGACAGTCGGCCGCGTCGGCGGTACGCCTGCGCCAGACGCTCGATCGAGCGCGGACCCCCGAGGGTGTCGTCGGAGCCGACCTGCAACAGCATCGGGAGGTCGTGCGGGATCCCCCGCCGCGGCACGCCGAGCAGCCGGAGGGTGTCGGCGAGCCCGAACAGCCCGATGACGTCGGCCTCGACCGCCAGGGGGTCGACCGCCATCGCGTCGATGATCTTCCGGTCGCGGGTGAGCCACTCGTACTTGGTGGGCCCGGACCCCGCGTGCCGGGCGTTGAGGTCGCCGCTGTTCATCCAGCCGGGCAGCCGGTAGGCGCTCGCGGACAGGACGACGCCGTCGTAGCGGTCCGACGAGGTGTTCACGATCCGCTGTGCCATGAGCGACCCCCACGAGTGCCCGAGCAGCACGAGCGGCAGCCCGGGTTCGTCGGCCCGCGCGACCGCGCTCATCTGCTCCACTGCGGCGATCGCCGCGCGCAGCCCGCCGGGGCCGAGCCTGCCGAGCTTGGCGTGGTCGCCGTCCCACTGGGCAAGGCCCGTGCGACCGTGCCCGCGGTGGTCGTTCGCGTGCACGGTGTAGCCGGCGCGCACCAGGTCCTGCGCGAGCGGCTCGTAGCGGAGCCCGTGCTCGCCGACGCCGTGGGCGATCTGCACGATCCCCTTCGGCCGCGCCGCACGCCAGGTCGAGTAGACGATCTCGACGCCGTGCGCGTCGGTGAACGAGGCGTCGCCGCGAGCGGCGGAGAAGGTGGGCACACTCGCATCCTTTCAGACACTGCCATCCTCGCAGACGCGCTCCATCCCGGACCTGTTCACCCGGCGTTCACGCAGGGGGTTCGAGGTGTGGCCTAGCGTCCTGCGCATGGACGTCATCGTCATCGTCACGCTCGTGATCGTCGTGGCCCTCGTGTTCGACTTCACGAACGGGTTCCACGACACCGCGAACGCCATGGCCACCTCGGTCGCCACGGGCGCGCTCAAGCCCCGGACGGCGGTGATCATCTCCGCCGTGCTCAACGTGGTCGGCGCGTTCCTGTCCACCGAGGTCGCCAAGACCGTCTCGCAGGGGATCATCCGCGAGGGGCAGGACGGCATCCACATCTCCCCCACGATGATCTTCGCGGGGCTGGTCGGCGCGGTGCTCTGGAACCTGGCGACCTGGTACGTCGGGCTGCCGTCGTCCTCCACGCACGCGCTGTTCGGCGGCCTCATCGGTGCATCGATCATCGGCGCCGGGCTCAACTCGATCAGCTGGGCGACGGTGGTGTCGAAGGTCGTGCTGCCAGCGCTCCTCTCGCCGCTCATCGCCGCGGTGATCGCCCTGGTCGCGACCTACCTGGCCTACGTGCTCACGAAGAACGCGACGACCCACGGTGCGGCGACCGGCTTCCGGCACGGGCAGACGATCTCGGCGTCGCTGGTGTCGCTCGCGCACGGCACGAACGACGCGCAGAAGACGATGGGCGTCATCACGCTGACGCTCATCGCCGCGAACTACCAGGCCGCGGGCACCGGTCCGGCGCTCTGGGTGATCCTGGCCTGCGGACTCGCGATCGGTCTCGGAACCTACATGGGCGGCTGGCGCATCATGCAGACCGTCGGCAAGAAGATCTCCGACGTGCAGTCGCCGCAGGGCTTCGCCGCCGAGACGAGTTCCGCCGCGACGATCCTCATCTCCTCGCACCTGGGCTTCGCGCTCTCGACGACCCACGTGACGAGCGGCGCGGTCGTCGGGTCGGGTCTCGGCAAGAAGCTCGCCGACGTGCACTGGTCGGTCGTCGGACGCATCGTCGCGGCCTGGGTCATCACGCTGCCCGCCGCCGCGGTGGTCGGAGCCCTCGCGACCTGGCTCGCGTCGACCTCGGCGTTCGGGCTGGTGCTCGTCGCGGTCCTCGCCCTGGCTGCTGGGCTCACCTTCTACGTGCTGGCGAAGCGCAAGCCGGTCTCGCACGAGGACATCACCGCCGACGCAGCCGGGCCGACCGAGCAGCCCGAGCCGCAGCCCACCGGCGCAGCGAACTGAGGGGAACGACGATGGACATCGACTTCACCGCGATCGGCACGGTCGCCGGCGTCGGCTTCGTGGCCGCCGTGGGCCTGGTGCTCGTGTACACGCTCGGCCTGCGGCTGCTCGGCACCGGGCAGCCGGACGACGCCGGCGGCGAGCGCACGCAGTACTCCGACGAGAGCCCCCGCTCCGGGCACACCCCGCCGGCGGCACTGGCCGGTGCCGTGCTGTGCTTCGCGCTGTGCATCGCCGCCGTGCTGGCGGGCATCTGGCTCACGATCCCCCAGTTCCACTGAGGACGTTCCTTCCCAGAACACCCGCGATGACCGGTGGAACCGGGCGTACCTGGTCAGAACCCCCGACCAGGTACGCCCGATCCGACCAGGGACGCCCGGAACGCCCCGCCCCGCGCCAGCACCACCTGGGATGATCGAGCGGTGACCAGCCACCGCCTCGACGCCACGGTCGACTCCGCCGTCGACGTCTTCACCGCCGAACGCCAGCCGGTCCTGACCGTGGAACCGGGCGACACGGTGACCGTCCGTACCCTCAGCGCCGCGGGCTACACGGAACGCCAGCCGGGCCCGGGCCTCGACGCCCCGACCCTGATCGACCCGCGCCGGGGGCACTGCCTGGTCGGGCCGATCGCCGTCGCAGGAGCACGTCCGGGGATGGTCCTGGCCGTGCGCTTCGACGAGCTGGTCCCCGACGACTGGGGGTACACGGCCTCGGGCGGGGTCGACTCCCCCGTCAACCGCGCGCTCGGCCTGACCGACCCGGCGTCGCGCGGCCCGCTGCTCTGGGACATCGATGCCGCCGCTGGCATCGCCGTGAACCAGCTCGGCCTCGGGGTCCGGACGGCACCGTTCCTCGGCGTCGTCGGGGTCCCGCCCGAGGCCACCGGCGAGCACTCGACGATCCCGCCCCGCACGGTCGGCGGCGGCAACGTCGACTGCCGTGAGCTGATCGCCGGCTCGACCCTGTATCTGCCCGTCACGGTACCGGACGCCCTGCTCCAGGTCGGCGACGGGCACGCGGCCCAGGGCGACGGCGAGGTCTCCGGCACGGCGGTCGAGTGCGGCATGACGACGACGATGACCCTGACGCTCCTCGATGTCGCCCCGGTCGAGGGCGTGCACGCCGACACCCCCGCCGGTCGCATCACCTTCGGCTTCGACGCCGACCTGAACGTCGCCACCGCCACGGCGCTCGACCACATGGTCGACTGGATCGCCGGGCTGCACGGGATCGGCCGCGCCCAGGCGCTCGCGATGGCGAGCGTCGCGGTGAGCATGCGCATCACGCAGGTCGCGAACCGCACCTGGGGCGTGCACGCGCTGCTCCCGCACGACGCGATCCTGACGGACGCACAGCACTGAAGGCCGGGAGGCCCGCCCAGCGCGAGCCGACCGGCCCACGCTGGGTGGGCCTCCCGTCCGACGTTCCTTCCCATCGCACCCGCGCTGGGAAGTGGGAACGGGCGTCCCTGGTCGGGAGAACCGACCAGGGACGCCCGTTTCGACCAGGTACGCCCGAGAACCAGTTCGTTCGCTGAACTAATGAGCTAGGCTAACGACCGATGACCGACGCCACCGACCTCCGCATCGCGGTGAACCGGCTGTCCCGCACCCTCCGTGCCCAGAAGGCCGACTCGAGCGTCACCGACGCGCAGTTCTCCGCCCTCGCCCGCCTGCACCGCGACGGCGCCATGACCCTGGCCGACCTGAGCCGGCAGGACGGCGTGACCCCACCGTCGATGACCAAGACCATCGCGGTGCTGGTCGACCGGGGGCTGGTGTCGAAGGACGGGCACGGCGACGACCGCCGCAAGGTGCTGCTCGGTGCGACGCCCGCCGGAGCCGCCTTCGTCGAGGAGACCCGACGTCGTCGCGACGGCTGGCTCACCCCGCGACTCGCAGCACTCACCGCCGACGAGCGGACCACCCTCGCCGACGCCACCGAGATCATGAGGAGGCTGGCCCAGCAGTGACCGCCATGTTCCGCTCCCTCGCCGGACGCAACTACCGCATCTGGTTCGCCGGGGCCCTGGTGTCGAACGTCGGCACCTGGATGCAACGCACCGCCCAGGACTGGATCGTGCTGACCCAGCTCTCCGACAACAACGCCGTCGCGGTGGGCATCACGATGGCCCTGCAGTTCGGCCCGCAGCTGCTGCTCCTGCCCCTCACCGGCCTCGCCGCCGACAGGTTCGACCGCCGGAAGATGCTCATGCTCACCCAGGGCCTGATGGGGCTGCTCGGGCTGGGGCTCGGCGTCATGGTCCTCACGCACACCGCCACCCTGCTGGCGCTGTACGGCTTCGCACTGGCGCTCGGCATCGTCGCCGCGTTCGACGGCCCGATCCGGCAGGCCTTCGTCTCCGACGTCGTGCAGGGCGAGGACGTCTCGAACGCCGTCGCCCTGAACTCGGCGTCGTTCAACGCCGCACGCCTGATCGGCCCCGCGGTCGCCGGTGTGCTCATCGCGGCGATCGGCTCCGGCTGGGTGTTCGTCATCAACGCCGGGTCGTTCCTGGCCGTCCTCGTCGCACTCCGCTTCGTCGATCCCGCACAGCTCGCCGAACGGGTCCGAGCCGGCCGTGGGAAGGGACAGATCGTCGCCGGCTTCCGGTACGTCCGCACCCGGCCGGACATCGTCGTGGTGCTCTGCATGATCTTCGTCGTCGGCACGTTCGGCGTGAACTTCCCGATCTTCACCTCGACCATGGCGCGGGTCGAGTTCCACCAGGGCGCCGGCGAGTTCGGGCTGCTCAACTCGGTGATGGCGGTCGGCTCGGTGCTCGGCGCGCTGCTGTCCGCCCGCCGGGACAAGCCGCGGATGCGCACCCTCGTGCTCGCCGCCGGCGGGTTCGGGCTCGCGTGCACCGCCGCCGCCCTCGCACCGACGTACTGGACCTTCGCGATCGTGCTGATGTTCGTCGGGCTCGCGTCGCTGACCTTCATGACGACCGCGAACGCCCTGGTGCAGACCACGACGAAGCCCGCGATGCGCGGCCGCGTGATGGCCCTGTACATGGCGATCTTCGCGGGCGGCACCCCCATCGGCGCCCCGCTCGTCGGTGCCGTCGCCGACGCCTTCGGGCCCCGCTGGGCGATCGTGGTGGGCGCGGCATCGGGCTTCGTGGCGCTCGCGATCGCACTCGTGTGGCTCGTCCGGTACCAGCGGGTCCGGTTGCGCTACGACGCCGACTCGCGGCTGCACCTGGCGATCACGCACGCCGTGCCGGTGGTCGGCTCGCGTGCCGCGCTCCGCCGCGAGCTGGAACGCGACGAGACGCTCGCCGACCGCTCCAGCGCCGTCTGACGGACCGGCTGACGACCTGCGCGTCGGCCAGCGGTCCGCGACGCCACCGACCGTCGGACGGGAGGCCCGTGCCGGCGCCGCCACGGGCCTCCCGTCCGACGCGTCCCACGTCCACGGCCGCGGTCGCGGTCGCGGTCGCGACGCACTGACCGGCCCCGTTCCGTCGCGCGCGCGCCCGGTCGGGTCAGAGCACGGGCGCGGACGACGCGAACACGCGCTCGTCGAGTGCCGCGGCGACGCGGTCGGCCGCCGCCGCCAGGCGTTCCCCGACGTCCCCCGCCACGGCGAGCGCGGACTCCTCGGGGATCGCGTCGAGCAGCGCGCGGACCTCGTCGAACGCGGCGACCTCGTCCGCGACGCAGGACGGGGCGACGTCGGCCAGGCACTCGGCCGCGCGGTGCACCGTGAAGCGCAACGACCGCGGGCTGTGCACGTCGAGGAGCAGGAAGGCTGCGGCGTCGGACGGCACCGGCGCGTGGTCACGGCCGCGCAGGAACGCTTCGCCCGCACCGCACGCCCGGAGCGCCGCCGTCCACGAGGTGACCGAGTCCGGTTCGAGCAGCCGGGACGCCAGGAGCCGTGCCGTGGAGGCGCAGCGGGTCAGTGACCGACCGAGGGTGAAGAACTCCCACACCTCATCCCGGCTGGCATCCCCCTCGACGACCCCGATGGCCAGGGCACTGCGCTCCCGCACCCAGCCCAGGAACTCGTGCGCGCGGTCGGGGGCGATCTTCCGGGGCATCCGCGACCGCGTGACGTCGAGGCAGTCCCAGAGCTCGCTCGAGACGACCTCGCGGGCACGGCGTGCGTGGTCGCGGGCGACGGCGACGGCGGCGGCGATGGACGCGGGTTCGTGCCGGTCGAGTGCCAGGGCGTCGACGGTGGCGGCGCGGTCCGGGTCGTTCGCGGGGCCCGTGGTGCCGATGATGCTGCGGAGCTCGGTGGACACGAGCCGGTCGTCGTCGAGGGTGCCTGGTTCCCGGCGGGCGACGTAGACGTCGAGCAACCGTGCGACGACGTCGGTGCGCTCCACCGCGCTCCCCACGTGGAAGACGTTCCCCGCGAGGCGGCTCAGCACGGCTGCTCCTGCATGTCGAGAACCTAACGAGCCGGCGTTGCCGGGGTGTTACGGAACCGCGTCACGGGTGTTGCAGGTGTCCCCTCTCCGCGCTCGCTAGACAATCTAACTAGAGCGTCTAGCATTGGTGCATGACGTCCGAGGTGATGACCAGCACCGCGGGGTACTGGTACGAGGACTCCGCGGTCTCCGCCGTGGACGTCCTCAACGCCCTGCGGCGGTACCGGACGGCCGAGAGCGCAGCGCAGCGCCGTGCGCGTGAAGCACTCGGGATCGGCGAGAACGCGCTGCTGGCGATCCGGTTCCTGATCGACGCCGAGCACGACGGCCGCACGGTCAACGCGAAGGACCTCGCCGAGCGGCTCGAGATCACCGCGGCGTCGACGTCAGCGCTCGTCGACCGGCTCGTCCGCAGCGGTCACGTCGAACGGCACGCCGACCCGAACGACCGCCGCGGCGTGATCCTCACCGCCACCGGCAGCTCGATGCGGCACGCGCTGCGCGTCATCGAGGAGCTCGACGCCCGCGCGCTCGAGGTCACCGAGCACCTGCCGAGCAACGAGATGGCCGTCGTCGTGGACTTCCTCGACGAGATGGTCCGCGTCGTGGACGAGCTCGACGTCACGCCCGACCACTCCCGTCGCGCGTAGCCTGGACCGCATGGACCCTCGTGGCGAGCACCACCCCGAGGACGACATGCCGTTCGCCGAGCTCGACTCGCGCGCCCGTGCCGACGCCGCACTCCGGCGGATCCAGGCCGGCTCCGATCCGGCACGCGAAGCCTTCGACCTCGCCAACACCATGAACGACGAGGCCGTGGGGCGGCTCACGAAGCGTCTGCGGCAGTTGTTCCGGCGGGGTTGATCCGGCGGGGTTGATCCTCGCCGGCTGACCGATCGGTCGTTCCACCTGCGCGCGTCTGTGCCTCAGAACGCGGTGCCGACCGCGGCGATGTCGTCACCCCCGTGCCCTGCCGCACTGGCGTCGGCGTACACGCGCCCGAGCGCCTCGAGCAGCGTCGTCGACACCCCTGCGGTCCGGGCGGCGTCGGTGATGAGTCCGATGTCCTTCCGCAGCCCGTCGAGAGCGAACTGCGCGGGGAACTCCCGAGCGATCATCGCGGCGCCCTTGGTGTGGGCGTAGGCGGAGTCGCTCGCGCTGCCCTCGATGGCCTGCAGGAAGAGCGCAGGGTCGAGGCCCAGGGCAGCCGCCAGGGCCAGGGACTGCCCGGTCGCCGCGGTGATCGAGGCGATCCAGGCGTTCGCGGCGAGCTTGAGCGCGGTGCCGTCGCCGACGTGGTCGCCAGCGCGGACGGTCTTCGCACCGATCGCGTCGAGCACGGGGTCGACACGGTCGAGCAGGTCCGCCGGGCCGGCCGCGAGCATCGTCAGCTTGCCCTGCTCGGCGGGGGCCTTCGTGCCGAGCATCATCGCCTCGACCAGGGTGATGCCGTACTTCTCCCCCAGCTGCACGACCGTCGCGGTGCCGTCGACCCCGATCGTCGAGGCCTGCACCCACACGGCGTCGGTCGGGGCCTCACCGGCGGCCTGCTCGAGGACGTCGACGACGGCATCGGTGTCGAACAGGGTGAGCAGGACGACCTCGGCGTGCTCGACGGCACTGCCCGGGTCGGTCGCCACCGTCGCGCCGTGGGCACCGAGGGGTGCGGCCTTGTCGGCGCTCCGGTTCCAGACCGTGACCTCGTGACCCTCGCGCAGCAGCGATCCCGCCACGCCGGCACCCATCGCACCCGTCCCCAACACCGTCACTCGCACGCGCGTCTCCGTCCTGGCGCGACACCGTGCCGCGACCGTCCCGACGCTACGCCCGACGCCGTCAGAGGAGCCCGCGAGCCTGCAGCCAGGCGGCGGGGTCGATGGGGATGCCGGCCACGATGACCTCGAAGTGCAGGTGGGCGCCGGTCGAGACACCCGTGTTGCCGACGGCCCCGAGGCGGTCCCCCGCGCCGAGGACCTGGCCGGGTCGGACGTCGATCGCCGACAGGTGCCCGTACCGGGTCGCCGTGCCGTCGGCGTGCTGCAGGAGGACCTGGTTGCCGTAGCCGCCGAGGGCCCCCGCGGAGACGACCCGGCCGGGCAGTGCGGCGACGACCGGGGTGCCGATGGGCGCGGCGAAGTCGACACCCTGGTGGTTCGACGAGCAGGCCGCGCAACCGGCGACCCAGCGGCGGCCGAAGCCGCCCGCGTCCGGGACCGAACCGATCGTGGGACGGACGGCACCGCCGGTGGGGTCCGGTCCACCCGGCACCCGGAGCGCCGCGGCAGCACGGCCGACCGAGAAGTCGTCGCGGTCGGCCGCCGGACCAGCGGTGCCGTCCGCGACGAAGTGCTGCGTGCCGGCCACCGCCGACGTCGCTGCCGACGGGGCCGGAGCGGCGACGACGATCTGCGGCGAGCCGACCGCCACGAACAAGCACGTGACGGCGGTCACCGCCCCGGCGGGCAGGGTCCGTCGGGCGCGGACCCGGATGGACACGAGGCTGCTAAGACGACGGGCAGGAGCAGCGGTCGGGGCGGGCTGGGTGTCCTGGGTTCTTCGGGTGTTCTGGGTTCTTCGGGTGGAAGCCGGGGTGACGGGAGGGGACACCGCCACCCCGGCGGCTCGGAGGGTGCCCCGGTGGGCACCGTGTCGTGCACGGCGCCGTGGGGACACCGTCGGTCGGGCTGCGGCGCGACGCTCGGCACCGCGGGGACGACCGGGCAGGCCGTCGTCGAGGGTCGTCATCGCGCGGGGGCCGACCCGGTCAGACGCGGACGACGCCGTCGCGGGCGATGCGGTCCAGCTCGCACACGACGGCGTCGACGACCGCACGGGTGATCGCGTCGGCGACGGTCTCGACCAGGACGAGGTGCTCAGGGCGGATCGTGACCTCGGTCACCAGGGCCGACGCCACCCGCACCGGGATCTCGTCGATCGCGGCGACGAGTGCCGCCGGGACCAGTGCGGAGTCACCCGGACGGACGGGCGCGGACATCGGCGAGGTCGGCACCGGGGTCACGACGGCGCGCGCCGGTGCCGGAGTGGTGGACGGGACGTCGGCCTGATCGCGACGCTGGGCGATGGAGTCGAAGAGCGGGGTGGAGGACATGCTGCGGACGGTCCGATCTGATCTCGTGGCTGGTCGTTCTCGGGCGACCGGCGATGGGGACGTGCCGAGCGGCACGTCCCCATTCAACCATCGATATTTCAGATGTGCAATAGTGACCGGACAGTCGAGTGCTCAGTCGGGATCGATGGCGGCCGCGGTCGGGTCGTCGGGCTGCAGCGCTCGTCGCACCCGCTCGACGATCGTCGCGGGCGGGTTGTTGTAGGCGTTCGCCGGTTCCTGGCCGCTGAGCTCCTGGATCGCCGCCATCACCGCATCGGTCGCGTGACGCCGTGCACGACCGGACGATGCCTCGCCGAAGGACGACAGGTCGATCGGTCGGCCGAACTCGATCGTCACCCGGGCGAGCTTCGGCAACCGTGACCCGACCGGCTGCACGTCCTCGGTGCCACGCAGCGCGACGGGCACCACCGGGGCACCGCTCGTCAACGCCAGCCACGCGACCCCCGTGCGGCCCTTGTAGATCCGGCCGTCGAGCGACCGCGTGCCCTCGGGGTAGATCGCGAACGCCTCGCCCTCCTGCAGCCGTGCGAGGCCGAGGTCGAGGGCCTGCTGGGCCGCTGCACCCGCACCGCGCTCCACCCCGATCGCGCCGATGCCACCGAAGAACGCCCGGGACACCGCTCCCCTGAGGCCGGTCCCCGTGAAGTACTCCTGCTTCGCCAGGAACGACACCTTGCGCGGCGCCATCAACGTGATCGCCGGCGAGTCGATGAAGGAGCGGTGGTTGCTCGCCAGGATCACCGCACCGCGCTTCGGGACGTTCCGACGACCGATGATCTTCGGGCGCCACAGCATCCGGGCGAGCGGGGTCACGACCGCACGGCTGAGCACGGTGGCAAACTTCGTCGAACCGGACACCGGACCTCCTCGTGGTGACGAGCTACCGAGTGTAATGAGGCGCACGGCAGGCACATGCCCGGAACGGCATGCAGTGGTGGAAGGGGCTCAGTCGGCCGCGGCGACGACGTCGAGGACCGCGCGCCCGTACCGTTCGAGCTTCGCCGCACCGACCCCGGAGATCTCGCCGAGCTGATCGATGTCGGCCGGACGAACGGCGGAGATGCCCCGGAGCGTCGCGTCGTTGAACACCACGTACGCGGGGACGCCCTGCTCGCGTGCCTGGGCTGCACGCCAGGCACGCAGGGCCTCGAACAGGCCGACGGCTTCCTGCGGCATGTCGGTGACGACCGTCCGTCGGCTGCTGCGGCCGGCCCGCGGAGCCTTGACCGGGTCGCGACGCATGCGCACCTGCACCTTGCCGGTCAGGACGTCGGCGCTGGTGGGGCTGAGGACGACCGTGCCGAAGCCGTCGCCCGACACCGCGGCGTAGCCCTGGGCCAGCACCTGCCGTGCGACGGCACGCCACTCGCCCTCGGACAGGTCGGCACCGATGCCGAAGGTCGCCAGCGTGTCGTGTTGGAGTTCCTGCACGCGGGGCGACCGCTTGCCGATCAGGATGTCGACGAGGTGCGAGACGCCGTACCGCTGGCGGCGCTCACGCTCGAGCCGCACCACGGTGGACAGCAGCTTCTGCGCGGGGACGGTGCCGTCCCACGACTCCGGCGGCGCGATGCACGTGTCGCAGTTGCCGCACGCCGTGCTCTCCTGCCCGAAGTACGCGAGCAGCCGCACCCGGCGGCACTCGATCGTCTCGCACAGGCTGAGCATGGCGTCGAGGTGGGCGCTGAGCTGCCGGCGGTGTGCGGCGTCGCCCTCGGACTGGTCGATCATCCGCCGCTGCTGCACGACGTCGTTCAGGCCGTACGCGAGCCACGCGGTGGCCGGCAGCCCGTCACGACCCGCACGGCCGGTCTCCTGGTAGTAGCCCTCGACCGACTTCGGCAGGTCGAGGTGCGCCACGAACCGGACGTCGGGCTTGTCGATGCCCATGCCGAACGCGATCGTCGCCACCATGACGACGCCGTCCTCGCGCAGGAACGTCGACTGGTTGCGGGCGCGTACCTGGGCGTCGAGGCCCGCGTGGTAGGGCAGGGCGTTGATCCCCTGCTCGGCCAGGGCAGTCGCGGTGCGCTCCACCGAGTTGCGGGACAGGCAGTACACGATGCCGGCGTCGCCGCTGTGCTCCGTGCGGATGAAGGTGAGCAGCTGCTGCAGCGCGCCGGTCTTCGGTTCGATGCGGTACTGGATGTTCGGCCGGTCGAAGTCGGCGACGAAGTGCGCGGCGTCGTCGAGGCCGAGCCGTGCGGAGATCTCGCGGTGGGTCTGCGGTGTCGCGGTGGCGGTCAGGGCGATGCGCGGCACCGTCGGCCACCGCTCGTGCAGGACGCTCAGCTCGAGGTAGTCCGGGCGGAAGTCGTGCCCCCACTGGGCGACGCAGTGTGCTTCGTCGATGGCGAACAGCGAGACGCGCGCCCGGTCGAGGAGCGCACGGGTGGACTCGAGCCGGAGCCGCTCGGGCGCCAGGTAGAGCATGTCGACCTCGCCCTGCACCACGGCACGCTCGACCCGGGACCGTTCGTCGGGGCCCTGCGTGGAGTTGAGGAACGCGGCCCGGACGCCGTTGGCTGCCAGGGCGTCGACCTGGTCCTGCATCAGGGCGATCAGCGGCGACACCACGACCCCGACGCCGTCGCGGACGAGCGATGGCACCTGGTAGCAGAGGGACTTGCCACCACCGGTCGGCATGAGCACGAGGGCGTCGCCACCGGTCACCACCTGGTCGATGATGGCGGCCTGCTCGCCGCGGAAGTCGTCGTAGCCCCACACGCGGTGCAGCACGTCGAGCGCGGCGGCACGGGGTGCGGAACCGGCAGCGGGAGCAGGCACGGCAGCGGGCGCGGGCGTGGTGCTCATGCCACGAGCCTACGGGCGACCGGCGACAGCCACCGCACTGTCCACAGCACCGTCCGTGCCGGACTCGCCACGGTGGTCGGTACCGGCCACGTCGTCGGCGCGGGCCGGCGTGGTCGCCCAGCCCGTGCCTCCAGGCCGGGTCCAGCGGACGCCGCCCGCCCAGGCCGGGGTCACACCGCGGAACCGGGGCGCCTCGTGCCCGGCGAACCGGCGGTCCAGCCCCCGCCACCACGCCAGGAACTCGACCATGCCCCAGAACGCGAGCGACGTGACGAGCGTGGTGAGCGTGCCCTGCCAGGTGCCGTTCGCGTCGGACGAGGTCAGGTCGATCCCCGACCAGCCCGGCGCCTGCAGCACGAAGATCATGATGTTGTTGAACGCGTGCTGCAGGACCGTGGCCTCGAGCCCGCCGGTCCGGAGGACGATGATCGCCGCGATCAGGCCGAACGAGCCGACGTCGAGGATGCCCCAGACGTTGTAGCCGTTCGGGATGTGCAGCACCGCGAAGACGACCGTCGAGACCGCCACGGCGATGATCGTGCCGACGCGACGCGGGATCCACGACGCGACCGTCTGCATGAGGAAGCCGCGGAAGATGTACTCCTCGGCGGCGCCCTGGAACGGGACGAGCAGGACGACGAGGACGATCGTCAGGGTGAGGGTGCCGAGGGAGACCGTCGACTGGCCGATCGCGTCGTGGTTCCAGGCGAAGCCGCCGTCGGTCGTGATCATCCCGCCGTCCCAGAACAGGCCGGTCTGGACGACGAACATGACCGCGGCGATGACGAGCGTCGGCAGCAGGCACCATGCCGTCCAGGCCCACCGGACCCGGAACCGGGTCGACGACAGGATGCCGGCCGGTCCGATCCGCGCGATCTTCACCGCGAGCAGGATGCCCGGCAGCAGGACCACGAGCGAGACGAGCGACAGGGACAGGATCAGCGGGTCGGTTGGGTCGAGCGCACCACCGGCCAGGTCGTCCTGCAGGTCGATCAGGGCCTGCGGCCCCTGCGTCGCGCCGATCGGGACGAAGTACGCGACCGCGATGACGATCTGCGACACGACGTACCACCCCACCAGGAACGCGAGGGCGACGAGTGGCCGCCACCACCTCCACCGTCCGTCGATCCGGGGCAGGCGCTGGTAGGGAACACTCACGTCCCGCAGGCTACCGGGCCAGGCAGGATGGGAGCCGTGCTCACTGTCCTGTTCGGCCTGTCCGGCGCGGTCGTCTACGGGTTCGCCGACTTCCTGGGCGGACTCGCCTCGCGCCGGGTCCGCCCGGTCGTCGTCACGGCGGTGGCCGCCGCGATCGGGATCCTCCCGCTGCTCGTCGGGCTGGTGGTCGTCGGAGGCGTGTTCTCGTGGCCGGCCGTGGCCTGGGGTGCGGTCGCGGGGCTCTCCGGCGGCGTCGGCGTGCTCCTGCTGTACGCGGCACTCGCGATCGGGCCGATGAGCGTGCTCTCCCCCGTCACCGCCGTCTTCGCGGCCGTCGTGCCGGTGCTCGTCGCGGTGCTGCGCGGCACGGTGCTGTCGCCCGTGGCCACCGGCGCGCTCGTGGTCGCGGTCGTCGCGGTGGTCCTGGTCGCGGTGGTGCGGGACGCCTCGGGCGCGCGGCTGACCGCCCGGGGCGTGGTCGCCGCCGCCGTCGCCGGGTGCGGCTTCGGCGGGATCGTGCTGGCCTACGACATGACGCCGTCCGACTCGGGCGTCGCACCCCTCGTGGTCGCGCGGGTGCTGCAGGCGGTGCTGCTGGGTGCGGCGGCGCTCGTCGTCGTGCTCCGGACGGTCGTCGTGCCGCCGCCGGGAGGCCCGGTGCCCGCTCCGACGTCGGCCCGCCCCGACGGGGCTGCCGCGGCCCCCGGGCGTCGGCCGGGTCGCGCATGGGGTCCACGGCTGCTCGTCACCGTGGCCGCCTGCGGCGTCTTCGACGCGATGGCGAACGTGTTCATCCAAGCCGGGCTGCACAGCAGCGACGACCCGGCGACCCTGCCCGTCGTGAGCGTGCTGAACGCGCTCTACCCGATCGGCACGGTGGTGCTGGCCGGAGTGGTGCTGCGGGAGCGGTTGACCGCGCAGCAGTGGATCGGCATCGTGCTGGCGTTCGTCGCGTCGGTGGCGCTGGCGCTGGCGTAGCGCGCGGGTCGCGGCGGGGCCGGGCGGGCCGGGCACGGTGCCGAGTCGTTCGAACCGTGCGAGGTTGACCGCCCGGTGCGGACTTGCAGCACCGCACCGAGCCGCCAACGCCGCACCGGATGCGCGAACCCGCACGGTGCGACGGGCAGGAACGGTCAGACGTCGGGGATCAGGCGCTTGCCGAGCGAGACCGTGCGGTCGTCCGTGTAGCCGAGGGACGCGTAGAACCCGAGCACCTGCTCGTTGCCGGCACGCACCTGCAGGTTCAGCTTCGGGCAGCCGAGGTCGGTCAGGAGCCGCTCGAACTCGGCCATCAGGGTGCGACCGAGGCCGGAGCCCTGCAGGTCCGGGCGCACGGCGAGGTAGTTCACCCAGCCGCGGTGCCCGTCGAAGCCCGCCATGCCCGCAGCGACGACGCTGGCGTCGGTGCGGGGCTCGGGCTCGGGCTCGGCGACCAGGAAGAGTTCGGGCTGGACGGTCAGCTTGCGGGCGATGTCGCGGCGTGGGTCGTTCCAGGGTCGGACGAGCCCGCACGATTCCCACAGGGCGACGACCGCGTCGGTGTCCTCGGTGCGGAAGGGGCGGATCCGGTACTCCATGGGCCCCACGTTAACGGGGGTGGGGAGAAGGTCGTCACCGACCTGTCGCCGTGATCTGATAGACCTGTCCGACCACCCAGCCGATCAGGAGCCCCGTGACCGCAAACGACACCCTCCCGACGCGCCGCAGCGCACGGGACGACGCAGCCGGTTCGCGGTCCCGGCGATCCCCCCGCAGACGGCAGACGGTGGGCGGCGCGATCGTGTCGCTCATCGCCGAGTTGCTCATCATCGCGGGCGCCGGAACCGGCCTGTACGTCGTGTGGACGGCCTGGTGGACCGACGTGGTCGCCGTGAACGAGCAGACGAAGCTCGTGCAGGGCCTCGACCAGGTCAAGACCCCCAAGGTCGAGGGCACCGAGCACCGCGGCACCGCTCCCGTGCTCGCCGAACCCCCGGCGTTGTCGGACGTGTTCGGGACGATGCAGATCCCCCGGTTCGGCAAGGACTACAACCGGCCGATCGGCGAGGGCACCGATCGTGAGAAGGTCCTCAACACCATCGGACTCGGGCACTACCAGGACACCGCGATGCCCGGCGCTCCCGGCAACTTCGCCGTCGCCGGACACCGTGTCACCTACGGCAAGCCCCTGAACCAGATCGCGGAGCTCAAGAAGGGCGACTCGGTCGTGGTCCGGGTCACCGACGCGAAGAAGAAGTTCGACGTCTGGTACGTCTACAAGGTCACCGACAGCCAGATCGTCACGCCCGACAAGATCGAGACGATCGCGCCGGTGCCGAACAAGCCGGGTGTGGAACCGACCGCCCAGGACCGCTGGCTCACGCTGACCGCCTGCCACCCGATGTGGTCCGCGGCCGAACGGTTCGTGACGCACGCGAAGCTCGACTACTGGATGCCCGCTTCCGAGGGCACCCCGAAGGAACTCTCGGAGACCGTCAAGTGATCTTCCCCCTGGTCTGGCGGCTGCTGCCCGGCCCCACCGCCCTGAAGGTGCTCGAGCTGCTCGTGCTCCTCGTCGCCATCGTCTTCGTGCTGTTCCAGTGGGTGTTCCCCTGGATCGCGGCCGACATCCTGCCGCCGCCGGACGGCACGGTGGAGTCGACGCCGACCCCGTAGACCGCGTCGGACCAGACGGGACCCGGGCCGGGGCCGCGATCTGTCAGACGGTGGTCGTCACCCTCGACCCACCGGTCGGGGTGCGTCGCACGGCGATCCGCTCGGGGATCCGCTGCTTGAGCTCCTCGACGTGGCTGACGATCCCGACCTGTCGCCCGCCAGCGGTCAACCGGGACAACTGCCCGATGACGTCGTCGAGGGTCTCCGGGTCGAGCGTGCCGAACCCCTCGTCGACGAACAGGGTGCCGAGCGAGACCCCGCCGGCCTCGGCCTGCACGACGTCGGCGAGCCCGAGCGCCAGGCACAGTGACACGGTGAACGTCTCGCCGCCGGACAGGCTGCGGGGGTCACGGACGGTGTCGGTCGTGTGGTCGTGCACGGCGAGGGCGAGCCCCGTCCGTCGCGCGCGGGACCCGGACTCCCGCTCGTCGGAGGTCTCGAGCGTGAAGCGTCCGGCGAGCATGCCGCGCAACCGGTCGTTCGCCGCGGCCACGACGTCCTCGAAGCGACGCATGAGCACGTAGGTGCCGAGCGTGATGCCGGTCGGGTTCACCGATGCCACACCGTTGGCGACGTCGGCGAGCCGGACGACCGCGCGGCTGCGGGCCGAGGTCTCCTGTCGTGCCCGGACGGTCCGGTCGACCTCGGACGCACACTGCTCGACGGCCTCGGCACGGTGGGCCGCGGTGACCGCGAGCCGGGTGGCCTCGTCGAGGTCGGCCGTGACCTGGATCCGCTCGGCCTGCGCCGCCTGCAGGTCGAGGTGCTCCGGGTCGTCGTCGGCGGCCGCGACCACCGCGGGGTCCTCGAGCCCCGCACGGACGACGGCGCGTTCGGCGTCGGCGGCACTGATGCTGCTGCGGAAGCGTGCCACGGTGTCGGGGTCGAGCCGGCCCGCTCGTGCTGCAGCGACGTCGGGGAACTCCTGCTCGTCCAGGACCCGGGCGACCTCGGTGTTCCGCTCGTCACGGGCACGGGCGGCAGCCGCTGCGCGGTCGTCGGCATCGGCGAGGGCGCGGAGCACCGTCAGCCGAGCGTCGAGCTCGTCGACGACGACGCGGAGCGAGCCCGACGAGCCAGCGCTGTCACCGTCACCGTCACCGTCGAGCAGTGCACCGAGCCGCTCGATCGCTTCCTGCACCGCTCGCAGGTCGGCCTCGAGCCGCTCGGCGTCCGAGGCCGTGGTCGATGCGAGCACGGTGCGCCGAGCGTCGAGGTCGTTCCGCTCACGCTCGAGCGCCCGGGTCGCGGAGTCGTGCGCCGTCCGCTCGTGCTCGTGCTCGAGCACGAGTGCCGCTGCGTCGTGCGCCGCACGGACCCGCTCGTCGGCGGCGACCGACATGGCGTCGAGGGCGACGGTGTCGACGGCGCCGACCACCTCGGTCAGCCGCAGGTGCTCCGCGCGCTCGACCGCCAGCTCGGCTGCGGCGTCGGCGAGCTGCTGGTCGGCCAGCCGTGTGGCGTCGCCCGCGGACTCCACGGCGCCGATGGTCGGGTGGTCGTCCTGCGGCGCGGCCACCGACGGGTGCGCGGTCGATCCGCAGACCGGACACGGGTCATCGGGGGTGAGTGCGGCGCCGAGCTCACCGGCGAGCCCCGCGATCCGGCGCTCGCGCAGGGTGCGTTCGGCGTCGAGCGCATCGGTCGCGCGGCGTCGGGCACCGGCCACGACCCGCTCGGCCTGGGCCACGCGGTGCTCGGCGCGGTCGCGGGCGGCCAGGTCGGCGCGGAGCGACTGCACACGAGCGACCTCGTGCGCCGCGGCGTCCGCGTCGGCAGCGGTCGTCGACGCGGACCGGGCGGCCTCGACGATCCGTGCGCGTTCCGCCGGCCGGGCTTCGAGCGCGGTGTCGAGGGCGGCGAGGTCGTCGGTGAGCCGTGATGCGGTCGCGGTGGCATCGGCGATCGCGGTGCGCCGGGCGTCCGCCTCGGCCTCGACCGCGACGAGGTGCCGGACGCCGGACAGCGCGTCGGTCAGGGTGTCGCGGCGCCGGACGATCTGCTCCGCGTCGACGGTGTCGAGCGCGTGCTCGTCACGCAGACGGGAGGCTGCCGCTTCGGTGTCGTCGGCACGCGCGATCGCGGCGTCGAGACCGTCGGCCACCGCCGCGACCCGGGCGGCGCGCTCCGCCGTCGCCACCGCGGTCCGTGCGCGTTGGATCGCGGGAGCGTCGTCGTCCAGGAGCGTCTGTCGCCGCAGCAGTGCCGATCGGCGCTCGAGGGCGGCCGCACGCGCCGTCACCGACCGTTCGTGCTCGGTCGCCACCGTCGCGGCCGCAGCGGCAGCCGTCCGTGCTGCCCCGGCTGCGTCGGCCGTGGCGCGAAGGGACACAACCGTGCCGGGGACGACAGTCTCGTCGGCGTCGTCGAGACCGGCCGCCTGGGCGAACCGGGCCAGGGCGTCGCGGACACGGTCGTCGGCCCCGTCGACCTCGGCCTGCACGGCCCGGCGGCGGGCGGCGAGTTCGTCGGCGGTGCGGTCGTAGACCTGGGTGCCGAACAGTGACTGCAGGAGCTTCCGGCGGTCTTCCCCCGGGGATCGGAGGAACCGGGCGAACTCGCCCTGCGGCAGCACCACGGTCTGCAGGAACTGCGCGCGGTCGAGCCCGACGATCCGGGCGATCTCGACCGCGGCTTCGGGGATGCGGGACGACATCGGTTCACCGACGACGTCGTCCGGCGCTGCGAGCCGGAACAGCTGCACGGACGCCTGCTGCTTCACCGTGCCGGTCCCCCGCTGCTTCGGGCGGTCGTACTGCGGCGTGCGTCGCACCCGGTAGGTGCCGGCGCCGGTCTCGAACACGAGCTCGACGAACGGCTCGACCGCGGGGTCGGCGTGCTGGCTGTGCAGCCGGTCGGAGCTGGCGTCGGACCCGGCGAGGCCGCCGTACAGGGCGAACACGACCGCGTCGATGATCGTCGACTTGCCGGAGCCGGTCGGCCCTTCGAGCAGGAACACACCGGAGGCGGCGAGCGCCGCGAAGTCGATGGTCACGAGGTCGGGGTACGGGCCGATGGCGCGGAGTTCGAGTCGGTGCAGGTACATCAGCGGTCCCCCTCGCGCTGCAGGGCGAGCGCCGCGGCCTCGTACGCCTCGGTCAGCACGGCCCGTTCGTCGTCGTCGGGTGCCCCGCCGGTGGCGAAGGCCACGAAGTCGCCGGCGACCTCGACCGGGTCGGACGTCGCGGTCACGGCCCGTGCGGCGGTGGCGGCCGGTCGGTCCGCCGGTTCGTGGGCGACCGCCAGGGCGTGCGGGAAGTGGTCCTTCACCCGGGCGTACATGCGCTCGGGGTGCACGGTGTCGGTCACCGCGACGCGGACCCAGGCGTCGGCGTCGGCCCGGAAGGCCCCGGACTCGATGGCGTCGATGCTGCCCCGGACGTCGACCAGTCGCCGCGGGACCGGTGTCGGGACGAGTTCGACGGTGACGGCACCGGCCCCGTCGAGCTCGGCGATGGTCACGGACTTCCGCTGGTGCCGCTCGCCGAACGAGAACGCCAGCGGCGACCCGGCGTACCGGATCCGGCCGTCGTCGCCGACGCGCTGCGGGCCGTGCAGGTGCCCGAGGGCGACGTAGTCGAAGCCGTCGAACACGGACGCGGCCACGCGGTCGACCCCGCCGACGCGGATGTCCTGCTCGCTGTCGCTCGGGTCGGCACCCCCGACGAACGCGTGGGCGACGACCACGCTGCGGGTACCGGCACGGGTCGCGAGGTCGGTGCGGATCCGTTCGGTGGCGGCGTGGACGACGGCGTGGTGCGAGCGGGCGAGGGGTTCGTCGGGGACCGCGGCCAGGGCGTACCGGGTGAGGTCGGGGTGCAGGTACGGGATGCCGTACACGGCCACCGGGCCGTCGTCGTCGGCCACGAGCACGGGGTCGGCCACGTGCGCGGGCTCGGTGAGGATGCGGACGCGCTGCCCCATCACCCCGGCGCCGAAGCCGAGCCGAGCAGCGGAGTCGTGGTTGCCCGGGGTGAGCACCACCGTGGTGATCTCGGCGAGCCGCTCGAGCACGCGCGAGAGCATGCGGACGGCGTCGACGGGCGGGATCGCACGGTCGTAGACGTCACCGGCGATGACGACGAGGTCGACGGCGCGCTCGCGGGCGAGGTCGACGAGCCAGTCGGTGAACGCGGCCTGGTGCTCGAGCAGGTCCGCACCCAGCAGTGTGCGGCCGAGGTGCCAGTCGCCGGTGTGCAGGATGCGCATGCGGCCACGGTAACGCCGTCCGGGGACATCCAGGGGCACCCCGCGGTGCCCTGTGGACGGCTCAGGTGGTCACACAGCTCGCGGATGCCATGCCCAGGACCGCGACGACCTTCACCTTGACGGTCGGCGTGCTCGTCGCCGTCCAGTTGTTGCCGAGGTTCGTGCGGAGGTTGAGCGTGTACGTCGTGCCGAGATTCAGGATTCCGGCGCCCCCGTAGACCATCGAACGGGCCCCGGCGAGCGTCGTGCTGGCCACCTGCGTCGTGCCGTTCATCAGGTCGAACGACACCGGCACGGTCGCACCGTTGTCGTAGGTCCAGGCGATCGTCACCGTGTTCGACCCGGCCGGCACGCAGGTCAGGGTGGGGACACCGGTCGCCGTGCCCGCCGTGAAGTTCGCGGTCGGTGCGACGGTGGTCCGCGACCACGGGGCCGCGTCCGCCGTCCCGGGCAGCAGCACGCCGGCCGCCGCGGCGAGCACGAGCACCGCTGCGCCCCCGCCGAGGCGGCGCAGCCGCCGCCTGCGACGGACCCGTCGACGCAGGGCGCGACGGGTGAGGACGGTGGACGCGGCGGACGGGAGGCCCGTGGCGGCGCCGTCGGGCGCCTCCAGGCCGCCGTCGGTGCCGTCTGCCGGCCCGGTCGCGCCGTCCGGACCGGCCGCGTCGTCGGGGCCGTCGGCCGCGTCGTCGGCGTCGGCGTCGTCTGCGTCGACGAGCCGCCGGAGCGACCCGTCGATGGTGCAGAGCGCGAGCACCGCGGTCAGGCCGAGTGCGAGCATCGCGACCAGGCCCCACTCGCCGGCACTGATCCACCGGATCGGTGCGCCGATGAACGGGATGCGCAGGAAGGCGATGCCGTGCACCGCGGAGCGCTCGATCGGCGTCGAGTCCTGCTGCGGGTTGGCGTCACCCTTCGTGACCATGGTGCCGCGGGAGCCGTCCTGCACGTACCGGTGCATGCGCATGTGGTTCGCCTGGTCCGGGTCGTCGGCGAGCAGGACCTTGCCCATGGCGATCTCGCCCGAGCCGACCGGCCGTGAGACGACCACGTCACCGGGGACGATCCGCGGCTCCATCGAGCCGGTCATCACGGTGGTGGGCTGCCAGCCGATGAGCGCCGGCGCAGCCGCCCAGAGCGCGAGGCCGAGCAGCGTCGCGACGACGCCGCGGGCAAGGGAGGCGACGACGACGCGCCCCCACTCGACGGCGTCACGGACCGCTGCGTGCGGTGCGGGACCACCGTGCACTGCGATGCTGCTCATGACTGCCTTCGACCGGGGGCGCGTTGCGGGGAGGGAACGGACGGGGCGGGTTCGGCCCCGGCCCCGACTCAGCTGTTCTGGGCCTCCCAGGTGAAGCCGAGGGCTGCGGTGCCGCCCTGCACGGTGTTCGGCGCGGTGCTCGAGACCGTGTAGGTGACGCGGTAGACGCGCGTCTCGGACGCGGTGCCGGTCGGGGTCCAGCTGCCGACGCCGGTCGCGTAGTTGGTCGAGGCGGCGCCGAAGCCCGCGACGGTGCCGCTGTAGAGCGAGCTGCCGGTGGCGGCCGGGGTGAAGCCGGAGCAGGAGCCGAAGCCACCGCCGGTGCCCTGCTCGACGGTCAGGTTGACGTTCGCCGCCAGGTCCTTCGTGGTCGTGACGTTCGTGCCGTACAGCTTCACGGCCGAGGGCAGCGAACCGGTCGAGGTCACCGTGATGCAGTTCGCACCGGTCGAGCCGGGCTTCAGGTTGCTCGCCGTGAACAGCGCGGTGTTGTTGTCGTCGTCGGACAGGGCGACACTGCCCGCCGTCCAGTTGTTCGTCGGGTTGACGGTGGTCGAGGAGAAGGCCGCGTACGAGGCCGTCGAGACGACGACCCCCGAGGCGACGAGCGCGGCGGGGATGGCGATCCAGGCGGCGAGGCGGGCAGCACGAGGCGTGACACGAGACATGGTTGGACTCCGTGAGGATGAGGTCTGATCGGTGGTTCGGACGGGCCCGCGGTGGTTGGTCGCGCTACGTGCCGAGGTGGTACGACGATCAAGCTACTTCGCCGTCGAGCAGCTCTCAATACCCGGGATGCCCCCATTGATGGGGGTATCTTGACGAGTGAGTTACTTGTTGACTGAAGTTCCACCCCTGCACCCGAGAAGAGCCCCCATGACGGACACCGACCAGGTCGTCCTCCCCCAGCGCGCACCGGCCGTCCCCGCGGCCAGGATCGCGCCGCGCACGCCCCCGGCACCGGTGTCGCCCGACGTCACCGCGGCCGACCCGGCAGGCACCGACGCCGACCTCCCACGACTGCTCACCGCGTTCCGCGTGCTCCAGATGCAGCACGCGCGCGTCCTGCACCACGAGAGCACGAGCCGCGGACTGAACGCCACGGACACCCGCTTCGTGTTCTTCCTCAACGCAGCGGGCGGCCACGGCGTGACCCCGAAGCAGGCCGGCGAGTACCTCGAGCTCACCACCGGGGCGATGACGTCGCTCATCGACCGGCTCGAGAAGCACGGGCACCTCGAGCGCCGCCCGAACCCGGAGGACCGCCGGAGTGTGCTCCTGCACCTCACGCCGTCGGGCACCGCGGTCGCCCGCGAGGTCGGCGCCGTCTACTCGCAGGCGTTCCAGCAGGTCGTCGCACCGTCCGACCGCGCCGTCGTCGCCGCTGCCTTCGAGGGGTTCGCCGCGGCCCTGGAACGCCACCACCGGTCGTCCACCGAGTGAGCGCGGGTGTCACGGCCCGCGCGTAGCGTGAGCGCCATGACCCCCTCCGAACTCCTCACCGAAGCGTTCTCCCGCATCCCCGAGACCGTCGAGCGGGCCGTCGACGGGCTCTCCGAAGACCAGCTCGCAGCACGACCGGCAGCCGGGGCGAACACCCTGGCCTGGCTCGTGTGGCACATCGCCCGCGGCCAGGACGCGCAGATCGCCGACCTCGCCGGCTCCGAGCAGGTCTGGACGGCGGACGGCTGGTACGACCGGTTCGGCCTGCCGTTCCCGGCCGAGGCGCTCGGGTACGGCATGTCCCGCGACGACGTCGGCCGGGTGCGAGCCTCTGCCGACCTGCTCACCGGGTACCTGCGCGCGGTGCACGAGCGCACCGTCGAGTACCTCGGCACGCTCGGCCCGGACGACCTCGACCCGGTCGTCGACGACGCGTGGGACCCGCCCGTGACGGCCGGCGCTCGGCTCGTGAGCATCCTCGACGACTGCACACAGCACGCCGGCCAGGCCGGCTTCGTGCGCGGGCTGCTGTTCTTCAACCGCTGAGCGCGCGCGGGGCGCGCGCCCTGCGCGGTCGCGCGCGTCCAGTGCGCGGTCGCGCGCATCCAGTGCGCAGGAGACGACGAGTCTGCCGCGGCGACCCGACGTCTTGTGCTCACTCGACGACGGACTGGAGGCCCGTCACCAGCCGGTGACGGGCCGCGAGCGACGCCGTGGGCATCGTGGTCCGCAACGCGGTGGTGGCGCACGGAGCGAAACCCGCCGGCCCCACCACTTCCGCCGAGGGCGGACTACGTCCGCCCGTACGACCGCAGCCGGAGACTGTTCGAGACGACGAGCGTCGAGGACAGCGCCATCGCGGCGGCGGCGATGAGCGGGTTGAGCAGCCCGGCCGCGGCGAGCGGGATCGCGGCGATGTTGTAACCGAACGCCCACACGAGGTTGATGCGGATGGTCCGGAGGGTCGCGCGGGAGAGCTGCACTGCGTCGACGACGGCGCGGAGATCCTCGCGGACGATGATGACGTCGGCGGCCTTCAGGGCGATGTCCGTGCCCTCGACGACGGCGACGCCGAGGGTTGCGGTGGCGAGGGCGGCGGAGTCGTTGACGCCGTCGCCCACCATGGCGACGTGGTGCCCGGCCGCCTGCAGCTGGGCGATGCGTTCGGCTTTCTCGTCGGGCAGGACGCGGGCGATGACCTCGTCGATGCCGACCTCACCACCGACAGCGGACGCCGTCGTCTCGGAGTCCCCGGACAGGAGGACGGTGCGGAGGCCGAGGGCGCGCAGCTGCGCGACGGCCTCGATCGCGCCGGGACGGAGCGCGTCCAGGACGGTGAGCACTGCGGCCACGTCGCCGTCGACGGCGACGAGCACCACGGTGGCGCCGGACGCTTCGCGGTCCGCGACGACCGCGGCGACCCGGTCGCCGACCCGCACCCCCGCGGCTTCGAGCAGCTCGGACCGGCCGATGACGCAGGCGCGGTCACCGACGGTCCCAGCTGCTCCCAGTCCGGCGTGCGCGGTGAAGTCCGCGACCGGCTCCAGGGTGCCGAACCGGCTGCTGGCTGCGGCGGTGATCGCCGCCCCGATGGGGTGCTCTGACGCTGCTTCGAGGGCGCCGGCGAGGGCGAGGGCCGTATCGGCGTCGGTGGTGAAGGTGTCGACGGCGGTGAGGGTCATCCGGCCGGTGGTGAGGGTGCCGGTCTTGTCGAAGACGACGGTGTCGATGCGACCGCTCGCCTCGAGGGCACTGGGGCCCTTGATGAGAATGCCGAGCTGGCCCCCGCGTCCGACGCCGACCATGAGCGCGGTCGGCGTCGCCAGGCCGAGCGCGCAGGGGCAGGCGATGATGAGGACGGCGACACCGTTCGCGATCGCGGTGCCAGGAGCCGCGCCGCTGACGAGCCAGCCGGCGGCGACGAGGATCGCGATGCCGATCACGACGGGTACGAACACGCTGGTGACCCGGTCGACGGTGCGCTGCACCGCGGCCTTGCGGCGTTGGGCGTCGTCGGCGACGGCGGCCATCTGGGCCAGGCGGGTGCGGGTGCCGACGGCGTCGGCGCGGATGACGAGCCGACCACCCTGGACGAGGGTGCCGCCGATGACCGTGCTCCCGGCCGTTGCCTCGACCGGGACGGACTCGCCGGTCATCGCGGACACTTCGAGCGTCGCGGCGCCGTCGGTGACGGTGCCGTCGACGGGGATGCGGCCGCCGGGGCGGACGACGACGAGGTTCCCGACCCGCACGGCACTCAGCGGAACAGTGCACTCGGTGCCGTCGGTGACGACCTGCGCCTCGGTGACGCCGAGGTCACCGATGGCTTCGAGGACATCGGCGGCACGTCGGCGGCTGCGGCTCTCGAAGTAGCGGCCGGCGAGCTGGAACGTGACCATGCCGGCGGCGACGTCGAGGTAGATCGAGTCCGCGCCGGCGGGGGTCCTCCCGAATCCGAGCCAGTACCCGGGAGTGGTGGCGGGGTCGACGAGGAGCGTCCAGAGCGCCCATCCGAAGGACACGACGACGCCGAGCGAGACGAGGGTGTCCATGCTGGTGCTGCGGTGCCGCAGTCCCCGGAGGGTGGCCCTGTGGAACGGCCACGCAGCCCAGGTGACGATCGGGACGGCGAGGAGGACGCAGAGCGCCTGCCAGCCGGGGAACCGCCACGCAGGGACGAGCGCCAGGATGATCGTGATGTCGCACAGCGGGATCGCCAGCAGTGCCGCGACGGCGAGGCGGCGGCGGAGCGTCGTGGTGCGGGTCTCCGCGGCGCGGGCGGACCAGGCGTCATCGCCCGGGGTGTGGACGGCGGCGGTGTAGCCGGCGCGCTCGACCTGCGCGATCGCGGTCGCGGCATCGGCGATCCCCAGACCGGCGACCGTGGCGCGTTCGGTGGCGAAGTTCACGGACGCAGTGACGCCGTCGAGCTTGCCGAGCTTGCGTTCGACCGCGTTGGCGCAGGCGGAGCAGGTCATCCCGCCGATGTCGAGTTCGAGCCGCTGCTCGGCTCGCTGGTCGGTTCGGGACGGGGTGGTGGTGGTCACGGCTGCTCCCGGTGGTCGGTGACGGTCAGCGCCGGACGGTCGTCGGCGCGCTCGTGCTCGTTCGTCGAGCCGGGCCCGGTGGACCGTGTCGGATCGGTCCGCTGTGCAGGTGCGGTGGTGTCGCGGGTGGTGAGCTTGCTGAGCATGGCGTTGTACTGCTCGTGGTCGTCGTCGAGGCCCCGGTCGGCGTGCCGGTCGATGCGCTTGGCCTGTCGAGCGTCCTGCTTGGCCCACTGGGTGACGAGGGCGATCACCACGACGATCAGCGGCAGCTCACCGGCGGCCCAGGCGACGCCACCGGCGACGTACTGGTCGTGGGCGAGACTGCCGATCCACGGGATGTCGAGGTACTGGAAGTACGTGCCGGCGAGCAGGGTGTCGCTGGTCATCACGACGACGCCGAAGAACGCGTGGAAGGGCATCGCTGCGAGGACGAGGCCGAGCTTGCCGATGTGCGGCAACGGACGGGGCGGTGCGTCGACGCCGATGATGAGGGCGTAGAAGACGTACCCGATGGCGAGGTAGTGCAGGGTCATCGCCTGGTGCGCCCAGTGGTACCGCATCGCCCAGTCGAAGAACGGGGTGAGGTAGATGCAGTAGTACGAGCCCACGAACACCGCCAGGACGTACACGGGGTTGTACGTGACCCGCAGCAGCTTCGAGTGGGTCACCGCGACGAGCCACTCGTGGGGGCCGGCGAAGGCATCGCGACGGTGCGCGGTCGTGGCGCGGAGGAACAGGGTGATGGGTCCGCCGAGGACGAGCAGCAGCGGGCCGAGCATGTTCAAGCTCATGTGCAGGCCCATGTGCACGGCGAACGACGCCGACGAGTACGGGCCGACCCCGGACGAGGTGGTGATGATGACGGATGCCCAGCCGAGCATCCAGGCGCTGGTTCGGCCGTTCGACCAGAGGTCTCCGCGCTTCCGGAGTCGGATGACGGCGGCCGCGTACGTGGCGATCCCGGCGATCGCGATGACGAGGAAGAGGATGTTCACCCGGCCGGCGGTCCACAGGGTGATCGGGGTGAGGGGTGTGTCGACCTGGTACCCGAGGAAGAGCTGCTGTCCGTCGGTGGGGACGAAGTACACCGGCGGTGGGATCCGCGTCATGACGACGCCGATCGCGGCCGCGACCAGGAGCACCGCCAGGAGCACGGCCGGGGCGGTCGGGGTGGCGAACCAGCTCCTGCGGAGGAGGATCGGTCCGGCCACCGCGGCGACGAGGAGCAGCTGAGCGGCGAAGAGCACGCCGGTGGGCGCTTCCCACGGCGGCGTGCCGGCGAGTTCGACGGCGGCGATGATGATCGACCCGACCGTCCAGGTGATCCAGCCGGTGAGGGCGAGGATGCGGTGTCTGCGGATGGTGGCGGTGCCGGGACGGCTCACTCGCCACCGGCGGGCACCGGCAGCCGTGGCGCCGGTCCAGATGCCGAGCGCGGGGGCGGCGAACATGGCGGCGTCCCCACCGAAGTCGTGGTTCGGGCCGACGAGCACCTGCGTCACCAGCACGGGGGCGAGGAGCCCGATGACGCCGATGCCGGTCAGGAGCAGGGTGCTGACCCAGCTGCGGACGAGGTACGCAGCGACGAGGATCGCGACCGCGATGCAGGCGACGACGATCCACGCGCCGGGGAGGTAGCTGGCCTGCACGAGGTAGCCGATCGCGCCCGGTGTCAGGAGCTTCGTCACCGGCTGCCCGCTCGCGTCTGCGGCGTCGACGGGGACCAGCAGCACCGCGGCGACCAGCCAGACGGTGGCGGCGGTGCGGACGATCGCGAGGTCGCGGTGGTTGTCGATGACCGTGCGTGACCGGCGCGGCGTGAGGAACACGGCAGCGGCAAGGCCGCCGGTCGTGAGGCCGCCGGTGACGTCGGCGGTGAGGCGGAGCACGGCGCTGAGCATCGAGGTGAGCATGCCCGGGTAGCCGCGGCTCAGCCGGTCGTACGAGGAAGGACCGAGCATCGCGACCGCGACCACGACGATGACGACCGCGATGACGGCGCCCACCCACGGCGATGCGCGCCTGAGCACACCCGACCGCCCCACGGCGGGCACGGTCGTCGGCCGGTTGCGCGTGGCCGGGGTGGCAGCGGCCTGGGTGTCAGGCACCGGCGAGCTCGTAGCCTGCCTCGTCGACGGCTTCGGCGATCGCTGCCGCATCCGGCCGGGCCGGTGCGGTGACGACGACGAGACCGGTCGCGGCGTCCGCAGTGACGAGCTCGACGCCGGCGATCGCTTCGAGTTCGCCGGTGACGCGGCGTTCGCAGTGCTCGCAGGTCATCCCGACGACGTGGTACTCGAAACGCTCCATGCGCCCATTCTACAAAACGTAGAACGGGATGCGAGTCGAGGTCAGCGGGATTGCAGGACCGGGGCCGGGTGGCGGCGGTGCGGCCAGCTCTTCACCGGCGAAGCGGCGAGACGTGCGGCGCGGAGCTCGAGGCCCGGGCTCGGGTCGATCCGGTTCATCAGCGTCAGTGCATTGCAGACGGTCGCAGGTCCGCAGATGCGGGCGGCGGTGTCGTCTGCGACGAGTTCGATCAGCAGCGCGACCGTTCGACGGAACTCCCGGGCAGTCCGGAGTCGTGGGAACGCGGCAGCGTTCAGCGCAGCGACGCGGCCGATGAGGTCATGCCGGCCGAGCACGTGCGCACGTTCGTGCTCGACGACGGCGCGGACACAGGCAGGGGGCATCGCGTTCTCGACTCCGGTCGAGATCAGCACGCGCCCGTCAGCGGTGGAGCAGGCGATCGGATCCGACGTGTGCAGGTACGCGATCTCGTGCCCGCCGATGTGCTCGGTCCGCACGGTGGAACGGGCGACGAGCAGCGTCACCGCGACGTCGGTGCGGCGCTTCGCGGCCGAGATCGGTTCTGCGTTCGCGGCGAGGAGCGCGGCGACACCACCGGCGACGCCGAGCCCGCACCAGGCGAAGAGGCCGGCGGCGGGAGCGCCGATCCCGTGCGCGTGCGCATTCGTTGCGACGACGACCGACGCGATCCCCACGCTCAGCAGCAGCGAGCTCGCGGCGACCGTCAACGCTCCGAGCCAGAGGTGGAGCGCGACCTGCGGACGGTGCAGCCACCAGGTGCCACGAGTGAGGATGCTCGGAGCCAGCACGGTGACGACAACCGCGAGGGCCACGAGGCCGAGGACGGCGATCACGGCACCGATCCTCCCGTCACGAGCCGGTGCGGTCGATGCCGGCTCCGCCGAGGGCGGCACGCAGCGCGTCCAGGTCATCCGCACCGAGCGAACCGGTGAAGCGCTGCAGGACCGCGGTGCGATCACTCGATCGACCGAGCACCTCCGTCATCGAATCAGCGGTCTCGGCAGGGTCCGCCTTCGTCGCCCGGTAGGCCTTCGATGCCGGGTCCCGCTCGACGAGCCCCTTCCGCTCCAGCCTGGCGAGGACGGTCAACACCGTCGTGGAGGCCAGCGGGCCGACCTCTGCTGCGAGCGCATCGTGCACCTGCCGGCCGGTGTGCGCCGCATCCTGCGCCCAGAGCAGCTGCAGCACACCCGACTCGAGGGATCCGTGCGCACGACGCGGACTCATGCGCGCGACCCGAACTCATCGACCATGCGCCGATTCTACATACAGTAGAAACTGGCTTCTACAACTTGTAGAGTGGCGCCGCCACCCGCCGCGATGAAAGGTCCACCCCTCGTGTCACACAGCCTGCCGCTGTCCGTCCTCCTCACGGTGCTGTTCGCCGTGACGGCAGTCGGGTACCTCGGCTTCGCCTTCCGCCCCGGCAGCAGCGGTGTCGCACGGGTCAGTGACGTCTTCCACGTGCTGATGAGCGTCGCGATGCTGGCGATGCCGTGGGCCTGGGGGATGACCCTCGCGCCGCCGACGCTGCAGATCCTCGTGTTCGGCCTCGCGACGTCGTTCTACCTCGTCCTCACGCTCGGCAGCAGCCGGTACGGCAGCCACGAGCACCACGGACCCGGCGGTTCCGGGCGACTGGTGCTGGGCTACCACGTGGTGATGATGGCGGCGATGACCCTCATGGGCGTGATGATGCTGCCCATGGCCGGCGGGGCTTCGATGTCGATGCCGGAGATGGACATGACCGGCAGCGGCCACAGCATGCACACCTCCTGGTCGGGATGGACACCGGTCTCGTGGGTCCTCGTCGTCGTGTTCGCGATCGCGACCGTCTGGATGCTGGTGCGGCTGATCGCGTCAGCGCGTGTCCGCCAACACCCCCTCGCACGCCTCGACGGCGTGCTCTTGCTGCTGATGAGTGCCGGGATGGCACTCGCGTCCATCCCCACGAGCTGAGGAACACCGCACCATGACCGCAACCGCCGATCGGGACACCACTGCGCCCGCGTCCGCGCCGTCGACGGCGCAGCCGCGCCGGAACCCACAGCGGGGCTGGTTCGGACCGTTGTTGCTGCGCCTGCACTTCTCTGCCGGGCTGTTCGTCGGACCGTTCATCCTCATCGCCGCGCTCTCCGGCGCCGTGTACGCGCTCGGTCCGACGATCGAGCAGGGCATCTACCGACACGAGCTCACCGCACCCTCGACCGCTGCCGCGAAGCCGCTGGCAGACCAGATCGACGCCGCGCAGGCCTACATCCAACGGCACCACCCCGAAGACACCCTCGCCGCCGTCCGCCCGGCACCTGCGCCGGGTGCCACGACGCGGGTAATGTACGCCGAGGCTGGGCTGATGGACTCGCAGGACCGTGCGGTGTTCGTCGATCCCGGCACCGCCGAGGTCCGCGGTGACCTCCTGGTGTACGGCACCTCCGGGGCGTTGCCGTTCCGCACCTGGGTGGACACGTTCCACCGGTCGCTGTTCCTCGGCGACGTCGGCCGCCTCTACAGCGAGACCGCGGCGTCGTGGCTCGGCGTCGTCGCCCTCGCCGGTCTCGGCCTGTGGGTGATCCGGATCCGGAAGACGCGCGCCAAGCGCGACATGGTCCGCCCCGCACGTGGTGTCCGCGGCTACCGGCGGGTCTTCTCCTGGCATGCCTCCACCGGGGTGTGGCTGCTCCTGGGCGCGTTGTTCCTGTCGGCGACGGGCATCACCTGGTCACAGTACGGCGGTGGCAACGTCGACCAGCTCCGCTCCGCTCTCAGCTGGGGCACACCCGCACTGACCACCTCCCTCTCCGACACCGGCACGGCGGCTGGTGGCGGTGAGCACGCCGCCCACCACGGCGGCTCCGCCGCATCGACCGATGCGGGACCGGCAGCCGTCACCCCGGTGCTGTTCGATCGAGTCCTGGCCGCTGCGAAGGCTGCGAACATCCACGCGTCCGAACTGCAGATCACCCCGCCGGCGACGGCGGATCAGGCGTGGACGGTCGCGGAGATCAAGCGGTCCTACCCCACCGCGGTGAACTCCGTCGCGATCGACCCGCGGAACATGAGCGTGGTGTCCGAGACGAACTTCGACACCTTCTCCCTCCCCGCCAAACTCACCCGGTGGGGCATCGACACGCACATGGGCACGATGTGGGGGTTGCCGAACCAGATCCTGCTGTTCGTCACGGCGCTCGGGATCGCCGCGATGGTCGTCTTCGGCTACGTGATGTGGTGGCAGCGCCGCCCCACCGGGAAGCGCGTCGGGAACGCCCCGGCCGCGGGTGCCCTGAACCGGGCGCCGTGGTGGGGGTCCGGGCTCGTCGCGGTCGGCGCGATCGTCATCGGCGCGTTCCTGCCCGCGCTCGGTGTCACCCTGCTCGCGTTCGTCGTCATCGACGTCCTCATCACCAACCGCTCGGCCCCGCCCACCCCTGCCGCACCCGGCGAGTAGGACCGCTCGTGCAGAGCGGTCGCACCTGCCCGGTACCGGGTCCGGGCACGACCGTCACCCGGCACGGATCCCGTGCCGACGTCAGTGGAGCGCTGTGGAGAGCACGTCTGCCAGGTGGGGCAGGTCCGTCCGGAACGACCACTGCACGGTGTTCCAGTCGTGCCCGCTCCCCGGGGCGAACCCGACGCTGGTGTCCGCGCCCGCTGCCCGTGCAGCGTCGGCGAGGACGCGGGCGTTGCGGCTGAACGCCCCGTCCGCCGACCCCGCGGTGAACCAGAACGCGCGCCCGTGCAGGTCGTCCGCCCGCATCTGCGCGATCGGACCGGCGGCCTTCCACGCGCTGACCGACCCGCCGAACGCCCGGTCGGCGCTGTGCTGCGGGTTCCGGTCGATGGGCTGCAACTCGCTGGAGACCGCGAGCACGGCCCCGAACCGGTCGGGGTGCACGGTGGCGAACTGCATCGCGCACGTCGCCCCCTGCGAGAAGCCGGTGAGGCCCCACGCACGGCGGTCCGGGGTCACCGGGAGGTGCGCCGTCAGCCACCGCGGCACGTCCTCGGTGACGTAGGTCGCTGCGTTCCCGAGGTCCGAGTCGACGCACATCGTGTTCAGGCCGGGCGAGGAGAGCTGGTCGACGGAGACGACGATCGGCGCGCGGCCGTGGTGGGCTGCGGCGTAGCCGTCGAGTGCGCTGCCCATCCGGCCCGCGGTGAACAGGTCGCTCGGAGCGCCCGGTTGGCCGGAGAAGGCGAGGACGACGGGCAGGGGCGACGGATCCCTGACCAGGGCGGCGGGCGGGAGGTAGACGACGGCGGGTCGAGCGGGGAACCCCGATCGCTCCCCGGGGATCTCGACGGTGCGGACCTCGCCGGTCGTGGGCATCGTGGCGGCTGGGGCAGCGGCGAGGTCGAGCTCCGGGAAGGGGTCCGTCTGCACGACGGTGCGGAGCGTCGGGTACATCGCGAACTCGACGTTCACGCCGAGGGCGGACGACAGCAGTGCGGTCGGGAGCAGCAGGACGGCGAGGGCCCGACGCCAGCGGCCGCCCTGCACCAGGCCGACGACGACCGAGGCCAGCGCAGCGGCGGCCACGACGAACCACAGCCGCGTCACGGGACTCATCGCGACCCCGAACAGGTTCACCAGGTCGCTGAGGACCCAGCAGACGATGAGCACCACGACGGCCGCGGCCGCGGCGACGCCCGCCCGGACTCCGGCCCGACGCCACGCGACACGGGATCGCCAGCCGCCGACCGCGGGGAGCAGGACGACGACGCCGAGCAGTGCGAACGCCACGTCCAGCGGGACGAGCAGCGTCGGAGCCTGCAGCTGGGTGGCGAGCAACCGGTCGGCCGGGCTCACCGCTTCGACACCGCCCGCGCGGGAGCGGGCTCGCGGACGGTCGAGCGGTGTGCCTGGCGCAGTGCCCAGAGGTGCTTCGGCCGGAGGCCTGGGACGTAGGCGCCGGCCAGGGCACGTGCGACCCGCGGCACGTGCAGCGGCGTCGGGACCACGATCCAGAGCGCCTCGTGCCGAGCGCCGAACTTCTCCTTGAAGCGCTGGAGCGACCGGAACCCGTACACCGGCTCGAGGAGTCGGGCGACGAGGACCGATCCGAGGGACACGAGGGACCGTGCGCCGTCGTGGGGTGCGAGCGGGGTGCCGGAGAGGCTGATCATCCGCAGGCCCGCGTCGCGTGCCCGGATCGCGGTCCGGGCGATGAGGAACTCCATGACCCCCGGCATGCCGTCCTCGCCACGGCGCATGACGTCGAGCGTGTAGCCGGCCAGTCCGCCGTGCTCGTACACGGGCAGCCAGCTCGTGACCGCGCTGACGTGCCCGTCGGCCGTCACCGCCAGCATGAGTCGGACGTCGGGGTCGTCGAGCTCGTGGAAGCCGCCGAGGGTGAACCCCATCTCCGGCAGCCTCCGGTCGGTCGCCCACCGTGTGCAGATCGCCTCGACCTCGGCACGCTGTGCGTCGGCGAGCGCGTCGAAGGTCGTCCACTCGTCGCGGACCCCCTCACGGTCGGCCCGGTTCGAGGCCGTCCGGAGGTCCTGCCGCTTCTTGCCGCGCAGGTCGAACGTGGCGACGTCGAGCACCGACTCGACCCCCACGGGCAGCGCGGTCCACCCCTCGGCGGCGAGGATCTGCCGCACCGGTTCGTGCACGCTCGTGAACGCTGGCACCCAGCCGTTCCGGTCGCAGAAGGCCGTGAACGCGGACACGACCTCAGCGCGGTCCGCCGCGCTGCACGCCGGGTCCGACACGGTGAGTGCCACGTCCCCACGGACCCGGTACGCCACGGCCCCACGCCCGTCCGGGTGCGTCCAGGTGGCGTTGCCGCGCCAGGTGCCCATGTGGCCGAGGGATCCGGCATCGCCGACGCGCAGCATGTCGACCAGGGCACCGCGGCCGTTGGTGGCGGCACGGAACCGCGAGCGGACGAGACGGCCGCGGAGCGCCAGGACCGTCAGCAGCACCATCGCCGGCACGAGCCACGCGCCGAGCAGCGTGACCTGCCACTCGATCGCGTCCAGCCCGAGTCCGCGCCACTGCACGGCGTCGTCGGTCATCGGTTCGATGAGGAACACGTCGGCGAGGACGGCGGTCAGCGTCACGAGCACGCCGACGGCGAGCACGATGCCCGTGCGCCGGCCACGCTGCACGAGCCAGGCGGACACCAGCAGGAGCAGCCCGACGATGACGACCGCACGGTCGCTCATGGCGTCGGCGAACACCGAGAGCACACCGTCCGGGTCCGGCACGACAGGGGTCACCAGGGTGCCCGCGCCGAGCGCGATGAGCGTCGCGACCACGCAGGTGCGTGCGCTGACCGTGTCACGCGCGGTCGGCGCGTCCGGACCGGAGGCCCGGCGCACCACGAACGAACCGGCTGCGGTGCCGAGCAGGGTCGCCAGGGCACGGGCGAGGTCCGACCCGTGGCCGGCGAAGAGCACGAGCGTGAGGACGACCGTCCAGAGCGCGGCTCGCGTGCGCCACCGGTGCTGCGCGGGCATCGCTGCCGACGCGGCACCGAGCAACGCGGCGGCGACGATCGACGGGGCGAAGAGCGGCTGTCCGACCGCGAGTTCGGCGTGCGCCTCGCCGAGCGCTGACCCGATGCTGACGGTGAGCAGGGTTCCGAGGACGCCGAGCGCCGGCGCCACCACGCCGATCACCACCGTGCGGATGGATCCGAGGGACCGTTCGGCGAGCACCGTCGTCAACACCACGAGGACCACGGCGAGGCACGCCACGGGCGGGTGGTGCGGGAAGTCGGGTTCGGCGTGAGCGATCCGCGCGCTCACCAGGAGCACGGCCGTCGCTGCGGCCACGGAGACGGAGACGGGGAACCGGCGGAGTCGTCCGACGAGCGCTGCGGGTGTCACGTGATCATTGCATCGGTCCTGCTCGCCCGTGTCATCAGTCGGCGGCATGAGCGCGGCGGCTCCCTGTCCTCCGAGAGGATGACCCGTGCGCCAGCTGACGTCGCGGCCGAGCCGCGGACCGGACCCGGCGGGGTCGTCGGTCGCACCGCGTAACGGACGGGAGGCCCGGTACCAGCTGGTACCGGGCCTCCCGTCCGTCGTGTGGTCGCGACTAGCGCGCGGCGAGCTCCGACACGATGCCGTCACCGGGTGCGGCCTGCACCAGGTCCGCCTCGATCTCGGCGCGCTCGAGGATGCCCTCGATCTTGCGGATGCGGCCACGCGGGACGATCGTGACGACCGTGCCCTCCTTGCCGGCACGACCCGTGCGGCCGGAACGGTGCATGTACGCCTTGTAGTCGTCCGGGGCGTCCGCCTGCACGACGAGCGAGACGTCGTCGACGTGGATGCCGCGGGCGGCGACGTCGGTGGCGACGAGCACGTTGACGCGGCCGCTGGTGAGCAGCTGCAGGTTGCGCGTGCGGCGCGACTGGTTCAGGTCACCGTGGAGCGAGGTCGCGCGGATGCCGGCGTCCTCGAACTGGTCGGCCAGACGCTCGGCGTAGGCACGCGTCCGGGCGAAGACGATGGTCTTGCCGTCGCCGGCGACCAGTTCCTCGAGCAGACGGTCCTTCTCGCGCTGCTCGACCACGAGGACACGGTGGTCGATGGTCGAGGACGCCTGGTCCTCACCCGCGACCTCGTGCACGCTCGGCTCGTGCAGGAACTGCTCGACGAGCGCTGCGACCTGGGTGTCGAGCGTCGCGCTGAACAGCAGCTTCTGTGCGCGGTTGCCCTGCGGGGTGACCTCGGCCGTGGCTGCGAGGATCTCCTGCACCGGCTCGAGGAACCCGAGGTCGCACATGTGGTCGGCCTCGTCGAGCACGGAGATGATGACCTCGCTGAGGTCGAGCTTCCCCTTGTTCATGAGGTCCTGCACACGGCCGGGGGTGCCGACGATGATGTCGACGCCGCGCTCGAGCGCGCCCTCCTGGCGGCCGTAGGGGACGCCGCCGTAGATCTGCGTCGTGAACAGGCCGACCGAGCGGGCGATCGGCTGCACCGTGCGGTCGATCTGCAGGGCGAGCTCACGGGTCGGCGCGAGGATGAGCGCACGCGGGGCGCGGCCCATCTTGCGCTTCGTGCCGCCGCCGTGCTCCATGAGCTTCTCGACCAGCGGCGCACCGAAGGCGATGGTCTTGCCGGAACCGGTCCGGCCTCGGCCGAGGACGTCCTTGCCGGCGAGCACGTCGGGGATCGTCGCCGCCTGGATCGGGAACGGGCTCGAGGCGCCGAGCTCCTGCAGGGCCCGGGAGATGTTGCCGCCGATGCCGAGGTCGCCGAAGGTCACGCCCTCGACGTCGGACGCGATGGTGGCCTCGGCCTGGAGCTTCTCGAGCTTGACGTCGTCGGCCGGCACGAACTTGCCACGCTCGGGCTCGTCGAACGAGCGGCGCGGGGTGCGGTCGTCGCGGTCGAACGAACGACGCGGGCGGTCGTCGTTGTCACGACGGGGCGCACGGTCATCGCGGTTGAAGCTGCGCGGGGCACGCTCGTCACGGTCGAACGAACGACGCGGGCGGTCGTCGTTGTCACGACGCGGGGCGCGATCGTCACGGTCGAAACGACGCGGGGCACGCTCGTCACGGTCGAAGCGACGGGGACGGTCGTCGTTGTCACGACGCGGGGCGCGATCATCGCGATCGAACGAGCGACGCGGGCGGTCGTCGTTGTCACGACGCGGGGCACGCTCGTCACGGTCGAAACGACGCGGGGCACGCTCGTCACGGTCGAAGCGACGGGGACGGTCGTCGTTGTCGCGACGCGGGGCGCGATCATCGCGATCGAACGAGCGACGCGGGCGGTCGTCGTTGTCACGACGCGGCGCGCGGTCGTCACGGTTGAAGCTGCGCGGTGCACGGTCGTCACGGTCGAACGAGCGACGCGGGCGGTCGTCGTTGTCGCGACGGGGCGTGCGGTCGTCACGATCGAAGCGCCGCGGGGCACTGGGCCCCTGCGAGCCGGTTCCGGCGCGACGCGGAGCTTGCGGAGCGTCGGGACGGCCGGGCGAGTAGGGAGCATCACGGTTGTAGCCGCGACCACCACGGTCGTCGCGATCGGGGCTCCGCTGGCCGCCGCTGTCTCGCGGCTCCCAGTTCGGACGGGCCGGACGCTCGCCCTGCGACGCGCGACCGCGACGCTCCTCGGCGTCCCAGCGCTGCTTCTGACGCGGCTGCGACGAGTCGGCGGCGCGGAACCCCCGGTGCTTGCTGCTGCGGGCGGCGGGGGTGCCGTTCGGGTGGCGGACGCGGTCGGAGGCGCGGTTGTCCGCGCCGCCCTTGTTGTACGGGGCCATGGCTACTTTCTCGGGTGCGCAACGTACCGCAGCGCCCGACAGCGACATCGGCGGGGGCTGCTTGCGGAGAGGGGGTTCATCCCGTCGCGAGTCGACGTGATTCCAGCCCTCGAGCAACACACACCCAGCAGAATTTCCGTGATCACAATGTCACGACGTCGAAGGCCGACCGATCGAGTCTACGCGAGCCGCTGCCCTGACGCCAGCCCCGATGCGAACGCAGGCCGGTCGGGCGGGGTGATCCGTGCCTCCTGGCCGCACCGGACACGACGCGTCACGGCGAGCCCAGCCGGAACAGCCGCTGCAGCCCCCACCCGGTGACGCGGACGAGCGCCTCGACCACGATCCCACCGCTCATCTTCGACTCGCCCCGCTCGCGCTCCACGAAGGTGATGGGGACCTCGGCGACGACGGCACCGGCCCGGACCGCACGTCGGGCGAGGTCGACCTGGAAGCAGTAGCCGGCCGAGGCGATGTCCTCGGCGACGAGCGAACGGAGGAGGTCCGAACGGATCGCGCGGTAGCCCCCGGTGAGGTCGCGGACCCGGACACCGAGCGCGATCCGACTGTAGAAGGAGCCGCCGCGCGACAGGGCGATCCGGTGCCACGGCCAGTTCACGACCGAGCCACCACGCACCCAGCGCGAGCCGATGACCAGGTCGGCGCCCGCCGCACAGCGTTCGAGCAGCCTGCCGAGTTCTTCGGGCCGGTGCGAGCCGTCGGCGTCCATCTCGACCAGGACGTCGTGGTGGCGGTCGAGCCCCCAGGCGAACCCCGCCAGGTAGGCGGCACCGAGACCGGCCTTCTCGGTGCGGTGCAGGACGTGCACACGCTCGTCGTCCCGGGCGAGGGCGTCCGCGATCGCGCCGGTGCCGTCGGGGCTGCCGTCGTCGACGACCAGGACGGCGACCTCGGGACGTGCCGCGAGGACGCGGGCGACGACCGACTCGATGTTCTCGCGCTCGTCGTACGTGGGGATGACGACGAGCGTCCCTCCACGGGCACTGCGAAATGTCAAGGATTACCCCGTTGGTGTCTGAGTTGGCTTGGATATCAGCACAACGTATACGCAACACCACGACGGAGGCCAGAATGCGAGCGCGCACGGTGACCCGCACACTGCCCGACTGCCTCATCACCCTCGCGCTCTACGCACTCGCGCGGGTGGTGACGACCGCCACGCTCACCGTCGGCTTCGCGCTCACCGATCCGGTCGGGTTCGGCGACACGGCCGACCCGAAGGGGTTCTTCGAACGCTCGACCGCCTGGGACGGCCAGTACTTCCTCGAGATCGCGCGGCAGGGCTACCCGAGCACACTGCCCGTCGACGACACCGGCGCCGTCCAGCAGAACGCGTGGGCGTTCCTCCCGGTGTTCCCGGCGCTCGTGCGGGCGGTCAGCACGACCGGCGCCGACCCCGCGGTCGTCGCGGTGCTGCTGGCGACGGCGTTCGGCGGCGCGGCGTCCGTCGCACTCGTGTCCCTGCTGCGTCCCCACGTCGGCCGGACCACCGCGCTGTGGTCGGGCGTGTTCTTCGCGTTCGGGCCGGTGTCGTTCGTCTTGCAGATCGCCTACGCCGAGTCGCTCGGCCTGCTGCTCACGTTCGCCGCACTCATCGCGATGCAGCGCCGGCACTACTGGACGGTCCTGCCGATCGTCACGGTTCTCGCGTTCACCCGGCCCGGGGCGCTCGCGATCCCGTTGGCGCTCGCGCTGCACGCCGTGCTCCGGCTCGTGCAGCGCGACGCGGTGCCCGTGCGGGAGCGTGTCGCGATCGTCGTCACCGGCCTGGTCACGGCAGCGGCGGGCCTGGCGTGGCCGGTCGTGGCGGCGCTCGTCACCGGGGTTCCCGACGCCTACTTGCAGACCGAACTCGCGTGGTGGCAGCTCCACCTCGACGTGCACCACTTCGCGCCACTGACACCGTGGTTCCTGCAGGCCGACCGGTTCGCGGGCACGCTCGGTGTGGTCGCTGTGCTCGTCGCGGTCGGCGCGACGGGATGGTGGCTGTCGTCGCGCTCGACGCGCCGGATCGGCTCGGTGCCGCTGCTCGGCTCGGCCTCGTACCTGCTCTCCCTGTTCGCGACGTTCTTGCCCCAACAGAGCTTGCCGCGGCTGCTGCTGCCGGCGGCCCCGCTGCTCGGTGCGCCGCTCCTGCACCGCACCGCGCTGCGACGGGGCATCGTGCTCGGTGGCTGCGTGCTCGCGCAGCCCGCGGCGGTGTGGGTGCTGTTCCTCACCCACAATCCCTGAGCCGGTGGGTCAGGACTCGGCGAGCCGACGACGCTGCTCGGCGACGTCGAAGTCGGCCTTCGGCCACGACAGGTGCATGTCCTCCAGCGCCCGAAGCAGGAGCTGCTGCACGGCGAGGCGTGCGTACCACTTGCGGTTCGCCGGCACGACGTACCAGGGCGCCTGCGGGGTCGACGTGCGATCGAGGGCGATCTGGTACGCCTGCTGGTAGCGGTCCCAGAGCAGACGGTCGTCGATGTCGCTCGGGTTGAACTTCCAGTGCTTGTCCGGACGGTCGAGCCGGTCACCGAGACGCTCGCGCTGCTCGTCCTTCGAGATGTGCAGCATCACCTTGACGATGGTCGTGCCAGCGGCGGCGAGGCCGTCCTCGAAGGCGGTGATCGCGCCGTACCGCCGCTCGATCTCGTCCGGCGCGGCGATGCCGCGGACGCGCTGGGCGAGCACGTCCTCGTAGTGGGAGCGGTCGAACACGCCGAGCTGTCCGGCTGCCGGCAGCTGCTTCTCGATGCGCCACAGGAAGTCGTGCTCGCGTTCCTCGGCCGTCGGGGCCTTGAAGCCGGCGTAGTGCACGCCGTTCGGGTCGACCGCGCCGACGACGTGCGAGACGATGCCACCCTTGCCCGCGGTGTCCATCGCCTGCAGCACGAGCAGCACCCGGCGCTCGTCCCCCGCGGTCGACGCCGCGTACAGGCGCTCCTGCAGGGCGGCGAGCCGCGAGGCGCCCGCGGCGAGCGCTTCGAGGCCGTCGATCTTGCGACCGGGGAAGCCCGGCGTGCCGTCGGGGTCGACCTGGTCGAGGCGGAACCCGGGTTCGACACGCAGCAGCGGTTCGGGATCGGCGTTCCAGGCCTTGCGACTGCTCACGGGTCCTCCTGCGGTGCTCCGGTCGGCGACTGCCGTGCTCATCCTCGCACTGCCGGGTGACGTCGGTGCGGCCGGTCTGCACCGGGAGCGCAGTCCGGGGGTCGCCCGCTCGGGGGTCGTCCGCTCGGGTTCCTCCGTTGGGGTGACGTGGGCGGTCGCCGATGCGGCTAGCGTGGACGTGATGAAGTCCGGCCGCCGCTCAGTGCTCGCGCTCGTCGCCGCGGTGGTGGCGCTCGGCGCGATGGCGTCCTGCAGCACGGATCCGGTCGGCGACGAGAACGCCACCGTCACCGCGGACAGCGTCATCTACCCGCTGTCGCTCCAGTACCACGGCATCGATGTGGTGGCAGACGTGCCCTACGGCACCGATCCGCTGCAGCGCCTCGACGTGTGTCTGCCGGCCGACAGCGAGCCCGCGACGACGGCGACCCCCACCGCGACACCGTCCGCCTCGGCCACCGCCGACCCGGAGGCGGTCGAGGCCACGACCGGACGCCCCGCGGTCCTGATGATCCACGGCGGCAGCTGGTCGCACGGCGACAAGGCGACGGCCGCGTACCGGTCCGTGTGCAAGTACCTGGCGTCCGAGGGCTTCGTGACGTTCAACGTCGACTACCGGCTGGCGCCGACGGATCCGTTCCCTGCCGGGCTCGACGACGTCCGACGTGCGCTCGACTACGTGTTCCGCCCGGCGACGCTCGAGACCTACGACGTCGACTCCCAGCGCGTGGGCGTGTTCGGTGGGAGCGCCGGCGGCAACCTCGCCGCGATGCTCGCCGTCACCGACCACGACTCCGCCGCGTACGCCGACGGCGACCGGATCCGCGCCGTGGTCGACCTGAGCGGGCCCACGAACCTGACCACCCGGTCCACCGAGCCCGACGGGGTGTCCGCGGCCTTCCAGCGCAAGCAGCTGCTCTACCTGGGGTGCCGGTCCTACGCCAGGTGCCCGGCGGCCACCCGGGCGTCGCCGGAGTTCCACGTCACCTCGGACACAGCGCCGTTCTTCATCGGGCACTCCACCGACGAGTTCATCCCGTTGTGGGAGTCGCAGGAGTTCGCCGCGACACTCCGATCCCACGACGTCCCGGTGACGTTCGTGGCGGTCGAGGGCACGGCGCACTCGATCGCGCAGCTCGACGAGGCGATGAGCCGCCGGGTGGTCACCTTCCTGCGGACCCAGCTCGGCTGACCGGACGACCGACCGCGTGCCCCGGGTGGGTGGCACCCGGAGTCGGGACTGCCGCTGCGGAGCCCGCGGCCGCAGACTTCGGTGGTGACCGACACCTCGACCCGCCCTGCCCGCGCCGCTGCGACGCGCTGGGACCGCCCTGCGCTGCAGACGTTCGCGGAGCTGCTGCTCGGGCTGTCGTTCGTCACCGCGGTGGCCTTCGGCGGCTACGCCTCGGTCACCGGGCAGCTGGCCGTCGTGTCGCAGGGCGCCGCCGTGGTGTTCCTCGTGACGCTGACCCTGGTGCTGGTGTCGTGGTTCCGGGGCGTCGAGCGCGAGGAACGAGCCGAGCCGGTCGTCGTCTCGCCCCTCGCCGCGGTCGACGCCGAGTACCGCCGCTAGGCAGCGCTGCCGGAACGCTCCGCTCGCCGCCGCTGTCGTTCCGCCCGACGCTCCGCACGTTCCTGGCGTCGCTCGGCACGCGCCTGCTTCCGGGTCTTTCCCGCGGCGATCCGGTCCGTGTTGCGTTCGCGGGCCCGCTCGACCACGAAGTACAGCGCCGGCAGCACCACGAGCGTCAGCAGTGTCGAGGACACCAGACCACCGATCACGACCAGCGCCAGCGGCTGCGAGATGAAGCCGGACTTGCCGGTCAGTCCGATCGCCATCGGCAGCAGCGCGAAGATCGTCGCCATCGCCGTCATGAGGATCGGACGGAGGCGTCGTGTCGCGCCCTCGATCAGGGCCTCACGCACCCGCAGCCCGCGTCGTCGGTACTGGTTGACGAGGTCGATGAGCACGATGGCGTTCGTCACGACGATGCCGACGAGCATGAGCAGACCGATGAGCGACGCGACGCCGATCGGGACACCGGATGCGATCTGCAGCAGGATCGCGCCCGTCGCAGCGAACGGCACCGACACGAGCAGCAGCAGCGGCTGGAGCAGGCTCCGGAACGTCGCGACCATGATCACGTAGACGATCAGCACGGCGACCAGGACCGCGAGCCCGAGCTGCGAGAACGCCGACGACTGGCTGGCGGCGACGCCACCGATGGAGGCGGTCGCACCCTTCGGCAGGTCGAGTTCGTCGACCGCGGTCGTGACGGACTGCACCGCCGCACCCAGGTTGGTTGCGTCCGGCGTCACGGTGATCGTGGCGGTGCGGGCGGCGTTCGTCGTGGTGACGGTGGTGGGGCCCTCGGACTCCTCAACCGTGGCGACGTCGGACAGCGGGACGGTGCCGGTGCTCGTCGGGACGTCGAGGGCACGGAGCGCGGCGATGGTGGTCGGCGGCTCCGGGTCGGCGATGTAGACGTCGAGCGTCGCGTCGTCGATCTCGATGCTGCCGGTGTCCCGCGGTGAGACCGCCGCGGCGACGAGGCCGCCCACCTGGGTCTCGGTGACACCGAGCGACGCGGCCTTGGCACGGTCGACCCGGACGGCGAGGAACGGTTCCGCTGCGGAAAGGTTGCTGGTGGCGGCCGTGGTGTCCGGCACCGACTGCATGGTCTTCAGCACCTGGCGCGATGCCGTCTCGAGCTGCGACTGGGTCGGCGCGGTGACGTCGACCTCGATGTCGCTGCTGCCGCCGAACCCGCCGCCGGAGGACGCGATGGTGACCTCGCCGACGTCCTTGATCGACCCGATCGCCTTGCGGGCGTCGGCCTGGATCGTCGGCTGGTCGGCCTCGGCGTCGGTCGTCACGGCGTACTGCACCGAGGCGCTGCCGCCACCGCCGAACGCGGCCTGGATCGACTGGCCGCTCGTGCCGATGGTGGTCTGCACGGTCTCGACGCCGTCGACGTCCTGCAGCGCCCGCTCGACCTTGCGCGCGGACTCGGACTGGACGGCGAGGCTGGAACCGGCCTTCAGGTCCTGCGTGACCGTGAACGTGTTCTGGCCCGAGTCGCCGAGGTAGTTCGTGGTGACGAACGGCAGCGTGGCGGCCGTGCCACCGAGGACGATCACGGCGAGCAGGATGACGACGACCGGCTTCCGGACGACCCACCGGAGCACCGGCAGGTAGACGCGGCGCAGGCGGTCGACCCGGCCGGCGTCGTGCAGGTCCGCGGCGGAGGCGAGCGCGCCTTCCGAACGGTCGCGGTCGCGCTCGGCATCAACCGCCGACGGTGCTGCTGCCGCTGCTGTGTCTGCGCCTTCGCCTGCGTCTGCGTCCGCGTCCGCGTCCGCGGCCGTCGGCGCGTCGCCCGGCTTCGCCTTCGGCGGGCGGAGCCACCAGTACGCGAGCACCGGGACGATCGTGAGCGAGACGAACAGGGAGGCGACGAGTGCCAGGGTGACCGTCACGGCGAACGGCCGGAACAGCTCCCCGACGAGTTCGGCGACGAAGGCCACCGGCAGGAACACCGCGACGGTCGTCAGGGTCGAGGCGGTGACCGCACCGGCGACCTCGCGCACGGCGTCGCGCACGGCCTGGCCGCGGTCGACGCCGGGGAGCATGTGCCGCTTGATGTTCTCGATGACGACGATGGAGTCGTCGACCACGCGGCCGATCGCGATCGTGAGCGCGGCGAGCGTGATGATGTTGAGCGTGTACCCGGCCGCGCGCATGCCGATCGCGGCGAGGAGCACCGACGTCGGGATCGAGATCGCGGTGACGAGCGTGGAGCGCCAGGACAGCAGGAACACCAGGATGACGAGCACCGCGAAGGCCAGGCCGAGCAGGCCTTCCTCGGCCAGGGAGTCGATGGACTGTTGGATGTAGGGCGCCTGGTCGAAGACGACGGTGAAGCGGGGGTCGCCCTCGATCTTGTCCTCGATGCCGGGCAGGGCCGCACGCACGGTGTTCGAGACGTCGACGGTGTTGGCTTCCTGCGTCTTCGTGATCGAGATCGTCAGGGCCTGCTGTCCGTCCACACGACTGATCGAGGTGCGCGGGGACTGCGTGATGGCGACCTTCGCGACGTCGCCCAACGTGGTGTCGGTCGGGGTGGCCGCGGTCGTCGACGTGTCCGTCGCCGCGGATCCCGTCGTCGCAGCACCGGTCGCATCCGTGCCGGTCCCCGTCGTCCCCGTGCCCGTCGCGCCCGCGGCCGTGCCGTCACCGGACGACGCCGCGCCGTCGGCACCTGCGGCCCCTGCCCCGGCCGCGCCCGAACCGGAAGAACCGGAAGAACCCGACGAGCTCGACGAGCTCGACGAGCTGGTCAGTGGCAGGGCCCGGATGTCCTTGAGCGAGGCGATCCGCTCGCCCGTCTGCACCGACAGCGTCGAGCCGTCCTCGGTGATGGTTCCGCCGGGGATCAGGGTGCCGTTGTCGTCGAGCGCGTCCGAGATGGCCGTCTGGCTGAGGCCGCGCGCGGCGAGCTCGTCCTGGTCGGGCGTGATGACGACACGACGGCCGGGGTTGCCGAAGACGTCCGCCTGTCGCACCCCGTCGAGCTTCTCGAGGTCGGGGATCGCCGAGGCCTGCAGCCGGTCGACGAGCTGCTCCTGGTTGCCGGACGCCGAGACCGCGACCTGCAGCACCGGCAGGTCGTCGAAGGACCCCGTGACGATCTGCGTCTGCACCGAGTCCGGCAGCGACAGGGCGTTCACCGCGGTCTGGATCTTGTCCTCGGCGCTGGCCAGGTTCGAGCCGTACTGGAACGACGCCGACACCACGCTCTGCCCCGTGGACGAGGTCGCACTGGTGGACTCGAGGTCCGGGACGACCTGGATCGCCTGTTCGATCTTGGTCGAGACGTCGTTCGACACGACCTCTGGCGTGGCGCCGGGGTAGGCGCTGACGATCGCGACCTGCGGGAACTCGACGCTCGGGATCAGCTCCTGCTTGAGGCTGGAGAGCGCGATGCCGCCGAAGACCGCGACGACGATCGTGACGAGCGCGATGAGGGCCCGGTTGCGCAGGCTGAAGACCGAGAGGAGGTGCACGACATCGATCCTCGCAGGAGCGACCGACGAACGTTCAGTTCCGGGCCAGGACCCGCCGACGGATCGGGACCCGCCGGACGATCAGGACCCGCCGAGCAACAGGTACGCCCCGAGCACCGCGACGGTGCCGACCACCCCGGCCCCCAGCCCCACCACGCGCCCGACCGGCGACCGCGCGCCGACGACCCCGATGCCGAGGAGCACCACCCCGACCACGATCTCGACGATCCACGTGCCGTGGCCGGTCGTCGCCGCGACCTGCAGGAGTCCGCGGACGCCCTCGCCGAGGAGCACCGCGGCGGTCACACCGAACGCCCCCGCCCGCCACCGGGCGTCATCGGAGCGCACGGCCACGGCGACCGCTCCGGCCAGCAGTCCGGCCGGGACCCCGAGCAGCACCCACGGGTTCGTGATCGACAACACGTCCGGGAACCCGCGCAGTACCGTCGTGGCCCAGTACCCGACGTGCATGAGTTCGAGGAGCACGACGCCGAGCACCGTCGCCAGCGGCAGGGCGATCCGGCCCGCTCGGGCTCCGGCCACCAGGCACAGCAGCGCGGCAACCACGAACCAGGGGCCGGCGGAGTTCGACACCGAGGCGAGTGCGGGCACGGCCTGCCCGAACGCGGTCAGGACCCCCGCCAGGAACGCCCCGCTCAGCGCGATGGTGACCCGCACCACGGCGGGGACCGCCGCGGGCGGCTCGACCGACGTCGGCACAGCGGAGCGGGTTCCGGCGGACAGGGTCGCGTTCATGGCACCCAGCCTCGCCGGACCCCGCTGAAGCCGCATCACCCCGGGGAGCGAGAACCCCCGACCCGACCTCACCCCAGAGGATGACGCCGAGCCTCGGCGGACGGCCCCGAGCCTCGGCGGACGACGCCGAGCCCCGGACGACGCACCTCTCAGACCACCGCCGCCAACGACCCCCGCACCCCGGTCGACTCGCCGCCCACCCGTTCCCACGACCGCGACAGCACTTCCACCAACCGCCCCCGATCCGCCGGGGCCATCGTGAACGGCACCCGCAGGAACCGCTCGAACCCGCCGTCCGGCCCGAACACCCCGCCGGAGGCGAGCACCACACCCTCGGTCCGCGCGGCGAGCACGAGCGCGCTCGACACGGGTCTGCCGAGCCCCACCCACGTCGTCAACCCGCCCGCCGGTGCCGGGACGTCCCACTCCGGCAGCCGCGCCCGGAGCGCGCCCACGACGGCGTCGCGACCTTCGCGCAGGGACGCACGCCGCGCCTCCAGGACGGCAGCCGTGCGCGGGACCAGCTCGCGCACGACCAGCTGGTCGAGCACGGGGGTGCCGAGGTCGCCCGTCGGGCGGGCGAGCAGCAGCCGCTGCAGGAGCGCCGGGTCGGCGCGGATCCAGCCGATCCGCAGCCCACCCCAGAAGACCTTGGCGGCGGAACCGATCATCACGACCGACGCCCCCGTCGGGTCCGCCGCTGCCAACGGCGGCGACGGCGAACCGTCGATCCGGAGCTCCCCCATCGTCTCGTCGGCGATGACGGTCGTGCCGACCGAGGCCGCGGTCGACAGCAGGAGCTGGCGGGTCGATGCGGACATGGTCGCACCGGTCGGGTTGTGGAGCTCGGGCATGACGTACGCGACCGAGGGCGCGGTCCGGCGGAGCGTCGTCTCGAGCGCGGCGGCGTCCCACCCGGTCCGCGCGTCGACGGGGACGCCGACCAGGCGGCCGCCGGCCTCGCGGAAGGCCTCGTGCGCGTGCGGGTAGGTCGGCGACTCGACGAGCACGGCGTCGCCGCGGCGGACGAGCACGCGTGCGAGCAGCGCGATGGCGTGCTGCGCGCCGATCGTCACGATGACCTGGGCGGGATCGGTGGGCAGCCCGCGCTCGGTGTAGCGGGCGGCGATCGCGGCCCGCAGGCCGGGGTCGCCGACGGTGTCGTAGCCGATGCCGGCGAGCGCCGCCGGCACGTGTCGGACCGCTCGCTCGACGGCCTCGTCGATGCCGGGGGCCGCGTGCAGGGCAGCCTTGCGGAGGTCGAGCACGTCCCCCTCGACGACCCCGCCGAGGCGTTCGGGGTCGGGCCGGCCGACCAGGTCCCGGGGCAGGTGGACCACGCTGCCGGAGCCACGGACGGACACCAGGAACCCGTCCGAGCGCAGTCGGGCGTAGGCGTTCGCCACGGTGGTGCGCGAGACGCCGAGGGCTGCGGCCAGTCCGCGCTCGGCCGGCAGCCGGACCCCCTGGGCGACCCGACCGTCGATGATCAGGACCCGGAGGGCGTCGGCGAGCGCCTCGTAGGCGGGGGCGGTGGTGCCGGCGCGCCAGTCGGTCAGCAGGTGGGCGGCGGCGCGAGCACTGATGAGAACCGGGGGCACGGGTCCACGGTAGCGCGATTGGCTCTCGACCAGCAGGCCAATCCATCGCGACGATGGGACCATGCCCCGCCGCACCGCCCTCACCCTGCGATTCGTCCAGCTCTTCGTCGGGCTGTTCCTCTACGGCGCCTCGACCGCACTGCAGGTCCGCGCGGTGGTCGGTGTGAGCTCGTGGACCGTGCTGACCCAGGGGCTCGAGAACGTCGTCCCGTGGTCGTTCGGCGTCATCACGGTCGTGTCGAGCGGGGTCATCCTGCTGCTCTGGATCCCGCTCCGCCAGAAGCCGGGCGTCGGGACGCTGCTGAACGCCCTGGCGATCGGACCGAGTGCCGACCTGGTGCTCTGGCTCGTGCCGGAGCCGTCGGGGATCGTCGCCCGGATCGGGCTGTTCGCGGCGGGGCTCGTGCTGCTCGCGATCGCGACGGCGTTCTACATCGGTGCGGGGTTCGGCACCGGGGCGCGGGATGGCCTGATGGTCGGCCTGCACCAGCGGCTCGGCTGGCCGATCTGGCTCGCGCGGACCCTGGTCGAGGTGACCGTGGTGATCGTCGGGTGGGTGCTCGGCGGGGACGTCGGTGCGGGCACCGTCATCGCGGCGTTCGCGATCGGCCCGATGGTCCAGCCGCTCATGCCGCACTTCCGCCGGTTCCCGTGGAGCCCGGAGCGCCGGATCGTCCAGGAGGCGCGCCCCACCCCCGTCACGCACGCTTCGTGAGCAGGAACGGTCGGGTCGCACGGCCCCACCCGACCACTTCTGCTCACCATCCGCCCGGCACCCTTGCGGAGCGCCGAGTCGCGATATAGCGTGACCTCCACAGACACGATACATCGCGAGTTCCAGGAGGCACCATGGCGCAGGAGAAGTGGCTCGTCGACGAGCCCAAGGTCATCGACACCGGCATCGTGCGCACTGTGCGCGTCGGTCTCGTCGGCGGACAGGTGGACGTCGTCGCGCACGACGAGCCGACCGCACGGGTCGAGATCCACAGCGTGTCCGGCAAGCAGATGCTCGTCGAGGTCGACGGCGACACGCTCACCGTCGACCACCCCCAGGTCCGGTGGGACGACCCCATCGGGTTCCTGAAGTCCTTCCGCGGCAAGGCCCACGCCGACGTCAGCATCCTGGTCCCCCGCGACGCCGGCATCACGCTCGGTGTCGTCTCGGCCGGTGCGCTGCTCTCCGGCACGAACCGCGGCGCGACCCTCAACACGGTGTCCGGCGACCTGGTGGTCGACGGCGTCGCGGGTGACGTCACGGTCAACGCCGTCTCGGGCGCCACCACGATCCGCGACCTCGACGGCGCCCTCACGGTGCACACCGTCTCCGGCGACGTCGTGGCCACCGGTGAGATCCCCCGGTTCCAGGCCGACGGCGTCTCTGCCGACGTCGTGCTGGACCTGCACGGGGTCCCCGAGTCCGCCCGCATCAACACGGTGTCCGGCGCGGTGAGCGTCCGGCTCGAGGACGGCGTCGCCTACAACTGCACGGTCAACACCGCGACCGGCAGGCTGCAGTTCGACGACGCCGAGATCCGCGGCGTGCGCGGCTCGTACGTCAAGCAGGGCGGCGAGCTGTCCGGCCAGTGGCTCGACCTGCGGGTGAACTCCGTGTCCGGCGACATCGCGGTGCTGCACGCCCCGCCGGTCGCCGAGGCGCCGGCCGCACCGACGCCGCCGGCGACTGCGCCGAGCACGCCGACGGCGCGGACGGCTCCGACCACCCCGACGAACGACAGCGAGGTGCCCGAATGAGTCCCGTCTTCGCCCACGGCCACCTGCGTCTCTACCTGCTCGTCCTGCTCGCAGACCACCCCATGCACGGCTACGAGCTCATCCAGGCACTCGGCGACCGCTTCGGCGGCACCTACGTGCCGAGCGCCGGCACCGTCTACCCCCGGCTCGCGAAGCTCGAGGACGACGGCCTGGTCTCCAAGACCGCCGACGGCCGCAAGACCGTCTACGCGATCACGGACGCCGGTCGCGCCGAACTCGCGGCGCGTGCCGACGAGATCGCCGCGGTCGAGTCCGGCCTGAGCGACTCGGTGAAGTCGTTGGCCGACGGCGTGCGCGCCTCGGTGGGCGAGGCCATGCGCTCGCTCCGTGCCGACCTGGCCGCCGCGGCCGAGAGCCCGGCGACCGGTTCCACCGAGGAGCCCGTGTCCGTCCCCTCGGACAGCGCCCGCGCCCTGCGCGAGCTCGAGATGGCACTGTCGTCGTTCCGGCAGCAGGTGCGCGCGGACCTGCGTCGTCGCGCGACCCGCGGCACGCTCGGTTCGGACACCGTGACGCGTCTGCGTGACGGCCTGGAGGCCCTGCGCAAGTCGCTCTGACGGCCCGCGGCCGACAGGCGGTGGCGACCAGGGCCTCCCGGCCGTCGTCCGCCCGCGGTCGCGACCGACGCATCCACGGAAGCTCACCGCCCCGCAACCGTTGGGTCGTCGGCCGACGGCCGCGTCGGCGCGAAGCCGGCGAACGCGTCGGACGCCGTCAGGGGTTCCCCGTGCGAGACGCGCGCGACGGTGGTGCGCACCGCCGCGAGCTGCCGGGCCAGCCGGTCCCGCTCGTGCTCCAGCCATCGCAGGTGCACCGTGAGTGCCGCGACGTCGTCGCCCTCGTCGTCGAGTCGTCGCGCGATGTCGGGCAGGGCGAAGCCGAGCCCGCGCAGCAGCAGGATCCGCTGCAGCCGGACCAGTGCGTGGTCGTCGTAGCGCCGGAGTCCACCCGCTCCGACGGCGGTGGCCGGCAGCAGTCCGACCGCCTCGTAGTGCCGCAGGGTCCGGCTCGAGACACCGGCGGAACGCGCCACCTCGGCGATGGCGTGGGGTGCTTTCGCAGCTGCCTCGTCGGTGCCTGTCGATGCGCTCATGCTCGCGACTGTACTGCTTGACGCTGCGTCAACCGCAGTGGGTACCGAGCAGCCGCCGCCGAGCGCCCGCGGCCGACCGGGAATGTGCGGCGGGGGAACCGTGTTGACTCGCGCCCGGAACTGAGTAGGTTTGCCGCTCGTGACGAACGAGATCCGGTCGTTGAAAGCGCGACTGATCGGGGATCCCCTCCCCTCCGAGAAGCTCGAAGGACAGCTCCTCCCGAAGCACCTGGCCCTGCCGATCTTCGCGAGTGACCCGCTGTCCTCTGTCGCGTACGCGCCGCAGGAACTCCTGATGATCCTGCTGCTCGGTGGCATGGCCTTCCTGACGTTCGCGCCGTGGGTCGCCGCACTCGTCGTGCTGCTGCTCGTCGTGGTCGTCGCCTCGTACCGGCAGCTCATCAAGGCCTACCCGTCCGGTGGTGGCGACTACGAGGTGGCGCACCGGAACCTGGGCGAGAAGGCCGGGCTGGTCGTCGCCAGCGCACTGCTCGTCGACTACGTGATGACGGTGGCGGTGTCGGTCGCCTCCGGTGTCGACAACATCATCTCGGCGCTCCCGATGCTCGACCACTTCCGCGTCGAGCTCGCCCTGCTGTTCGTCGTGCTGCTCGCCGCCGCCAACCTGCGCGGCGTGCGCGAGTCGAGCAAGGCCTTCGCGATCCCGACCTACCTGTTCGTGGCGAGCGTGTTCGTGATGGTCGTCACCGGGCTCGTCCGGGTCGCAGCCGGCAACGCCCCGGTCGCCGAGTCCGCGGCGTACACCGTGCAGAACGTGGAGCACACGACGCAGGCGGCGTTCATCCTGCTGCTCCTGCGTGCCTTCGCCTCGGGATGCTCGGCCCTGACCGGCGTCGAGGCCATCGCGAACGGCGTGCAGGCGTTCCGTCGCCCGAAGATCAAGAACGCGCAGGCCACCCTGGTCGCGATGGGCGGCATCGCGATCGTCCTGTTCATCGGCCTCATCACCCTGGCGCTCGTGTCGCACGTGCACTACGCCGAGCGCGCCTGCGACCTGCAGGGCTTCGCGAACTGCGCGACCACGCCGCAGCGCTCCCTGATCGCGCAGATCGCGGCGGCGACGTTCGGCAACAACTCGGTGCTGTTCTTCGTGATCCAGGCGACGACCGCGGCGGTCCTGCTCCTCGCCGCGAACACGGCCTTCAACGGGTTCCCGCTGCTCGGCTCGATCCTGGCGCGCGACTCGTACGCCCCGAAGGCGCTGTCGACCCGCGGCGACCGCCTCATCTACTCGAACGGCGTCATCGTCCTCGCCCTGGTCGCCGCGGCCCTGCTCGTGGTCTACCGGGCGAACGTCACCAGCCTGATCCAGCTCTACATCATCGGTGTCTTCGTGTCGTTCACGCTCGGGCAGACGGGCATGGTCGTGCACTGGACGCGGCTGCTGCGGGCGGACCGCGACGGAACGGTGCCCGACGGCGACCCTGCCGTGAACCGAGGGCAGGTCGTCCGCTCCCGCACCATCAACGCGATCGGTGCCACCTTCACCTTCGTGGTGCTCGTCATCGTCACGATCACGAAGTTCACCCACGGTGCCTGGCTCGTGTTCCTGATCATGCCGGTGCTGTACGTGCTCATGCTCGGCGTGAACCGCTACTACCGCGACGTCTCGCACGAGATCGAGGCCGACGTCGAGACGAAGTTCGGCGCCACCGGCGACCACGCCATCGTCCTGGTGAACAAGCTGCAGAAGCCCGTGCTCAAGGCGCTCGACTACGCGGTCGCCGCCGAGCACGCGAGCATCGAAGCCGTGCACGTCGCCATCGACGACGCCGAGTCCCAGCGTCTGCGCGACCAGTGGGCGGAGTACGGCATCCAGGTGCCGCTGACGATCGTGCCGAGCCCGTACCGCGACATCTCGATGCCCCTGATCAAGTACATCAAGGCGCACCGGGCCGAGCACGGCTCCGAGGTCGTCACCGTCTACACGCCGATCTTCATCGTCGGCCACTGGTGGGAGGGGCTGCTCCACAACCACCGCGGCCGCCGCATCCGCAAGAAGCTGCTGCTCGTGCACGGCGTCACCGTGGCCCTGGTGCCGTGGCTGCTCGACTCGTCCGAGCTGCTGTACGGCCGCCGCTCCCGCCCGCTGCCCGGCCAGGAGCGCCGCGGCGAGCCCGTCCGGCCCCCGCTCCGCCGGCCAGCGCAGCCCGGGTCGTCGGCCGAGGGCGCAGCCGAGGACCGCCTGCTCCGGTCCGCCGAGCGCAACAGCATCCAGCCGCGCCGTGCGACCCGTCCGGCCGGCCCCGCCGAGGGCGTCGACCCCGCGCTCTGCACGGGCGAGATCCACGCCCTCGTCCCCTCGCCGCCGCGACGGGGAGCCGACGAGTCGTAGCATGTGGCCCCATGACCATCAGTGACCTGCGGACGTTCGCCACGTTCGACGGACACGGCGGCAAGGTCTCGAAGCGCGTCGAGGTGCTCGACCACGAACCGCCGGCCGGCAGCCCGCTCGAAGGACTCGTCGCCGTGCGCGGCGAGCACCCGCTCGGTGCGGTCGACGAGCGCGCCGCCGACGAGTCCGCCGCGCTCTCCCGCGGGGTCCCGAGCGTCGGGTGGGTCGACCCCGCCGCGCTCCGCGACTGGTACCGCCCCGACCGCGTCGTCCTGACCCGGCTCGAGGCGCGGCGTTCCGGCATCGAGCCCGGCGTCTACGCCGACTCCCGTGGGCGCGGTCGCGTCCGGATCGACGGCCTGGAGGCCCACCTCGCCCCCGACGGTCGGCCCGCCTTCCGCGCGCTGGCCGGGCCCACCGCCGAGCCCGTCGTCGACGTGCCCCTGCCGACCGACCAGGCCGTCCGCCTGGTGGCGGTGACCGACGTCGCCGAGGGGCTCGAGGTCGTCACCGCGCCGGTGTCACCGTTCCTGCAGCCCGGTGAGCACCCGGCGTACGGCGACGATGTGGTGGGCCTGCCGCCGCGTCCGGCGAGCGGCTTGGTCCGGGTCACGGCGTCGGTGCTGCTCGACGGCGAGCTGCACGAGGTCGACCGCATCGACGAACGTGCCGCGACGATCTGGATCCGGCGCGACGACCGCGTCGTGCCGATCGCCACGAGTGCCGTCGGGCCCGACCTGGTGCGGTACGCGGCCACCGCGGTCTGAGGCCGGTCGGGGGACGCCGCTGCTGCGTGTCGTGCCGGGGGTGCGGCGTACGTTCGCGGACATGAGTGACGCAGACCGCGACCAGCAGCAGACCCCGGACGCACCGATCCAGGGCGAGACCCTCGGTGGCCCCCGACCCGACCCCTCCACCGACGCGAGCAAGGACCCCGAGCAGTGGGTCACCGGCGACGAGCCGATGACCGGGCCGCAGCGCAGCTACCTCGACACCCTGGCCCGTGAAGCCGGCGAGGAACTCCCCGCCGACCTCACCAAGGCCCAGGCGTCGGAGCACATCGACCGCCTCCAGCAGCAGACGGGCCGCGGCGCCGATTCCTGAGAAGCAGTCCGCCCTTCGGCGGACCGCTGTCTGTGCATGCTCTGGGCATGTTCTGGCGAAGCGCGGGCAGTGCCCTGTCCGAGGGTGATCGATGACGCGTCAACGGCTACCTTCGTGGCCATGCGAACGACATCGACCTCCATCGGCCTGACCGCGCTCCGCATCGTCCTCGGGGTGGTGTTCATCGCCCACGGTGCCCAGAAGTTCGCCCAGGGCATCCCGAACGTGGTGCAGGGCTTCTCGGGCATGGGTGTCCCCCTGGCCGAGGTCGCGGCACCCCTCGTCGCCGGCCTCGAGCTCGTCGGCGGCGTCCTGCTCGTGCTCGGTGTCGCGACCCGCGTCGTCGGCGTGCTGCTGGCCGTCGACATGGTGGTGGCCGGCGTCCTGGCCCACGGCTCGGCCGGCTTCTACTCGCAGGACGGCGGGTTCGAGTACGTGCTCGTGCTCGCGGTGGCCTCGCTCGCCGTGGCGCTGACCGGGCCCGGGCGGTTCTCGCTCGACGCCCTGGTGCTCAAGTCGTCGCGACGTCGTCGTGGCATCGAGGAGCCCCTCCCCGCCTGAGCCGCGCGTCCCGGTTCCGTCTTCAGGCCGCCAGCGTGTCCATGACCTGGCGGGCGATCAGGCGTCCGGCCCGGTTCGCCCCGATGGTCGACGCCTGTGGGCCGTACCCGGCCAGGAACAGCCGCGGCTCCTCCGCCGACCGACCGTCCTCGACCACCACACCGCCCGCCGTGGTCCGCAGGTGCAAGGGCGCGAGGTGCCGCAGGTCAGCCCGGAACCCCGTCGCCCAGATCACCGCGTCGGCGTGCACGTGGGTACCGTCGCCGGTCACCACGCCGCTCTCGTCCATCCGCGCGAACATCGGCTCGTCGCGCAGCACGCCACGGTCGATCCCGGCCCGGATCCGTCGCGACACGGGGACCCCGGTACCACTGACGATGCTCGGCAGGACCTCGCCGGCGCGAGCGGCGCGGTCCTGTTCGTCGACGGCGGCCACCGCGGACTCGACGTCGAGCGAGGCGGTCCCGGCCCAGACCATCGGGCGCCGCGTGAACCACCGCGTCGAACGGGCGACGCCGTCGAGCTCGAGCAGGAACCCGATCGCGCTCGTCCCACCGCCCACCACCACGACGTCCTGCCGGGCGAAGTCGGTGGCGCTGCGGTACTCGGTCGTGTCCACCTGGCGGCCGCGGAACACGTCGCGCCCCGGGTACCACGGCACGAAGGGCGTGCCCCACGTGCCCGAGGCGTTCACCACCACGTCGGCGCCGATGCGCGTGACGGTACCGTCGGCGCCCCGGGTCGTGACGCACAGCCCACCGTCCACCTCGCCGACTGCGCCGATGCGCGAGACGGACGTCACCGACACGGGCCGCCGCACCCGCAGGTCGTAGTGCTGTTCGAACCGGCGGTAGTACTCGCCGACGACGTCCCGCGCGGGTCGTGACCGGTCGGCGTCGTCGAACTCCAGGCCCATCGCGCGCATCCCGGGCAGGTCGTGCACCCGGTGCGCCGCCCCGAGCCGCAGGGCCTCCCACCGGAACTGCCACGCTCCTCCGGTGCTCGGCGCGCGGTCGAGGATCACCAGGTCGGTGCCGGGGACGAGCCCCAGGCGCCGCAGGTGGTATCCCACCGAGAGTCCCGCCTGCCCCGCGCCGATCACCACCACGCGGGCGTGCTGGTCGACCGGGGTCTCGAGGGGTTCCGTCATCACTTCGATTCTGCTGTGCGGGCCAGCCGTCGCGCGACGTCCAGATCGAGGTACATGGTAGAGTGATCGGCAGATTTCAAACCACGAACCGTCTGGTTCCCCGAGTGATCCTCCGTCATTCGCCAGGACCGGACCAGAGCCGAACGAGGGGGTCACGCATGGGGCGCGGCCGTCAGAAGGCGAAGCACACCAAGGTCGCCCGTGAGCTGAAGTACTTCAGCCCGCAGACGAACTACGGTGCGCTCGAGCAGGAGCTCTCCGCCGGACAACACTCCGACGAGAACTACGTCGACCGTTGGGCGGACCAGTACGGTCCGGAACCGGCGGAAGACGAAGACGAGTTCGAGACCCAGGCAGACCAGAACAAGTCCGCCTGACATCTCTTGTAGTCGCGCCGCGCAGCCCCCGGGCAGCGCGGCGTTTCTGCGTGTCCGGACACTGCGTGGCCGGACACTGTGCGCCCGGACACCGGGTCCGCCCGTGCACCGATCGGCGCGCCCGGGCCCCGGCTTCGAGTGGTCACGACTCCCCGCGCACACGATGCCGAGCGGTCAAGAACCGTCGGTTGCAGGCCCGCCAGGCGACGGTTCGTGACCACTCGCCGCACGCACCACGGCGCGGCGGAACGGGCCAGCGGCATCGCACGGCACGGCACGGCAGGTCAGGTCAGCCCGCGTAGCTCCCGACGAGCCGGACCGCGCCACCGTCGACGCCCTTGGCGCCCTGCTCGAAGCCGGTCAGGTCACGGGCGGACGTGGCGATCGTGCCCACGGGCCACGTCGGCATGCCGGCGGCACCGAGCGACGCGATGACCTCGGCAGCGGCACCGGCCGAGACGACGGCGAACATGCCGATGCCCAGGTTCCAGGTGCCCTCGGTGTCCTCGATCGGGGTGCCGGCCATGTCCGCAAGGACCCGGAAGACGGGGAGCGGCTGCCAGGTGGAGCGGTCGACCTCGACCCAGGAGCCGACGGGCAGCACGCGCGCCAGGTTCGCGGCGATGCCACCACCGGTCACGTGCGAGAGCGAGTGCACCGCGCCCGGGTGCTGCTCGAGGAGCGCCAGGAGCGGTGCGGTGTACAGGCGGGTGGGCTCGAGCAGGGCTTCACCGACGGAGACGGCGCCCCCGAACCCGGCGCCGCTCAGCTCGGGCAGCTGGTCCGTGAACCCGACGCCCCGCGTCGACAGGATGTGCCGCACGAGCGAGTAGCCGTTCGAGTGCAGACCCGACGACTCGATCGCCAGGACCACGTCGCCGTCCTGCACCAGGTGCGCGCCGAGCTGGGCATCGGCCTCGACAACGCCCGTCGCCGCACCGGCCACGTCGTAGTCGTCCGGGCCGAGCAGACCGGGGTGCTCCGCGGTCTCGCCACCGACCAGGGCGGTGCCGGTCTCCGAGCACCCGCGGGCGATGCCGGCGACGATGTCGGCGATGCGGCCAGGCACCACGCGGCCGCAGGCGATGTAGTCGGTCATGAACAGCGGCTTCGCGCCGACCACGACGATGTCGTCGACGACCATGCCGACCAGGTCCTGCCCGATGGTGTCGTGCTTGTCGATCGCCTGCGCGATGGCGACCTTGGTGCCGACGCCGTCGGTCGAGGTCGCGAGCAACGGGTGTGAGAAGTCCTTCAGGAACGAGACGTCGTAGAGCCCGGCGAACCCACCGACGCCCCCGAGGACCGAGGAGTTGTGGGTGGCCGCGACCGCGGACTTCATCAGTTCGACGGCCAGGTCACCGGCAGCGGTGTCCACTCCGGCTTCGGCGTACGGGTTGGGCATGCGGAGTCCTTCGCGGTGACATGGCAGACTTGTGCGGTACCCCCCGATTCTACTGATCTGGAGCACACCCGCGAATGTGCGGCATCGTCGGCCTTGTTGCGCAGGGCCCCGCCAACCAATCCATCTACGACGCACTGCTCCTCCTGCAGCACCGCGGGCAGGACTCGACGGGCATCGCCACGGTCGAGGGTCACGTGCACCACATGCACAAGACCCGCGGGCACGTGCGCGAGGCGTTCCGGACCCGCGACATGCGTGCCCTCCTCGGCACCATGGGGCTCGGGCACGTCCGGTACGCCACCAAGGGCGCCGCGACGAACGAAGAAGAAGCCCAGCCGTTCTACGTGAACGCGCCGTACGGCATCGTCCTCGTGCACAACGGCAACCTCACCAACACGCGGGAACTCACGCGTGAGCTGTTCGACATCGACCGTCGACACCTGAACACCACGAGCGACACCGAGCTCCTGGTCAACGTGCTGGCCCACGAGCTGCAGGGCCAGGTCCGCGGCGCGAACCTCGACCCAGGACAGGTCTTCGACGCCGTCGAGCGCGTGCACGAGCGGGTCGAGGGCTCCTACGCCACGATCGCGACCATCGCCGGGCACGGGCTGCTGGCCTTCCGCGACCCGTTCGGCATCCGCCCGCTGATCCTCGGCCACAAGTTCGACGAGGCGGGGCAGCCGGAGTGGGTCGTCGCGAGCGAGTCGCTCGTGCTCGAGTCCGGCGGCTACGAGATCGTCCGCGACATCGCTCCGGGCGAAGCCGTCTTCATCGAGATGAACGGTCAGATGCACGCCCGCCAGTGCGCGAAGAACCCGCGCCTGGTGCCGTGCTCGTTCGAGTACGTCTACCTGGCCCGTCCCGACTCGGTGATGAACGGCATCTCGGTCTACGACGCACGTCTGCGCCTCGGCAACCGCCTGGCCGACACCATCGAGCAGTACGCGCCGACCGGTGACATCGACGTCGTCATGCCGATCCCGGACTCCAGCCGTCCGGCCGCCATGCAGGTCGCGCGGAAGCTCGGCATCGAGTACCGCGAGGGCTTCTACAAGAACCGCTACGTCGGCCGCACCTTCATCATGCCGGGCCAGGCGGAGCGCAAGCGTTCGGTGCGTCAGAAGCTCAACGCGATGTCGTCCGAGTTCAAGGGCAAGAACATCCTGATCGTCGACGACTCGATCGTGCGTGGCACGACGAGCCGCGAGATCGTCGAGATGGCCCGGGCCGCCGGCGCGAACGAGGTCACGTTCACGAGCGCGGCTCCCCCTGTCCGGTTCCCGCACGTCTACGGCATCAACATGCCGACGCGCGCTGAGCTCATCGCGCACGACCGGAAGATCCCGGACATCAACCGCGTGCTCGGCAGCGACCACCTGATCTACCAGGAGGTCGGGGACATGCGCGACGCCATCATCGAGGGCTCCGACGTGACCGACCTCGAGATGAGCTGCTTCACGGGCGAGTACGTCACGGGCACCGTGAGCCCGGAGTACCTGTCCTGGGTCGAGGCCAACCAGCTCAGCTAGGTCGCGTCCGAGACGCGACCAGACGACAGACGGGAGGCCCGGTGCCAGCTGGCACCGGGCCTCCTGTCCGTTGATCGGGGGCGGCTACGGCCGCTGGTCACCGTGGTCGTCGAGCTCGCCGTCGACCGTCTCGGGCGGGAGTTCGACCTCGACGCGCTCCGCCGTCAGGCGGGCCGACCGCCGGGCGTAGACCCGGTCGAACACGACGGCGACGACCGCGCCGACGAAGGCGCCGATCGTGACGCCCCACAGGCTGAAGTAGCCGACCAGGCTGCCGAAGCTGGTCTGGTCCCGCTGACCACCGAGGTTCATGGTGAGGGCGACCACGACGAGGGTCGCGAGGAAGCCGAGCACGGCACCGCCGACGATGAACACGCCGAACTTCGGGGCACGGCGGATGGTGACCTCGTCGGGGCTGGCGACCGCGCTGGGAGCCGGGGCCGGCGCGGGGAGCGGCTGCTCGTCGGGTTGATCGGTGTTGCTCACCCGTCCATTGTCCCCCACTGTGGGACGTCCCGCGGCCTGTGCGCTGCGACCGATCCGGGAGAGGATGGTCGCTACTGGTCAGTATCCCAAGCGGAAGAGGTGCGTCGCGTGCGTGAACCAACGGCACCCGCCCGCGGTCGCCGACCCACCTCGCCCGCCCGCGTCGCCTGGCCCGTCGCGCAGCGCGTCGAGGAGGACCGCGCAGTCGCCGTCGTGGCCGAGCACCGCTGGAGCGTCGCGATCGTCGGGGCCCCCGGTCTCGGCAAGAGCACCGCCGCCGCTCGCGTGACCGACCGGGTCGCCGGTCGTGACGGCACCGGCCGCACCGTGGTCGTGCCGATCACCGCGGTCGCCGCGAGTCGGTCGATGCCCTTCGGCGCCGTCGTCGAGCGCTTCGGCGAACTCCCCGCCTCGATCTCCGAGCTGTCCGACGACGCGAGTGCCGAGCAGCGCTTCCGGGCGATCGAGGACCTGGTCGACCGTGACGTGCTGCTCCGTGTCGACGACGCCGACCACCTGGACGCGATCTCGGCGCGGTACGTCGCCTGGCTGGTCCGTCGGCAGGGCGCGCGACTCGTCCTGACCTGCCGCGACTTCACGGCGCTCCCCGAACCGCTCCGCGCGCTGTGGCAGGACGACCTGCTCGAACGCATCGACCTGCAGCCGCTGGCGTTGCACGAGACAGCCGCGCTCGTCGCCGAGGCGCTGGGCTCACCGCTCGAGAACGCCTCGGCGGAGCGCGTGCACCGGGCCACCGCCGGCAACCCGCTGTACCTGCGCGAGGTGGTGCGCGCAGCACGGGCCTCCGGTGCGCTCGACCACACCGCGAGCGGCTGGTACTGGCGTGGGCGGGTGACCGCGTCGGACAGCCTGGCGGACATGTACCGCACGGAGCTCGGGACGCTGCCGGAGGACCTGCGTGACGTCGTCGACATCGTGGCCCTCGCCGACCCGATCCCGCTCGCCCGTCTGCTCGGACTGGTCACCGGCGGAGACGTCGACCGGGTCGTCGCGCTCGGCCTCGTCCGGATCGACTCGCTCGACGACGGTGCCGCGGTCGTCCGGCCGTCGCACCCGCTCGTCGGCGAGGTCATCCGGACCCTGGTGCCGGTGGCCCGACGCACGGCGCTCTTCGCCCGCGCCAACGCCTTCCGCACCGACCGGCCCGAGGGCGCTCCGCCCGCCGCACGGCTGCGCGCCGCACTGTGGTCGCTCGAGTGCGGGGTCCTACCGTCGGTCGACCAGCTGCTCGACGCGGCACAGGTCGCCGTGCGGTTGCAGGAGCACGAGAGCGGGATCGCCCTGGCCTCGGCAGCACTCCGCACGACCCTCACCCCGACCGAGCAGGTCACGGCGCACTGCCTCCGCTCGCTGGCGCACTCGTACTCGGACGGCCGCGAAGCCGGCCGTGCCGATGCCGAAGCGGCGTGGGGCATCGCGAAGCGGCACGTCGGCGACGTCACCGACGAGGCCGTCACCGAGGCGTGCGAGATCCTGGCGAACATCCGCCAGTTCCACGACGACGACGTCGCCGCCGCGCTCGCCCTCACCGACGCCGCCGTGCACCTGGTGGTGTCCGACGAAGCGGTCGAGCGTCTGCGGTTGCTGCGGATGGCGCACCAGGGCTGGGGCGGCGACTTCGCCGAGGTCCGTGCCGAGATCGAGCGCAGCGGCATCGTGCAGGCACCGACGATGCCGATGTCGTTCCTGGCCGTCGCACCGTGCGCCGTGATGGCGTTGGCCACCGCTGGCCGGCTCGACGACGCCGCAGCCCTGGGCCGCCGGGCACTGGCCACCGCGGTGGCACACGTCGAGGCAGCCCCGTGGAGCGTGGGCGAGAACTCCTCCGTCCTGCACCAGGTGCAGGTGTGGCGCGGCGACCTCGACGACCTGATCACCGAGGTGCCCGCCGGACGTTCCAGCCCCTACCTGAAGTACGACTTCACCCTCGAGCTCATCGGCCAGGGCAACCTGGCCATCGGACAGCGCCGATGGGACGACGCGATCGCGGCCTTCACCGCGGCGTGCGAGCGGTACGACATCGCCGACCACGGTGGGTTCGCCGCGTACCCGTGGGCCCGCTTGGCGATGTCACACGCGTATGCCGGGCACCCGGAGGACGCAGCCCGGGCGCTCGAACGTGCGAAGACCACGCCGCAGCGGGCGATGCGGATCACCGGTGAACAGGTCGCCGTGACCATCGCCTGGACCGAGTCCGTGCTCGGCAACCCCGCCGGTCTGCAGCACGCCGACGAGATCATCGAACGCAGCACCGCGAACGGGTCCTGGACGCACGTGATGTACGGGTACGCCCTGCACTACTCGGTCGGCATGCTCACCGGGCGCGAGAGCCCCGGCACGCTCGACCGGATGCGCGACGCCGCCTCGCGCGTCGACGGGCCGCTCGCCGCCGCCATCGTGCAGTACGCGGACGCGGTGCAGGCGGACGACCGGACCCGGGTGATCGCGGCGCAGGGCGTGCTGGCGGTCCACGGCATGTCGGTGGCTGCCGGACGGTCCAAGCCACCGCTGACGAAGCGCGAGTACGAGGTCGCCGAGCTCGCCGCACAGGGCCTGAGCAACCGGCGGATCGCGGAGTCCCTCGGGCTCTCGACGCGGACGATCGACGCGCACCTGTCCCGTGTCTTCGCGAAGTGGGACCTGCACGCGCGGTCGGAACTCACCGAGCTGCTCTGAGCGGACGGCCGGCCGGTGCTGCTCGGCGCCCGGCGCGGGCTGTTCGGCACCTGGCAGGGGGCGCTCGGCGCCCCGCGAGGGGCTGCTTCGCGTTCGACATCACGTGTCGCGCACGCAAGAACGTTGCGGATTGCAGCACAACACGCCGCCGCGATTGACACGACGTGCGGAACATCGCGTACCTTTGTCCCTGTCGCCGGGTTCGGACCCGTTCGGGTCGGGTCCGAATCCCGGCGACTTCAAGCTTAGGAACGCGATCGATGCGGGCGCATCGGTAGGCACTACCTAATTCGCGCCGGACTCCGCGCGGCGTCACGGACGCCCGGGTCGGGTGTCCGTCGCCGATGCCGGATCGGGCGTCGCCGCCGATGCCGGGTCCGAGCGGTGTCAGGCGCCGGGAGCGGGCAGCCGGACCGGCAGGAACGCCGTCAGGTCGGCGCGTGATCCCGATGCGCTGACGCGTGACTGCGCGACCGCCTCTGCCCAGGTCAGCTCGCCGGACGCGAGTGCCAGCCACGTGGTGGCGTCGGTCTCGACCACGTTCGGCGGCGTGCCACGGGTGTGCCGGGGGCCGGGGACTGCCTGGATCGCAGCGAACGGCGGTACCCGCACCTCGACGCTGTTCCCCGGGACCTCGTCCGCCAAGCACTGCAAGGTCCACCGCACCGCGGTCGCCACGGCGGGTCGAGCCGTCTCCCCACCGCGCACCGCAGCCAGTGCCGCGCGGCCGTCGGCGTCCTCGATCCTCCTGGGTGGCATCTCCACAGGCTAGCCCCCGCATCGCGGGCGGTGAGTCGGGCTGGGTAGGGTGATCGGGTGCGAATCCTCGTCCTCGGTTCCGGTGCCCGCGAGCACGCGATCATCACGGCCCTGCTCGCTGAGCATGCCGGTCACGTCATCACGGCAGCGCCCGGCAACGCCGGCATCGCGGCCGACGTCGAGACCGTCTCCCTCGACCCCACCAACGGTGCGCTCGTCGCCGAGTACGCGATCGAGAACGACGTCGAGCTCGTCGTCGTGGGCCCCGAGGCCCCGCTCATCGCCGGCGTGGCCGACCCGGTGCGCACCCGCGGCATCCCGGTGTTCGGCCCGGGCAAGGCCGCGGCCCAGCTCGAGGGCTCCAAGGCGTTCGCCAAGCGGATCATGGGCGAGGCCGGTGTGCCCACCGGGCGTCCGGTCTACGCCGGCACGGTGGACGAAGCCGTCGGCGCCATCGACGAGCTCGGCGCACCGTACGTGGTCAAGGCCGACGGGCTCGCCGCCGGCAAGGGCGTGCTCGTCACCGACGACCGCCAGGCCGCGATCGACCACGCCACCTACTGGCTCCAGCACGGCCACGTCGTGGTCGAGGAGTTCCTCGACGGCGAAGAGGTCTCCTTGTTCTTCCTGAGCGACGGCCACGACGTCCGTGCGCTCAGCCCCGCGCAGGACTACAAGCGCCTGGCCGACGGCGACCTCGGCCCGAACACGGGCGGCATGGGCGCGTACTCGCCGCTGCCCTGGCTCGCCGACCGCTGGCCGTCCGAGCAGGCCTTCGTCGACGAGGTCACCGAGCTCGTGGCCCTGCCGACGGTCCGCCGGCTCGAGCACGAGGGCACGCCGTTCGTCGGGCTCCTGTACTGCGGCCTCATCGTCACCGAGCAGGGCGTCCGCGTGATCGAGTTCAACGCACGGTTCGGCGACCCGGAGACGCAGGTCGTGCTCCCCCGCCTGGCGACCCCGCTCAGCGAACTCCTGCTCGCCGCAGCCACCGGGCAGCTCGGCGCCGTCCCCGCTCCCGTGTTCCGGGACGACGTCGCCGTGACCGTCGTCCTGGCGAGCGAGGGCTACCCGGAGAACCCGCAGACCGGCCGACCGATCACCGGCATCGACGACGCGAACGCCCGCGACGGCGTCTCCGTCGCGCACGCTGCCACCGGCGTCCTCGACGACACGCTCATCGCCACAGGGGGCCGGGTGCTCAGCGTGGTCGCGACGGGGTCCGACTTCGCCCAGGCCCGCGAGCGTGCCTACGCCGGGCTCGGCGACATCACGCTCGACGGCGCGCAGTTCCGCACCGACATCGCCGCGAAGGTCGCCCGGTGACCGCCCCCGCGCCGATCGCCGGCTGGCGGCACGTCTCGTCCGGCAAGGTCCGCGAGCTCTACGTGCCCGAGGGCACCGCCGACCTGTCGAGCGCATCCGAGTTGCTGCTCGTCGCCTCGGACCGGGTCAGCGCGTACGACTTCGCGCTCGAGCCGCCGATCCCCGGCAAGGGCGAGCTGCTGACCCGTCTGTCGCGCTTCTGGTTCACCCAGCTCAGCGACGTCCCGAACCACATCATCGGCCCGTCCTCCGGTGGCACGCCGGTGCCCGCCGACGTCGAGGCACGGTCGATGCACGTCATGCCGCTCACGATGTTCCCCGTCGAGTGCGTGGTACGCGGGTACCTGGTCGGCAGCGGCTGGGCCGAGTACCAGGAGCGCGGCAGCGTCTGTGGCGTCGCGCTCCCCGCCGGGCTGTCGAACGGCGACCGCCTGCCGGAGCCGATCTACACGCCGGCGTACAAGGCGGCCCAGGGCGAGCACGACGAGAACATCTCGTACGAGCAGACCGTCGACCTGGTCGGTGCCGAGACCGCGGCGACCCTGCGCGAGCTCTCGCTGCACGTCTACACCGAGGCCGCGGCCATCGCGCTGGACCGCGACGTCGTCATCGCGGACACCAAGTTCGAGTTCGGGCAGGACGCCACCGGTCGGATCCGCATCGCGGACGAGGTCCTGACGAGCGACTCCAGCCGCTACTGGGACGCCAGATCCACCGACCGCACCGACTCGTTCGACAAGCAGATCGTGCGGGACTGGCTCAGCGCCAACTGGGACCGCCAGGGCACGCCGCCGGTGCTCCCTGACCAGATCGTCGAGCGCACGGCTGCGCGCTACGCCGAGCTGATCGAGCGTCTCGGGGCCTGACGCCGCACCCGGCCGGCGTCCGGCTCCGGTCACGACACCCCGCTCACGTCCGGCGAACGGTCACGAAGCGTCGCCCGACGCCCCGCCAACCGACAGTTCGCGACCACCCGACGGCACGCACACGACGTGTCGCGACCACCCGCCCCGCGCCGCCTGATGCCTGGCGCCCGGCCGACCGGCGGTCACGACACCCCGCTCACGCCCGGCGAACGGTCACAAAGCGTCGCCCGACGCCCCGCCAACCGACCGTTCGCGACCACCCGACGGCACGCACACGACGTGTCGCGACCACGCGCCGCGCGACCGGCCGACGAGCCAGCCGACGGTTCGTGACCGCTCAGGCCTCCACGGCGTCGCGCGCCACCACGACGACGGTCAGGTCGTCGCCCGGGTCGTGCTCGACGACGCGGGCTCGCACCCGCTGCAGGAACGTCTCGACGTCCGCGGACTCCCGGTACAGCGACCCGAGTTCGGACAGCGCCGCGAGCGTCGAGTCCCAGAGCTCGAGCGCGCCGTCGGTCACGACGATGAGCACCTCACCCGGCCGGAGCACGAGCGACCCGGCCGCGCGGGGCATCCCGGTGGGGTGCAACCCGATCGGCAGGTCCGACGACCGCAGGATGCGCTCGGCACCGTCGTCGCGGAGCTGCAGCACGAGCCCGTGCCCGGCATCGGCGAAGTCGAGTTGCCCGGTGGACGGGGTCAGCCGCCCGTGGAACATCGTCGCGAAGGACTCTGCGCGGCTGAGTTCGGGCGCGACCTGCACCTCGAGTTCGGCGAGCGCGACGCACGGGTCCTGGTCGCCGCGGGCGAGCAGCCCACCGCGGATGTTCGCCGCGAGGAGCCCGGCGGACATCCCCTTGCCCATGACGTCCGACACGGTGAGGTGGATCGAGTCCTCGCCGGAGCGGTGCCAGTCGTGGAAGTCGCCGGAGACGAGGCCGTGCGGGATCGACACGCCCGTGATCCGGTACCCGGGGACCTGCACCTCGGCCGGCTGCAGACCGTTGAGCACGGTGCGCAGTCGGTCCTCGTCCGCACCGGCGAGCAGTTCACGCTCCGCCCAGATGCCGAGTTCCTGCAGCAGTTCGAGCTCGTCGGGGTCCAGGGTGCGCGGCTCGGGGTCGATCAGGCAGAGGGTGCCGATCTTCAGGTCGTCGTCGGGGGCGCGGAGTCCGACGCCGGCGTAGAACCGGACGTTCGGGTCGCCGAGCACCATCGGCAGGTCGGCGTACCGGTCGTCCAGTCGGGCATCGGCGACGACCACGGGGCCCTGCTCGCCCAGGGTCCGGCCGCAGAACGTGTCCTGCAGCGGGATGACGGGGCCGAAGACCGCGTCGCTCTGCTGCGACTTGATGGTCAGGGTGTTCTCGCCGGCCAGGTTGAGGAACGAGCCGGAGACCCCGAGGGCCTCGCGTGCGATCCGGGTGATCCGTTCGAACCGTTCCTCGACGCCGCCGTCGACCACGTCGAGCGCCGCGATGAGGGCCGCTCGCCGGACCGCATCGGCCTCGGTCGGCGCGGGCACGGACATCGCGGTTTCCGGCTGCATGCGTCCACGGTAACGCGCCGAACGGACAGCGCCTGGCCCCAGTCCGGAGGGCGCAGGAGCGCGGGCGGAGCGCACTGGAGCGAGCGAGCATCGGCGTACGCTGGTCGTCGTGCTCCGAGTCGTCCCCGCAACCGTCCTCGGCGTGGCCGCGCTCCTGGCCCTCGCCGGCTGCGGCGCCCACGACTCCACCGGCCAGGTGTCGGTCACGGTCTCGTCGAACGCCGCCGACCGCCCCTACGAGGTCAAGGTGTTCGCCTCGACCGGCAAGCTCTCCGAGCACCAGCGGGTGTTCCCGGGCGGGACGGCCGACTTCGCAGGTGTGCCGCTCGGCCAGGTCACCGTCCGCGCCGGCGACCTCTGCCCCCAGACGACCAAGGTCTCCAACGGCACGGTCGCGACGGTCACCCTGACGACGACGGGCTGCTGACCCCGTCACCCCGACGACGGCCCGCTGACCCTGCCCGTCACCTCGACGACGGCCCGCTGGCCCCCTCCGCCACCAGGTGCTCCACTCGCGGTTCACCCGCGATCTCGTGCACGGCCCGCAGGGTCCGGGCATCGTCACCGGTCTGCCGGACCTCGTGCTGGTCGACGTGCTCCTGCCACGATCCCACTCGGAACGCCTCGACCCAGGCGTCCGGCCCGGTCGCCCGGTCCCGGTACAGGTTCCAGTCACGGGCGCCGGTCCGGCGTCGGCTCCGCCCGAGCCGTTCGGCCCGCGCCCGGAACTCGTCGACCGCGCCCGCCGGGACCGTCCAGTGCAGCAGCACGAGGGTCTCCCCCGTTGCAGCGCCGTGGTCGTCCGGCACGAACACCTGGTCGCCGAACGGCATCGGCGTCACGGCCCGCTGTCGATCGGTGAGCACCGGGAACCCGGACACGAGCAGCAGGGCGGCACTGAGCGCGGTGAGGACTCCGGCCCCGGCGAGCACGCCCGTCACCCCGAGGGGTGTGGCGACGGCACCGGCGAGCGCTGCCCCGATCGCCGTGCAGCCGAAGAGCACCAGCTGGTAGGCGGCGAGCCCTCGGGTCCGCACCCACGCGGGCAGGAACGCCTGCACCGTGCCGTTCAGCGTCGTCACCACGGCGATCCACGCCACCCCGCCGACCAGGAGCGCGACGAGCACGACCGCCAGCACCGGGACGAGGGCGACGACCGTGGTGCAGACCCCGAACACGACCGAGGCGGTTCCCACCGTGCGGCCGATCCCGAGCCGTGCGCGGACCGCGGGCATCACGAACGCCCCACCGACCGAACCGGTGCCGACGGCGGCGAGCAGCAGGCCGTACCCGCCGGACGACAGCCCGAGCGACCCGTCGGCGACGAGCGGCAGGAGTGCCCACAGCGCGTTCGCGGGCACCATGAAGACCGCGAGCTGCACCAGCAACCGGCGGACGACCGCCGCGTGCAGGACGTACCGCAGGCCGGCGCGGGTCGCGTCGATGAACGGTTCGGCCCGGGTCTCGGGCCGCTGGTAGCCGCGCCAGGCGACGAGCACCACCAGGAAGAGCGCGAACGACAGCGCGTTGGCCGCGAACACGAACGGCACGCCGAGCTGCGCGATCACCACGCCGGCGAGCGCCGGTCCGATCGCACGGGCGACGTTGACCCCGACGGAGCTCAGCGCGGCGGCGTCGGTGATGGCGGCACGCGGCACGATCTCGGGTACGAGTGCCTGGTACGCGGGCAGCTGGAGTGCCGAGGCCGTGCCGAGCAGGAACGTCACGGTGAGCAGGAGCGCCGGGGTCATGTCGCCGGTCGCGGTCAGCACGGTCATCACGACGCCGACGACCACCTGGAACGCCTGCACGCCGATGAGCAGGCGTCGCCGGTCGACGAACTCGCCGATCACCCCGGCGGGGATCCCGACGAGCAGCACCGGCAGGCTCGATGCGGTCTGCACGAGGGCGACGACGACGGGTGCGGCGTGCTCGTCGACGAGCAGCCACTGCGCCCCGACGGTCTGCATCCAGCTGCCGATGTTGCTCACCAGCACCGCGATCCACAGGGCGCGGAAGACCGGTATCGCGAGCGGCGCCAGGGCGCCGCCGCGGGGTGCGTCGGTGGTGCGGTCCGTGGTCACGTCGCCTCCTGGGGTGGAACCGGGACTGTCTGGAGGCGCGGTGCGCGTCGGGCGCACACCGCGCCTCCAGGCCGTGGTCGCGTCACACGCGCACCGTGGCGACCAGGACGCACGGTCCGGGCGCCGTCACGCCCGGCGCGGCAACTGCGGGCAGGATAGCCGGAATCCGCAAAGTACGGGAGGGCCAGGCTCCGCGGGTTCGGTCAACGGACGAACCGGACCGAGCCGGGCCGAGCCGGCCCCGATCCGGGATCACCGCGTCGGTCGACCCGTGCCCAGGGCGCCCCGTTCGATGGTCTGGTGCGGCTGCTCCCCGAAGCGATCCCGGTAGTACGCCGCGAACCGACCCAGGTGACGGAACCGCCACCGCCGCGCGACCTCGCTGACGAGCAGCGCGCGGGCACCCGGGCGCCCCAGCTCCAGGTGCACCCGGTCGAGTCGTACCTCGCGCAGGTACTCCATGGGGGTGACGCCGAGCCGACGGCGGAACAGGTCCTGCAGCCCGCGCTCGCTCAGGTCGCAGGCTGCCGCGACGTCCGCCACGGTCAGCACCTGGTTGGCATGGTCGTGGACGAAGCCGATCGCCCGCCGCATCCGGTCCGCGACGTCCGATCGTGACCGGGTGAAGGTCGACAGGACGACGGTCGCGATCCGTCGGTTCAGGGCCGCACGGTCGTCGACGGGCAGGGCGGGGTCGAGGATGCGCCCGGAGACCTCACGCAGCAGTGCCCGCAGTGGTTCGAGCGCGGGGTCGGCCGCGTCCGGCTGCCGGAACACCCAGGGCTCCCCCGTCTCGCCGAGCAGCGACGGCGACAGGTGCAGCAGCGTCGTGGCGGTCGCGTCGGTCTCGAAGCCGTACGCGGACGATGCCGAGAGCATCATCGGCCGCTCCGCCCCGACCTCCCAGTGCTCGCCGTCGTCCGCGGTCAGGCTGGCCCGGCCGTCGGCGAGCCAGAACACGACGTGGTCGGGGCGCGGACCGATCGTGCCGGACCGCTTGCCGGGGGTCGCGATCCGGTGGATCGACAGGTCGTCGTCGCCGCCGGTCTCGTACCCGAATCCCTGGTCGTCCGTGGTCACGGCGACGGGACCCGGTCCCACTCGTCGCCGTACCGGGACAGCACCGACCACCGCGAGATCGGCCACGTCGTCACGAAGGCGCGCCCCACGACGTCGTCGACCGGCACGGTGCCGTGCACCCGCGAGTCGGCGGAGTCGTACCGGTTGTCGCCCATCACCCAGATGCGCCCCTTCGGCACGGTGACCTCGAAGTCCTTGCCGACGACGCGGTTCGACCCGCGTTCGAGCACGACGTAGGGCTCGTCGACCGCGTGCCCGTTCACCGACAGCCGGCCCCGGGTGTCACAACACGACACCGTGTCACCCGGCAGGCCGATGACCCGCTTGATCAGGTCGTCGCCCTGGCCCATGCCGAGCCAGCCGCCCGGGTCGTGGAACACCACGACGTCACCGCGCTGCAGCGGGACGACCCCGGGCACGAGCTCGTTGACGAGCACCCGGTCCCCGATGAGCAGCGTGTTCTGCATCGAGCCGGAGGGGATGGAGAACGCGCGGACCAGGTAGGCCTTGACCAGGAAGGACGCCAGGAGCGCCACGACGACGATGATGACGAGGTCGCGCAGGAACCGCAGACCGCCGCGCTTCGGGTCGGTCTCGGCGGCGGGTCCGGAGTCGGGTCCGGCGTCGGGGTGCGTGTCACTCAATGCGTCAGCACCACCTTGACGAGGCCGATCACGAACGCCACCGCGGCGAGCACGATCCCGCCCCACAGCCCGAGGAACGTCGGCTGCTTCCCGCTGAACCGCTGCATGAACACCCCCACCAGACCGATGCGCACGACCAGGATCACGGTCGCCGCGATCTGCGCCCACTCGGCCGGCAGCCAGCCGATCCAGGCCGCCGCGTAGAGGACCGCCGGGATCAGCCCGGAGGTCGCGATCGGGTTGGCGTTCCGGACGATCGTCGCGACGGACTCGCGGCGGGCAGCACGCTCGGCGGCTGATCCTTCGCCGTCGTCGCCCAGGCCGTGCGCGACCAGGTGCGCGAGCACGTGCGCCAGGTACGTCAGCACCGCGGTCGCCAGCACGGTCGCCACCGCGGCGCCGTGGTGGATCTGCTCCGGGTCCACCGCGATCGCGACGGCCAGCACCGTGATGTTGCCGTAGATGTAGGACGACATCCGGTCGCGCACGTGCTCGAGTGGCAGGTCGCGGGGGTCCGGGCGACCGCCGCGGGGTCCGCGCCCCGGTCGCGAGGGCCGTCGTGTTCGTGGCATCCGTCCATCTTGGCCCCCGCGGTCGGCCGTCCGCCGACAGGACACCGGGTGCGATGGCCACACGGGTGGCCGGTTCCGGCAGACTGGGTGCCGATCGGCGCGACGGAGCGCCGGACAGGAGGCACGGATGACGTCCGCACGACCACTCGCCCTGGTGACCGGCGTGGGCCGCAGAGCCGGCATCGGCGCGGCACTCGCGACCCGACTGGCAACAGACGGATGGGACCTCGCCATCTCGTGGTGGGGGCCCTACGACGACCGCGTGAGCGGCGGGGCGGACCCGGACGGGGTCGAGTCGGTGGTGCAGGAGTGCGAGGCGGCGGGAGCACGGGTGACGCGCCTCCCGGTCGACCTGGAGGACCCGGAGCAGGCGGCCGCACTCGTCGGCCGCGCCGAGACGGAAGCCGGCGCCCCCGTCTCCGCCCTCGTCATGTCGCACTGCGAGTCCGTCGACTCCGACTTCCGCACCACGACCGTCGAGTCGTGGGACCGCCACTTCGCCGTGAACGCGCGCGCACCGTTCCTGCTCGTGCAGGCCTACGCGGCCGGGCTCGAGCGCGCCGGTGACGCCGCCCCGCGCGACCGACGCCGGATCGTCGCACTGACGAGCGACCACGTCGCGTACAACCTGCCGTACGGGGCGTCGAAGGGGGCGCTCGACCGGATCGTGTTCGGTGCCGCGAAGGAGCTCGGCAGCCTCGGGGTCAGCGCCAACGTGGTGAACCCCGGGCCGAACGACACCGGCTGGATGTCCGACGAGGTCAAGGGGTGGGCCGTCGAGGGCACGCCGCTCGGCCGGCTCGGACGCCCGTCGGACACCGCGGCGCTCGTCGGGTTCCTCTGCTCGGAGCAGGGTGCGTGGGTGAACGGCCAGCTGCTGAAGTCGGACGGCGGGATCTCGAACAGCGCTTGACGCACCGGATTGGTTGACGCGTCATCGAATTGGTTGACGCGTCAACCAAATGGGCGCACACTTGGTGCATGCAAACGCACGAACTCCTCGCCGCCGACACCGGGATGGGCGCCGTCACACTCCGCGTCGCGGACCTGGACGCGATGATCCGGTACTACCGCGACGGCGTCCGGCTGTCGCTGCTCTCCCACGACGGCGGCGTCGCCGTGCTGGGTCGCGGCAGCACGCCGATCGTGATCCTCGAGCACGCCCCCGCGATGCAGCACGCCGGCCCGCGCGAGGCCGGACTGTTCCACACGGCGATCCTGTTCGACACCCGGGCCGACCTGGCCGCCGCGCTGTACTCGGTCGCCACGCAGTACCCGGCGTCCTTCACCGGCAGCGCCGACCACCTGGTGAGCAACGCGTTCTACTTCACCGACCCCGAGGGCAACGGCGTCGAGCTGTACTGGGACCGCGACCGCACCGAGTGGTCGTGGACGCACGGCGTGATCGACATGGACACGAAGTACGTCGACCCGAACGCGTTCCTGCAGTCCCACCTGACCGAGGACGCCCTGGACACCGCCGCGGCACGCCCGGGCAAGGTCGGCCACGTGCACCTGTCCGTCGGCGACGTCGCCACCGCGCGCTCGTTCTACGTCGACACGCTCGGCTTCGAGACCACCGCGGGGTTCGGCGAGGCGCTGTTCGTCAGCGCCGGCGGCTACCACCACCACATGGCGATGAACACCTGGAACTCCCGCGGCGCCGGGCGACGACAGCAGGCCCTCGGGCTGGGCCTCGTCCGCATCGAGGTCCCCGCCGTCGACGACCTCGGCGCGCTGACCGAACGCATGCGGCACGGCGGCGTGGAACTCGCCGACGACGGCCGGACCGTGGCGTTCGACGACCCCTGGGCGAACCGCATCGAGGTGACGACGCCCGGTCGCGGCTGATGTGTCGCGACACTCCGCGCTGACCGACACCCCACGCCCGCCCGGACCCGCGAGGTGTCGCCCAGCGCGAAACCTCCCCACACCGGCCGCCGGACCGGCAGGATGGACCCGTGACTGACGACATCCGGTGGGAGGTGGTCGAGGAGAGCACGCTGTCGCTCCCCGACCACGAAGCGATCGCGGCGCTGCTCGGGCAGGCCTTCCCCGACTGGTCGCACTGGTACGTGGGCGGCCGGAGCTGGTCCGGCATGCAGCCGGAACGCCGCGTGCTCGCGCACAACGCCGACGGGGTCGTCCTGGCCCACGTCGGCATCCGCCGCATGTTCGTCACCGTCGGCGGGCAGGACGTCCTGGTCGGCGACACCGGCCTGGTCGCCGTGTCACCCCGGCTGCAGGGCACCGGCGTCGGCCGGGAGCTCATGACCCGGACCCACGCGGTCCTCGACGGACTGCAGGTGCCGTACGGGTTCCTCGGGGCCGGTGAGGACCGGATCCCCTTCTACGCGAAGCTCGGCTGGCACGAGTTCCCCGAGGCCGTCGGCACCTTCTCGGCGTTCACCGCCGAGGGCGCCGGCGTCAGCAACACCGAACAGGGCGGCTGGATGGCGCTGCCGGTGGCAGCGCAGCTCGAGGACTGGCCGACGGGCCCGATCTGGCTGAACGGCCAGCAGGTCTAGCCGCAACGACCGACGGACGGGAGGCCCGGTACCAGCTGGTACCGGGCCTCCCGTCCGCTCGTTGCGGCCTGGGCTTACGCCTCGACCGCGACCTTCTCGGGGTTCTCGTTCGAGCCGGGCGCGCTCGGCGCGACCGCGGCGCGCACGCGCGCACCCAGGTCGGCGTCGACGTTCGTCCAGTAGGCGAACACGCGCTCGCGCAGGTCGTCGCGCGTCACCTTCGAGACGTGACCGGCGATGTTGCCGACCAGGCGCTCACGGGCGGCGTCGTCCAGGACCTCGCGGACGAGCGTGCCGGCCTGACCGAAGTCGTCGTCCTCCGGGTGCAGGGTCGCGGCGGAACGCTGCAGCGCGCCGTCGGACTCCCAGCCCGGGGCGTCGTCGGTCGCGGTCGGGTCGGCGTGCGCACCACCGAGGGAGTTCGGCGCGTACACCGGCACCTCGGACTTCTGGAAGTCGAAGCGCATGCCGCCGTCCTTCGAGTACGAGTGGACCTCGTTCTTCGGGGCGTTCACGGGCAGCTGGGCGTGGTTCGTGCCGACGCGGTAGCGGTGGGCGTCCGCGTAGCTGAAGATGCGCGCGAGGAGCATCTTGTCGGGGCTCGCCGCGATGCCGGGCACGAAGTTCGAGGGGGCGAAGGTCGCCTGCTCGATCTGCGCGAAGTAGTTCTCCGGGTTGCGGTTGAGCTCCATCGTGCCGACCTCGATGAGCGGGTAGTCCGCGTGCGGCCACACCTTCGTCAGGTCGAACGGGTTGAAGCGGTAGGTCGCGGCGTCCTCGTAGGGCATGACCTGCACCTTGAGGGTCCAGCGCGGGAAGTCCTGACGCTCGATCGCGGCGTGCAGGTCACGGATGTGGAAGTCCGCGTCCTCACCGGCGATGCGGTCGGCGTCCTCCTGCGTCAGGGTCTTGTGGCCCTGCTCGGTGATGAAGTGGTACTTCACCCAGAAGCGCTCGCCGTCGGCGTTGATCCACTGGTAGGTGTGCGAGCCGAAGCCGTCCATCTCACGCCAGCTCGCCGGCAGACCGCGGTCGCCCATCAGCCACGTGACCTGGTGCGCCGACTCGGGCGACAGGGTCCAGAAGTCCCACTGCATGTCGTGGTCGCGCAGGTGCGAGCCGGGCAGACGCTTCTGCGAACGGATGAAGTCCGGGAACTTGATGCCGTCGCGGATGAAGAACACCGGGGTGTTGTTGCCGACGAGGTCGTAGTTGCCCTCGGACGTGTAGAACTTCAGCGCGAAGCCGCGGGGGTCGCGCCAGGTGTCGGGCGAGCCCTGCTCACCGGCGACGCTCGAGAACCGGGCGAGCATCTCGGTGGTCTGCCCTGGCTGCAGGAACGCGGCACGGGTGAAGCGCGAGACGTCCTGCGTGACGGTGAAGGTACCGAAGGCGCCGCCGCCCTTGGCGTGCACGACACGCTCCGGGATGCGCTCACGGTTGAACTGGGCGAGCTTCTCGACCAGGTAGTGGTCGTGCAGCGCGAGGGGGCCGTCGGCCCCGACGCCCATCGAGTGCTCGTCGCTCGAGACGGGTGCGCCGCTGTTGGTCGTGGTGGTCGGGGTGCCGGTCGGCGTGTTCTGGTCGGACACGGTTCCTCCTGGGGTGGGACTTGGTTCGGTCAGGGGTGCTCGGGTGGCTCGGGGTCCGGCGCGTCGTGGCGCCGGTGCGGTGGGGCGGTCGCCGTCAGGCGGGCGTGGGGGCGTCTGCGTCGTCGCGCTCTGCCGCTGCGCAGCGGTCGCAGATGCCCCAGTAGGTGACCTCGGCGGTGGTGACCGCGAAGCCGTGGGTCTCGGACGGTGTCAGGCAGGGCGAGTGGCCGACCGCGCAGTCGACGTCCTCGATCGCGCCGCACAGCGTGCAGACGATGTGGTGGTGGTTGTCACCGGTCCGGCGCTCGTAGCGCGCGGGGCTGCCTGCCGGTTCGATGCGGCGGACGAGCCCGACGCCGGTCAGGGCGTTCAGCACCCCGTAGACCGCCTGGTGACTGGTGGTCGGCAGCTCGGCGGCGAGTGCCACGACGATGTCGTCCGCGGTGGCGTGCGGCATCGAGTCCGTCGCGCGGAGCACGGCGAGGCGCGGGGTCGTGACCCGGAGCCCCGACGTGCGGAGCAGATCGGCGTCGGCATCCATGCTGAGCCTTTCTTTTGCAGGAATCAAGACAACACGTCCACTGTACACGAGCTGTTGCTGCTGGCCAGCGAGGTGACGCATGCCGCTACCGGAATACGAAGTGTCACGATCCGGTCGCGATCAGCTGGAACGACACTGGACCGACCGTTCCGCACGCTAACGTCCGGACATGTCCACGAGCCAAGGTCTGCCTGAACAGGCGAACAGCAGTGCGGACGTCCGGGGGATCATCGCGAAGCGGGACCTGGTCGTCGACCTCATCCGGACGGCCTGCGTCGTCCTCGTCGTCATCGTGCACGTCACGATGGTCGGCGTCGCCGCCGATGCCCAGGGGGTGCGGGTGACGAGCCCGCTGCAGGAACTCCCCTGGTACGTCGCCGCCACCTGGGTCGGGCAGGTGATGCCGCTGTTCTTCGTGGTCGGCGGGTTCGCGAGCGCCGTCGGCTGGCGCAGCACCGTCGCCCGTGGTGCGCCGAGCCCCGCCCGCGACTACCTGGCCACCCGCCTGGTGCGGCTGTTCCGGCCCGCGGTGCCGCTCTTCGTGTTCCTCGCGCTCGGGCTCGGGGTCGCGACGGCCGCGGGCACGCCGCCGGAGCTGCTGGCCGAGGTCGCGTTCGGCATCGGGTCGCCGCTCTGGTTCCTGGCCGCCTACGGCATCACCCAGTGCTGCGTCCCCGTGATGATGCGCCTGCACGAGCGAGCACCCTGGGCCACCCTCGCCGTGCTGCTCGTGCTCGCCGCAGTGGTCGACGCCGTCCGCCTGGCCACCGGGGTCGCCGAGGTCGGGCTGCTCAACCTGGGACCGGTGTGGCTCTTCGCGCAGCAGCTCGGGTTCCTCTGGGCCGACGGGTGGTTCGCGCGCCGATCGAAGGTGCTCCTGCTGGCCATCGCGGTCGCCGCCTACGCCGTGCTCGTGCCGATGACCTCGGTCGGGCTGTGGGCGCCGGACATGCTGCAGGACCTGAACCCGCCGATGCTGCCGCTGGCGTTCCTGGCGATCGCGCAGGCGTGCCTGGTCCAGCTCGTGCACGCGCCGCTCACCCGGCTGATGCGCACCCGTGCCGCGCTCGGGGCCGTGTTCGTGCTCGGCCGCGACGGCATGACGATCTACCTGTGGCACCTGCCGCTGTTCATCGCGCTGAACGGCATCGCCCTGCTCGTCGGGGTGCCGTTCCCGGCGCCTGGCTCCGGCCCGTGGTGGGCGTCCCGGATCGTCGCGCTGGTCGTGGTGCTCGCCGTCGCCCTCGGGGTGGCACGTGCCCTGCGCTGGTTCGACCGGCCGCTCCCCCGCCTGCTGCCGTCGGCGGACCGTCCGGCCTGGCCGGTCGTCGCCGTCGCGGCCCTCTGCACCATCGGCCCGGCGTTCCTCGTGATGCAGCTGCACCTGTCGTTCGGTGTCGCGCTCGTCGGAGCCGTGGCCGTTCCGGTGGGCGTCTGGCTGCTGTCGCGGACCGTCCCGGCACGCGGAGTCGCCCGGATCTGAACCGGTTCTCACCGTCCCGGGGGCACGCCGGACCCCCGGCGCACCCCGGGCGGACGGAGGATGGCTCCGGCGGAACGACGGACGAGTCCGCCTGATCCCCAGGAGGCTCCCCACGCCGTCGACACCCGAGTTCTGGAGCACCTGGCGGTTCGACCCCCTGGCGGCGGTGCTCCTCGTCGTCGCCGCGCTCGCCTACGGCCGCTGGGTCGTCGGAGCGGTCCGACGAGGTGCCCGGTGGCCGTGGTGGCGCACGCTCGCCTTCGTCACGGCGCTCGTGCTGTTCGGCGTCCTGCAGTTCGGCATCGTCGGCGTCGACGACGAGCGGTTGCGCTGGGCGTTCGTCCTGCGCGCCGCCCTGCTGTTCTTCGCGGTCCCCACCTTCGCCGCGCTCGGTGCGCCCGTCGCACTGCTCCGGATCGGAGGCCCGGATCGCCTCGCGCAGGCCGCCGACGCCGTCATGGGGTCACGTCCGGTGCGTCTGCTCGGCAACGCGATCGTCGCCCCGCTGGTCGCGCTGGCGCTGTTCGCCGTCCTGCTCACCCCGTTCTCGAGCGTGATCCGGGAGTCCCCCGTCTGGGCCGCCGTCATCACCGTGACCGTGCCGGCGCTCGGGTTCGGCCTGCTCGCCCCGCTGTCCGAGGTCGGTGTACTCGTCTCGTCGACGTTCGCCACGGCCGAGTTCCTGCTGGCGTTCGTCGAGCTCGTCGTCGACGCGGTGCCGGGCATCGTGCTGCGGATCACGAACCACGTGCTCGACGGGTCCCTCGTGCCCGTGGTCGGACGGGCCTGGTACCCGTCCCCGCTGCAGGACCAGCACCTGGCGGGCGACCTGCTGTGGTTCATCGCCGAGGTGGCGGACATCCCCGTGCTCGTCGCGCTGTTCATCCGGTGGCAGCGGACCGACCGCCGCGAGGCCCGGGACGTCGACGCCCTGACCGACGAGCAGATGGACGAGCTCACCCGGGCGCACCTGCAGCGCCGCAGCTGACGGGCGGGGGTGCGTCCCCGACACGAGTGAGCAGAAGAAGTCGAGTACCCGGAGGTGACTCGACTTCTTCTGCTCACTCGTTGGGCGCCGAAGCGCTCGTGCCCTACTTCGCCGGGGCCCCCGCGGGCTCGACGTCGGACTGCGTGGTGACCGAACCGGTCTGCTGCCAGGCGACGGTCTGCTTCGGCTTCGCCAGGAACAGCGCCGCGACGATGGCCACGACGAGCACGATCGCCGGCAGGTAGAGCGACTCACCCATGGCCGTGGAGAACGGCTCGAGCAGGAAGCCCGGCAGAGCGCCGACCTGCTGCTCCGCGCCACCGGCCGTGGCCCCACCGGACGACGCCGGGAAGTTCGCGGTGATCCGGGCCTCCATCAGGGCGGCGATGCCGGCGGAACCGAGCACCGCACCGATCTGCCGCGTGGTGTTGTAGACGCCCGAGCCGGCACCGGCCAGCTTCGGCGGCAGGTTGCGCGTCGCCGAGACGGACAGCGGCCCCCACATGCAGGCGTTGGCGAGCCCGAGGAGCGCGCTCGGCAGGAGCACCCAGCCCCACTCGGCGCCGCTCGTCAGCAGGGCACCGAACCAGAACAGGCCGACCGAGAAGCAGGCGAGCCCGAACGCGGCGACCCAGCGCGGGTTCCAGCGGTTGAGGTTCTTGCCGACGACCGGCGCGAGCGCGGCGGACAGCACGGCCTGCGGCACGAGGAGCAGTGCGGCCTGGGTCGGCGAGAAGCGCAGGACGTCCTGCGCCCACAGCATGATCGGCAGCGCGAACGAGGCGATCGCGACACCGACGGCCGTGATGGCGACGTTGGCCAGCGTGAAGTTGCGGTCCTTGAACAGACCGAGCGGCAGCAGCGGCTCGCCCTTCTGCACGCCCTGCCAGACCACGAAGCCGGCGAGCACCACGAGACCGACGATGATGAGCGACCACACCGAGATCGGACCGGCGATGACACCCCAGTCGTAGGTCTCGCCTTCCTGGATGCCGAACACGAGCAGGAACAGGCCCGCTGCGGACAGGAAGATGCCGAGGTAGTCGAACCGGTGCCCGTGCCGCTCGAACGACGGCACGAAGCGCTGCGCGAGCACGAACGCGACGACACCGACGGGGACGTTCACGAAGAAGATCCACTCCCAGCCGAAGCCGTCGACGAGCAGGCCGCCCACGATCGGGCCGACGAGCGAGGCGACACCGGCGACGGCGCCCCAGAGGCCCATCGCCGCGCCGCGGTTCTGCGGCGGGAAGATGCGGGTGATGACCGACATGGTCTGCGGGCTCATCATCGCGGCGCCGAGGCCCTGCACGACGCGGGCGACGATCAGCACCTCGATCGAGCCGGCCAGGCCGCACCACAGGCTGGCGAGCGTGAAGACCACGAGGCCGATCTGGTACATGACCTTCGGGCCGAAGCGGTCACCGAGCCGGCCGGTGATGAGCAGCGGCACGGCGTAGGCGAGCAGGTAGGCGCTCGTCACCCAGATCACGGAGTTGATGTCCGCGTCGAGCTCCTGGGCGATGGTGGGGGTGGCGACCGACACGATGGTCGAGTCGACGAGGATCATGAAGAACCCGACGACGAGTGCCCACAGGGCAGGCCACGGCTTCTTCTCGGTCGTCCGCGGAGGCGTGACGGTGGTCATCGAGTGGTTTCCTCGCTGTTCGTGGTGGTGTCTGCGGACGCGGCGTGGGCGTCCCAGGAGATGTGGCCGGCGGCGATCCGGTCGGCCGTGGCGGCGAGCCACTCGATCTGCGTCGTGAGCATCGCACGCACGTACGACACGTCGAGCCAGTACCGCTCGGGCAGGTCCTTCGCCCGGACGATCCCGAGGATCTCGTCCGCCTCGTCGCGCTGGGCCCGGAGTGCCGTGACCCGCGCCCGCAGCGCGGACTCGGCCTCGTCGACCGACAGGTTCTCGATCTCGGCGACGGCCAGGTGGAAGACGGGGTACTCCTCGGCCGGTTCGGCGATCAGCCGGACGAGCCCGTCGTGCAGGGCCGTCCACCCGTCGTCCGTGATGGCGTAGGTGGTGCGTTCCGGACGGTTGCCCGCCCGGTCGGTCCCCACGATCTCGGCGAGGCCGAGCTCCACCAGTCGGCCGACCTGGTGGTACAGGGTTCCGGGCCGGACCTTGACGTTCCGGCCGTCCCGGCGGTGCGTCATCGTCTGGAACATCTCGTAGGGATGCGTCGGCCCCTCGGCCAGGAGCCCGAGCGCGGCGAACGCGAGTGGCGTGAGCGACGGCACACGTGCCTCCAGTCCGCTTGTTCGTTGTTGACTATTCGACTTGGAATATACGCGTTGGAACAGACGTGAGCAACCGCACAGGAAGTGCCCGCCTGGAGGCCCGGGGCCGTCCCGGCGTGTCGCGTGCGCCCCGTAGACTGGTCGCGTCCCCCCACCCCTGAAGTGCTGGAGAGAACACGTGCCAACGATCGTCGTCGAGGTCATGCCCAAGGCCGAGATCCTCGACCCCCAGGGGAAGGCCGTGGGCAACGCCCTGGCCCGCCTCGGCAAGGCCGACCTGACCAACGTCCGCATCGGCAAGCGCTTCGAGGTGACCGTTGACGGCCCCGTCGACGACGCCAAGCTCGCCGAGGTCCGCGACATCGCAGCCGACGTCTTCTCCAACGCGGTCATCGAGGACGTCGTGTCCGTGACCGTGGAAGGCCAGTGACCCGGATGCGCATCGGCGTCATCACGTTCCCGGGCTCGCTCGACGACCGCGACGCCCAGCGCGCCGTCCGGCTCGCCGGCGCCGACCCCGTCGCCCTGTGGCACGGCGACCACGACCTGCAGGGTGTCGACGCGATCGTGCTGCCCGGCGGGTTCTCGTACGGCGACTACCTGCGTGCCGGCGCGATCGCCGCGAAGGCCCCGATCATGGCCGAGGTCATCGACGCCGCCGGCAAGGGCATGCCCGTGCTCGGCATCTGCAACGGGTTCCAGATGCTGGCCGAGGCCCGTCTGGTCCCCGGGGCACACACCCGCAACGCACATCAGCAGTTCATCCGTCGCGACCAGAAGCTCCGCGTCGAGACCACCGCGACCGCCTGGACCTCCGGCTTCAGCGCCCAGCAGGAGATCACCATCCCGCTGAAGAACGCCGACGGCCGCTTCGTCGCGGACGCCGACACCATCAAGCGCATCGAGGACAACGGCCAGGTCGTGTTCCGCTACCTCGGCGTGAACCCGAACGGCTCCATCGACGACATCGCCGGCGTCTCGAACGAGCGCGGCAACGTCGTCGGCCTGATGCCGCACCCCGAGCACGCGACCGAGGCCGGGTTCGGCCCGGACACCCCCGCCGCGATGGCCTCGGGCACCGACGGCCTGACCTTCTTCACCTCCGTGATCGAGCACGCGCTCGTCAAGTGACAGGGAACAACGACACCGTGACGACACACGTTCGCCCGAAGCCCGACACCGTGCAGGACGCGGCAGCAACCCCCGACAAGGAGCAGCCGTACGACGCGCTGGGCTTGAAGCCGGACGAGTACGCCCGCATCAAGGAGATCCTCGGCCGCCGCCCCACCTCGGGCGAGCTGGCGATGTACTCGGTGATGTGGAGCGAGCACTGCTCCTACAAGTCCTCGAAGAACTACCTGCGGCAGTTCGGCAAGAAGGTCACGCCGGAGATGACCAAGAACCTGATGGTCGGCATGGGCGAGAACGCCGGTGTCGTCGACGTCGGCAACGGCTGGGCGGTGACCTTCAAGGTCGAGTCGCACAACCACCCGTCCTACGTCGAGCCCTACCAGGGTGCGGCCACCGGCGTCGGCGGCATCGTCCGCGACATCATCTCGATGGGTGCCCGCCCCGTCGCCGTGATGGACCAGCTCCGCTTCGGCGCGATCGACCACGAGGACACCGCACGCGTCGTGCACGGGGTCGTCGGCGGCATCTCGTTCTACGGCAACTGCCTCGGCCTGCCGAACATCGGCGGCGAGACCTACTTCGACCCGGTGTACCAGGGCAACCCGCTGGTCAACGCCCTGGCCGTCGGCGTCCTGCGCCACGAGGACCTGCATCTGGCGAACGCCTCCGGTGCCGGCAACAAGGTCGTCCTGTTCGGGGCCCGCACCGGCGGCGACGGCATCGGCGGCGCATCGATCCTGGCGTCCGACACCTTCACCGAGGGCGGCCCGACCAAGCGCCCGGCCGTGCAGGTCGGCGACCCCTTCGCCGAGAAGGTCCTGATCGAGTGCTGCCTCGAGCTGTTCCAGAAGGACCTGGTCGAGGGCATCCAGGACCTCGGTGCGGCGGGCATCTCCTGCGCCACCTCGGAGCTCGCGAGCAACGGTGACGGCGGCATGCACATCTCGCTCGACGACGTCCTGCTCCGCGACCCCACGCTCACCGCCGAAGAGATCCTGATGTCGGAGAGCCAGGAACGCATGATGGCCGTCGTCCGCCCCGACAAGCTCGACGACTTCCTGAGCGTCGTCGGCAAGTGGGAGGTCGAGACCAGCGTGCTCGGCGAGGTCACCGGCACCGGCCGCCTGGTCATCGACTGGCAGGGCCAGGAGATCGTGAACGTCGACCCGCGCACCGTCGCCGTCGACGGCCCGGTCTACGACCGCCCGGTCGCCTACCCGACCTGGATCGACGCGCTGCAGGCCGACACGGCCGCCTCGCTCGACCGTCCGGCCGACGGCCCCGCGCTCAAGGCGCAGTTCCTGCAGCTGCTCGGTTCGCCGAACCTGGCGTCGAAGAACTGGGTCACGAACCAGTACGACACCTACGTGCTCGGCAACACCGCGCTGTCCTTCCCCGACGACGGCGGCATGATCCGCGTCGACGAGGAAACCGGGCTCGGCGTCGCGATCGCCACCGACGCCAACGGCCGCTACTGCCAGCTCGACCCGAAGCAGGGTGCCCGTCTGGCCCTCGCCGAGGCGTACCGGAACGTCGCCGTCACCGGTGCCGTTCCCGCTGCCGTCACCGACTGCCTGAACTTCGGCTCCCCCGAGAACCCCGAGGTCATGTGGCAGTTCTCCGAGGCGGTCGAGGGCCTGGCCGACGGCTGCATGGAGCTCGGCATCCCGGTCACCGGCGGCAACGTGTCGTTCTACAACCAGACCGGCTCGACCCCGATCCACCCGACGCCCGTCGTCGGCGTGCTCGGCATCATCGACGACGTCGCCAAGCGCGTGCCGTCGGGATGGCAGGACGACGGCCACAACATCTACCTGCTCGGCACCACGAGCCTGGAGCTCGACGGCTCCGCGTGGGCCGGTACCGTGCACGGCCACCTGGGCGGGCGTCCGCCGGCGGTCGACCTCGAGCGCGAGAAGGCCCTCGCCGAGCTGCTGTACGCGGCGTCCGGTGAGCAGCTGCTCACCAGCGCGCACGACCTGGCGGACGGCGGCCTCGGCCAGTCGCTCGCCGAGTCCGTGCTCCGCTTCGGCATCGGTGCCCGCGTGGTCCTCGACGAGCTCGAGACCCGTGACGGCATCGACACCGCAACGGCGCTGTTCTCCGAGTCGACCGGTCGCGTCATCGTGACCGTCCGGCGTGAGGACGACGTGCGGTTCCAGGGCATGTGCGCCGGCCGGGGCTTCCCGGTGCTGCGCATCGGCGTGACCGACGCGACGTCGAGCACGCTCGAGGTCCAGGGCGCGTTCGAGGCCACGGTCGACGAGCTGCGCGGCACCCACGCCGCGACGCTGCCGGCCCGCTTCGGCGACGTGATCGTCGAGGACGTCACCGAGGGGTACGTCGGCCGCGGGCCGCTCGACTCCGACGGTGCCTTCTCGCCGCGCACCGACGCCTAGGCCCGGTCCGCGGATGCCGATCGTCACCCTGCCGTTCGCCGAGCTCGTCGACCGGTTCGGCCCCGTGCCGGACGGCATCGAGCTGGACGTCTGGGACGTCGAGTCGCCGTACGGTCGCCCGGACGACGTCGCGATCACGTTCCTGCCGTTCTACTTCGCGGGGCGGCACCGCTGGCAGTTCGTGCACGACCTGCCCGAGCTCCAGCTGCTGCAGCTGCCGAGCGCCGGGTACGAGCACGCGATCCCGCACGTGCCCGGGCACGCGCAGCTGGCGAACGGTCGCGGCATCCACGACGACGAGACCGCCGAGCTCGCCGTCGGCCTGGCGCTGACCTCGCTCCGCGAGATCTCGGCGTTCCAGGTCGACCGGGCGAACGGCGTCTGGGACGCCCGCGAGACCCGATCGCTCGCCGACCGCCGGGTGACCGTCGTCGGCTACGGGGCGATCGGGTCCGCGATCGCCACCCGGTTCGAGGCCTTCCGCACCGAGGTGACGGTGGTCGCCCGGACCGCCCGCGACCAGGACGGCCGGCACGTGCACGCGTTCGGCGAGCTGCCCGACCTGGCCCTGACGACGGACGTGCTCGTGCTCATCGCCCCGCTCACCGCCGAGACCGAACGGCTGGTCGACGCGGAACTGCTCGCGGCGCTGCCGGACGGCGCCCTCGTGGTGAACGTGGCGCGCGGCAAGGTCGTCGACACCGATGCCCTGGTCGCCGAGCTGCGGTCGGAGCGGCTGTTCGCGGCGCTCGACGTCACCGACCCGGAACCCCTGCCCGACGGACACCCGCTGTGGACGACGCCGAACACCGTGCTCACCCCGCACGTCGGCGGCAACACCGACCTGAGCGTGCCGAGGTCGATCGAGCTCATGCGCAAGCAGGTCGCCGCGCTGGCCGAGGGTCGCCCCTTCGAGAACCTGATCGACTTCTAGCGCGCTGCGGTCCTAACACGCCGGCGTCTCGTCCCGTCTCGTCTCGTCCCGCTGCGGCATTGCGGCGTTGCGGCGTTGTCCAGACGCCGTCGTGTCGCTCCGACGCCGCAGTGTCGTCGAGACGCCGCCGAATTCGGGGGCGTCTCGACGACTTCGGGGCGTCACACGAACACGCCGGCGTCACGCAGGCACGCACGCACGAACACGCCGGCGTCACGCAGGCACGAACACGCCGGCGTCACGCAGGCACGAACACGCCGGCGTCACGCAGGCATGAACACGCCGGCGTCACGCAGGCTCGCACGCACGAACACGCCGGCGTCAGACGGGGACGATGCAGGTCGGGGTGGCGACCGGGATCTGCGCGACGGCTTCGCCGGGCATGCCGTCGGCGTCGAGCGGCAGCACGGCGACCGCGTCGGACATCTGGTTCGCGACCAGCACGAACCCGGGCACCCGCGCGAAGTGCCGCGGCCAGACCCCACCGCAGGGAACGGACCCGACGACGGAGAGCCCGCCGTCACGCGCGTCGAGCACCACGAGCAGGTCACGCCCACGCACGGCCACGTAGACACGGCCGGCGTCGTCGACCTCGATGTGGCTGAGCAGCGACTCCCCCACGGCACCGTCGAACACAGGCACTGCGGCGATCGTCACGAGCGACCCCGAGTCGTCGCGACGCAGCCGGTACACGCGGCCGTCGAGCTCACCGGCGACGAGCAGGTCGCCGTCGATCCAGGTCATGTGCCGCGGGCCGGCACCCGGTGCCACGTGGTGCACGCGGACCGCCTCGATGTCGGGGACCCCGTCGGCGGACACCGTGATGCGGAACTCGTGCAGGGCGTCGCCGCCCAGGTCGGCGACCAGGACCGTGCCGTCCGGGGTGGCGATCGACTGGTGCGCGTGCGGGCCGTCCTGGCGGTCCTCGTCGGGGCCGGTGACGTCGGGCAGCACGGCGACCTCGACCGCGTCGGCCGGCACCGAGCGCTGGTCGGCGTCACCGTGCAGCACCACACCGTCGCTCGCCGTCAGCGAGGCCGCGTGCGACTCGGCTGCCAGCAGGGAGATCGCCGTGACGGTGCCGGAGACGTAGTTCGTGACGACGAGCGCGCCCGAGGGGTCGACCCGGATGTGGCACGGGGCGTCTCCACCGGCGGGGGCGTCCCACAGGTGCTCGAGCGCGCCGCCCTGCAGCCGGAAGGCCGACACGGCGCCGTCGTTCGTCTCGGAGACCGCGTAGACCCGGTCACCCGAGACGGCCAGGAACGAGGGGTCGTCGAGCACCGCGACGGTCCGGGGCGCCGGAGTGGTTCCGGCCGGGCCGGCGTCGACCAGCGAGATGCCCGTGGCGTTCCCGCCGCCGGTCGCCGTGTACGACCCGATCAGCAGCGACGGCAGCTCGACGTTCATTCGTCGCGGCCCGCGATGCGCTCGTGGTGGTGGATGACCTCGGCGACGATGAAGTTGAGGAACTTCTCGGCGAAGGCGGGGTCGAGGTGGGAGTCGGTGGCGAGCGACCGGAGCCGGGCGACCTGGGTCCGTTCGCGGTCCGGGTCGGCAGCCGGCATGCCCGAGTCGGCCTTCAGGTGTCCCACGCGCTGCGTGTACTTGAAGCGTTCCGCGAGCATGTGGATCACGGCGGCGTCGATGTTGTCGATGCTCTGCCGGATGCTGCGGAGTTCGGCGACGGCGCTGGTTTCCGCGCTCGGTTCGGCCTCGGGCGGGGTGACCTCGTCGTTCATGGTCCGAGCCTACTGGCGGACGTGCAGCGGAACCCCGCCCGCGCCTGCGAGAATGTGCACATGTCGGTCCTGCTGGTGATCTCGGGCGTCTGTGCGGTCCTCGCGGGCCTCATCCACGTGTACATCTTCTTCCTCGAATCGGTCATCTGGACCAGTCCGCAAGCGCGCCGGATCTTCGGCATCGCTTCCGAGACCGAAGCCGTGGCGACCCGCTCGCTCGCCTTCAACCAGGGCTTCTACAACCTGTTCCTGGCGATCGGGGCCATCCTCGGCGTCGTGCTCGTGCTCGCGGGCAACACGGTGAGCGGCTGGACGCTCGTGGTGTTCTCCACCGCGAGCATGCTCGGGGCAGCGGTCGTCCTGATCGGCTCCGGCCGGAAGTACGTCAACTCCGCGTTCAAGCAGGGCACGCTCCCCCTGATCGCCCTGCTCTTCGCGCTGCTGGGGTCCACCGTCGGCGCCTAGTCCGTCCCCCCGAACTGCGAAAGCTACAGGGTGCCGCCGAACATCGGCGGCACCCTGTCGCTTTCGCGGTGGAGAAGCGCTCTGGGTCAGCCGAGCTTCTTCTCGAACTCCGCCGGCAGCTTGTCGAGCGCCCACTCGATCGCGGCCGTGGTGCCCATCGAGAACGCCGACGACACGTCCTTGTCGTCGAACACGATCGCGTGCCCGGCCTCGACCGACGGCACCTTCTGGAACAGCTTGTTCGATGAAGCCTCGGACGCGTCCACGTAGATCGGCAGGATCAGCGTCAGGTCGGCGTCGAGCAGGTCGAGGTTCTCGTCGGACAGGTGCACGGAGAACTCCTTGCCGGCCTGCTGGTCGATGGCCTTCGGGATCTCGAAGCCCAGGTTCCGCATGAAGGTCGAGCGGCTGTCGGTGGAGGCGTACGCCCCGAAGCCCTCGGAGCTGTAGGCACCGACGACGGCCGTCTTGCCCGCGAAGTCCGGGTGCGCCTTGCGTGCTGCGGCGTAGGCGTCGTCGAGGCCGGAGAGCAGCTTCTTGCCCTCGGACTCCTTGCCGAGCGCCTTCGCGATCATGGTCGTCTGCTGCTCGGTCGAGGCGAGGTAGTTCGCGCCGCCCTTCGGGATCGCCAGGGTGGGCGCGATCGCGGACAGCTTGTCGTACCGCTCCTTGTCGCCCGAGGACTTCACGTCGAGGATCAGGTCGGGGTTGAGCTTGAGGATGTCCTCGTAGCTCGGCTCGAGCGTCTGGATGATCTTCGGGGACTTGTCGTACGCACCCTTGAGCCACGGGCCGACACCGTCGTCACCGAAGGCGAGCCAGTCGCTCGCGCCGACCGGCTGCACACCGAGTTCGAGGGCGGTCTCGGCGTCGCCCCAGCCGAGCGCCACGACGCGCTTCGGTGCCGACTCGATGGTGGTGGTGCCGAGGCCGGTCGTGATCGAGACCGGGAACGCGGCGTCGGACGTCCCCGAGGACGCCGAGTCCGTCGAGGAGCCGGAGCCGGACGCGCAGCCGGCGAGGACGAGGGACGCGGCGACGACGGCGCCAGCCGCGGCGAGCACGCGTCGGAGACGCAAGGGGGAACGGTTCACGAAGGGTAGCCTAACCTAACGGGGTGCTCAAGAAAACGGCTGGCTAGGCTGGGTGACCGTGGCGTTCACCGAACCAGGCCGCACGCACCTCGCGGTGCTCGGCTCCCCCATCGCGCACTCGCTCTCGCCCACGCTCCACGCAGCGGCCTACGATGCGCTCGACCTGCCCTTCACGTACGGGAGGCACGAGGTCGCGTCCGGCGGGCTCGCCGCGTTCGTCGCGGGGCTGGGTCCGGAATGGCGTGGGTTGAGCCTCACGATGCCGCTCAAGCGCGAGGTGCTGCCGCTGCTCGACCGCACGACCCCGCTCGTCGACGAGCTCGGGGTCGCCAACACGGTCGCGTTCCGCCACGAGGGCTCCACGATCGTGCGAGCCGGCGCGAACACCGACGTCCAGGGCCTCGTCCGACCGGTCGAGGCGCTCGGACACCTGCCCGGTGAGGCCACGATCCTGGGCGGCGGCGCCACCGCGGCGAGTGCCCTGACCGCTGCCGTGCGGCTCGGCGCCTCGCTCGTGCGGGTGTTCGTCCGCGACACCGCGAAGACGCACCCGCTGGTCGACCTGGCCGTCCGGCTCGGGGTGACGCTCGAGGTCCACCCGTTGACCGAACTCACGGGCACCCACCACGGGTTCGTCCTGTCGACGCTGCCGGGCGCCGCCGCCGACGCGTTGGACGTCCGGCCGTCGGGACCAGACGCCGTCCTGTTCGACGTCGCCTACGAACCGTGGCCGACCGCGGTCGCCAGCCGCTGGACCGAGGCCGGGGGGCTGGTCCTGAACGGCCTCGACATGCTCACCGAGCAGGCGATCGGGCAGATCCGGTTCTTCCTGACCGGCGACGAGGACGAGCTGCTCCCCAACGAGGCCGGGGTCCGCCGGGCGATGCGCACCGCGGTCGACCTGCCCGCCGTCATCAGCGGTTAGCCGAACCGGGCAGCCCTCGGTCAGCCGCGGGACCGCGCCTCGGCATCGAGCAGCGCGACGGAGACGTCCCACAGCCGATCGGCCTGGTCGGGATCGAGCGCCCAGGGCAGCACGCCGTGCAGGCCGTCCTCGATCCGCTCCACCACCGCTGCTTCGTGGCAGTCCTCGAAGTAGCGACCCGTGACCCCGTCGAGTTCGGGTGCGGTGGCGAGCAGGACCGAGGTCGCGGCTCCCTGTTCCGGGGACTTCACGGCGTCGGCCGCGGCGAGCTTCGTGGCGGCCAGGACCGCCGGGTCCCAGTGCTTCTGCAGCCCGGTCCAGATCCCGCCGGGCATCAGGGCGTTCGCGGTGATGCCGTCGGCGGCCCACCGTCGGCCGGCAGCGACGGCGAACAGCACGTTGGCGGTCTTCGACTGCCCGTACGCGAGTCCGGGCTCGTAGCGACGTCGGCGGAAGAACAGGTCGTCGAACACGACGGGCGAACCCCCGTGTCCGCTCGACGACACGGAGACGATCCGTGCCGAACCCGAGGCGGCAAGGGCGTCGTGCAGCCCGAGCGCGAGGGCGAAGTGCCCCAGGTGGTTGGTCGCGAAGTGCGACTCCCACCCGGCGGGCGTGGACGACTCGGGCGCGTCCATGATGCCCGCGTTGGCGACGAGCACGTCGAGCGGCCCGGACCACGCCGCGGCGCAGGCCTCGACGGAGGCCGGCCGGTCCAGGTGCAGCTCGACGACGGCCGGTGCGTCCGTCCCCGTCGTCCGCGCGATGTCGTCCGCCACCCGTCGGCCGGCCTCGACGTCCCGCACCGCGAGCGTCACGCGGGCCCCGGCTCCGGCGAGTGCTCGGGCGGTCTCCACGCCGATGCCGGACGCAGCACCGGTGACGATCGCCGTGCGCCCCGTCAGGTCGAGGCCGTCGACGACCTCGGCGGCCGTGGTCCGTTCGCCGAAGCGAGTGAGGTCGCGTGCGGGCATGTGGGCTCCTGTCAGCTGGCGTGGTGCGGAGCCGTCAGGCGACGACCCCGTCCACGTAGAACCATCGTCCCTGCTCGCGGACGAAGTCGCTCGTCTCCTCGAGCGTGCCGCGCTCGTCGTCGGAACGCCACCACGCGCGGAACGTGACAGTGCCGTGGGAGTCGAACGGGCCTCCCGAGGTGGTCGCCAGCACGTCCAACCGTGTCCAGCGCTGGGACGCATCCAACTCGAGGCCCGCCGGACGCGTGCGCGGGTGCCAGGTGAGCAGCAGGTACTCCGGCAGGCCCAGCGCGAAGGCGCTGAAGCGCGAGCGCATGAGCCGTTCCGCGGTCGGCGCCACCGCCCCGGCGTGCAGGGGGCCGCAGCACTCGCCGTAGGGGTTGCCGCTCAGGCAGGGGCAGCGCGTCTCGTCTTGGACCACCGGCGGAACGCTAGTCGACGATGGACAGCGTGACCGTGATGTTGCCGCGGGTGGCGTTCGAGTACGGGCAGATCTCGTGCGCGCGCTCGGCCAGACGCTGCCGCTGCTCCTGCGGGGCGTTCGGGGCGTAGACGTCGAGCTCCACGGCGAGGCCGAAGCCCCCGTTGCCGATGCCGCCGATGCCGACCTCGGCGGAGACCTCGGCGCCGGTGGTGTCGAGCTCGAGCTCCTTGCCGGCGGCGTGCAGCGCACCGAGGAAGCACGCGGCGTACCCGGCGGCGAAGAGCTGCTCGGGGTTCGTGCCCTCGCCGCTGCCGCCCATCTCCTTGGGCGGACGGGTGTCGAGGTCGAGCCGGTCGTCCTCGCTGCGGACGTGCCCGTCGCGGCCGCCCCCGGTGGCGTGGGCAGCGGCGGTGTAGACGATGTCGAGACTCATGGTCCGAGGTCACCGTGCCCGCCTGGACGATCGCTGAGGGGCAGCACCACGTCGCGGGCGCGGGCGCTCCGGGCGGCGCGCGCTCGGGCGTGTCCGGGTGGGGAGGGTGCGGGCGCGGCCGGGGCGCAGGGCTCGGGACGCCGCGCATCGAGTGAGCAGAAGACGTCGAGTCCCCGCCAGCACCCGACGTCTTCTGCTCACTGAACGCAAAGCGCGCGCAGACACCCCGCACCAGCACCGGGTAGACATGATGAGTGTTCAAGATCGGGTGGCAGGTGTTCCGCGAGCGCCTCCCCGCACTCGTCGACGCCCGGCGCCGCCGCCGCATCCGGCTCGTCGGCAGCATCGCGGTGGTCGTGGCGTTCGTCGGGTTGGTGGTGCTCGGGCTGACGACGGACGCGTTCGACGCCACTCCGCTCCCGCCCGCCGGAAGGGTCGTCGTCGGCCTGCTCCTGTCCGTTGGCTTCGGGTGCCTCGCAGCCGCCTGCGTGCCGTCCGGGCCGAAGGGGTGGGCGATCGCGCCGATCCCGGGCATCGGGTGGCGCACGCAGGAGGCCGTTGCCCGGTACCACCGCAGGAACCCACCCCCGGTCGACCCGAAGCACCGCGACGCGGTCCTCGACCGGCTGCCGGAGACCCGCGACCTGCTCGTCCGCTCGGCGCTCGGCGGCCTCCTGCTCCTGACCGGGTGCGCGGCCACCCTGCTCGCCGTGGTGATCCTCGACGTCGCCGCGATCTCGGCCGACACCGGCTTGTCCCGCTTGCCGCTGTTCTGGTTCTTCCTCGGCATCACCGGCGCGACCACGGGCATCGGCGGTCTGCGCACCCTCGGTCGTCAGGAGCAGCTCCGCGTCGAGGCTGAAGCGCTCCCGCCGGTCCCTCCGCCCCTGCCACCGCGCGGCCGTCCCGGCGCACGGATCGGCAGCAAGCTCGCCCTGCCGGAGGAGTGAGCCGTGTTCACGCTCGGCTGGCAGGTCTTCCGTCGGCACGTCACGGACGTGCTCGATCCGGCACGCGTGCGACACGCCGCCGTGTGGTCCGGCGTCGCAGCGGTCGTCGCGCTGGTCGGCATGGCCGTCCTGGAGGCCCGGGTCGACTGGACGGGGACCACTCCGGTCCGCAGCGTGGTCGCGATGGTGCTGCTGGCGCTCGGCGTCGGGCTCCTGACGTTCGCGTGCATCCCGACGTGGCAGCCGCCGGACCCCTCGACGACGATCAACGGCCGGCAGGTGCGGCCCTCGTGGCAGCTCGCCGCGCGGGGTGCCACGCAGCTGTACGTGCAGCGTCGTCCGGTGCCGGTCCTGCCGGAGCACCGCGACATCGTCCGCACCGACACGGTCCTGCTGCGGCGGGGGCTGATCGGCATGCTCGCCCGCGTCGCACCGTTGCTCGGTTCGGGTCTCGTCGCCGCCCTCGGGGCGTTCGTCCTCGGGGCCGCCAGCGGTTTCCACGTGCTCGCGATCGCGGCGTACACAGTCGGGCTGTCGGAGTACTTCGTCCGCATCGGCCGCTCCGAACGAGCCCGCGTGGCCGCCGAGTCCCTCGAGCCCGCACCCGAGACGCCCGCACGCCCCACTTCGTGAGCAGGAACGGCACCGCACCGCTGTCGGCGGCGACGGGCACACTGGGCGCATGTGTGGAAGGTTCGTCGTCTCCGACACCACAGCCGATCTGTTGCCCGAGCTCATGGGCGAGCTCGCCGCCCGGACCGAGCACGTCGACCAGGACACCGGCGAGGTGCACCCCGGCCTCGCCCCGAGCTGGAACGTCGCCCCGACCGACCCCGTGTACGCCGTCCGCCAGCGCCACGGCGAACGCGAACTGCCGCAGATCAGCTGGGGCTTCGTGCCGAGCTGGGCGAAGGACTTCCAGAAGCAGCGCCCGAAACCGATCAACGCGCGCATCGAGACGGTCGCGACGAGCGGCATGTTCAAGCGGGCCTTCGCCACGAACCGCTGCATCGTCCCGGCGCAGGGCTACTACGAGTGGGTGGTGCGCGAGGACGGCAAGGAACCCCACTTCGTGCACGAACCCGGCGGCGCCCTGGCGATGGCCGGCGTCGTGAGCGCCTGGCCCGACCCCACGAAGCCCGAGGGCGACCCGGACAAGTGGCGGCTGTCGCTCGCGATCATCACCCGTGACGCCCACGTCGCTCCGGGCGAGGTCCACGACCGCATGCCGGCGTTCCTGACGCCCGACGGCTACGACGACTGGCTCGGCGGAGACCTGCACACCGACGACCTGCTGGCCCTGCTCGACCACGAGTCGCTGACGGTGGCCGCGGGACTTGCGCAGTACGAGGTCTCCCGCACGGTGAACAGCGTGCGGAACGACGGGCCGCAGCTCATCGAGCCCGTCGCGTAGGGTCGCGCCCCGCGCGGACAGGGCAGGGCTGGCACGCAGACGCGAAGAACCCCCGCCGGCATGCCGGCGGGGGTTCGAGGATCAGCGATCGGTCAGCAGCAGATCAAGCGGCGGGACGGATGACGTCCGGCAGCACCACGTGCAGGCGCTCGGTCAGTCGCGCCTTCGCTTCATCGAGGGAGCGGAAGTCCCCGACGTACTGGCCGAAGGTGTCGGCGACGAAGAAGTGGGTGCCCTGACGGTCGACGGTGCCGCCGTAGTAGCCGCCGTAGTTCGCGACCCACAGGCCGGTGTCGGCCTGCGCCCACGTGATGTGGACGGGGGCTGCCTGCACCGGAGCCACGACCTGGGCCTCGATCTCGGCGATGACCTCGATCGTCTGGGTGTCCAGGGTCACCTCGGCCTGCTGGCGGTGGGCGACGGTCGTGCTCATGGTGCTGCTCCTTCGTGCTGTGCTGCGTGCTGGGTGGCGCCGGTGGTTCCGGGTGGTGCGGGCGTCGCGGTCGACGCCGGGGGTCTTGGTGTCCGCCGTCGTCACTCGACCGGCCGGATGACCGGCGGGAGCATGACGTGCAGCTGGTCCTCGAGCTTGGTCTGTGCCTCTTCGAGGGAGGCGAACTCGCCCACGACGAGTCCGAAGGTGTCGGAAGCCACGTAGCGGTCGTCCCGCTTGTCGACGCTGCCGCCGAAGTACCCGCCGTAACCGGCGATCCACTCGCCCTGGTCTTCCTGCACCCAGGTGACCTTGGCGCGCTTCGGGCGCGAGGAGAGCTCTGCGTCGGCTTCGAGGATCGCGATGGTGTCCACGGTCTCGGTGTCGAGGGTGACCTCGGCCTGCGTCGCGTTGTTCACGGTGATGCTCATGTCGCTCTCCTTCACGATCCGGGGTACATCTGCTGACACCAGAACGCTACGAGAACAGCCGCGTGGATCGCCAGCGAGGCCCGTGGATTCACGGGTTCCGTCAATGCGACCCATCGGCCAGCCCCGGATTTCCGGGCAGGTGCGTCGCACTTCCGGGGTACAGGGCCAGGATCGGGGTACTCGTTTTCCGGATCGACGCGATCGGGGGACGAAACGGTGCGATCACCGGTCTGGAGGCGCGACTCGCTAGCGTCGGCATGTGACCTCCGACAAGCCCCGCGTCGACGACCGCGCACCCGCCACCTGGCGCAGCCGTCGGTTCGCGACGGGGCTGGCCGTCGCCTACGGCGTCGCCCTGGCACTCGTCGGCTTCTGGGGCTCCCCCGTCGACGCTTCGGGCGGCCCGTGGCTCACCCGTGCGCTCGCGGCCGCACACCGTCACGGGCTGCCGGACCGCATCGACTACGCAGCGGTCGAGTCGTTCGCGAACGTCGTGTACTTCGTGCCGCTCGGCCTGCTCGTGGTGCTGCTCGCCGGTGCACGGTGGTGGTGGGCCGCCATCGCCACGGGGCTCGTCGTCAGCGCGTGCATCGAGACCTGCCAGGCGCTGTTCCTGCCGGCCCGCACCGCGACCATCGACGACGTCGTCGCGAACGGCGTGGGGGCGCTCCTGGGGGCCGTGGCGGGCGTGCTGCTCCTCAGCCGTGCGGCCCGGCGTCGCTGACGACGATCCCCGCGCACGAAGAAGCCCCCGGAGCAGGTGCTCCGGGGGCTTCGTTCAGTGTGTCGAGACTCAGACGGACTCGCGCTGGCGGCGGACCGAGCCGCGGACCAGCAGGAGGCCACCACCGAGGACGACTGCGCCACCGGCGACCCAGAGGGCCAGGGCGGAGACGGTCGAACCCGTGAAGGCCAGCGTGCCGTCGGTGCCGTTGCCAGCGCCGGCGCCGGCTGCGGGAACCGCAGCAGCGTCAGCCGGGGCGACGGTGAAGGCCGCGAAGCCGACGACGCCCGAGGTGGCGCCGGTGGCGGTCAGGTTGTAGGTGCCCGAGGCGCCCTGGGGGAACGTGACCTTGACGTCGAGCGAACCATCCGAGGCGGCCGTGTAGGTCTTCGAGACGGTCGTGGTCGGCAGCGCGCCGAGCGTGACCGCACCGGCACCGGTGACCTGGACGTTGACGGTCTCGTTGTCCTGGAAGGCACCCGGCGTGAAGTTCACGGCCGCGGTGCCACCGGCGACGGCGCTGCCGGAGACGGAGACGTCGGAGTCAGGCGTGTAACCGGCGGCGTTGGCGACGGCCGGAGTGGCGAGCAGTGCGGCGCCAGCCAGCACCACCGCTGCGATGAGCTTCTTCATGAATGGTTCCCCTAAAGATCTGAATATCCAGACCCTGACACCCAGAGCCCGCTGTTCGCCGGTGGTTGACCCCAGCCAAAGAAATGGCGGTTGTGATGGCGATGTTGACTCAATCTAGCGGAGTTTCCCAGCTTGGTGCCAGATCACGTGGATTTTGGTCACTGGTCGACGTGTGTTCACCCTCGACATCGGCGGGACGAGCAGCGGCGCGGTCGCTCGATTCCGGCATCAACCGACCGAAAGCCCTGATGAGACGGCCTGAGCGACGCCACACACGTGCGCTGTGCGTGAGATCAAGAGTCTTTGCGCTCGAACAGGATCGTCCGGCGCCCCTCGGAGTGGGGGCAACGTGCCGGTTCGTTTTGCGGAGGTTCTGCCGTCACCGAGTGGCGAGTGGCTGCTGACAGTCGAACGTCAGGGGCTTCGTTTTCGTCTGCTGGACGCCTGGAGTGGAACTCGCCTGCACGGCTGCCTTCGCGTACTTCGCCTCGCCGAGGAAGGCCACCCGGAAGGTCAGGCTCTCGCCGGGGGCGAGCAGTGTCTGCAGTTGCGCGACCGGGTGCCCACCGTCGGTGGCCGTCTGCACCGCGGTCGTCTTGCCGTCCTTCGTCGCGCCCAGGAAGATCGCGTCCTCGGGCGCGTACGCGGCGAGCAGGGTCTTGATCTTGCCGGGGTCCACGCCGAAGTCGCCGCCACCGGTGACGTACCGCGGCAGGCTCGTCGCGGCATCGGCCGGCGCGGTGTTCTTGATCGTGATCTGCACGACGGACGTGGGGCGACCGTCCTTGCGGCACACCGAGCTGCCGACGGAGACGCTCTTGTCGAGGTAGTAGTCCATCTTCGCGCCGGTGCCGTCGTTCAGGTAGACGGCGAACTGGCTCGAGTCGGCGGTCGCCGTCGGGAGCTCACCGGCGACCGGGGTCCCACTGATCCTGCGCTGCTCGGCGTTGTCGGCGCTCCAGAGCCGCAGACGGCCCTCGTCCGAGCTCTGGGTCAGCGCAGACACGAACGCCTTCGTGTCGAACCCGCCCGACGAGATCTTCTCGAACACCGCGCCGGCGGCCGACGCGAAGAACGCGTCCTGCACCACCGGATCGGGGTACTTCGCGTAGACGTCGCTCAGCAGGAGCTTCACCGCGTTGTCGGACGTCAGGGTGTCACCGGTCGGCAGCTGCACCGGACCGGTCGCCTTGAGGATGTAGCTCAGCGTCACCGGGTCCATGGCGATGACCCCGTCGACCTGCTGCCCGAACTTCTGCTTCCACATCTCCCGCGCGAGCTTCGCCGAGACGTCGAACCGCGGCGTGAGGGTGACGTCCTGCATGTACTCGCCGGTGATGTTGCCGTAGAGCCCACGCGTGTCGGCGGTCAAGGGCAGGACTGGCTGGTCGTACGGCCCGAAGTCTCCGCTCGAGGCCTGCGCCGACAGATGCAGTGATCCGTCCTTCGCCTCGAGTTCCGCCACTGCGCCGGGGATCCCGCCTCCGGCTCGGAGTTCGGCGTTGTTCTGGAACAGCAGCAGGTAGTTCCGGTCCCCGTCGTGACCGAGCATGGCTGGCGCGAGCTGCACGATGCGGTTCGCTGCGACCGCCTGCTCGGAGGCAGTCGACAGCGCGTTCCGGAGCTGTCCCACGGCGGTGGTGACCGGCGACAGGGTTCCGCTGGTGTCGATCCGTGCCGCGTCGGTGCGCGCCTGCTCGAGCGTCTTGGTGGCCTTCGCGACCGCCGGCTGCGCATCCTCGATCGGCTGCAGGTCGATCCGGCCGTTCTTCGGCGCGAACGAGTCCGACCCGAGCTTCCCGACGACTCCGGCCACCGGGCTGACAGCATCGCGGGCCACATCATCGACGACGACCGACACGTCCCGCACGGCCCGCAGGTTGGTTCCGAAGAACGGCACAGCCTGCGCCGCACCCCAGACCGGGTCACCGGTCAGCGACCGAGCCGACGCGGCTTCGTCCTCCAGGTGGCGTGCGGTCTTCTGGGCAGCGCCGGTGTCGCCGCTCGTCAGCTGGGTCCGCAGCGTGTCGACGTCCCCGACGGCACGCTCCAGGTGCCCCTTCGCGAGCAGGCCACGCACACCGACCCACGCGACGGCGAGGATCAGCAGCAGGACAAGGGCGAGGACGACCCACAGGACGATCCGGGCCCTGGACCCCCGGCGTGCTGCAGTGCGTCGCGACTCGGGCTGGTCGGACATGAAGCGATCCTACGGTTCCGTGGGTCCAGCACCCATCACTTACGGACGGAATCCGCGTGTTCGCGGTACCAGTCGATGGTGCTGCGGAGCCCGTCTTCGAGCCCGATCTGCGCCGTCCACCCGGCTTCCGCCAGCTTCGACACGTCGAGCAGCTTCTGCGGCGTCCCGTCCGGCTTGCTGGTGTCCCAGACCGTCTCACCCTCGAAACCGACGATCTTGCCGATCGTCTCGGCGATCTCCTTGATGGTGACGTCCGAACCGGTCCCGACGTTGACCTGGTCAGGACCGTCGTAGTGCTCCATCAGGTGGAACACGGCAGCCGCCATGTCGTCGACGTGCAGGAACTCGCGGCGGGGCGACCCGGTCCCCCAGTTCTCCACCGTCGACGCACCGCTGCGGGCTGCCTCGTCGTACCGGCGGATGAGCGCCGGCAGCACGTGGGAGCCGGTCGGCGAGAAGTTGTCGCCCGGGCCGTAGAGGTTGGTCGGCATCGCCGAGATCCACCGACGACCGAACTGTCGGCGGACGGCCTGAACCTGCAGGATGCCGGCGATCTTGGCGATGGCGTACGCGTCGTTGGTGGGCTCCAGGTGGCCGGTGAGCAGCGCGTCCTCGTGGATCGGCTGCTCGGCCATCTTCGGGTAGATGCAGGAGGAGCCGAGGAACACGAGGCGCTCGACACCGTGCTCCACCGCGGCGTCCATCACGTTGACCTGGATCTGCAGGTTCTCGCTCAGGAAGTCGTGCGGGTAGGTGTTGTTCGCCATGATCCCGCCGACCTTCGCGGCGGCGAGCACGACGTGCTTCGGCTGCTGCTCCGCGAAGAACGCGAAGACGGCGCTGCGGTCCTTCAGGTCGAGCTCGGACGAGGTCCGCCCGACCAGGTCGGTGAATCCCTCCGACTCGAGCTTGCGGAGGACCGCCGAGCCGACCAGGCCGCGGTGCCCGGCGACGTACACGCGATCGGACCGGTCGATTGGACCGGGGGTGAAGTCGGTCGTGGACATCAGGAACCCCAGCTCTCGAGTCGGACTTTGTCGATCCACGGACGGCCTTCGTGCTCGAGCGCCGAGATGTCGGCGTCGACCATGATCCGTGCGAGTTCGGCGGTGTCGACCGTGGCCTCCCAGCCGAGCTTCTCCTTGGCCTTCGAGGCGTCACCGACGAGGGCGTCCACCTCGCTCGGCCGCAGGTAGCGCTCGTCGAACCGGACGTGGTCTTCCCAGTTGAGCCCGGCGTGGGAGAACGCCGTCGTCAGGAAGTCCTTGACGGTGAAGTCACCGCCGGTCGCCAGGACGAAGTCGTCCGGCTCGTCGACCTGCAGCATCCGCCACATGCCCTCGACGTACTCGGCGGCGTACCCCCAGTCGCGGACGGAGTCGAGGTTGCCGAGGTACACGTGGTCCTCGAGGCCGGCCTTGATCCGAGCGACGGCGCGGGTGATCTTGCGGGTGACGAACGTCTCACCGCGACGCGGCGACTCGTGGTTGAACAGGATGCCGTTCACCGCGAACATGCCGTAGGCCTCGCGGTAGTTCCGGGTCACCCAGTAGCTGTAGACCTTCGCTGCGCCGTACGGGGATCGCGGCCAGAACGGCGTCTCCTCGTTCTGCGGCGGCGGGGTGGCACCGAACATCTCGGACGAGGACGCCTGGTAGAAGCGCGTGTGGATGCCGGAGACGCGGACCGCCTCGAGCATGCGCATCGTGCCGACACCGGTGACGTCGCCGGTGTGCTCCGGCTCGTCGAACGACACCCGCACGTGCGACTGCGCGGCGAGGTTGTAGACCTCGTCGGGCTTCAGTTCGCTGAGCAGGCTGACGAGCCGCGCACCGTCACCGAGGTCCCCGTAGTGCAGGAACAACTTGGCATCGGGGTTGTGCGGGTCCACGTACAGGTGGTCGATCCGCGATGTGTTGAACGTGGACGCACGACGGATGAGTCCGTGCACCTCGTACCCCTTGCGGAGCAGCAGCTCGGCCAGGTAGGAGCCGTCCTGTCCGGTGATGCCTGTGATCAAGGCCTTCTTACGCAACTTGGTCCTCTACTTCACGTCGTTGATTCGAACGTGCGGCTCAGAGCCGCTCCGCCTTGATTTTGTCTCGCAAAGCCGTACTGGGGCCCGACACGATCTTGCGGATGAAGAACGCGTCGTTGGAGGCCACCAGTGGCCAATCCTCCGCAGTGAACACCCGGATGAGAGTCGGATCAATCAGATGCAGGTTGGCGTACCGCCAGTTCCCTGGCCCGACGTAGTCCTCGAAGCCACCCGCTGGGGTCGACGACGCGAACCGCGTTTGCATGATCAACGATTGGTAGAACTTCTCCTCCGGACAGAAGATCGACGCGAAGTAACGCTCGACCTCCGGCGTCACCAGCGCCTCCATCTCGCGAAGGCAGGTGGCGGTCAACGCGAAGTGTGTCCCACCGTGGCCCACTCGAAGTCCGTCAGGCACGCGCGGAGCCCGCCGCATGCTCAAGGGGCCGTCGATGATCCGTATGAGTCCGTTCCGGATCTTCCGGAGGACCCTGTTGTTCGTCCGCGTCGACAGAAGACGTAGGTCGCGGTGATGACGGCGGTCGATCTGGCTACGGTACTTCTGCTCGCTCTTCGATATCTCGAAAGCACGGAGGTACTGCCGCCCCGGGTGGTCCACTAGCTGCGCGATCAGCTCGCCCATTGCGCGAAGGGGATAGTCGGACCCGGAGAGCAGGATCAGGTAGTCATCGTCGTCTGCGAATTCGAGACCTCGCTCCACGAGTTTCCGGATGGCCCGCACTTGCGAGTAGCCGCCCCAGTTGACCTGGACCCTGTCCTCGATCATCCGGACGTTGGACCTGCCCGCAACAGCTCGCCTGAACGCCGACAGTTCGACCTTTGCATCGACATGCACGATCACTTCGTGCGGTGACAAGGCGTCGACGAGCTCCCGGAGGTGTTCCGCGTCTTGGAAGGTGTAGACGAGGAATATGGGCTTCACTGTCGACCCTTCATGGTGGAGGGAAACCCGGTCCACGCCGCGGCGCGACCCGTCTCCTGAGTGGCCGAATCTACCGTACGAGGGTAAGGCTCGGTCACCCGTCGAACCGGGCTTCGGTGGCCCACTAGGCGGCCTTGCCGCGACGCCCCAAGATCCCCCGGCGCCGAAGGATCTCAAGTGGTGGGAAAGCTCGACGCGCAACGAGGACCCACCCTGCAAGGAGGACGAGCCCGACACTCCCACCGGCGACGTTTGCGAGTGAGACTGATGAGTCGCGGAAGAGCGCGAGGAGCGCGAAGTAGAGCACGAGCGCGAATGCGGCGGGCTGGGCATATCCGAGCACGAGTCGCCGGAGACGGATCGCTCGGACTCGACGGGCCGCGAAGATGTGGACCACGTGCCTCCCGACCGTCGCTGCGATGAGCGCCACAAGGGCGAAGACGTACTGCTGGTGGACTGCGACCATCGCCACCCCGACGGCACTGAGAACGAATGCGATGGCCTCGGACATCCAGATGGCCCGGAACAGCGCCGCTGATTCGAGCGCACCGGCCAGGAGCACCATCAAGGGCTGGACAGCTCCGAGAACGGCGAGCAGAGGAAGGATCTGAGCTGCGAGTCCCCACCCCGGCCCCAACGCCACGTGAACGAGTTCTGGTCCCACTCCAGCGATGACTGCACCCAACGGCAACGTGAACCAGGCAACGAGGCTCAGCATGTCGAGCCATGCGGCTCTCGCGGCCGACGAGCCGATTTGGTAACGACGGAATTCCGGGTAGATCACCTGCATCAACGCGTTCTGGAGTTGCGAGAACGGGATCGTCGAGAGGACATCAGCGCGGTTCCACGCCCCGAGCACACTGGCTCCGACGAACTGACTGACACTCCACCGAGGGGCGTTGCCGGAGATGTACTGGAAGACCGAGACCGCGACCAGCTTGGTGCTGAAGCTGACGTTGTCGGACCGGAGGGCGAGTCGGCCTGGCACGAGATCACCGCGGAGCCGGGTGCCCGCCCAGAGCAAGGTCCCCCACTGTCCGATGATTGCCGACACGGCGAGTGATTCCGGGCTTCGGAAGAGGAGCACCGCTCCGGCACCCGCGGCCATTCCGACGACGTTGGAACAGAAGGTGGCGATCGCCATCTCACGAAAAGCGCCCTGGCGGCGCAGGAGGCCCGTGCTCAAGCTGAGGAACGGCATCACCAGCGCGCTCAAGGCGAGGAGACGAACTGCGCCGGCGGCCTCTGGAGCGCCCCAGAATGCGCTCCAGAGATCGGCTGTGACCAAGGTGAAGAGTGCCGCCGCCACTCCGAGGAGCAGCGCGTAGGTCGCGAGGGGCCGTGTCGACGAACGTTCCGCATCAGGTGCACGAGCGGCCGTCTGCGACAGTCCACCGGAACCCAGGAGGTTGACGAGTGCCGCGATGGAAAGCGCAACGCTGTACGCACCGAAGACGCCGGGAGCAGCGAGCCTCGACGTGAGGGCCGCGTAGCCGAGTTGCACGACGACGGTGAGGAGTTGCAGCCCGTAGACCCATGATGCCCCCGCCATGAGGCGTCGCCCGTTCGACGTCACGAAGAGGCACCCGCGACCAGACGGCCGAGACGAGCGGTATCGAGGCCCTTGTCCTCCTGGTAGGCAAGCCAGCGGCCGGAGTCGGGCACATGGTGCCACCAGGGGGTCCGAGCGATGACGGGAGCCCGCGACACGAGCGCGGCGAGGAAACCGAAGGAACTCGGTGCCGCTACGACCACCCGAGCTGCCGCAATCTCAATGAAGTCCTGATCGCGCTCACCTCCGTCGCTGATCGACACTCCGACTTGCTCCAGGTCGCGCAGGTCTGCAGCGTCGCCCGATGTGAAGAGCCTGATCGGCATGCTGCTGAGAGCTGGCACGCCCCTGATCTCGTTGATCAGGCGGTCGTAGTAGTCGAGACCGATCCAGCGGTCGGGATGTGACTGAGGGCCGATGTCGCCGCGCCGAGCGTGGACAGCGATGTAGTCCGCACTCGACTCGAGGCTCTGGAGATGGTCGCCGAGGTAACCCCCGAGGACTGCGCGTCGGAGCGGTTCTGCAGCCGGCGTTTGGTCCCAGCGCCGCTGATCCAACGCCAGGCGCCCGATCCACGGACGGCTCGAACGAGGTGCTGCACGACTCGTCGATCCTTGGAGAGCGTGAAGCGACCAATCGTCGGTCTCGAACCCAGTAGCGGCGAGGCGATGCTCGAGCACGTTCTCGGACGGTGCGGCAGCAGTCAGCTGCGCCAGGTCGAAGAGCCCTTTCGTGTCCTTCGTCACTTCCCCTCCGAGGTACGGCACCCCGAGATCGGCGGACCAGAGGTAACCCGCGATCCACGTCGACAGCTGATGGCCGAGATCGGGGTACGGATCGATGCGCACACGGAGTCCCAGCAAGTTTCGCGGAGGTGTCCAGTCCCCGGGCGCAGTTCGGCCAACGCTCCTCCTGCGAAGCTCGTTGGCGTTCCTGCCCCGCTCGATCCGAAGCGAAGCACGCAGGGGGAGCGTACTGATCGGTCCGATCCTCACGGCCGTCCTCCCTTCGTCCGGCCCCAAACCGCGTGGGCGTCCGCTTGGTCAATCCACCGGGTGCGCCAGTTCAGCATCTGAACCATGAGATCGTCCTGTCGAAAGGACTCGTCAGCGAAGCGACGGCCTGCGGCGATCGCGTCGAGGCGGTCGGTCGTGGTCGTCTCGGCCAGCACCTGCTCGATGGAACCGATGAGGGCCTCCGGCGTCCGTCCACGCAACAGGAATCGGCTGCTGCTCGCGGGGAATATCTCGTCGTACCCGGGGTGTTCGGTCGTCGCATGGATCGACCCTGCAGCCAGCGAGATGGGCAGCCTGTTCGAGAAGTAGGACGCTTCGCCCGCGAAGTGATCCCAGTTGGCGCTGACCCAGCCTGAGGTGATGGCCTCGTCCTGCGCTTCGAAGGGCACGGGCCCCTTGGCTGTCGTTCCGTCCCAGCCTCTCCCGAAGACAGCGAGCCGGTCTCCGAAATGCTGCTGCATCAACTCGACGAATCGAATGCGTTCCCGCCAGTCCGGCAGACCCCGGAGCCGAGGACGATTCCGGTTGGCGACGATGACGACGTCGTACGGGCGGTCCTTCCGGATCGGTCGGTCGAAGTTGGCGCTCCTCGTCGGTTCGTAGGCCGAAGGGATCCAGCGGACGTCTGCGCTCCCCGCCCTGCGGAAGTTCTCGCTGAACCCGCTGCTCCCCACCGTGAAGACGACGTCCGCGGCCCTGCCTGCCGCCTTCGCTTCGGGAGGGATCGGATGAAGGTACCTCGAGTAAGGGTCGGCCTCGTGGTAGATGAAATCACCGGGACAGGCTGCGCGCAGGGCCGCGAAGTGCTGCCGACGCAGTCCGGTGTGTCCGAGGTGTTGCATGAGCAGGATGTCCGGGCGGAAATCCGACACCCGTCGCACGAGCTCCGCACGGTGACGCTCGGCGTCTCCACCGTTCCGGATCGCGTCCAGGACGCTGAAGGTTGCGAGTGAAGCGACGCGACCAGCCCTGACCAGCGCTTCCAGCGGATCACGAAAGCCGAGTTGCCGGAAACCGCCAAACTCGTTCGGCACGTAGAAGATCCGTGGCGATGATTCAGGCATCGGGTGCACCTGCCGCCTTGTCAACGGCGAGCCGGACACCCTGTCTTCGCAAGACGTCCCAGTGCGCGCTCAGTTCTCCTTCGCGGAATCGAGGCCTGAGGACCTTTGCCGGGTTGCCGGCGACGACCGTGTTCGCCTCGACGTCCTGCGTGACGACTGAGCCAGCCGCGATGACGGAGCTGTCCCCGACCGTGACGCCGGACAAGATGATCGCTCCGAACCCGATCCAGACGTCACTTCCGATCGTCGTGACGGCGCTGAGGGTCGGAGTGTCACCAACCCAAGGACTCGCTGTGATGGGGACCCCTACGACCGTCATGTCGTGATCACGTCGACCGATGATGGCCGCCCGATTGGCGATGAGGACCGCGTCGCCGATGCTGCCGTCGACTTCGATACGGACGTCAGACCCGAGATGGACATCCGAGCCGATGGTCAGCGACGTCGGCGCCCAGAGACGGACGCGTGCGCCGAAGCGCAGGCCGCGCTCGCAGGACACGGTCGTCGGCAGCGCACGGAACCACCGCCGCCGCCGGATGCCTGTCAGCACTCCTCGGATCACGGGGCAGCCCTTCTTCGTCGTCTGGTGGTGCTGGTGGTGGTGGTGGCTCGGTACACCGCTGTGTACTCGGCGACTCCCCTGGCGGCATGGAAGTCGATCGTCGGACCGCTACTCGCCACGGCTCCCGCTCGGAGACGTTCGCTCCACTTCGCCGGTTCCCGTTCTGCGAGTGCGACGACACCACTCTGCCCCACGGCCCACCGGAGCCCCGGAACGTCCGAAACGATCGCGGGGAGGCCGACGACCAACGCTTCGGCAAGCGCAACGGGCATGCCCTCGTGACGGCTGGGCATCGCGAACACGCGCCCAGCGACGAGCGCTTCTCCCGGATCAGCTACCCCGCGAGCGACGAGGAGTCCTGCTCGCTCGAGACGTTCGAGGAGCTCTTCTTCAACGGGCCCGGCATCTTCTTCGGAACCGACGTGGGCAACGCGGAGGTTCCCGAGGAGCGCTGCCTCGAGTGCGATTTCGTGGTTCTTGATCCTCGAGCAGTTCCCCACGATGACGATCGGGGCTGAGGGCGCAACCGCCGACTCGGCGCGCTGACGCGCCAGATCGAAGAACCTGTCCTCCACCCAGTTGAAGATCACCTGGGGCCGACGGCCGAAGCGCATCTCATTCCCCGCCACGTCAGGGCTCGGAGCGATCAGAGCACTGATCAATCGGTCAGCGACGACCGCCTGCAAGGCACGACGCACAAACCATCGACCGCGCGCGTCGAACACGTTGTGGATGGTCCTCACGATGGGGAGTCTCCGATTCACCCTCCGGAAGGCGAGAACTGTCTGCAAGTACCGGCCCTCGGTGTGGATGTGCACGACATCCGGCTCGATGTCAGTGAGGAGGTGCCGCAGCACCTCGCGCCCAGCGGTGGTGTGCAACGCGCGGTCGGTGGTGGTCACCGAGTAGCCAGCGTCCCGGATCGCGCTTTCGAACGGGTGTTGCCGGCCCACGCCGAGGACATGACCGTCAACACCCGCCGTTTCGAACTCCTGTGCTCCGGATACGAGCATTCGCTCCATGCCACTCGGTTTGAGATCCCCGAGGACGTGCAGGACCCGAATCCTGGGCTTCACCCGTGCACCTCAAGCCGCCGCGAGCCGCGGGACGCGGGTACTTCCGGGGAGATCGCCTCGGGGAAGTCACGGTCGAGGAACGCCAGGGCGAGGGGCAGACAAGTCCACCACTGCCATGAGTACGTCCAACCGTAGACGAGGAAGCACACGAGCACAGCTGTCAAGAACACGTCGCGGTTGGCCCTGAACCCTGCGAAGAACCGAGGCAGGAAGATGACCAACATCGCACCGAGCCCGATCAGCCCCTCCCGCAGGTACACGGTGACGTACCAATTGTGCGGGGCGAAGACCACCCATCGACCAACGCCCTCGAATCTGCCGAAACCGTGACCGAAGGGTGCTCCGAACAGGACAGTCAGCGCGCCCTCGCTCACCGACTGCACGATGAGCCCGATCCAGCTCGTGAGTCGCGCGGAGTACGTCCCGGTGTTCGATGCTGACCCGGCGAACTCCGCCGCGATGCTGCTCGACGACGACTGAGCAGCGGACACCAGGACGCCCCCGACGATGAGCACCCCGAAGAGCAGCACGAGCTTCTGGCGAAGCGCGCGAGGTCCGCGAAGCAGGAGAACGACCGCGACTGCGAGGGCCGTCACCCAAACAGTCCGCTGCTGGCTGACTATCACGAACACCATGAACAAGCCGAACAACCAAAACCAGCGTGCCTGAGCATTGCGTTGCCAGAGCCGGAGGGCAAGGACTGCGCAGAGCGTGAGGAGCAGGGCTTGGCCCGAGACCAGAGGCCGGCCAGTCTGGCTGAGTTCTCCACTGACGAGCACGAAGTCCGCGGTCCCGCCCAACCCGTACCGCGCGACGTGGTAAAGGCCGACGACGCACAGACCGACACCCTGCACGATGACGAAGAACTTCTCCGCGTAGACGACCTCGGATTGCGGCCAGGGACGCGTCACAGCCCAAAACAATATCCCGAGGACGTACAAGAACCCACGTGCTTCGTTCACGGCGACGCCGAGCCCGAAGGTCGCGATCCCGTGCACGAGCGAGATCGCGAGCAGTGCGACGAGCACCGCACCGGCGATGACCGCAACAGGTGGGAAGCGCCGGACAACGGCCCGAGCGTCCAGGAGTCCCGCGACGATCAGGCTCACTGCAAGCCCGTCGCCGAGGGTGATGGTCGTGCCACCGAACGTCCCGATCGTTCCGAAGTTCGGGTACTCCCAGGCCGTCACGGCGTACAGGGAGGCGGCCCAGTAGACGATGCGCGGCTGCATCCGCACCAGGCCGATCGCGAGGACCATCAAGATGATCGCCACCACGAGGAAGAGCAAGGTCGTCATCGGCTTGCCCCCTTGTCGCGAATCGTACGGCGGAGGGTCCGAAGCCACCAGAGCGCATAGGACGCTGTGTAGAAGAACCACCACGAGCGCCCACCGTGCCGGCGCAGGTAACGCCGCAGCGAGCGTGGATTGCCCGCGCCTTTCTGACTGGTGAACGAGCGCCAGGCGGTGATGATGGATCGATGCGAGACGGTCGGGTTCCGGCTGCAGGAACCGACCGTCCCCCCGACCACCCAGATCGGCACACCCCTCGAAGTCGCCCGCATCCCGTAGTCCACATCCGCGTACGCGTGGCTGAACCCTCCGTCGATCGGTCCGACCACCCGAGCGACATCGACCTGTAGGAGCACGACATTGCCGTTGAACGCGTCGACTCGCACCGCCTCCTCGACGCGTTCTGGCGGCTCGACGAGAGCGAACGAGAGCGGGTGGATTCCCGCCCGGCGGAGGCCTCCGTACGTCAGCTCGCCCGAAACTGGGTCGACGGTACTCCCGATCAGGATTCCCCCCGGCAGACGAGATCCCGCTTCGAAAAGGGCACGGAACCCGAAGCGCTCGAGCTGGACATCGTCGTTGAACCACAGCAACCAGTCGTCGTCCTGGACGTCGTTCCGTGCCAGCACCGCTGCCTCAGCAGTGGCCATGGACAACGCCCAGAAGGCCGAACCGTCACCTTGCAGCACCATCAGCAGGTCCACGGCAGCGTTGGCCTGTGCGATGGTGTCATCTGATGAGCCGTCGTCGAACAACGTGACGTCGTACTCGATGCCCGCACCGGAAGCTGCTTCGTGGAGCGAACGCAACGCGGTTCCGGTGGTCTCAGCGCGGTTGTGGCTGGCCACGATCACGTGCAACTTACTCATCGTCGTCCTTGACCGCTTCCTTAAGACCGCTGTGGAAATACTGCGCCATGTTCTCGATGGAGTACTTCTGAGACGCCCGGCGGCAGCTGTCTTGCATCGTCGCGAGCGTCTGCGGATCGCGAAGGAGCATCACGACCGACCGGGCGGCGGCCTCGATACCATCAGACACGACGCAGGTCCGGCCGGGCTCGAGGTAGCCGAACTCCGGTCCGTGCAGTGAAGAAGCGAGTGTGACGATCGGTCGGCCTGCTGCGAGGCTGTCGATGGCTGCCAAGCCGACTCGACCCGGAAGCAGGAGCAACTCGCTTTCGCGGAGCATGGCCGCTTTCGCCCGCCCGGAAACAGCGCCGCGGTAGTCGAGCCACGGAAGCCGGTCAGCGGCGGACTGGACCACACTTCGAAGCCGTCCGTCGCCCCCGACCGCCAGGCGGAAGGCGGGGTCCGCACGGTGCGCAGCCTCACCGATCGCTATCAGCTCGCTTATCTTCTTGCTGACGTCGAGGCCGCCGATGAAGCACACCTGGTGCTCAGACGTCGTCGTCATGACGGATCGGAGGTCCTCCTGCAACTGCCCCACGTCGATGCTGTTGTACAGGGTCGTGGTCCGCCTTGGATCTCGACCGATCCCGGCTGCCCACTCGGCACCTGATGGCGTGTACGCGAAGAACCAGGCGGCCTTCCGCGTTATCAGGCGGCTGTACAGGCGTTCGAGGCGGGACGGTACCTTCACGACGTCGGGACCGTGACCCCACAGCGCTGTCTTCCGCGCCATGCGGGGCCAGAGCAGCAGCAGCGGGACGTCGAGATTCCGTCGAGCTTGTTCCACAACGATGAGGTCTGCTCGCCAGACGTCGCGAGGCAAGGCTCGGAAAGTCAGTCGCTTTCCGAGCAAACGTACCTCTCGCTGCCGGATCTTGCGCAACCACGGGCGGTCCCGAACGGCATCTCGTCGTTGTGCGAGCGTGCCCGATGGTTCTCCCCCGAAGACGGTGAGCTCATCACCCTCCGCAGACAGCGCTTCCGCCAACTTGTCGAAGAGTGGCGCGCGGTACGCCGGAACGTACTCCTGAACGATTGCGAACCGTCGACCTGTCACCTCACACACCTGCCTTGAGGACCTTGGCCCAAGCGGCGCTGTAGCGAGTGAGTCCGAAGCCCTCACGCGAGGTTGCGAGCGCTCCGGCTGCAAGGCGTTCGCGATCACGCTCTGACGACAGGATCTCCCGACAACGATCGGACGCTGCCTCCCAGTCCCCCGAGGCGACGAGGAATCCGTTCTCGTTGTCTTCGATGACGTCACCGAGGCCGCCGACGTCGTAAGCCACGACAGGGACGCCCAACCGCATCGCTTCCAACACCGTCAAGGGTTGTGCCTCGTAGCGGTAGGTGCTGGGGAAGACGAGCACGGCTGCCGTCGAGAGCACATCGTCGCGCTCCTCATCGAACAGAGCACCCGTGAAGTTCACTCGATCGCGAACGTGCGGGGCAAGGAGCGCGCGGAGACCATCGAGGTACTCCTCCGACGACGCGCGCCCGATCACGACGGCGCGCGATCCCGGCGTGCTGGCGAGGCACCGGTTCGCGATGCGCATGAAGTCCTCAGCACCCTTGCCGGGGATGAGATTCGACAAAAAGACGATCGGCGATGCGTCGGAGCCAGATGCGGGCTTCCGCTCCTTTGCCGACACAGCGTTGGGGATCGTGATGAGCGAGTCGTTGAATCGCCGGACGTCTGCGACCATCGACTCTCCGAGAACGACCACGGAGGTAGCGCCACCGAGGAGAAGAGCGACCCCGCGGCGTTGCATTGCGCCTCGATCAGCAAGCTCGCGGTACCCCGATGTGTGCACGTAGGCGATGTAGGGACGCCGCAGCACTTGGAGTACTGCGCTCATGATCACGTCGACCCAGAACGACGGCGGCCGGTTCGTTGTGAAGAAGACCACCACCGCGCGTCTGTTGCGTCGGAGTGCGTTCCCGAGTCGGAGCAGGAGCGAGAAAGCGCTGAGGACCTTCTTGAGGCTGGTTCCGCCGATCTCGTCGACCGACTTGCTGAATCGTCGATCCACGAGGACCGCCCGCAGCCCGGAACGAGAAATCGCGTCCAGGAACGTCCTCGTCATGATCGTCGATCCGTGCACCGGCGGGGGAAGCTGGCTGATCACGACGACGTCCGCGCCTGCCTCAGCCATGTTGTCTCCGAAGCGCGAGGAGCAGGAACTTCACGTTGCCGAGCAAGTACCGTCGCCAGAGGCGTCGTGGCTCACGGGAGAGTCGGTACAACCATTCCAGGCCCGTCCGACGCCAAAGTTTCGGGGCTTCGACCACGTCTCCAGACACGAAATTGAAGGCAGCTCCCACCGCCAACACGACTGCGGGGTGCCGCTCAGCGAGTCGCTGGACCTCGTAGTCCTGTTTGGGCGTCCCGATACCCACCCACAGCATGTTCGCTCCCGAGTCCCGAATCAACGAGTCGATCAGTTCTCGATCGCTCGGTTCGAAGTCGGTGAAGGGCGGACTGAATGATCCCGCCACCACTGCATCGGGGTAGTCCCGCGCGATTGCCTGTTCGAGACGGGCAAGTGAGGCGTTGCTTCCGCCGAGGAGGAAATGACGGATGCCGTGGGACGGGTCCGACGAGAGCAGCTCGCGGAATGCGTCTGGACCCCGCAGGTGGGCCACCTGGCCACCCGCGCGACGGGCGATCCAAGCGAGAGGCGTCCCGTCGGCGATGTTCAGCCCGTCCGACTGGAACAAACGCAAGTAGCGCTCATCAGCGGTCAACGACACGGTGTAGGCGTTGACGAAGTGCACCGGCACCCCCACGTCGTCCAGGTGGTCGGCGATGAGCCTCAGTTCGTCGACGATCGTCGATCCGAGCACCGCGACCAGTGGCACGCCCGCGACGAGCACCGTGGGAAGGGCCAGCAGGTTGTCGCGGGGGTTGGCCTTGTTCTCACCGTCGGACTGGGCGTCGCTGTGATCAACCATCTAGTACGCACCCCGGCTGTTGGCGATTGCCTTAAAGGTCTTCCAGAGGATGAGGAGGTCTGCCACGATCGACCAGTTCTCCACGTAGTACAGATCGAGCCGCACCGAATCCTCCCACGACAGGTCGGACCGGCCGCTCACCTGCCACAGGCCGGTCATGCCGGGCTTGACGAGGAACCGACGGTGGACGTGTGTGTCGTAGCGGGCGACCTCGCGCGCCAGCGGCGGTCGGGGCCCGACCAGGGACATGCTGCCGGCCAGGACGTTGAACAGCTGCGGCACCTCGTCCAGGCTGTAGCGGCGCATGAACCCGCCGACACGGGTCACCCGGGGATCGTTCCGCATCTTGAACAGGACGTCGTTCCCCTCGGCCCGGTCGAGTGCGCTGAGCTCCTGCAGCCGTTCCTCGGCGTCGACGACCATCGACCGGAACTTGATCATCCGGAAGGCGCTGCCGTTCAGACCGACGCGCTCCTGGTGGAAGAAGACCGGACCGGTCGAGGTCGTCTTCACCAGCACGGCGAGCACGAGCAGCAGCGGCGACAGGACGACGACGAGCAGGCCTGCGCCGATCAGGTCGAAGGCACGCTTCGTGTAGAGCTTGCGCCCCGAGTACGTCGGCGTCTCGACGTGGATGAGCGGCAGCCCCTGCACCGGTCGGGTGTGGATGCGCGGGCCACCGATGTCGGTCAGGCTCGGCGCGACGACCAGGTGCTGCCGCCCCGGCTCGAGCGACCAGCTGAGCTCGCGGACGCGCTCCGGCGGCAGGTCGTCGGAGCTCGTGATCACGACGGTGTCGGCGCCGGTCTCACGCAGCGCGGAGCCGACGTCGTCGAAGCCGCCGTGGCTCTGGATGCTCGAACCCGCCAGCAGGCCGCGGTGGTTCGTCGACACGACGGCGCCGACCACGCGGTAGCCGGCTTCGGGGGAACGCGCGAGCTCGCGGCCGATGTGCAGCACGCTGGCAGGGGAGCCGACGAGCAGCACCGTCGCCGAGTAGGCACCGTGTTGGCGCTGGGCGACCAACCACTGCCGCCAGATCCACCGGGAGAGCAGCAGGACGAGGATTCCGATGGGGAACGCGATGAGCACGTACCCGCGAGCCAGGTCGACGTGCAGCAGGAACGCTGCGATCGCGAGCAGGCCGAACACCCGGACGCTGGAGTCCGCGACGAGCCGGTACTCGGTGCTCCCCACGCCGATGACGCGTGCGCCGCGGGTGTCGTACAGGGCGAGCGCGCTCATCCACACGACGATCACGACGATGGAGATCGAGAAGTAGCTCAGCCGCAGGTCGGCGGTGTTCGTCGCCAGGTTCGACTTCAGCCCGAGCCAGGCGATCTGCACACCGAACACGACCCAGATCAGGGCCAGCAGGTCGGTGAAGAGCACACGGCGTGAGTAGCTCCGGCTCCACTCGTCCGTCGCGCCGATCGGTCGCGGTGCGCGCAGTGCGTCCGCTGTCACGGTCGCCGTCCGGTCACCACGTCGCGCCACCGTCCGACGAGACCCGGACGGTCGTGCCGTCCCACAGCCACACGTCCTGCCCGGCGCGGTCGATGGTGACGGTGTTGTCGGTGTCGGCTCCGTCGGCGCAGCCGATCGGCGTGGTGGACGACGAGGGCGTCACGTCGGAAGCGGACATGGTCTCGATCTGCACGCCGTCGCACGACGCTGCGCCGACACGGGCGAGCGTGTACTCCCCGCCGTCGACGCCGACCGAGCGCACGCCGCCCAGCGGCACGTCGACCCACGCTGCCTCGCCGGTCCGCCACTCGAGCTGGCCGTCGCAGATGACGACCGAGGTCTTGTCGCCCTGGAACGCGTCGATGGGGTCGGCGCAGGGCGCCTGGACGGTCCCGCTCGCGAGCACGACGCCGTCGGTGCTGATGCCGGCGCCGGCGGCGCCGGGCGCACCGGCTGCCCACGTCACACCGGCGTCGGTGCTGGTCCGCGCGGTCGCGGTGCAGTCGTCGCCGACGCCCGCCAGGATCGAGAGCTCCGCACTGGAGGCCCGGATCGCCATGAGCGATCCGACATCCGTCCCGAGTCCCACCTTGACCCACGTCGCCCCGCCGTCCACGGAGTGTTCCAGCACCGGCCGCGGGCCGCCGCACGATCCGCCGGACGCGCGCCATGCCTCCTGGCCGTCGACGGCTGCCAACAGGCGCCGGCCCTGTTGCTTGGTCCCTGCGGCGTCCGCGTCAGCGGTCGCGCTGGCCCGCGGGGACTCGCTCGCGTGCGGCATCCGTGTGAAGGTCGGGATCGGACCGGCGGGTCCGTTCTGTTCGGGCGCGGTGCGGCCCAGGGCGAGCGAGACGAGCACGACGTCGATGATGATCAGCGCCACCACCACGACGGCCACCACGATCAGGGTGGTCTTCGGCAGCGCACGACCGAGGCCCCGGGTCCCCCGGCGATTCTTCATCGTCCGCCGCTCCGCTCAGCGTCCGGCGCGGCGGAGCACGCCGAGCTTCTTGCTGGCACGCTTCGGCGGGTGCGTCGACGTGGTCACGGTGTTGTCGTCCTCGTCGTGGCCGTAGCTGTACCCGTAGCCGTACCGGCCGTGGCCGTAGGCGCCCGGGCCCTTCAGCGGCATCTTCGTCAGGACGAACCCGGAGATCGGTGCGCCGACGTTCGCGAGCGAAGCGACGGCAGCGGCGAGCTGGCCCTTCAGGGTCTGCCCGGAGGCGACGGCGATGATCGCACCGGACGCCTTCTTGGCCAGGATCGCGGCGTCGGTGACCGGCAGCAGCGGCGGGGCGTCGAACAGGACGTAGTCGAACTGCTGCTCGAGCAGGTCGATCAGGTCCTGCATCGCCCGCGAGCCGAGCAGCTCGGACGGGTTCGGCGGGATCTGGCCCGCGGGCAGGACGACGAGCTTGCCGCGGCCCCAGGGGTGGGCGACGTCCTCCAGGTCGGCGCGACCGATCAGCACGTCGGTCAGCCCGGCGTTGCTCTCGACGTCCATGTACTCGGCGACGCGGGGGCGGCGCAGGTCGGCGTCGATCAGGATGACGCGGAACCCGGCGCTGTCCAGGGCGATCGCCAGGTTCGCGACGGTGGTGCTCTTGCCCTCGGACTGCATCGACGACGTCATGACGAAGGTGCGGGCACCGGTGCCGATGTCCAGGAACTGCAGGTTCGTGCGGAGCGTGCGGAACGACTCGGCGCGGGGGCTGCGCGGATCGACCTGCACGATGAGCGGGCGTTCGGCCGCCTTGGCGTCGAAGGCGATCCCGCCGACGACCGGCTTGTCGCTGATCTTCTCGACGTCGAGTTCGGTGCGGATCCGGTTGTCCAGGGTCTCGCGCAGGACGGAGATGCCGATGCCCAGTGCGAGCCCGACGAGCAACCCGAGCGCGACGTTGACGGGCACGTTCGGGCTGACCGGCGTGCTCGGCACGTCGGCCTGCTTGACGCGGGTGAGCTTGACGGTGCTCTTGCCGCTCGCGTCGGTGGCCTCGATGTCCTGCACGACGTTGGTCAGGCTCTGCGAGGTCGCGTTCGCGATGTTCGCGGCCTGCACCGGGTCGGTGCCCTCGACCGAGATGGCGATGAGGGTCGTGCTCGTCGGCGCCGTCGCCGACACCATCGTCGCGAGCTGGTCGGCGTTCATGTCGAGCTTGAGCGACGAGATCACCGGCAGCAGCACGATCGGCGTCGACACCAGGTTGGAGTACGTCAGCACCCGCTGCTGGGTGAACGTGTTGCCCTGCGCCAGGTCACTGGCGCTGCCCGACGTCTCGGTGGAGACGAAGACCTGCGCCGATGCCGAGTAGACCGGCTTCTTCAGCAGGGAGAACCCTGCGGCTGCGGCCACTCCCACCAGGGCGAGTACGACGATCAGTACCCATCCCTTGCGGAGCACCGTGATGTAGTCGCGGAGTTCCACGCCTTTGCCTTCCCCGATCATGGCCGTCCCCGTGGTCCCGACACAGGCGCACCGGGGTACTCCCAGCACACGGCATACAAATAGTGCCACAGGAACGAGTCCTGCCCGGGGGAAGTCGCCATCCGGCGCGCGGTGTCCTCTACGGTGGCCCCATGCGTTCCGAGCCGGCCCAGACCGCGACCACGCCGAGCGTGCGGCGGCAGCGGGACCTCATCGTCATCCTCGTCGCGCTCGGCGTCGCCGTGATCCTGACCCGGATCGTCGGACAGGTCACCCGGACTGGGGGCATCCCGTCGCCGGTCCTGCAGGTGCTCGCCGCGGACGCCGCCGTGTGGGTGCCGCTCGTCATCGCCGCCGCCGTGGCGCTCCGTCGGACCCCGTTGCCGGCGATGCTGTCACGGCTGCGGCTCGACCTGGGGATCGTGGTCTTCGCGATCGGCATCGTGATCATCTGCCGCGTGGTGGACGTGTTCCTGTCCCTGTCGTTCACGGGGACGACCGGCCTGGTCCCCGCACCGACCCTCGGCACGCCGGACGTCGGGCTGCTGCTCGTGTCGGCGATCGGCATCGTCGTCGTCAGCCCGGTGCTCGAGGAAGTGGTGTTCCGCGGGCTGTTCCAGCGCCGACTGGCCGCCGAGCTCACGCCCCGCACCCGGTTCCTCGCGGTGCTGGTCACGGCGCTCCTGTTCGCGCTGCTCCACCTGCTGCTCGGAGCCGGCGGCACGACGCTCGGCGGGTTCCAGGTGTTCGTGACGACGTTCCTGCTCGGCGTCCTCACCGGCACGCTCGTGGCGATGACCGACCGCATCGGCGGTGCGATCCTGGCGCACGTGCTCTTCAACGCGGTCGCGGTCGTCGCGACCTGGCCGCGCTGATCGGCCACGCTGGCGTCCCCAGAAGGGGTCAGCACCGGTCGTCGGCCGTCGCGGAGCACTAACCTGCACTGAGCATGACTCGCCCAACCAGCATCGTCGACAACCCCCTCGTCCGTCAGGCTCCGATCAGCGGCCTGTTGGCGCTGTCTGCGCTGCTCAGCATCGTGATGCCGTCGTTGCCGATCACGGCCCACCACCTGTTCGCGGCGAGTCTGGTGTGCACGGTGGTCGCGACCCTGATGAGCGCCGTCCCCGCGCTCGTGCACGGCGCCGCCTGGCTGGTGCCGGTCCTGCTCACCGTCGACTTCGTGACGATCGCGCTGCTGCGCACCGGGACGGGTTCCGGCTCGTCGCTGTTCACGGCGATCGTGGTGCTCCCCGTGGTCTGGTGGGCGTCGCTCGAGGGCCGTCGCACCGTGCTCTTCGCGATCGCGGGCATCGTGCTCGTGATCCTCGCGCCCTACGTCCTGACCCCGTCCGACGCGCCCGGCCCGAGTGAACTCGTCCGTCTGGGCATCCTCGTCGTCGTGTTCGGCACCGTCGCCGTCGTCGTGCACGAGCTCTCCCGCCGGGCCCGACGCAGCCTGCGGTCCGCCGAAGCACGCGAGGGCAAGGTCCGTGCCGAGATCGACCGGGCAGCCGCGGTGCAGCGTTCCCTGCTCCCGACGACGACGGGCCGCATCACCGAGGACGTCGTCGTCGCCGGTGCCTGCCTGCCCGCCCGGAGCGTCGGCGGGGACTTCTTCGACTGGTACCCGACCAACAGCGGCGTGGCGGTGAGTCTCGGCGACGTCATGGGCAAGGGCGTCGGTGCCGGCCTGATCGCCGCAGCGGTCCGGTCGACGCTCCGGAGCGCCCGGACGGTCGACGACCCGGCCGAGGCGCTGAAGCGGGCGTCCGACGGCCTGAGCGCCGAGGGCATCGGGCCCGACCTGGCCTTCACCACGCTGTTCCACGCCCGGATCTCCGACGACGGCACCCTCCGGTGGTCCGACGCCGGGCACGGGCTGAGCTTCGTGCTGCGGGCCGACGGGCACGTCGACCGACTCCGGTCCGGCGACATGCCGCTCGGGCTCGGCATCCGCGAGGAGTGGGTGACGGCTGAGAGCACCCTGGAGCCGGGCGACCTGCTCGTCTCGTTCAGCGACGGCGTGCTCGACCTGTACGAGGGGCTCGAGGAGACCATCGAGGCGGTGGCCGAGATCGCGCGCGCCGGACGTGACCCGCACGCGGTCGTGCTCGCCCTGTCGGCCCGCGCCGACGAGGTGCCGCACGACGACGACGTGACGGTGATCGCGATCCGTCGGCAGCCGGTCCAGGTGGACTCGGCACGACCGCTCGCGCTGCACGCCGACTGACGGCGGGTCCCTGGAGGCGTGAGGCGGGCCGCGGGCCGCGGGCCGCGGGCCGCGGGACGGGGTGGTACGCGCCGCCGCTCGAACCCGAATCGTGCGGCGACGCGTGCAGACGGTGCGTCTGCCCTCGGACGCCCTAGCGTCCTCGGTCTGTGGGGTGACCCGTCGGGCCACCGGGCGGGTCAGTGGACCAGGTCGAGCTCCCACACGGGCGGCACGTACGCGCGGGACCAGCCCTCGCGCAGGCGCGTCACGGCGCGGTCGAAGGCTTCGAGCAGGTCCATCTCCGGCCGCACCATGGACTGCAGCTGCAGCCCCTCGTAGGTCGCGAGCAGCTGCTCCGAGCCGCGAGCCGGCTCCATCGTGCCCGGCTCGGGCGACGCCGCGATGTTCAGCGTCGCCGTCAGGAACCGCATGAGCGAAGGGTCCGCCACGATCGCGCGCAGGAACCGGACGGTGCCGTGCTGCTCGGCCAGGGGCATGAGCGGCACGGTGCGCTCCTCGTTCCACCGGTCGATCGTCGCGAGCAGCAGACCGTCCCAGCTCGGGAACGTGCGTGCCACGACATCGAGGTCCACCCCGGCTGCCGCTGCGACGACCTCGGGGGTCATCTCGTGCAGGGGGCGGGACCGCAGCGCCGTGATCATCCCGATGATGGCCTCGCCCCGCAGGGAGGGGTCGTCGGGGCTGGTCACCGGCGGCGGCTCGATGTGCATCCAGACACTGCACCAGCCCGTGGCCGCTGCGACCAGTCCCCCGAACGGGAACGTGCGTTCCCCGGACAGGGGCCGAACGCCCTGGTCTCGACGGGTCGCGTGGGTCATACTCGGCCCATGCAGTGGGGACGGATCGCACCGGTCGTGGCACTCGTCGTGGTGCTCGGCGGCACCCTGGCCGGCTGCGCCACCGAGACGAGCGGCGACGACGACGCCGGCCCCACGGGTCCGAGCACGCAGGCCGGGCCGCTGCAGTCCGGGTTCTGCGCCGACTACGTCCCGCTGAAGACCTCGGCCGAGCGCCGCGACGCCGCCGACCTGGTCGTCGACGCCGACGTCACCAAGACCGACCGGACCGTCGAGCTCCAGGGGATCTACGACGTGTACGAGGCGACGGTCACCGACGTCCCGAAGGGCGACGAGGACGCCTCGGGTCCGAAGCCGGGCGACACGATCCAGGTGATCAGCACCTCGGACGAGTGCGAGACGAGCGGCGAACCGGTCGAGTACCTCGAAGGGGACCCCCTCGCCGACGAGGGCACCTTCCGCCTGTACCTCTCCCCCGCCGACGACGGCGGGGACGCCGGGGACGACGCCGTCTGGCGACTCGTCGTCCCCGGCGCCGCCGAGCCGCAGCCCGCCGGCTGACACCGCATCCTGCAGCCTGACGCAGCAGCCGGCTGACACCGGGTCGACTACGGCTGCTCCGGCACCGTCACGATCCGGTTCTGGTACGCCCACACCACGGCCTGCAGCCGCGACCGCACCCCGAGCTTCGGCAGCATCCGCGCCAGGTGCGACTTGACGGTCGACACCTCGAGCACGAGCGCCACCGCGATCTCCTCGTTCGACATCCCCTGCGCCAGCAGCAGCAGGACCTCGCGCTCGCGGGCGGTCAGCACGCCGTCGGCCCGGTCGCCGGACACCGGCTGCAGGCTCCGCCGCGACACGAACTCCCGCAGCACCCGCCGGGTCAGGGCCTGGTCGAGGGTGCCGTTGCCGGCGGCGACCTGTCGCACAGCGTCGACGATGGTGTCCGGCTCGGCGTCCTTGAGCAGGAACCCCGAGGCACCGGCCTCGAGCGCCCCGAACACGTAGTCGTCCAGGTCGAACGTCGTCAGCATGAGCGCGGGGATCGCCGGATCGGCGTCCGGCGCGCAGAAGATCCGCGCGAGTTCGATGCCGTTCATCACCGGCATCCGGATGTCCAGGCAGGCGACGTCGGGTCGCGTCTCGCGCGCCAGCGCGAGCGCCTCGCCGCCGTCGGCGGCCACGCCGACCACCTCGATGTCCGGCTCCGCGCCGAGGAGCGCGGACACCCCGGCGCGGACCAGGGGCTGGTCGTCCGAGACCAGCACGCGGATCACGCGACCACCCCGGCGCCGCCGGCGGCCTGCGTGGGTGCGGCAGGTGCCTCCCGGCCGAGCGCCAGCTCAACCAGCCATCCGCCGGTCGCGGTCGGGCCGGCCTGGAGGCGCGCCCCGACCAGGTCCGCCCGCTCGCGCATCCCCCGCAGGCCGTTGCCGCCCGAGGGAGAGGTCCCCGCTGCCGGCACGGTGGCGGGTGCGTTCTCCACCCGGATCACCACCCGGGTCGCGTCGCGGTCGTCGATGGTGACGGTGCACGGGGCGGACGGGGCGTGCAGGGCGGCGTTGGCCAGTGCCTCCTGGACGGTGCGGTAGGCGGCGAGCTGCGCGAGCGGGCCGACGCCGTCAGCGAGCGGCCGGTCACCCGGCAGCACGTCGAGCCGGACGTCGCTGCGGAACCGGGCTCGTTCGGCCAGGTCGACGATCCCGGCGACCGTCTCGACCGCACGCTCGGCGGGGGCGTCGTCGCGGAGCAGGCCGACCAGGCGGCGGAGGTCCTCGAGCACCGCGGTGCTCTGCTCCCGCACCTGGCGGGCACCCTCGTGGGCACGCTCCGGGTCCGCGTCGATCTGCCGGTCGATGACCGCTGCCATCAGTGCGATCCCGGACAGGTGGTGCGCGGCGATGTCGTGGAGTTCGCGGGCCATCGCGGCACGCTCACGGGACACGGCGGCGTCGACCAGGGCATCCTGCTCACGGTCCACGGCGCTGGCCTCGGCCGTGCGGGCGACGCGGACCTCGCGGCGGGACTGCACGAGCAGGGTGACCAGCAGGGGCAGGCCGACCGCGCCGATCGCCTGCAGCATGCCCTGCCCGAGCGAACCGGAGACGGCGGTCGTGGCGTCACCGGCGAGCGCGAGCACCACGTTGCCGGCTGCCACCAGGGCAGCGGCGACCACGAGTGTCGGCCAGAGGCGGGCCAGCGCCACGCGGAGTGCGGCGACGACGACGCCGACGAGCACCGGCAGGGCGGTCAGGCCGAACAGGTCGGACGACTGCGGGGCGAGCGCGGCGACGAGCACCGGGAGTGCGGCGACCACGATCAGCGCGGTGCGGGGTGCCCGGCGGGTGGCGAGCAGGGCGGCGGACTGGGCCAGCAGGCCGAGGGCCAGGATGGTCCAGGCGGCGGAGAACACTGCGGGGACCCCCAGCGCCAGGGCGGGGCCGTCCGGTTCCAGGCTGTCCAGGGGCGGCAGGCCGAGCAGCAGCCCGAGGGCGACGACGGCCGTGCCGAGGGCGACGAGGACGTCGACGCGGCGGGCGCGCTGGGCGGGTCGAGGCGACTGCGTGGGCTGCGCTGACTGCGCGGGCTGGGCCGGCTGCGCGGCCGGCGGCGCGGGCTGGGCTGGCTGCGCGGCCGGCTCATCCGGTGCGCGCAGCGCGTCGTGCTCAGCGGGTGCCATCGTTGGATCCTACGAGGCGGGCGCGGGTGGGGACCGGTGTGTCGAGGGGCAGGGCGCGTCGGGCGGGGTCGTAGCCCAGGCGGCCACGGGTCGCGACGAGCAGCACCACGGCGGCGATCGTCGACATGATCGTCAGGCCGATCATCAGCGTGCCGGCGGTCATGCTCGGGTACATCTCAGGGAACAGGGTCGAGATCGTGTTGTTCACACCGACGTGCAGCAGCAGGGCCAGGGGCAGGCTCTCGCGGGTCTTGTTGAACACCTGGATCATCACCACGTTGAAGGTGATGGTGAACATGGCGAACACGACGGGCTCGCTCCAGTGCGCGTTCGGCCACCCGCCCCAGTCGCTGAGGTACAGCGGCATGTGCCAGAGCGCCCAGATCGGACCGAGGATCGCCGCCGCACCCAGGCCCCCGAAACGGTGCTGCAGGCGGGGCAGGGCGAAGTCGCGCCAGCCGGGCTCTTCACTCAGACCGGTCGAGAACAGCTGGATGATCAGTCCGGGCACGAGCATGGCGAAGGCCAGGCCCGAGGGAGCCCGCACGTCACCACCGGCGAACGGCAGCGCGGACACGACGATCAGGGCCGGCACGACGACGAGCGCCAGTGCGTACCAGTACCAGGCGACCCGCCAGCGCAACAGTCGCCCCACCCAGCGGCGCAGGCCCGCGCGACCGTCGGCGACCGCCGTGACGATGAACGCGCTGCCCAACGGGCCGAGGAGCGCACCGGGCAGGACGCCCGTGAACTGACCGCTGCCCAGGACCTCGGGGAAGTGGATGTCCCACACCCCCATGCCGTGCGGGGACAGGATGTACGGCACCCACGCGAGCCAGCTCAGGCCGAGTGCCATGGTGAAGAAGGACACGAGCGGGTGCCGGGCGATGAGGCCGCGGACACCCCCTCGGTCGCGGGATGCGGTGCCGGCGGGAGGCCGGACTTGGGTGGTGTTCGTCATGCAGACGACGCTAGGAATCATCACGCCCGGGGACGACCGGCTTCGGGACGCACCTGCGGGAGTTCCATCGAAGGATGCAGGTGCCTTTCGCTCGGTTCGGCACTCCTGAACACGCCGTCGTCATCGCTCGACGCCGCCTTGCGCTCGAAACGCCGCCGAATCCGGAGGCGTGTCGAGCACTCGGCGGCGTCTGCGCACGACGACGGCGTCTTCCGAACCGACTCGGCCCGCAGGACCCCGACGTCTCGCAGGTCCGGTCAGGCAGCGCGCTGTGCGGCCACGTGGGCCAGGACGACGGGGTCCTCGCAGCCGCGGGCGAACCCCAGGATGCGCCGGTCGATGTCCCGCTGCAGCACCAGCACGCCGATTCGCTCGGCGATCGGCGCGAGCCACTTCGGCCGGCACGTGAAGTTGTAGCGCCAGACCGCGAGCGTGTGTCCGGGCTGCCCCTCGGCCGCCGTGAAGCGCCAGCCCCCGCCCATGCGCTCGAAGAACCACGAGCCCTTCGTCATCTTCATCCCCACGTTCGACGGCGGGTGGTACGAGACGTACTCGCTCTCCATCGCCAGCCCGAACCGCTGCACCGTGTACGTCCGGACGCCCTTCGCCGGCACGGTGGCGCCGTCCATCAGGTGCTGGCGGCGGATGAAGGGGTCCCAACGCTTCCGGATCGCCCCCTGTGTCTGCGAGACGGCGAAGGCCACGTCGGGCTCGACCGGGACGACGCAGCGGGACTCGACGACGGGCATGAGTCATCCTCGCACGTGGCGGTCGCGGGGGCCTCCCCCACGCGGCGGACGTCAGGCCCGGTGCCGACCGGCACCGGCCTGACGTCCCGCGATCCCGCGGGCCTGCGGTCAGCGCACGCGCCGTCGACGCCGCAGCGCCACCATCGCGGTACCCGCACCGAACAGGAGCACCGCCGCGATGAGGCCCGGCAGGAGCGAGGCACCGGTGAACGCGAGGTCTCCGCTGCCCCGCCCGATGCCGTTCGTACCGCTCGTACCGGCCGGGCTCGTGCCGTCCGGCGTCAGGGCACCGGGAGCCGCTTCGTTGCCCGGGCCTCCGGCTGCGCTGCCGCCGCCCTGCCCGCCATTCCCGCCGTTCGCGGGCGGATCGACCTTTGCCGTGGTGACCACCGCTGCCGACACGTCGGCTGCCAACCCGGCGGGGTCGCTCAGGTGCAGCGCGGTGACGGTCCGGTCCCGCCCGCGGGTCCGCTGCTCGTTGAGCACGACCTTCCCCAGCCCGCCGGGCAGGGCGATCCGGGTGTTCGCCCGGATCGTGCCCGCCGGGATGGTGGTGCCCGCGATCTGCCCACCCGCGGTCGTCACGGTGGCACCGCCGTGGGTCACCCGGACACGGACGTCACGGAGCTCGCCGGCGATGCTCGTGCCCGGGTAGAGGACGACCCGTTCGAGTCGGACCTCGCCGCGGTCACTCGCCGACCGCACCGTGACCCCGTCGACACGCAGCTGTCCGGTGGCGCCGTCCCCGGCCTCGTCCGCCCGCTCGGTCACGGTGGTGCCGTCGGCGGCGGGCGCAGCGACGGGTTGCGCCGGGACGTCGCTCGGTCCGGATGCCCGGAGCGCGAAGGCGTGCCAGCGTGCGATGGCCGGGTCGTGCGGCTCCGGTGTCGGCGTGGTGCCGCCCCCTCCCGGGGTCGGGTCCGGGGCGGGCTGCGCCGCCGCCAACGTCACCTGGCCGAGCAGCACGTCGGGGTGCGTCCCGGTCAGGTCCTCGTAGCGGAGCGCCGTGAGCGTGACGGTCCCGTCCGGGTTCTCGGTCCGTTCGCCGATGTGGACGCGGACCCGTTCGGTCCCGTCCGGGGCGAGCCCCGTGTACAGGTCGGTGGCGGTGTTGATCCACACCCCGTTGACGAACACGGCGTTCGACTCGTCGTCGAAGGAGACCGTCATCGTGCCGGCCGCCGTCACCTCGGCGTGCAACCCGTTCACGCGGAGTGCCGGCCAGCGGTAGGCGGCGACGGGGTCGGTGGCCTCGTCCGGGATCTGCTCGAAGTGCCCGACCGAAATGGTCGCGGTGTCGCCGTCGTCCCCGATCGCCGCCGTGACGTCGGTTGCCCGGGCGGGGTAGCCGGCGGTCGCGTCGATGCGGGCGGCGGAACGGTGTTCCCCGGCACTGGTGATCCGCGGCTGCGGGGCGACCAGCGCCGTACCGTCCGTCCCCCGGACGCCCACCCCGAAGGCGGCGGTGACCCGAGCGTCCGTCGGGCTGCTCGCCCTCGCCGGGATCGTGACGGCGCCGAGCCGCACGTCGGGGTGCGCCCCCGTCAGGTCGCGGTAGTGCAGCGCGGTCAGGGTCGTGCTGCCGTCCGCGTGCACCGTGCGCTCCCCGAAGGCCACGCTGACCCGCTCCTTGCCGTCAGCGTCGACGCCGGTGTACAGGTCGGTGGCGGTGTTGATCCACACCCCGTTGACGAACACCGCGTTCGACTCGTTCGCGAAGTCCACGGTCATCGTCCCCTCCGGCGTGAGGTGGGCGTCGAGGCCGTACACGCGCAGCGCTGGCCAGCGGTACTCCGCGACCGGGTCCGAGGCCCGGTCGGGGATCTGCTCGAACGAGTCGAGGTGCACGTCCGAAGTACCGTCCGCCGCAGTCGAGACGGTGACCCCACGTGCGGTCGACGGGGAACCGTCGGCAGCGTCGACCCGGTCGGCGGTGCGCTTCGCGACGCCGGTCACCGTGGGCTGCCCGTCGATGAGCACGGTTCCGTCCGGGGCAGTCACCTGCACACCGCTGACGCTCCGGGTGGCCAGGGCGTCGCCGTGGGCCGGGGTCGGCTGCGGCGCGGGATCAGGCGTCGGAGCCGGGGTCGGGGTCGGCGTCGGCGTCGGCGTCGGGGTGGGTGCCGGCCAGCGGTCACCCGCCGCGCAGGAGACCGATCCGGCACGGACGCGCCAGATCTCGGAGGCACCGGCTTCGGCGTCGATGCGGAGCGCGACCGTCGTCGTGGTGCCGTCGGCGGCCGTCGTGGTGCTACCGACGACGACCTTGGTGGCGCCGTAACGGGACTCCGGCAGGTCGCGGCTCCACCCGGGCGTCGCGGTGGCCTCGGTGGTGACGTCGTCGCCGTCGATGGTCAGGCGGTCGAACGACACCGCGGGGGTGCCGCCGGGAGTGCACGCGGCGCGGAGTCCGGTGAACACGACGGGGGGACGATCGCGCAGGGTGAACTCCCCGCTCGCGATCGTCGAGGTCGCCCCGTCCGGGCCGGCCTCCGAGCGCAGACCGCTCGTGCGGGTGGTGTTGAGCTTCAGGACGTCCTGCGTCGTGTCGACCCGGGCCACCGTCGGGTCGCCCGAGTCCCAGCGCACGGCCGGGGTCGGTGCGGTGAGCGTGCCACCGTCGATGTCGGTCAGTTCGACGCCCGACGCGGCGGCGAGGGTGGCGCCGTCGGCCGCGGTGTCCGCGCTGGCCGGCAGCGCGAGCATGGGCGCCACGAGGCCGATGCCGAGCAGTGCCGAGGCCGCGAGCGCGATGACGGAACTGGTGCGTGGACGATCGGTCATCGGCGGGCCTCCTCGGCGAACGCGGTGAAGAAGGCGCGGCCGGCGGGGACGCCGACCCCGGTCACGTCGTCCCAGCCGGGTGCGGACCGGAGTCCCTGCCGACCGGTGTCCCAGAGGAACAGGGTCTCGGGCCACAGCGCTCCGGCATCGGGCCCGCGCGGCGACCAGGTGGCAGCGGAAGCGGGGCGGACGTCGCGGACGGCGTCGGTCCCGAGCATCTCGTAGAGCATCGGCGTGACGAGCCCGATCCGGACCCCCGTGGCGGCCTTGGCCATGGCGACCATCGAGGCGACCATCGGGGTCGCCAGACTCGTGCCGCCGTGCGTGACGTAGCCGGTCACGCCCTTGTGTGGCCCGTACACGACGAAGCCGGTGTTGGGGTCGCCGATCGACGCGACGTCGGGGACGAGTCGCCCGGTCCCCGGTTCGTCGAGCAGCTGGCGCTGCCACGTCGGTCGGCCGTAGACGTCGGACTGGCCGCCGCCGGCGCCGTACGCGAAGCCCGGCGGGATGAGGGCACCGTTGCGCGCGAAGCGGGTCTCGGTCTCCCAACCAGCCTCGACCGCGACGGAACCGTCACGGGCGAGCCCGGTGCTGGTCGCTCCGACCGCGGTCACGTACGGGCTGGACGCCGGCGACGACACGTCGGGGCCGGAGTCGTGGTCACCGACGGCGCTGTTGTCGCCGTCGTTGCCAGAGGACGCGAACACCGAGATGCCCCGGGCCCCCGCCTCGACGAGCACCCGGTTCAGCAGCGTCCGGTCGTCCGCGGTGTCCAGGTCCTCGGTGGACCCGAACGACAGGCTGATGACGTCCGCACTGCCGTGTTCGACGACGTCGAGGATCCGCGAGAACAACGAGGTGGTGCTGCAGTCGTCGGCACCCCAGTACTCGATGTCGGCGTCGGGGGCCATCGCGTGCACCGCCTGCACGTCGAGGTGCTGCTCCTCTGTCCAGCTCTGCGGCCCGCCGCAGCGGGAGGTGTCCGGCGACGCCGGAGCGTGGTGCTGGTACTGCCCCGAGCGGAACGGCTGGGCGCCCGCCGCCCGGAAGTAGGTGTCCGTGTTCGCTTCGACGTCGGGGTCGTCGTAGGCGGCGACGATCGCTATGGTCGCGCCGCGTCCGGTGTACCCGGCCGGCACGTCGTGGACCTCGCGCAACTGGGCCGGCTGGTACCCGCACAGCGCGTTCGATCGGTGCGTGACCGGCACCGATGCGGGCCAGTCCGTCGTGAGGCGCTCGCCCCACCATGCGGCGCACTGTCCGTCGTCGGCCAGGACCGGCGGTCGCGGGACGGTCTCACCCGGTGCCGGGGTGGGTGCCGCCGCTGCTGCAGTGGTCGTCTCGGTCGGTCGGACGGCGTCAGAGTCAACGGCTCCGGACACGCCGACGACGGCGGTCAGCCCGCGTGGCACGGCGAGGGCGCGGACCGGTGCCACGGCGCTCTGTCCGGCGACGTCCCACCGCGCGAAGGAGGTGTGGAAGGCGTCCGCGATGCGCGCGGCCGTCCCGCGAACGGGCAGGGATGCGATCGAGCGCTCGACGGGGCCGACGTGGAGCCCGGCACCGCGCAACCAGGTCGCCACGGCCGGGGCGCGGTCGAGGTGCACGGGGTCGAGGAGGACGGTGAGGGACAACTCGTCGGCGGTCACCGGGTCGCCGCGCTCGGCGTGTGCGGTCCAGGCGGGGACGGAGTCCGCGAGCGGTCGGTCGGGCGAGGGCGGTGCGGGGCGCACGAGGAGCGTGCCGGGGATGATCACGGCGAGCGCGAGCGCACCGATGAGGAAGCGTGGACGCATGGGTTCCTGGTCTGCTGAGAGGCGGGGACGCAGCGCTGCGCGCTGCCACAGCGACCTTACATGCAACTGATAATCGTTATCACTCGCAGGACACGAGCAGTCCGGACAAACGGGAGGCCCGGTGTCAACTGACACCGGGCCTCCTGTCCGTCAGGGGGTCAGACCACGGCGCGCAATGCGTCCGCGATGCCCGTCAGGGCCACGTCGACCTCGTCGGCCACGCGCTGATGCGTCGCCGTCGAGCGACGGTAGGGGTCGTCCACGTCGTCGTCGGCCGGGTCGGCGGGCGGCGGGACCGTGCCCCGCAGCCGGGCGACGCGCTCCACGAGTTCCTGCGGGGTCGTCACGTCGGCCAGGTCACCGGGCTCGAGGCCGGCGAGCACCCGCGCGAACTGCTTGATCGTGAAGGTCCGCTTGGAGGCCCGGGGCGCCAGGGAGACGGCGGCTGCACGGTGCGATCGCTCCGCGGTCAGCACCAGGTCAGCGCTCGCGACGATCTCGGCCGTCAGGTACCGCGACCGGTGCGCCGAGGGGGCGCCCCCGAGCCGGACGGACTGCTCGGCCGCGGCGGCGTCCATCGCGGCGCCGTCGTCGGCGATGGTGCCGGCCGACTCGACCACGAACGCGGGGGCGTCCGGGCCGAGTCGTGCCGTCAGGACCTGCGCGCCGAGCGGCGACCGGCAGATGTTGCCGCTGCAGACGAACAGGATCCGCATCGTCACGCTGCGTCGGTGCGCTCGCCGGCGCGCTGGTCGGCACGCTCGTCGTCGCCGAGCAGGTCGTGCCGCACGACGATGGCGTCACGGCCGGGGCCGACACCGATCGCGGAGATCCGTGCGCCGGACATCGCCTCGATCGCCAGGACGTAGTCCTGCGCGTTCTTCGGCAGGTCGTCGAAGGTGCGGGCTCCGGTGATGTCCTCGGTCCAGCCGGGGAACTCCTGGTACACCGGCTTCGCGTGGTGGAAGTCGGACTGGTTGACCGGGACCTCGTCGACGCGGACGCCGTCGACCTCGTACGCGACGCACACCGGGATCGTCTCGAGCCCGGTCAGGACGTCGAGCTTGGTGAGCACGAAGTCGGTCACACCGTTGATGCGTGCCGTGTAGCGGGCGATCGGGGCGTCGTACCAGCCACAGCGGCGCGGGCGGCCGGTGGTGGTGCCGAACTCGAAGCCGTTGGCGCGCAGGAACTCGCCCGACTCGTCGAACAGCTCGGTCGGGAACGGACCGGCGCCGACGCGGGTCGTGTACGCCTTGACGATGCCGATGATCCGCTCGAGCTTGCCCGGGCCGATGCCCGAACCGGTCGCGGCGCCACCGGCGGTCGCGGACGACGAGGTGACGAACGGGTAGGTGCCGTGGTCGACGTCGAGCATGGTGGCCTGGCCGGCTTCGAACAGGACGGTCTCGCCGCGCTCGAGCGCACGGTGGATCTCGAGGGCGGTGTCGGCGACCATCGGGCGCAGGCGCTCGGCGAACGAGAGCAGCGACTCGACGACTTCTTCCGGGTCGATCGCGCGGCGGTTGAAGACCTTGACCAGCAGGTGGTTCTTCTGGTCGAGCGCGGCCTCGACCTTCTGGCGCAGGATGTTCTCGTCGAAGATGTCCTGGATCCGGATCCCGACGCGGTTGATCTTGTCGGCGTAGGTCGGGCCGATACCGCGACCGGTGGTGCCGATCTGGCGCTTGCCCAGGAACCGCTCGGTCACCTTGTCGACGGTGCGGTGGTAGTGCGTGATGACGTGGGCGTTGGCCGACACGAGGAGCTTCGAGACGTCGACGCCGCGGGCACGCAGGGCGTCGAGTTCCTGGAACAGCACCTCGAGGTCGACGACGACGCCGTTGCCGATGATCGGGGTCACGCCGGGCGTCAGGATGCCGGAGGGCAGCAGGTGCAGGGCGTACTTCTCGCCGCCGACGACGACGGTGTGGCCGGCGTTGTTGCCGCCGTTGAACTTCACGACGTAGTCGATGCGGGAGCCGAGGAGGTCGGTGGCCTTCCCCTTGCCCTCGTCGCCCCACTGGGCTCCGATGATGACTGCTGCGGGCATCTGGTTCTCCTCACGTTGGCGGAGGACCGCACACGGCCGTCCGGGCCGGTGGTCCACCCGAGTCTATCGGCTGGTCACCTGCGCGCCACCCGGCGTGACGCCCCTGTGGACGGCGCGCTGCGCGAGGCTCCGGACGCGACCAGACGGACGGACGGGAGGCGCGGTGCCAGCTGGCACCGCGCCTCCCGTCCGTCGTCCGGTGCGTCCCGGACCGTCCGACAGTGTCCGGATCAGCTCCGGAAGAAGTCCTGGTACGACGGGTCGCCGACGGGCTGGGAGTGCCCCGGCTCAGCCAGGCGCTGCTCGATCATGGCCTGGATGACGTCCGGCGGGGTGAGTCCACGACGGCGCCATTCGACCGGGTTGGACCGGAGCTGGTTCAGCGTGCTCTGCATGGGAGCCACACTGGCACCACTTCACTAGTTTGTCTAACTATCTGTCCCGAACACGCGTTCAGAAGGCTGCCCAGCGCTTGGTGAGCAGAAGAGGTCGGATCCCCACTCGGGACCCGACCTCTTCTGCTCACCATGTGGCGCGTGAACCGCGCGCGCTCCCTGTCCTAGCGGCGCGTGACCTTCGCGGTCGCGCCGGACTTCGCCGTACCGTCCTCGTACCCGGAGTCATGGGCGGTCACCCGCACGCTGATGCGGTGCCCGAGGTCGGACGAGCCGAGCGTGACCTTCGACCCCGTGGCCGACATCACGACCTTGCCGTCACGCAGCCACTGGTACTTGTACGTCGCCTTCGTCGTGCTCCAGGTGCCGTGCTTCGCGGTGAGGGTCGAGCCGACCTTCGCCGTCCCGCTCACCGTGACCTTGCTCCCCTTCGCCAGCGCGAGCTTCGGCGGGACCACGTTGATGGTCGACGTGTCGGCCTGCTTGCCCGCCGCGTTGTCGAGGTGGAGCAGCAGCACCGTCGCCTTGGTGACACCCGAGGCGCGGGTGACCGTCAGCGAGTCGGCGTCGGCGAACAGCACGCCGGTGGCGCCGTCCTGCGAGAACGACAGCTTCGGCTTGGTCGGGTCGAACGTGACCGGCTTGGTCTCGTCCACCACCGACGAACCACTGGTGGCGGCACCCGGGGCGTAGGCCGACTCGGTCAGCACGGTGTAGTCGAACTTCGTCGACGCGCCGATCGCCGAGGCACCGACGGTCAGCACCTTGACGGAGCTGTCGAAGGTGTTGACGTCCTGGCCGGCCGCTCCGCCGTTGAGCGGCTGCGCGTCGACCGTCTTGCCCGTTGCCAGGTTCATCGTCGTCGCGAGCGTGGCGTCGATGGTGGCCGACTTCGCGTCGTACACCAGGTAGTCGGGCTCACCGTCACGGTTCGTGTCGATGAGGACCTCGACGTTGGTCACGGCACCGGGGTCGGCATCCGGACCGGCGGTCTGCACACCGAACGCGATGGTGCCCGACGCCTTGTCGTACGACGCACCGTAGGAACGGACGTCGGCCGCCAGCAGCGACTGCTCCGCCGAACCCTCGGGGAACGTCTCGGCCGGGTCGGTGCCACCGAGCACGAACGGGGCGACGGCCGCGTGGTAGCCGGTCGTCAGGCCGCCCTGGTCGAGCGTGCGGCCCTTGAGCGTGAGCTCGGCCGACTTGCCCGGCCCCGTGAAGGGGACCGTGGTCCGCGCACGCACCGCACTGACGGGTTTCGGTGCCACGTAGACACCGAGGCGCATCGGGTTGAGCGTGCTGTCGGTCGGCGCGAAGGCCACGATGCCCGAGGCAGCGGTCACGAACTCGCGCTGGTAACCCTTCTGGACGGCGTCCTGCGTCGGGTCGATGACACGACGGAGCTTCGTCGGGTCGGCGACCGAGAACGTCAGCGTGACCGAGGCGGTGCCGTTGGCGGGCACCGTCACCTGCTTCGAGCTGAGCGCGAAGGTCACACCCGGCTGCGACACCTGCGGCTGGTACGACACGGCGTACGTGTGCGCCGTGCTGTCGGTGTTGTCGACCTGCAGGGTGCGGGTCTCGCTCGTCCCGCTCGCGACCTCGACGACACCGAACGACGCGGTGACGAGCTGGTCGTTCTCGGCGCTGCGGACCGTGGTGCCGGCGGTGACCGCCTGCAGCGCGTCCACGCGACCGGTGCCCTGGCGGAGCAGGGTGGCCGAACGGTTGCCGTCCTTCACGTCGTGCGTCGCCGTGTTCATCAGCGCCGCCTTGACCTGCGGGGCGGACCAGGTCGGGTGCGACTGGAACGTCAGCGCCGCGATGCCCGCGACGTCCGGCGTGGCCATCGAGGTGCCGCTCATCGACATGCGGCCGTCACCGGTGCCGTTCGCCGCCGAGATCACGTTGACCCCGGGGCCGGCGATGTCCGGCTTGACGATGTCGTCGAACGACCCGTGCACACCACGGCTGGTGAACGACGCGAGCGTGTTCACGGCGTCCGCCTCGATGGCGACCTCGAAGCCCTTCAGCTCGTCCGCGAAGCGCACGTGCAGGGTCCCCGCCTTCGCGGTGGCCTGGAGGCTCGCCACGCTCTTCGCGGTCAGCTCGGCACCCGGGATGGTCGCGTTGCCACCGATGCCGGATTCGAACGTGTCGAGCGTGCCCGCCAGCAGGACACCGACACCACCGGCGGCCTCGACGTTGTCGAAGCGCACGGCGGAACCGCACTCGAGCGCGGCGTCCGTCCACTTCAGCCAGACGACCTTGCCCTTGATCTTCGCGGCGTCGGCGGCGCTGAACGCGGCACAGCCGTCGATGTTCGCGGTCGGGACGACGACGTCGCCCTCGACCGGCAAGGTGCCCTTGAAGTTGGACGAGTACTGCGACCGGTAGGTCTTCGCGACGTCGGCCGGTGCGGTGACCTGCACGCCGTCGTAGAGCGACTGGCCGGTGGCGCTCGCGGCGACGGTGAGCGCACCCTCGGCGTTGCCCGGCGAGCCACCGATGTCGGTGAAGTCGTCGGCGTTGCCCGAGGCGATCACGGGGAGCACGCCACGTGCGGTCAGTGCGTCGATCTTGGCGTTGTCGGGGTCGTCCGGTGCACCGTAGTCGGAGCCGAGCGACAGGTTCAGGACGTTGATGTCCTTGCCCTCGGTGAGCGCCTTGCCCACCCAGTCGAGCGCGGCACCGGTGACGTCGGTCGAACCGCCGTTGTCACCGAAGACCTTCAGGGCGTACAGGCCGGCCTCGGGCGCGGTGCCCGGACCGATCCACATGTCCTGCACCTGCTGCGTGGTGAGCTTGGTGTAGTCGCCGTCGAACTGCTGCTTGTCGGCGGTCAGGCCGTAGCCCGCGATCGAGCCGGACACGTGCGTGCCGTGGTCGCCGCCCTTGCCGTCGATCGGGTTGTCGTCGGGAGCCGGCACCGGGTCGTAGGTGTTCGGGTCCTCGGGGTTGGCGTTGTACGTCGCACCGGCGAAGTCGTACCCGCCCAGGAACTTCGACGCGTCGTACAGGCTCGGGTCCGGGGCGCCGCTGCTCGCGTTCGCCAGGGCCTGCTGGTACGCCTCGGTGGTGCCGGGGCCGCCGAAGTCGGCCTGCGTGTAGTCGAGACCGGTGTCGAGGACGGCGACGTTGACGCCCTTGCCGGTGTGGCCGGTCTGCTGCCAGGCGTTGAGCGAGCGCGTGTAGACGTCGCTCGCGGCGTTCTTCGGCGAGACGCCGTCGGCACCGGGGCGCACCAGGCTCGGGTCGACGCCCGAGGGAGCGGCGTCGGCGTTCTCGTTGACCGTCGGCTCGACGATCTTCTTCGGCGTGAGCGGGATGATGCTCTCGACGTCGGAGCGCTCGGCGATCTTCCGGAACGCGTCGACGTCGGCGACGACCGCGACGCCGGGCACGGTGTACTCGGTCGAGTAGAGCTCGGTCGCGTCGGCATCGGCGCGCTTGACGGCCGACCGCACCGCGGCGACGGTGGACTGGATCGCCTCGACGCGGTCCGCGGCGGCGGCGGACTGCCTGCGCGACTGGGTCAGGTCGCCGCCCTTGGCCTTGGCGTCCACCTCGAGGGCGCCCTGGCCGGTCGTGCGCACGAACGCCGCGACGGTCTTCGTCGGCTTGGCGTCGCGGAGCGGCGCGGAGAGCTTGAGGTCGGCCACCGGAATCCCGGCCGGAGCAGCGGAGGCCGCGCCCCCGACTGCGAGACCGCCGCATGCGAGGGCCGCGACGGCGATGCCGGCGGTCAGGACGCGGGTGAAGCGATGGGGGGTGGGTTTCGGGTCGGTGTTCGGTGTTGCACGGTTCAAAGAGGGCACTCCAGGCTCAGTCCGTGGTTCGCATGAGATTCCTGTGAAGCTATGCGTTCGTTCTCAGGGAAGACAGTCCGCACTTTGGGGGACACCCCTCGTCCAGGGGACGGAACCTGTTAAGTTGCACACACGTGTGCACGTTATTACGATGGGGTGCGTGACCACCACCGAGCACCCCTCCCGCGCGCCCCGCCGCGACGCCACGGAGAACCGGGCAGCACTCCTCGACGCGGCGCGGACCTGCCTGCAGCAGGACCCGGACGCCTCCATCGAGACGATCGCCGCCGCGGCCGGCCTCTCGCGTCGCGCGGTGTACGGGCACTTCCCCTCGCGCGACGACCTGGTGCGCGAGGTCGTGACCGCCGGCGCCGCCCGGATCGCCGCCGCCATGCCCACCACCTCGGACCTGCAGGGGCTCCCGCCGGCCGCACGCCTGGCCGCCATCGCGGTGACGCTCTGGACCGAGGTCTCGCACGTCCGCTCGATGGCCCGGATCGCCGTGCGCAGCCCCTTCGCCGAACCCGTCGCCGAGGTCTTCGCCCCGTTGCGCTCACAGGTGCGTCAGGCGTGCGCGCTCGGCATCGCCGACGGCGCGATGCGGGACGACGTCGACCCCGAGACCCTCGGCCGCCTGGTCGAGGGCGCGTGCATCGCCGTCCTCGACGAAGCCACCCGCTCCGGCACGAGCGACGAGGACGGACGGCGGATGGTGGTGGTGTCGGCGCTGGGCACGGCCGGCATCGACTGGCGCACCGCACTGCTCTCCGAACCCGCAGCACCCGCTCCCGCTCCCGCCCCGAAGGACCACGCATGACCCTCGAACTCGACCACGTCGGCATCGGCGAGGAGCCCGGCGCACCCCTGCCCGTCGTCTCCGCCGTCGCCGCGCCCGGACGCCCGGGGGTCCTCGCCGTCGAGACCGAGCAGGCACCCGTGCTCGCGTCCCTCGTCGCCGGTGGCCGCATGCAGCCCGACACCGGCCGCCTGCTGCTCGACGGGCACGAGGACCCGGCAGCCGTCCGCCGCGCGTTCGCGCTGGTCGACACCCCCGGGATCGCCGAACCCTTCCCCGTCCTGACCCTCAAGCAGATCGTGCGCGAGGAACTCGCGTTCGCCGGGCAGCGCCCGAACCGCGAGCACGTCGACACGGTGCTCGACGAGCTCGGACTGCGGGACTACGTCGACACCGCCGTGCAGCGGGTCCCGACGGCCGTGCGCATCCGGCTGCTCGTCGAGCTCGCGCTGCTCCGCGACGGTGTCACCGGCATCGTGATCACCTCGCCCGAGCGGCACGGCGGCGCCGTCGAGGACTGGTTCCAGGTGGTCCGCGACGTCGCCCGACGGGGCGTGACCGTGGTGCTGGTGACCTCGAAGGCCGCCGCCGCGACCGTCGAGCACCTGCTCGACACGATCGAGACGCACGACGACGTCGCGACGCCCGGCGTCGCCGAGACGCTCGGCGTCGCCGAGACGCTCGAACAGCCCCAGACCGAGGACCCCGAGGACGTGGCCCGAACCGACGGAACCGAGCCGGGCCTCCTGGCCGCTCCTTCCGTCACCACAGCATCCGCAACCGTCCCGACGGAGGCACAGAAGTGACCACCACCTCGCTCGTCCGCGCAGAACTCGCGCGGCTCACCGCGACCCCGCTCGCACGCCTGGCGTTCATCGCGCTGATGATCGTGCCGCTGCTCTACGGCGGCGCCTACCTGTGGGCGAACCGCGACCCGTACGCGAAGCTCGACCAGATCCCCGCCGCGATCGTGGACCTCGACGCCGGCGCAACGCTGGACGGCGACCAGGTCGACTACGGCAAGGACGTCACGAAGGAGGCCATCGACGGCGCCGACTTCAAGTGGACGAAGACGAGCGCCGCCGACGCCCGCTCCGGTGTCCGGAACGGCACCTACGACTTCGTCGTCACCATCCCGCACGACTTCTCCGCGCACCTGGTGTCCGCGCAGTCCGACGACCCGACCCAGGCGAAGCTCGTCATGACGACGGCCGACACGAACTCGTACCTGGCCTCGACCATCGCCGAGCAGGCGGGCAAGACCATGCGCACCGCCGTCGCCGAGCGCGTCGGCAAGCAGGCCGCGAAGACCCTGCTCGTCGGGCTCGCCGACGTCCGCGACAGCCTCGGCGACGCCGTCGACGGTGCCGATGAGCTCGCTTCCGGGGCCAAGAAGGCGGACCGGGGTGCCCACACGCTCGCGGACGGCACCGGCAAGCTGTCGTCCGGTGCGGCGGAGCTCGCCTCCGGCACGGCGTCGTTGCCGTCCCAGACCCAGCAGTTGGACAGCGGGGCGCAGCAGGTGGCGTCGGGGGCGTCGACCCTGGCGTCCGGGCTGGCCAGCGCGCAGCAGCAGACGGCGGCGCTGCCGTCGCAGACGCAGCAGTTGGACAGTGGGGCGCAGCGGGTCGCGGCCGGCAACAAGAAGCTCGCCGACACGGTCGACTCCTACAGCCCCGACGTCGAGTCGCTCCAGCCGCTGGACGCCAGGACGGTGATCGCAGGCATCACCGACAACCTGCCCGAGGGCGTCGAGCTCACGAAGGACCAGCAGACCGCCCTGGAGTCGTCCGTCACCGACGCCGTCACCCGGGTCAACAGCGCCGGCGCTTCGGCGAAGAAGACCTACGAGAGCACGAAGTCCTCGGTGGACAAGCTCCGAGACGGCTCCGCACAGGTCGCAGCCGGTACGTCGTCGCTCGCCTCCGCGGCGCCGACGCTCGCGTCCGGCATCTCCTCGGCGGCGACGGGGGCGTCCACGCTCGCATCGGGGGCCGCCCAGGTGGCCGACGGCACGTCGAAGCTGGCCTCGGCCGCTCCGACCCTGTCGTCCGGTGCATCGCAGCTCGCGACCGGTGCGAAGACCGCCGACCAGGGCGCCTCGTCGCTCGCGTCAGGGCTCGACAAGCTCACGACCGGCTCGTCGAAGCTCGCGTCGTCGCTCGACCAGGGCCGCACGAAGATCCCGGCGTCGAACGCCTCGGAGCGTGCATCGCAGGCCTCGGTCATCTCCGACCCGGTCAAGGTCGGGGACGACAACGTCGCCGCCGCGTCGAACTACGGCGCCGGCCTCGCGCCGTTCTTCATCTCGCTCGCGGCCTGGATCGGCATGTACGCGCTGTTCCTCATCCTCAAGCCGATCTCGAAGCGGGCGATCACCGCGGTGCGGAAGCCCCTCGCGGTGGTGTTCGGTGGCTGGCTGACCCCGGCCCTCCTCGGCCTGGTGCAGATGGTGGCGCTGTTCTTCATCGTGCGCTTCGCCCTCGACCTGAACGTGGTGCACGTCGGCGGCACGATCGGGATCATGGTGCTGGCCTCGGCGACCTTCGCGGCGATCATCATGGCGCTCAACGTGCTGCTCGGCTCGGTGGGGCAGTTCCTCGGCCTGGTGCTCATGCTCGTGCAGCTCGTCACCGCCGGCGGGACGTTCCCGTGGCAGACGCTGCCGGGGCCGTTGGCGGCGCTGCACTTCGCGCTGCCGATGACGTACTCGGTCGACGCGATCCGGCAGACGATGTACGGCGGGAACCTCGGCGCCGCGTGGTCCGACGCGGGCGTGCTGCTCTGCTGGCTGCTCGGGGCGCTCCTGGTGTCCTTCGTGGTCACGGCGCGGCAGACCCGCTCCCGCACGCTGCGTGACCTGCGCCCGAGCCTGATCGGGTAGCGGGCGCGGGCGGCGGCGCCGCGACATCGAGTGAGCAGAAGACGACGGGTGTGCAATAGCGACCCGTCGTCTTCTGCTCACTCGACGCGACCTCCGCGTGCAAGGAGCGTCTTCAGGTGCGCCACTGCGGCTGAGCGGTGCAGCGTCAGGTCGGACTTGGTCCACCGGACCACCACCCAGCCGAGTCGTTCCATCTCGCGGTAGCGGCGGAGGTCACGGCCCCACTGCTCGGCGTCGGTCCGGTGGTGGTCGCCCTCGTACTCGATGACGATGCGCTGCTCGGGGTAGGCCATGTCGACACGGCCGACGAACCGGCCGGCTTCGTCGAGCACGTCGAACTGCAGTTCGGGCTCGGGCAGCCCCGCGCGGACGATCGCCAGCCTCGCTCGGGTCTCCTGCGGCGACCCGGCGCCCACCCGCACGAGCTCGAGTGCAACGCGCAGCTTCCGCACGCCACGACGATTCCCCGCCCCGGCGAGCGCGGCGGCGAGGTCCTCCAGCGCGGTCGCGCAGGCCCGCGACGTGACGATGGCGTCACCCAGGACGACGAGCTCATCGAGTCCGAGCAGGTCACCGCACTCCACCCACAGCGTCGCGGGGCTGCTGGACGGAACACCCCGGCGTTGCCGGGTGTTCACCCGGTCAGCCGCCACGCGGTGCCCGACCACACCGACGCGCCGGGGCTGCGCCTGCGGGTGCACGCTGGTGATGTGCACCGGTGTGTCAGGGCCGCACGGCACCGGCAGACCCCACAACACCGCCGCCGAGGTGTGGCTGACGAACTGTCCGGGCAACAGGACCGGCCGCAGTGCCTGGATGCGGCGGATCGGATCGGGTGGTCGGTCCCGGGGCCATCGGATCGATCGCGTCGGGCACGTCAGGTCCTTCCGCTGGAGTCGTTGTCGGGGAACTCCGGCTCGATCAGCCGCGCCGATGTCGAAGGCCCGGCCTCGCAGCGCCGGAGGGAGTGGTCGTGGTCGCATGCCGACACGCTCGAGCCGGTGCCGACGCCCCGCTCACCGAACCAAAGTTCCGTGCAGAACCGGCACCGCGCCTCCCCTGTGGAGGACTTGCGAACCCAAGGGAGTGAGCAGATGACGACGAGTGGCTGTTCGGGACCCGTCGTCTTCTGCTCACTCGACCACCCGCACGCCCACCCCGCCCGCCCGCAGGGCCATGTCACGTCAACCGCTACGATCGACGCACGAGCCAACGGAGGTCGAAGCGCATCATGGGAGACGGCAAGCCCGCGACCATCTACGACGTCGCCGCACGCGCCGGGGTCTCGAAGTCCCTCGTCTCCCTCGTGCTGCAGCGCTCCCCCCGGGTCAGCGACCAGCGCCGGGCCGCGGTGCTCAAGGCGATCCAGGAGCTCGACTACCGGCCCTCCACCGCGGCAGTGTCCCTCGCCGGCACCCGCAGCCGCACCATCGGTGTGGTGCTGGACGACTTCCGCAACCAGTGGTTCGTGGACCTGCTCACCGGCCTGCGCGAGAGCCTGCAGGACCAGGGGCACCGGCTCGTGGTCGCCGACCGCTTCCTCAACACGGGGCTCGACGCCTCACCGGTCGAGGGCTTCCTGTCCATGCGCGTCGAGGGCATCGTGATCGCCGGCGAGCCGACCACCGACCTGGCGATCCCCGCCTCGATGCCGCTCGTGATCGCCGGCGGCCGCGTCGCGATCCCGCGCGCCGACACGGTGGCGAACGACGACCACGCCGGTGGCGGCATCGCGGCGCAGCACCTGCTCGACCTCGGGCACACCCGACTCGGGTTCGTCGGTGCGAGTTCGGCGGCCTCGGCGGAACGCCAGGCCGGGTTCGAGCAGGTAGCGGCGACACGTGCGTCCGTCGTCACGACGGTGCTGCCCGGCGAGCCCACCGAAGAGGCCGGTTCGCGTGCCCTCGGCATGCTCCTCGACGAGCACCCGGACGTCACGGCGGTCTTCGCCGCGAACGACGTGATGGCCCTGGGTGCCCTGTCCGAACTCGCTGAACGCGGGTTGCGCGTCCCCGAGGACGTCTCCGTCATCGGCTACGACGACACCCCCGTGGCCGCGATGCGGTACGTCGGCCTGACGAGCATCGACGACCGCAGTGTCGAGATCGGCCGCGGCGCCGGCGAGCGTCTGCTCGCCCGCATCGCCGATCCGCGGATCGCCGCGACGGAACTGCTCGTCGAACCCCGCCTGGTCGCGCGCCGCACCACCGCCGCGCGCTGACGCGGCACCCCTGCCCCCGGCCGGGAGGCCCGCCCCGCGTCCGTCACGCCCGCTTCGTGAGCAGGAATGGTCGGGTCCAGGGCCCGCACCCGACCACTTCTGCTCACGACGTCGCGCCGGGCAACTCCGCGTGCTGGACGACCCAGCTGTGCATGACGATCGCCGCGGCGGCCGAGGCGTTGATGCTCCGCGTCGACCCGAACTGCGTGATCTCGAGGTGCGCGTCGGCACCGGCGACCGCCTGCTCGGTGAGTCCGGGGCCCTCCTGCCCGAACAGGAACACGCAGCGCTCCGGGATCGTCGCGGTCTCGATGCGTTCGGCCCCGGGGGTGTTGTCGATGGCGACGACGGGTCGCGCTTCATCGGCCATCGCGGCGAGGAACGCTTCGACGTCGGGGTGGTACCGGACGTGCTGGTAGCGGTCGGTCACCATCGCCCCGCGCTTGTTCCACCGCCGCCGTCCGATGATGTGCACCGTGCCGGCGAGGAACGCGTTGGCGCTCCGCACGATCGAGCCGATGTTCAGGTCGTGCTGCCAGTTCTCGATCGCCACGTCGAACGCGTGCCGGCGGGTGTCGAGTTCGGCGACGATCGCGTCCATCGACCAGTACCGGTAGCGGTCGAGCACGTTCCGGGAATCCCCCGCGGCGAGCAGCTCCGGGTCGAGCCTCGGGTCGTCGGGCCAGGGTTCCGGGTGCGGCCCCACCCCGTTGGTCGTCAGCTCGTGCGACGGTTCGGGCGCAGTGGTCACCCGACCAGCGTACGGCCGGGCGCGGGGTCGGGCGCCGCCGGCTCAGGCGGTGCGGGCGATGCGCGCCTCGATGCCGGCGATCAGGATGTCGAGGCCGAGCGCGAACCGGTCGTCGTAGGAGTGCTCGCCGAGGATCTCGCCCACCAGGCGGTGCCGCTCGGGTCGGCCGGCCTCGGAGTCCCCGCGTCCGACCTGCACCCCGGCGTGCCCGACCACGAAGTCGTAGACGACGAAGAAGGCGTACATCGCCTCGGCCGGCGGCAGCCCGGCGTCCTGCAGGGCACCGACGACCTTCGCCACGACGGCGTCCGACTCGGTCGAGGCGAGCGGGGCCCGCTGGCTGTGCGACTCGAGCACGAGCGGGTGGGTGCGCATCAGGTCGCGGAACGTCGTGGCGAAGGTGCGGACGACGGCGTGCCACTCGTCGGGCCAGACGAAGGTGGCGGTGAACTCGTCGACCGTGCGGCGGACGAGTTCGGCGTGCAGGTCGTCCAGGCCGCCGATGGTCCGGTGCACGGTCATCGGGGCGACGCCGAGCCGGACGCCCAACGCACGGAAGGACAGCCGGTCGAGGCCGTCCTCGTTCGCGATGGTCGTGGCGGCGTCGATCACCTGCTCGCGGGAGAGCACGTTCGGGCGGCCTCGGCGTCGTCGCGGCGTCACCTCGAGCTCCGTCTCCGACACCGGGGTGGGTCGGGGCGCGGTGGACGGGGTTCCGGGTTCGACGAGCACGAGGGGGCCTCCTTGATTCGGTACGTGTCCCGAAAAGCGTAGGGCAAACCCGACCGCGGTTCGGTGTCTCGACCATCTCGGGTCTGGCAGCAGCGCGCAAGAGCCGCCCCGGGCCTCCCGGCCCTTTCCGAGCCGGCCACGAGCCGACGCGAGCCGGACCTGAACCCCCGCGCAGTAGGGTGAGGCGCATGGCGACCCGAGACGACGTCGAGTGCTGGCTGACCGACATGGACGGCGTGCTCGTCCACGAGAACCAGGCGCTCCCCGGCGCGCCGGAGCTCATCCAGCAGTGGCTCGACGACGGCACCGAGTTCCTCGTGCTGACGAACAACTCGATCTTCACGCCGCGCGACCTGAGCGCCCGGCTGCGGGGCTCCGGCCTGCACGTGCCCGAAGAGCGGATCTGGACGAGTGCGCTCGCGACGGCCGACTTCTGCAAGTCGCAGATGCCGGGCGGGTCCGCGTTCGTGATCGGCGAGGCCGGCATGACGACCGCCCTGCACGAGGCCGGGTTCATCATGACCGAGACCGCTCCCGACTACGTCGTCGTCGGCGAGACCCGCAACTACTCGTTCGAGGCGATCACGAAGGCCGTACGGCTCATCCGCGACGGCGCACGGTTCATCGTGACGAACCCCGACGCCACCGGCCCGAGCGCCGAGGGGGTCCTGCCGGCCACCGGCGCCATCGCGGCCATGATCGAGAAGGCGACCGGCAAGCAGCCCTACGTGGTGGGCAAGCCGAACCCGATGATGTTCCGGTCGGCGATGAACCGGATCGGCGCGCACTCCGAGAACACCGGCATGATCGGCGACCGGATGGACACCGACGTGCAGGCCGGCATCGAGGCGGGGCTGCACACCGTGCTCGTGATGACGGGGATCAGCGACCAGGCCGAGATCGACCGGTACCCGTTCCGTCCGAGCGAGGTCATCTCCGGCGTGCACGAACTCGTGCGCACCGAGCCGTTCGAGGTCGAGCTCTAGCCCTGACGACCCACCGGCGTCGGGCCGTCGGCAGTGCGCCGGTGGCCGGTCAGTTGCCGGCAGCCGACTCGCGCCAGCGCGCCTGACCGATGATGTTCTGCGCGTAGGAGACCCGGTTGAACACGTCGACGCGCTGTTCCTCGGAGAAGACCTGCACGAACTCGGTGTGCGACTGACCGTTCGCGGCCCAGATCGACACGGAGACGTTGCCCTGCGTCCGTCGCTCCTTCGCGAGCAGGAACAGGAGTCCGAGCAGGAAGAACCACACCGTGATGACGGTCATCACGATCGCCCACGTCGGGATGTGCGACGTCGACGACGACTGGTCCTGCGCGGTGATGTTCACCTGCGCGGCCGGCCAGGTCCCGCTCGGCGTGACGATGCGGTCCTGCGTCACCCCCACGGATCCGATCGAGACGAGTACTGGGCTCGGCGCCGGCGCCCCACCGGTCGGCTGCATGCTCATGGTGGAACCCTAGCGGCCCACGCACCCCGGGCCGCTTTCGGAGTGCAGCCTGCGCCGTGCGGGGGGGGCGGGGGCGTGGCGAGGTCGCACGCGGGGTGGGTGGCGGCGGCGCACGGTGGGCGGCAGCGGCGCACGGTGCGGAGTTGGGCAGCGGGCGCCGGGTTGGTGGTTCCGTGCGAGCCTGTGGCACCGCACCCAGCCGTCAAGCTCGCACCGCATGAACGAACCCGCACCGTGCCGAGCCCGGCGAGACGGGGCGGGCGCGAGGTTGGCGGCGGCGCACGGTGCGAGGTTGAGCAGCTGGTGCCGCGGTGCTGGTTCGGTGCAAGCCTGTGGCACCGCACCCAGCCGTCAAGCTCGCACGGGGGCGCGCACCCCGCACCGTGCGGCGCGGCGCGGCGCGGCGCACGATGACGATCCGGTGAACAGAACCGTTCCGCGGTGAACGACGGGAAAACTGCCCCGGGAGCGACCCTAGGGTTGCCCTGGTCGAGCTGAAAGCGGCTCTGACCAGGGTTTTCTGTGAATTGCTACAGGATGGGGTCATCGGTGCCGATGTCGGTTCGTGCCACGACGGCAGTGGTCGTCGGCGCACTCGGAGCACTCGTGGGGACCGCGATCGTCGCCCCGCACCTGGTCCCTCCGACGTCGCCGCACACGAGCGCGGTCACCGTGCAGGCCGGCACCGACGCCTGCGGAACGGGGTGGCCCGCGAGTCCGGACCGCGCTCTCGCCGGCCCCCAGACGTTCCGGATCCACAACACCTCCGTCGCCGGGATCGAGGTGCAGCTGGTCGACCCCACGAACGGCGCGGTCTACCTCGACGCGGAGGGACTGGGAGCGGGTGCCACGCACGACTACGGCGTCCGACTCCCGCGCGGCCAGTACCGGTTCCGCTGCCTGCCCGCCGACGCGAACCCCGGCACCGGGCCCGTCGTCCACCTGCGCGGCGCCACGCACGTCAGCGACGAGACCCCCGGGATCGTCCCGGTCACCCGCGACGACCTGATCCCCGCCGCCAAGTCGTACGGCGACTGGATCGAGAGCCGCCTGCCGACGCTGCTCGCCGACGTGCGTGCACTGGACGCCGACGTCCGGACGGGTGACGTCCGGGCCGCACGACGGGACTGGCTGGTCGGTCACCGCGAGTACGAGCAGCTCGGAGCCGCCTACGGCGCGTTCGGGGACGACGACACCGCGATCGACGGGCTCCCCGCCGCCGGACGGACCGCACTCGACGACCCGCACCTGACCGGCTTCCACCGCGTCGAAGCGCTGCTGTGGTCGGCAGCGCCCGGCAGCCGCGCCGTCGCACCCGCAGACGCCCTGGTCGCCGCGGTCGAACACCTGCGCCGGACGTTCCCCACCCAGCGGGTCGACCCGCTCGACATCGGCCTGCGCTCGCACGAGATCCTCGAGAACGCGCTCCGCTTCGAGGCGACGGGGGCCACCGACGCCGTCAGCCACACGGCACTGGCGACGATCGACGCGAACATCAGCGGGACGGAGCACGCGCTCGAGCCGCTCCGGTCGATCCTGCGGACCCGCTACCCGGGCCTCCGGGCCACCGACCGTGCGCTGGCGACCCTGCGCGCCGACGTCGAGTCACACCGACGGACCGACGGCAGCTGGGACACCCTCGACGGTCTCGATCGCACCGCCCGCGAGCACCTGGACGCCGACCTCGACGCTGCGCTCGAACAGCTCGCGCCCGTCGCCGCCATCTGCGACCCGAGGAGGACCTCGTGACCGAACGACCGCAGCGCCCGGGCCCGGCGGGTCCCCGGAGCCAGCAGCGCCCACGCGGGATGGACGCGGCGACGTACCGCCGGATGGCCGAGGCGCACGCCCGCCTCGGGCTCTCCGCCGACGGCAGTGTGTGTCCCGCCGGCGCACCGGACGACCAGCAGCAGCCCGGCCCCACCCGCGGGGTCGGACGCCGCGCGTTCCTGACCAGCGCGGTCGGGGCAGGTGCCGGAGCCGCCGCGGCGGCAGCGAGCCTGACCGCCGGGCGTGTGACGGGCCTCCAGGCAGCCGCCGCGACCACCGGCGGTGCCGACGCCTCGTACGCGTTCCACGGCGCGCACCAGGCCGGGATCACCACACCCGCGCAGCGACAGTCGGCGTTCCTGGCGTTCGACGTGACCGCGGCCGACCGCGGGGACCTCGCCGACCTGCTCCGGACGATCACCGAGCGAGCCCGGTTCCTGACCCGCGGCGGCACGCCTGCCGACGTCGGGATCACCGCGCCGCCGGCCGACTCCGGCGTGCTCGGACCGCAGGTCGCGGCCGACGGGCTCACCGTGACGGCGAGCGTCGGCGCCTCGCTCTTCGACCACCGGTACGGCCTGTCGGGGCAGCGCCCGGCGCGGTTGCGGACGATGGAGGACTTCCCGAACGACGACCTCGACCGGTCGATCTCGGACGGCGACCTGCTGCTGCAGGTGTGCGCGCACAACACCGACACCGTCCTGCACGCCGTCCGCGACATCGCCCGGGCCACCCGCGGCGGCATGCAGGTGCGCTGGCGCCAGGACGGTTTCGCGTCCCCGCCGCGCCCCTCCGGCACCCCGCGCAACCTGCTCGGGTTCAAGGACGGCACCGGCAACCCCTCCACCGCGGACCGCAGCGTGATGGACGACCTGGTCTGGACCCGCGGTGGACAGGACGGCGAACCCGACTGGGTCACCGGGGGCAGCTACCACGTCGTGCGGACCATCCGGATGTTCGTCGAGTTCTGGGACCGCGTCTCGCTGCACGAGCAGGAGAACATGATCGGCCGGCACCGCGACTCGGGTGCCCCGCTCACCCGCAGCGGCGAGTTCGACGACCCCCGGTACCAGGACGACCCGACCGGCGACGTCATCCAGATGGACGCACACATCCGGTTGGCGAACCCGCGCACCGCCGAAGCCCGTGCGCAGCAGATGCTCCGTCGTCCCTACAACTACGACAACGGCACCGACACGAACGGCGACCTCGACATGGGCCTGTTGTTCGCGTGCTTCCAGGCCGACCTGGAACGGCAGTTCGTCGCCGTGCAGAAGCGCCTGGTCGACGAGCCCCTCGTCGACTACGTGTCACCGGTCGGCGGCGGCTACTTCTTCGCCCTGCCCGGGGTCCGCCACGCGGACGACTGGCTGGGCCGTCGACTGCTCGCACGGACCTAGCCGGGCCGACGCTCGCACATCCCAGCCCGGGCCGTCGCCCGCACGGCCCCGCCCGCACGGCCCCGCACGGCCCCGCCCGCACGGACCCGCCCGCCCGCCGGGCCCCACCGCTCCCCCACCACCCCACCGTCCCGACCAGTGAGAGGTTCCACGTGTTCCGACCTTCCGAACGACGCGTCCAACAGGGCGCGCTCGCCATCATGGCCCTGGCGGCCGTCGCCGGGACGGCCCTCGCCATCCCGCAGTCGGCGTCCGCCGCGGACAACTCCCTCAGGACCACCACCCCGATCAAGCACGTCGTCGTCATGTACGACGAGAACGTGTCGTTCGACCACTACTTCGGCACCTACCCGAAGGCCGCGAACACCGACGGCACCCGCTTCACCGCCGCACGGAGCACTCCGAAGGTGAACACGCTCGCGTCCTCCGGCACCCTGACGAAGAACCCGAACGCCTACGCCCCGTCACGGCTGACGCCCGCCCAGGCGCTCACCTGCGACCAGAACCACAACTACCTGCCCGAGCAGAAGGCCGTCGACGGCGGTGCCATGGACAAGTTCGTCGAGAGCACCTCGGTGGACACCTGCACCGGGCTGTACGGGTCGCCGGGCCTGACGATGGACTACTACGACGGCAACACCACCACCGGGCTGTGGAACTACGCCCAGAACTACGCGATGAGCGACAACGCCTGGGACACCGGCTTCGGCCCCTCCACCCCCGGGGCGCTCAACCTGATCAGCGGCAACACCCACGGCGGCACCGGCGTGGACTCGGTCACCGGGGCCACGGTGCCGACCTCGACCGCCGTCGTCGCGAAGGACGCCGCGGGCCAGGGCACCGTCACCGCCGACCCGGACCCCGCCTACGACGACTGCTCCGACAAGGACCACACGTCGACGTCGAACCTGGTGAAGATGTCGGGCAAGAACATCGGCGACCTGCTCAACGCGAAGGGCGTCACCTGGGGCTGGTTCCAGGGCGGCTTCACCCCGACGACGGCCTACGCGGGCACCGGCACGCTCGCCAAGTGCGACGCCACCACGACGAACGTCGGCGGCTCGGTCAGCAACGACTACTCGCCGCACCACAACCCGTTCGCGTACTACGCGTCGACGTCGAACCCGCACCACCTGGCACCGACGAGCGACCGCATGATCGGCTCCACCGACCGGGCGAACCACCAGTACGACCTGTCCGCGTTCGACACGGCCCTCGCCGAGCACCGGATGCCCGCCGTGTCCTTCCTCAAGGCACCCGAGGCCCAGGACGGCCACGCCGCGTACTCCGACCCGCTCGACGAGCAGAAGTTCCTGACGTCGAAGATCAACGAGATCGAGCGGTCGCCGGAGTGGTCGAGCACGGCCATCGTCATCAACTACGACGACTCGGACGGCTGGTACGACCACGTCGCGCCGACGATCCTGAACGGCTCGACGGACTCCTCGAACGACACCACGGTCTGCACCACGGCCGCGACCAAGGTCGGTGTCGCCGGTGGGTACCTCGACCGCTGCGGCCCCTCGCAGCGGCTGCCGTACCTGGTCATCTCGCCGTTCGCCAAGCAGAACCACGTCGACCACACCGCCATCGAGCAGACCTCGACCACGAAGTTCATCGAGGACAACTGGTCGACGGGCCGGATCGGTGACCAGTCGTTCGATGCTCGGGCCGGGTCCCTCCGGGGCATGTTCGACTTCACGCACCCGCAGCACCGCGAGGTGCTCCTGAACACCAAGACGGGTGCGGTCTCGCGGATCGTGTCGACGGCCGTCACGCCGAAGCCGACCCCGAAGCCCACGACGAAGCCGCACACGGGCTCCGGCAGCGGCACGGGCGCGAGCACCGGTTCCGCTGGCGGGACGGGCAGCGGCTCGAGCACGGGTGCGGGCACGGGCACGGGGAGCGGGGCAGCGCCGGTCTCGAGTGCCTCAGCAGGAGCCGGGGCCGCGGGGCAGACCGTCGCCGCCGACCCGTCCGCGACCGACCCGTCCGCGACGCGCCTGGCCTTCACCGGTGTGCAGCTCACCGGGGTCACGATCGCCGCGATCGTGTTCCTGATGTCCGGCATCGCGCTGGTCGTCATCCGCCGTCGCCAGCTCCGCCGTCGGGCCGACTGACACGGAGCGTCGGGCCGACTGACACCACGCGTCGGGCCGACTGACACGACGTGTCGGGCCGACTGACTCGACAGACCGGTGCCCCGGAGCGTGCTGCGTTCCGGGGCACCGTCGCGTCTGCGCGGGGTCGCCCCGCGCTCGTCGCGTCCGTTCCCTCAGACCACGTCGGCCTGGAGGCGCGGCTCGCCTCCCGGCACCACGACCGCCCCCATGGGCGGTACCGTCCGCCACCGCTTCGCCAGCCGCCGCGGTCGGTCGTCGTACCAGGCGACGACCCCGCCCGCCACGATGCCGAACGCGAGCACCCCGAACGAGAACAGCCCGATCAGGCCGAGCAGGGTCAGCTTCCCGAAGTCGCCCGTGTCCGCGGTCGCCGAGAACCCGATCGACCCGAAGTCCCAGAAGGCGTGCAGCAGCACCGGTGCGAGCAGGGACCCGGTCAGCCGACGCGCGACGTACAGCGTCGACCCGAACGATGCCGCGAACACGACCTGGATCAGCGTCGGTCCGATGCCCGCCCCGGCGAGCGCGTTGAGCAGGTGCAGCAGCCCGAACAGCACACACGACAGCGCCCAGACACCCATCTCGGGCAGGCGGCGGCGCAGCCCGACGAGCAGGGTCCCGCGGGCCATCAGCTCCTCGAACACCCCGACGAACAGCACCCCGACGGCGAGCAGCAGGAAGTAGTGCGCCGGCAGCGCCGTCCAGTCGATCAGGGGCAGCCGCACGACGCACACCACCAGCACGAGGATCGGCGCGAGCATCGTCCACCGCACCCGCGTCCGGACCGGGTCGACCGTGGCGATCCGCCACCAGCCGAGCGCCGTGACGAACACGGCGAGCGCGGCGACGGCGATGCCCTCGGGGATGACCAGGGCGTGCACGACGCTGTCGACGGTCTGCGCGAGGGTCGCGTAGTCGTCACTCGGCCGCGAGCGCCAGGCGCTGATGGCCGCGAACACCACGAGCGGCGCGAGCCCGAGCAGCAGCGACGGGGGCACCGGCCAGCGACGGCGGCGGGCTCGGGTGGGGGTGGTCGTGGTCACCTCCCGGTTGTACCAGGCGGGACGTACGATTGGCGGTATGCGCCTGCCCTCCCTGTCCACGATGGCAGAGGACTACGTCAAGCTCATCTGGAAGGCCAGCGAGCGCGGCGGGCCCGGGCTGGCGACGCGGGACATCGCCGCGTCGCTGAAGGTGTCGGCGTCGACGGTGTCGGGCAACCTCAAGAAGCTCGACCGTGACGGCCTGATCGAGCACACCCCGTACTACGGCGTCGTCCTCACGCCCCTGGGCCAGCAGGTCGCGGTGGCGATGGTCCGCCGGCATCGGCTGATCGAGACGTTCCTGGTGCGACGGCTCGGCTACTCGTGGGACGAGGTCCACACCGAGGCCGAGGCCCTCGAACACGCGGTCTCGGAGCGGTTCCTGGACCGTGTCGACGCCGACCTCGGGCACCCGACGCACGACCCCCACGGTGACCCGATCCCCGGCGCGGACGGCATCGTGCCGGACTCCCCCGGCACGCTCCTCGGCGCGATCGAGCCCGGTGCGTGCGGCACGGTCGACCGGGTCTCGGACGACGACCCGTCGCTGCTGCGGTACTTCGACGAGCTCGGGGTCCGGCTGGGCACGCACCTGCGGGTGGAGCGGGTGCGGGACTACGCCGGCGTCATCGCGGTGTCACGACGCTCGACCGACGGTTCGGAGTCCCTCGTCGACCTGCCGGCCGCCGCCGCCGCGTCCATCTGGCTGGCGCCCGACGGCGACTGACCGCGCTGCGGGCGCTGGTCGACTGGTCGCGGCTGGTCGGCTGGTCGGCTGGTCGGCCGGTCGGCTGGTCGCGACACCCCGCTCACGTCCGCCGAGCGGTCACGAACTGTCGTCCGACAGCCCCGCAACCGACGATTCGCGACCGCTCGGCGCCCAGCGCACGGGGTGTCGCGACCGCACCGCGCCCCGCGAACGCGCGTGGCGACGAACGGGAGGCTCAGCGCGCGACCGTCACGTGCCTCCCGTCCGGCACCCCCGCCGGTCACGACACCCCGCTCACGTCCGCCGACCGGTCACCATCCGTCGCCCGACAGGCCCGAAACCGACAGTCCGCGACCACTCGGCGCGCCCGGCCGGGCGCGCTGGCCGGCCCTACCCCTTGACCGAACGCGTCCGGCCGAGGGCGACCTCGCGCCGAGCCCGTTCGAGCGCGTACTCGGAGGCGACGCCGGGGTCGTGCAGCAGGCGTTCGGTCTCGCGCACGTGCTCGCGGACGACGTCGGAGCCCCGGTCGGGAGCCGCGGCCAGCACCGGCGCGACGGTGTCCTCGCCGAGTCCCACCAGCGCACGCGACAGGCTGAGCCGACGATCCCGGTCGCCGACGCCGAGCTGCACCGCGAGGGTCCGCGCGAGCGACGCCCGCTCGTCGCCGGGGACCAGGGCGACCGCAGTGCGCCAGGCGGCTCGGAGCACCTCGTCGTCCTGGTCCCCGAGCAGCGGGCGCACCGCCGGCCAGGCGTCCGGGTCACCGATCTTCGACAGGGTGTGCAGCGCCTGGCTGCGGGCCTGCGGCTCGGGGCGCTCGAGCTCGGGCAGCACCCGGGCCACGACGCCCTCGGCCCGGTGTCGGGTCAGTGCCCACGTCAGCATGTCGCGGACGAAGAAGTCCGGCTCCACGGCGCACTGCGCGACGAGCACCTCGAGGTCCGACGGGTCCGGGGTGGTGCCCGCGGCCATCACGGCCTGCAACCGGGCAGAGGATCGCGGGTCGGTGAGGGCAGCGGTGAGCGTGGTCATCCCTCCATCGAAGCCCCTCGCGCCGGGGCCGTGTCAAGCATCGGGGCATAGCGTCGGGAGACGTGCGGTTCGCTCCCACCGCACCTCCGACCACGAAAGGACCTCCGCATGCCCCGCATCGGTACCAGTGACCTGCACGTGTTCCCACTCGCCCTCGGCGGCAACGTCTTCGGGTGGACGGCGGACGAGTCGACCTCGCACCGGGTCCTCGACGCCTACACCGCGGCCGGCGGCGACTTCATCGACACCGCCGACGTCTACTCCGCGTGGGCGCCGGGCAACTCGGGTGGCGAGTCCGAGCGTGTGATCGGTTCGTGGCTCCGGGCCTCGGGCAAGCGGGACGACGTCGTCATCGCCACCAAGGGTTCGCAGCACCCGGAGTTCCAGGGCCTGGGCGCCGACACCGTCGCCGCCGCTGCCCGCGCCAGCCTCGAGCGCCTCGGCACCGACCGGATCGACCTGTACTACGCGCACTTCGACGACCAGTCGACCCCGCTCGAGGAGACCGTCCGCGCCTTCGACCAGCTCGTGCAGGACGGTCTGGTCCGGTACACCGCGATCTCGAACTACTCGAAGGACCGCGCCGCGGAGTGGATCCGCATCGCGACGGAGAACGGCCTCGCCCAGCCCGTCGCGATCCAGCCGCACTACAACCTGGTCACCCGCCAGCCGTACGAGTCCGACATCGCACCGCTCGCCCACGAGCACGGGCTCGGCGTCGTGCCGTACTTCTCGCTCGCCGCGGGGTTCCTGACCGGCAAGTACCGCACGAAGGACGACTTCGCCGGCAAGGACCGCGAGGGCCAGGTGTCCGGCTACTTCACCGACGAAGGGCTCGCCGTCGTGGACGCGCTGTCCTCGATCGCCGACGCGCACGGTTCCGAGATCGCCACGGTCGCACTCGCCTGGTTGCAGGCGCAGCCCGACGTCGTCGCGCCGATCGCGAGCGCCCGGAACACCGAGCAGCTGCCGGCGCTGCTGGCCTCCGCCGAGCTCGAGCTCTCCGCCGACGAGCTGCAGACGCTGTCCGACGTGTCGGCGAAGGTGCCGACGAGCGCCTGACGCCCGCGCGCCAACGGATGCGCGTGCATGTTCCGACATCCCACTCGTCGTTCGACGGGTGGGATGTCGTTCGTTGCGCACGCATCCGCTGCGTGTGCATGTTCCGACAGAGCACCCGTCGATCACGGGGCGGATCGTCGCAGAACGGGTGCGCCCCGCCCCGCGCCCCTACGCCCCCGGAGCCAGCGACCCGGTCAGCGGCTGCCCCGACGACCGCGTCACGAAGCACGCGATGAACCGGTCACCCTGGTCCCACGTCGCCTGGTCCGGCGCGTAGGAACCCTGCACCTGCACGTCGCCCACAGCAGCCGCGGCCGAGGCGTTCAGGGCCGTGTCGGACTGGCACTGGTCGGCCGCCTGGGTCGCAAGGGCCTCGGCACCGGGGTAGGTGTCACCCTCGACGGCGAGGCGTGCGGTCAGCTGCCCGATGTGCGGCGTCGCGCAGTCCACCACCGTGAAGGTCTGCGACCACGCGTTCGTGAACGGGGACAGGCACTCCCCACCGGCCAGGTCGGTCCACGGGTGCTCACCGGGCTGGGCCGGTGTGGTCGCGAACTGCAGCGCGGCGGCGGGTGCGGTGGCCTCGCTCGACTGCGCGGTCGAGGGAGCGGCGGTCGGGGCCGCCGATGCCGACGACGCAGCCGAGGGCGACTTCGTCGGGACGGCCTGGTCGGCGATGTTGTTGCCGAGGATCCACTTCGACAGCAGGAAGACCAGCACGATGAGCACGAGGATCAGGGCGATCGACCCGTAGATCAGCAGCTGCTTGCCGCGCTTGCCCTCGTTCCGCAGCCGCGCGAAGCCCTCGTTGATGAAGTTGTCGCGTTCGCCGGGCTGTCGGTCCGGAGCAGCCGCGGACCGGCCGACACCAGCACCAGCAGCAGGGCGGGCCGCAGCCGGCGCAGCAGCAGCAGTGGGCACGGCAGCCGCGGGCATCATCCGCGTGCCGGTGTCCTCGGGGTCGTAGCCGGTGTCACCGAGCTGCCCGACGGCCTCGGTGCCGAACAGGTCCTTGATGGCGCTCGTGTCGCTGGTCTCGCGGCCGTCCCACTCGGACTGGTCCAGGTCGTCCGGCGCGGCGGCGGGCAGCGACTCCGGCTGAGGACCGGTGTCGGTCCGGCCCAGTCCGAGCACGGCGTCGAGGTCTTGTCCGACCGACGGCGGCAGGTGTGCCGGGTACTCCTGGGCACCCGCGGTCGGCTCCACGAGCGGCGGCGCAGCGGTCGGCGGCACGGTCGCGTCGGGCTCGGACCACCAGGGCGTCCCGGCTGCCGGGATCGCGGTGGTCGGGGCGTCGGATCGGAGGCCCTCGGTCGCCTCCGCTTCGTCGGCTCCGGTGGACGCACGGGGCGCGTCCACTGCCTCGGTCGGGTCCGCGGGGTCGCTCGCGTCCGGCGAAGCGGCGCCGGCAGCAGCGGCGGCAGCACCTGCGCCGGCAGCGGCGGCAGCGGGCACAGCCGGCGGCACCGCGGGCGGCACCGGCACGGCCGGCGGCACCGGGTAGGTGCGCGGCGCCTGGGGCAGCCCGGCGGCCGGGGTGTCGACCTCGCCGGCCACGACCTCGTCCTCGTCGTCGAACTCGTCGGCGAGCGACCAGGACCCTGCGGACAGTGCGGTGGTGTCGAACGAGTCGGTGGTCAGCGTCGCCGGGACCTCGCCGGGCTCGTCGTCGTCGCCGATCGCCCAGTCGAACGGCCGGTCGTGGGCGCCGGTCTGCGTGGGGACCGGCCCGGTGCTCGTGATGCGCAACAGGTCGGTGAAGGTCGGCGGCTCCTCGGTCGGGGGCAGCACGTTCTCGACACCGAGGGGCTGCGGCGCAGCGGGCGCCACGGGCTCCGGGTGCGATCCCGTCGCACGGCCGAGCCAGTCGACGTCGGCACGGCCCTCGCCGAACGGGTCGACGCGGCGACGCTCGTCCTCGATCGCCTTGGACGCGGCGGCACGTTCATCGCGGTGGGCCTGGGCCGTCGGCAGCACGATCGACGACGGGTGCGGTGCGGTGGAGTCCGGGGGGACGTCCGCGGCGGCCGGGATCCGGTCGTGCAGCGTGGAGCGCTCGTGCTCGACGGCGGCGTCGGGGTTCTCCGACGGCGCGAGCAGCTCGGCGGGCATCGAGATGGCCTGGGTCGAGTCGTCCGGCGCAGCAGGAGCAGCAGCAGCAGCAGGAGCAGCAGGCGCAGGCGCAGGCGCAGCATCTTCGGGCTCGGGCACGAACGGCTCGGGAAGCGGTGCGCCCGTCTCACGCGCGGTGCGCTCGGCCTCGCGACGCTCCCGGCGCGACGGCCAGTCCTCCTCGCCCCGCGGGGCCCCGAAGATGTCCGCAGCGCTGCGGAGACCGTGGAACGGAGCGTCCGATCCGGACGCACGCCGAGCCTCCTGGCCGTCGTCCCCGTCTGCCGGGCCGGCGGTGCCGTCGGGTTCGCGTGCGTCGTCCGGACGCTCCTCGGTCACGCGGTCAGCCCCAGATCAGCCAACCCGATGGCTGCGAAGTACGGGTAGCCAGCCGCTTCGATCGTCTCCTTGGCACCGGTGTCCCGGTCGACGACGACCGCGACGGCGGCGATGATCGCGCCCTCGCGCTCGAGCGCCTCGGCCGCCTTGAGCGGCGAGCCGCCGGTGGTGGAGGTGTCCTCGAGCACGACGACGCGCTTGCCCTGCAGGTCCGGGCCCTCGACCTGCTTGCCGCGGCCGTGGTCCTTCGGCTCCTTGCGGACGACGAAGGCGTCGTAGGTCAGTCCCTGGGCGGCGGCCTGGTGCAGGACGGCGCTGGCGATGGGATCGGCGCCCATGGTGAGCCCGCCGACGGCGGAGACGTCCGGCACCTGCTGCACGAGCTCGGTCATGACCTGTCCGATCAGCGGCGCGACGCGGTGGTCCAGGCTGACCTTCCGCAGGTCGATGTAGTACGTCGCCTTCTTCCCGCTGGTCAGGGTGAAGTCGCCGTGGAACACCGCTTCGGAGGAGATGTACTGGATCAACTGTTCGCGCGCGTCGGTCACAGCGCACAAGGGTAGCCGGTCGGGCCCGCAGCGCGCTCCCCCAGCCTGAGCGTCTGTGCGTGCTGGCACCGAGGCAGCGTCGGTACGCTCCGGGGCATGTCCCGTGCACCGCGTCGCGCCGCCGTGGAGCCGGCTCCGGCCGGCGGCCGCCGGCCCGGTGCCGTGGCCGTCACGATCGGACGGGAGGCCCTTGGCGGCCTGGTCGCGCTGGCCCTGGCCGTCATCGCCCTGCGCCACGTCATCGCGACGGAACGGGTGGCGTTGCTCTGGTACGACGGCGACTCGGTGCTGCTGCCGCTCGTCGAGCGTTCGCTGCAGGCCGGGCAGCCGTTCGAGTGGGCGATGTCGCCCGCGCTGTTCTTCTTCCCCGAGCTGCCCGCGTACCTGTTCAGCGCGCTGGTGACCGCGACACCGCAGCAGGCCCTGGCGTTGAACGGGGTGCTCGTGCTCCTCGCCGTCTACGCGCTGGTGCGTGCGGCCGCGAACGAACTGATGCCGTCCGCCGGGCGCCCCGCCCGGATCGCGGTGTCGGCCGGGGCGCTCGGCCTCGTCACCCTGCTGGTGCTGACCGAGTCGTCGGCGACGGCGACCTCGCTCGAGCTGGCGTCGCTGCTGCTCACGACGACCTACTACTACGGTGCCGTGCTGGCGATGCTCGGCACCGCGATCCTCGTGCTGCGGGCGGTGCGGCTCGGCCGGGCGTCGGTGCTGCTGCTCGTGGTGCTCGGACTCGTCGCCGCGTGCACGACGGCGTCGAACCCGCTGTATGTGCCGTGGTCCGCCGCTCCGGTCGTCGTCACGCTCGGGCTCCTGGTGCTGGCGCGCCGGGTGCCGTGGCGTCCGGCGGCGCTGCTGTCCGGTGCCGTCACCATCGGCTCGGTCGTCGGGTACCTGGTGCGGATCCCGCTGCGGCCGTTCGTCTCCCTCGACCCCGCGACGTACGTGCAGCCGTCGCGGGCCGGGGAGACGCTGCGGTTCTTCGCGGCGCTGACCGATGACCGGGCGGGCACGGCACCGGGCGACGTCGGCCTGCTGCTGCTGTTCGCCGGCGTGCTCGTCACCGTCGGCGGCACGGTCTGGGCCTGGCGGGTCCGCACCGCCCGCACCGTGCTGGTCGCGACGCTGCTCCCCCTGGTGACCGTCGTCGCCGTGTCCGTCGGGGTCGTCGTCGCCGGGTCCGAGACCCCGCGCTACCTGCAGCCGATCGTGACCGCACCGCTGCTCGCACTCGTCGCCGTGGCCGAACTCACCCGCACCGCGGTGCGCCGGACACGGGTCCACCGTCCCCACCGGGGCGTCCGAGCGGGGGGCGCGGTCGCGATGGCCGCCGTGCTCGCGGTGGGCGTCGCGGTGGCCCCCGGGACCGCCCACGCCGTGGCGACCGCCCGGTACCCGGCGGCGGCGTGCCTCGACCGTTGGGCGCACGGACGCCAGGTCACCGGCGTCGGACAGTTCTGGACCGTCCGTCCCCTCGCCACCTACGCGTCGACGAACCTCGAGCTGCTGCAGGTCCGCGACACCTTCGAGACGTACCCGTGGCTCGTCGACCTCGGGGCGTACCGCGGTGCCGACCCGAGCTTCGTGGTGGTCGGGTCGCACGACCTCTGGACCACCGCGGTCGAGGACTCCCTCGGCCCGCCGGCGACGATCACCCACTGCACCGGCTTCGACGTCTACGACTACGCCGGCACCGCGGGGCAGGCCCTCCTGCGGCGCGACGTCGTCGGGAGCGCCGACGTCATCCGCCGCGAGCGCGGCTTCTGATCCGCTGCTGAAGTTGTCCACAGCGGCGCGTTGCCGTCCGATGCTCGCTGTACGGATGTATAGGCTCGTGCTCGATGTCTCGCCCCTCACGCCTCCGCGTCCCCCGTGTCCCCGTGCGCCTGCGCCTCGCCGTCACCGGCCTGGCGCTCGCGGGCCTCGTCGGCACGGTCGTGGTCGATGCCCCGGCAGCCCAGGCGGTGACCTACCCCACGTGGGACGAAGTGAAGTCCGCCCGTGGCAAGGAATCCGCGAAGCAGGGGCAGATCACCGAGATCCGGGGCATCATCAGCGAACTCGACGCCAAGGTCGAGGCTGCCGAGGCGAAGGCGCAGAAGCTCGGTGACGTGTTCTACAAGGCGCAGCGCAAGGCCCAGACCGCCGCCGAGAAGGAACAGCAGCTCCGCGCCGACGCGAAGGAGCACGCGGAGGTCGCCGACCAGAGCGCCGCGCAGGCCGGCCAGTTCGCCGCGCAGATGTCCCGCTCCGGTGGCGCCGACGTCACCACCTCGGTGATCACCCAGGGCAAGGACGCCAGCGACCTCCTCTACAACCTCGGCGCGCTGAGCAAGCTCTCCGAGCAGGCCGAGCGTGTGCAGGCCGCCGCGAGCTCCGACGCCGCCGTCGCCAGCTCGCTCGAAGCGCAGGCAGACCGCGCCGCCGAAGCACTCGGCGACCTCGCCGCCGAAGCAGAAGACCGCATGCAGGAAGCCCAGACGGCGTCCGACGCCGTGCAGGCCGCCTACGACGAGCAGCAGTCGAACAAGGCACGACTCGACGCCCAGCTCGCGACGCTGACCTCGGGCCGGGTCCGGACCGAAGCCGAGTTCGCCAAGGGTGAGCGCATCCGCAAGGCGGCGGAAGAGAAGGCGGCACGCGAAGCTGCAGAGCGCGCAGCAGCCGCGCAGCGAGCGGCCGCCGCACAGGCTGCCGCGAACTCCGGCGGGGGCGCTCCGTCAGGCGGCGGCTCGACCGGCAGCAGCGGTTCGGGCGGCGGCGGTTCCGTCGGCGCGGGCTCGGGGACCGGCTGGGTCCGCCCCGCCAGCGGCTACGTCATCAGCCCCTACGGGTACCGCGTGCACCCGATCACCGGCGTCGTGACCATGCACGAGGGCACCGACCTGGCGAGCGGCTGCTACACGCCCATCGTCGCGGCCTCGGCCGGCACCGTCGACTACGTCGGCTGGTACGGCGGGTACGGCAACTACGTCCGGATCAACCACGGCGGCGGCGTGCAGACCGCGTACGGCCACATCGTCGACGGCGGCTTCCGGGTCGCCAGAGGACAACAGGTTTCCGCGGGGCAGCTCATCGCACTCGTCGGCTCCACCGGGGCATCGACCGGCTGCCACAGCCACGTCGAGGTGCACATCAACGGCGCCACCACCGACCCAGTGCCGTTCATGTCGGCGCGCGGCGTCGCCTTCTAGCGGACCAGCCCGCCTCCGGCTCAGCCCGCGGCAGGCCCCACGTCGTCCACGTCGGTGTTCCACAGCGCCCGGTACCACGCGGTGCGCTCCGGGTCGTCCGGCAGCCCGTACGCCCGGTGGAACAGCGGCTCCCACCCGGGTCCGTAGTTCCAGCCGAGCGCCATCGTCGCCACCGCGATGTCGGCCCAGCGGTCCGCGACCCCCATCGCGTCCAGGTCAACGTGCCCGCTCCACCGCCGGTCCGCACCGATGAGCGTGTTCGGCGTGCACGGGTCGCCGTGACAGACGACGATCCGGTCGGTCGGCGGCTCCGGACCGAGCGCGCCCGGCCCGCGGTCGGCGTCGGTGTCGACCGCACGCGCGCGATCGAGCCGGTCCGCCGTGGACCACGTGAACGGGCAGTCGTCGACCGGCAGGGCGTCGTGCAGCGCGCGCAGCCCCTCGCCCACCGCGACCACCGCCGTCCGGGGTTCGTCGTGCCAACACGGGTCGACGGCGCTCCAGCCGGGCACCGCGCGGGTGTGCAGCCAGACGCCGTCCTCGTCGGTGCCGTGGTCGAGCACCTCCGGCACCCGGGCGTACCGGGACGCCCACGTCAGCCGCGCGGCCTCGCCGCTGATCCACGAACCGTAGGCGTGCGGCAAGACCTTCACGAACTCCTCGGCGTGCGCGTCCGGCCCGATGCGGAACGTCGTCCCGCCGATCTGGTTGTGCCAGACGAGCGCGACCTCACGCCCTCGGGCGACGTCGGTGACCACGCGCGGTACCGGGACGGTCTCACCCGGCCGGGGCAGTCCACCGATCGAGCGCACCACGGCGACGCTCAGTGCACGCGGTCCGGGCGGGAGGACCCCGACCCACCACGGGCGATCTCGAGCAGCACCGGCAGGCGTTCGCCGAGCAGGGCGTCCAGGTCGGCGAAGACGGCCTCGACCCGTTCGGTGATCTCGCGCGGCGCGGCTCCCCGCCGCGGACGGACCCGCACCCGGATCGCCCGACCGCCACGGACCCGGTAGACGTCGACGGCGAGCGAGCCGACCTGGGGCAGGTCCCCGATGGCCGAGGAGAGCGCGTGCTGCACGGCGGTGGACTCGATGCGCACCGAACCGGCGACGCCGTCCGCTGAGCCGTCGCTGTCCACGACGGTGCTCTCGCGACCACCGCCGAGCGTCGTCAGCACCACCAGGGCGAGCACGCCGACCACGACACCACCGCCGAGCACACAGGTCCACGCGAACACCGAGTCGTCACGCGACGCTCCGGTGCCGAGTCCGGCGAGGGCATCGCCGACCGCGCGCCACCACGACGCGACAAGGGGCAACCTCTGGGCGGTCTGCACCAGAATCGCGGCGACCCCGGCGACGAGCAGGACGAGCCCGAGCACGATCAGTGCCGTGCGTCCGAGTGCGCGGTTCGTGGCGCTCATCCGTCCACCCGCCCCGTCGGCTGCACCCGGACGCGCGCGGCGAGGGCCGGCTGCGCGTCGATCGCGGCGAACTCCCGCTCGACGGCCTCGGTCGCGGCCACCGCGGGGACGTCCACCCCGGCTGCGGGCCGGAGCACGACGTCGACCGTGCGACGGCCGACTGTGCCCACGGCGGCGTCGGCGCCCAGACGGGTCGCGGATCGGGCGGCGCGGGCCGCGGCGGAGGCCAGGACCTCGTCGTCGACGACCACGGCGAGCCGGTCGGACGACATCGTGTGGCGTGGGCGCCGCTGCGGCAGGATCCCCTGCAGCAGGAGCACCAGGCCGATCAGGGCGACGACGGCGCCGACACCGATCACGATCGTCGTGTCGAGGCCGTCCGGCGCGGCGAGGGCGGCGTCGACCACGGCACGGGGGTCGACACCGAGCACGTTCTGGTCGAGCAGGACGAGCGCCCCGGCGAAGACCGCAGCGGCGGCGAGCACCAGGGCGATGAGCATCGCGACGACGACGGCGCCCGAACGGGAGACGTGGGTCTCCCGACGCAGCAGGCGCCGGTAGGTGGCAGCGTGGTCCCCGGCGGGCCCGCCGACGAGGGGTGGGACGGTCACCGGACCCTCCGCGGGGTGTCCACCACCGACGACGCGAACGTCACCGTCACGCGGGCGACCTGTCGGCCGGTGATGGTCCGGAAGCGCTCGGCGATCGTGCCGCGAGCCCGGTGCGCCGTGGCGACGACCGGCTCGTCGGGGAGTGCGTGCGAACCCAGCACCGGCAGGGCGAGCGGGGCCGTGATCTCGACCGCCAGCGCACCGCGGCCGTCGTCGGCGACGCGGGCACGGACCTCCCGGGCGGCAACGCGCAGCGCTTCGGCGGCGACCGCCTGCGCGGTCCGCACCAGCGCGTGCGCTCCGATCCTGTCGGAACCGGGGACCCGGACACCGACGGGAGCAGCGCCAGGACCGGAACCGGGGACCCGGACGCCGCGGTCGCCGGTCGTGGCGACGGCGGCGTCGCTCACGACGAGCTCCGGCGTCCGCGCAGCACGTCGAGCAGGCGACGGAAGTCGACGTCGCCGGTGACGATGCGTGCGACCAGTGCGCCGAGCGCCACGCAGACGGCGACCACGACGAACGCCCAGAACCCGAGCGTCACGGCGACGATCGCGAGCAGGGCACCGACGCCCATCCCGACGACGGTGGCGTTCAACGGACCCGACCGTCCCGGGTGTCGAGCTCGTCCGCGACGCCGTTGAGGGCCGGGATGTTCACGTCGTTGATGGCGATGTTGACCTCGGTGACCTCGAGGCCGACGAGTTCGGTCACGGCGCTCGTGACGGCGGCGCGGACCGCGGAGGCGACCTCCATCATCGGCGTCGGGTAGTCGACGACGATCGTCAGGTCGACCGCCACCTGGGTCTCGCCGACCTCGACGCGGACGCCCTGGCCGAGCGCGCTCGAGCCGATGGCGTCGCGGATGGCGCCGAACGCGCGCGAGGCGTTGCCGCCGAGCGCGAAGACGCCAGGCACGTCGCGAGCGGCGATGCCCGCGACCTTCGCGACGACCGTGTCGTCGATGATGGTCTTGCCCTTGGCGGTGACCTGCGTCGTGGTGGTGCCTGCGGGCTGGGTGTTGCCGGCCCCGGTGCCGAGCGTGGCCCCCGTCGGGGTCCCGTCGACGCGGTTCGTCGTCGATGCCATTGCTGCCTCCGTGCGGTCGATTGCTGGCCTCCAGCGAACACCATCGTGCCGGACGCCGCACAGACGATGCACCTGCCGACCTCGTCGTCAGTCGGCACCGGTAGGTTCTTGTTCCATGCGCGTGGCGACCTGGAACGTGAACTCCGTCCGCACCCGAGTGGGTCGGATCGTCGACTGGCTGGTGCGTGAGGACGTCGACGTCCTCGGTATGCAGGAGATCAAGTGCAAGCCGGAGCAGTTCCCGGTCGAGCAGTTCGAGGCTGCGGGCTACCACGTCGAGGCCCACGGCCTGAACCAGTGGAACGGCGTCGCGTTCGCCAGCCGCCTGCCGATGGAGGACGTCACCCGCGACTTCCCGGGCCAGCCCGGGTTCCTGAAGGGCCACGAGGGGCCGGACCTGCCGGTCGAGGCCCGCGCGATCGGCGTCACGGTCGACGGCGTGCGGCTCTGGAGCCTCTACGTGCCGAACGGCCGCGAGCTCGGCGACCCGCACTACACGTACAAGCTCGACTGGCTCGCGCAGCTGGCCGACCGGACGTCGGAGTGGATCGAGGCGTCGCCGGAGACCCCGCTCGCGCTGATGGGCGACTGGAACGTCGCACCGCTCGACCAGGACGTCTGGGACCTGCGGGTGTTCGAAGGGTCCACGCACGTCAGCGAGCCCGAGCGGGCAGCGTTCCGCGAGTTCGAGGCCCGGGGGCTGCAGGACGTCGTCCGCCCGATCGTGCCCGACGGGTACACCTACTGGGACTACAAGCAGCTGCGGTTCCCACGCAACGAGGGCATGCGCATCGACTTCGTGCTCGGCTCGCAGGCCTTCGCCGACGTCGTCACCGACGCGTCGATCCACCGGAACGAGCGGAAGGGCGACGCCCCGAGCGACCACGTGCCCGTGGTGGTGGACCTCGACCTGGACACGTCGCTCGACGACGACCGCCCGATGATCTTCTGAGCGGAGCCGGGGCACCAGGCCGGAACGTCGGCACCCGCTCTGTTACGCCCGGCGTCCGCCGTCGCGCCGGGGATCGTCACGTCGACGTAGGTTTCCTGCACCGAACCCCTTCGAGAGCAGGTGAAGCCATGTCCCGCACGACGATCCTTCCCATCCAGCGCCTCATGGCGACCGCGGCCCCCGCTGCGTGGCGCGACGGCATCGTCGTCGAGACCCGCGCAGCCGACGCCGTGGTGCTGTTCCTCGACGGGAGCATCACCCAGCTGCGGGTGGCGGACGCGGACGGCGTCCTGTCGGTCGGCGAGCCGGTCGCCCACCACCCGGTCGCCGAGATCCTCAGCGCCGGCAGCCGGCAGACCACCGCGCGCGTCGCGTAGCGCAGCCGGAGCGGCTCACGCGGAGCGGCTCACGCGGTCATCGCGTCGAGCATCGCCTGGCACTTCGACACCATCTCGTCGCAGGCCATCGCGCAGTAGCGGCACGACTCGTCCATGTCCTGGTGCGTGCGGCACTCGGCGGCGCACGCGGTGCCCATCGCGACGACGGCCATGAGCATCGCCTGCATCGCGGCCGTGTCCATGCCCATCGGACGCATCATCATCCGCATGCCGGTGTCGGCGAGCATCGCTGTGTTCGAGCACATCGCGGCGCAGGTGGCCATGTCGCCGCCCATGCGCATGTCGGCCGCGGAACACATCGTCGCGGCCATCGACGCGGCGTTCATCGCCATCATCGTGTCCTGCATCGTGCTCATGTCCATCTGCACGGGCATGTCCGTCGTCGACATGTTCTGCATCATCGCCATCGTGTCCATCGGAGGTCTCCTCGTCGTGGTCATCGGTCGCGAGGCGGTCCGCCCCGCGTGCCCGCCACCATACGCGCGCGCTGTTCCCACTTCGTGAGCAGGAACGGTCGGGTCGGCGGGCGCGACCCGACCGCTCCTGCGCACGGTCCGCGGTGGTCGCCACCACGTGACGGACGGGAGGCCCGGTGCAGCCCCGCCACGCGCCTCCCGTCCGTCCCGCCACGCGTCCAGGGCGCGGAAGACGCCGGCGTGCGCGCACGACGCCCGCAAGTGCGCGAGACGCCGCCGAATGCGGCGGCGTCTCGGCGAGATCGAGGCGTCTCGACAACACGACGGCGTCTTCCGCAACGCCACACGCCGGCGTCTCGACAACACGACGGCGTCTTCCGCAACGCCACACGCCGGCGTCTCGAGCGCTACGGGTGCAGCAGGGCGGCGATCGCGACCAGCACGGGCACCGAGCCGAGGGTCGAGATGAGCACGACGTCACGCGCCACCGGCACCGCGGCCCCGTAGCGCTGCGCGTAGTTGAAGACGTTCTGCGCCGCGGGCAGGGCGCCGAGCGTGGTGAGCACGAAGACGTCCTGGTCCCCGAGGCCGAACACGAACCGGGCGAACACGAACGCCACCGCCGGCATCACCACGAGCTTGATCGACGACGCCACGATGACGTCCGTCCGGATCGCCGGGTCCCGCAGCGGGGTCGCACCGTGCAGGCTCATCCCGAACGACAGCAGCACGACGGGCACCGCGGCAGCGCCGACGAGCGAGAACGGCTCGAGCACGGGGTCGGGCAGGGTGAGCCCCGTCGCCGAGCACACGAGCCCGACGAGCGAGGCGATGATGATCGGGTTCCGGAACGGCCCGGCGATCCGCCTGCCCCACCCGCCACCACCCGCGGTCGCGGCGTCGAGGATCGTCAGCGCGATCGGGGCCATCACGACGAGCTGCAGCAGGATCACCGGCACGACCGCGGTCGCCTGCCCCAGCACGTAGACGGCCACCGGCAGCCCGATGTTGTTCGCGTTGACGTAGCTCGAGGCCAGCGCTCCGACGGTGGTCGTGGTGACGGACCGCCGCAGCACGAAGCGGAACACCACGGCGGCGGCGAGGGCGACCACGGCAGCACTCAGCAGTGAGACCCAGAGCATCGACGACAGCAGCGACGCGATGTCGGCCGTCGCGATGGTGTGGAACAGCAGGCACGGCATGAGCACGAAGAACGCGAGCCGGCTCATCACGAACTGTGCGTGCGGGCCGACCAGACCGATGCGTCCGACGACGTACCCACCGGCGATGATCACGCCGATGATCGCGAAGCCGGTCAACACGCCACCCATCCCCTCCATCCTGGCACCTGGAGGCGGGGATGTGACGTCACTCAGGTCGGAAATGCGTACGCATCGAATACCGTTGAGCGCACCATGACCTCGACGAACGCTGACACCCTGACCCGGTCCACCGACTCCAGCCAGCCGCTCGTGCCGCTGCTCGAGGAGCGCTGGAGCCCCCGCTCGTACGACGGGACCGCGACGATCTCGGACGACCAGCTCGACGCCGTCCTCGAGGCAGCTCGCTGGGCACCGTCGGCCATGAACTTCCAGCCCCGCCGCTTCATCGCTGGCCGCCGCGGTACCGAGACGTTCCGGAAGATCAACGAGAACCTGCTCGGCTTCAACGCCGCGTGGGCCTTCCGTGCCAGCGCCCTGGTCGTCGGTGTGCTCGAGACCGTGACCGCCGACGGCGACGAGCGTCCCTTCGCCCAGTACGACCTCGGCCAGTCGCTCGCCGCCCTGACGTTGCAGGCCCACGCCGAGGGGCTGCACGTGCACCAGATGGCGGGCATCGACGCCGCCGGACTGCGCACCGCGTTCGACCTGCCGGAGCGGTTCGTCCCGTACACCGTCACGGCAGTCGGCACCGTCGCGCACCCGTCACAGCTCGACGAGAAGGCCGCCGAGCGCGAGGTCGCCCCGCGCAGCCGCATCGCCCTCGACGAGGTCGTCCTCGTCAAGGAGTGAGCGACGGCGGCACACCGCCGCCCCTGGATCGTCACGACGGCCGTGTCCCTGCGGGGGCGCGGCCGTCGGCGTACCATGACGTGACATGGATCAGCACCAGGACGACGCCCCGCCGGAGATGAACTTCTACACCCGGAAGTGGGTGCGACCGGAGGACCTCAACGCGAACGGCACCCTGTTCGGTGGCAGCCTGCTCCGCTGGATCGACGAGGAAGCCGCCGTCTACGCGATCATCCAGCTCGGCAACGGCAAGGTCGTCACGAAGTACATGTCGGAGATCAACTTCCTGTCGTCGGCGAAGGAGGGCGACATCGTCGAGATCGGCCTCGTCGCCACCCGGTTCGGCCGGACGTCGCTCACCATGCGGGCCGAGGCGCGCAACCTCTTCACGCACCGGAGCATCCTGACGATCGACGAGGTCGTGTTCGTGAACCTCGACGAGGACGGCAACCCCGCCCCGCACGGCTACACCGACATCACCTACGCCCGCGACCGGGTCCCTGCCACGCACCGCGCGTGACCCCGCAGACATCACGCAGCACCCGGCAGCCCGGAGCACCGCACGCGGCATGTGATCGGCGGCCTCTGGCAGGATCAGGGGCATGACCACGCCCCGCCTCGTCGCCTTCGACCTGGACGACACGCTCGCCCCGTCGAAGTCCTCCCTCGACCCCCGCATGCTCGAGACCTTCGCGTCCCTGCTCGAGGTCGTGCCGGTCGCGGTCATCTCCGGCGGCAACTTCACGCAGTTCGAGCAGCAGCTGGTCACCCCGCTCCGGCAGCGCGACGGGCTGACGCTCGACGCCCTGCACCTCCTGCCGACCTGTGGCACCCGCTACTACCGGTGGCAGGACCAGGACTGGGCGCTGCAGTACGCCGAGGACCTCACCGACGAGCAGAAGGACCGCGCCCTCGCCGCGGTCGAGACCCGTGCGAAGGAAGCCGGGTACTGGGAGTCCGAGACCTGGGGCCCCATCCTCGAGGACCGCGGGTCGCAGATCACGTTCTCCGCCCTCGGCCAGTCGGCACCGGTGGACGTCAAGAAGCAGTGGGACCCGACGGGCGAGAAGAAGGACCACCTGCGCCGCCTGGTGCAGCAGGACCTCGCCGACCTCGAGGTCCGCTCGGGCGGTTCGACGAGCATCGACATCACCCGCAAGGGCATCGACAAGGCCTACGGCATGCAGCGCCTCGCCGAGATCACCGGAATCGCGCTCGACGACATGCTCTTCGTCGGGGACCGGCTCGACCCAGAGGGCAACGACTACCCGGTGAAGGCGCTGGGCGTCCCCTGCCACGCGGTCGAGGGCTGGGAGGACACCGACGCGTTCCTGACCGAGCTCATCCCCACCCTGCGCTGATCCCCGCGCGAGACGCCGGCGTCTCGCCAGGACGCCGCGGCGTCGCCGAGACGCCGCCGGATCCGGCGGCGTCTCGGATGCATCGCGGCGTCGACAGGACACGACGGCGTCTTCCGCGCCCGACACGGACGGCACGGCGGACGGGAGGCCCGTTGCGGGCCCGCCCCGCGCCTCCTGTCCGTCCGCGGTCGCGTCCAGAGCCGCGACCGCGGCCGATCGGCGCGAGCGCGCGCTCAGCCCAGGCTGCGGACGGCCTCGACGAAGGCGCGGATCTTCGCGGGGTCCTTGACGCCGCGCTCCGACTCGACGCCGCTCGACACGTCGACGCCGTCGGGGTCGAGTGCCTCGACCGCGGCGACCACGTTCGCCGGGGTCAGCCCGCCGGCCAGGATCCAGGCCTCGTCGACGCCGTCGATCGTGGCCGGGTCGATCAGTCGGCCGCTGCCGGGCACAGCCGCGTCGAGCAGCAGCAGGTCGTGGTCGAACGCGGCGCGCTGTTCGGGCGTCTCGCGCAGGTAGTCCTCGGCCGCGAGGGCCCGGATGGTGAAGAAGCCGGCGTCACGCGCCCGGGCGAAGTCGGACGGCGACTCGCCACCGTGCAGCTGCAGCGTGGTGAGTCCGACCTCGGACGCGATGCCGACGATCTCGTCGATCTTCTGGTCGCGGAAGACCCCGACGGCGTCGATGCCGTCCGGCACCCGCTCCACCAGTTCCTTCGCCAGGTCGGCGGTGACGGTGCGGGGGCTGCCCGCCGCGAAGACGAACCCGACGGCGTCGGCACCCGCGTCGACGGCGGCGTCCACGGTGTCGGGCGTCGACAGGCCGCAGATCTTGATCCAGCGCTGGTCGGTCATGCTTTCCATCTTGCCAGGGTGCCGCTGTCCGCAGCGCACCGGTCTCCGGAGTCCGGAGTCCGGATCCGCGGGGTGGGTCAGTGCAGGGCGCCCGCGACGTAGGCGGCCACGCAGGCCGCGGTGACGCCGAACGCCGCGAAGGACCCGACCAGGACGTTCCGTCGGCGCCACCGGCGGACCGCCGAGAACGTGCCGCGCCGGGCGTGGCGGTGGGCAGCGCGGTGCATGCGGTGGTCGCGCTGGTGCTTCACGCGCTCCGGGCCGAGCGGCACGGGGCCGGTGATCTGGGTGGACCCACCGCGCAGCGCGTTGGCGATCGCGACCGCTGTGGGCCGGCGCTCGGGGTCGCGGGCGGTCATCCGGCTGAGCAGCTCGCGCCACTCGTCGGCGACGTCGTCCGGCACTTCGGGGTCTCGGCGGAGCCGGGCGAGCGCTGCTTCGATCAGGGTGCCGGAGTACTCCTGCTTGCCGGTCAGCGCCTCGAGCAGGACGAGTCCGAGCGAGTACACGTCGGTGGCGAAGCTGATGGGCTCGCCGGCGACCTGCTCCGGGCTGAGGTAGGCGGCGGTGCCGATGACCGTGCCGTCGTTGGTCAAGCGGGAGCCGTCGACGAAGTGGGCGACGCCGAAGTCGGTGAGCTTGACGGTGCGGGCGAACCCGGACGAGCCCTCGTCGCTGATCAGGATGTTGGCGGGCTTGACGTCGCGGTGCACGATGCCGCGCGAGTGCACGTACGCCAGGGCGTCGGCGAGCTGTGCGCCGAGGTCGGCGACCTCGTAGTTGTGCAGCGCGCCCTCGGACAGGCGGCGCAGCAGCGTCGTGTCGGCGATGAGCTCCATCACGATGAACCGGTGCGGGCCGTCCTCGAACTCGTGGGTGCCGGCGTCGTACAGCGGGATCAGGCCGGGGTGGGAGAGCATGCTGAGCAGCCGGATCTCGCGCTCCTGGCGCACGCGGTCGGCGGTGGTCATCTTGTCCGGGGTGGCGAAGAGCTTCACGGCCACGGCGCGGTACGTGTGCTCGTCCCGGGCTTCGTAGACGGATCCCATGCCGCCGGTGCCGATGAGCTTCACGAGCCGGTACCGCGCAGCGAGGACGGTGTCCGCCCGCGCGCTGTCCAGCAGGGTCATGGTGTCCGTCGTCCCGTTCCGGAGCCCGTGGTTCCGCGGCCGCTGCCGACGTGTGGACTCACGGGAAACGGTACGCGTCCGACTCTGGATCCGCAGGGCCGTTACGACATCGTGACCGCCGTGCTTCCCCGGGTTCCCGGGGATCGCCGGGGTACAGTCCGACACCCATCAGGAAGACCGAACGCGCAAGGAGGACAGCATGGCGCTGTCGAAGGGTGACGAGGTGCGCTGGAACACCTCGCAAGGCAAGACGACGGGCACGCTCGTGCGGAAGCGCACGAGCGACTTCGAGTTCGACGGACAGCACTTCAAGCCGACCGACGACGACCCGTACTGGATCGTCGAGTCGGGCAAGAGCGGCAAGCAGGCCGCCCACAAGGAGTCGGCGCTGACGAAGGCCTGAGGGTCAGTCGCGGGCGGGCTCGGCGCGACGACGACCCCGGGCACCGCTCGCGGCCGGGCTGCTGCTGCCGCGGTCGTCGTGGTCGTCGGACCCGCCCGCACGACGCTCGGCCCGCACCCGGCGGAGCCGCCGCACCACGAAGCTCACCACGACCACCGCGATGGCCACGTAGAGCACGCGGTCGATCCACTCCGTGTAGGCCTCGACCTTGTCGTACTGCGACCCGAACGCTGCACCGAGCAGCACGAGTGCACTGTTCCAGATGCCGCTCGCGATGATCGTGAACACCGAGAAGGTGCCGAGGTGCATGCGGTCGGCGCCGGCGGGCAGCGAGATCAGGCTGCGGACGATCGGGATGAACCGGCCGAAGAAGACCGCGCTCTTGCCGTGGCGGTGGAACCAGCCGGCCGCCTTGCGGAAGTCGTCCTCGTCGACGAGGGGCAGCTTGCCGAACCACCGCGTGGTGCGTTCGAACCCGATCTTCGCGCCGAGCCAGTACAGCACCAGGGCCCCGAGGTACGAGCCGATCGTCGCCAGCACGAGGACCAGCACCAGGTTCATCTGACCGGCACCTGCCAGGAACCCGGCCAGCGGCAGGATCACCTCGGACGGGATCGGCGGGAACACCGTCTCGACGAAGAGCATCAGCCCGACGCCCCACTCCCCCAGGGCGTCGATCAGCTGGAGCACCAGGCCGGAGAGCCCACCGAGGTCCGAGGGGGCGGTGGAGTCGCCACTGGCGACGGTCATGGCGCGGGCGGTCACGGCAGTCGTCATGCCCCCAGCATCCCTGAACGCCCTGTCAGGACCCGGCGCGCCACCTGGGTGTCGGCCGAGTTCGTGCAGAGCGACGACCTCGGTTTCGGCCTCGGTGGAGCCGCCCGGTCACGACACCCCGCTCAGCTCCGCGGACTGGTCAGCAAGTGTCGGATGGAACCGGCGCAGACGACGATCCGTGACCAGTCGTTGTGATTCGGCGCGCGTGGCGGGCGAAGGCGACGGGACGACGGACGGGAGGCCCGGTGCCAGCTGGCACCGGGCCTCCCGTCCGTCGAATGGTGGCGTTGACACCGCGAGACACCGTCGTCTTGCTGAAGCGCCCGTGCTCCCGCGAGACGCCCCCGAATCCGACGGCGTCTCGGCGACGCCACGGCGTCTCAGTCGGACGCCGGCGTCTCGCGGATCTACTACGCGGCGACCGGCGCGCGCTGGCCGATCGTCTCGCCGGCCACGGCAGCCTCGTTGCCCGCAGCGGCCTCGTCGACGGGGCGACGACGCACCCACTTCTTCAGGGCGACGAGCACCAGCGCGGACACCACGGTCCCAGCCAAGATCGCGACGACGAACATCAGGACGTCACCGATCGCGAAGAAGACGAAGATCCCGCCGTGCGGCGCTCGTGAGGTCACACCGGCAGCCATCGAGATCGCGCCCGTGATCGCGGCCCCGACCATCGACGCCGGGATGACGCGCAGCGGGTCGGCTGCGGCGAACGGGATCGCACCCTCGGAGATGAAGGACGCACCGAGCAGCCATGCAGCCTTGCCGTTCTCGCGCTCCGGCTTCGTGAAGCCCTTGCGGTAGAGCACGGTCGAGGCGAGCGCGAGTGCCAGCGGCGGCACCATGCCGGCGGCCATGACGGCGGCCATGATCTCGAACGGCACGACGTTCGTGGCGGTGCCGGCACCGAGCCCGGCGACGGCGAACGCGTACGCCACCTTGTTGACCGGACCACCGAGGTCGAAGGCCATCATCAGGCCGAGGATGATCCCGAGCAGCACGGCCGAGGCGCCGGACAGGGAGTTGAGCCAGGCGGTGAGCTCGGTCATGACCCAGGCGATCGGGCCACCGAGCACCAGGAGCATCAGCCCCGAGGCGATGATCGAGGCGAAGAGCGGGATGATCACGACCGGCATCAGGCCACGCAGCCAGCGCCAGGTCGGGATGCGCCCGATCCAGTAGGCGGCAGCACCGGCGATCAGGCCACCGACCAGACCACCGAGGAACCCGGCGTTCATGAAGACGGCGATCGACCCGGCGACGAAGCCCGGTGCGATGCCCGGGCGGTCGGCGATGGCGTAGGCGATGTACCCGGCGAGTGCGGCGACCAGGAAGCCGAGCGACACCTGTCCGATCTGGAACGCGGCGGCGCCGAGGTAGTACCCGAGGCCCTCCGGCGGCAGGTTCAGCAGCGTGGAGTTCGTGAGCGTGTAGGCGGCGTTGCTCATCCCCGAGTCACCGTGGTCCAGCGCGATGCCGTACCCGGAGAGCAGGAAGCCGAGCGCGATGAGCAGCCCGCCGCCGGCCACGAACGGGATCATGTAGCTGACGCCGGTGAGCAGCCAGCGCTTGAGCGACTGGCCGAAGTGCTCGTTCTTGGCGGTGGACTCGCCCTCGACGGCTGCGCCGCCCTGCACGCGTGCGGCGTGCGGGTCCTCCGAGGCGCGGATGGCCTCGGCGATCATCTTGTCGGGCTCGTCGACACCGCGCTTGACGGGGCCGGAAACCAGCGGCTTGCCGGCGAACCGGCCGCGGTCGCGGACGTCGACGTCGACCGCGAACACGACGGCGTCGGCACGGGCGATGAGGGCCGGGTCGAGGGGCTCGACCTGCGAGGACCCCTGCGTCTCGATGTGCATCTCGGCACCGGCGCGCTGGGCGGCGGCGACGAGGGCGTCGGCAGCCATGTAGGTGTGTGCGATGCCGGTCGGGCATGCGGTGACGCCGACGAAGACCTTGCGGTCGGCAGCGGGGGCCGCGGCGGTCGCGCTGCCTGCCGTCGCCGGAGCGGAGGCGCTGCTCGCCGTCCCGACGCCGGCCTCGGCCACTTCGCCGCTCACCTCGTTGTCGACGAGCTGAACGATCTCGTCGGCCGTGGTCGCGGCGCGGAGCGCGGCGGTGAAGTCCTCACGGATGAGTGCGCGAGCCAGGGTCGAGAGGACCGTCAGGTGGTCCTTGTCCGCCCCTTCGGGCACGGCGATCATGAAGACGATGTCGGCGTCGCCGTCCGGAGCGCCGAACGGCACCTTCCGGGCCAGGCGCGAGAACGCGAGCGTCGGCTCGGACACCGACGCCGACCGGGCGTGCGGGATGGCGATGCCACCGGGGACGCCCGTGCCGACGCTCGCCTCGCGCTTGATGGCGTCGTCGGCGAGCGTGGCACCGTCGGCGGCGCGGCCGGTCGCGGCGACGCGGTCGGCGAGCACCCGGATCACGTCGGTCGACGTGGCGCCGAGGTCCTCGTCGAGGCCGACGAGCTGTGCGCTGATGAGGCGCGGACTCGAGTCTGCGGACATGTGCTTGCTCCTTCGCAATGGCGCTGATCGCGCGGTGGTGCGGTGTTCGTGGGGTGATCGGGTGGGGTGGGGATCAGGCGGGTTCCGGAGCCGGGTGCGTTTCGAGCACCCGGACGGAGACCGCCGTCGGGTCGGTTTGGTCGAGTGCCGGCACGTCACTGCCGGGCAGTGCTGCGGCCGCGGCCCCGGTGGCGACGGCCTGTGCGAGACGCTGCTCCGGCGACGCTCCCGCGACCTCGGCGAGCAGGTAGCCGGCGAGCGAGGAGTCCCCCGCGCCGACCGTCGAGCGGGCGATGATCTTCGGTGCGGCCGCGGCGAAGGCCCCCTCGTCCGAGACCAGCACGGCTCCGGCGCTGCCCAGGGTGAGCAGGACGGTGCCGACGTTCTTGCGCCGCAGCCGCTGGGCTCCGGCGACGGCGGCGTCGAGGTCGCGCTCGTACTCCTCGGGGTCACCGCCGACGACCTCGGCGAGTTCCTCGGCGTTCGGCTTCACCAGGTCGAGGTGTTCGCCGGACTGCAGCAGCGCGGTGAACGGCACCCCGGACGAGTCGACGGCGATCCGGACGTCCGCACCGTGGCGGGCACGGACGGCCCGGACGAGCACGGCGAGGGCGTCGTCCGGCAGACCGGGCGGCAGGGACCCGGCGACCACGACCCAGCGGGCGGCGGGGCCGGTGGCGGTCGCGGCGGCGGTGTCGGCCACCAGGGCGGCGAGGTCGTCGAGGCGCCCGGCGAGCGAGGGGCCGGGTTCGTTGAGCTTCGTGGTGGTGCCGGTCGGCTCGGTCACGGTGACGTTCGAGCGGAGCGGTGCCCCGATCGGCAGCGCGGCGGTCGGGATGCCGCGCGTGGCCAGGCCGAGCAGGACCGGGTCGAGCTCGTCGCCGGGCAGGACCGCGACGGTGTCCCCACCGCTCGCGACGACCACACGGGAGACGTTGACGCCCTTGCCGCCGGGCTCCGCCGTGGACCGGGTCGCGCGCTGGACGGCGCCGCGCTGCAGTTCACCGGCGAGCTCGATCGTGCGGTCGAGCGACGGGTTCGGGGTGACGGTGACGATGCGGGCGTTCATGCGACGACCACCTCGACGTCGGCGTCGGCGAGTGCTCCGGCGAGGTCGGCCGGGGGCTGGTCGTCGGTGACGAGCGTGTCGATCTCGTCCAGGCGTGCGAACCGCATCAGGGCCTCTACGCCGTGCTTGGCGGCGTCGGCGAGCACCACGGCGCGTCGGGCGGCGAGCACGTAGGCACCCTTCACGGCGGCCTCGTACTCGTCGGGAGTGCTCAGGCCGAAGCCGGCGGACAGGCCGTTCGTGCCGATGAACGCGACATCGGGGCGGAGCGCACCGATCTGCTCGACGGTTGCCGTGCCGACCGCCGCGCTCGTGACGCCGCGGACCCGGCCACCGAGCAGGTGCAGTTCGAGGTGCTCGCTGTGCTGCAGGGTCGCGGCGATCGGCACCGAGTTCGTGATGACGGTGATCGTCGAGCCGGCGACCTCGGGCTCCCAGCGGGCGAGTTCGGAGGCCACGGCGGCGCAGGTGGTGCCGGCGTCGAGGGCGATCGAGCCGGTGAAGGTGGGCGGCACCAGGCGCATCGCGGCGCGGGCGATGGCCGACTTCGCGGTGCCGTGCTGTCCCTCGCGCTCGGCGACGCTGAGTTCGACGACGCTCGAGCGGCCGACGGGCACCGCTCCCCCGTGCACCCGGCGCAGGACCCCGGCGGACTCGAGGGCGTCGAGGTCACGGCGCACGGTCTCGGTGGTGACGTCGAAGTGCTCGGCCAGGCCTGCGACGGACACGCGACCGGCGGACTGCAGCTCGGCGGCGATGGCGGTGTGCCGCTCGGTTGCGTACATGCCCGAACTCCTTCGTTCCGTTGGGTTTCGAGCACTGTACGTCGCAAACCCACAAGAACGCAACCGTTCCGTCCTGAAACCAACAGGTCCACAGGTATCGGCCATCACGCCCGCGGGGTCGCGGCGACCGCCTGGAGGCCCGGTGCCGGTCCGGCGGACCGACACCGGGCCTCCTGTGCGGACGTCCACCGCACGCGTCAGACGGCCGCCAGGGCGGACGTCGGTGGGATCCTTGCGGCGCGCGCCGCCGGGTAGAGCCCGGAGACCCCGCCGATCACGACGGTGGCGCCGAGCCCGGCGACGACGGCCCAGACCGGCAGCGCGACCGGCCACCCCCGGGTGACGGCGAACACGATGGTCACCCCGACCCCGAGGACGACACCCGCCACCCCACCCAGGAACGACAGCAGCAACGACTCGACCAGGAACTGGTCGCGGACGTCCCGACGACGTGCGCCGAGGGCACGACGGACACCGACCTCGGCGCGGCGCTCCAGGACGGTGATCACCATCGTGTTCGCCACCCCGATGCCACCGACCAGCAGGGCCACCCCGCCGATGCCGACGAGCAGCCCGGTGAACGAGTCGTCGGTGGCGTCCTTCGCCGCCAGCGCGTCCGACGGCCGGGTGACGCCGACGTCCTGCGGGTCCCCCGGCCGGACCGCGCCGGCGAGCAGGTCCCGCGACCGTTCGACGTGCGCCGGGTCGACGCGTGTGTAGACGGCGGTCGGTGCCCCGTCGAAGCCCAGCTGCTCGGCGAACCCGCGGGGCACGAACACCCGCGAGTCCAGGTCCGCGGCGAGCGCCACGGGTTCGAGCACCCCGACCACCTGCACCCACTGTCCACCGAGCCAGACCCGGCTGTCCGGCCGTGGGTCGCCGATGCCGAGCACGACTGCGGCCCGCGCTCCCAGCACGACCTGCGGCGGGGCGCCGGCGTCGTCGTCGATCCACCGCCCGGCTGCGAGCCGCCCGCCGAGCACCCGTGGCACGTCGCCCCACGCAGCGAGGACCCCGAGGCCCTTCGTCTGGGGTGCCGGGACGAAGTCGTTCCGGTACACGCCGGTGTCCGGCACGGTGCCGACCGCAGCAGCCGACTCGACATCGTCCTGTCGCAGCACCGACTCGAGTGCGGTGGACGGCAACGGCACCGGTTCGCCGAGGCCCTGCGCCTGGGTGAGGGTGAGCACGTTCGTGCCGAGCGTGTCGAGCACCTCGTCGACCTTCGCCTTGCTCGACGACGAGATCCCGACGACCGCGAGCATCGCCGCGATGCCGATCGCGATGCCCAGCGCGGACAGCACGACGCGACCCGGTCGGGTCCGCAGCCCGAAGACGCCGAGGCGGAGCAGGTCGAGTCCGCCCACGGACCGACGGCGGCTCACGGGGCGACCTCGTCGACCGGCGCGACCTCGGGCTCGATCATGCCGTCGCGCATCCGGACCTGCCGGGGCAGCGATGCCGCCAGGTCCAGGTCGTGCGTGATGACCACCACCGTCGTGCCCGCAGCGTTGAGCTCGCGCAGCAGCTCGACGACCGTCGCACCGGACGCCGTGTCGAGCGCCCCGGTGGGTTCGTCGGCGAGCAAGATCGTCGGGTCGCCGACGACGGCCCGCGCGATGGCGACGCGTTGGCGCTCGCCGCCGGAGAGCTGGTGCGGTCGGTGGTCCACCCGGTGTGCCAGTCCCACGCGGACCAGGGCCTCGACGGCCAGGCGGTGCCGCTCGCGCCGGGGGACCCCCTGGTAGAGCAGGCCGTCGGCGACGTTCTCGGCGGCGGTCGCCCCGGCCTGCAGGTGGAAGTGCTGGAAGACGAACCCGATGTGGTCGGCACGCAGGCCGGACAGATCATCGTCGGACATCGTCGCGACGTCGTTGCCGGCGATCGTCACCGTGCCCGAGGTGGGACGGTCGAGCGTGCCGACGACGTTGAGCATCGTCGACTTGCCCGAGCCCGACGGGCCGACGACCGCGACGAGCTCCCCCGCGCCGACCTCGAGCGAGACCCCGCGCAGGGCTCCGACGTCGCCGTGGGTCTTCGTGACGTCCCGGAGCGACAGGACGGCGACCGCCGGCAGGACGGCCGCGGCGGGCACGGCGGCCGTGACGGGCACGGCGGGAACGGCGGGAACGACGGCGCTCATCCGGGCACCACCACCCGGTCGCCCGCGGTCAGGGCGCCGGTGACCGCGACCCGCCCGTCGGCGCTGAAGCCGGGCTCGACCCGGACCCGCTCGGTCGTGCCGTCCCGCTGCACGACGTCGACGGCGTACCTGCCACCGGCGCCCGCGACGAGGGCGGCGACCGGCACGGACAGGACGTCGTGCTCGGTGGCGCCCTCCGCGTCGACCTGCGCGGACGCGGCCTCGGGCAGGGACCGCTTGCCCGGGTCGAACGACACCGAGACGTCGACGGCCGTGCCGCCGTCCTCGCTCGTCGTCGGCTGCACGTCGACAACGGAACCGGGCATGGCCGCACCGGCGCCGTTCACGCGGACCTCGACGTCGGTGCCGACGGCGAGCCGCTCGGCATCGCGCTGCGGCACGGTCGCCGTGACGACCCGCCGGGTGCTCGTGACCTGCAGCACGTCGGTCGTCGCGCCCGCGCTGCCGGCCGCTGCACCAGCACCACCCGCGGCCGCTCCCGCACCACCGTCGATCCGCTCGCCGAGGCGCCCCTCGACCGAGGCGACCCGGACCGCGCCGTCCACGAAGGCGACGTCGTCCGCAGTGAGCACCCCGGTGCCCTCGTGTCCCCGGTCCTCGTGCCACTGCCGGACTGCTCGCTCGGTCCGCGGGCCGAACCGGTCGTCCACGGACACGTCGTACCCGAGCGCGGCCAGGTTCTCGTTGAGCTGCCGGACGTCGGCGCCCTGCAGCCCCCGTTCCAGATCGCGCCAGAGCGGCACGGTGCCGTACATCGACCGGACGTCCCGCTCGTCGACGGCGTACAGCGCCCCGTCGCGTTCGACCACGTCGCCGACCCGGGGCAGCCAGGTGATCGTGCCGGCGGCTGCACCGGGGACCCCCGAGGCCGCGCCGTACCCGAGCGTCCCGGCGAACACCTTCGAATCCGTCAGGTCACCGCGCGTGACGGTGCCGGTGGCTCCGGCGGGTGCAGTCCCGCCGCGCGACGCACTGCTGGCCGAGGCGCCCGCACCGCTCGGCGCCGCGACGAGGGCCCACGTCCCGACCCCCGCGGCCACCGCTGCGACGAGGCACCCCGACACGATCACCCGACGACGGGCGCGTCGGTGGGTCACGACCCGGCTCCGCCCTGGACAGCCTCGAACGCCGCGTCGGTGCACGGCCCGGCGGCCTCGTCGAACGCCTGTTGGTCGTCCGGCTGGAACCGCATCTGCGCGTCCTGGTCGTCCGGGTAGTCCGGGAACCCCTGCTCCCGGAGACACTCCGCCGTCCTCCGGGCGATCTCCTCGGTGCCGGGCATCGGTTGCGCGGCCTGCGCGTCACCGGCGGCCGCAGAGTCGTCGAGGCAGCCCTTGAGGTCGTCCTGGTACTGCTCGGGGTCGACGCCGTCCGGTGCGCTGAGCTGCATCGACCCGCCGCCGGTGCCGGGGTCCGGCATGTCGTAGCCGCGGTCGCGCATGCACTCGGCGAGGGCGACGCCGGGTGCCGCGCCCCCGGAGGCGGTCGTCGCGTCGTCGTCGGGTGCCGGGTCGGAGCAGCCGGCCAGCAGCAGGGGCAGCAGGACGACGGCCGCGGCCACGCTCATCAGGGACCGGGTGCGACGGGTGGTCGTCATCGTGGTGTGGTTCATGCCTCCAGCACAGCGGACGGGCTGTTTCGCCCCGCGTGCACGTCGGGTTGCACCGGCGAAACACCGACCCGGACGAGCAGCCCACCGGTCGGCCGTGCGGTGATCGACAGCGTCCACCCGTGCGCGTGCACGATCGCGGCCACGATCGACAGGCCCAGACCGCTGTGCTGCCCACGTCCGGCGTCCGCGCCGCCGCGACGGAAGGGTTCGACGAGCAACGCCGCCTCGTCCGCCGCGACCACCGGCCCGTCGTTCTCGACCACGAAGCCGTCCGGTTCCGTCGTCACCCGCACGGCACCGCCGGGTTCGTTGTACTCGACGGCGTTGCCGACGAGGTTGCCGAGCAGCTGCCGCAGCAGCGTCGGCTCGCCGGACACGACCAGGCTGCCAGGAAGCCCGGTCCGGCGTTCGTGGGTCAGCGTCACTCCCGCCTCGGCCGCGTCCCGGGCCGCGCTCGCGACGACCTCGTCGGTCACCTCGACGAGGTCGACGGCCCGTGTCGCGCCCGCCAGGCCGCGGTCGGCCTCGGCGAGCACGAGCAGCGACGCGACCAGCCGCTCGGTCCGCCGGTTCTGCTCGAGCAGCTCGGCGCGGACGGCACGCACCTCGGCCGGGTCGGCGTCGTCGTGCAGCCCGATCTGCACCGCGGCGCGTTGCACTGCCAGGGGCGTCCGGAGTTCGTGGGACGCCTGGGCGACGAACCGTCGCTGGCTCTCGAACGCGGTCTCCAGGCGGGCCAGCAGGTCGTCGACCGTTCGCGAGAGCCGTCGGAGCTCGTCGTCGGGTCCGCCCAGGGCGATGCGCTCGTGCAGGTTCGACGCGGAGATCCGGTTCGCGGTCGCCGTGATCCGGTCGATGGGACGGAGCACCCGGCGGCTGACGATCCAACCGATGCCGCCGGCAGCGATCCCGGCGCCGGCGATCCCGATCGCGGACCACTGCCACTGCTGCACCGCGACGAGGCGGATCACCGCCACGGCACCAGTGCGCTCGTCCGCCGCCGCCGGGTCCACCGCGAGCGGGGCCGGAGCGGTCGTGGCGCTGTCCGATCCGGACGGTGGTCGCTCGACGGCTGCCGTGTCGAGACCCGCGCCGACGCCCGCCAGGGACATGGTGTTCGTGAAGACCACGACCCCGGTCGCGAGCGCCATGGCCGCCAGCGCGAACGTCAGAGCCGTCCGGGTCCGGATGCTCCAGCCTCGGGCCCACCGACTCACAGCGAGTAGCCCTGGCCGGGCACCGTCCGGATCGGGTCCGGGTCCCCGAGTTTCCGGCGCAGCTTCGACATCGTCACGCGGACCGCGGCGGTGAACGGGTCGGTGTTCACGTCCCAGACCTTCTCGAGCAGGTGCTCGGCGGAGACGATGCGACCGTCCGCGCGGAGCAGGGTCTCGAGCACCCCGAACTCCTTCGACGTCAGGTCGAGCGGGTGGCCGTCACGCGTGGCCATCCGCCGGTTCGTGTCGACGACGAGTCCCGCGCGTTCGAGCACGGGGGCGACGGGTGGGACGCTCCGCCGACCGAGCGCGCGGACCCGGGCGACGAGTTCCGGGTACTCGAACGGCTTGGTCAGGTAGTCGTCCGCACCGAGCTCGAGCCCCTGCACCCGGTCGCGCAACGTGGTCGCTGCGGTGAGCAGGAGGATCCGTGTGAGTGCGCCACGAGCGGTGAGACGCCGTGCGACCTCGTCGCCGTGCAGCCCGGGGACGTCGCGGTCGAGCACGACGACGTCGTAGTCGTGCACCGCCAGCAGCTCGTCGGCGTCGTCGCCTCGGTAGGCGACGTCCACCGCCATGTCCTGTCGGGTCAGGCCCGTCGCGATCAGGTCGGCGAGGGGCCGTTCGTCGTCCACCACGAGTACGCGCATCGATACATCACACGTGACGTACCTGTACTGGACCTGGGAGGCAGATCAGGCGTCGAACGGCACCTCGCCGTGGTCGCTGACGCCGGCGCGCTGCCGGTAGGACAGGTGTCCGCCCAGGTACCCGCCGACACTCACGACGGCGAACCCGGCGAAGCCGAGCAGCTTGCCGGCCCCGTGGTTGCCGCGCTTCCGCTGCAGCCACGACAGGCCGTACAGCGACAGTCCGGTCCAGTTCACGGCCTGGTGCACCCATCCGGTGCGGAGCTGCTCGCGGTCCAGCTCGGACCAGTCGACGTAGCCGGCGACCGAGGCGCTGCTCGCCGAGACGACCCCGACGCCGACCAGGGTCTTGGCGGCCTTCGCGTTGCCCTTCCCGCCGAGCAGGTCGAGCACCGCGGCGGAGATCCAGGCGCCGAGCGGCACCTGCACCATGAGCGGGTGGATCGGGTGACCGAACGGGACTCCGTGCAGCAGCTGACGCAGGGCCTTCGGCTTGGCCAGGGCATTCACGACGGCACGGTCGATGTCGACGGCCTTGTCGAGCACGCTGGCGTGCTCGACGGCGTCGGTGAGGCGGCGGAGCGCGCGGATCTCAGGCATGCTCTGCAGCCAACACCCTGGAGGCCCGGCACCGGTCTCAGGAACCGGTGGCGGGCCTCCCGTCCGTCTTGGTGGGCTACTCCTCGACGATCTCGGCCAGCTCGAAGGGCTCGACCGTCAGGCCGTCGCCGTCCGCGGCGACGTCCACCCGGACGGTGTCGCCGTCACGGACGTCACCCGACAGGATCGCTCGGGCCAACCGGTCGTCGATCTGCCGCTGCATCAGGCGGCGGAGCGGCCGCGCACCGTAGAGCGGGTCGTACCCGCGCTCCGCGAGCCAGCCGCGCGCCTCGGGGGTGACCGCGAGCTCGAGCCGGCGGTCGGTCAGGCGACGAGCCAGCCGGTCGACGTAGAGCGACACGATCTGTCCGAGGTCCTCGGCGGTCAGGGCCTGGAACACCACGATGTCGTCGAGGCGGTTGATGAACTCGGGGCGGAACGCCTGCCGCACGAGCTCACGGACCGCCTCCTCCCGCTGCACGTCACTCAGGGACAGGTCCGTCATGAACTGCGACCCGAGGTTCGACGTCAGCACCAGGATCGTGTTCCGGAAGTCGACCGTGCGGCCCTGGCCGTCGGTGAGCCGTCCGTCGTCGAGCACCTGGAGCAGCACGTCGAACACCTCGGGGTGGGCCTTCTCGATCTCGTCGAGCAGGATCACCGAGTACGGACGACGCCGGACGGCCTCGGTGAGCTGCCCACCGGCCTCGTACCCGACGTACCCGGGCGGGGCACCGATCAGGCGGGCCACGGAGTGCTTCTCGCCGTACTCGCTCATGTCGATCCGGACGAGGGCCTTCTCGTCGTCGAACAGGAACTCGGCGAGCGCCTTGGCCAGCTCGGTCTTGCCGACGCCCGTCGGGCCGAGGAACAGGAACGAACCGGTCGGACGGTCCGGGTCGGAGATGCCGGCGCGGGTGCGCCGGACGGCCTCGGACACGGTGGTCACGGCCGTGCGCTGCCCGATGATGCGGCGGCCGAGCTCGCTCTCCAGGTGCAGGAGCTTCTCGGTCTCGCCCTGCAGCAGTCGGCCGAGCGGGATGCCCGTCCACTGCGCGATGACGGCGGCGATGTCCTCGTCGGTGACGCTGTCGTTCACCATCCGGTCGGCGCTCTCGGCCTGTTCGGCGGCGGCGAGCTCGGCCTCGATGCGGGGCTTCTCGCCGTACTCCAGGCGGGAGACGAGTTCGTAGTCGGCCTCGCGCTGGGCTCGCTGCGACCGCATGTTCAGGTCGTCGAGCTGCTGCTTGAGCTCACCGATGCGGTTCAGGCTCGCGCGCTCGGCCTGCCAGCGCTGCTCGAGCTCGGCCAGCCGGGCCCCGCGCGTGTGCAGCTCGTTGCGCAGGGTCTCGAGGCGGGCCTTGGAGGCGTCGTCCTTCTCCTGCTTGAGCGCGAACTCCTCGACGCGCAGACGGTCGACGTTCCGCTTCAGCTCGTCGATCTCGACGGGGCTGGAGTCGATCTCCATGCGGAGTCGACTGGCGGCCTCGTCGATCAGGTCGATGGCCTTGTCGGGCAGCTGGCGGCCGGAGATGTACCGGTTCGACAGGCTCGCGGCGGCGACCAGTGCGGAGTCGTTGATCGTCACCTTGTGGTGCGCCTCGTAGCGTTCCTTGAGCCCGCGGAGGATCGCCACGGCGTCCTCGACGCTGGGCTCACCGACGTAGACCTGCTGGAAGCGACGCTCGAGGGCGGCGTCCTTCTCGATGTACTCGCGGTACTCGTCGAGGGTCGTCGCACCGATGAGCCGGAGCTCACCGCGGGCGAGCATCGGCTTGAGCATGTTCGACGCCGCGACGGACCCCTCGCCGCCACCGGCCCCCATCAGCGTGTGCAGCTCGTCGATGAACGTGATGACCTGCCCGTCGGAGTCGTTGATCTCCTTGAGCACGGCCTTCAGCCGCTCCTCGAACTCGCCGCGGTACTTGGCGCCGGCGATCAGGGCGGAGATGTCGAGCGAGATGAGCCGCTTGTCCTTGAGGGAGTCGGCGACGTCGCCGGCGACGATGCGCTGCGCGAGCCCCTCGACGACGGCGGTCTTGCCGACGCCGGGCTCGCCGATGAGCACCGGGTTGTTCTTGGTGCGGCGCGTGAGCACCTGGGACACGCGCCGGATCTCGGAGTCACGTCCGATCACGGGGTCGAGCTTGCCGCTGCGGGCGATCGCCGTGAGGTCGATGCCGTACTGCTCGAGGGCGGTCTTCTGTCGTTCTTGCGAGTCAGGAGCGCCCTGGAGGTTCGCCATGCGTTCCGTCCTTTCGTTGCGGTGGTCCTGGACTTGAGTCTACTCCACTCAACTTACGTCCGCGCGGGCGTATTCCGGATCCCGACCGCGCAGACGACGGCACCGGCCAGCAGCAGGAGCGCCATCACCACCATGGCCCGGTGCAGCCCCTCGACACTCACCTCGCCGCCGAGCACGACGCCAGCGAGTGCCACCGTGACCAGGCCGGCGATCCGGGCGAAGGCGTTGTTGACCGCCGACCCGGAGCCGGCCTCGGACTGCGGGACCGAACCGAGCACCGCACTCGTCAGGGGTGTGACCATCAGCGCGATGCCCACGCCGATCAGCACCAGTCCGGGGAACACCGACCACCAGTAGCCGTCCGGGTCGTCGCCGGCGAACAGCAGCAGGAGCGCCCCGACCGCACCGACCGCCGGCCCCGCGGCCATGAACCAGCGCGGGCCGTACCGACCGGCGAACGACCCGACGGCGGTGGAGAGCACGAGCAACATGATCGTCGGCGGCAGCGTCGCGAGGCCGGCGAGCCAGGCCGGGAACCGCCAGACCTCCTGCAGGAAGAGCGTGACGACGAAGAAGACCATGCCGAGTGCGCCGTAGATGGACAGCGTCGCGAGGTTGCCGACGGTGAAGTTGCGCGCCCGGAACAGTTCGAGCGGCACGAGCGGCGACCCGGCCGTCCGGGTCACCCGCAGTTCCCACGGCACGAACGCCACGAGGGCAGCGGCACCGAGCACGAGCGCGGCGACCACCACCGGGGAACCCCACCCCAGCCGCTCCTGCTCGATGAGCCCGAGCACGACACCGCCGACCCCGACCACGGCGAGCAGCGCCCCGACGACGTCGATGCGTGGGCGGACGACTGGGTGCACCTCGCCGGTGATGCGCAGGACCAGGGGGATCGTCACGGCGATCGGCACCGCGGTGAGCACGAAGATCCACCGCCACCCGATCCCGTCCACCACCAGCCCGCCGGCCACGGGCCCGAGGATGGTGGCTGCACTCGACCAGGCTGTCCACGTGCCGATCGCCTTCGCCTGCGCCGCCCCGCGGAACGCCGCCACGATCAGCGCGAGCGCACTCGGCATGACGAGCGCCCCGCCGACGCCCTGCAGCGCGCGGGCGACGATGAGCACCTCGCCGGTCGGGGCGATCGCGCACGCCACGGACGCGATGCCGAAGACCACGAGCCCCCACGTGATGATCCGCACCCGGCCGAACAGGTCGGACAGGCTCCCGGCGACCAGGATGAGCGAGCCCAGGGTGACGAGGTAGGCGTCGACGACCCACTGCTGCACGACGAGTCCGCCGCCGAGCTCCTGCCGGATCGCGGGGAGTGCGACGTTCACGACGCTCGAGTCGAGCCCGACGACGAACGACGCCAGGATCGCCACCACCAGCACGATGCGTCGGTCGTCCCGGAGCGGTGCGACGGCGTGCGGCGCGGGGACGGGAGCGGTCATGTGCTCATCCTGCGGCACGGGGTGCCCGGCGGTCGATCCCGCACGACGAAGCCCCCGCGACCGATGTGGTCGCGGGGGCTGCCGACAGGACGGGGCTGGGTGTCCTAACGCCGGGAGTCGGTGTTGGGCTGCGCGCTCGGCCCCGGGTTCAGGACCGGACCGGCGGCGGGCTCGGCGGGAGCGTTCTGGACGGTGCTGTTGTGCACCGTGCCGTCCGGCGCCGCACCGTTGGCCTGGGCCTTCTTCTCGTCGTCGGACATCTCCTTCTTGAAGATGTTGATCGACTGACCGAGGCCCTTGGCGAGCGCCGGGAGCTTGGTCGCGCCGAACAGCAGGATGACGATCCCGAGGATGATCAGCAGGTGAATGCCGCCGAGGTTTCCGAGCATCATGACTCCTTGTTGTGGAACTGGTCGCCGTCCGGTGATCGTCGTCGACCCACGCGGCGGAAGTCCGTGTGCCTCCATCGTAACTCCCCCGCCCCTGGAAGCCCAGGCCGGCCCCCGGAACGGACACCGTTCGTCCAGGGAAGCGCAGCGCTCAGTACGCGCCGCGGGACCGCAGCACCGACGGGACGGTGCGGGCGAGGATCACCAGGTCGTGCAGGAACGACCAGTTCTCGACGTAGTGCAGGTCGAGCCGCACCCCTTCGGCCCAGTCGAGGTCCGATCGGCCGCTGACCTGCCACAGGCCGGTGATCCCCGGGGTCACGAGGAGTCGGCGGTCGGCGAAGTCCTCGTACAGCGCGACTTCGCGGGGCAGGGCCGGTCGGGGGCCGACCAGGCTCATCGACCCGGTGAGCACGTTCCACAGCTGCGGCAGTTCGTCGAGCGAGGTCCGTCGCAGGAAGGCACCGACCCGGGTCACCCGCGGGTCGTCCTGCATCTTGAACAGCGGACCGGCGCCCTGGTTCTCGGACTGCAGAGCAGCCATGCGCGCCTCGGCGTCGACGCACATCGTCCGGAACTTCAGGATCGGGAACTCCGCGCCACCGCGACCGACGCGGACCTGCCGGAAGAACACCGGCCCGCCGTCGTCGGCGCGGACCGCCAGCGCGACCGCGGCCAGGACCGGGGAGAGCAACGCCAGGCCGAGCACGGCGCCGACGACGTCGAGCGCCCGCTTGCCCATCCGGCGGCGGTAGTCGGGGGTCTCGACGTGCATGAGCGGCAGCCCGTCGACCGGGCGCTCGTGCACCCGCCCGGCGGCGATGTCGGCCAGGGGCGAGGACACCACGAGCTCGACGCCGTGTTCCTCGAGCTGCCACCCGAGGCGACGGAGGCGGGCGTGCCCACCACGGACGGCACCCGCGACGACGACGGCGGAGACGCCCTCGGCCCGGGCGTGCGCGAGCACGTCATCGATGCCCCCGACGACCGGAGCCGTTGCCGCCCCCAGGTCGACACGGGCCCCGGCCGGAGCGCAGTCCGTGACGACGGCCCGCACGCGGTAGCCGGCACTCGGCGCAGCGGCGATCCGCGCACCCACGTACCGGACGTCCTCGGCGTCGCCGACGATCAGGACGTCCTGCAGGTGCTCGCCCCGGGCGCGACTCCGGGCGAGCACTGTGCGGACACCCTTGCGGCCGAGTGTCAGGAACGCGAGCCCCAGCGGGAACGCGATCGCGACGTACCCGCGGGCCAGGTCGAGCTGCGCCGCGTACGCGACGACCGCGACCCCGGCGATGGCGACGAGGCTCGCGGTGACGAGGCGGCGGTACTCCTCGCCGCCGATGCCCGCGATCCGGGGGTCGCGGGTGCGGAACACCGAGAGCAGGAGCATCCAGACCACGACGATGGCGGGGGCCACCACGAACTCGAACCAGCCCGAGCGTGGTCGGACGGATGCGAGCTCCCAGGGGAACCGCACGACGTGGGCGATGGCGAACGCGGTGAGCAGCAGCGCGAGGTCGAGCAACGCCACCGCGGGGACGAACCCCCGGCGCGCCCCCGCCGGAGCGACCGTCCGGAGTGACGCCGTGGCACCGACCGGCCCGGCGGACGTCGGCACCGTCGAGTTCAGCGCGGTCGGGTGGAGCACGGTCGAGTGGAGCACGGTGGGGACCGCTCCGGTGGGTGGGCGCATCGCGAACGACATGTGGGGCCTCCTGTCGACCGATCGACGAGGAGATCGATCGGACGCCGGAGTCGCTCAGGTCACGACATCGAGCGGCGCACCATTAAATATATCACCGTGTCGTTCTGCATATCAACGGTCGAGTGCGCGGTCCAGACTCCAGAGCACGGGCGCCTCCCGGAGCGCGGGGACGTCGGCCTCGGTCACTCCGCGCAGACGGAACACCACCCGTTCGCCGGGCAGCAGCGTCATGAACCCGCGGTCCACCGTGCCGCCGGCCGCCACACGGTCCGGCTGCACGAGCAGGTCGCGGACGAGCGAGTCAGCCTCGACGGTCAGGTCCACGCCGCCGTCGACCACCGCGAACGCGGTCCGGTAGCGCGCCGGCTCCCAGCGCATCGCAGCGTCGGGGCCGGGGGTCCAGACCGCACGGCGCCAGTCCATGTCCGCGACGATGAGCTCGTTCGCCGGGTCGTCGACGACGCCCACCGACTCGGGCAGCGACACCACCGCGACGCCGGCGCCGGACAACCGGACCGGCAGCGACACCTCGGCCAGGATCGTGCCGGCCGTGGTGATCCGGCGCACCCGGACGACGCTGTCGTGCCCGGTGCGGGTCGACCGGACTGCCACCTCGACGGGCGAGGACCCGAAGGCGCCGGGCGAGACGCCCAGCGAGAGCGTGTCCGCGAGCGCACCCAGATCGGCCGTCTCGCCGACCGCAGGCGGCGCACCCGGGTGATCCGGGCCTCCCGTCCGCTCCGCACCCGACGCACCCGACGCACCCGACGCGCTGGTCGGAACGACCGCACCGGACGCGTCGGCCGCCCCAGGCGCCACCGACACCGACGACACCGGACGGATCGTCAGCAGCACGTCGTCGTACAGGCGGCGCAGCTCGTGCGCCAGCGGCTTCAGCCGCCCTGCCGAGTCGATCGCGGACCACGACGACACCGGCCACAGGTCGTTCAGCTGCCACACCACCACGCCGGTGTTCCGCGGCCAGTGCGTGCGCCAGTGCTCGATGCCGGTCGCGATCGCCCGTGCCTGCTGCAGCTGCGTCAGGTAGTGCCAGGCGTCGAACGCTGCCGGATCGACCGTGCCGAAGCGCGGCTCCAGCCCGCGGGCCAGCTTGGCCATCCCGTCCGCCGCCTTCTGGTGGTGGACCACACCGGGCGAGTCGACCCGCAGCGGCGCGTCCGTGACCGCCTCGCGCAGCGTGCGCCAAGCGGGCGGCGCCTGCCAGCCGAACTCGGACACGAAGCGCGGCACCGACTCGCGGTAGGCGGTGTCGGGCAGCCGGTTCCAGACGTCCCAGGAGTGGTGCGTCTCGTGGTCGACCTCGTTCGCGGGCAGCGACTCGGAACCGGACCACGGCGACGCGACCGTGTAGAAGCGCGACGGGTCGACGGCGTCGACGATGGTCGGCAACAGGTCGAGGTAGTAGTCGAGGCCCCAGCCCCGATCGCCCAGCTCGGCACCCCAGCCGTCGGCGTCGTGCAGCCAGATGTTCTCGTTGTTGCCGTTCCAGACCACCAGCGAGGGATGGCGGGCGAGCCGGGCGACGTTGTCCCGCGCCTCGGCGATGACCTCGCTGCGGATCGGCTCGACCTCCGGGTAAGCCGAGCACGCGAACGGGAAGTCCTGCCAGACGAGCAGTCCGAGTTCGTCGCAGACCTCGTAGAAGTCGCGCGATTCGTACACGCCGCCGCCCCAGACGCGCACGAGGTTCGTGCCGAGCGACGCCGCGGCACCCAGCCGGGACTCGAGCCGGGCGCGGTCCACGCGCGAGACGATGACGTCGTCGGGGATCCAGTTGACGCCACGGACGTCGACGAGGGTGCCGTTGACGTGCACCGCGAAGGGGCGACCGATGCCGTCCACCTGGGTCTCGATCCGGGTCGACCGGAAGCCGGTGCGGAACGTGTCGCGGTCGAGCACCTCGCCGTCGACGGTCTGCAGCTCGACCACGACGTCGTACTGCGGCTGCGCGCCGTAGCCGCGCGGCCACCAGCGTCGTGCCTCGGGAACGCGCACGGTGACGACCGTCTCGTCGTCCTTCGGGGTCAGCTGCGCGCGGGAGCGCTGACGCGTGGTGGCGCCGTCCTCGGTCTCGCCGCTCACGGTGACGACGAGCACCAGGTCGTCGTCCTCGCCGTCCTGGTCCAGGTCGTTCATCCCCGAACGCTCGACGGTGATGTGCGCGTCGAGCACGCCCTCACCGGCCTCGACGTCGACGAGTGGACGCACCTCGCGCAGGCGCGCGGTCGACCAGCGCTCGATCGCGACCGGCCGCCAGGGGCCGCTCGTGACCGCGGTCAGGCCCCAGTCCCAGCCGAAGTTCGACGCCATCTTGCGGATGTACGGGAACGGTTCGTCGTACGGGCCCGGCATGCTGCCGGCCTTCGCGGCCACCCGGCCGGCCTCGCGGTACGGCGACTCGAACAGGATCTCGAGGTCCTTCGTGGTGCCACCGGACCCCGTCTGCACCCGGGCGTCGAACCGGTAGCGGCGGTGCATGTTGCGGGTCGTGCCCACGACGACGCCGTCCAGGCTGAGCTCCGCGACGGTGTCCAGGCCGTCGCAGACCAGGTCGACGCGCTCGTGTCCGCGCGGGTCGACGTCGACCGTGCGGCGGTAGGCCCAGTCGGCGCGGCCGACCCACTTGGCGGCCTGCTCGTTCAGGTGGAACGTCGGGTCCGGCAGCAGGCCCTCCCGCTCCAGGTCGGTGTGGACCTGGCCCGGCACCGTCGCCGGGATGGTGCGGCCCACGACGCCGTCCGGCGCACCGGTTCCTCCGGCCATCGTCACGGTCCAGTGGTCGCGGAGTTCCTCGCGTTCGAGGGTCATGCGGGTCCTTCTCTTCGGCGGCAGGGTGTCCGTCAGCCTCGGTCGGGGACGCCGGCCGGCGGCCCGGCCCACGACCGGTCCCACGGCCTGGAGGCGCGGCACCGGTTGCCCGGGCGTCGTCACGCCGCGCGCGCGAACGGGGTGCGCTCGCGCGAGGGGTGCTCGGCGATGCTAGTACGGGATGCTTTCGGCAACCTAGGTGGTGACAGGGGCGGGTCGCGCGGGCAAGGTGGGAACGTGATCACCGTCGAACTCGCCAGGTCCCTCCGTGACGCCGGCCTCCGCTGGCACCCCGAGACCGGGGACCGGTTCGTGATCGACAAGCCCGGCATCGACGACGACGTCTACACGGTGTCCGAGATGACCGTCGAACGGCACGACTCCCCCACCGGCACGATCCTCGGCTTCAACGGCACCACGGAGTGGGCCCTCGACTCGGTCACCGCGTCGGAGTCGCTCTGGCTGCCCCGCGAGGACCAGCTGCGCGACCTGCTCGGGCCGTCGTTCATCGGGCTGACCCGGGTGCCGGTCGGCGGGCGCGTGGTCTTCACGGTGACCGCGACGATCGGGGGCGTCGACCGCAGCTTCGCGTCCGAGGTGCCCGCGATCGCGTACGGGCAGGCACTGCAGGCGTACATCACGGCTGCGCTCTCCTGAGCTGCGCAGCCCGCGCGGCGCAGCCCGAGCGGCGCAGCCCGCGCGGCGCGCCCGGGCTCGCCGTTCCTGGGTGTCGGCGGAATGCGCGCTGAGGGGCGTTTGGTTGCATGGGTCCATGACCGTTCCGAACATCACCCTGAACGACGGCAAGACCATCCCGCAGCTCGGCTTCGGTGTCTTCCAGATCGACCCCTCCGAGACGAAGGCCGCCACGCTGGCTGCGCTCGAGGTCGGCTACCGCCACATCGACACCGCCGAGATGTACGGCAACGAGAAGGAGGTCGGTGAGGCGATCGCTGCGTCCGGCATCCCGCGTGAGGAGATCTTCGTCACCTCGAAGCTCAACAACGGCTTCCACGACCCCGAGGCTGCGCTGGAGAACGGCAAGAAGTCGGCCGAGCTGCTCGGCGGCTACACCGACCTCTTCCTGATCCACTGGCCCCTGCCCACCGTCTCGGACTTCGTGCCGACGTGGAAGGCCTTCGAGGAGCTCTACGCCGCCGGTACCGCCCGGTCGATCGGTGTCTCGAACTTCCAGACCAACCACCTCAACCGCCTCGCCGCCGAGACGACCATCACCCCGGCCGTGAACCAGATCGAGGTGCACCCGTACCTGGCGCAGGACGAACTCCGCGCCTACAACCGTGAGCACGGCATCGCGACCGAGGCGTGGTCCCCGATCGCGCAGGGCCTCGTGCTCGACGACGAGACCATCACCCGCATCGCCTCGTCGGTCGGCAAGTCCCCGGCGCAGGTCGTCCTCCGTTGGCACATCCAGCGCGGCGACATCGTGTTCCCGAAGTCCGTCACGCGCGCCCGCGTCGAGGAGAACTTCGCGATCTTCGACTTCGAGCTCTCGGACGAGGACATGACGGACATCACCGGCCTCGACAAGGGCCACCGCACGGGTCCCGACCCCGACACGTTCGACTACGTGCCGGCCTGATCGATCCCAGCACAGCAGCACGTCGCGAGAGCCGTCCGGGTCAGCCCGGGCGGCTCTCGCCGTCCGTGGCCGTCAGCGGTTCGTCGCGACCGAGGCCGTCACGGTGAACTTCGGGGTCCTGACGACCTCGCGGGTCGGCCCGACCAGGCGCGAGAGGACCGGCCGGTAGCGCAGGTGCGTGTTCCAGACGCACCACAGTTCACCGCCGGCCTGGAGGATCGTGGCCGCGTTCCGGAACATCGCCTCGGCGGTGTCCGTGGTCACCGCCGTGTCCGCGTGGAACGGCGGGTTGCACAGCACCAGCTGCGCGGACCCCTCGGCGAGCTCGTCGCCCGCGTCGGTCCGCAGCACCGTCACCCGGTCGGCGACCCCGTTGGCCTCCGCCGTCGCGCGCGTCGACTCCACCGCGATCCGCGACACGTCGGTGGCGACCACGCGGACGTTCGGTCGGCGCAGCGCGGTCGCCGCTGCGATCACGCCGTTGCCACTCCCCAGGTCCACGACCGTGCGCGCGGTGGGGACCGCTCGGTCCATCGCGTCGAGGAGCACCCGCGTGCCCTGGTCGAGCGACGTCCCCGCGAACACGCCACCGTGCGCGACCAGGGTCATGCCGAGGTCGTCGACGTGCACCGACCGGGGCCAGGGGTTCGTGGTCGCGGCACGGGTGGCCTGGGCGCGGAGCGGGTCCTGCGCGATGAGCAGCCGCGACTTGCCCCGGCCACGCGAGGCAGTGACGTCGCCGAACGACCGGCGCAGCACGTCGTTCTGCGACAGGTTCATGTACTTGACGTTGCCGCCGCAGAGCAACACGACGTCGGGCGCGGCGAAGCGGGCGACGGCGCGGGCGATCTCGTCCAGTCGGTCGTGCGACTTCGACAGCCGCAGCACGACCAGCCGGACGTCGCGGAACGCAGCCTCGAACGAGTCGGGGTGGTGGAACCCACGGAGTCCGAAGGTGCCGGCGTTGGCCTCGAGTGCGCGCTCCCCCACCAGGGAGTCCTGGACGACCCGGATGTCGCTCGCGCCGTACTGCGTGATGAGGCCGAGCGTCAGCACCCCGTGCCGATCATCGACGACCGCGACCTCGCCCGGCTGCCGGAGCGCGTCGCCGTGCACGTGCGGTGCCTCGTCGATGAGGAACCGGTCCGTGCCGTCGATCGCGATGAGGTCCGGCGCGGCGTCGTCGCGTCGGCGGAAGAAGTCGGCGAAGTCTGGCACCGCGTCAGCGTACCCGGAGGCGGTCGACCCCGGAGCACGTCGTCATCGCACTCACGATGTGAACAGGCTGTGTATTTCACATGTCAGTACTCTGGAGGTCCCCCACCAGAAGGAGCCCTCAATGGCATCCACCTCGTTCCGGAGCGCCGCAGTCGTCTGCGGCGTCCTCACCGCCTCCCTCGGCTTCGGCCTGCTGACGCCGAGCGTCGCGACCGCTGCCCCGACGGCCGCCGCGCCTTCCACCTCGGACTCCGCGGTGCGCGCCGACACCCCTGACTTCGACGCGCTGCCCGTCGACCCCGCGCTGCCGGCGCCGAAGTTCCACCAGGACTGGAGCACACCGTACGGATCCCGGATCCTGGCCGGCGATGCCGGGGGCGACGACCTCTGGCTGGTCCTCGGTGACACGGTGTACGACCGCTCGACCGGCGGCGGCGCGTTCTTCATCACCGTGCGGAACCGGCTGCAGGACGCCGGTCTCGAAGTGATCCGGGTCCACACCGCTGCCGACGGCACCCAGACCCGCGGCGAGCGCATCCCGATCCCGCGCACCATCAAGGTCGACGGACTGCAGCAGGAGCAGAACACGTTCACGCCCGGCACCAACCACTTCGCCGGCAGCGCGACTGCCGGCGCGACCATCGTGGCGAAGGACACCACGTCGGGCGCCACCCTGTTCACGACCGAGGTGAGCGGAGCCCGCAACGGGACCGGCACCTGGAGCGCCGACGCCGACCTCACCGACGCCGACCACGTGATCACCCTCACCCAGACGACGACCGACGGCCGGACGAACGAGCTCCGCGACGTCCGGTTCTCGCCGGCGGCATCGGACGCGCCGACCGCACCCACGGTCGTGCAGAAGGGGCGCGTCCTCGACGGGTCGTTCGTCGTGGCGGGTTCCGTCGCTGAGGACGTGGACTCGGTCGTCGTGCAGGACGAAGCCGGCTCCACCATCGCCGACGCCCGCCTCGGCGAGACCGGCTACTCTGCTCGGCTCCCGCAGGACCGCGTCGGCTCCACGGTCTACGTCGTCGGACGCACTGCCGACGGCACCTCGTCGCCCCGTGTGCCCGTCGCACTCGAGCAGCTGCCGATCGACCCGACTGCCGCCGCACCGTCCCTCCGGTCCGTGTTCGTCCACCCGGACGGGCGCGTCCAGGTGGTCGGGGAGCACGACGACGCTCCTGGACTCTGGATCCTCGACGGCGACCGGGTCGTCGGGCACGCCACCAGCGCCGATGCCGTGTGGAGCTACACGATCGCCGCCGCCGCGACCGGCAAGCAGCTCGACATGGTCAACCTGGTCTTCGACGGCCGCGACTTCAGCGGGACGTCCGAGCGCGTGGCGCTCCCCCGCCTCCTGCGGGTCGAGGGCCTCGCGGACGAGAACGACTACACACCGGGCAAGCGGGCGTTCGCCGGCACCGCCGAGGCGGGCGCGACGATCACCGCGACCGACCAGCGCGGCCAGCGACTCTTCGAGACGAAGGCAGACGGTGCCCGGTCGGGCGTGGGCACCTGGGACGCCACCGCGGACCTGACCAGCAAGGACGGGTACGAGGTCACGTTCACGCAGACCACCGCCGACGGACGCTCCTCGGTGATGCGCGACATCGCCTTCACCACCGAAGACGACGCCGTCGCACCGCTCGTGGTCACGTCCCCCGGGATGAACGGCACCGCCACCGGCCCCCGCCCCACCTTCACCGGCACGGGCCAGGCCGGGTCCACGATCGAGATCCGCGGCACCTCGCGCGTCGTCGGGACCGCCGAGGTCAACGCCGACGGCAAGTGGAGCGCCACGTCGAGCATCGACCTCGGCCGTGGCAGCTACGCCCTCACCGCGAAGCAGACCACCACCGGCAACGCCACCAGCGAAGCCCCCGTCCGCTTCTCCGTCACCGCCACGGCAGCGCCGTTGACGGTCACGTCCCCCGGGATGAACGGCACCACCACCGGACCCCGCCCCACCTTCACCGGCACCGGCCAGGCCGGCTCGACGATCGAGATCCGCGGCACCTCCCGCGTCGTCGCGACCGCCGAGGTCAACGCCGACGGCAAGTGGAGCGTGGCGTCGAACATCAACCTCGGCCGTGGCAGCTACGCCCTCACCGCGAAGCAGACCACGCCCGGCAACGCCGCCAGCGAGCTCCCCGTCCGCTTCACCGTCAAGTAAGCCACACAGCCCACACAGAACGCCCCCGGTGACCACTCGGTCACCGGGGGCGTTCGCCTGTCGCTGCCTTTCAGCGCGGTCCGCGGTACAGGACGATCTGCGTGTTCCGCTGCGGCCGCGACCCCGCCTTGAGCGAGATCGCCGCACCACTCGCGGTGGCGGCGAAGACCCGCGCACCGGGCCGGTTGATGAGCTGGTCGGCCAACGCCGACTCGAGTTCACGCACCCGGTCGCGCAGCGCCTTGTTCTCGTTCTCCAGGTCGAGCACCCGCCGGATCCCCTCCAGCGACACCCCCTCGGAGCCGAGTCGCGCGATCTCGCGCAACTGCACGACATCGCGCATCGAGTACCGCCGCGACCCACCCCGGGTGCGGCCCGGCACGACCAGGCCGAGCCGGTCGTACTGCCGCAGCGTCTGCGGGTGCATCTCGGCGAGCTCCGCAGCGACCGCGATCGCGAAGACGGGCGAGTTCTCGTCCATGTCGGTCATGGCGCGTTCCTTTCCGTCGTCCGCGTGGGGTAGAAACCAGCCTGAAGGCACGGCGAGCGTCCGCCGGGAAGCCGCGCCGAGCCTCCAGGCCGGTTTCCTGCATTACGTCCGCGACGCTAGTCGCGCGCCTTGGCGAGGAGGTCCTCGCGGGGGTTCTCGTCGGGCAGCGCAGCCGCAAGTGCCTCGACGGCCTCGCGCTGCTTGTCCGACAGGTGCGACGGCACCGCGACCTGGACGGTCGCGAGCAGGTCGCCCGTGCCGTTCTTCGTCGTGACACCGCGACCCTTGACGCGCAGGACGCGACCCGACGGCGTGCCGGATGCGACCTTGAGCTTCACCGGCGAACCGCCGAGCGTCGGGACCTCGATCGTCGCGCCGAGCGCCGCCTCGGTGAACGTCACGGGGACGTCCACGCGCAGGTTCAGCCCGTCGCGCTCGAACACCGGGTGCTTCCGCACCGACACGGCGACCACGAGGTCGCCGGCCTCACCCCCGTCGGGCGAGGGCTCGCCGCGGCCGCGCAGACGGATCTTCTGGCCGTCGGCAACGCCCGCGGGGATGCGGACGTTCACCGGTCGACCGTTGCCCTGCGACAGCTTGACGGTCTCACCGGCGATGGCCGTCGTGAAGTCGAGGGTCGTCGACGCCGTGACGTCGCGGCCCTTCGTCGGCCCACCGAAGCCGCGGTAGCCGCCGGAGGTCTGGCCGAAGCCGCCACCTCCGCCGAACATCCCGCCGAGGATATCCTCGAATCCACCGGCACCGCCGGGGCCACCCTGGCCGAAGCGGACACGCTGTCCGCCGCCGCCCTGCTGCCCGAACATCCCGCCGAAGACGTCCTCGAACCCGCCCTGGCCCCCGCCGCCCGCTGTGAAGCGGGCGCCGGAGCCCATGGCGCGGACCTGGTCGTACTCCTGGCGCTGCTCCTTGTCGGAGAGCACCGAGTACGCCTCGCTGATCTCCTTGAAGCGGTTCTCGGCGGCGGCGTCACCCGGGTTGGAGTCCGGGTGGAACTGCCGCGCGAGCTTCCGGTACGTCTTCTTCAGCTCGGCGTCGGAGGCGTCCTTGGACACGCCGAGGACCTTGTAGAAGTCCTTGTCGAACCAATCCTGACTGGCCATGGATCACCTGCCTTCTTCTGTCGTCACCGTGGGGACCCGGCTCAGGCCGGGACCGCCACCGCGACCTTGGCCGCGCGGAGGACGCGCTCACCGAGCTTGTAGCCCGGCTCGACGACGTCCGCGACGGTCTGTCCGGTGGCACCCGGGGTGGGGAGCTGGACGATCGCCTCGTGGATGTTCGGGTCGAACGCCTCGCCCTTCTCGCCGATCTGCACGAGCTTGAACTTCTCGAAGCCCCCGCGGATCTTCTGGCCGATGACCTGCATCGGCCCCTCGGCGAGGTCACCGTGGGCCTCGGCCCGGGTGAGGTCGTCGAGCGCCGGCAGCAGGGCCCGCACCACTTCGGCGATGGCGACCTCGCGGTTGGCCTCCCGGTCACGCTCGACGCGCTTCCGGAAGTTCACCAGCTCGGCCTGCGCACGGAGCATGTCCGCACGCATCTCGGCGACGAGGTCACGGTCCTCGGTGCTGAGCTTGTCCTCGGCGATGCCGCGGGCTGCGTCGGCGAGCAGCGCTTCGTCCTCCGGGGAGAGGTCGTTCGCTGCATCGGCCGCCGGCCCCCCGGCGGCGGGGCCGTCCGTCGGTACTTCGACGTCGGGCCCCTCCGCCTCGATGAGGTCCTCGGGCTCGGCCGCGTTCGTGGCGTCGCCCTCGACCTGGGGCTCGTCCTCGTGGGGCGCGTTGTCCTTGGGATCCGTCATCGTTACTTCTTGTCCTTGTCGTCCTCGTCGTCCACGACCTCGGCGTCGACGATGTCCTCGTCGTCGGCCGGCTGCTCGCCCGCGGGCTGCTCGCCACCGGCGGCGCCGGCTGCTGCGTCCTGCTGGCTGTAGATGGCCTGGCCGAGCTTGCCCTGCGACTCGTTGAGCTTGTCGAAGGCGGTCTTCACGGCGTCGTCGTCCTCGCCCGCAAGAGCGGACTTGAGCGCGTCGACATCGGCCTGCACCTCGGACTTGACGTCCGCGGGGAGCTTCTCGTCGTTCTCCTTGATGAGCTTCTCGATCGAGTAGACGAGCTGCTCGGCCTGGTTGCGACGCTCGTTGGCCTCGCGACGTGCCTTGTCCTCGGCGGCGTGCTCCTCGGCTTCGCGGACCATGCGCTCGATGTCCTCCTTCGGCAGCGACGAGCCGCCGGAGATGACCATCGACTGCTCCTTGCCGGTGCCCTTGTCCTTGGCGGACACGTGCACGATGCCGTTGGCGTCGATGTCGAAGGTGACCTCGACCTGCGGCACGCCACGGGGAGCCGGGGCGATGCCGGTGAGCTCGAAGGTGCCGAGCGGCTTGTTGTCGCGGGTGAACTCGCGCTCGCCCTGGAACACCTGGATCGCGACCGACGGCTGGTTGTCGTCAGCGGTCGTGAAGGTCTCGCTCCGCTTGGTCGGGATCGCGGTGTTGCGGTCGATGAGCTTCGTCATCAGGCCGCCCTTGGTCTCGATGCCGAGCGACAGCGGCGTGACGTCGATGAGCAGGACGTCCTTGCGCTCGCCCTTCAGCACACCGGCCTGCAGCGCGGCACCGACTGCGACGACCTCGTCCGGGTTGACGCCCTGGTTCGGGGACTTGCCACCGGTCAGCGACTTGACGACCTCGGCCACGGCGGGCATACGGGTCGAGCCACCGACGAGCACCACGTGCGCGATGTCGTTGACCGAGACACCGGCTTCCTTGATGACGTCGTTGAACGGCTTCTTGGTGCGGTCGAGCAGGTCGGAGGTCATCTGCTCGAACTGTGCGCGCGAGATGGTCTCGTCCAGGTTCAGCGGGCCCTCGGCGGTGAGCGTCAGGTACGGGAGCTGGATGTTCGCCGACATCTGCGACGACAGCTCCTTCTTGGCCTGCTCAGCCGCTTCCTTCAGGCGCTGCTTGGCGATCTTGTCCGTGGACAGGTCGACGCCGTGCTCGTCCTTGAACTTCTTGACCAGGTAGTCGACGATGCGCTGGTCCCAGTCGTCGCCGCCGAGGCGGTTGTCACCGGAGGTCGCGCGGACCTGGATCGTCGAGAAGTCGTCGTCCTTGCCCACCTCGAGCAGGGAGACGTCGAACGTGCCACCACCGAGGTCGAAGACCAGGATGAGCTCGTCTTCCTTGCCCTTGTCGAGGCCGTAGGCCAGAGCGGCGGCGGTCGGCTCGTTGATGATGCGGAGGACGTTGAGGCCGGCGATCTCACCGGCGTCCTTCGTGGCCTGGCGCTCGGCGTCGTTGAAGTACGCCGGCACGGTGATGACCGCGTCCGTGACGTCTTCGCCGAGGTACTGCTCGGCGTCGCGCTTGAGCTTGCCGAGGGTGCGGGCCGAGATCTCCTGCGGCGTGTACTTCTTGCCGTCGATCTCGGTGGTCCAGTCGGTGCCGACGTGACGCTTGACCGACGCGATGGTGCGGTCGACGTTCGTCACGGCCTGGCGCTTCGCGGTCTCGCCGACCAGGACCTCGCCGTCCTTCGTGAACGCCACGATCGACGGCGTGGTGCGCATGCCCTCGGCGTTGGCGATGACGGTGGGCTCGCCACCTTCGAGAACGGAGACGACGGAGTTGGTGGTTCCGAGGTCGATGCCTACTGCACGTCCCATGTGTTGCTCCTCTTGCTTGGGGGTAAGTCGTTGGACTTGCGTCCGATGGACTCAACCCTACTCGGGACCGCCTGGGCGTCAAGTCGTGGGGCCGAAGTTGCGTCAGTCAGGCTCAACTCTCAGTTTTATCGAAGGCTGGCGTGGCTGTGCGTTCGTATTTCACATGATATTCTTGATACACACGTTGCGCCATGGGTGGCGCATCTGCCCCTTACCGCAAGCCGCGCACGATGCGGCCTGTCCTGAAAGATGCACATGTCTCACAAGAAGAGGGCCTCGACTGCCCTCAAGTCCATGGGTGCCACCGGTCTGGCCGCAGCCACCATCGTCTCTGGCCTGTCCTTCGGCGCCGCACCCGCCTCAGCGACCCCCTCCTCCAGTACGAATTCGACCATCCAATTGATCCTGAAGAACGGCAGCCAGTACACCTATTGGCAAGATTTCGCTGCCAACAGCTACGTCTTCGCGTCGACCACGTCGTCCCTTGCGACCGCAAAGGCGAATGCAACACATCTCACGGTCAGTGGGCGGGACGGCCGCTACACGCTGTCCACTCGGAGCTACTGCGTGGACTCCTGGGATGGCATTCTCACCCTGAGTAGCACCTGCGCGAGCTTCAAATTGGAAAATGGACTGCTCAAAGCAAACGGGTCAGGGCTGGGTGCGATTCGCACCGCCCCTTCCAACAACAGGTTCTCCGGTATTGGAATCGGGAACGGAAACTTTGAGTTCGTTGGCGATGCTGGTCCGATCACGGACACGCGCTCGTTGACGGCGAACGTCACGAAGGTGAACAACATCGCGAAGAGTGCGGTGGTCTCGGGGACGGCGACGCCGGGTGCGAAGGTGTCGATCGGTTCGCAGGAAGTCGACGCAAACGCTTCCGGTGCGTGGTCGATCACGGTGACCGGGCTCGCCGTGGGCAAGAACGACCTCGTCGTGATCCAGAAGGTCAACGGCACCGAGTTCGACCGCAAGACGGTGTCGCCCGAGATCGTCGAGGGTGGCACGCTCGTCGGCGTCGACCAGGGCCCGATCGAGCTCGAGCGTGGCGAGAGCACGAAGGTGCCCTTCACCATCGAGAACCGCGAAGCACGCACGAACACCAAGGCCACGGTAACGCTCACCGCACCCGAGGGCACCACGTTCGATGACCAGACCACGGTGTCGGGCCAGTGGCGGAAGGTCGGTGACACGGACTGGTCGGACTCCTCCTCGATTCCGCTGACGAACGGCTCGCCCTCGAGCGACGGCAAGACCATCACGTTCGACGTTGACTGGGCCGCCAACCACGGCGCGAACGAGCAGTACCGCTTCATGGTCGGTGTCACCGCTGCCGATGACGCCCCCGCCGGTTCCGACGCAATGGACTTCTCCATGCCGGGTACCAGCAGCAAGGGTGACTTCCTGGCCGAGGGTACGACGACCACGACGATCGAGACGAACGTCGTCGACCTCGTGGCCGACATCGCTTCGATCGACCACGCAGGCAAGTCCGCCGTGATCTCGGGTACCGCAACTCCGGGCGCGACGATCACGATCGGCGACGAGAGCACCGAGGCCGACGCCGAGACCGGTGCGTGGAGCATCACGGTCGACGGCCTCGAGCGCGGCACGAACGCACTACACGTGGTGCAGGAGATCGAAGGCGAGGAGCACGACTCGAAGGACCTCGACGTCGTGATCAACGACGCCGCGATCTCTGGCCAGGCCGGCACCGCAGTCACGCTCGAACGTGGCGAGGTCACCTCGGTGGAATCCCTTTTCAAGACGAACGGTTCGATCAGCCGCCCGCAGGGCAAGGTCGAGTTCACCGCTCCCGAGGGCACCACCTTCGCCGCGGACCAGAGCACGATCGAGGGTTCGTTCAAGAAGCCGGGTGACGACGCCTGGACGAACTCGGCCATGACCCTGACCAACGGGGTCCGTTCCGCGGACGGCACGAAGTACACCTACGACTTCGCGACGACCACCACGACCTGGAACCTTCCCGACGCGTCCCTGATGCGCTGGAACATCGACGTGAACACGCCCGAGGACGCCGAGGCCGGCACCTTCCCGATGCGCACCGTGCTCAGCGGTACCGCCACCGAGGGAGCGTTCAACACCACCAGCACCACGCAGGCCACGGTCGAAGCCGCCGAGGTTCCCGCACCGGACGCGCTCGTCGTCACCACGCCGGCCGACGGCTCCACGGTCGACTCGAAGCGCCCGGTGTTCTCGGGTACCGGCGACGAGGGTGCCACGATCGAGATCCGCGACGCCGAGGACAACCTCGTCGCGACCACCGTCGTGAAGGACGGCGCCTGGAGCGTCCCCGCGACCGCGGACCTCGCGGACGGTTCCTACGAGTTCGACGTGACCCAGACCCCGCTCGCCGGGGCGCCGAGCACCGAGAAGGTCTCGTTCACGGTCGCGACGAACCCGCTCACGACCGAGCTCACCGCGGTCGGCGCATTCGATGACGACGTCACCAAGCCCGCGACGATCTCCGGCGACGCCACCACGGGCGCGACCGTGATCGTCAAGGACAGCCTCGGCAACGAGGTCGGCCGCACCGAGGCCGTCGACGGGAAGTACTCGATCCCGGTCCCGCCGTCGTTCGCCCACACCGGCGTCAACGACTTCACCGTGACCCAGACGAAGAACGACACGACCTCGCCCGAGAAGGACGTCTCGCTCGACTACGGGATGCCGGCACCGATCCGCATCACCAGCCCGGCGAACGGCTCGACGGTCCAGAAGGACGGCCTGACCTTCACCGGTACCGGTGACGAGGGCGCCCGCATCGACGTCCGCGGTTCCGTCCGAGCCATCGCGACCGGTACCGTCACCGACGGTGTCTGGAACGCACCGGTGACGATCGACCTGGCGAACAACGTCTACAACCTGCGCGCCGTGCAGACCACCAAGGGCGGACTCACGACGCAGGTCCCGATCACGATCACGATCACCGACGAGGCTCCGGTTGCTCCGTTGACCGCGACCGCCGCGTTCAACGCCACGGACGAGAACCTGCCCGCCGCGATCACCGGCTCCGCCAACCCCGGCGCAACCGTCACCGTGAAGGACAGCAACGGCGACACCATCGGCACCGCCATCGCCACCAACGGCCGCTACACGATCACGATCCCCGCGAACAAGGCCCACTTCGGCGTCAACGACTTCACCGTCACCCAGACCGTCCGAGGCCAGGTCTCCGCACCACTGGACCGTTCCCTCGACTACGGCAACCCCGCAGCCCCGGTCATCCAGACCCCGGCCAACGGCGCCACCGTCACCAACGGCTCCATCCGCTTCACCGGCACCGGAGCCACCGGCGCCAAGCTCGACATGCGCGGCAACAGCTCCTCCGTCGGTGACACCAAGATCGCCGACGGCGCCTGGACCGTGGACGTCACCCGCCAGCTCAACCCGGCGGTCTACGACCTCCACGCACTCCAGACCAGCAAGGGCGGCCTCACCCAGCGCGTCAACATCACCGTCACCGTCCGCAACGAGCAGATCACGGCGCTGACGGCCAACGGGGTCTTCGACCGTGACGTCGAGCAGAACGCCGTCGTCTCGGGCAACGCCCAGACCGGGGCGGACGTCATCGTCCGCGAAGGCACGACGATCATCGAGAGCGTCAAGGCCGTCGACGGGAAGTACTCCGTCACGATCCCCGCCACGGTCGCCGGCGTCCGCACCTTCACCGTCACCCAGACGGTCAACGGCACGGTCTCGGCGCCCAAGACGGCGACGCTCGACTACGGCACGCCCGCGGACCTCGTCATCGAGACCCCCGGCAACGGTGGGACCCTCCGCGGCGACCAGGTCGTCTTCACGGGGACCGGTGCCCCCGGCGCCAAGGTCGTCCTGAACGGCACCGTGAGCCGCCTGGGCTCCGCGACGGTGAACGGTCAGGGCGCCTGGACGATCTCCGTCGAGCGCACCCTCACCCCGCAGGCGTACACGCTGTTCACCAAGCAGATCACCAAGGGCAACCTCAACGGCCCTGCTGACCAGCGCACCATCAACGTCATCCGGTAACACCACCAGCACCACGCGACGGGCGCCCCTCCACCAGGAGGGGCGCCCGTTCCCGTGCGTCAACCGCGATGCGGGAGGAGAACAGCGGGACAGAACGACGAATGCCGCCGGCCTGGGGCCGGCGGCATTCGTCGTTCTGCGTGTGTGTCGATCAGCGCGTGCGGAACACGTTGTCCTTGCCGTCGTCGCTGATCTTCGGCTCGTTGTCACTGGTCAGGCGGTTGCCGTCGGTGGTCACCCGCACCGAGCCGACCTGCTTCGCGGCGATGTCGTTGATGGAACCGGAGACGACGAGTTCCTCGACGTTCCCGAGGTGCACGACCGCGTTGCCCGCGGTGATCTCCACCGACGCGCAGTCCCCGACGGTGACGTCCTTGTTGGCCTGGTCGACGACGGCCTTGCCGTCCTTGCACCCGGCCCGGACCTTCCCGATGTCGGCAGGCGGGTTCGAGAAGACCTGCTCGTCCGCCTGGGCCGTCGCGCTCGCACTCGGCTTCGGGGTCGGCTTGTCGTCGCCGGTGCCGGAGCACGCGGTCACTGCAGCGAGGATGCCGACGGCGGTCAGTCCGGTGACGAGCAAGCGGCGGACGGGAGGATGGGAGCTCAGGGCCATGGTGTGTTCCGATCTGGAGCGGGAGGTGTCGGGCGCGTCATCGGACCCGCGGACATTTGTATGTCACGTTCTATACAATACTTGATATGCTGAATGCATGACAACTGATCGGTTGCCTCTGGTGGCCTTCCTCAGCCACTCCGCAGCCCTCTCCGGGGCAGAACTGCTCGTCGCCCGGGTGACCGCCTCGTGCACGAGGATCGAACCGATCGTGGTCCTCGGCGAACACGGCCCGCTCGAGGAACGCCTCGCCGACTCCGGGGTGCGCTGCCAGGTCGTTCCCCTCGATGCGACCGTCCGGCACCACACCGCCACCACGGGAGCTGGGCTCCTCGCGAAGACGGTCAGCACGCTCCGCGCCACCCACGAACTCACCCGCGTCCTGCGCGCCCTCGGTGTCGACGTGCTGACGACCCACTCGGCGAAGGCACACATCTGGGGTGGACTCGCCGGGCGGCGGGCCGGGATCCCCGTGGTCGCCCACGCACACGACCTCGTCGGTGCCGATGAGTCGTCGCGAGTGAACGCAGCGCTGCTCCGGCTCGCGTTCGCGGTCCTCCCCCGGACGGTGGTCGCGAACTCGCGGACCACGGCCCGGACGCTCGGTCGCCTGCCCCGGCCCGTCACCGTCGTCGCCTGCCCCGTGTCCGTCCCGGCGGAACCAACGCCGCACACCGCTCCGGTGTGCACGATCGGCATGGTCGGACGCCTCACGCCGTGGAAGGGTCAGGACGTCGCCCTCCGCGCCTTCGCGGCCGCCCGCGCGTCCGGTCTCGACCCCGACGCACGACTCCGTCTCGTGGGCGCACCGCTGTTCGGCGCCGACGACGCGTTCGCCCGGTCGCTCCACACGCTCGCGTCCGAACTCGACGTGCGGGACTCCGTCGACTTCCGTGGGCACCAGCACGACGTCGCCGCCGAGATGGCCGCGTGTGACTTCGTCGTCCACGCCAGCACACGCGCGGAGCCGTTCGGACAGGTCGTCATCGAGGCCATGGCGCTGGGCCGGGCCGTGATCGCCAGCGATGCGGGTGGCCCCGCCGAGATCATCACCCACGATCAGGACGGCCTCCTCGTCCCACCCGGCGACGTCGCAGCGCTCGCGTCCGCCATGGTGCGACTGGCAGACGGCCAGGAGGCCCGGGATCGGCTCGCCGACAACGGCCGTCGGACCGCCAGGCGGTTCGACCTCCCGCGCGTCGTCGCGCAGCTCGAAGCGATCCTGGTGGCGGCCGCCCGCTGACGCGGGACGGCGGCACTGCACGTGCGCGGCGCCTGCCGCGGGCCGACCCGGCGACGACTGGCGGGCCTCCTGGCCGGGCGCGTCAGGAACGGACCGCGCTCGGGATCCCGGTCCACGCGCCGATCTCGCGCCGGAAGCGTGTGGTGGAGAACGTGTCGGCCCGCGCTCGGCAGTCCGCACCGTCGAGTCCCGCAGCCGCCTCGACGGCCGACCGGATCGTCGACGGGGCGAAGTCGTGCAGGACGACACCGCTCCGACCGGGCTCCACCGAGTCGCACGCGCCGCCGACGGCGTTCACGACGACCGGCGTGCCGAGCGCCATGGCCTCGACCGGCATGATGCCGAAGTCCTCCACCGGTGGGAACACGTAGACGGCTGCACGCTGCAGCAGTGCCGCCAGGAGCGCGTCGGACGGCCGGACGACGATGCGGACGTCGACGTCCGAGTCAGCGGCGAGCGCCCGGAGCCGTTCGAGGTCGGGTCCGTCACCGGCGAGCACCACCGGCCGCGCAGATGCCCGGCCGGCCTCGATCACCACGTCGAGTCGCTTGTACGGCACGAACCGGGACGCACCCAGCAGGAAGCCCGCGGGCAATGACTCGAGCAGCGCACGCTCACGGTCGTCGAGCACCTGCGCCCAGTCGTCGACAGCGGTGAGTCGTTCGACCCCGACGGGCGGGTGGATCACGACCGCATCGACGTCCCAGCACGCTCGGATGCGCTGCTGCACGAAACGACTGTTGGCCGCGACGTGCCGGAGCGCCCCACCCCGACGGCGGTCCACTGCACGGAGCGCGGGACCCGCGACCCGTGCGGCGACGGACGAGCCGCGGGCATCGAGCTCCGGGTTCCAGAGGTACCGCGCCGGTGTGTGCACGTAGGTGAACTGGCGCTCGGGATCGACACCGGGCACACGGGCCTGGTGCGCGAACAGGTGCGAACTGACGAGCGCCCAGTCGTACGGTCCGAGGTCGCGCAGCCCGTGCGACCACAGCGCGGGGAGGAAGGGGACGGCCAGGGCCTTGCGACCCCGCAGCGGCGTCGGCGCGAGGGCGCTCTCGATCACCCGCCGGCCGGGGTACCGGCCAGGGGCGTCGAACCAGAGGCCGAAGAGATCGGCGTCCGGGTACTCGTCCGCCATGGCGTCGAGGACACGTTCGGCGCCGCCGACCGCTTCGATCCACTCATGCACGAGCAGTCCGCGCATCGCGAGCTCCTTCCGTCGCTCGTGCGGCACAGGCGACGACGGCGTCGATCGCTTCGTCGGCCAGCGCGCACATCCGGGCGTGGTCGGCGTCGTCCCCACGGACCGGGTCGGCGATGTCGTCCGCCTCCGGCTCGGTGGGGGCGGTGCCGAGTCGGGAACGTGCGACCAACCTGGGGAAGTCATCCCAGAACCCCGCGCCGACGGCGTCCTGACCGAGGAGCGGACGGACGAGCCGTTCGAACTCGCGCAGCGTGAACGTCCGCCGCAACAGCGCGGGAGCGATGTCGAGCACCGCGGCACGGTGCTGGCGTTCCAGGGTGAGCACGAGCGCGGGGCCGTCGAGCACGCGTGCCGTCAGGGGCGTCCCTGCGAAGCCGGAGGGATCGGCGCCGTGGCGCAGGACGGCGTCGGACGAGCGCGGGAACATCGCCGCACCGGGCTCGGCGGCGGTCCCTGCGCTGAACACCTGGAACGCTCCCGGGGCGACGGCGTCCAGGCGGGCCCGGAGCACGCGTTCGACGTAGGGGGAACGACAGACGTTCCCTTCGCAGACGATGAGGATGGCGATCACGATCGAGTTCCTGTCAGTGCGGGGACGGTGGGCCGGCGGGTGGGAATCGTGGGCCGGAGGGTGGGGACGGCGGTCGGGACCCACGTCGGGGTCGCGCAGGCCGCGATGAGGACCCAGAGGACCGGGGTCGAGAAGTCGGGCGTCCCGACGACCTTGGCGACGACCAGCGCGACGAGTGCCGTGGCCGCCGCGACCGTGCCCGGACGCCGGATCGCGGTCGCGACGATGCCCGTGACGAGTGCCGCGAACGCCGCGGTGCCCGGGATGCCGACGGTGGACAACAGGGACATGCCGAACGACGACGGTCGGTTGCTGCCGATGCCGGCGCCCATCCCGAGCGTGTCCGCGAGGACGCCCCAGCTGAACGTGTCCGCGCCCGTCCGGGAGTCGTACGACTTGCTGTCCACCTTGTCGACGACGAGTTCCCGGATCGGCGCGAGCAGGTGGTCACCGGCGACCAGGGCGACCACGGCCGCAGTGAGCACGCCGATGACGAGCCACGGGGTGCCGACGCCACCGCGGACGACGTACCGGACGGCCAGGACGACGATGCCCAACCCGATCACGACGGCGGATGCGACGACGGCCGTGCCCGAGGACGCCTGCAGCAGGTTGGAGCACGCGAGGGCTGCCGCCGCGGACCAGAGGAACCGGGTCCGCCCGGTGGAGCGCAGCGCCGCAACGACGAAGAACGCGACCGCGGGCAGGGAGAACGCGGCGAGCTCGCTCGGTTCGCTGAAGACCCCGCGCAACCGGTCCTCCGTCGTGGTCCAGGCGTACGCCACGTTCGGCAGGGTGTCGAAGAGGGGAGCCGTCACGTCCGCTCGGAACAGCAGGAGGAAGCCCCGGATGCTCGTCGTCACCGTCCCCACGACCAGCGCGACACCGACCGCGAGGACGGCACCCCGGACGCGCACCAGGTAGAGCGCGCAGCAGGCGGCGAGGAGCAGGTAGGCGAGCTGTGCCCCGTTGCTCACCGTGTAGGCGAGCACACCGGGGTCGGCCACCTGGTGATCGACTCCCCCGCGCGAGACGAGGACCCGGATGCCGCCGAACATCCACGGAGCCACCGCGGTGATCACCGTCGTCCACGCGAGGAAGACGGCGAACGCGTTCGCTGTCCAGTGCGAGGTCCCCAGCCGACGCGTCCCGAGGAGTGCGCAGGCGCTGGCTGCTGCCGCGACGGTGAACAGCGGCACGCCGTTCCCCCCGAGGACGACGCCCGCGGAGTACGGCAACCCGGCGGCCACCCCGATGATCACCGGCAACCACTCGCGACGCACCGTCAGTCCGACGCCGAGCGCGACGAGGAGCACGGCTCCGAGGACGGTCATCCGCGCTTCCTCCACTTGGTTGCGTAATATTTCATATCAACTACTATGAGTATCACACATCGAAACCCGAAGGAAAGGCTCGGATGACACTCGCGCAGTTCATCGACGTGCTCCGGCACCGCTGGATCTCCATCGCTGCGGTGCTGCTGCTCGCGACCGGACTCGCGGCGGCCTTCTCCGCGGTCCAGGCACCGCAGTACCGGGCGACGAGCGAGGTGTTCGTGTCCGTGGCGGGCGGGGCCTCGGTCACCGACCTCAGTCAGGGAAACACCTTCTCGGCCGCCCGGGTCAAGTCGTACGAGGAGCTGGCGGTCACGCCCCAGGTGCTCGGGCAGGCCGCGAAGCAGCTCGGGTTGCCGGGTGGCGGCGGCCTCGGGCGGGTGGTCACGGCGGAGTCGAAACGCGACACCGTGCTCATCGCGATCAGCGCCACCGACGAGTCCCCGACGCAGGCCGCCGCCATCGCGAACGCCGTCACGGCTCAGCTGGTGAAGGTGGTCGAACAGGTCGAGAACGAAGCGGCCGCCACCGACGGCCTCGTCCACCTCAGCGTCTTCCAGCCCGCCACCGCTCCGAGCACGCCGTTCTCGCCCCGACTGGCGGTCAACACCGCCATCGGTGTGCTCGCCGGACTCGCGCTCGGCATCGCCCAAGCCGTCCTCCGCGAGGTCCTCGACACCCGCCTCCGCTCGTTCGAGGCACTGCGCCGGCTCACCCACGCGAGCGTGCTGGGCGAGTTCCCCCTGGACGAGACCATCGCGAACGAACCGCTCGTGTCATTCGGCAACCGCTACAGCACGCGAGCCGAGGCGTTCCGCCAGCTCCGGACCCACCTGACCTACACGAACCTCGACGGGGACGCGCAGAGCATCGTCGTGACCAGCGCGACGCCGGGCGAGGGGAAGTCCTCGACCGCCGTGAACCTCGCGCTCATGCTCGCCCAGAACGGCTCGCGCGTCGTCCTCGTCGACGCCGATCTCCGACGACCGACCACCGGCACCTACCTGGGCATCGAGAGCCGCGTCGGACTCTCCACGGTCCTGACCCGGCAGGTCGCCCTCGACGACGCCGTCCAAGAAGTCGGCGCGGACACCCCCCTCCACGTCCTCGCCGCGGGGCGCGTTCCGCCGAACCCGAGCGAACTCCTGAGCTCGAGCCGCATGGTCGAGCTGGTCCGCGAACTCGAGTCCCGATACGAGTACGTCATCGTCGACGCACCTCCGATGCTCCCGGTGACCGACCCCGCTGTGCTGGGCGCGATCTGCAGCGGTGTCCTGCTCGTGGTGAGCGTGGACGGGCGGACCAGACGCGCGGACTTCACGGCGGCAGAGCGCACCGTGACCCAGGTCGGCGCCCGCCTGCTCGGCCTCGTCGTGAACCGTCTACCGGTGCAGCGTCGCGCGAAGACCTACTACAACTACGAGCCGTCGGCACCGGTCAGCGAGAGCCCTCGTCGATCGTCGCGAGCTCGTCGCACCGCGGAGGACCACTGATGAAGCCGCCCACACGCCGTTCCCTCGTCTACCTCGGGTGGCAGGGGAACGCCAACTTCGGCGACGACCTGCTGTACGAGACCTGGCGCGCTGCGCTCGACGACCCCCTCACGGTCCAGGCACCGCTCAACGCACGCGACTACCTCCGGACGGCGCCACGATTCGGGGTCGACCGGCTCCGCACGCTCGGCACGGAACGGGTCGTCCTGCTCGGCGGCGGGACGTCCGTCGGGTTCGCGTCGTGGGCCGAGCACGCACGGCTGGCGATCCGCAACTTCGGAGCGGACGGGCTGATCGGTGTGGGTCTCGGAGCGGCGTCGGCATCGGCATCGGACACGTACTCGCTGGCGCAGCAGCGGCAACGCTGGGAAGCCTGGCGCACGCTCCAGCGGCTGCACATCGCCGGCGTTCGCGGTCCCCTCACCCGGGACGAGGTCTCCGCGCACCTGATGCCCGTCGACATCAGCGGTGACCCGGCGCTGCTCTACCCCCTCGTCCGGCACGTGCCCAGGCCCACCCGGGCTGCTCCGCGCATCGGCGTGAGCCTCGGGTCCGATCCACGCTCCCGCTTCGACGTCGCCACCGTCGCCGCGGCCGTCGACGAACACGCACGTGACACCGGTGCGACCGAGGTGGTCGCGTTCGCCCTGTCGGCAGCCGACCAGGACGCCGCACGCCAGCTCGCAGGCCGTCTGACGACGGCGTCGGTCGTCCACGCCTCCACGGACGTCGCTGCGACGATGGCCGCGATCGGCGGTTGCGACCTCGTGGTGTCGGAACGGCTGCACGGAGCCGTCGCCGCGGTGTCGCTCGGCATCGCGACGGTCCCGCTGTCCTACGCCTCGAAGTGCGACGACTTCTGGTCGAGCGTCACCGGCCGTGCCGCCCCCGTCACGGTGGGCCACTCGGCGGACGACCTGGTCGACGCGATGCGCGCGGCCGAACAGGAGCGTGCGGGCATCGCCGAACGGGTCCGCGAACTGCAGGACCGCTTGCAACGGATCCGGGGCGAGCTGCTCGCCTGGAAGTCGGGGACGTGCTCGACGTCGGACCTGCTGACGACGAGCACGGTGTCGATGTGAACGCCGTCACCGGGCCCGACCACCGCTTCCACCTGGTCATCTCGACGATCCGCTCGCCCGAACACATCGAACGCTGCCTCGACTCGATCCGCCGAGCACGTGTGCCGGTCTTCGTGACCGTGGTCGAGCAGCGCCCGAAGCCGGACGCGCTGCCGCTCCTGCGGGACCTGATCGAGGCCGGTCACGCCGAACACGTGCACGAGCCCGTCGTCCGTGGTGTCAGCCGTGGCCGGAACCGCGGGCTCGCCACGATCCGCGGGGACATCGTGGCGTTCCCCGACGACGACTGCTGGTTCGACGACGGCGTCCTCGAACTCCTGTCCGAGCGGATGGACGGTCGGGACCTCGACGGAGCAGCGATCCCCTGCCGTGCGAGTGACGACAGCGGCACGATGCTCCGCTGGCGTCGACGAGCATGCCGGGTCACGAGCTGGCGGGTTCCCCGGACGATCGTCGCCGCAGGCATCTTCCTGCGGCGAGAACTGCTCGAGACGCACGGGCTCTTCGACGTCGCCCTCGGGACCGGTTCGGCGACGCCGTTCGGCTCCGGCGAGGAGAACGACCTCGTCATCCGTGCACTCCGTTGCGGCGCCCGCATCGCCTACATGCCGGACGTGACCGTGCGGCACGGCGACTTCCGGCACGACGGCATGACGGACGAGACCCTGGCTAAGGTGCTGCGGTACAACCGGGGGTTCGGCCGGGTGCTCCGGAAGCACCGGCTCCGCGGCCAGGCGGCCTACTGGGTCACTCGCTCGATGGTGGCCGTCCTCGTGGCCCGGGTGAAGCGGGACCACGATGCGACCCGGTTCCAGCAGGCACAGCTCCGTGGCCGGTGGCAGGGGTGGCACGGAACGGACGACCACGGCGTGCACCACGCGTTCGACCGGGGCACGACGCCGCAGCACGGGTGACGCGAGTGGCCCCGCGGCGCACCAGGTGCACCGCGGGGCCACTCGGAGTCACTCGTCCCAGACGACGAACCGCGGGATCCACTTCGCGGACATGTCGAGCTTCCCGGCGGTGCCCCGCACGGTCTTCTCGGACCCGGTGGGTTCGACGATCCGCCCGGTTCCGCGGAGTGAGACGCGCACGGGCGTCGACAGGTGCTGCGCCTCCGACTGCCAGACGACACGGGCGTGGTGCTTGCCGTCCGGCGAGGTGAACCGCATGTGGCGGACCGGACCGATCCGGTGCTCCGCCACGTACCGCTTGCCGGCGAGGACCCGCTGCATGGTCGCCCAGGCCGCCGCGGAGGGCTTCGGCTCGTAGCCGCCGTCGGCGTTGCCGACCAGCCCGAACGTCCGTGCGGTGCCGTTCGCGATGGTGGGCTCGGCCATCTCGAACAGGAAGAGCCGCTCGACGCCGTACTGCGCGGCGATGGCGTAGGTGCGCAGGACGTACGCGGTCTGGTCCTCCGGCTGGACCCACCCCGGACCGGCGAACTGGGTCGGCCACCCGACCTCGGTGATCCAGATCGGCAAGGCGCTGCCGTCGGAGCGCGGGTACCGGTCGGCCGTCGTCCGGAGCCACGCGAGCGCATCCTCGATGCACGGGTTGGTCGGGACGCAGAGTTCGGGCCCCCACGGGTTGTTGTAGGGGTGGATGCTGACCGCGTCGACGTGGTCGGCACCACCGAGGCGGAACCACTCGCCGATCCAGGCGCGCTCGTCGTCGGACACCGCGTTCTGGGTCGGCCCGACGATCGTCGCCGCCGGGTCGGTGGCACGGATGACCTGTGCTGTGACCCGTGCGAGCTCAATGTAGGCCGCGGGCGTCGCGGGCAGCACACCGTGGTTGTTGGTCCACTCGTTCCAGACCTCGTAGGACAGATCGGTGTCCGGGTGCCGGTCCCGCATGTGGGAAACGGTCTCCTTGACGTACCGCTTCCACGCGGCGGCCTGGGCGGGTTTCGAGACGTCCGGTGGTGCCATCGGGTCGTTCGTGTACGCGACGTTGCCGTAGTCGAGGACGAAGAGCGGACTGACCCCCATGTCGCGCACGACCGGGTCGATGCGGGCGTCCGTCGCCGTGAAGTCGAACCGTCCGGCGACCTTCTCGACCGCGCTCCACTGCAGGTCCTGTCGGTAGCTGCCGGCACCGAGTGCGGCGAGTGAGGGCAGCGCGCTCGCCACGGGGTTGACGCCGAGACCGAAGTACGGGTCCGAGCCGACCGGACCGGCGATGGTCCGCACGAACCGGGTCGACGCGGAGGTCGCGCCCGGCGTCTGCACGGTCAGCCGGTAGGTGCCGGACGGCAGGGCGCTCGTGGGGTGCACCTCGACCGATCGGGTCCCCGCCCGACCGGTCCCCGAGTCGACGATCGTCCCCGTGGTGTCGTTGACCCGCCAGGTGACGTCCGCCGCACGCTCCACGCCGTCGACCGTGAACCGGGGGCGATCGTCGGGTCCGAACAGACCGCTCCCGCCGACCGGTCGGATCGTCGGCGTCGTCGAGGCCGTCGACGTGGTGCCCCGTGCGGACGAGGGCTGGGCGTGCTCGGACAGGATCGCCGCGAGGAGGACGCCCGTGACGGCAGCTGCGGTGAGGCCACGGCGGCGGGTGGAGGGGGGACGGGGAGCGGGGCGGCCAACGGAGGGCCCGACGTGTTCCATCGGGCCATCATCGACAGCACGGACGGGTGCTGGCGAGCAATCGGAATGCACGGCACCTGCGATGCGATGCGATCGGCTCGACCACGCTGCGAAACACGGAACTCGGAGTACGAACTGCTGGCGATCGGCGAACCCGCCCGCCCACAGTTGCTCGATGCCAGCCGAACGACCGACCTTCACCGGCGTCCAGGTGCTGCGGTTCGTCGCCGCGCTCCTCGTCGTGTTCTCGCACCTGCCGACGTACCTGCACGCCCGTCTCGGCACACCCCTGGTCGACATCCCCGTCGGCCAGGTCGGGGTGACGGTGTTCTTCGCGATCAGCGGGTTCGTCGCGGTGCTCGTGACACAGCGGACCCCGAGGCCGACCTGGCGCGGGTTCCTCCGCCGTCGGCTGGTCCGCATCCTGCCGCTCGCGTGGGCGGTGATGACGATCAAGCTCGTCACGCTGCTGGTGGCCCCACAGGCCCTGGAACGCGCGGCCACGTCACCGACGTACATCGTGTCGTCGTACCTGTTCCTGCCCGGCCGCGGCCCGAACGGCGTGGTCGAGCCGTTCTTCACGGTCACCTGGACGCTGTCGTTCGAGCTGCTGTTCTACGTGGTCGTCACGATCGCGCTCGCCACCCGCTCCGACCCCCTGCGGCTGGCGTCCGTCGTCTTCGTCGGGCTCGCGGTCGCCTCGGCGTTCCGCGGGCCGGACGGGTGGCCGACCTGGCAGTTCCACGCGAACCGCATCGTGTTGTGCTTCCTGGTCGGCATGGTGATCGGCCGGTGGGCGCTCGACCGCCGCACCCGGCTGGCACTGCTCCGGACCGCGGCGATCACCGCGATCTGGCTCGTGGTGGGCACCGTCGCGGGTGCGTCCGTGCCGAGCCTGCTGCTGTTGCCGCTCGCGGCCGCGGCGCTGGCGACGACGGTGGTGGGTGAGCCGCTCCTGCGTCGGTGCACCGGCACCGTCGGGCGGACGCTGGGCGATGCCTCGTACGCGCTGTACCTGACGCACCCGATCCTCGCACCGGCGACGGTGGCCGTGGTCGCCGCGGTCGTCTCCGGCCCCGCAGCGCCGATCGTCGCGGGCATCGCCGCGCCGGTCGCCGCCGTGGCCGCCTCGGTCGTGGTGTGGTTCGCGGTCGACCGTCCGGTGATCCGGCGGCTCCAGCGTCGTCGGACCGCACCACCACCGACCCCACGCGCCGCGAGGCACCGGCTACCCGCCGGGTAGTGTCGTCCCGTGCGATGGAGTCGAGTGAACTGGCCCTCCGTTGGCTACGTCTCCCTCGAGGACTTCGACGGCCAGCGCGAACACGTGACCCGGTTGCTCGAGGACGCCCCTCCCACGGTCGCCGCGCTCCTGACGGTCAAGTGGACCGACTCGCGGATCGAACGCTGGATCGTGGAGTCCGCCGACGCCGTCGTCGACCCGGACGCCGACGAGGACGACGTGACGACCCCCGTCGACCTGCCGGGCCACGGTGTGCCCGACCCGGTCGTCGTGCACGCGGACATCGTGGTCCGCAACGACGAGGTCCTCGACACCCCGAGCGGCCTGTGGCGCCGCTGGAACCACGCCAGGGTGTCGCTCCGGCTCCGGGATGCCGTCATCGACCCGCCCGGGGTCGATCCCGCAGCGCTGCTCGCCGGTGACGCGCACGTCGCCCGGGGCGAGCTCGAGTACCTGAACGAGCACGACGCCTGGGAACTCCGGCTGCTGATCTCCCCCGTCGGCGAGGTCGCGATCCGGTTCCGTGGTGTCCGGGTGGCGATCCGGAGCGTCGCCGAGTCCGTCTACTCGGGCCTGGAGTCGCGGCCGGCACGCGGCTGGCACGGCCCGGTGCCGGACGGCTGGGTGGAGTGGACGACCGAGGTGGTCCGGGCCGCGGCCTACGGCGACCTCGGCGGGCTGCACCTGGCCGACGACGCGAGCGACGTCGACGACGTCGACCCCCGCTGGGGCTTCGCCCCGCTGCACGCCGCCGCGTGGTTCGACCACCCCGAGATGCTCGAGGAGCTCCTGCGCCGCGGTGCGACCCTGCAGCTCGAGGACACCGAGGGGCGCACACCGCTGACGCTGGCGATCGACCGCGACGCGCGACGGGCGGTCGACGTGCTGGTGGCAGCGGGTGCCGACCTGGAGGCCCGTGACGGCGACGGCAACACCCCGATCATCCGCGCCGCGTGGGGCGGGCACGCCGCGATCGTGCGTGCCCTCGCCGCCGCGGGTGCGGACACCGCGGCGCGCGGCTCACGGGGCGCGACACTGCTGATCGCGGCCGTCGACTCCGGCGACGTCGAGACCGTCCGTGCGGTGCTGGCGCAGGGCGTCGACCGCGATGCCGTGGACGACGAGGGCTCGACCGCTGCCGACCGCGCGGAGTTGCTCCGCGAGACGGCCGTGGCCGACCTGCTCGCCGCTGCCTGATCGCCGTCCGCGCCACGGCCCGTGGGCCGACCCGCGCCGGACGTGACGAAGCGCGGCGGACGGGAGCAGGGCCTCCCGTCCGCCGCGCGCTCGCGGGTCGACCGTCCTAGACGGTGACCTGCTCGATGGCGTTCGCCTGCGCGACGCGCCCGTACCAGCGGGCGGAGTCCTTCGGCGTGCGCTCGAAGGTCTCACGGTCCCACGCGACCAGCCCGAACGTCGGCCGGAAGCCCGACGCCCACTCGTAGTTGTCGAGGAGCGACCAGTGCTGGTAGCCGAGGACCTCGATGCCGTCCTCGATGCAGCGGTGGATGCCCTCGAGGGCTCCCTGCGTGTACGCCTGCCGGCGGGAGTCGTCGGCGGTGGCGATGCCGTTCTCGGTGATCATCAGCGGGACGCCGCCGGAGAGCTCCCACGCGCTGCGGAGCCCGTCGGCCGAGGCTTCGGGGTAGAACTCCCAGCCGGTGAGGGTCGTCTCGACGTCGTCGGACACGGGCAGGGGCCCGTCCGGACCGATGAACGTGCGCGTGTAGGCCTGCACGCCCAGGAAGTCGTCGCCGGCGGCGTTCTCGAGGTACCAGTCGTCGCGCGGGTACCCGTACTCGCGGAGCATCGTGTCCGCGCCCGGCTCACCGTTGGACTTGAACGCCTGCGTCGCGATGGTCCACCCCGACCGGAGGCCCGACACCTGTGACAGGACCTCGCGCGACCGCTTGTGGCTGGCCAGCAGGGCATCGGCGACGCCCAGGTCCGGGTTCGGCAGGCCGAAGGCCACCAGGTTGGCCGCGTCCTCGCCGCCGGCGAGCATGGCCGCGATGTTCGGCTCGTTGATCGTGCAGACGTAGCGGACGCCGTCCTGCACCACGGGGAGCGCGGCCTCGGTGTAGCGGGCGAACAGGTCGGCGGCATCGGGGGCGCGCCAGAAGCCGTCGCGTTCGAACCAGCGCGGCACGGTGAAGTGCATGAGGGTGACGATCGGCTCGATGCCGAACTCGTGGCAGGCGTCGACCATGCGGCGGTAGTGGTCGACCTCGGCGCGGCTGACGAACCCGCGCTCGGGCTCGATGCGGGCCCACTCGATGCTGAACCGGTACGAGTTCAACCCGAGCTCGGCGGCGATGCGGATGTCCTCGCGGTACCGGTGGTAGCTGTCCGCCGCGTCGCCCGAGGGCTCGACGATGGTGGTGTCCGGCTCGTGCTCGTGCACCCACCAGTTGCTGTTGACGTTGTTGCCCTCGATCTGGTGGGCGGCGGTGGCGGCGCCCCAGAGGAAGCCGTCGGGGAACTGCAGCGTGGAGATGATGGTGCCTTTCAGTGCGTGTTCGAGTCAGTGCTGGCTCAGGAAGGCGTCGAAGACGGCGACCGTCCCGAGCGGGTTCTCGACCTGGGGGCCGTGGTAGCTCGCGGGGATGACGACGTACTCGGCGCCGGTCTGCTCGGCCATCGCCCGCTGCCACGGGATCGGCCAGGCGTTGTCCCACTCGCCGTGGGCGACGAGGACCGGCAGGCCCGTGGCGCGCAGGGCGTCGGAGGCGTCGGTGTGGTCCTCGAGGATGTGGCCACCGGCGACGACGCTGAGCGGGCTCGTCGCGTCGAAGCGGTCGCGCACCATCCGGACGTCGTCGGGCAACTCCTCATCGGGCCGGTACGCCCAGAGCGGGTTCGTCGAGTCGAACAGCTGCCGGAGGTTCCCGCCGGTGTCGTGCAGGATCGTCAGCTCGGCGACCTTGCGGTACGGCCACCCGTGCGGGCCGGAGCAGAACTGCACGACGTCGCGGAACGCCGTCGGGTCCTGCAGCGCGGACGCCCGGACGATCACACCACCGAGCGAGTGCCCGACCAGGTGCACGGGGGCGCCGTCGTCGAGCAGGCGCGCGACCCGGACGACGTCGGCCGCTTCTTCGTCGAGGGAGTAGTCCCGCGGCTCGGTCGGCGCGGCCGAGTCGGCCTGACCACGCCGGCTGATCGCGACGGCGGTCCACCCGGCGTCGCGGAGGACGGGCAGGAACGTGCGCCAGTCCTCCTTCGAGCCGGTGTACCCGGGGACGATGAGCACAGTGCCCTTCGACACCCCCTCGGGCACGATCCGGTAGGCCGTGAGCCGCCCGACCGGGACGTCGATCCCGACGACGTCGACGCCGTCCGGGGTGGGCAGGTGCCCGAACGGCGGGACCGTCGGGAAGTCGTGCAGGGTGGTCATGGTCGTCCTTCCGAGAGCGTGCGGCGCGGGTTCGGCACGGCGTCGAGGAGGGCGATCGTGTACGGGTCCTGCGGGTCCTGCAGCACCTGGGCCGTGTGACCCCGCTCGACCACGGCGCCCTCGTGGAGCACCATGATGTCGTCCGTGATGAGCCGCGCGCTGAGCAGGTCGTGCGTGATGTAGAGGAGCGAGACGCCCCACTGCTCGCGGAGGTCCTCGAGCAGTGCGAGCACCCCGGCACGCAGCGTCACGTCGAGCATCGACACCGGCTCGTCGGCGATGATCACCTGCGGGTCGCTCGCGAGTGCCCGAGCGATCACCACGCGCTGCCGCTGCCCGCCGGAGAGCTGGTGCGGGAGCTTCTGGGCGAACTGCTCGACCGGGGTGAGCCCCACCGTCTCGAGCAGCTCGAGCACCCGGCGCCGGGCATCGCGGCCGGTCAGCCCGGTGTAGTTCGCGATCGGCCGGGACAGCGTGTACTCCACCGTGTGCAGCGGGTTGAGCGCCGAGTACGGGTCCTGGAACACCATCTGCACCTCGGAACGCAGGTCCCGCAGGCCGCGCTTGCCGAGGCGGGCGACGTCGAGGTCACCGAACCGGACCGTGCCGCTGGTCGGCTTCTCGACCCCGGTGAGCAGCTTCGCGATGGTCGACTTGCCCGAACCGGACTGGCCGACCAGGGCGAGCGACTGCCCGGGTTCGAGGGTGAACGACACGTCGCGCACGGCCTGCACCGGCTGCTCACCGCGGCGGGGCGCCGGGTAGGTCTTCACGATGTGGTCGACGACGATCGGGTTGCGGGCAGCGCTGCGCTCGCGGGACCCGACGGTGCTGAACGACGAGGTCGTCTCCTGGCGCTTCTCGCCGGCCTCGGCGCGGAGCGAGCGGTCCGGGAAGCCCGGCAGCGACACCACCTCGGCGCGGGGGTCGGCGTAGTGCGACAGGAGCATCTGCGTGTACTCGTCCTGCGGGTCGCGGAGGATCTCGCGGGAGCCGCCGTCCTCGACGATGCGGCCCTCGTGCATGACGAGGACGCGCTCGGTGGCCTCGAGGACGATGCCGAGGTCGTGGCTGATCAGGATCGCCGTGAAGCCCTCGGTGCGCTGCAGCTCGATGATGGTGTCCATCACGGCGTGCTGCACGAGCACGTCGAGCGCCGTCGTCGGCTCGTCGAACACCATGAGCTGCGGCTCGAGCGAGAGCGCCAGGGCGATGGACACGCGCTGCCGCATGCCGCCGGAGAGCTCCCCGGGGAACCGGGCGAGCATCGAGGTCGGCAGCTTCACCTTCTCGATGAGCTCCTTCATCCGGGCGTCCCAGCGGTCGCGTGACACGTGGCCGTGCGCCCTGAAGACGTCGATGAAGTGGTTCCGGATCGTGCGCACCGGGTTGAGCGCGTTCATGCCGGACTGCAGCACCATGGCGAAGCCGCCCTGCCGCTGCTGGCGCAGGGCTTCGTCGTCGAGGTCGCGGATGTCCTTGCCCGCGAAGACGATGCTGCCGCCGTTCGTACGCGCCGGCGGCTTCTGCAGCCGGGTCAGCGCGTAGCCGAGCGTCGACTTGCCGGAACCGGACTCGCCGACCAGGCCGACGAACTCGCCCTTCTGCAGCTGGAACGACACATGGTCGACGGCCTGGACGGCGCTCTGGCCGGCCGATTCGTAGACGACCGACAGGTCGCGGACGTCGAGCAGGACGGAGGCATCGCCTTGGTCGTGACGGGCGTCGGACCGGAGGCCCGTGGCGGCGCCGGTGGGCGCCTCCAGGCCGTCTGCCGGGTGCGTTTCTGGCAAGCCGCTCATGCGCGCTTCTCCTTACGGGGCCGTGCGCCGTCGCGCAGCCGCGGGTTGGACACGGCGTCGACGCCGAAGTTGATCAGGGTGAGGCTCATCGCCAGCAAGGCGATGCAGAGACCCGGCGCGAAGAGCAGGATCCACTGCCCCGTGAGGAGCGCATTCGAGTTCTGCGCCCAGTAGAGGATCGTGCCCCAGCTGACGATCGACGAGTCGCCGAGTCCGAGGAACTCGAGGCCCGCCTCGGCGAGGATGGCGCTGGTGGCGGCGCCGAAGAAGCTGCCGACGATCAGGCTCGTCATGTTCGGCAGGATCTCGCGGAACACGATGCGGGTCGCGCCGTCACCGGAGAACTGGGCGGCGGTGACGAAGTCCCGGCCGCGCAGCGACTGCGTCTGCGAACGGAGCACACGCGCACCCCACGCCCAACCGGTCACGACGATGACCGCGATGATCACCGCGATGCCGCCGTTCTGCAGGTAGGCGGCGATGACGATCATCAGGGGCAGACCCGGGATGACGAGGAACAGGTTCACGACGAACCCGATGACCTCGGCGATCCAGCCGCGGACGTAGCCCCAGCTGAGGCCGATCGCGACGGCGACGAGCGTGGACAGGATGCCCGCGACCGCGCCGACCATGACCGAGATGCGAGCGCCGTAGATGATCTGGGACAGGACGTCCTCGCCGGCGGCGGTGGTGCCCATCCAGTGGTCGGGCGTCGCGTCGGCGGACCGGGCGAAGCCGTTCTGGCTGGCGCCGTACGGGGCCAGGAGCGGGGCGAAGACCGCCACGAACACGAAGACGCCGAGGATGATGATGCCGATCCGGGCCTTCTTGTTCGACCAGACGACGCCGAACTGGCGGGCGGCGGCGCGGAGCTTGCTCGGCGCCTGCTGTTCTTCGTTGGGTGCGTTCTCTTGTGTGCGCACCGACACGGTTGCGTTGGTCATCGACGCGTCCTCGGGTCCAGAACGCCGTACATGACGTCCACGATGAAGTTGGCGATGAGCACCGACACGGTGATCATCAGGAAGAGGGCCTGCATGAGCGGGTAGTCCTGCCCGATCACGGCGTTGAACAGCAGGTAGCCGATGCCCGGGTAGCCGAAGACCTGCTCGACCAGGACGGAACCGCCGACCACGCCACCGAGCGCCAGACCGAAGCCGGTCAGGTTCGGCAGGATCGCGTTGCGGGCCGCGTAGCGGATGGCGACGGTGCGTCCGCGCAGGCCGTTGGCCTCGGCGAAGGTCACGTAGTCGTCACCGAGGGTGTTGATCATCGCGTTGCGCATGCCGATGATCCAGCCGCCGAGGCTCGTCACCAGGATCGTGACCGCCGGCAGCACCGCGTGTTGCAGGGCGTCGCCGAAGAAGGCACCGTTCAGGCCGGGCGTCGTCGTGGCCGAGTAGGCACCCGTGGTCGGGAACCAGTGCAGCACGTAGCCGAGGAAGAACAGCAGCAGCAGGGCGGTCCAGAAGTACGGGAACGTCGACATGAAGCTGCCGGACAGGGTCGGGAGCGAGTCGAGCCAGGTGCCGCGCTTCCACGCGGCCGCGACACCGATCAGGGTGCCGAGGACGAACGCCAGGATCGTGACGACCCCGACGAGGATCAGCGTGTACGGCAGGGCCTTCGACACGAGGTCGCCGACGGGCTGCGGGTAGAAGGTGTAGCTCGTCCCGAAGTCGAGGGTGATGACCTGGTGCAGGTAGCTGACGTACTGGTCCCACAGGTTGCCGGTCGGTACCCCGAGCTGGGCCTCGATGGCCTTCTTGGTGGCGTCGGTGACCGGACCGTTCTGGCTGAGCTTGGCGAGTGCGGCGTCGGCCGGGCTGCCGGGCATCAGGCGCGGGAGCACGAAGTTCAGCGTCACCGCGGCCCAGAGGGTCAGGACGAAGAGGACGAGTTTCTGGAGGATGTACTTCACTTCTGGTCCTCCTGCGCCTTCTGCTCCTGCAGGATCTGCTTGCCGGCGGCGCTGTCGCGCAGCCGGAGCTTCGTGAAGATGAGCAGCGGTGCCGAGTCGTAGTTCTGCGGTGCCATGTAGGGGTCCTTCGCACTCGGCCAGCCGACGAACTTGCCGGTGTTGAACAGGCCCCAGAGCCCGCCGTAGTACATGCCGATGACGGGGAGCTCGTCGTACACGGTCTGCTGCAGCTGGTCGAGGATCTCCTGCTGCTTCGCGGTGTCCGTCGTCGCCTTGTACTCGTCGAGGAGCTTCTGGGTGTCGGCGTTCTTGTAGCGCTCGTAGTTGTTGACGGTCGACTTGCCGACCGGCTGGTAGAACTCGGTGCTGAGCAGGGAATTGAACGCCTGGTAGACGTCACCGTTGCCCATGCCGCCCATCGCCATGTCGAACTCGCCGTTGTTGATGTTCTGCTGGTAGCCGGCGGGCTGCGGCGCCTGGATCGTCACCTTGATGCCGATGGCGGTGAGTTCGCGGCGGACCTCCTGCGCGGCGCGGAGCCAGTCGGAGTAGCCGTTCGCGGTCATGATCGTGATCGCGAGCTGCTTGCCGTCCTTGACGACCTTGCCGCCCTGCACCGAGTAGCCGGACTTCTCGAAGCTGGCGAGCGCCGCCTTCGTGTCCTGGGTGATCATGCCCTTGTCGGGGATGTCCGGGTTGAGGTAGCGCTCCTGGTTCGGCAGGATCAGGCCGGTCTGGCCCGCCGCCGACAGGTTGCCCTCGGACGCGGTCTCGGCGATGGCGTCACGGTCCAGCGCGAGCGAGATGCCCCGGCGGACGTTGACGTCGCTGTACGGCGCCTTCGTGAGGTTCGGGATGAGGCCGATCACACCGCCGGCCGGGAACCACCACTCGTTCGTCTTCGACGCGGCACCCCAGGTGCCCTTGACGTCGGAGATGAACGAGTACGCCCAGTCGTAGCCGCGGGTGACGGTGTCGAGCTGGGTGTTCGTCGCCGGCAGGATGAGGTGCTTGATGGCGATCTTGTCGGCCTGCCAGTACTTCGGGTTCTTGTTCATCGAGTACTGCTGGTCGGTGTAGTTGCCGAGGACGAACGGACCGGTGCCGACCGGGTTCGGGTCACGCCAGGTCGTCGGGTCCTTCACGCCGCCCCAGTGGTCCTCGCCCAGGATGTACGTCTGGCCGATGATCGTCAGGCTCGGGACGTCCTCGCTCTTGAGGTGGAAGACGACGTGGTCACCGTCCTGCTCGATGCTCTTGATGTGCTGCCAGGCGCCCTTGACGTCCATGGCGGGGAACTTCTTGAGCAGGTCGAAGGTGAAGACGACGTCCTTCGCGCTGAAGGGCGAACCGTCGGACCACTCGACACCCGAGCGGATCGTCATGTCGATGGTCTTCGCGTCGGGCTGGCTCCACGCGCTGGCGAGCCACGGGTTGCGCTTGCCGTCGAGGGGGTTCACCTCGATGAGGGGCTCGTACATCCACTTGGAGGCCGTGCGGGCGTTCGCGATGTACGGGTTGAAGTTGCGGTCGAACAGCGGGTTGCCGCGGTCCGCGTTGATGAGCATCGTGTCCTTGCCGATGGTGGGATCGGGTTCGGATCGGACCTGGATGCTGCAGCCGGTGGCCACGAGGGCCACTGCGGCGAGGCCGGCGATGGCCGCGACGAGGCGGCCTCGGCGGCGTGGGCCTGGGTCACGCGTGCCGCGCGTGCGCTGTGGGGGAAGCGTCATTGCTCGGTCGACCTCCATGTCGATTCGGTACGTGCTCAATGTATGCGCTTACATCGCGGCGTGCAACCGCAGGTGTTGTTTCGCGGGGCGGCGCACGGTGCGAGGTGCGCCGACCGGTGCGAGGTTGCCCGCTCCGTGCACTGCTCCGGGCTCGCACGGGGCACCGAAGGTCGCACGGGATGCGCAACGCCGCACGGTGCGACCTCGCGACCTCGCGACGGCACGCACGCTACAGCGCGGGCGGGCAGCTCTCGCGCAGCAGCACCTCGACGGGCAGGCGCACGGCGCGCGGCGGCCCCTCGCGGCGCTCCAGCCGGTCGACGATCGCCAGGACCGCAGCACGACCGAGCGCCCCCATCGGCTGGTGCACCGTGGTCAGGCGCGGCGACGAGAACCGACCGGCGTCGATGCCGTCGAACCCCGTCACGACGAGGTCCTCCGGCACGCGGAGCCCGCGGGCAGCGGCGGCGTCGAGCACCCCGAGCGCGGACTGGTCGTTCGAGCAGACGACGGCGCGGGGGACGACGTCGGACAGCAGCGACACCGCGAGCTCCCGCGCCCGGGCCCTGCCGAAGTCACCGTGCACCGTGCGCACCGCCGAGGCCGGCACCCCGTGGTCGGCCAGCGCTGCCCGGAACCCCGCCGAGCGCTCCATGTCGTCGGGCGAGTCGATCGGGCCCGCGACGTACGCGAGGGACCGGATCCCCAGACGCCCGATCACGTGCGACGCCAGGGTCCGCATGCCCGCGGCGTTGTCCACGCTCACCGAGTCGAACCCGTGCGAGCGCCGGTCGTCGGCGAGCACCACCACCGGGATGCGTCGGGCGACGTGCTCGAGCAGGTCGTCGGGCACCGTCTGCGCCAGCACGGCGAGCCCGTCGACCCGGCCGGCGACGTCGTTCACGATGACGTCGCGCGACGACCCCCGGCCGGCGGCGACCATGAGCGCGAGACCACGCTGCCAGGCCTCGGTCTCGGCGCCGCGCAGGACCTCGTCGAAGTACAGGTTGGACGAGAACGGCTGGGTCACGTGGCGTCGGTCGTCGACCACGCGGACGCCACCGTCGGTGACCAGGTCCGGCCGCTCGTCGGGCACCACGTCGAAGCCGGGCAGCAGCAGTCCGACGACGCCGGTGCGTTTGCCGGCGAGGGCCCGGGCGTTGCCGGACGGGACGTACCCGAGGCTCCGGATCGCTGCCTGCACGCGGTCCCGGGTGCCCTCGCGGACGGCGTCGGGCGTGCGGAGCACGCGCGAGACGGTGGCGATGGAGACGCCGGCTGCAGAGGCGACGTCGTAGACCGTGGGAGGTGCGGTGCGCTGGTCGGCCAACCCGTGCCTCCCGTCCGACGTCCGCTGGTGCCGCGCCTCGACCATGCGGCCGGACCATCCTAGGCATGCCCTGTACCGGGAGTTCTCCACACGGTGCCGGAAACGCTTGCGGGACAGCGGGTGTCGCGCGACACTGTTCCGACCTCAGTACGTCCCGTGAGGAAGCGCACCGGCGGGCCGCGGGCCCGCACCGACCAGGTTGCCCACACGCAGGGGAAGGACACGACATGTCACAGTCGACACGTTCCGGGAGCAAGCTCGCACTCCGCGCGAGCCACGACGAGGCCGAGGTGCGCGACGCGCTGCTCGAACGCACGGATTCGATCCGCACGTTCGACGACGCCGACGCGTCGCCCGAGTCGGCGGACCGACCCTAGCGGCCCACGCCGGGTCTCCCCCGCCACGGCCAGGAGGCCCGGCGCGCCGCCCAAGCGCAGCCCGCGTCAGCGCTCGGTCGCGCCCACGATCGTCATGCCCGCCCCGCGCAGGCGTCGGCGCTCCTGCGCGATCCAGCTCAGCAGTCGGTCGTTGGTGCCGGCGACGTGGGCGGCCACGAGCTCCGCTGCACGGTCGGCGTCGCCGTCGCGCACGGCGTCGATGATGGCGCTGTGCTCGTCCCATGCGGCGTCGCGCGCCTCGGGCGTGCGGACCTCGATCCAGCGCGTGCGCTCGAGTCGGGTCAGGGCATCGGCGATCGCATCGGTGACGAACCGGTTGCCGCCGAGCGCGGCGAGGTCCAGGTGGAACGTCGACCCCATCCGGATGCCGGCCTGCTGGTCGGGGGTGGGACGGAGGGTGTCGAGGCGCCCGCGGACCTCGGCGAGCTGCTCGGCGGTGGCGCGCTCGACGGCGAGCCGTGCGGCGGCGGGTTCGAGGATGCCGCGGAGTTCGGCGAGCGAGGCGATCTCGTCGAGGTCGATCGGGGTGACCGTCCACGAACGGCCCTCGTGCAGGATGAGCCCCTCACGCTCGAGCCGCGACAGTGCGGCGCGGACGGGCGTGCGCGAGGCGTGGAACCGTGCTTCGAGCCCACGCTCCGAGATGCGCTCCCCCGGTGCGATGTCGAGGGTCAGGATGGCTGCGCGCAGGTTGTCGTAGAGCTGGGCCGTCTGCGACACGGGTGCGTCGTCGGTCGGGTCGGTCACGGCGGACAAGCCTAGCGGCGGAGCGGCCGGAATGGTATACCGTTGTGGTATACCAATTCGTTCCGTGCTGGAACGACGACGAACGGCCGAGACGCATGCCCACGACCGACGCCCCGCAGCGATGCACCACGACGCCACCGGTCTCCGCCCGCGCCTGGACGATGCTCGCCCTCGGGGTCGCGGCCCAGGCGGCGGGGACGCTCGTGGTGTCCGCGCCGGCGCTCCTCATCCCGCACCTGCTCAGCCGCGGGACGTCCCTGCCGGCCGCCGGGCTGCTCGCCGCCGCTCCGACGTTCGGCATGGTCCTGACACTCATCGCGTGGGGTGCGATCACCGACCGGTTCGGCGAGCGCATCGTCATCGCCGGTGGGCTCGTGCTCACCACACTGACCGTCGTCGGCGCCTGGCTGGCCGCGGGCGACCCGGTGCTGCTCGGGCTGGCGTTCCTGGCCGGCGGCATGACGAGTGCCTCGACGAACGCCGCGAGCGGCCGGGTCGTGGTGGGGTGGTTCCCGAAGGAGCGCCGCGGGCTCGCGATGGGCATCCGGCAGATGTCGCAGCCGCTCGGGGTGACGCTCGCGGCGGTCACGGTGCCGCAGCTCGCCGAGGGCTCCGGGATCCGCGCGGCCCTGGTCCTGCCGATCGTGCTGTGCGCGGTGCTCGCCGTCTGCTGCGCGATCGGGATCACCGACCCGCCACGCCCGGCCCGAGCCACGGTGGCGACGACGACGACCGCGAACCCCTACCGGTCCAGCGGGTTCCTGTGGCGGGTGCACGCGGTGTCGGTCCTGCTCGTGGTGCCGCAGTTCACCCTGTCGACGTACGGGCTCGTCTGGCTCGTGGGCCTCGGCTGGTCGACACCGGCGGCCGGCCTGCTCGTCGGCGCCGCGCAGTTCGTCGGGGCGATCGGCCGGATCCTGGTCGGTGGCTGGAGCGACCGGGCCGGATCGCGCGTCGGCCCCCTGCGCATCGTCGCGGTGAGCGCCGCGGTGGTGATGGCGGTGCTCGCGGTCGTCGACGCGACGCACCTGGCCGGGGCCGCGGTGTTCCTGGTGCTCGCGACGAGCGTGACGGTCGCCGACAACGGGTTGGCGTACACGTCGGTCGCTGAGGCGGCGGGGCCGTTCTGGTCCGGCCGGGCGCTCGGGGCGCAGAACACCGGGCAGTTCATCGCGGCGAGCGCCGTCGGTCCGGGCATCGGGGCGCTGGTCGGTGTGCTCGGGTTCGCGGCGTCGTTCGGCATCGTGGCGGTGCTCCCGCTGCTGGCCGTGCCGCTGGTTCCCCGACGCGACCGTTCGCACGACTGACCGTTCGCCCCGTTCGTTCCTTCCCAGGTCACGTGCGATGCACTGCAGGAACGGGCGTACCTGGTCGAAAGATCTGACCGGGTACGCCCGTTCCGACCGGGTACGCCCGTTTCGACCTGGTCAGCTCGTGCCCAGGATCACGCGGGGACCACGGGCCCGACCGGCCAACGGAGCAGCGCAGCCGCGGGGGCGCCTCCGGGCAGGGACGCCGCGTTGACGAGCACCAGCTCGGCGTCCGTCAGCACCGACGCGCGCACGAGCGCACAGACGGCGGGGACGGCTGCGATCACCGGCACGCCCGCGGCCTGCTCCGGCGCGGTGGCCACCCAGGGTGCACCCGCGAGGGCGAGCAGCGTCCGGTCCCCGACGGCGACGGCGTCGAGCGCGACCGTGGCACCCTGGGCCTGCTGGAGCGCCTCGACGACCGGCCCGAGTCCGGTCACGACCTGGTTGTCACCGCGGCCGACGTGGGTCCGCAGCGCGTCCTCGAGGTCGTGGCGACGGGTGGCGACGACACGGGCGAGTGCGGTCTCGACGTGTTCGACGAACGCCTGCTTCGACCCCGTGTCGGCACGCGGGTCGCCCGGGAACACCGACACGAGCGCCCGGGTCTCCGCCGACAGCGCCTTCACCAGCAGCTCCCGGGCGGTGACGTCACCCGCGACGACGACCAGCCCGGGGCGGATCGTCCGAACGGCCTCGTCGACGGCGGCCGCGGTCTCCGACGAGTTCTGCTTCCAGATCTCCTCGGTGTGCTGCTGCCAGTGCGGCTGCTTCCACCCGGTGCCGGCCTTCGCGTAGTGCAGAGTGTCGTTCCGCCCCTGGACCTGCTGCTCGGTCGTGTTCTCTGCGACCGGCGCGTGCCCGAGGCGGTAGGCGCGGAACGCCCCGCCCTCCTTGCCGGCGTGGACCACCAGGAACGGCAGGTCGACAGGCCGGTGCGCGACGAGCGGCACGAGGTCCGGCACCGCGCCGACCCCGACCGACTCGGGACCGTGCAGTGTGCCGGGCAGCACCTCGCTCAGCACGACCATGTCGTCGTGCACGAGGACGTACCGGGTGACGGGAGACGGGACGCCCGGCTCCTGCTCGAACTCGGCCGCGACCAGGTCGACGACGACGTCACCGGCGCCCCGCGCCCGGAGCGCTTCCTCGACCGCCCGGAGCTTCAACGCGGCCTGGCGTCGGGGGTCCTCGACGTTGCCGGAGACGTCGGCGTACGCCCAGGCCCAGGAGCCTCCGCCCTCCAGCCGCTCTCCCAGGATCCGGTGCAGTTCGCTCGTCGCGTTGGTCGACGTCATGGCAGCTCCTCTCGGACGGATGCCGGAGCCGACGAGCCCCGGCGCTCTCACGTGCGACCACACTCCACCCGACGACCTGATCCCGTCCGCAGTCGTGAGGGAACACCCAGGCGGCCCTGAGCCGGCCTCGACCCCGCATCCACGGCAACGAGTCGGCCACGAAACCACACCGGCGTTCGGTTCTGTGGTTGGGTGTGGGCAACCCCGATCAACGACGAACGGAGTGCGGCAATGGCGCCACGACCACGACCCATCACGAGACGACACCTGTTGGGCTTCGGCCTCGGCACCGCGGCGGCGGGACTCCTCGCCGGCTGTGCGGTCCCGGGCTCGACCAACGTCAACAAGGCGGCCCTCGTGCCCGCCGCGGCCTCGGGTGAGACCGTCCAGCTCACCTACTGGGCCTGGCTCAAGGACCTGCAGAAGGTCTGCGACGTCTGGAACAAGACGCATCCGGACATCCAGGTGTCGGCGAACTGGATCCCCGGCGGCAACAGCGGCGGGTACCAGAAGATGTACTCCGCGCTCGCGGCCGGCGGCGGCCCGGACATCGGGCAGGTCGAGCTCCGGCAGATCCCCGAGTTCATGCTCGCGAACGGCCTGGTCGACCTGGCCCGGTACGGCGCGAAGGACTTCGAGTCGAAGTACGACGAGGCCGCGTGGGCGCAGGTGTCGTTCGTCGACGGCATCTACGGCATCCCGCAGGACACCGGCCCGATGGGGTTCTACTACCAGACCGCGATCCTCGAGCAGGCCGGCGGTGAACCCCCGACGACGTGGGACGAGTGGCGTGACCTGGCCGACAAGGTCCGGAGCACCGGGAAGCAGAACTACCTCGAGGTGTTCCCGGTCGCCGACGCCTCACCGTTCGCCGCGTACGCACAGCAGGCCGGCGCGCGCTGGTTCAAGGTCGACGGCGACGAGTGGGTCGTCGACATGACCGACGACAAGACCCTGATGGTCGCGGACTTCTTCGACGGGGTCATCGACGACAAGCTCGTCGACACGAGTGCCGGTGCGTACTCCCCCGGGTGGTACGCCGCGGCCGCGAGCGGCAAGATCGCCGCGGTCACCAGCGCGAGCTGGGGTGACGCCCTGATCGAGTCGGTGCAGGGCGGCGAGGGCAAGTGGAAGGTCGCCCCGATGCAGAAGTGGGGCGCCGACGGCTTCGGCTCGAGCGCCATCGGCGGCTCGACGGCCGCGGTGCTGGCGAACGCGAAGCACCCGAAGGAGGCGCTCGAGTTCATCACGTGGATGACCACCTCGAAGGAGGGCATCGACGCGATGATCAAGTACTGCGGCATCGGCTGGTCGCCCGCCGTCGACTACATCGGGGCGCAGCGCGAGAAGCCGTCGAAGTGGTTCTCCGGGCAGAACTACAACGAGGACGTCTTCGTGCCGGCCTCGAAGGAACAGAACATCGACTGGTCGTGGTCCCCGGTGACCCAGTCGGCCTTCACCAGCCTGCAGAACCAGTTCCGCCGCAAGCTCACCTCGGGCCTGAAGCTCAGTGACGCGGTGGAGCTCGCACAGCGGGAGATCGTCCAGTCCTTCAAGGACAAGGGCCTCAGCGTCAGGACGGCACGATGACCCAGCAGACCACGACCAGGCAGTCCACCGGCCGACCGGCCGGCGGCACCCCCGCGTTCCGCACCAGCACGAAGGCCACGAGCGCGCAGAAGCGTGCCCCGTGGATCCTGCTCGCCCCGTTCCTGGCCCTGTTCCTGCTGACGTTCGTCATCCCGATCATCAGCGCCCTGTTCCAGTCGTTCACGACCGTCGACCGTGAGGGCCTGTTCGGTGAGGACGGTGTGGTCGGCCGGTTCGCCGGGTTCGACAACTACGCGATCGCCCTGCAGGACAGCGGGTTCGTCGCCTCGATCGGCCGCATGCTGCTGTTCGGCATCGTCCAGGTCCCGGTGATGATCATCGCCTGCACGATCCTCGCGCTGTTGCTCGAGTCGGCGAGCGCCCGCTGGCCGGGCTTCTTCCGGGCGATCTACTTCATGCCCTACGGCGTCCCCGGCGTCATCGCCACGATCCTGTGGTCGTTCCTGTACGTGCCGGGCCTGTCACCGATCGTGTCGCTGCTCCAGTCGATGGGGCTGCAGCCGGACTTCCTCGGCGCGAACAGTGTGCTGTGGTCGATCGCGAACATCGTCACGTGGACCTACACCGGCTACAACATGCTCATCATCGTGGCGCAGCTGAAGTCCATCCCCGGCGAGGTCTACGAGGCCGCCAAGGTCGACGGTGCGAACGCGTTCCAGGTCGCGTGGCGGATCCAGATCCCGCTCATCGCGCCGGCCCTGGTGCTCACGACGGTGTTCTCGATCATCGGCACGCTGCAGCTCTTCGCGGAGCCGCAGATCCTGTCGACGGTCGCCCCGGCGATCGACACCGAGTACACGCCGAACTACGCCGCCTACACGAACGCGTTCGCGTTCAACGAGTACGGCGTCGCGAGTGCGCAGGCGGTCATCATCGCGCTGGCCGCGTTCATCCTGTCGTTCACGTTCCTCGCGCTGACGAACCGACCGCCCAAGGACGAACGCGACCGACGCAAGCGCGCACGGCGCGACGGCCGGGAGGCCCGCACCGCGCTCCAGACGCGCGCTGCGGCGGGCAGCACGGTCACCACCCAAGCCGACCCGGGCCTCCAGGCCGGTCGCGTCGCGACCACCGAAGGGACTGACCGATGACCAGTGAAGCCATCGAAGCGCCGGCCACGGCGAAGACCGCCGTCCCGGTCGACACTACGTCGATCAGTGCGCACCAGCGCCGCAAGCTCGACCGGTCGCCGCGCTCGCAGATCGTCGTCACGGGGATCCTCGTCGTCGTCGCGCTGTACTTCATCGTCCCGCTGTACTGGGTCGTCATCGCCGCGACGAAGACCACGGGCGCGCTGTTCTCGACCAACGGGTTCTGGTTCGGCGGCGAGTTCGCGCTCTGGAACAACCTGCAGCAGGTGTTCACCTACGACGGCGGCATCTTCGTCCGGTGGATCGCGAACAGCATCCTGTACTCCGGCGTCGGTGCCGTCCTGGCGACCTACTTCGCCGCGGCCGGCGGGTACGCGCTGGCGAAGTACGACTTCCGGGGACGACAGTTCGTGTTCGGCACGATCCTCGGCGGCGTGCTCGTGCCGGGGACCGCGACCGCACTGCCGCTGTTCCTGCTGTTCTCGTCGATGGGCCTGACCGACACGTACTGGAGCGTGCTCATCCCGAGCCTGGTGTCACCGTTCGGGCTGTTCCTGTGCCGGGTGTACGCCGCCGCATCGGTGGACACCACCCTGCTCGAACAGGCACGCATCGACGGTGCCGGTGAGCTGCGGATCTTCCACACCGTGGTGCTCCGGCAGATGACCCCGGCGCTCGTCACCGTGTTCCTGTTCCAGGTGGTCGGGATCTGGAACAACTTCTTCCTGCCGCTCATCATGCTGGCAGACCAGAAGCTGTACCCGATAACACTGGGGCTGAACAACTGGCGCTCGCAGGTCGACCGCCTGCCGGAGTTCTACCAGCTCACCACCGGCGGGGTGCTCGTCTCGGTCATCCCGCTCGTCATCGCCATCATCGTCCTCCAGCGCTTCTGGCGTGGAGGCCTCACGGAAGGATCGGTCAAGGGTTGACCCACTCCGCACTCTCGTCCACCGCACCCGGCTCCGACTCGCGGCTTGCACCCCGTGCCTGGCTGCACACCGACGCCCCGTCCCTGTCGCTGAACGGGGACTGGCGGTTCCGGTGGTCGCCCGTCGCCTCGGTCTCCGAGGACTTCGCGACCGAGGGTGGGGAGGACGACGACCCGGCCTGGGGTGAGCTCCCGGTGCCGTCGCACTGGGTGCTGCACGGGCACGGCGCTCCGAGCTACACGAACCTGCAGTACCCGTTCCCGATCGACCCGCCGCACCCGCCGGAGGAGAACCCGACCGGTGACCACCGCCGCACGTTCGAGCTGCCGTCGTCGTTCGACGGTGCCGGCCGGGTGCTGCTGCGGTTCGACGGGGTCGAGTCGCACTTCCGGGTGTGGCTGAACGGGACGCTCGTGGGGTGGTCGACGGGCTCGCGCCTGGCGACCGAGTTCGACGTCACCGAACTGGTGCGGCCGGGAGCGAACGAGCTCGCGGTCCGGGTGCACCAGTGGTCGGCGGCGTCCTACCTGGAGGACCAGGACCAGTGGTGGCTGCCCGGCATCTTCCGCGACGTCACGCTGCTCGCCCGCCCCACGGCGGCGATCGACGACGTGTTCGTCCAGGCCGGCTGGCAGGCGACGCTCGGCACGGCTGCATCGGCGGGCACCGCGGCGTCGGGGCGCCCGGAGACGGGGACCGGCACGATCACGTTCCCGACGCTCGACGCGGTGTTCCCGGTGCGGTTCGCGGTGCCCGACCTGGGCCTCGACGTGACCTGGGCAACGGCCGACGACGTCGCACCGATCGAGGTCGAGGGCGTCGAGCCGTGGAGCGCCGAGCTGCCGAAGCTGTACGACGCGACGCTGTCGACGGGCACCGACGCCGGCGGTACCGCCGGCGGCGAGGCCGTCTCGCTCCGGCTCGGGTTCCGCACCGTGTCGATCGTCGGCGACCGGTTCCTGGTGAACGATGAGCGCGTGGTGTTCCACGGCGTGAACCGGCACGAGACCCACCCCGTGCGCGGCCGGGTGTTCGACGAGGAGCACGCCCGCGCCGACATGGCGCTGATGAAGCGGCACAACGTCAACGCCATCCGCACCTCGCACTACCCGCCGCACCCCCGCGTGCTCGACCTGGCCGACGAGCTCGGGTTCTGGGTGGTGCTGGAGTGCGACCTGGAGACCCACGGGTTCCTGTTCACCGACTGGGTCGGCAACCCCTCCGACGACCCGGCGTGGGCCGAGGCCTACCTCGACCGCATCGCCCGCACCGTCGAGCGCGACAAGAACCACGCGTCGATCGTGATGTGGTCGCTCGGCAACGAGTCCGGCACCGGCCGGAACCTCGCGGCGATGTCGCAGTGGGTGCACGACCGCGACGCGGAGCGCCCCGTGCACTACGAGGGCGACTACACGGGCGAGTACACCGACGTCTACTCGCGGATGTACCCGACGCTGCAGGAGACCGAGTCGATCGGCGGCGGCACCCCGACGCCCCTGCTCGGCTGCGGCCCGGCCGAGGCGGCGCGCCAGAAGTCGAAGCCCTTCATCCACTGCGAGTACGTGCACGCCATGGGCAACGGCCCCGGGCAGATCGCCGAGTACGAAGCCCTGGTCGACCGGTACCCGCGGCTGCACGGCGGGTTCGTGTGGGAGTGGCGGGACCACGGCCTGCTCGCGAAGACACCCACCGGCGAGGACTACTACGCGTACGGCGGCGACTTCGGCGAGGTCGTGCACGACGGCAACTTCGTGATGGACGGCCTGGTGCTGCCCGACGACACCCCGACCCCGGGGCTCGCCGAGTTCGCGGCCGTCGTGGCCCCGATCCGCCTGGCGGTCTCGGACACCACGGTGCTGGTCGAGAACCGGTACCACTCGGCCTCGACCGCCGGGCTCCGGCTCTGCTGGACCCTGTCGCGGAACGGCGTCGTCGAGGCCTCGGGGCGCCTGTCCACGGGCATCGTCGCCGCACGTGCGTCGGCGACGGTCCCGGTGCCCGCGGAGGTGCTCGACGCGGCCACGTCCGAACTCGCACCCGGCGACGAGCTCTGGTTCGACCTGACCGTGGAACTGGCGGGGCCGACCGCGTGGGCGGACACCGGCCACGTCGTCGCACGCACCCAGCGGCTCGTCGCGGCGCGCGCGGCGGACGCACCACGGGCCTCCAGGCAAGGGTGGGACGGCGACCACCTGGGCGACGGCACGTTCAACGCGCGCGGTGACCTGGCGTCCTGGAAGGGCCACGAGGTGGTCGGGCCCCGCCTGGAACTCTGGCGCGCACCGACCGACAACGACAGCCTGGCGTCACAGGGCGGCTACGAGACCGCGGACCCGGTGCTCACGCGCGGGGTCGGCGACCCGACGGCTCCCCCGTCGGCGACGCGCTGGCGCGATCGCGGGCTGGACCGGCTGACGCACCGGCTGGTGTCGGTGTCGCGCACCGACTCCGGCCTGGAACAACGCGTGCGCGTCGCGGCGGCGAACAGCGGGTGGGGCCTCGAGGTCACGCACCGCTGGACCCTGACGTCCGACGGGCTCGTGCTGCAGACCGACGCCGTGCCGTTCGGCGCGTGGGACGTCACGTGGCCGCGGATCGGGGTGCGGTTCGACCTGCCGGCGTCGCTGGCGGACGGGGACGCAACCTGGTTCGGGACCGGACCGCTCGAGTCGTACGCCGACTCGTCGCACGCTGCCCGGGTCGGGCGGTTCACCGCGCCGGTGCGGTCACTCGGGGTGGAGTACTCGCGGCCGCAGGAGACCGGGCACCGGCCCGACCTGCGTTCGTTGTCCGTCGGGCCGTTCACCGTGACGACGGCGGGGTCGCACCGTGCGGGGTTCACCCTGTCGCCGTGGACCGCGCAGCAGATCGACCGCGCCGAGCACCCGTACGAGCTGCCGACGTCGGACCACCTGTACCTGTACCTCGACGCCGCGCAGCACGGGCTCGGCAGCCGGGCGTGCGGACTCGACGTGCTGCCGGAGCACCAGCTCTGGCCGCAGGCGTTCAGTTGGAGCGTGCTGCTGGGCTAGGCGGGGTCGGCTCTCGCAAAACACCGGTGTTCGCACTCTGCACACCCGCATCCCGCGGCGTGCAGTGTGAACACCGGTGTTTTGCGTGCGGGCGCTACGCGCCGGCGGACAGGGCGCGCAGCGCCTCGGGGTCGCTCGCGTTCAGGAAGTCGGTCAGGCGCTCAGCCTCGCCCGGCTCCTCGATCGCCTCGGCCGCACGGCGCAGGGCGAACAACGCCCGCAGCACGCCACGGTTGGGGCCGTGCGACCACGGCACCGGGCCGACACCGCGCCAGCCGGCCTTGCGCAGGGCATCGAGCCCACGGTGGTACCCGACACGGGCGTACGCATAGGACTCGAGGGTCGCGCCGCGCGCCCACGCCTCGTCGGCGAGCAGCGCCCACGCCAGGCTCGACGACGGGTAGGACACCACCACGCTGGCGACGGGAGCCTCCGCCTCGATCGCGGCGGTCACCTCCGGCTCGGCGGGCAGCAGGGTCTCGGGGTTCGACGACGGGGTCGGCAACAGGTTCTCCGGCATGCCCCCAGCCTGTCATCCCTTGCGGGTGCCCGTGTCACGGGATTACCGTGGAGGTCACCTCGTCGTCATCGCGGGGCCGCCGGGGCGGGAGACCGACCGGCGGAACGGATGGCGGACACGGGGGTCCCCCGACGGAAGCAGACGGATTGCTGTCGATCACCGGTACCGCTCAGCCCACGCGCTGACACCGTGATCGCGCGCCCCGTCGGGCGCTCCACCGCACCGCGGTGGCTTCGGTGTCGTGCGCCCAGCATCGACACCGGGAGACACCCCCATGCCCACCAGTCCGTCCGTCGTCCTGCACGACGTCACCTTCGCCTGGCCCGACGGCACCGTCGCGCTCGACCACCTCACCGCCGCCTTCGGACGTGGCCGGACCGGCCTGGTCGGGAGGAACGGGGCCGGCAAGTCCACGCTGGTCCGGCTCGCGACCGGCCGGCTCCACCCCACGTCGGGCAGCATCACGACGTCGGGTCCCGTCGACCACCTGCCGCAACGCCTCTCCCCACCGGCACGGCCTGATCGCCGCTGGCGCGTCGATCAGGAACCGGCGGCGTGGGCCCACGCAGGCGAGGACGACACCGTCGCCGACCTGCTCGGCGTCCGGCCCACACTCACCGCACTCCGGGCCGTCCTGGCCGGCGACGCCACGGCCGCACAGCTCGAGGCAGTCGGCGACGACTGGGACCTGGAGGAACGGGCCGCCGCGGTGCTCGACCGGGTCGGGCTCGACGGCACCGACCTCGACCGGCCGGTGTCGACGCTGTCCGGCGGGCAGTCCGTGCTCGTCGCCGTCGCTGGGGTACGGTTGCGCGCCCGGCCGATCGTGTTCCTGGACGAGCCGACGAACAACCTGGACCGCCGGGCCCGCGGGCTGCTCCTCGACCTGGTCGACGACTGGCGCGGCACCCTGGTGCTCGTCAGCCACGACCGGGAACTCCTGGAACACGTCGACGAGACCGTGGAGCTCCGCGCCGGGGCGATGACGGTGTTCGGCGGGACGTTCAGCGCGTTCGAGGAGCACCTCGCCGTGCAGCAGGCAGCCGTCGAGCGCGAGGTCCGCGTCGCCGAACAGCGGCACCGTACCGAGAAGCGACAGCGCATCGAGGCGGAGACGAAGATCGCCCGACGGGCGAAGGCCGGCGAGAAAGCGGGACGCTCGATGCCGAAGATCCTGGCGAACGAGCAGCGGAAGAAGGCGCAGGAGACCGCCGGTCGACTGCGCGTCGGGTACGCGGACGACGAAGCCGCCGCACTCGCGTCCAAGCGCGAGGCCGAGCTCCGTCTGCGCGACGACGAGTCGATCCACGTCACCCTGCCCGACCCGGACGTGCCGGCATCGCGTCGGATCGCCACCGTGACCGTCCGCGGACGGGACGTCATCGTGCAGGGGCCGGAACGGATCGCCGTCACCGGGGACAACGGCGTCGGCAAGTCCACCCTGCTCGAGCAGCTCGTCGGCGACCCCGCGGCCCGGGAGCACCCGCTGCCGGCGACCACGGCCGTCGCACACGTCGACCGGATCGCGTACCTGCCGCAGCGGAAGGACAGCCTGGACGACACCGCCACGGTGCTCGACAACGTGCGCCGGGATGCCCCGCACGTGCCCGTCGCCGAGGTCCGCAACCGGCTCGCGAAGTTCCTGGTGCGCGGGGACACCGTCGACCGCCCGGCCGGGGACCTGTCCGGCGGGGAGCGGTTCCGGGTGGCGCTGGCGGCCCTGGTGCTCGCCGACCCACCACCGCAGCTGCTCGTGCTCGACGAGCCGACGAACGACCTCGACCTGACGAGCGTCGACCAGCTCGTCGACGCGCTGCGGGCCTACCGGGGAGCCCTCGTCGTGGTGAGCCACGACGAGACGTTCCTGGAACGGCTCGAGCTCGACGAACGGATCGAGCTGCGGTGACCCGTCGAGGGACGGACGTCAGCGCCGTCGGGTCGGCCGGATCGCGAGTGACTCGACGGTGCCGCGCTCGGGCAGGTCGACGACGGTGCGGACCGCGGCGGCCACGTCCTCCGGCGCCAGGTAGTAGTCGGTGTCGTAGGACTCCCCGAGCTTCGCCACGAGCTGCCGCTGCATGTCCGAGTCGGTCCGGCCCGGGTGCACGCTCGACACCCGCACGCCGTTCGCCCGCTCCTCTTCGCGCAGGGCGTCGGCGAAGGCCCGCAGCGCGAACTTCGACGCCGCGTACACGCCACCGCCGGGGCCCGAGTGGAACCCGGAGCCGCTGTTGATCGGCACGACGATGCCCCGGGCCGCCCGCAGTGCCGGCAGCGCCAGCCGGGTGAGCTCGGCGACCGCGAACACGTTCGTCGCGAAGACCTGCTCCCACACCGCGCGCGGGGTGTCGGCGACGGTGGTGCCCTGCTCGACACCGGCCGAGTGCACGAGCACGTCGAGCCGATCCGGCAGCGCCGGGACTTCGCCCGCGCCCAGGTCACCGACGAACGGCGCCGCGCTCGGCAGCTCCTGGACGAGGGCGTCCACGGCGTCGGTGGACCGGCCGCCCACGAGCACGTGGTGGGTGCGGCCGAGGTCGGCGGCGATCGCGCGGCCGATGCCGCGGGTGGCTCCGGTCACCAGGGCGACCGGACGGTTCTGGAGCTGGTCTGTCGTCACGGAGGCCAGCCTACGGAAGCCGGGCCGGGCCTCCTGTGCGATCGCGACGACGACGCAGGACCGTCAGCGCGACGCCGGCGACGACCACCAGGCCCACGAGCGCCGCGATGCCCCACGGCGAGCCGGCGAGCGCCGCGACGACCGCCCAGAACACGGCGAGCCCGACGGTCGCGTACAGGAATGCCCATGCCACGCACCCCGGCACCATCGCGATCGTGTACCGCCACCAGGCGACCCGCGCCAGCCCCGCCGCGGCGTTCATCACCGTCTGCAGGCCGACCACAACGAAGCTCACCGTGACGACGGGCAGGCCCCAGCGGTCGAGCAGCGCCGAACCACGACGGACCGCCGGCGACCGCAGCCACCCGCCCCACCGCGAGCGGGACGCACCCGTCACAGCGAGCCGCGCGACCCAGTACGTGGCCTGCGCACGGCAGAACACGATCGCGAAGAGCGCGAGGACGAGCCACCGGAACGGGAGCCCCTCGAGGAAGGACGGCACGCTCGCACCGTAGCGTCCCGAACCGGAGAGCGCCCGTCAGCGCCGCTCGGTCGCGCGACGGTCAGTCGTTGTCGACGCTCTGGCGGATGCGGATGCCCTCGAGCACGTCCTGCGCGCGCTGCTCGTCCTGCTTCTCGATCTGGCGGGTGTCGCGCTCGGGGAGCTGGATGTCCTCCTCTGCACGGATGCCGGCCTGCAGCTCGCGGCCCCGCTCGATCTCGGCGTCGAACTCGGCACCGAAGAGCAGGGCGTTGTTCGTGATCCAGATCCACAGCAGGAACACGATGACCCCACCCAGGGAGCCGTACGTGGCGTTGTAGTTCGAGAAGTTCCCGACGTAGAACCCGAACCCGACGCTCGCGATGACCCAGATGAGGATCGCCAGGATCGACCCGCCGCTGACCCAGCGGAACTTCGGCTGCTTGACGTTCGGCGACCAGTAGTAGAGCACCGCGACGACGATGATCGCGATGACGAGCAGGATCGGCCACTGCACGATGAGGAGCACCGTCGCGGCGACGTCGCCCAGGCCGATGACGTCGCCGAAGCTCCGGGCGAGCGGCCCGCTCACCAGCACGAGCAGGCCGACCACGAGCAGGACGACGGTGGTCACCGTGACGCCCAGCATGGTCGGGCGGAGCTTCCAGATCGGCCGGCCCTCGCGGACGTTGTAGATCCGGTTCATCGAGCGACCGAAGGCGCCGACGTAGCCGGAGGCCGACCAGAGCGCACCGAGCAGACCGACGATGAAGGTCACGGGGGCGGCGGGCGAGCGGACGAGGCCGTTCACCGGGTCCTTGAGCAGGTTCGCGACGTCACCGCCGCCGATGTTGCGGATGACCTGGAGCAGGGTGTCGATGGTCTTCGCCGGGTCCGACACCAGGCCCAGGATCGACACGACCGCCAGCAGCCCGGGGAACAGCGCGAGCACCGAGTAGTACGTCAGGCTCGCGGCCAGGTCGGTGCACTGGTCGCTCGTGAACTCGCGCAGCGTCTTCTTCAGCGTGTAGACGAGCGTCGGCTTCTTCAGGTCGGTGGGGTTGCCGGGCTTCCGGGAGTCGTCCGGGTCCGGCTTCTGCTCTTCGTGCGCCATGGGACTAGCCTCTCGCCTTCACGGCCGCCTTCGACCGCTTGACCGCCTGCTTGCGGTTCTTGTTCGCGCGTCGCTGCACCGCGGCGATGCCGACCTGCTGCTTCACGCGGCCCCGGTGCGCCGGGTCACGCTCGAGGGCTTCCTCGGCGGCCTTCGCCCGTGCCTTGCGACCCTTCCGACCGCCCTGCGACCGCTCCTGCGCCGACGGGGCGTCGCCCCGAGCGCCGAACGGCAGCAGCGCGGTGAAGGCCGAGCTCGCCGGTGGCTGCGCCAGGTGCCCGGCGGGCTTGTTCCGGAGCGCGATGCCGAGGACGATCGCCGCGACACCGGTCAGGCCGGTCAGCCCCATCGCCACCAGGGGCGTGGGGTCGCGGTGCCACCGCTGCTTCGTCTTGGCGACCGCCAGACGGGTGCGGGCGGGCAGGTCCGCGCGCCGCTTCAGCTCCGTCACGGTGTCCGTGATGCGCTCGCGCGTGCGCACGTTGGCGAGTTCGAGCTCGGGCAGACTGTCCTTGGCCATTCCCCATTTCGTACACGTCCCACCCGGGATGCTGCCCAGCAGCCCGCGCCTACCGTGCCGCACATGCTCTTCCGGGACACCGCCGAGGGGATCCACCGCCTCGAGATCGCTCACACCAACACGTACCTCGTCGAGACCGGCGACCGGTTGCTCGTCATCGACGCGGGGTTGCCCGCCGCGTGGCCGCACCTGCAGCTCGCCGTGCACGACCTGGGCTACACGCCCGATCGGGTCGAGGGCCTGCTGCTCACGCACGGGCACTTCGACCACGTCGGAACCGCTGCGCGGATGCACCGCGACTGGGGCACGCCCGTCTTCGTGCACCCGGGCGACCGGCACCTCGCCGCGCACCCGTACTCGTACCGGCCCCAGGCGAACCGCTTCGGGTTCGTGGCGCTGCACCCGGGCGGCCTGCGTCCCCTGGGTCGGATGCTGCTCGCCGGTGCGGCCACGGTCGACGGCATCGCCGACACCGAGCCGCTGGAGAACCGCGCCGACGTGCCGGGCACCCCGTGGATCATCGAGACACCCGGGCACACCGACGGGCACGTGGCCCTGCACTTCGCCGACCGCGACGCCGTGATCGCCGGGGACGCGCTCGTCACCTTCGACCCGTACACCGGCGGGATCGGACCGCGGATCGTCGCACCTGCGGCGACGTCGGACGTCGACACGGCGGTCGCGTCGCTCGAGCTGCTGGCGGACACCGAGGCGAAGCACGTGCTGCCGGGCCACGGGCCAGCCTGGTCGCTCGGCGTGCGGCGCGCCGTCGCGCAGGCGCGGCGGGCGGCGGGCGCCGCCTGACGCGAGACCAGCTCGCGAGTCCACGCGCGCAGCGACACGTCACGGGCGCTCCGACGCGTGGACTGTCGGTGACCGCGAAAGGTCACCGACGCGGTGGAGCGACCGACGACGGCCTGGAGGCGCGGTGCGGGCCCGCCCCGTGCCTCCAGGCCGTCGGTGGGTGCGGTCAGGACGGGACGACGACGTCCTCGGGCAGGCCGGACGCCGCGGAGCGGCCGGCGGCCTCCATCAGCGCGAGGCTCCGCAGGTTGTCGCGCCCACTCGTCTCCGGGGCGGGACCGCCCTGCACCGAGCGGGCGAACGCCTGCAGGCCGCCCTGGCGGTCGGTGTGTGCGAGCACGGGGAGCTCGACCACTTCGGCCTCGTCGTCCTGGGTGCGGCGGACGGTCACCCGGTCGCCGGCAACGGCGTTCGGCTCGCCGTCGCGGCTCGTGAACCAGACTTCGCCGTCCTCACCCTCGATGCTCCACTCGCCGGCCCACGCGGTGCGCGGGCCGCGGCTCAGCCAGCTGCCGCGGTAGTTGACGACCGTGCCGCCGTCGAGCTCGATGATCATCGAGGCGACCGCTTCGTCCTGGTACTTGCTGTAGGCGGGGTAGCTGGCCTTGGCGAAGACGCGGACGGCCTCTTGCCCGGTGATCATCCGGAGCAGGTCGAAGTGGTGGATCGCCATGTCGTTGATCATCGCGTGCGGGAACCGGTAGTGCGGGTACGTCTCGGCGGGCTGGTCGTTGTCCCACTGCCGGAAGTCGACGTTGATCGCGGAGACCTCACCGACGACGTCGGCCTCGAGCATCTCCTGCACGACCCGCGGTGCCGGGTACCAGCGGTAGTTCTGGCTGACCTGCAGCACCAGGCCGAGCTCCTCGGCGCGGCGGACCGCGGTGACGGCCTCGTCGGTGGTGTTCGCGAACGGCTTCTCGACCAGGACGTGCTTGCCGGCCTCGAGCGCCTCGAGCGCGAGCGGCACGTGCGTCACGGCCGGGGCGGTGATGACGACGGCATCGGCCTCGACCGTGGCGAGCGCCTCGGTCAGGGACGCGAACGCGGCGGAGGCCGGGAGCCCGAGGTCGGTCCGCACGGCCTCGAGCGTCGGCGCCGACGGGTCGACGATCCCGACCACCTGCACTTCCGACACCTCTGGGATGGCGGTGCGGGCCCAGTTGCCGCCCCACCCTCCGAGACCGACGTGGATGATCCGGACGCTCATACGTGCACTCCTTCGTGGCTGCCGTCGTGGCTGGTGTCGCACCACGGTCGCCGCGGTGCGTGCGTCCAGTCTGTCAGTGCGTGTAGGCGTACGCGATGAGTGCCATCGTGACGATGAAGCCCGCCAGGTAGTTGATCCAGAGGAACCGCTTCCAGCCGGCGTTCGCGGCCTCGGCGCCCTGGTCGGTGATGTTCCACCACGGCAGCACGTTGAGCGCGTACGGGAGGACCACGATCGCGGCGATCGGCCCGGGGAACGCCGAGAACAGCAGGGCGACGCCGGCGACCAGGTACGCGACGAAGGCCAGCCGCACGGTCGCCCGCGCACCGATGACGGTGGCGACCGAGCCGATGCCGCCGGCCCGGTCGGCCAGGACGTCCTGCACGGCACCGAACGCGTGCGAGGCCACGCCCCACAGGAAGAACGCGATGCACACGGCGACGAGCTCGCCGGTCCAGTGCGGCCCAGCGAGGGCGAGACCGAAGATCGCCGGCGAGACGAAGTGCGTGCTCGACGTGAGCGAGTCGAGGAACGGCTTCTCCTTGAACCGCAGCCCCGGCGCCGAGTACGCGATGACCGCGAAGACGCTGATCGCCAGGACGAGCCACGACCACGGACCGTTGCCGCTGACCGCGCCGAGCACCACGAGCGCGACGAGGAAGGGGACGTTCGTGACGACGACGGCCCACAGCGTGGCACGGTGCACGCTCCTGTCGAGCAGGGCGCCCTCGACGCCGCCCTTCCGCGGGTTGCGCAGGTCGGACTCGTAGTCGAAGACGTCGTTGATGCCGTACATCGCCAGGTTGTAGGGCACCAGGAAGTACACGACACCGACCAGGAACGCCATCAGCGAGAACCCGCCGCCGCCCTCGACGCCGACCCCGCTGCCGAGCAGGTACGCCGCGCCGAACGGGTACGCGGTGTTCACCCAGCTGATCGGCCGCGACGACACGAACAGGGCGCGCAGGGTCGACGGCCTGGAGGCGGTGCTGGCGTTCACTTCGTGTCCTCTGCTGGTGCTGGCTCCGCTGGTGCTGGTGCTGGGGTCGGGTGGGGCGCGGGGCGCGCGCCGGTCCGGTCGAACAGGACCCACAGGCTGGGCAGCAGCACGATGGCGGACATCGCGTAGGCGAGGTCTTCGACCGGGATCGCACCGATCTTCGCACCGCTGATGAGCGAGGGGTCGTAGGCGACGATGCGCAGCGTGACGATGACGTTGTCGAACACCATCGTCATCACCAGCAGCGCGATGCCCGCGATCACGGACGTGAGCACCGCGACCCGGCGGCCCACCGCGGGCAGCCGACCCGCGGCGCGTGCACGGCGCGCGGCGACGACCCCGGCGATGACGCCGACGGCGGCCGTGACGCCGAAGAACGGCAGGGCCAGGAGCGCGTACGCCCCGGCGCCGTTCACGCCTGCCGCCGGTCGGTCGCCCGCTGGACGAGCGGCCGGACGAACCCGACCAGGTCCATCGTCGAGTAGCAGAGCAGCAGCAGGAAGAAGAGCTCCTCGAGCGGGACCTCGGGCGCCAGGAGCACCCCGGTGAGCAGGTTCTGCGGCCCGATGAAGAAGATGCCGGCCGCGACACCGGCGATGTCCCACACCATGAAGAACGCGACCCCGACGACCGTCACGGCCGCCGCCCGCCACGGCGCCCGCCAGAAGAACAACCGGAAGCGGGCGTCCAGCACGGTCATGCCGACCAGGGACACCACCAGGCCGGCGAGGTACAGCCCGGGCATCAGGCGGTCTCGGTCCGGTCCCTCGGGGCCCCGAGGGGTGTCGGCAGCGGCTCGGTGCTCCGGTCGCCGTGGATGCGCTTGAGCAGGACCTCGGCGCTGATCAGGCACATCGGCAGACCGATGCCCGGGATCGTCGAGGCGCCGACGTAGTACAGCCCCTCGACCTTCTTCGACGCGTTCTTCTCGCGGAAGAACGCGCTCTGCTTCAGCGTGTGCGCCGGACCGAGCATCGAGCCGCTCCAGGCGTTCAGGTCGTCGGCGAAGTCGCGGGGCCCGATGGTGCGACGGACCCGGATGCGGTCGCGCAGGTCCGGCACCCCGGCACGCTCGGCCAGCACGTCGATCGCACGGTCGGCGATCTGCTCGACCTGGTAGTCACCGGCGCCGTCGATGCCGCCCTTGCCGATCGACAGGTCGGCGGGCAGGGGCACCAGGATGAACAGGTTGCTGGTGCCGGGCGGGGAGACGCTCGGGTCGGTCTCGGACGGGGCGCAGACGTAGATCGACGCGGGGTCCGGCACGTGCCGGTCGTCCCCGAAGATCGCGCCGAAGTTGGCCTTCCAGTCCGCGGTGAACATCAGGGTGTGGTGCAGCAGCCCCGGCGTCGGACCGTCGATGCCCAGGTACACGAGCACCGCGCTCGGCCCCGGGTCGCGCTTCTTCCAGTGGTCGGCACCGTGGGTGCGGTGCTCCCGCTCGAGCAGCTGCATCTCGGTGTGCTGCAGGTCGGCCGCGCTGACCACGAGGTCCGCGGGGGCCGTGTGCTGCACGCCGTCGCGGTCGCGGTGGACGACACCGGTGGCGACGCCGTCCTCGACGACGATCCGTTCGACCTTCGCGCCGGCGATGATCTTCGCGCCCTCGGCACGGGCGACCCGCTCGACGGCGGAGATCACCTCGGTGATGCCGCCCTTCGGGTAGAGCACGCCGTCGGACAGGTCCAGGTGGCTCATCAGGTGGTACATGCTCGGCGCCGCGTACGGGCTCGTGCCGAGGAACACCGCCGGGTAGCCGAGGATCTGCCACAGGCGGCGATCGCGCACGGCGGTCTCGGCGAAGGTCGAGAGCGGCTCGAGCAGCAGGCGCGCGAGCTTCGGCAGGCGCCGGAGCACGTCGGGTGCCGCGAGCTTCGTGAGGTCCTGGAACGTCGTGTACAGGAACCGGCGGACGGCCATCCGGTAGGTGTCCTCGGCCGACGCCAGGTACTTCCGCATCCGCTCGCCGGCACCGGGCTCGATGGACTCGAACAGCTCGATGTTGGCCTCGGCGTCGGCGCGCAGGTCGATCGGCTCGTCGTGGCCCTCGCTGTAGACGCGGTAGCCGGGGTCGAGCTTCACCAGGTCGAGCTCGGCCTCGGCTGACGTGCCGAGCAGCTGGAAGAAGTGGTCGAACACCTCGGGCATGAGGTACCACGACGGCCCGGTGTCGAACCGGAACCCGTCCTGCTCCCACGAACCGGCACGGCCGCCGAGCTGCGTGCGCTGCTCGAGCACCGTCACCGAGAAGCCGTCGCGGGCGAGCAGCGCAGCGGCCGCCAGGCCGCTGATGCCGCCGCCGATGACGACGGCACGACGTGCCGGCACCTTGCGCCGGGTGGTGGGGGCGACCGTCTTCGGTCGGGAGGCGCGGGGCGGGGTCATGACGAGCCTCCTGGCCGGTGGGTGGTTGCGCGCGACCGGAGCGGTCCGCGTCCGGCGAGGACCTGTGCCGCGAGGCGGACCTTCACCGGGTTGGGGACGCGCACGCGCGTCGTGACGAGACGGCTCGCCGGGGTGCGCGCGAGTCGGTCGTTGAGTTCCTGGAAGAGCGCGTGTGCGAGCCCGACGGCGTTGCGGGCATCGGCCGGCAGCAGGCGGATCGTCCGCGCGGCGTGGTCGAGGTCGGCCTGCACGTCGGCGACCAGGCGGTGCTTCGTGGCCTCGTCGAAGGAACGGATGTCGACGCCCGGGAAGTACGAGCGACCGAGCACCTCGAAGTCGGCGTGCAGGTCACGCAGGAAGTTCACCTTCTGGAACGCCGCACCGAGCGCACGCGCCCCGGCTACGAGCTCGGCCTGGTCGAACGTCGGCTTGCCCGCGCGGTACACGAACGCACGCAGGCACATCAGGCCCACGACCTCGGCCGAGCCGTACACGTACGCGTCGAACGAGGCGTCGTCGTGCTCGGTGCGCTCGAGGTCCATGCGCATCGAGGCGAAGAACGGGGCGGTGAGCTCGGCGCCGAAGCCGGTGGTGCGGGCGGTGCGGGCGAAGGCGTGGACCACCGGGTTCACCGAGAAGCCGAGCGCGATGGCCCGTTCGGTGTCGGCCTCGAGCTCGTCGAGCACGGTCCGGGCGAGCTCGCGGTCGAGCCCGGCCTCGGTCGCGGGGCCGTCGACGACCTCGTCCGCGACGCGGACCAGCGCGTAGACGTTGCGGATGTGCTCGCGCGTGTCGCGGGCGAGCATGCGGCTCGCCAGGCCGAAGGACGTGGAGTACCGGTCGATGACGACACCCGACGCGGCCTCGGCCGTCGCGTCGTAGAGCTGGAGGCGAGCCGGACGGGATCCGGTCGCCGTGGTGGTGCTGTGGGTCACCGGGCGCGCTCCACGAGTTCGGTCACGAGGGCCTCCAGGCGGTCGGCGAGTTCGTACGGCAGCCGGGCGAGTTCGGCCCGGGCGAGTGCGGTGTGGTCAGCGACACGTGCTTCCGCGGCGCCGCGCGCACCGCAGGACACCAGGGTCGCACGGACCTCGTCCGCGCGGGCCTCGGTCAGGTCCGGGTCACCCAGGTACGGCTCGAGGTCGGGCCAGCAGTCGGTGGTCGCCGCGTACGCGATGAGCATGGTGCGCTTGCCCTCGCGCAGGTCGCCGAGCACGGTCTTGCCGGTCATGGTCTCGTCGCCGAACACCCCGAGCAGGTCGTCGACGATCTGGTAGGCGATGCCGATCTCGCGGCCGAAGGCACCGAGGGCGGTGACGATCTCCTCGTCGGCGCCGGCCAGTACCGCACCGGACTGCAGCGGCGCCTCGAACGAGTACACGCTCGTCTTCGCCCGCTCCATCGCCAGGACCTCGTCCACCGTCGGCATCACCCCGAGTGCCAGGTCGACGTCGGTCATCTCGCCGGCGGCGCTGGCGAACACGGCCTCGTCGAACAGCTCGAGCAACCGCTCACGCCGGGTGCCGTCGACGCCCGCGGCCTCGATGAACCGAGGTGCCCCGGCGAGCGCCAGGTCACCGGCGATCACAGCGGCACTCATCCCCCGGTGCTCGGCGGTCGGCAACGGCAGTCCACCCGTCGTCCCGTTGTCACGGAACGACCCGGCGACGTTCGGCTGCCCGCGGCGCGACCAGTCACGGTCGATGACGTCGTCGTGCACCACCAGCGCGGTGTGCAGGAGTTCGTAGGCCGCCGCGACGTTGGCGGCGGCGTGCGCGTCGGTGCCGCCCATGCCGGCGTACGCGGTCATGACCATGCGGGGCCGGAAGCGCTTGCCGCCCATGCTCGCCTTGCGGAGCACGCGCCACAGCTCTTCCGACGGTCGGCCGTAGCGCTCGGCGCGCGCCGACGACACGGCGAAGAAGCGCTCGAGGCAGTCGTCGACGAGCGCGAGGTCGATGTGCGGCACGGTGGTCGCTTCCTCGCTCATTGGCCTAACCTATCGACTCAGATGAACGCTTTCCCTGAATCCGTGGTGCTCCTGTCCGACGACCGTACCCCGATCGGCACGGCGGACAAGTTCACGGTCCACACTGCCCACACGCCCCTGCACCTGGCCTTCTCGTGCCACGTCCGGAACACCGACGGCGACGTCCTGGTGACCCGACGAGCGCTGTCGAAGAAGACCTGGCCGGGGGTGTGGACGAACACCTTCTGCGGTCACCCCGGTCCGGACGAGTCCTTCGAGGACGCGATCGCCCGTCGCGCCGCTCGCGAACTCGGCATCACCATCCGTGACGTCGAGGTCGTGCTGCCGGAGTTCCGGTACCGCGCGGTCGACGCGTCGGGCATCGTGGAGAACGAGGTCTGCCCCGTCTTCCGTGCCGTGACCGACGACACCCCGGCGCCCGCGGACGACGAGGTCGCCGAGTGGGCCTGGCTGTCCGAGGATTCTCTCAGGCAGGCCGTCGCCGGTGCGCCGTTCGCCTGGAGCCCGTGGCTCGGGTGGCAGCTGGCCGAGCTCGAGACCGCTGGGTTGCACGTCACGCGCTGACGCGTGTGCACCTGCGCCTGAGCGACTGCGCGAATGCGCGCCGGCGCTGCGCGGAGCCGGCCGTTGCGGCCTGGCAGGGTGGACAGCGACGCCTGCCAGGCCCCTACCGGGCTGCTCAGGACCAGGCGTTCGACACGCACTTCGCGATCGCGCCCGTCGTGAAGCCAGCCGCCGCGGCGAGACACGGAACGCAGAGCACCATGGTCGCGCAGGCTGCGCCGCACGCGACGCCGAGGACTGCGATCACCGCCCAGCTGATCCCGATGCTGTTGAGGCAGTTGTTCAGTCGCTTCCAGTCGAGGCCGTACGTCCCGACGGACGATGCCTGCTCCGCTTCGGTTCCCTGTGTGAGGTCCACGTTCTTGGTCAGCTGACCGTCCTGCCACATCGCGAAGTGCACCACGGTTGCGGACGTCATCGCGGAGGCCATCTCGGTGATGGTCGTCTCACCGTCCACGGTCACGAACGAGAGCTTCGTCATCTCCGGGACGTCGGTCCCGAGGAGCGGGACCGAGACGACGTCGGCGCCCTCGTAGGTGTAGGCAGTGGCACCAGCCCAGTCAGGTCGCAGTCCTGAGCGTGCGGAGTACCCCGCTTCCCGAGCCGCCGAGACCGCGTTCGAACTCCGGTTGCGCCCTTCGACTCGGAGCTGCGAAGCGAGCTGGACGAGCCGTCCTGTGCCGGAGGGGTCCGTGACCGTCACGGCACTCGACGCGTCGGCTCGTGCCGGCGCCACGACGCCGACGAGCGCGATCGCTGCGGCGGCCGCGGCGACGAACGCCACCCCCGAGAGTGCCAGCGTGCGCTTCTGACGGGGGCGCCTCGGTCGCATCTCACGGATCGACGCTGTGCCGATGCCGGCGGCGCCCAGGAGCCACCACACGACGGCGACATCGCGGAACCCCGGGGCGAACGACAAGGCGACGCACCCGATCGACGCCAGGATGATCCCGATGGTGGGCGACTGCTTCTTGACCATGACACTCCTTCGTGTTGACATCCAGTGTGCTGGATATCAGGACACTAGCGTCCGGTTCGGGGTGCAGCAAGGGTTCTCATGACCGATGTGGAAAGCCGAGATCGAAGTTGTCCGACCTGCGCCGCAGGCGTACGCTCGACGCTCGGCAGCGCTCTGGGCGCCGCCACGACGAGACGAGAAGGGCAGGTGAGGCGCGATGTCGGGTGACCATCCTCGATCGGGCCGGCCGCCCGTGTCGGTCGTCGCGCCCGTTCGCTGACCCTGCCCCGCCCCGGATCGACTCCGGGGTGCCATCGCGCCCGCCTGCTCCCCACCGAAGGAGCACGCACATGGCACTGATCGACAACGCGATCTACGTCCGGGGACGCCGCGTGGAGTCTCCGTCGACCCTGTCGCGCCCGGCTCGTGGTGACCTGACCTGGATCGGGCTGCTCCGGCCCGACCCGCACGAGCTCGAGGCCGTCGCCACCGAGTTCGACCTGCACGAGAACGCCGTCGAGGACGCCCGCAAGGGGCACCAGCGCGCCAAGCTCGAGCGGTACGGCGACACCCTGTTCCTGGTGCTCCGGCCGGCCTGGTTCGACCCGTCCGAGGGCACCGTGGAGTTCGGCGAGGTCCACCTGTTCGTCGGCGACCACTTCGTCGTCAGCGTCCGGCACGCCGCTCGACCCGACCTGGCGGCACTGCGGGCACAGGTCGAGGCGGACCCGGAGTTCCTGGCGAAGGGGTCCGAGGCGGTCACCGCGGCGGTGCTCGACGAGGTCGTCGACGGGTACGGCCCCGTCGTCCAGGTGCTGCAGGAGCAGATCGACGCCATCGAGGACCAGCTGTTCGCCGGGCAGGTCGACCCCGGGGTCTCGAAGCGCATCTACCAGCTGCTCAGCGAGGTCCTGGCGTTCCAGCGCGCGACCACCCCGGTGCCCGCGATGGTGACCGGGCTGCTCCGCGGTGCCGACAAGTACGGCGTGGACGACGACGTACAGCACCGGCTCCGCAACGTGCACGACCACGCGCTCCGCGTCACCGAGCGGGTCGACTCGTTCCGCGCCCTGCTCGAGAACGCCCTGACCCTGCACGCCACCCTGGTGTCGCAGGAGCAGAACGAGGCGATGCGGCGGATGACCAGCGCGAGCCTGGCGCAGGGCGAGGAGAGCCGGCAACTCGCCCGGGCAGCACACCGCCAGGGCGAGGAGGTCAAGAAGATCTCGTCGTGGGCGGCGATCCTGTTCGCGCCCGGCCTGATCGCCGGTGTCTACGGGATGAACTTCGACCACATGCCCGAGCTGCACTGGCACTACGGCTACCCGGTCGCGATCCTCGGCATGCTCCTGCTGATGGGCGTGCTCTGGGCGATCTTCCGCAAGCGCAACTGGCTCTGAGCGGACGGCGGATCGGCGCACAGGTGGCGCCGATCCGCTGGACGTGCATAATGATCTGGCCCGGATGTGAACGTGCACATCGATGTGCCACGACACCCGGGCGGAAACGAGCAGCAATGGCGTCATCGCGGACACAGCAACCGCGTTCGCCCAGCATCCGTGACGTCGCACGGATCGCGGGCGTCTCGCACCAGACCGTCTCGCGGGTGCTGAACAACTCGGACGCGATCCGGGCCGAGACGCGGGACAAGGTCCTGGCGGCCATGGAGCAGCTGCAGTACCGGCCGAACCGGGCCGCGCGCGCCCTGGTGACGAGCCGGACGCACACGATCGGCGTCCTGACGGCCCGTCGCGCCCACTACGGTCCCGCGGTCGCACTGCAGGCGATCGAGGACGCCGCGATGCTGCGCGGCTACTCCGTCACGACGGCGAACATCGCCGAGGCGACCGACGCCGCCGTGCGTGAAGGGCTCGGACACCTGCTCGACCTGGACGTCGAGGGCATCGTCGTCATCGCGCCCCAGCAGCGGGTCTTCGACCTGATCGCCGAGCTCGGAATCCGCACCCCCTACGTCACCATGCGTGCCAGCGTCGGCGAGGACCCGACGGCCCTGTGGGTGGACCAGATGGAGGGGGCCCGGCTCGCGACCGCGCACCTGCTCGACCTGGGGCACGAGTACGTGCGGCACATCGCCGGCCCACAGGACTGGATCGAGGCCGACGCCCGCATGCAGGGGTTCCTGCGCGAGATGTCCGACCGCGACATGGCCGTCGCCCCGCCGATCCTGGGCGACTGGACCGCCGACTTCGGCTACCACGCCGGCCGCGAGCTGCTGCGGTGGCGGGACTGCACCGCGATCTTCTGCTCGAACGACCAGATGGCGCTCGGCGTCATGCACGCGGCGCGCTCGTACGGGCTCGACGTCCCGGGTGACCTGTCCGTGGTCGGCTACGACGACATCCCCGAGGCGAAGCACTTCTGGCCGCCGCTCACCACGGTGCAGGTCGACTTCGCCGAGCTCGGGCGTCGCTGCGTGGACCTGCTGCTGCCGAGTGAGGGCGAGCTCCTCCGCCCGATCGACATCGTCCCGCAGCTGGTCGTGCGCGCTTCGACGAGCGCACCCCGCACGCGCTGACGCGCTCGGGGCCGGCGGCGGAGGAGCACCTGCCGCAAACGGGCATCCCTGGCACGAACTTCCGACCAGGGACGCCCGGAAGCACCAGGGACGCCCGCTCCGACACGGCGAGCGCGGCTCCGGACGCGCCCACGAACCGGACGGGAGGCCCGTGGCGGCGCCGCCACGCGCCTCCCGTCCGCAGCATGCGGATCCACGCAACGAAACGCGTGCTCCGGAGACCCCTGGCCCCAACCCGGGGGACGTTCCCTCCGGATCACGCACGCCGTTACGAAAACGCGACCAATCCGAATTGACAGCCGCACCGAGGCTGTGCGTAAATTGCCTCCGTCCAGCCGATGTGACCGTTCACATGAGCGTCACACCGCGCCGGATCCGGACGCGACAACGAAGTCCACACAGGCCCCCTGTGCTTTCGCTGCCGCAGCAGAACCACCCGAACACACTGCCGCACCGAAGCGGCAGAAGGAGATGCACTGTGGCGTCAACCCCGATCGACACCGGCCTCGAGACCCGGTCGATCACCGCACCCGAGACCATCCTCGAGATGCGCTCGATCACCAAGGAGTTCCCTGGTGTGAAGGCGCTGGCCGACGTCTCCCTCAGCGTCCGCGCCGGCGAGATCCACGCGATCTGCGGCGAGAACGGCGCCGGCAAGTCGACCCTGATGAAGGTCCTGTCGGGCGTCTACCCGTACGGCACCTACAGCGGCGAGATCGTCTACGAGGGCGAGGAAGTCCGCTTCTCGAACATCAAGCAGTCCGAGCAGGCCGGCATCGTCATCATCCACCAGGAGCTGGCGCTCGTCCCGGAGCTCTCGATCACCGAGAACCTGTTCCTGGGCAACGAGCCGAGCCGCGCTGGCGTCATCAACTGGACCGCCGCGCAGCTCCGTGCGCAGGACCTGCTCGCCCGCGTCGGCCTGGCCGACGACCCGGACACGCAGATCAAGAACATCGGTGTCGGCAAGCAGCAGCTCGTCGAGATCGCGAAGGCCCTGCACAAGGACGTCAAGCTGCTGATCCTCGACGAGCCGACCGCCGCGCTCAACGAGAACGACTCGCAGCACCTGCTCGACCTGATCGTCGGGCTGAAGGCCAAGGGCATCGCGAGCATCATCATCAGCCACAAGCTCAACGAGATCGAGCAGATCGCGGACGAGATCACGATCATCCGCGACGGCAAGGCCATCGAGACGCTCAACGTCAAGGCGGACGGCGTCAACGAGGACCGCATCATCCGCGGCATGGTCGGCCGCTCGCTCGAGTCGCGTTTCCCCGACCGCACCCCGAAGATCGGCGAGACCTTCTTCGAGGTCCGCAACTGGACCGTGCAGCACCCGATCGACCCGTCGCGTCTGGTCTGCAAGGCGTCGAACTTCCACGTCCGCAAGGGCGAGATCGTCGGCTTCGCCGGCCTGATGGGCGCCGGACGCACCGAGCTGGCGATGAGCCTGTTCGGTCGCTCCTACGGCACCTGGCTCGACGGCCAGATCATCAAGGACGGCCGCGAGATCAAGGTCACGAACGTCCAGCAGGCGATCGAGAACGGCATCGGCTACGTCTCCGAGGACCGCAAGGCGCTCGGCCTGAACCTGCTCGACACCGTGAAGCGCTCGACGGTCGCCGCCGACCTGCAGAAGATCTCGAAGGCCGGTGTCGTCGACTCGCTCGAGGAGTACTCGGTCGCCGAGAAGTACCGCAAGATGCTCCGCACCAAGGTGCCGAGCGTCGAGGACAACGTCGGCAAGCTCTCTGGTGGCAACCAGCAGAAGGTCGTCCTGTCCAAGTGGATGTTCACCGACCCGGACATCCTGATCCTCGACGAGCCCACCCGCGGCATCGACGTGGGCGCCAAGTTCGAGATCTACGGGATCATCCAGCAGCTCGCGGCCGAGGGGAAGGGCATCATCCTCATCTCGTCCGAGCTGCCCGAACTCCTCGGTCTCTCCGACCGGATCTACACCATCTTCGAGGGCCAGATCACCGCTGACCTCCCGGCCGACCAGGCCGATCCCGAATCGCTCATGCGCAGCATGACCTCCGCGCGGAAGGGCGCCACCGCCTCATGAACAACCTGAAACTGCTCTTCGGCAAGGGCAACTCGATCGGCCAGTACGGCATGATCATCGCCCTCATCGTGCTGCTCGCGTTCTTCGCGGTCACGACCAAGGGGCTCATCCTCGAGCCGACCAACGTCATCAACCTGTTCCTGCAGTACTCCTACATCCTGATCCTGGCGCTCGGCATGGTCATGGTCATCATCGCGGGGCACATCGACCTGTCGGTGGGTTCGGTCGCGGCCGTCGTCGGCATCGTCGTGGCGCAGTCGATGTCCGTGTGGAACTTCCCGGTGTGGGCCGCGATCATCCTGGGCCTGGCCTGCGGTGCCGCGATCGGCGCCTGGCAGGGCTTCTGGGTGGCGTTCGTGAAGGTCCCGGCCTTCATCGTGACGCTGGCCGGTCAGCTCATCTTCCGTGGCGTGAACCAGATCATCGGCAACTCGACGTCCGTCCCCGTGCCGAACGACTTCACCCCGATCGGCGCCGGCTTCCTCGGTGACTTCGGCCCCGACTTCGGCTACAGCAACGGCACCCTGCTCATCGGGCTCGTCACGATCCTCGCGCTCATCATCATCGAGGCCCGTGGCCGTGCCCGCCGCCGGAAGATGCAGGCCGAGGTCCCGCCGCTGTGGGTCTCGATCGTCCGCACCGGCATCCTGGTCGCCGTCACGCTCGTCGCCACGTACCTGTTCGGCGCCGGTCCGGTCGGCACCTCGGTCCCGATCGTCGCGATCATCCTCGGTGTCCTGACCATCGTCTACGGCTTCGTCACGAAGAACACGATCTTCGGTCGCCAGGTCTACGCCGTCGGTGGCAACGCCAACGCCGCGATCCTGTCCGGCGTCTCGGCGAAGAAGGTCAACTTCTTCGTCATGATGAACATGTCGGTCCTCGCCGCGATCGCCGGCATGGTGTTCGTCGCCTACTCCGGCGCCTCGGGCCCCGCGGACGGCACCGGCTGGGAGCTCGACGCGATCGCCGCCGTGTTCGTCGGTGGTGCAGCCGTCGCCGGTGGTGTCGGCACGATCTCCGGCTCGATCATCGGCGGTCTCGTGATGGCGCTGCTGTCGAACGGCCTGCAGCTGATGGGCCTCGAGTCCAACAAGGTGCAGATCATCCGCGGTCTCGTCCTGCTCGTCGCCGTCGCCTTCGACGTCTACTCGAAGTCGCAGGGTCGTCCGTCCCTCATCGGGGGCATGATGCGGCAGTTCCAGCGGAAGGACACCGAGGAGAACACGGTGGCCGCCCAGCAGCCGCGGTCGATCGACGATCAGCCCGACAAGCCGACCCTCCCCTAGTCCCAAACTCCCCACACTGGGGCCTCGGCCCCACACCTCCTCAACGAAGAGAAAGCACTCACATGCGCAAGAAGATCGTCGCCGGCCTCAGCCTGGCGCTCATCGCGGGCCTCGCCCTCAGCGGTTGCTCGGCACGCGGCTCGTCCGACGACGCCGGCAGCAGCAGCACCATCAAGAAGGGCGACCTCATCGGTGTCGCCCTGCCGGCCAAGACCTCGCAGAACTGGGTCCTCGCGGGCGCAGCGTTCAAGAAGTCGATCGAGGACGCCGGCTTCAAGGCCGACATCCAGTACGCGAAGGCAGATGGACCGGTTCCGGACCAGCAGGGCCAGATCGCGACCATGATCACCAAGGGCGCCAAGGCCGTCATCATCGGTGCCGCCGACGGTTCGCAGCTGACGGCACAGGTCAAGTCGGCCAAGGCTTCGGGCGCCGTCGTCATCGCCTGGGACCGCAACATCCTGAACACGAAGAACGTCGACTACTACGTGGCGTTCAACAACTTCAAGGTCGGCCAGCTCCAGGCCGAGGCGCTGCTCAAGGGCCTCGAGGAGAAGAAGGGCGACAAGCCGTACAACGTCGAGCTCTTCGCCGGTTCGCCGGACGACGCCAACGCCACCGTGTTCTTCAACGGTGCGATGGACGTCCTCCAGCCGAAGATCGACGACGGCACGATCAAGGTCGTCTCCGGTCAGACCACGTTCCAGAAGGTCGTCACGCAGGGCTGGCTCGCGCAGAAGGCCCAGTCGCGCATGACCGACCTGCTCGCGCAGTACTACACGGGTGACACCGAGCTCGACGGCGTCCTGTCGCCGAACGACACCCTCGCCCGTGCGATCCTCACCGCGACCAAGGCCGCCGGCAAGGACAACCCCGTCGTGACCGGTCAGGACTCCGAGACCGCGTCGATCCCGCTCATCATGCAGGGCACGCAGTACTCGACGATCTTCAAGGACACCACGAAGGAAGCCCAGGCTGCCGTCGACCTCGTCTCCACCCTGTCGAAGGGCGACAAGCCCGACACCAAGATGGACAAGACGAACAACTACAACGGTGTGAAGACGGTCCCCGCGATCGAGCTCGCACCGGTCCTCGTCACCAAGGACAACGCCGTCGAGGCCTACAAGGGCAACGACACCCTCGAGGAGCTCGCCAAGAAGGGCTGATCTCCCCAGCACCACGGACGGCCCCGTCTCGCCTCGGCGAGACGGGGCCGTCCTGCTCCGTCCGGGGGCCGACCACACGGCGGCCGGGAGGCGCGGCGCCGGTGGCGATCCGTGCCTCCAGTCCGGTGGGTGGTCCGTGGACGCGAGACGCCGGCGTCCCGGCAAGACGCCGCGGAATCCGGCGGCGTCTCACGGCACATGACGGCGTCGGCGCAAGACGCCGGCGTCTCGCGCTGCACCTGCTGTCAGGGCTGGGCGGCGCGCAGCCGCCTCGCGGCGTCGGCGAGGTGCGGGACATCCGTCCGCGCGGTGCCGACCACCAGTGCACGGGTGGTGTCGAAGTACCGGCGTGTGAGCCGTTCCCCCAGGTCGGACACCCGCGACCAGGGGATGCCGGGCTCGCTCGCGGTGACCCAGGCGGGGAGCGTCCGCACCGCCTCACCGATCTCGACCAGTCGCATCCGCACGGCATCGTGCACCAGGTCCTCGGGCAAGCGGCGGTCGTCGACGTAGCGCCGGATCGCGGCACAGGCGCCGATGACGTCATCGAGTCGGTCGCGGACGTCGCGACGGGTGGTCGGCCCATGGCTCACAGGGGCACCGCGGCCCGGACGACCTCGCCGCTCATGCCCGCCGCGTCGACGACGTCGACGCGGACACCGAGGAGCCGCTCGGCGGCGTCCTGGATCCGCATGAGCGCGAAGATGCCGAGCCCCGGGTCGAGGTCGATCATCAGGTCGACGTCGCTGCCCGGGCCGTCCTCGCCCCTGGCGACGCTGCCGAAGAGCCGCGGACGGTGACCGCCGAACTGTTCGACGATCGCGATGAGGTCCTGCCGAGCGACGGTGACACGGTCACGCAGGGGCGGTGGTTCCTCGACGGGCTGCAGGTCGATGCTCGTCGTGAAGCCCGCGGCGCGGAGCATCCGCTGCAGCGCCGCGAGGGACGGTTCGCGCCGACCGTTCTCGTACGTGCTGATGACGCTCTGTGTGACGCCGGCACGTCGGGCGAGCTGGACCTGGGTCAGTTCGGCCCGCTCGCGGGCGTCGCGGATGAGCACGGCGGCGGACAGCGGCGTCGCAGGCCGAGGAGGTTCAGCGGACATGCTGCAACGATACACAGCATGCGACATTTCGTCCGCCGGTGTGATCGACGGGGGGCGCGAGGGACGGTACGGACCAGCGCGGGTCAGCGCGGGTCGGAGACGTCCGCGCGGTGGAAGTTCTGCGACGAGCGGGACGCGGTCGGGCCGCGCTGGCCCTGGTAGCGGGACTGGTACTCGGCCGAGCCGTAGGGCTTCTCGGCCGGGCTCGACAGCTGGAAGAAGCAGAGCTGGCCGATCTTCATCCCCGGCCACAGCTTGATCGGCAGCGTCGCCACGTTCGACAGCTCGAGCGTCACGTGCCCCGAGAACCCGGGGTCGATGAAGCCCGCGGTCGAGTGGGTCAGGAGTCCGAGCCGGCCGAGCGAGCTCTTGCCCTCGAGCCGCGCGGCGATGTCGTCGGGCAGCGTGACGACCTCGAACGTGGAACCGAGGACGAACTCGCCGGGGTGCAGCACGAACGCCTCGTCCGGGTCGGTCTCGACCAGGCGGGTCAGGTCGGGCTGGTCCACGGCGGGGTCGATGTGCGGGTACTTGTGGTTGTCGAACAACCGGAAGAACTTGTCGAGCCGGACGTCGATGCTCGACGGCTGCACGAGCGAGGCGTCGTACGGGTCGAGGCCGATCCGGCCTTCGGCGAGCTGGGCGGTGATGTCGCGGTCGGAGAGCAGCACGGACGAATCCTAGCGGCAGCGCACGTCCCGCCGGTATGCTGCCAGGCTGCCCACCACCCGGGCGGGCGGCGTTCGGAGCAGTGATGACCACGTACACCGTCGACGAGATCACGGTCCCCGCCTCGATGGACGACGACCCGGCGGTCGTCTCGGTGTTCCGCGAGTGGGTCGACGTGCAGAACCGGGCCGAGGTCGCGACCACGCACCTGCCCGAGCTGCTCTGGACCCCCGAGGAACAGCTGCCCTACCTGATCGACCCGGATGCCCCCAGCCGACTGTTCCTGGTCCGCGACCACGAGGGGACCGCGGTCGGAGCCGGTTCGTACGACTCGAAGGCGACTGCGGACGCCCCGAACTGCTGGATCGCGGTCAGCGTCGCACCCGAGCACCGAGGTCGCGGCGTGGGCACGCTCCTGGCCGAGCACCTGGAGGACGTCGCCCGGGGTCAGGGACGCACGCAGTGGAAGGCCTACGCAGTCTCACGGCAGGTCGGCCCGGCGTCCGGCCCCGGGTACCGACAGTCGCCCACCGGGTTCGGGGCCGTGCCGGAGGACGAGGCAGCGGTCCGGTTCCTGACCCGTCGAGGCTGGCGGCTCGGACAGGTCGACCGGATCAGCCGTCTCGCGCTCCCGGCCGCCGAGGCCGCGGTGGCCGACGTCCGTGCGGCTGCGGACGCCGCGTCGGGTGACCACTACCGCGTGCACACCTGGACAGGACCGACACCCGATCGGTGGCAGTCGGACCTCGCACTCCTGCTGACCCGGATGAGCACCGACGCCCCGTCGGGCGACATGACGGAGCCCGAGGACGCCTGGACCCTCGAGCGGCTCCGGACGCACGAGCAGCACCTCGAGGAGGGACCCCGGACGATGCGCACCGTCGTGGTCGAGGACACGTCGACCGGGTCACTCGTCGGGTTCACCCAGCTCGCCGTACCCGGTCCCCGCACCCAGCCGGTGATGCAGGGCGACACCCTGGTGGTCCGGGAACACCGCGGGCACCGGCTCGGCTGGCTCCTGAAGGCGGTCGGGATCGAGATGGTCCAACAGGAACATCCTGGGCACCCCTCGATCATCACGTTCAACGCGGAGGAGAACCGCCACATGCTCGACGTGAACGAGGCCGTGGGGTTCGTCGGCGTCGGTTGCGAGGGCGTCTGGGAACGGCGGGTCTGAGCGCGCATCCGAGGGGCCGGTTGCCAGCCGACACGCCTACCATTGGACGGTCATGACCGTCACGTCACCCGAAACCCAGCCCACCGGGTCAGCACCGGACGCCGCCCCCACCACCGGGCGCTCGTCCACCGTCGCGACGGTCCTGGTCATCGCGATCCCCCTGGCCGTCGCGTGCTCGCTCCTCGGGCTGACGATCACCGGCGCCTTCAGCACGAGTCAGCAGCTGGTGTCCGCCGGCGAGCTCGTCGAGTACGGCCTGCCGATCGCCCGCGTCGTGCACGACACGATGGCGGCGCTCACGATCGGGCTCCTCATCGTCGCCGCCTTCGCTCTTCCCGCGCAGAAGAAGGACCACGGCGCGCTGTCCAGCGTGCAGCACCGGGCCACCCGGTGGGCCGCAGCGACCGGCGCCGTCTGGTTCCTCGCCGCGGCGGTGAGCATCGTCCTCACCGGCGCGAACACGCTGGGCGTCCCGCTCACCAGCCCGGTGTTCGCGCGCAACTTCATGCTCTTCGCGTTCCAGGTCGAGATCGGTCAGGCCCTCGTCGTGTCCGCGGCCGCGATCCTCATCGCCACGGTGGTGGCCGCCTTCGCCACCCGGGTGACGACCCTGGCGTTCGCCACCGTCATCGGCTTGTTCGCCCTGCTCCCCCTGGCGCTGTCCGGCCACGCCGCCGGGTCGCTCGAGCACGCGAACGCGGTGAACTCGCTCGCGATCCACCTGGTCGGGGTGTGCGTGTGGGCCGGTGGCCTGGTCGCCGTGGTCCTGCTCCGCACGCGCACCAAGGGTGCGACGGGCCGGGTCATCGCCCGGTACTCGACGCTCGCCGGCTGGTCCTTCGGCGCCGTGGCGTTCTCCGGCATCGTGAACGCGTCGCTCCGGCTGACCGGTCCGCTCGACCTGCTCACGACGACCTACGGCTGGCTCATCACGGTCAAGGCGGTCATCCTCGTCCTGCTCGGCGTCGCCGGTGTCGTGCAGCGCCGGAAGCTCGTGCCCGGACTCCTCCGTGCGCCGCTCGACCGTCGCCTGTTCACCCGGTTCGCCCTGGCCGAGATCGTGTTCATGGCCGTGGCCATCGGCGTCTCGGTCGCCGTGTCCCGGTCGCAGCCGCCGATCCCGCAGACCCCGGCGACGGGCGAGGACACCCGCTCTGGTCTGATCGGCTTCCCGTTCCCGCCGACGCAGACCGCGCAGACCTACCTGACGCAGTGGCACATCGACTGGGTCTGGCTCGGCCTGGCCGTCGTCGGAGCCGTCTGGTACCTGCTGGCGGTCCGCAAGCTCCGGAAGCGCGGTGACTCCTGGCCCGTCGGCCGCACCATCGCCTGGCTGATCGGCTGCGCCCTGTTCATCTGGACCACGTCGGCCGGCCCCGCGGTCTACGGCATGATCCACTTCTCGTCGCACATGCTCCAGCACATGCTGCTGATGATGTTCGTGCCGCTGCCGCTCGTGCTCGGCGGCCCGGTGCTGCTCGCGCTCCGCACGCTGCCGGTCCGCAACGACGGCTCCCGCGGCGCCCGCGAGTGGCTCATGCTCTTCGTGCACTCCCGCTGGATGCAGTTCCTCGGCAAGCCCGCCGTCGCCGGGATCATCTTCGCCGGGTCCCTCGTGGTGTTCTACTTCACCCCGGCGTACCAGGCCGCGATGCAGTCGCACGAGTGGCACGTCGCGATGATCGTCCACTTCGTCCTGAGCGGGTACCTGTTCTTCTGGGTGTTCGTCGGTGTCGACCCGGGCCCGAAGCGTCCGCCGTACCCGATGCTCATCATCACGCTCCTGGCCACCCTGGCGTTCCACGCGTTCTTCGGTGTCGCGGTCATGACGTCGCAGTCGGTGTTCGCGATCGACTGGTTCCACGCGCTCGGACAGACGAACGACGCCGGACTGCTCGACGACCAGCACACCGGCGGCGGCATCGCCTGGGGTGCGTCGGAGCTCCCGATGGTGTTCGTGGCCCTGCTCGTGGTCCGCAACTGGATGCGCTCGGACAAGCGCGACGCGAAGCGCCTCGACCGCAAGGCCGAGCGCGACGGCGACGCCGACCTCAAGGCCTACAACGAGCGCCTGGCGGCGATGAGCAAGCGGGACTGAGCCGCCGCACCGATCACCCGGGGGTGCCGCGGGCGCTCAGTCCCCGTGGACGATGCAGACCGCGTCGAGGTTCATGGCGGCCTCGAGCGCGGCCGAGATCCCCGATTCCCCGTCGGGGCCGGCTGGGGTGACCGTGTCGACCCACCACAGCGGCGTCGCCAGGGTCGGCGCGTCCGGCAGGATCCGCTCCACCTCGTCGAAGGAGTCCACGCGCCGCACGCCCAGCACGGTGATCACCGGGTGGGTGGCGTCACGGCAGACCTGGACCATCGGGCCGTCGTCGAGTGCGCGGACGCCCCAGGTCTCGTCGTGCAGCAGGAGCGCCTCGGCGACCTCGCGCGGCTCGACCGGCTGCCGGCACAGGATCGTGACGTCACGCGGCACCCTGGCCGCCCACCATCCGGTCGTCGCGGACGTGGCCGTCGAGTGTGCCCTCGTCGTGGGCGGGGTCGAGCGGCGCACCGCCGACCAGCTGCAGGAAGCGGTCCTCGTCGATGCGGTCGAGGAACGACTCGAGCGCTTCCCAGCCGTCCTCGAAGCGGACGATCATGCCGCCGTCGGTGTCGGCGTCCGGGCGACCGGACGAGCCGGTTCCGGCGGCGAACGTCGCGGTCGTGGTGCGCGGCGGCGGCCAGACACCGTCACGGTCCAGGAAGCCGGCGGCCTCGGGCCCGACGACGACGGCGAGCGGCGACGGTTCTCCGTGCGAGACGGCACGGACCAGGTGGTCGGCGTCACCGCGGCGCTGCATGACGACGCCGAAGACGGGGACGACCTGGTCGGCGACCCGCTGCACGGCGTCGAACATGCGGTTCGCCAGGCCCGGGTCGGTGTTCTCCTCGGGCACGGTGAGCACGGCGGACATCGTCTCCACGACGACCCCGCCGACCAGGTGCGCGGTCATCGTCGCCGAGAAGCCCTCGCCGACGGCGTACGAGGTCGAGATGCCGGGTGCCTCGTGCTTCGCGTACTGCGTCACGACCCAGCGGTCCCACGGCACGGTGAGCGGTTCTGCGGTGCCCCACCGGGTCGGGCAGGTGCCGACGGTGTGGCACAGGGCCTCGATCGCCGAGCCCATGTCGACCGCGCGGCCAGGATGGTGCCGGAGGGTCAGGTCGATGCTGATCTGACGGACCGAGTCGGCCGAGACCGGGTGCTCGGGCGACGGTGTGCCCACGAGTTCGGGGCCGCGGTGCACGAAGTCCTCGATGTCCGAGGCAGCGACACCGGTCCGGCCGTCACGCAGCGTCCCGTCGAAGTCGGACACGGCCCACGCGGCACCGTACGCGCCGAGTGCGTGCCGGAGCGCCGGGGTGATCGCCGCAGACCGTCCGGTGCGGAGCACGACCGTCCGCCCGGCGTCCGCCGACCGGCGGAGCAACGAGGCGAGCGCGTCGGTCAGCCACACGACGGGCGAGGCCGACTCGACCACGATCGCCGGGCCGACCACGTCGTCGATGAGGGGATGCCTGACCATCCGGGTCCTCCTCGGTTCGGGGCTGGAACTCCCTGGACGGTACACACGGGTCCGACACCTGTCCGTCGAGTCGGCACCCTCACAGCGGAGACTCGGGAGGCACGACACGCGCCCGGCAGACGGCGTACGGTGCGCGGTCGGCTGGCTTCCAGGCGAGAATCCGCTAGGCTTGCCGAGTCCCGTTCTGCGGGGCGCGCGAGTGTAGTTCAATGGTAGAACTCCAGCTTCCCAAGCTGGTAGCGCGGGTTCGATTCCCGTCACTCGCTCCAACTACGATCAAGCCGTGGAGTCCAAGCCGGCATCGGTCCTCAAGGCCATCAGGGCCGAGATCATCAGCGGCTCGCTCGCACGTGGCTCGAGACTCAAGGAAGACGTGCTCGCGGAGCGTTTCGGCGTCTCCCGGGTCCCTGTCCGCGAAGCCCTCCGACAGCTGGAGACCGAGGGCTTCGTCGTCGCCGAGAAGTTCAAGGGCGTCCGGGTCGCGGATTCCTCAACCGAGGTCGTCATCGAATTGATGCAGATCCGGCGCGGGCTCGAGGTCCTGGCCGCCGAGCTCGCGGCCGACCGGACGGGCGGCGACTGCGCGGCCCTGCTCCGGGCAGTCGGCCACGAGGGCCGCTCCGACCAGGAGGTCGAGGCCCAGTCGCCCCGGTTCGCATTCCACGGCCTGGTGGCCCGAGCGTCCGGGAACACCCGACTCGAGACGATGATCGAACAGCTGATCCACCAGACCGCCTGGGCCTTCGAGCGCGTGACGCGTGAAGAGGTCGCCGCGAGCAGCGGGGACCACGCCGCCGTCGCGAACGCGATCCTGCGGGGAGCATCGGTTCAGGCAGGGCTGCTGATGGACGAGCACCTGCGTCGCGACGAAGCGATCTACCGCGAACTCAGCGCGTAGAACGTATACGACCGCAGTTCGCGCGCAGTCGGCGACTTCGACCGCATGTCTGATCCGGTGCGGTTGGAGCCGGATGCGTCACGAAACGTCTCGAAGTCGAAACCAGCCCGAAACAGCTTTTCGTATACAAAAGAGTGACCGCACGGTGCACCGCTCACTCTTCCCCGCTGGAGTTACGAATGTCTGCTGTAACGCGCTCCACCGCACCAACACGCACCACCACCGACCAGCCTTCCGGAGGCGTCGGCTCCGCACTCGACTCGATCGGGTTCACACGAGCCCAGTTCTGGGTCCTCATGCTCATCCTCGCCGGTGAGTTCTTCGACACCCTCGAGCAGAACTCCGTCGGCGCGATGGCCACCAACATCAAGGCCTCCCTCGCGATCGGCGACGTCCAGCTCTCCACCATCAACACCGCGACCGTCGTCGGCGGGTTGGTCGGCAGGCTCCTCGCCGGTTGGCTCGCCGACCGCTACGGCCGCCGGTTCTCGCTCGGCCTGAACCTGCTCGTCTACACGCTGGGCGGCCTGCTGAGCGCTGTCTCCCCGAACTTCGAGATGCTGCTGGTCAGCCGCTTCATCGTCGGCATCGGCGTCGGCGGTGAGTTCATGATCGGCATCGCGATGCTGTCCGAGATGGTCGCGACCCGGTACCGGGGCGGACTCATCGCCACGATCAACGTCGGTGCAGGCGGCATCGGGAACTTCATCTCCTACGGCCTCTTCCTGCTCCTCCTCGGCCCGTTGGCCGTCCCGCTCGGTGGCGACGACCACGTCTGGCGCTGGAGCTTCGTGATCCTGGCGCTCCCCGCGCTGTTCGTCGTCCTGTACCGGCGCAAGTTGCCCGAGACGCCGCGCTGGCTCCTCTCGAAGGGGCGGATCGACGACGCGAACCGCTCGCTCGCGGTCCTCGCCTCGAACACCTTGACGCCGCCCGCGGACGCCGTCGGCCCCGTCCGGCTCAGCCCCGCAGATCTCCCGCCGGTGTCCTTGCACGCCTCACCCGCAGCGGTGTTCCACCGGCTGGTCCTGCGCCGGACGATCGCCATCGGGGTCGCGTCGTGGATGGCCTTCGGGGTGCAGGTCACGCTGAACTTCCTCATGCCCACGCTGCTCGTCGAACGCGGGTACTCCGTCTCGCAGAGCCTGCTGTACACGATGATCATGAACGTCGGCTCGCTCCTCGGGTGCACCGCCGCCGCCCTGCTCGCGAACCGCATCGGGCGTCGACCGTTGGTCGCCACCGCGGGGGTCCTGGGCTGTCTGACCGCACTGGCGTTCGCAGCGTTCGGGAACGACACCGGCGCGATCCTCGCCCTCGGCGCACTGTTCCAGTTCTTCACGATGCTGACGAACACCACACTCGCAGCCTGGACCGCCGAGGTCTACCCCACGGCGATCCGAGCGTCCGGCGCCTCGATCGTGAACGGGATCGGCAACATCGCCGGCGCCGTGATGCCCTTCGCCGCGATCGCGCTCTACGGTGCCTGGGCCTTCGCCGGTGTCTTCGGACTCGCGGCAGCCATGTACGCGGTGCTCGTGATCGCGTCGCGGTTCGCCCCCGAGACGCGCGGTCGTTCCCTCGAGGACGTGAACGAGAACGTCCTCACCGCCAGGTCCACCTGAACCACTCGATCCACCCGATCCACCCACACGATCCAGCGGCGTGCCGCGCAACGCCCGGCACGCCGCACCCCACGAACGGAGCACCACCATGGACACCCTGCAGATCTCGGCGACCGCGAACGGCCTCAACTACCTGCCCGAGTACGTCGCCGACCTGGGCGGCCTCTTCGCCGAACGCGGACTCACCGTGACCGCCACCGCTTGCGACCCGTGGACTGGCGTCCTCGACGACATCGACTCGGGTGCAGCCCACCTCGCGCTCGGGGGCCTCTGGGTGCCGGCGATGTACGCCGGCACCGCTCGCGCACTGTCCGTCGTCGGCCAGCTGAACCACGCCTTCCCGATGACCATCGTGGCGCGGAACGAGACCGCCCCGATCACCCTGGACTGGCTCGCGGGGAAGGTCGTGCTCGCGCCGGGTGCGGGAGGCAGCGCGCCCTACGAGTTCACGGCGGGGCTCGTCCGCGAAGCCGGTCTCGACGTCGCAGCGACCCGCTTCGTCCGCGACCTGTCGACCGGCATGCTCGTGGAGCTCTACCGAGGCGGCCTCGGCGACGCCATCATCCTCGACCTCGTGTCCGCCGAGGAACTCGTGGCGGCTGGCGGCGGGTCGATCGTCTTCCGGCACCTCGATGCCGGCGGGGTGATGCCGAACAGCGTCTACTACACCCGCACCGACCGTATCGAGGAACTCGGTGACCGCGTGCCACGGTTCATGGACGGCATCGCTGCGGCCATGCAGCGGATCACCGCTGGCGACGCCGACGCGGAGATCACCGCCGTGCTCGCAGCCCGCTGGCCGGACAAGGACCAGTCGCTGCTCCGACGAGCCGCCGACGAGATGGCGGCGGGCGGCGTGTGGGACTCCGCCGTCGTGGACCGTGATGCGTCCGACCGGTGGATGCGGATCCTGTTCGACGGCGGACTCACGACGCACATCCCGTCGTCCGACGAACTCCTCGGTTCGCCGAGCGCCGTCGCCGTCTCGTGACGCTCGTCCTCGGGGCGTCCGACGTCGCTGCTGCGCTCGAGGACGTCGATGTGCTCGAAGCCGTCGAAGCCGTCCACGCCGACCTCGGAGCAGGCCGGATGCAGCAGCCGGCCCCGGTCGCCCTGACGGGTGCCGACGATGCGCTCTTCCTGCCGATGGCGGTGCGGTCCGACCGGCTGGGTCTGGTGGCGGTGAAGCTCATGGCCGACATCCCGCACGACGCCTCCCGCGGTCTGCCGACCCAGCGGTCCAGCATCTTGGTGTCGTCTGCGATGACCGGCGAGTGCCTGGGCGTCCTCGACGGCAAGGACATCACCCGCGCGCGGACGGCGGCAGCCTCGGTCGTCGCCACGCAGCACCTCGCTCGATCGCACAGCACGACGCTGGGGTTCGTGGGCGCCGGGAACCTCGCCGTCGAGCACCTGCGTGCGTTCGCGAAGGTCCGGTCCTTCGAACGGGTGCTCCTCTGGTCGCGTTCCGCGGCGACGACCGGTCGGTTCCTCGAGACCGTCGGTGACGACCTCGCACGACGGTGCACCGTGGTGGGTGGTCCCCGCCAGGTGGCCGAGGAGTGCGACGTCCTGTGCACGCTCACGCCGTCGGTACGCCCGGTCGTGGAGGGCGGTTGGCTGCACGCGGGCCAGCACGTGAACGCCGTCGGCGCCCGTCCGCGCCCCACCCACCGCGAGCTCGACGGCCCCGCGATGGCGCGTGGGACGGTGTTCGTCGACAGCCGGGCCACAGCCTGGTCGAAGTCGGGCGACCTGCTCGAGGCCGTCATCGAGGGCGCGGTCCCGCAGGACCTGCACCCGGCCGAACTCGGCGAGGTCATCGTCGGACGTGCTGCCGGCCGGGTCGACGACGACCAGGTCACGGTGTTCGACTCGGTCGGGCTCGGTGCGCAGGACCTGGCGGTCGCCGCCCTGGTGCTCGAAGTCGCTCGCGAACGAGGCCTCGGGACCACGGTGCCGACCTCGGGCCGCTGACGGGGACGGTCGTGTCGGGGTCGGCGCACCCAACTACGCTCTCGACATGACCATCCCCGCACCGGCGACGCACGTCGTCATCGGCGCCGGGGTCGTCGGTGCTGCGACCGCGTACGCCCTGACGGCCCGCGGCGAGCGCGTCCTGCTCGTCGAGCAGCACGCCCGCGGCCACCACCTCGGTTCCTCGCACGGTGCGACCCGGATCTTCCGGCAGGGCTACGCCGACCCGGAGTACGTCGCGCTGACCACCCGCACACTGGCGCTGTGGGAAGGGCTCGAGAAGGCCGCCGGCGAGGAGCTCATCGTCCGCACGGGCGCGGTCGACCACGGGCGGCCCGAGGTCGTCGACGCGATCGCCGCCACCCTGGCCGACGCGGACATCCCCCACGAGTCGCTGACGCCGGAGCAGGCGGCAGCACGTTGGCCCGGCATCGCGTTCGAGGGGCACGTGCTGACCCATGCGTCGGCGGGGCGGATCCGCTCCGACCGGACGGTCGAGGCCTTCCTGACCCTGGCCGAACGGACCGGCCTCGCCGACCTGCGCTTCGACACCCGGGTCACCGGGCTCGACGACCACGGTGACGACGTCACCGTGACACTGTCCGACGGCACCGCGGTCCGCACCGCGTCCGTGGTGGCCGCGGTGGGCTCGTGGGCCCCCACGCTCGTCGGCGGGCTGCTTACCGGACGCGGGACGGGCCTCCCGGCCATCCGCGTCACCCAGGAGCAGCCCGCCCACTTCCCCAGCCACCTGCCGGACGAGGCCTGGCCGAGCTTCGTGCACTGGGCCGACGGCGACGACGTCTACGGGCTGCTGACGCCCGGCGAGGGCGTCAAGGTCGGGTTCCACGGCACCGGGCCCGTGGTCGACCCGGACGACCGCGACTTCACGCCCGTACCCGCCGAAGCCGAGCGGCTGCAGGCGTACGTCGCGCGGTACGTGCCGGGGGTCGACGCAACGAAGCCGACGTTCATCAGCTGCCTGTACGACAACTCCCCCGACGAGGACTTCGTCATCGACCGCGTGGGGCCGCTCACCGTGGCGACGGGGTTTTCCGGGCACGGCTTCAAGTTCGCGCCGTTGCTGGGCGAGATGCTCGCGGACCTCGCGACGGGCGGAGTGCCGCACCCGCGCTTCGCCCTGCCGGAGCCGGTGCCCGCGCCCTGACGCGTCGGGGCGCGGTCGTTCGCGAGACGCCGGCGTGTTCGTTCGACGCACGCCGGCGTGTTCGTTCGACGCACGCCGGCGCGGTCGATGGACGCCGTCGTGTTCGTTCGACGCCGCCATGGCCTCGAGACGCCGCCGAATACGGAGGCGTCTCGCGGACAACGAGGCGTTCTGCGCACACACCGGCGTCTCACACACGCACAGACGCCGGCGTCTCACACACGCGCGCACGCCGGCGTCCCGCGACCGGCCACTACGGTGGAACCGTGCGCATCATCGTGGCTCCGGACTCGTTCAAGGGCACCGCGACGGCGGCGTCGATCGCTGCGGCGGTCCGCGACGGTTGGCTGGCCGAACGCCCTGACGACGACGTGGTGCTCGTCCCGATGGCCGACGGTGGCGAGGGCACCCTCGACGCCTTCGAGTCCGCCGTCCCCGGATCCGTCCGGGTCCCCGTCACCGTGACCGGGCCGGCCGGGGCCCCGGTCGACACCCACTGGCTGCGACTGCCCGACGGCCGTGCCGTGGTGGAGCTCGCGGCGACGAGCGGCCTGCCCCTGCTCGATGCACCGATGCCGGACACGGCGACGAGCCGTGGGTTCGGCGAGGCGATCGCCGCCGCGCTCGACGCCGGTGCGACGGGGCTCGTGCTCGGCATCGGCGGCAGCGCGTCCACCGACGGCGGGCGTCCGGTGCTCGAGGCGCTCGGCCTCGACGAAGAGCAGAGCGGCACCGGCACCGGCGGTCTCCGGCTGCTCCCGCCGCTCGGGGTCACCGTGCTCACCGACGTCACCTCTCCGCTGCTCGGCCCGACCGGTGCCGCCGCCGTCTTCGGCCCGCAGAAGGGCATCACGCCCGACCGTGTGGCGTCCTTCGACGACCGGCTCGCCATCTGGGCCGCGCGCTTCCCCGACGTCGACCCGAGCACCCCGGGCGCCGGAGCCGCGGGTGGGGTGGGGTTCGGCCTGCTGGTGTGGGGCGCCACGCTCGCGGGTGGGGCAGCGGCCGTCGCCGAGGTCCTCGGGCTGCCGGCACTGCTCGGGGGCAACGACATCGTGAACGGTACCGACGTGAACGCCGCCGACGTCGTGATCAGCGGCGAGGGACGCTTCGACGGACAGAGCGCCGTCGGCAAGGTGCCCTCGGTGGTCCGCGACCTGACCGCGGCGCACGCTCCCGGTGCCCGCTCGATGCTCGTCGCCGGCGCGATCGAGGCCCCGCTCGACGACTACGCGGCCGCCGCGTCGCTGACCGTGCTCGCGACGCAGACCACCGGCGAACCCGACGACGCCCTCGCCGACCCCCTGCGCTTCGCGACGATCGCCGGGCAGCGGCTGGCCCGGCTGGCCTGGCTCGCCTGAGCGAGCAGAACGCCGCGAGCAGAAGGTCGGGAGCAGAACGGCGTGAGCACCCCCACGCCGCCGCGACGCGCCCGTCCGACGGCACCAGGGGTGTCCTGGTTGTACCTCCCACACGGCCGCGGGGGCGCGCAGACTGGTTCCGGGCCGGAACCGGCCCGCAACGCACCACCCCCACGAGGAGATCATTGCGCACCGTCAACGCGTACGCGGCACCGTCAGCGACCGAGCCGCTCGTCAAGACCACCATCACCCGTCGGGACGTCGGCCCGGACGACGTCGCGATCGACATCGCCTACGCCGGCATCTGCCACTCGGACATCCACACCGTCCGCGGTGAGTGGGGCCCCATCCAGTACCCGCAGGTCGTCGGCCACGAGATCGTCGGCCACGTCACCGAGGTCGGCGAGAACGTCACCAAGCACAAGGTCGGCGACCGCGTCGGCGTCGGCTGCATGGTGAACTCGTGCGGCGAGTGCGAGAACTGCGTCGCCGGCCAGGAGCAGTACTGCCTCAAGGGCAACATCGGCACCTACGCCAGCGTCGACCCGGCCGACGGCTCGATCACCCAGGGCGGCTACTCGCAGGCCGTCGTGGTGAACGAGGACTTCGTCCTCCGTGTCCCCGAGTCGCTCGACATCGAGAAGGTCGCGCCGCTGCTCTGCGCCGGCATCACCACCTACTCGCCGCTGCACCACTGGAACGCCGGCCCCGGCACCAAGGTCGCCGTCGTCGGCATGGGCGGGCTCGGCCACATGGCCGTCAAGATCGCCGTCGCGCTCGGCGCCGAGGTCACCGTCCTGTCGCAGACCACCTCGAAGGAAGCCGACTCGCTCCGCTACGGCGCGAAGGCCCATTACGCGACGAAGGACCCGGAGACGTTCGAGAAGCTCGCGAACTCCTTCGAGCTCATCATCAACACCGTCTCGGCGAAGATCCCGATGGGCGCCTACCTCGGCCTGCTCAAGGTCGACGGCACGCTCGTCAACGTGGGCGCTCCGTCCGAGCCGCTCGAGGTGCCGGCCTTCGCGCTCATCCCGCGTCGGCTCAGCTGGGCCGGTTCCGCCATCGGCGGCATCCAGGAGACCCAGGAGATGCTCGACTTCTGCGCCGAGCACGGGATCCTCCCGGAGACCGAGCTCATCAGCGCCGACCAGATCAACGAGGCCTACGAGCGCGTGCTGTCCTCGGACGTCCGCTACCGCTTCGTGATCGACGCGGCCACGCTGGCGTAGTCGTCACCACCTGAACGACTGGAGGCCCGGTACCAGCTGGTACCGGGCCTCCAGTCTGTCGTCTCGGGACCGTCAGCCGACCTCGTCACCGGACGGCAGCGCGCCGCACCAGTCGACGGAGCCCGCGTCGATGCTCGCCTCGAGCGCGCCGGAGGCCGCGTCGACGATGCTCACGAGCTCGCCGGTCGCCGACTTCGTCGCGACCGCGACGAACTGGCTGTTCGGGGACGGGCAGACCGCGGTGACGCTCGCGTCGTCCGGGATCGTCACCGGCAGCCGGGAGGCCCGTCCCCCGTCCACACGCACGATCCGTGCCGCGATGGTGCCGTCCGACCGCACGTCCCCCAGCACCCGCAGGTACGTGTCGTCGGACAGCTGGGCGATGCGGCCGAGGACGGCCGCATCGGTGCTCGCGGCGGGCGCCTGCAGCGCCGACTTCGACCCGTCGGTCAGGTCAAGCCGCTCGATCCCGGTGCCCGTCTCGACGACGGCGGTGGTGCCGGTGCCGACGAAGCCGTGCAGGTAGGTGGCGCTGCCGAGCCGGACCGGGTCGGCACGCCCGCTCATGTCGACGAGCACCAGGTCGTCGCTGCCCGTCCGGACCAGCGCGCTCTCGGTGCGCGGGACGTAGGCCCACTGCCCGACCGTCATCGGCACGGCGCCCGTCTTCGGCTTGCCGTTCGCCGCGATCGCCGTGGGCATGTGGGTGCCCGTCATGTCGACCACGTACAGACCGGTGTTCCGGGACTGCCCGGTCGAGGTGTCGGCGTACTCGAACCCGAACGAGGCACCGTCGTCGGCGACGTGGAGCGCCGTGACGCGGCCCTCGGCGGTCGGCAGGGTGAGGTGTTCGACGGGGGCATCGGCGTCCTGCACGCCACCGCTCAACGCCACGATGTCCACGGACGAGCTGGCGTCCGTGCCGCTCACGACGACCAGGGAGCGGCCGAGCCGGGCGTACTCGGAGATCGCGGTGCCCTCGTAGACCGTGGTGGCGCCGCCCGCGTCGAGGGATCGCCGGACGATGCGGTCCTTCGCGCCGGCCTGCCCGGGGACCAGGGCGAGCACGTCGGTGCTGCCGGTGCGGATCGCCGCCGTCAGGTCGGACGTGGCACGTTGTCCCGGTGCCCGGACACCCGCGACCGTGACGGTGTAGTCGCGGTCGTAGGCCAGGGGCCCGGCGAACTCGACCGCGATGGTGTTGCCGCTCGAGGTCACGGTGTGCGCCGCAGCCGGGCTGACCCGGACGTCGGCGGCGTCGACCTTCTGCAGTGCCTGGTTCGCCGTCAGGATGATCCGCTGGGCCGGCCTCGTGACGAGCCCGGTCGCGTCGTAGGACACGTCGCGGAGCCGCGGACCCTGCTGCGAGCCGACGACCGCGGCGAGCGCGGCGACCACGGCGAGGACGACCACGACGGCCACGTACCGGCGGTGGAACCGGTGCGCGACCGGGCGGCGCTCGCGGCGCCCCTCGGAGCTCGCGCCCGTCTCAGTACTCATACGGGTCCTTGGGCTGCGCGACCTCGGTGACCTTCGCGGCCTTGACGACGATGCGGGCGTCGGCGGACTGGTCCGGGTTCGCTGCGAGGGCGCCGCGGACGGTGACCCACTTCCCCTCGTCGGGGACGGTGCCACTGCCGCCACCACTACCGTCGTCGTCGCCGGGCACGACGCTGAGGCCGACGGGTTGCGCGTCCACGGCGCAGCAGCTGATCACGAAGCGGGTCAGGGTGAACGACCCGTCGTCACCGGGCACCACGAAGCCCGTCAGTTCGACCTGCTTGCCGACGAGTGCCGTGGTGTCGGTGGTCTGCCGGATCAGGGCAGCCCAGTCCTTGACGCCGTACTCCGAGGTGTCGACGCCCTCGCTGCCGAGCAGGGACACCGCTGCCTCGGAACCGGTGGCGTTCGACAGGGTCGCCGAGTCGACGCTCCGCTGCTGTGCGGTGCGGGCGGACAGCGTCGTCGGGGGCAGGACGAGCATCGCGACGGTGACACCGACGGTGACGATGGCGGCTGCACTGCCGAGCACGACGCGGACGGCGCGACGACGGCCGAGTCCGCGCCGCCCCCGATCGCCATCTGGCTCGTGCTCGTGCTCGTCCGCGTCATCGCCGTGCGTGTGGCCGTGCCCGCGGGCGATGACCACCAGGCCGGCGATCGACGCGGGCACCCCGACGGCGGCGAGCACGACCGTGAACACCGAGTAGCGCGGGTTGATGTACAGGTCGAGTTGCCCGACCAGCGCCAGCCACAGCGTGCAGAGCGCAACGGCCAGCACCGACCCGAGGCCCAGGTACGCGGGCGCGTTGCTGCGTGCATCAGACGAGGACATTCATCACCAACCCGACGGCTCCGGCGAACAGGACGCACACGACGGACAGCAGCACCAGGAAGCGGACCCGGAACGTCGTGCGCAGCAGGGCGATCATCTTGACGTCGATGATCGGCCCGATGATCAGGAACGCCGTGATCGACCCCGGCAGGAACGTCGAGGCGAAGGACAGCGCGAAGAAGGCGTCGACGTTCGAGCAGAGCGACACGGTCATCGCCAGCAGCATCATCGCCGCGACGGACAGCACCGGGTTCGAGCCGATCGCGACCAGGGTCGAGCGGGGCACGGCGACCTGGATCGCGGCGGCCAGCCCGGCACCGACGAACAGTGCCGGCATCATCGTCGCAGTCTCGCCGCCGAACTGCGCGGCGCTCTGCCGCCAGCGGTGCAGGCCCCGGGGCGCTCCCACGGCCGCACGGCACCGGGCCTCGAAGGCGGGGAGCAGCAGGTCGGCCGGACGGCGGTGCGCGGCGACGATCCAGCCGACGAGGTTCGCGACGACGAAGCCACCGACGATGCGCACCGGGAGGATCCACCCCGACCAACCGAACGCCTGCGCGGTGCTGATGATGACGAGCGGGTTGAGGATCGGGGCAGCGACCAGGAACGTGACCGCCTCGGCCGGCGTGAATCCGCGCATCATCAGACCGCGGGCCAGCGGGACGTTGCCGCACTCGCACACCGGGAACAGCATCCCGATCAGGGAGATCACGGCCCGACGACCGAAGGCGTTCTGCGGCAGGACCTTCTCGAGCGCACCGACCGGTACCCAGACCTCGACGACGATCGACAGCACGATGCCGAGCACCACGAAGGGCAGGGACTCGACGACGACGCTGATCGCCAGCGTCAGGAAGTCCTGCACGACGTCGGGCAGCCCGGTCGTCCCGATGCTCGGGGAGAACAGCCGGATGCCCAGCAGGACGACGACGGCGAGCAGCACCAGGCCGGGGCCGGTGAGGCTCCGGGTGCGCTGCGGCGGCCGCGTGGTCGTCGTCACCGGGACAGGATAGGCGACGCGTCCTGCCCGGGGCTGCGCGCCCCTCGCACCGTGCGAGTCTGGTCACCCCGTGCAGGGTTGCCGGCTCGGTGCAGGTATGGAGCGCCGCACGGAGCCACCAACGCCGCACGGGTTCGCGGACCCGGCACCGTGCACGCGCTCCGGGCAGCGGTCAGACCCGGGCGATCCCTGCCACGTGTCGGTCCAGCGTGTCGATCGCCCACGAGGCGTCACCACCGGGGTCGACCCGCACGATGTGCATCGCGAGCCCGTCCACCAGGGCGTGCAACCGCCGGGTCTCGTACGGCACGGCAGCGTCCGGCACGCCGACCGCGCGGAGGATCTGCGCGCACCACTGGCGCATCTCGTCGACGACCCGGTCGTGGAACGGCCGGAGTTCGGCGTCGGTCAGGGCGGCGGTGCCGAGGCCGAGGTAGACGTCGAGCTCGATGCGCCGCTCCTCGTCGAGGGGCAGCAGCTCGAGCAGGACCGCGTGCGCGTAGGCGGTCCCGCGCAGGTCCCGCGGCACGGAGTCGACCCGGGCCGCGGTCGCGTCGAACACCAGCTCGAGCGCGTGCGACCGGACACTCGCCTGGGTCGGGAACGTGTAGCGGACCGTGCTCGGCGGCAGCCCGGCCTCGGCGGCGACGTTCCGGACGCTCAGTGCCCCGAGGCCGTCGCGGGCGAGGACCCGGCACGCCGCCTCGGACACGGTGCGGCGCCGTTCGTCGACGTCCATGCTCCTGGCCACGACGCCATACTCGCACAGTCGTACCAACTCGTGCTACCGTCGAGGTCGTTGTCGCACAGTCGTACGACAACGGGAACCACAACGACCCCCGCAGGAAAGGACATCGTCATGGCATGGGCAATCCTCGTGCTCAGCGGCGTGCTCGAAGCCGTCTGGGCCACCGCCCTCAGCGCCTCGAACGGCTTCAAGAAGGTCGTCCCGACGATCGTGTTCGTCGCCGGGATGGCCCTGAGCATGGTGGGGCTGGCGTTCGCGATGAAGACCATCCCGGTCGGCACCGCGTACGCCGTCTGGGTCGGCATCGGCGCATCCCTGACCGTGGTCGTCGCGATCCTCCGCCGCCAGGAAGCCGCGTCCTTCGCCCGACTCTCCCTGGTCTTCGGTCTCGTGGCGTGCGTCATCGGCCTCAAGGTGGTGAGCTGACGTGGCGTGGATCGTCCTGTTCGTCAGCGCAGCACTCGAGACCGTCTGGGCGACCGCCCTCGGCGAGAGCGACGGGTTCACCGAGCTCCGACCGACGATCGTGTTCGGCGTCACGATCGTGATCAGCCTCGTCGCGTTCGGCTACGTGCTCAAGCACATCCCGATCAGCACGGCCTACGCGGTGTGGACCGGGACCGGCGCCGCCCTCACGGTGCTCTGGGGCATGGCGACGGGCGCCGAACCCGTCACCGTGCTGCGTCTGCTGTTCATCGCCGGGATCGTCGGCTGCGTCGTCGGCCTCAAGCTGGTTCCGGCACGCCCCGCCGCGGAGCGCGCCACTCCCCTCGTGGAAGCGACAGATCTCCGCGGATGATCCGCGGGCAACTGTCGCTCTCGCGAAGGTGACGGCAGCGCCATCCGCAGGGCTGTCGCTTTCACGACGCAGCGCCCTGGACGCGCGCCGGGACGGACGGGAGGCCCGGTGCCAGCTGGCACCCAGCCTCCCGTCCGTCAGGTGGTCAGGCGATCAGACGGACGCGCCCGTCCACTCGTCCTCGGCGGCGACGTGGTCGCTGCCGACCGTTCCGGCGGCGAGCGCCGCGGCCGCACGCTCCGTGTGGCTCGGCGGGTTCGAGGGCACGCCCTCGGGCCGCCCCTCGTCGTTGAGCTTCCGGAGCTCGGGCACGATCTCGCCGGCCAGGATGTCGATCTGCTCGAGCACCGTCTTGAGCGGCAGGCCGGCGTGGTCGATGAGGAACAGCTGGCGCTGGTAGTGCCCGACGTGGTCCTTCATCGCGGCGTACCGGTCGATGACCTGCTGCGGCGAACCGACGGTGAGCGGGGTCTGGGCGGTGAAGTCCTCCATCGAGGGGCCGTGGCCGTAGACCGGGGCGTTGTCGAAGTAGGGCCGGAACTCGTCGATCGCGTCCTGCGAGTTCTTCCGCGCGAAGAACTGCCCACCGAGCCCGACGATCGCCTGGTCGGCGCGGCCGTGCCCGTAGTGCTCGAAGCGCTGGCGGTACAGGCCGACCATCTGCTCGGTGTGCTGGATCGGCCAGAAGATGTTGTTGTGGAAGAAACCGTCGCCGTAGTACGCGGCCTGCTCGGCGATCTCCGGCGTGCGGATCGAGCCGTGCCAGACGAACGGCGGGACACCGTCGAGCGGACGCGGGGTCGAGGTGAAGCCCTGCAGCGGCGTGCGGAACTTGCCCTGCCAGTTGACGACGTCGTTCTCCCACAGCTGGCGGACGAGCGCGTAGTTCTCGATCGCCAGGTTGACGCCCTGACGGATGTCCTGCCCGAACCACGGGTAGACCGGGCCGGTGTTGCCGCGCCCCATCATGAGGTCCATGCGGCCGTCGGACACGACCTGGAGCATCGCGTACTCCTCGGCGATGCGAACCGGGTCGTTCGTGGTGATCAGCGTGGTCGACGTGGACAGGGTGATGTCCTTCGTCTTCGCGGCCAGGTAGGCGAGCAACGTGGTCGGCGACGAGGCCACGAACGGCGGGTTGTGGTGCTCACCGGTCGCGAAGACGTCGAGGCCGGCCTGGTCGGCGTGCTCGGCGATCGTCAGGATGTCGCGGACGCGCTGGGTGTCGTCCGGCGTGGTGCCGGTCGTGGGGTCGGTCGTGACGTCACTGACCGTGAAGATGCCGAACTGCATGTTGCGCCGCCTTTCGCGATATCGATGCGTTTGCATCGACTTGCTCGGTACAACGTAGCGCACGGCGTGGCATTCCCGCCATGCTCGCGCCCGTCGGTCGTTACTGTCGCGCGGCCTGGAGGCCCGGCTCGGCTCCCCGGGTCAGCCGGCGGACCGCAACGTGGCCGGGTCGGTGCGCGCGGCGTGGTGCATCCCGTCCAGGAACCAGACCGCGGTGACCACCGCCAGGACGCTCGCACTGGACGCCAGCCGCCCCGCGAGCAGAATCGCGGCATGGTCGTACGCGCCGTCACCGGCCAGCCCGACCACGAGCGCCGCGACACCGATCGCCAGCGTGGCCCCGGTCACCACGAGGAGCACGACGCTCACCACCCGCCGCGGGCCTCGTCGACCGTCACGGTCACCCCGGAGCCCGCGGTCGACCCGGGGGCCCACCGCGCGGACGATCCCGAGCCAGAACACCGCGATCGCGCAGGCACCGATGATGTCGCTGACCCGGTGCCAGCCGTAGACCACGGTCTGGTTCGCCACGAACACCGCGTAGCCCGCGCCGACGATGGTCACCAAGGGGCGGAACCGACGAGGCGTGACCATCAGGACCGCGAACAGCGCCGCCAGCGCGATCGTCGCGTGCCCCGACGGGAACGAGTTCGGCGTCGTCGACTGGGCGATCTCCGGGCGCACGGCGATACGCTTGACGAGCGTCGAGGTGGCCGCCGACGCGAGCACCACGACCCCCGCGCCGAGCCCCACCGAGAGCCGCCGTCTGGCGAACGCCACGGCGACGATCACGACGACGAGCAACAGGATCACCGGCACCGAGATGACGTTGAGGGCAGTGTCCGAGCTGAACAGGTCGGACTCCCGGACCCCGCCGAGCGCGGCGTCCTCCGCTTTCTGACCGACCGGGGTCAGCACCGCGACCCCGTAGACGAGAGGCACGATCACGAACCCCAGAGCCGCAAGCGCAGCCCACCGCACCCGCCGCGAGACCAACGGTCCACGCGATTCGGATGCGCTGCGCTCGGGTGTCAAGGTCACCGGGCTGGTCCTCCTCGGAGTGGTCGTCGTCGGGCTCCTCGCACGACTGGCAGCGGCGCTGCGATTGGGTCGGTCGGGGTCCGACACGATACCGTTGGAGCACCGGCCGGAGGCTGGGAACCGCACCCCTGTCGGCCGCGCACTCCGCGCCACGACGACGGGATCGGTGATCCCCGCCGGGCCGTCGCACCACGCGGGACCGACGCACGTCGCGTCGGCAGTGTACGAGGAGGAAACCGAAGTGGCCATCAAGGAACCGGGCATCACCGCCTCGCCGAACCGGGGGCTCGCACTCACGGCCGGCGGCGTCCTCGCACTCTGGGGCGTCCTGGGCTTCTTCTTCGCCGCCGACGGCGACCCCGGCTTCTTCAACCGCCAGGGCGGCATGCTGTGGAACGCGTTCGGCGTGAACCCGGCGCTCTGCCTGGTGTGGGTGCTGCTCGCCGTGGTCCTGCTCATCACCGGCCTCGGCAACACCATCGGCTCCCGCAACGGCAACCTGCTCGTCGGGGTCCTGCTCGTGGTCTTCGCGGTGTACGGCTTCGTCTTCGTGGACACCTCGGCCAACGTCTTCGCGCTCAACACCACGGACAACGTCTTCCACGCGATCGTCGGTGTGATCCTGCTGCTCACCGCACTCGGTGCCGACAAGGAGAACCTCCGCGCGCTGCGTGCCGCGCGCGCCTGACGCCTCCGCTCGACTGCACTTCCCGACGCCCGTCTGCCGCTCCGGCAGGCGGGCGTCGTCGCGTGTGCGGGGCCGGTGCGGGCATCGCGTGTGGGGGCCGGTGCGGGCGCGCGGGCCGGTCACGACTCCCCGCTCAGGTGCGCCGGTCGGTCACGAACTGTCGGATGCGGAGCGTCCAGGCGACGACGAGTGACCACTCGACGCAGGACCAACGGGGAGTCGTGACCGCCCGGCAGCGTGCGACAAGCACGCAGGCATGCCCGCACCGACGTTCCTCGGCGCGAAGCCGATGCAGAAGACCGACCGGGTCAGTCCGACGCGCTGGTCAGCTTCCGGTCAGTCCGCGTCGGCGTCGGCGTCAACGTCGGCGTCGGGCTTCGCCTTCGGGGCTTCGAGCTCGGTGGCGACGATGCGCGGTGCCTCGGACATGAAGCGTCGGACGTCCAGGTCGACGATGATGTCCTGCGGGCGGAGCGGGCGCGTCAGGAACAGCCCCTCGAGCGAGGTCAGCCGCGACAACGCCACGTAGGTCTGGCCGGCGCTGAACACCCGGTTGCCGAGGTCGACCACGGCGCGGTCGTACGTGCTGCCCTGGGACTTGTGGATGGTCACGGCCCAGGCGAGCCGGAGCGGGAACTGCTGGAACTCCCCGACCGTGTCCTTCTTGAGTTCCTTCTTGTCCGCGTCGTACGAGTACTTGAACTTCTCCCACACCGACGGCTGGACCTCGAACGACTCCCCGTCGACGTCGACCCACACGGTGTCGCGGATGGCGGTCACGATGCCGAGGGTGCCGTTGACCCAGCGCTGGTCGGCGTCGTTGCGCAGGAACATCACGTGCGCGCCGGGCTTCAGCTCGAGGGCTTCGTCGGCGGGGAAGTTCCGTCCGCCGAAGTCGCCGTTGACGTCGGCCTTGGCGGTCTTCACCTTGCCGGGCAGCCGCTCGAGGGCCGCCTTGTTGATCCGCGCCACGGTGTCGTTGCGGGTCGCCAGGGTGATGGCGTCGTCCGGAGCCGGGCGCGCTCCGGCGGTGTTGAGCTGCTCGGCGATGTCCGCGGTGACCCGACCGTGCCGGACGGCGGTGAGCATCGCGGCGAAGGCGTCGTCGCGCTGCCGGTGGACGGTGGCGAGCTCGATGATGTTGAGCTCGGCCTCGAGCCACACCTTGGCGTCGAAGAACCACATCGACCGGTAGTGGTCGGTGAAGTAGGCGCGCTCATCGGCATCGCCGGGCACCGGGGGCAGCTGGTACGGGTCGCCGAACATCACGACCTGCACACCGCCGAACGGCTCGAGCTGCCGACCACGGGCCTTGCGGAGCGATCGGTCCATGCCGTCGAGCAGGTCGGCGTTGACCATCGAGACCTCGTCGATGACCAGGGTGTCGATCGTGTTGAGGAGCTTGCGGGTGTCCGGGCCCTGCCGCAGCTCGGCGTCGGCGATGAGCCCGATCGGCAGCCGGAACAGCGAGTGGATCGTCTGGCCGCCGACGTTGAGCGCGGCGACCCCCGTCGGGGCACAGATGACGACCTGCTTCTCGGTGTTCCACGACAGGTGGTTGAGCAGCGTGGACTTGCCCGTGCCGGCCCGGCCGGTGATGAACACGTGGTCGCGGGTGTGCTCGATGTACTCGAAGACCGCGCGCTGTTCGTCGCTCAGCTCGATGCTCATCGGGCGTCCGCTCCGGGCGAGGGTTCGAGGTCGTCGCTGCCGTCGTCGAAGTCCAGGTCGTCCTGGTCGGCGCGGGCAGCGGGGACGTCGGGCACGGTCGCCCCGGCGTCAGGAGCGTCGGCGGCGACAGCATCGCCAGCGGCGACGGCAGCGCCAGTGCCAGTGCCAGTGCCAGTGCCAGTGCCAGCGCCAGTGGCAGCGGGGGCGGCCGCATCCCCCGGGGCCGCTCCGTCTCGCCGGAGCCGCACGAGCACCACCACGACGACGGTCGCCAGGAGCAGCGTGCCGGCGACGATCAACACGAGGCCGGCCCGGGCCTGGTCGACGAGCGGACCCGGCCCCCACGTCCGGCCCATCGCGCCGAACCACGAGGCCTGCAGCAGCCCGAGCGGGCCGCGCATCGCGATGCCGAGCGACACCGTGCCCGCCGCGATCACCACGGCCCCGACGATCCGGACGACCGCGGCAGCCGTGGTCGGACGCCGCTGCCCGACCGGGACCGGGGTGCAGAGCGTGGGGACGGCCAGCAGCCCGACGAGCAGGAACACGGCGTCGCTGACGGTGCGACCGGTGGGGTCGCTCACCGACCACCGGACGGCATCGGTGGCGAAGAAGGCCCACCACACCGCCGCCGCGAGCAGGAACGCGGGGAACGGCTGCGCCAGGTACCGGACGGACGGGTGCTCGACGATGACGTCCGTCCACTCGCGCACCCCTGTGCTGTCGTCGTGCCGGGGGTGCACGGCCGCACGGATGAGCGCGACGGGTGCCGCCGCCCACACCAGGGCGGGGACCACCAGGCCGAGCAGCACGTGGGCACCGACGTTGGCCGAGATGAGGAACCGGTCGTACTGGTGCAGCGAGCCCGAGGTCGCGACCACCAGGGACACGATCGCCAGGGCTGCGGCGATCGAGCGTCGTGCCGGCCACCGCACGCCGCTCCGCCGCAGTCGCACGACGCCGGCCACGTAGGTCGCAGCGAGCAGCACGGCGGCCATCAGCCAGAACAGGTCGATGTTCCACTGGGTCAGCCAGCCCCACGCACCGGGTGCGTGCGGCAGCAGGTCGTCGGTCAGGAGCTCCGCCGGGCTCGGGTCGGTGGTCTTGCTCAGGGCGATCTGGTCAACGGGGGTGGCCGTGCGCCCGAGTGCCGCCGCGAAGCCCGAGGCGACGCCCATCACCGCGAGCTCGACGACGATCAGGGTCCAGAAGGGCCGCTGCCGACCGGGCGAGGTGGTCAGGGCGCGGATGGCCCGACGACGCTGCACGGCGCCGAGGACCCCCATGGCGACGATCGCGCCGATCTTCACCAGGACGAGCGTGCCGTACGGGGTGAACAGGTTCGACAGCGCCCCGACGCGGATCTGCGCCGACGCGGTGCCGGAGACGGCGACGAGCACGAAGCACCCGAGGGCGATGCTCGAGTACCGGGCCACGACCGCGGCCAACCGGTCGCCGGGCAGCACCCCGCGCAGCAGCACGAGCATGACGAGCCCACCGACCCACAGCGCCGCACCGACCAGGTGCAGCCCCAGTGCCGTGACGGCGGCGTCGTGGCTCGCGGTGCCGGCGGCGTGCCCCTGCTGTGCGAGCGGGATCAGGCCGATCATCGAGACCGCGGCGGTCAGGGCGACCATGCCCCGCGAACGGACTGCGAAGCAGAGCACCGTGACGGCCGCGGCGACGAGGACGGTCACGAGCCAGGCCAACCCGAGCTCGGTGCCGGTGAGGAAGACCCCCATCGACTGCCCGAACTGCTCGTCGATGCTGATGCGCGAACCGGCGACGCTGAGGAACGTGCAGAACGTGGCGACGGCCGACGCGACCGTCCAGATGCCACTCGCCCCGGCCGCGACGTCGATCGCACGGTTCCACTCGGGTCCGGAACGCGACAGCCCGACGGTCGCCAGCGCGAGCCCGCCGATCGTCGTGGCCGCGGACAGGTCGACGACGAGCCGAGCGATCGGCAGCCCGAAGCGGACGACGGGCCCGGGGTCGGCGATGAGCGCGGGGTTCGCTCCCCCGCCGATGACGAGTGCCGTGAGCAGCGCCACGAACCCGACGAGCAGGAGCACGGCGGGACCGGCGATGCGCGCGATCCGATTCACCCGTCAAGCCTAGGCGGTGCCCACCCTGCCACCGAACGGGGCGGGCCGATCTGTGCAAACCGCAACGGGCCTCCAGGCCGTGACGGCCCCGGGAACGACGAAAGGGACGGCCGAAGCCGTCCCTCTCGATGTGCGGAGCAGTCTTACTTGACCGCAGCCTTGAGCTTCGAGCCGGCGCTGACCTTGACCGAGTCGCTCGCGGCGATCTCGATGGCGTCACCCGTCTGCGGGTTGCGGCCGGTGCGGGCGGCGCGGTGCGTCTTCTCGAAGGCGATCCAACCGGGGATCGTGACCTTCGTGCCGTCGGCGACGGACGACGAGACGACGCTGAAGAGCGCGTCGACGACGCCGTTGACGGTGGCCTGGCTCTGGCCGGACTCAGCGGCGACGGCAGCGACGAGCTCGGTGCGGTTCAGTGACTTGTCAGCCATGGATGTCCTCCTCGGACTTCTTGCAGTATCGGTCGGACGCACATGTCGTCCGGCGCCCGGAGCGGGTGCCCCGTGCCACGGTGCCAGTGGGCCGAGGGCCCGGCGGAACCGGAGTTGAACCTACCAGCCGCAGGGGATGAAAACCGCCGACTCGCCCGGATTTCCGGGGTTGTCGGGGCTCCGAGGGGGTGCGGGAGGGGCAGATGTGACGAATGAACGGTCGCGTGTACCCCGTACACAGCGAACGCCCCGCCACCTGGAGGTGACGGGGCGTCGGGTACTGCGAGTGCTTACCAGGAGCTCTTCGTGATGCCGGGGAGCTCGCCGCGGTGGGCCATGTCACGGAAACGGACACGGCTGATGCCGAACTCACCGAGGTGGCCGCGGGGGCGGCCGTCGATGGCGTCACGGTTGCGGTAGCGGATGGGCGATGCGTCGCGGGGCAGCTTCTGCAGGCCCACGCGGGCGGCCTCACGCGACTCGTCGGTGCCGTTCGGGTCCACGAGGGCCTTCTTCAGCTCGAGACGACGCTCGGCGTAGCGCGCGATGATGACGGCACGCTGGTTGTTCTTCGCGATCTTGCTCTTCTTCGCCATGCTTAGCGCTCCTCACGGAAGTCGACGTGCTTGCGGATCACCGGGTCGTACTTCTTCAGCACGAGTCGGTCGGGGTTGTTCCGACGGTTCTTCTTGGTCACGTAGGTGAACCCGGTGCCCGCCGTCGAGCGGAGCTTGATGATCGGACGGATGTCCTGACCCTTTTTCGCCATCAGATCTTCTCCCCACGGGCAAGGAGATCCTTGACGACGGACTCGATGCCACGTGCGTCGATCACCTTGATGCCCTTCGCGCTGAGCGTGAGCGTGACGTTACGACGAAGCGACGGCACGTAGTACGTCTTCTTCTGCACGTTCGGGTCGAAGCGACGCTTCGTCCGGCGGTGCGAGTGCGAGATGTTGTGACCGAAGCCGGGAACGGCGCCGGTCACCTGGCACACTGCTGCCATGGTTTCCTCCTGAGTACCGTGCGACCGGACGGCCGCACCCAAGTTCACTTGCCTGGTGCACACGCGCAGTGCCACCGGAGTGGCCGTGCGAGGGGGTTGTGTGCACCGCCCAGGTCCGCATCCCCTGTCGAAGGAGAGCCGGACACCGCGCGACCGCGGCGTTCGCGACGGTCGGAGGGCTTGGAACAACGGGTCCGCCGCGCGGACGCGGAGAACCAGGGGTCCACGTTACGCGACGACCGGGCGTGTCGCAAGCCGGGCCTCCAGGCCTGGAGGCCCGTGGCGGCTGGACAGGGCCGTTCACGTGGCCGCGTTGGTCGCGCCCACGGCGTTCGAGTGCGCCCGGCGCCCGGCCCCGCGGCCCTACGGGGCCTGCGTCGGCTTCGGCGCGAGCGCCTGCACCATGAGCTCACCGAGCTGCTGCGGCGCTGTGAACATCGGCCAGTGGCCGGTCTCGAGCCCGACGATGGAGAGCTCCTCGGTCGCGACGAGCTCGGCCGCCCAGGCCTGGTGGTCCGCCACCATCGCGAGCAGCTCGGCGGCGGGGATCTCGCAGGTGATGATCGTCGCCGGGATCGTGTGCCGTGCGGTGTCGGCGTAGTGGAACCGGTCCGACGGCACCGAGGCAGGCTCGGGGATCGCCCGGTGTTCGACGTCCTGCCGCACCTCGGGCGTCATGCCCCGGACCGTGGCGGGCTCCCAGATGTCCCACGACGGCAGCGGCACGGCCCCGTCGACCACGGGCAGCTCGTCGTTGACGCACCCGCCCTCGGGCCCCGGGAACGTGTCGACGTAGAGCAGGTGCGCGACGAGCGACGGGCGCTGGTCGGCAGCCATGTACGCGATCGGTCCGGCGCCGGAGTGCCCGGCCAGGACGACGGGTTCGTCGGCCGACGCGACGTCGTCGAGGATCGCGACCAGGGCAGCCACCTGTTCGTCGAGCGTGTCACCGTCGCGGGTGACGGCCTGCACCGAGTGCCCGGCTTCGCGGAGCACCGGGGCGACGTCGTCCCACGCGCTCGCGTCGAGCCAGAACCCCGGGACCAGGATGACGTGCATGCGGGGCAGGTTACTCGCCGGTCGGGTCCGTCGCGCGGGCGGCCGTGCACACGGCGCAGTCGCCGAAGATGTCGACCACGTGGCTGGCGTTGGTGAACCCGTTGGCGGCGGCGACGTCCTGCGCCCACTGCTCCACCGGGTCCGCCTCGATCTCGACGGTCCGACCGCAGTTCCGGCAGATCAGGTGGTGGTGGTGCGTGGCCGTCGTGCAGGCCCGGTACAGCGATTCGCCGTCCTGCTGCAGCGAGTCGGCACCGCCCTCGGTCGCCAGGTCGGCGAGCGCCCGGTAGACGGTGGCCAGGCCGATGGTCGAGCCCTCGTCCCGCAGGTGCTGGTGCAGCGCCTGCGCGCTGACGAACCCCTCGGTGGAGTCGAGGGCGCCGCGCACCGCTTCGCGTTGCCACGTGTTCCGCTTCGTCTTCTGCACGGCGTTCATGCTGGCACCTCTTCCTTCCGACCGGCTGTCGACGTCGTCCCTGCCGGGAGGCCCGGCTCGTCCCCGCCACGCTGGCCCCGGCCGGCGACACGGTTGCGTCCCCGCTTGTCGCGTCGCGACCCGATGATCCGGCAGACCACCCAGATCGCGAACGAGATGGTCGTCACGTAGGGGCTGATCGGCAGTCCGCCGCCCAGTGCGAGCAGGATGCCACCGACGACCGACGTCACCGCGAACACCGTCGACAGCACCGGCACGACGACCGGGTGCGAGCTGAGGCGCAGCGCCGCGGCGGCCGGGGTGACGAGCAGGGACAGCACGAGCAGCGCCCCGACGATCTGCACCGACACGGCGGTGGCCAGTCCGAGCACGAGCATGAACACGATCGCCAGGGTGCGGACCGGGATCCCCGCGGCCGCAGCCACGTCGGGGTCGACCGAGGCAAACATCAGCGGACGCCAGATGACGAGCAGCGTCGCGACGACGATCGCGGCGACCACGATCAGGACCGTCAGCTGCGGGTTGTCGACCGAGACGATCTGCCCGGTGAGCAACCCGAACTTGTTCGCGGCACGGCCCTTGTAGAGCGCCAGGCAGAGGATGCCGAGCCCGAGCCCGAACGGCATGAGGACGGCGATGATCGAGTTGCGTTCCCGGGCCCTGGAGCCCAGCAGACCGATGAGCAGGGCGGCGACGACCGAGCCGACGAGCGAGCCGGAGACGACGTTCACCCCGAGCAGCAGCGACGCACTGGCTCCGGCGAACGAGAGCTCCGAGATGCCGTGCACGGCGAACGGCATGTTCCGGGCGACGACGAACGGGCCGATGAGCCCGCCGACGATGCCGAGCACCGCGCCGGCCCAGATCGAGTTCTGCACCAGCACGAGGAGCTGGCCGTAGTCCTGGAACGAGAAGACGGTCGACAGCAGGTCCATCAGATCCGCCCGTCGTCGGGCTGGTCGGCGTGCGGGTCGACCTCGCCCGGGTGGTGCTCGTGGGCCTCGTTCGCCCCGACGATGACGATGCGCCCCATGGTGCGGACGACGTCGACGGGCGTGCCGTACAGGTCGCTCAGGACGTCGGCGCGCAGGACCTCGTCGGGCGAACCGATCCGGAACCGGCCCCCGGCGATGTAGAGCACGCGGTCGACGACGTCGAGGATCGGGTTCACGTCGTGGGTCACGAAGAGCACGGCGGCCTGGCGCTGCCGGCGCTCGCGGTCGATGAGCTCGGTGATCCCGCGCTGGTGCCGCAGGTCGAGGGAGATGAGGGGTTCGTCGCAGAGCAGCAGGGCGGGGTCGGCGGCGATGGCCTGCCCGACACGCGTGCGCTGCTGCTCGCCACCGGAGAGCTCGGCGACGGGGGCGTCCGCGAACGCGGTGGCGCCGACCTCGTCGAGGACCCGGTCGATGCGTGCCCGGTCGGCCTTCGAGGCCCGCCGGATGCCCCATCGGTGTCCGGTCACGCCCTGGGCGACCATGTCCCGTGCGCGCAGGGGTGTCCCGGCTTCCATCAGGCGCTGCTGCGGGATGTAGCCGATCTTCCGGTGGCCGCGGTGCACGGGCTGCCCGAGGAACGACATCGTCCCGCTCGTCAGCCGCTGCTGCCCGAGGACCGTTCGGAGCAGTGAGGTCTTGCCGGCGCCGTTCGGCCCGAGGACCGCGACGAACTCCCCCGGCGCGAGGTCGAGGTCGAGGCCTGCCCAGAGCTTCCGGGCGCCGTAGGACAACCCGGCGTCGCGGAGCGCGAGGACCGGACGAGCCGCAGCCCGGTCGTCCACCGAGGTGGTCGCCGGGCCGTGGGTCGCCGCTGCTGCGGTCGAGGTCGTCACTTCTGGAGCGCTGCCTTCACCGCGTCGATGTTCGCCTGCTGCCACGAGACGTAATCCTGCCCCTTGGGGAGCGTCTCCGTGACACCGACGACGGGGATGTCGTTCTGCTCGGCGGCCTTCTGGACCTGTTCGGTCTCGGGGCTCGACGCCTGGTTGTTGTAGGCGAGGAGCTGCACGCGCTTGCCGGTGAACAGCGCGAGGGTGTCGCGGAGGGCCGCCGGCGGGACGTCGTCGCCTTCCTCGATGGCCTCGGAGAAGGCGGGCGGGGTCTCGTTCTCGAGGCCCATCGCGTCGAACAGGTACCCGGGCACCGGCTCGGTGTACGCCACCTTGTCGCCGGCGTCCTGCTTCTTGACGGCGTCGGTCTGGGACTCGAGGTCCTGGAGCTTGGTGGTGAGCGTGGCGGCGTTCTTCTGGAACGCGTCCTTGCCGCTCTCGTCGAGTGCGCTGAGGTCCTTCGTGACCGCCTCGACCAGCTTCACCATCGTGGGGTAGCTGTAGAAGACGTGCTCGTTGAACTCGGCACTCCCGCCCTTGTCGAGGCCGGAGAGCTTCACGACGTTGATCGTGTCGGCCTTGGTGTCCGAGGCGTTCGCGAGCGTCGTCATGAAGTCGTCGTAGCCGCCACCGTTCTCGATGAGCAGGTCGGCCTTCGACACGGAGAGCTGCGTGCGGGCACTCGACTCGAAGGAGTGCGGGTCCTGCGACGGGTCACTCAGGATGCTCGTGACGGTGACGGCGTCGCCACCGATGCTCTTGACGATCGAGCCGTAGACGTTCGTGGAGGCGACGACGTTGATCGTGCCGTCGCTGCTGGTGGCCTCCCCCGAGGCAGATGAGGTGGCGCACCCGGTCAGGGCGAGCGCGGCGGCGCCGGCGACGAGCGGGAGGGCGAGGAGGCGGTTGTGCATGGCACGACGCTAACGCCTACTGATAACGATTGTCAAAACCGCTATGAGGGCTCTCAGCGCGACCGCGAGACGGACGGGAGGCCCGGTGCCAGCTGGCACCGGGCCTCCCGTTTCAGAGACGCTCGCGTCTACGGCTTGGTGGCCGCGTCGATCGTGTTCTCGGCGATCGTGTCCTCTTCACGCCCGGGCGTGCGGAGGTTCCACTTCTTGATCACGAAACTGAACAGGAAGTAGTAGACGACCGCGTAGCCGAGGCCGATCGGGATGAGCCAGATCGCACCGTCCGCCTTGCCGAAGTTCAGCACGTAGTCGATCGCACCGGCCGAGAACGAGAAGCCGTCGTGGATCCCCAGGGCGTTCACCAGGGCGAGGGACGTACCCGTGAGCACCGCGTGGATCACGTAGAGCGGGAACGCGACGAACATGAACGAGTACTCGAGCGGCTCGGTGATGCCCGTCACGAACGAGGTCAGTGCGGCGGAGATCATGATGCCGCCGACGAGCTTGCGGTTCTGCGGCTTGGCGTTGCGCCAGATCGCCAGGGCACCGGCGGGCAGCGCGAACATCATGATCGGGAAGAAGCCGGTCTGGAAGATGCCGGCGGTCGGGTCGCCGTTGAGGAACCGAGCGATGTCGCCGTGGTAGATCACGCCGTCCGCGCCCGTGAAGCTGCCGAGCTGGAACCACGGGAAGAAGTTGAGCAGCTGGTGCAGCCCGATCGGGATGAGCATGCGGTTCACGAAGCCGAAGATGCCGCCGCCGATGACGGCGTTGTCGGCCACGGCCGTCCCCGCCGCGGTCAGCGCGATGTCGAAGTAGCGGTAGACGAACGACATCGCGACGGCGATGACGAGACCCGCGACCGCGGTGAGGATGGGGACGAGGCGGCGGCCCGAGAAGAACCCCAGGAAGTCGGGCATCTTCGTACGGTGGAACTTCTCCCACATGACCGCGGAGACGAGCCCCATCACGATGCCGCCGAGCACCCCGAAGTTGATCATCGCCTGGTCGCCGTTGGCGTCCTTCACGCCGTCGAGGACGATCGGCGACATCACCTTCCAGACCTCGAACATGACCATGTAGCCGACGACCGCGGCGAGGGCGGTGGTGCCGTCCGACTTCTTCGCCCAGCCGATCGCGATGCCCACCGCGAAGAGCAACGGCAGCCAGTTGAAGACACCGTTGCCAGCAGCCGAGATGACTCCGGCCCACTTGCCGAAGCCGGGGATCGCCCCGAGGAGGTCTGGCTGGCCGATGCGGAGCAGGATGCCCGCGGCGGGCATGACCGCGATCGGCAGGAGCAGGCTCCGTCCGAGGCGCTGGGCTTGTGCGAACAGCCGTGACTGCTTCTTCGGCTTCTTCTTCTCCGGCACATCCGCGGCAGTGGTGGCGCTCATCGGAGGTCCTCTCGTCATTGGGTGGAGCTGTCGGGGTGAGTTGAGTCGTGCAGCCAGCGCAGGTAACCTCGGCGGTGTCGCCAGGTCCGGTCCTGTCCGGTCATGACCAGTTCCGTAGTCTGATCCGAGAGCGGTCCGGTGTCAACCTGCGACGCAAACCCTTAACGAGGAGGAAACGATGGCCGACATCAAGGCAGCCGACATCATCGCCGCACTCGGCGGCGCCGAGAACATCGAAGAGGTCGAGGGCTGCATCACGCGCCTCCGCGTCGAGGTCGAGGACGGGGACCTGGTCGACAAGGCCGCCCTGCAGGCAGCCGGAGCCCAGGCCGTCGTCGGTGGCGGCACCGGCTGGCAGGTCATCGTCGGCACGGTCGCCGACAACCTCGCGCAGGACATCCAGGACGAACTGTGACCGTCGTCCGCACCCCCTTCGGCGGACCGGTCGTCGCCCTCGCCGACGTGCCCGACCCCGTGTTCGCCGGGCAGCTCGTCGGCGCCGGCGTCGCGGTCGACCCGACGGGTGTCGAGGGTGCGGTCACCGCGGTGGCCCCCGTCGACGGCACCATCGTCAAGCTGCACCCGCACGCATTCGCCCTGCAGGGTGCCGCTGGTGCCGACGTCCTGGTGCACGTCGGCATCGACACAGTGAAGCTCGCCGGCGAGGGCTTCGAGCTCCTCGCGACCGAGGGCGACACCGTCACCGCCGGCGACCCCGTCGTCCGGTTCACCCCCTCGGTGATCTCGGCTGCCGGGTACTCGCCGATCTGCCCGGTCGTCGTGCTCGGTTCGACGCCGGACAGCATCGACCAGGGAACCGTCGGCACCACGGTGCTCGACGGCGACACCCTGTACGAGGTCTAGGGGTTCTTCCTCGCCAGAGCGACTGGGTACTGCGGAACACCCGCAGCACACAGTCGCTTTCGCGTTGTCGGGCGGACTACGCGACCGCGGGGGTCGCGGTGACCTCCATCTGCACGCGGTAGCGGTCCGAGCGGTACCAGCTGCGGGTGTGCTCCACGGGCCGCTCCCCCGCGTACGACACCCGGTCGAACTCGAGCACCGGCGCTCCGGTCTTCGTGCCGAGCAGCGTCGCGACGTCGTCGGCCGCCGGGTTCGCCGCGACGGTCTGCTGCGCGCGGTCGATCGGGGTGCCGTACTCCGTGGCGATGATCGAGTACACCGACCCCGACAGGTCGTGGTCGAGCAGGCCCGGGAACGCATCGGCCACGAGCCAGGCGTCGTCGATCGACACCGGGGCACCATCGGCCATCCGCAGGCGCTTCACGTGGAAGGCCGGCACGTCGGGGTCGATCCGCAGGGCCGCCGCAGTGTCGGCCGGCGGCACCCGCTCCTCGCGCACGAGCACGACGGTGGTCGGCTCGTGTCCCATCGCCCGCATCTCCTCGGTGAACGAGGCGAGGTGCAGCGTCGACTGCACGGGCCGGTGCGCCACGAAGGTGCCCTTGCCACGGACGCGCTCCAGGTAGCCCTCGTTGACCAGCTGCCCGAGGGCCTCACGCACGGTGATCCGTGAGACGCCGTACTCGGCGATGAGCTGCCGTTCGGACGGGATCGCAGCACCGGGAGCCAGCCGCGTGGTGACGAGGTCGAGCAGGATGCGCCGCAGCTGCTGGTGCTTCGGTTCGGCACCCTCGGTGATGCGGCTCGTCATGCGTCCCTCGTGCTCCGTTGCTGGTCCTGGGCGGTGGTCATGCGCGGACATGACCAGTCCCCATCACAGTAGCGAGTCAGGCCGGGAAGACCAACGTCAGCCAACCCGGTCTCGGTGACACATGCATTTCAGATTCTTGACATCAGTTGTGCATGGCTGCCACGATCGGTCGAGCCTCATCGGGGGGCACATGGGAGGAAACAGTCGTGCGCAAGTCCAGAACGAAGATGCTCGTCGGCCTCGGTCTCACCGTCGGCCTGATCACGGGCACTGCGACGGCGGCCTCAGCTGCGCAGTTCGAGGTCATGGGATCAGGGTCGGAAGCCGGCGGAGTGGCCGTCGCTGCATCCGGCGGGAGTGCAAGCGGTGAGACCAGCGGCATCGGTACCAACAACGACGGCGGGGGCGGGAGCTTCTGGCAGTGGGGCGTCGGCAAGGACGACACCTGGTCGAACTACTTCCGCGAGAAGCGGTGCCACGGCGCGACTGCGGTCGGCAAGAAGTCGAAGCGCGTCACGAACGTGCCAGGCGGCCGGTACGCGATGGCGATGACACCGAAGGCACGCAGCGGCAACAAGGCGTACTACCACAACTGCTGAGACCGGGAGCGGGCGGTCCCGAGCGACCGTCCGCTCCGGCTCACGCTCGCCGCAAGGGGGACCATGAACATCCGCTCGGTGACGCTCGCCTACCTCGTCCCACCCCTCCTGGCTTCCGTCCTGGGCTTCGTCGGCCTGGTGCAGGTCAGCGAAGCCGGCATCGTGGGCGCCTCGTCCGTGGTGACCGCTGCCGCCGGTGCCGAGACCGGATCGAACCAGCGGGTCGCGACCGCACTCGAGCAGGTCGCCGAGGCCGAGCACGCGACGATCGCGCGGATGGTGGCGGACCGCGCGGCTCCGACGACGCGCCGCGTGGCGCTCGTCACCGACGCGCCTTCGAGCCGCGGTGCCGGCTGGCTCCTCGACGGGTACGAGGACTTCACGAGGTCGATGGTCACCACCGTCCGTCCGATGTCGGAACTCGACCAGTTCGACCCGACCGGCTCGTACTCGGTATTCGGGGACGACGACGCTCGGCGAGCCACCGTGCGCGCACTGGCCGACGCCGGGTACGAGGTCAGCGTGGAGCGCGTGCCGCTCCTGCAACGCATCGGCGTCACCGACGGCCTGGATCAGACCCTGGCCCTGGTCGGAGCACTCGTCTCGGGATGCGTGGCGCTCTGTCTGATGACGACCGTCGGGGCCCCTCGCCGCAGCGCAGTCCGCCGACTGCACGGAGACACCACAGCCGCCATCGTCATCCAGGAACTGGCTGAGCTCCGGACCGCCGTGCTCGTCACCGCCATCGGGGTACCCGTCGCCGCCATCGGGCTCTGGTTCTACAACGGGCTCGCTTCGGCGGCGACCCTCGCCGTCGCGATCTCCGCGTTCTGCGTGGGGCTGCTCGTACCGGTCGTCGTCGCGCACACGATGGGCACGGTGGTCGCGTGCCGACAGCCGTTGGTCGGCGCACTGCGAGGCGCTCGACCAGCGGGCGCGCTCCTGCTCGTCGCACAGATCGCGCGGGTGCCCGCGCTGCTGGTGCTCGTCGCGGCCGTCTTCGAACTGACCGGCGCGGTGACCACCGCACGACAGGGGACGGCTGAACGGGATCTGCGGGCGGCCGGCGAAACCGTCCAGCTCTGGGTCACCCCGGATCCGCGCCCGGTCGAGGAGCAGGCCTACTGGGACAGCATCGGTGACTTCGCCGGCGGGGCACTCGAACGGCGTGATGCGTTCCTCGCCGCTGCGGTCGAGGTGTCGAGTGGCAGCGGGAAGTCCACGGTCCCTGCGCTCGTCGTCGACCAGGGCTACCTCGACCTGCAGGACGTCCGTTCCGAGGACGGGGCCCGCATCACCACCGACGGCGCGGAGATCGCCGTGTGGATGCCCGCCGACAGTGGCCTCTCCCGCGAGCGGCTCGTCGAGGGCTTGACCGAATGGCAGTTGCGGGACGCACCCGCGGCCCTCCTCGAGCACGTCACCGGTGGCACGCTGGCACGTCAGCAGGTCTACTCGTACCCGGACGACGCGTCGTCGCGCGCGTGGCTCGAAGACGCCGTGATCGTGGTCGTCCCCACACCGGGCGACGTCTTCTCGGCCGATGAACTCGGATCGTGGTTGTCGACCGGAGACGTCGTCTTCACATCCCGTGCTGCCGCCGAGCGGTCGATCGGCGCATCGGGCCTCCGCACCGAGTTCAGCGCGGTCGTCGCGGTGGGTCAGTCTGCGGCGGAACAGGCACGGCATGCAGCGATGACCGTGGCGATCGGGACGGGCACCCTGGTCAGCACCCTCGCCGTCAGCGTCATGCTCGGTATGGTCGCCACGATCGCGCACCGACGCCGTCACGGCCGCGCGATGTTCGCGAAGTTCACCAGTGGCGTCTCGCCCGTCCGCACCGATGCTGGCCTGTTGACGATCGAAGCCGGCCTGGTATCGATCGCCGTCATCGCCGTCGTCAACACCTGGTGGTCGCAACGGCCGGACGGAAGCGGGCTCAGATCGGCACTCGACCCGGTCGTGCAGTCGGCCGGAGTCGCCGCGGCGCTCGCCCTCGTGACACTCGCGGCGGTGAGCGCCACCAGCCTCGTCGTCATGGCCGTCACGGCACGGAGGACTGCACGCAACCGAGGGAACGGATCACGATGATCGAGGTACGGAACGCGTCGAAGCGTCGCGGAGGCCATGCACTGTGGCACGACCTGACGTTCGATGTGGCACGGGGTGAGATCGTCGGCTTGGTCGGGCCGAGCGGCTGCGGGAAGTCGACGCTGCTCGACTGTGTCGGGCACATCGATGCGCTCGACGGCGGCACGATCCGGATCAACGGTGAGTCGGCAGGCTCGAACGAGCGGCGAGCACGACTGATCCGGCGGCGCCACCTCGGGTACCTGTTCCAGGACTTCGGGTTGGTACCCGACATGACGGTCCAGTCGAACGTCGACGTGGTTCGCCTGCCGGACGGACGGCGGAGACACCGAGGCCTCCGGACGGGTGAGGCCCTGGAACGTGTCGGTCTGGCCGGACGCGGAACCGACCGGGTCCACGAGCTCAGCGGCGGCGAGCAGCAGCGCGTCGCGATGGCACGGCTCCTGGTGAAGCGTCCGTCGGTCATCCTCGCGGACGAGCCGACGAGTGCCCTCGACGACGGCAACGCCGCGATGGTGCTCGACCTGCTGGACGAACTGGCGGCCGACGGAGCGGCCGTCCTGATCGCGACACACTCGTCATCGGTCGAAGCGCGCGCCGCACGGAGCATCACGCTCAGTGGACCCGCTCGCTGACGGGTCAGGCGTTGGCGACGAGCCAGGCGAACTGCTCGTCGGAGAGCAGCCGATCGGTCCAGACCTGCCCCTCGACGCCGGCGGCCGCACGGTTCTGCGCGGCGGGAGCCCCCTGCCACACCAGCGACAGCCCAGCTCGACGCAGTACAGCGGCGGAAGCAGGGTTGTTCGTGAGCACCCGGCCGGTCACCGGGACGTCGGGAGCGGTGTCGCCGGCGGCACGGACGGCAGCGAGCGCGATCTCGGACGCGAAACCCTGCCCCCAGGCGGCCGGCGCCAGGCGGTAGCCGAGGTTCCAGACCCCGCCGGCGGTCATGTCGATCCCCCCGACGCCGACGAAGGCGTGGTCCGAGGCGCTGCGGACAGCCCACGACCCGAGGCCGTGCCGCGCACGACCGCCGATCTTGCGCTGGACCATGTCCACACTCGAGCTCCGCGCCACGTGCCGTCCGGTGGGCAGGTGCTGCCACGTGCGGGCGTCCGAGAAGAGCGCGTGCACGTCGTCGATGTCGGCCGGCGTCAGCGGGGCGAGCAGGAGGCGATCCGTTCGGATCTCCTGCGAGGGGGTCAGGAGCTGGTGGACCATGCACTGATCATGCCGCCGACCCCCGACATCCGTGTGAACACCACGCGACGTTTGCGGAAGCCCGCAGATGGGGAACAGAAATGGTCGAGTGGCTCGAAGCAACCCGACCATTTCTGCTCACGAAGCGGAACGACCGACGAGAGAGCCGCTGACCGGCGCTCAGTCGAGCAGGAGCGCGGGCTCCTCGAGCACCGAAGCGACGTCGTGCACGAAGCGGGAGGCCACGTCACCGTCGACGACCCGGTGGTCGAACGAGGCACCGATGGTCGTCACCATGCGCGAGCGGACCTCGCCGTCGACGACCCACGGCTTCGGCTTGATCGTGCCCATGGCGACGATCGCGACCTCGCCGGGGTTGAGGATCGGGGTGCCGGTGTCCATGCCGAACACGCCGATGTTCGTGATCGAGACGGTGCCGTTCGCCATCTGCTTCGGCGTCGTCTTGCCGTCGCGGGCGGTCAGGGTGAGTTCCTCGAGCGCCTGCGCCAGCTCGAGCAGCGACATGTCCTGCGCGTCCTTGATGTTCGGCACGATGAGCCCGCGGGGGGTCGCCGCGGCGATGCCGAGGTTCACGAAGTGGTGGACGATGATCTCGCGGTCGGTCCAGGTCGAGTTCACCGAACGGTTGCGGCGGACGGCCCAGATGACGGCCTTCGCGACGATGAGCAGCGGCGAGACCTTCACGCCGGCGAACGTCGGCGAGGCCTTGAGCCGCTTGACGAACTCCATCGTGTGGGTCGCGTCGACGTCGACGAAGAGCGACACGTGCGGTGCCGTGAACGCGGACGTCGTCATCGCGGTGGCGATGGCCTTGCGGACGCCCTTGACCGGGATCGTCTCGCTGCGGACCTCGCCCCACTCGGGCGTCTCGATGTTGCGGAAGACGCTGGCCTGCTTCGCGTGCCGGATGACGTCGTCGCGGGTGACCTCGCCGGCGAGACCGGTCGCGACGATCTCGGTCAGTTCGACGCCGAGGTCCTTCGCGAGCTTCCGGATCGGCGGCTTCGCCAGCACGTTGGTCGCGGTGCTCTGCTTGTGCGCGGAGCCCGTCCCGAGAGCGCTGATGGCCTCGGCCGTGCGCTCCTCGCCCGGGTCGACGGAGGCTTCGGCCGCCGCCGCGGTGTCCGCACTGGAGGCACGGCTCGCCTCAGCCGCGAGCGCTGCGGCCCGGCGGGCGCCCGGCTTGCGACGGGACGGCGACGAGGTCGCCGAGCCGTAGCCGACGAGGACGGCGCCGGAGGACTCGTCCGTCCCGTGGACGGAGGCGTCGACCGCGACCGGCTGGGCCGGCGTCGCGGGTGCCGCAGCTGCCGCGGGGGCAGCAGCCGGAGCAGGCGCGACCGGTGCCGGGGCCGCGGCTGCCGCGGGAGCGGGAGGGGTCTGCGCGACCGGGGCCGACGGGGCGGCGGCGGCCGGAGGGGTGGACGCGACCACCGGCGAGACCGGGGCGGTCTGGGCGACGGGCGTCGCGCCTCCAGGCTGCTCGACGGGCTGCTCGACAGGGGGCGTGAGCGCGGCTCCGGACGCGACCGACGCGTCCGAGTCGACGCGGATGATCGGCTTGCCGACCTCGACCGTGTCACCCTCGGACACCAGCAGGCCGGTGACGGTGCCGGCGAACGGCGACGGCAACTCGACCAGCGACTTCGCGGTCTCGATCTCGACGAGCACCTGGTCGACGGCGATCTCGTCGCCGATCGCGACGCGCCACTGCACGATCTCGGCCTCGGTGAGACCTTCACCCACGTCGGGCAGGGGGAATTCGGCGGCGGCCACTACGGCTCCTTCGTGGATCTGGTCGAGCTCGGTCGGACGGGTCCTCGGTCGGACGGGTCAGTAGGCGAGGGCGCGGTCGACGGCCTCGAGGATGCGGTCCGCATCCGGCAGGTGCAGGTGCTCGAGCTTCGAGACCGGGAACGGCACGTCGAACCCGGAGACCCGGAGCGGCGGTGCCTGCATCGTGTAGAACGCCCGCTCGGCGACGGTCGCGGCGATCTCGCTGCCGACGCTGACGAAGCCGGAGGCCTCTTGCGCGATGACCAGGCGACCGGTCTTGCGGACCGAGGCGACCAGCGGCTCCCAGTCGATCGGCGAGATCGAGCGGAGGTCGATGACCTCGCAGCTGGTGCCCTCGGCCTCGGCGATGTCCGCTGCCTGCATCAGGGTGGCGACCATCGCGCCGTGGCCGACGAGGGTGACCTCGGTGCCGGTGCGGGCGACGCGGGTGGTGTGCATCGGGACGTGGCCGTCGACGAGGTCCACCTGGCCCTTGGGCCAGTAGCGCGACTTCGGCTCGAGGAAGACCACCGGGTCCTTGGACGCGATGGCTTCCTGGATCATCCAGTAGGCGTCGTTCGGGGTGCTCGGGCTGACGACCCGCAGACCCGGGGTGTGCGCGAAGTACGCCTCGGGGGATTCCTGGTGGTGTTCCACGGCGCCGATGTGGCCGCCGTAGGGGATGCGGATGACGACGGGCAGCGACATGTGCGCCGGCAGGCGGTTCGCCATCTTCGCGAGCTGCGAGGTGATCTGGTCGAAACCGGGCCACACGAAGCCGTCGAACTGGATCTCGACGACCGGGCGGTAGCCGCGCAGGGCGAGGCCGATCGCGGTGCCGATGATGCCGGCCTCGGCGAGCGGGGTGTCCCGCACGCGCTCGGCGCCGAAGCGGTCCTGCAGGCCCTCGGTGATGCGGAAGACGCCGCCCAGCTGGCCGATGTCCTCGCCCATCAGCAGGACCTTGTCGTCCGCTTCCATGGCCGCGGCGAGCCCGGCGTTCAGGGCCTTGGCCATCGGCAGGGTCGGAGTGGGGTCGCTCGGGACCTCGCCGGCGCCCGGGTGGGAGCGCAGGGTGTAGTCGAAGAGCTGCTCGGTGGTGCTCATGCGTGGGCGCCCCCTTCGAAGCCGGCCTCGTACTGGGCGAGCCAGGCCTTCTGCTCGGCGATCCGCGGGTGCGGTTCGCGGTACACGTTGTCGAACATGACGTCGACGGACGGTGCTGTCAGGGCGACGGTGCGGCGGCGGACGTCGGCGGCGATGTCCTCGCCCTCTTCGTCGAACGCGGCGAACTGCTCGTCCGTCGCACCCTTCGAGCGCAGGTACGCCTCGGACCGGACGATCGGGTCGCGCAGGACCCACTCCTCGAGCTCGCCGTCGGCGCGGTACCGGCTCGGGTCGTCGGAGCTGGTGTGCGCACCGATGCGGTAGGTGTCGGCCTCGATGAAGGCCGGGCCCTGGCCGCTGCGGGCGTGCTCGGTCGCGACGACGGACGCCGTGTACGAGGCGAGGATGTCGTTGCCGTCGATCAGGACACTCGGGATCCCGAAGCCGCGCGGGCGGTCGACGAGCGGCGTCGGGGACTGCACCGACACCGGCACCGAGATCGCCCAGTGGTTGTTCTGCAGAAAGAAGACGACCGGCGCCTTGGTCGACGCGGAGAACACGAAGGCCTCGTTCACGTCGCCCTGGCTGGTGGCGCCGTCGCCGAAGTAGACGATCGAGCAGGCGTCGCGGTCCGGGTCGCCCGTGCCGACATCGCCGTCGAGCTTCTGGCCGAGCGCGTACCCGGTGGCGTGCAGGGTCTGCGAGCCGATCACCAGGGTGGAGATGTGCGTGTTGCCGCGCTGGTCCGGGTCCCACCCGCCGTGGGTCTGCCCGCGGTACATCGCGATGATCTCCATCGGCTCGACGCCGCGGTGCATGGTGACGGCGTGCTCGCGGTACGACGGGAACACGTGGTCCTGGGCGCGAAGGGCGAAGGCGGAGCCGGTCTGCGCAGCTTCCTGCCCGTGGCTGGGCACCCACAGGCCGAGCTGGCCGGTGCGCTGCAGGTTGTGGCCGGCGTGGTCGAACCGACGGGTGAGCACCATGCGGCGGTGCATCGCCAGCAGGGTCTCGTCCGGGATCGCTCGCGCGGCGGCGGCGAACTCGGCGTTCTCGTCGGTCTCCACGAACCGACCCTGGGGGTCGAGGAGCCGGACGGTGGTCGTCGCGGGAGCCGCGGCGCGGAATGACATGCGGGCCAGCGTAGCGCCAGGCACTAGTCGGCCACCTGGAGGTCCCCCACAAGTGAGCGGGCTGTTTCGAGGAGCGTTCCCACAGCTTCGTGCTCGCCGATCGAGATGCGGATGCCCTCCGGCGGGAAGGCCCGGACGATGATCCCGGCGTCCTCGAACGCGGCCGCGGCGGTTGCCGTGCGGTCCCCCGTCGGCAGCCAGAGGAAGTTGCCCTGGGCGTCGGGGACGTCCCAACCCTGGGCCCGGAGCTCGGCGACGATCCGGTCGCGCAGCGCCGCGATCTCGGTCACGCGTTCGAGCAGTTCGGCCTCGCGTTCCAGGCTGGCGAGCGCCGCAGCCTGGCCCTGGGCGGTCACGGACAGTGGGATGGCGCAGGCACGGACGGCGTCGAGGACGTAGTCCGGACCGAGCGCGTAGCCCACCCGGAGGCCGGCCAGCCCGTACGCCTTCGAGAAGGTGCGGAGGACCACGAGGTTGGGGTGCGCGGCGAGCAGCGGGTGGCCGTGGACCGCTGCCTCGTCGGTCACGAACTCGGCGTATGCCTCGTCGAGCACGACCAGCACCGACTGCGGCACCGCTGCCATGAACGCGTCGAACTCCGCGGCGGTCACGATCGGCCCCGTCGGGTTGTTCGGTGAGCAGACGAGCACCATGCGGGTGCGCTCGGTGACGGCAGCGGCCATCGCGTCCAGGTCGTGCCCGCCGTCGGCACGGTTCGGCACCTGCACGCTCGTGGCACCGGCGACCGTGACGACCCCCGGGTAGGCCTCGAACGAACGCCAGGCGTAGACGATCTCGTCACCGGGGCCCGAGGTGGCACGGGCGAGCTCGTGCAGGATCGCCACGCTGCCCGGGGCGACGTGCACCTGCTCGGCGGTCAGCCCGAAGCGGTTGGCCAGTACGGCGCGCAGGGCGAGGGCGGTGGCGTCGGGGTAGCGGTTGAACGACGTCTGGGCCTGCACGGCCTGGACGACCCCGGGGAGCGGCGGGAACGGGTTCTCGTTGCTCGACAGCTTGAAGGCGGAGTCGGACGCCTGACGTCCCTGCTTGTAGGCGGGTAGGACGGCCACCTCGGGCCGGATGTGCACACGCTGCTCGGTCACGGGTTCAGGCTACCGGCCCGTGCGCGGGTGGCGGAGGGCATCATGGACGCATGCGATTCCTCGTCCGCCTCGTCGTCAACGCCCTCGCGCTCTGGCTCACCACGCTGATCGTCAGCGGCGTCTCCGTGACGCCGTTCGGTGACGGCGGGACCACCGCGACCGTGCTCACCTTCCTGCTCGTGGCGTTCGTGTTCGGCCTCGTGAACGCCGTGATCGGCACGCTGATCCGGATCGTGGCCTTCCCGATCTACATCCTGACGCTCGGGCTCATCTCGTTCGTCGTCAACGCGATCCTGTTGCTCATCGTCGCCGGCATCTCGGAGGCGTTCGGCTTCGGGCTCGAGGTCGACTCCTTCGGCTGGGGCATCGTCGGTGCCTTCGTGCTCGCGGTCTTCGCCTGGCTGATCGGGCTCTTCGCCCGGCCGGTGCTCAACCGCCAGCGGGCGTGAGGTCGGCGGACCTCGCGGAGGACCCCGCCCTGCGTCATGATGTGCTCATGACCCAGGACGTCGACGCCCCGTTCCGCGTCTCGTTCGTCTGCAGCGGCAACATCTGCCGCTCCCCCATGGCCGGTGTCGTGTTCGCGCAGATCGCCGCCGACGCCGGTCTCGCGGACCGTTTCCAGGTGGAGTCGGCCGGCACGGGTGACTGGCACGTGGGTGAACCCGCCGACGAGCGCACGATCGCAGCGCTGGCGGCGCGCGGATACGATGGCAGCAGGCATCGCGCCCGTCAGTTCGACCCGGACCGGTTCCCGGACCTCGACCTGGTGGTCGCACTCGACCGCTCCCACGAGCGCATCCTGCGTTCGTGGGCCCCGACCATGGACGACTCCGCCAAGGTGACGCTCCTGTTGCGGTACGACGCCGCCTGGCCCCAGCAAGCCGACGTGCCGGACCCGTACTACGCGGACCGGCACGAGTTCGACCGAGTGCTCTCGACCGTCGAACGGGCCTGCCGGGCGCTCTTCCACCAGCTCGAGCCGGCAGTCCGTCAGGGAGCCCCATGACCCCCCTTCCCCCGCAGCCGATCAGCCCGCTCGACGGGCGCTACTACCCGATCGTGCACACGGTGGGCGAGCACCTCTCCGAGGCCGGCCTCAACCGCGCGCGCATCGTGGTCGAGGTCGAGTGGCTCATCTTCCTGACCGACCACGCCATGTTCACCACGTCGCCGCTCAGCGTCGACGACAAGGCGGCACTCCGTCGGATCGTCGAGACCTTCGGCCAGGACCAGATCGCGGAGCTCGCCGAGATCGAGGCGACGACCCGTCACGACGTGAAGGCCGTCGAGTACTTCGTGCGCCGCCGACTGTCCGAGCTCGGGCTCGACGCGATCGCCGAGCTCACCCACTTCGCCGCCACGAGCGAGGACGTCAACAACCTGTCCTACGCGCTCACCGTGCGGGACACCGTCGAGCAGGTCTGGCTCCCCGGCTTCCGGGCCGTGCTCGAGAAGCTCCGGACGCTCGCCGTCGAGCTGCGGAGCGTGCCGATGCTCTCGCACACGCACGGCCAGCCGGCGACCCCCACGACGCTCGGCAAGGAGCTCGCGGTCGTCGTCTACCGGCTCGAGCGCGTGCTCGCCCAGATCGAGGGCGGCGAGTACCTCGGCAAGTTCTCCGGCGCGACCGGCACCTTCTCGGCGCACCTCGCCGCGGACCCCGAGGCCGACTGGCCCGCCCTGTCCCGCGAGTTCGTCGAGGGCCTCGGCCTGACGTGGAACCCGCTCACCACGCAGATCGAGTCGCACGACTGGCAGGCCGAGCTGTACGACCGGGTGCGTCACGCCAACCGGATCCTGCACAACCTGGCGACCGACGTGTGGACCTACATCTCGATGGGGTACTTCACGCAGATCCCCGTCGCGGGTGCCACCGGGTCGTCGACCATGCCGCACAAGATCAACCCGATCAAGTTCGAGAACGCCGAGGCGAACCTCGAGATCTCGTCGGCGATCTTCTCGACGCTGTCCGAGACGCTCGTGACGAGCCGCCTGCAGCGCGACCTGACCGACTCCACGACGCAGCGGAACATCGGCGTCGCGTTCGGGCACTCGCTGCTCGCGCTCGACAACCTGCGCCGTGGTCTGGGCGAGATCGCCGTGAACGAGGCCAAGCTCGCCGACGACCTCGACCACAACTGGGAGGTCCTCGCCGAGGCCATCCAGACGGTCATCCGCGCCGAGGTCACCGCCGGACAGTCGAACATCGAGGACCCCTACGCGATGCTCAAGGAGCTCACGCGGGGCAAGCGGGTGAGCCAGCAGGACCTGATCGTCTTCGTGAACCGCCTGGACATCTCGGACGGCGCGAAGGCCCGGCTGACCAACCTGACGCCGGCGACCTACACGGGCCTGGCGGACGAGCTGGTCGACCACCTCGACGTCTGAGCGCGGCGGCGCGAGCTGGGGGATGCGGAAACCTGAGCGGTTCGATAGGTTGGAGCTGCTGAGTACATCTCAGCACGGGGGGCGTCGCAGTGGATGCACCCTGTCCACTGACCGGATGGATCTCCACACCGTGCTTCGTTCTCGCATCACCGCGGCCGCCGTCGGCGCCACCGTGCTCGGCGTCTCCGCCGCCCTCGTCCCGACGGTCTCGACCGCCCTGTCGACGGACGGCTCCGCTTCGGCCATCGTCACCTGGACCGACTCGGCCGACGACTTCACGGCCGCGCCGACCGGCACGTTCCCGCTGACCGACCAGTGGTACTGGGCGGACATCACCGACGTGGGCGGCGGTGGCACGATCACCGACCACGCCACGATCGACGAGGACGGCCTGTCGGTCTCCGAGGGCGAAGCCGTTGCACTGATCCGTGGCCTGAACAAGCCCGTGGCCCCGAGCGCCGTCCCGGCCCTCGCTTCCGGCATCAGCATGACGACGACCGGGGCGACGTCGTTCGGTCTCGCCGTGCAGGCAGGCGGCGACTCCACCGCGCAGTCCGTGGTCTTCGCCACCGACGAGCCCGTCACGGATGGCGGCGCGAGCGTCGACGGCACCAAGAACTGGATCGACCCCTCCACCGGTGACGTCGAGTCGTCGGCCGAGCTCGCCGCCGACCTGCGTGACGCGGACGCCGAGGTCGTCGGCTACGTCGTGTACGTCGGCCTCGACATCGCCGGCGAGATCACCACTCCGCCGACCGAGCCCACCGAGACGCCGGCCCCGACCGACCAGCCCACCCCGGCCCCGACCGTGAACGGCGCTCCGGCTCCGACCGCCGAGGTGCCCGGCACCGAGCTGAAGAGCCTCGCCTCGCCGCTCGAGGTCAACGGCCAGGCCCTCGCCGCCGACGCCAGCGGTTCGATCTCCGCGCTCCGCGTCGACGACACCACGACGTACTTCACGCCGCAGCCCACCGCGACCGCCGACGCGCCGACGTCCTTGCGCGTTTCGCAGACCCTCACCGGATTCCAGGTGACGGGTGCAGGCTTCGCACCGAACGAGTCCGTCGCGGCGACCGTCACGCAGGGCGGCGAGACCTACTCGATCCGCACCAATGCTTCGGTGGCGGACGATGAGGGCGACGTCGTCGTCGTGGTGGTCCTGCCCGAGGGTGCCGTGAGCGCCGGCGCGTACACCGCCACGCTCGAAGGCCGATCCTCGAGCCAGACCGCTTCGGCCGACGGCTCCTTCATCGCCGACCCGGCCGCCGCCGGTGACCCGGGCACGGCTCCGGTTGCCGTCCCGGTGCCCGGAACGGCGACCTTCACGGGCTGATCTTGCCGATCCTCCCGACCGAGCCACGGCGGCGTGCGACTGTGATCGCCGCCGCCGTGGCCGTCGTCTGTGCGGGGGCCGTCGCGTTCGTCGCGCTCGGCCCCCTGTCAGCCGCACCCGCCCCGACCCCGACGCGGTCCGCCGCCGCACCGACCCCCACCCCGACGACGCCGAAGCCGACCCGATCGGCAGCACCGGTCGACGGGATCGACGCCCCGACCAGCACCACGGTCGCTGCCGCCACGGGCGCGTCCGTCCCGGTCAGCGCGAGCGCGGGTGGCAAGGCGACGCAGACCCTCGAGAACCCGCAGGCGTCCGGAGCCCCGCTCGTCCTCCGGGTCGTCGACCAGCAGGACGGCTGGGCCGAGGTGCAGCTCGCACAGCGCCCGAACGGCAGCACGGGCTGGGTGCCGACCAGCGCCGTCACCCTGTCCGAGGACCCGTACGCTATCGTCGTCACCCGTTCGACGAACACCCTCGACCTGTACAAGGCCGGCAAGGTCGTCGACAGCTACCCCGTCGCCACCGGCACCGGTGGCACCCCGTCGCCGACCGGTCGGTTCGCCCTGACCGAGCTGCTCGCGCCGACGAACGAGGGCTACGGCCCGTACGCGTACGGCACGACGGCGTTCTCGGACGTGCTCAACTCGTTCGGCGGCGGCCCCGGACAGATCGGGCTGCACGGCACCGACGACACGTCGAGCATCGGCACCGCCGCCTCGCACGGCTGCATCCGCATGCACAACGACGACATCACCGCGCTGGCGGAGCGCCTGCCGCTCGGCACGCCGTTCCAGGTGCGCTGACGCGGTCACCCCGCCACAGAAGCGCGTCTGCCGCGGCCGCCCACGGCCTGGAGGCACGGCGTGCGCCCGGCAGTGGGCGCAACCGTCTCAGGTGGTGACGTCCAGGGCGACGGCGACCAGGGCCTCCAGGACGGTGCGCACCACGGGACGGACGGCACGGTCGGGGCGGACGAGTGCCTCGATGCGACGTCCGGCACGGACGTCGGCGAGCTCGGCCAGGTGGAAGCGGCCGGCGGCCCGCGTGCCCGTCGTGTACCGCGGGACGAGCGCGATGCCGTGCCCGGCGGCCACCAGGTTCTCGATGAGCGGCAGGTGGATCGTGCGGAACGCGACGCTCGGCGGGGTGTCCGTCGCCGCGGCCATGGCGTGCAGGACCCGGTCGATCGGGTACCCCTCCGGGACGCCGATCCACGTCTCCCCGACGACCTCGTCGATGCCCACGCGCGCGCGGCCGGCCAGGGCGTGGCCTGGTGGCAGGGCCACATCGAGGGGCTCCCTGAACAGCTGGACGGTCTCCACCGATCCTTGGTCGGCCGGTCGGACGCCGTCCGACCGGTGCCCGACGACCACGTCGTGGTCCGCCGCGAGCGGTGCGAAGTCCCCCTCGCTGACGTCCACGTCGACCAGGGTTAACGCGATGCCCGGGTGCGCCTGCATCCGGGTGAGCACGCCGGGCAGCAGCAGTTCCGCCGCCGACGGGAAGATCGCCAGCGACACCGGTCCGGTCGTCCCGCCCAGGTGCTCCTGCCAGGCCGCGTCCACCCGGGCGATGGCGGTCGCGACCCCGGACGCCAGGCCGGCCAACACCTCGCCGTGCGGGGTCAGCCGGACCCCGCGGCCGACGCGTTCGACCAGCGGGACCCCGACCTGCCGCTGCAGGGTCTGCAGCTGCTGGGAGACGGCGCTCGGTGTGCGGTGGGTGGCCTCGGCGACGGCGGTGACACTCCCCCGCTCGGCGAGCTCCCGCAGGACCGCCAGCAGCTGCACGTCGAAGTCGACCATGCAGGGACCCTACATCGTGGTTCGCGAAGGTTTCGATGGACCTACAACGTCGTGCCCGGGACGATGAGGAGCATGACCGCCCGAGACCGCCTCCTCGCCGTCGTCGTCGCCGTGGTCTGGGGACTGAACTTCCCCGCGACGGCACTCGCGCTCGAGCACTTCCCGCCGTTCCTGCTCGCAGCGCTGCGGTTCACGATCCTGGCGGTCCCGACGCTGCTGTTCGTGCCGCGGCCCCGGATCCCGTTCGGGCGGCTGCTGCTCGTCGGCCTGGGGCTCGGGGTGCTGCAGTTCTCGTTCCTGTACCTCAGCATGGCGTCCGGCATGCCGTCGGGGCTCGCCTCGCTGGTGCTGCAGGCCTCCGCGCCGTTCACGGTGGTGCTGGCCGGGGTGTTCCTGCGCGAGCGGCTGACCGGACGGCAGGTCGTCGGGGTCACCGTCGCCGTGGCCGCCCTCGCCGCGATCGCCCTGCACCGCTCGCAGACCGCCGCGCTGCTGCCGGTCGTGCTCGCACTGTGCGGTGCGCTCGGGTGGGCGATCGGCAACGTCGCGACCCGACGAGCGGGAGCCGCGAACCCGCTGCACCTGACCCTGTGGTGGTCCGTCGTGCCACCGGTCCCGATGGTTGTGCTGTCGCTCGTGGTCGAGGGGCCGGACCGCATCGGCGCCGCACTCGGTTCGGCGTTCACGGCGGCCGCGCTGCCCGCTGACCTGGGCCTGTTGTACATCGTGGTCGTCGCGACCCTGGTGGGCTACGGCATCTGGTCACGGCTGCTGGCGGCCTACCCGTCGAGCACGGTCGCACCGTTCTCGATGCTCGTGCCGGTGGTCGGGGTGCTCGCGTCGTGGGCGGCCTTCGGCGAGGTGCCCGACCTGGTCGAGGTGCTCGCCGGCGCGGTCGTCGTGGCCGCCGTGCTGTGGTCGTCGCGCCCGGCCCGCGGGCCACGGCCGGGAGCGTACCCGGCGCCAGCCGCGGCCCCGGCACCGGCCCCGGCCCCGATCGACGGGGTCCCGGTTCCGGTGCTCAGCCCCGGTGCTGGCGACGCTCCGCGATGATCCCGGCGAGCGCCCCACGCAGGTGCGGGTAGCGGAACTCGTAGCCGGCCTCGGTCAGCCGGGTCGGCACCACCCACCGGCTCTTCAGCACGAGTTCGGTCTCGGTGCGGATCACGAACGACCCGAGCTCGAGCATCCACCGGAACGTCGGCACCCCGAACCGGCGCCCGACGGCGTCGCGGATGGTCGCCATGACGGTTCGGTTGTCGGACGGGTTCGGGCTCGACACGTTCACCGGCCCCTCGATCTCCGGGTGGTCGCGGAGGAACCGGATCGACCCGAGGACGTCGGCGATGTGCACCCAGCTGAACCGCTGCCGACCGTGGGTGGGCCGGTGGTGGTGGTAGGTGCCGGCGCGGAGCCGGGATCGGGTCGGCACCCACGGCCCGTCGTACTGCGGCCCACCGAGGCCGGCCTGGGCGAGCCGGAGGAGCGGCAGCAGGGCGCTGCCGTCGCCGAACACGATCGCCATCCGGAGTGCCACACGACGGGTGCCGGGCAGGTCGGCGCCGAAGAAGGCGTCCTCCCACGCGCGCGCCACCGAGACCGAGAACCCCTCGCCGATCTCCCCCGTCGCTTCGTCCTGCGGGCGGTCGTCAGCGTGCCGGTAGATCGTCGCGGTCGAGGCGTTCAACCACAGCGGCGTCGGGTGCTCGGACGTCCGGATGGCCTCGGCAAGCTCGAGCGTGGTGTCGACCCGCGAACGCATGATCTCGGCGCGGTTGCGTCGGCCGTACCGGCAGTTGACGCTCTTGCCCGCCATGTTCACGACGATGGCGGCGCCGTCGACGAGTTCCCGGATGCGCATGGTGTTGCCCCACACGGCGTCGCCGGTCCGCCCGATCGTGACGACCTGGTAGCCCTCTTCCGTGAAGGCGTCCCGCAGGTACTGCCCCACGAAGCCGCTCGCTCCCGCGATCACGACGCGGCCCTTCTGGTCGCTCATCTCATCCCCGTTCTGTGTCCGGCGCGATCTCGTACCGGAACGCCCCCTCGTACCGGTACAGCGTGCCGACCACCGGTGCCGCGAGCACCAGGGACACGCGCTGCAGGTCGGCTTCGTCATCGAATCGTTCCACGAGCGTCACACGCGTGGGGACCAGGCGCAGCGCGACCGGCTCACGGTTCGATCCTGGCATGTCGTCGGTGCGGATCCCTACGATGTCGCACATGGGACACGACCACGGGCACGGCGTCGGGCACGCCTCGGAGCGCGCCCTGCTCATCGCGTTCTGCATCTCGGCGGGCATCCTGCTGGCCGAGGTCGTCGGCGCCGTGGTCACCGGTTCGCTCGCGCTGCTCGTCGACGCCGGGCACATGGTCGTCGACACCGGCGGACTCGGCATCGGGCTCGTCGCGACGCGGCTCGCCCGCCGGTCGCCGACCGCGCAGCGCACCTGGGGCTTCCAGCGGGCCGAGGTCCTCGGGGCCACCGCACAGGCCGCCATCCTGCTCGCCGTCGGGGTCTACGTGATCATCTCGGCGGCCCAGCGGCTCGTCGTGCCGGAGGAGATCCACTCCGGGCCGCTGCTCGTGTTCGGCATCGTCGGCCTCGTCGGCAACCTGGTGGCCTACGCGGTGCTGCTGCGGGCATCGGGCGAGGGGTTCACCTCGCGGGCCGCCCGGCTCGAGGTCCTCAACGACACACTCGGGTCGGTCGCCGTCATCATCGCGGCGATCGTGCTCATGCTGACCGGGTGGGAGCGTGCGGACTCCGTCGCCGCGATCCTGATCGGTCTGCTCATCCTGCCGCGGGCGATCCGGCTGCTGCGTGAGACCGCGAACGTGCTGCTCGAGTCGACGCCGCCGGGGCTCGACCTCGACGACGTGCGCGGCCACATCCTCGAGCTCGACCACGTCATCGCGGTGCACGACCTGCACGCGACGCTCGTGGCGACCGGGGTACCGAACCTGACCGCGCACGTGGTCGTGGACGACCACTGCTTCTCGACGGCGCACGCCCCCGCGATCCTCGACGAGCTGCAGCGGTGTGTGGCGGAGCACTTCGACGTGCCGGTGGAGCACTCGACCTTCCAGTTGGAGCCGGTGTCGCACCGGCGGCACGAGTACGAGGTGCACGCGTAGGGTCCCGCGCTCGGGCGTGCGGGCGTCAGCGCCCCGGTTCCGCGACGATCCACCAGGAGATCGACGCGTGGTCTGTCGCAGAACGGGTGTCCGCGGGTGCCGGGTCAGCAGTCGTCGGTGCGCGTGGGGTACGCCGTGATCACCCGGTCGGTGGTGGCCGAGACGATCACCTTCACCCAGGGCTCGTCGTCGGGGCGCGAACCGTCGTCGAACCGGACGGGTGCGGCGTAGCAGACCTTGCCGTCGCCGGCGTCGAGCGGGAACCCGGGGCGGGGGTCCTCGAGCGCGGTCTGCACCGCCGTGAGCATGGCGTCGTCCCAGTCGCGCGAGCCGTGCCCGGTGACGACGTCGCGCCAGTCAGCGGTGTGGCGCACCCGGATGTGCTCGTACCCCTGGGCCGCGGTGCCGCACTGCAGGGTGACGCGGCCCAGGGCCTGGGTCTCGTACTGCGCGACCGCGGCCTGGGTGGTGCTGTCGCACCGCGCCAGGGCGGCGGACCCGGGCAGGTCCGGCCCCGTGCGGGTGATCGTGACGGTGCCGTCGCCGGTGGCGGTCGACGCGTCGCTCGGCGTCCGGGCGGCCGAGCCGACGTCGATGGTCGGGTCGTCCGCGCCCTGCCGTGCCGTCAGGAACAGCCCGCCGGCGAGGAGACCCGCGGCCACCACGGCCGCGATCCCCGTGATCACGGGACGGTTGTGGTTCTGGGGCACGCGCCCAGTATGCCGGAGGTGGGTCGCGCCTCCAGGCCGGATCACGGAGGACGGAACCCGGTTCCGGGTGCGGGAGGCGGACGCCAAGCCCGCCCGCCGTCAGGCGCGCGCGGCCAGCCGGGTGCCGGCGACGACGGCCAGGACGGCGACGAGCACCACGTACCCGATCAGGACGGGCAGCGTCGGGATCACCAGCAGCGCTGCCCCGACGGCCACGACCGGCACGGTGAGCCCGGCGTACGCGATGAGGAACGTGGCTGCGAGCACGCCACCCCGACGCTCCGGTCCGACGAGTGCTGCGGCACTGCCGATCGCGGCACGGAACAGCAGGCCGACGCCGGCACCCGCGACGACCCCGCCGCCGATGAACCCGGCGACCTGCAGCAGCACCGCGGCGACGGCCAGGACGACCAGCCCGACGACCAGCAGCACCATGCCGAGCCGGATCTGCGCCCGCTGCGACAGTCGGGCGAAGACGATCTGCGACAACGCGCTCGCGGCGAAGACCCCGAAGGTCGTGGCGCCGGCGGCCAGGCGGTCGGTGACGTGGAAGGTGGTACCGAGGAAGCTCGGCGCGACCGAGGTGAAGAGCCCCTGCACGGCGAGTGCGGCGAAGGCGGCTGCCCCGGCGGCCCAGAACGCGGCACCCTGCCCCTCGGGAGCCTGCATGCGCTGCGGTCGGTAGGCCACGGGCTGCTCGGGGCGGTCGACCGTCTCCGGTGCGGCGAGCACCAGCACGAACGCGACCGCCAGCGCGATGACGAACACCACGTAGGGGACCATGAGCGGCTGCCCGACGAACTCGGCGAGGGCTCCACCGACCAGGGCGCCGAGCGACAGCCCACCGAGGTTCACGGCCCCAGCGGCGACGCTCGCACCCTTCGCGGAGTCGCTCGACCCGGTCGCCCGGACCCGGAGTTCACCGAGGTGCGCCGTCGCGGTCGCCGTCAGCGTCCCGACGCCGAGGCCGGTCACGAGCCGGGCGACGATGAGGCCGGTGACGTCGTTCCAGAGCAGGAACAGCACGGCGGCGACGAGCTCGAGCGCGATCGACACCAGGATGAGTGGCCGCCGCCCGTGCACGTCACTGAGGTGCCCCGCCAGGTACAGCGACCCGACGACCCCCACCCCGTACGCGGCGAAGATCACCGTCGTGGTGAACGTCGGGAACCCGTCGCGGGCCTGGTAGATGACGTACAAGGGCGCGGGGACGGTCGCGAAGGCCATCACCGTGAGGAACGCGAACGCGACGACCCAGAAGCCGAAGCCGTGACGCCGACGGGTGTGGACACGGCGTCCGCGCGGCGCGACGACGCGGTCGCTCGCCGATGCGGGCGCGGCGCTGGTGGCGGGGACGGTGCCCGTCGGGGTCTCGGTGACGGTTGACATGCTCTGATGATCGCGCGCGCGGTGCATCGAGTCCAACGGATGCCCTTGATGTCAGTGATCGATCTGCTCGATACTCAGACGATGGAGACCCGGCTGCTCGAACAGTTCGTCACCGTCGCCGCCGAGGGCAGTGTCACCCGCGCCGCCGAACGGCTCTGGGCCGCGCAGTCAACGGTGTCCGCGGGCATCGCCTCGCTCGAGCGCAGCTTCGGCGTGCGGCTGTTCGACCGCACCGGCCGACAGCTCGTCCTGACACCCGCCGGCGAGGACCTGCTCCCCCACGCCCGTGCGGTGCTCGAGTCCCTGGACCGGATGCGCGACCTGGCCACCGCCGACGACGCCGACCTGCGAGGACGGGTGCGGCTCGGCATCTTCACGAGCATGGACATCGTCGACCTGACGGGCGTCCTGCAGCGGTTCCGACGCCAGCACCCGCTCGTCGCCGTCGAACTGATGACCTCGCCGTCGGGGACGACCGGGCTCGTGCAGGACCTGGTCGCCGGGCGGCTCGACATCGCCTACACGGGCCTGCCCACCGTGCCCGCCGGCGTCGTCGTGGAGCCGTTGCGGGAGATGCCGTTCCGGGTGTTCACCGCGTCGGACCACCCGCTCGCCGGCCGGTCGTCGGTGTCGCTGGCCGAACTCGCCGACGAGCCCTTCGTCGACACGGCACACGGGTTCGGCAACCGGATCATCCTCGACGGAGCACTCGAGCGACTCGGCATCCGTCGGCGCATCATCGCGGAGATGAACGACATGCCCGCCGTGGTCCGGTTCGCCTCGGCCGGGCTCGGCGTCGGGGTCGTACCGGACTCAGGAGTGCGGTACGACGGTGCGGTGCTCGACCTGGAGGACGAGGTCGAACCGCTCCGCATCGGTCTGGCGGTCCGGACGTCCCCGGAGCCGAGCCGCGCGGTCCGGACGCTGGCGCGCGACATCGTGGCGGCGCGGGTCGGGTGACGCGGGCGTGCTCGCCGTGGTCCGTGAGCAGGAACGGTCGGGTCACGGTGCGCGAGGCGACCGTTCCCGCTCACGATCTGACCACCGACGGACTGGAGGCACGGGTCGGGTCCGCCACGTGCCTCCAGGCCGTCAGTCCCCCCAGATCTCCCCGACGATCGCACCCAGCAGGTTGTCGGTCGGGAAGCCGATCTGGTCGACGACGACGTAGCTGTCGCCGCGGACGTACAAGGTGTACGCCTTGGCGACGCCGTCGTCGAGCGTCGCTCGGAGTTGGCACAACGTGCCGTCCGGTCGCTCGGTGCAGGTACCGCCGGCTTCGTCACCGAACGTGTCGACCTGGTTCTGGGCCTGCTCTGCGGTCGTGGTCCCGACCGTGACGTACAGCACCCCGCCGTCCGCGCCGGGCTTCCTCCATTCGCAGCTCAGTGCGGTGGCGGCGATGCCATCGCCACCGTCAGTCGAGGCTTGGACATCCCGCTCGGTCGCCGTGATGTCCCCGAAGAACCGGGAGTACTCCGACGCCGGCACCACCGCGCGGCAGTCCGACGGGATCGTGGCGGTGGAGTTGAGCGGGGTCGGAGTGGGCTTCGGGACCGGGGCACCCGTGATCGGGGCGGAGCTCGGCGTGGTCGCGGACGGCGACGGCTCGGGCTGCTGGGCCTGGGTGGGAGCGGCGACCGGGTCGGCGTTCTGCTGCGACAGGGTCAGCGCGACGGCGCCGGTCGCGGTGCCGACGGCGAGCAGCGTGACGACACCGATGACGATCCCGGACCGACCACGGCGTCGCTTCCGGAGCGGGGTGGCACGTTCGAGGACGTTCTGCTTCATCGAGACGAGCATGCGCTGCAGGTCGTCTCCCTGCGGAGGCTCAGTGTTCATCGTGCATCACCACCTTCTTGAGTCGTCGACGGTTGCGGGACACCCGCTGGGTGACCGCACCGACCGTGAGACCGAGGAGTTCAGCGGCCTCGGCGTACGAGTGCCCCTCGAGCAGGCAGAGCTCGCAGATGCGGCGATCGAGGTCGGGGAGCGCGGCGATCTCGGCCCGGACCCAGCGGAGGGTCTCGCGGGCCTCGTCGTGCTCGGCGGGCGAGGTGAGGTGCTCGGGGAGCTCGTCCGCGCGGCGCCGGGCCTGCTTGCGCCCGGTGTTGAAGGCGTGGTTGCGGCACACGACGAGCAGCCACGGCAGCACCGTGTCCGCCGGGAGTTCGAGCGTCGCCGCACGCTGCCAGAGCGTCAGGAACGCGTCCTGCACGATCTCCTCGACGTCGGACCGGTCGTCGACCAGCGCCCACGCGTAGCGGGTGAGGGTGGCGGCGTACCGGTCGAACGCCCGGGCGAGCGCGCCGGTGTCTCCCTGTGCCATCGCACGGACGAGTCCTTCGTCCGTGTCGGTGCCGGTCGTCACATCCACATCCCACCCCCTTCACTCAGAGGTGTCGGCAGGACAGGCGATCCTGACAGGACCGTTCCGGATTCGTGACCTCGGGCGTGTCCGCCCAGGACTGGGGGTCAGCCGTCAGCCGTCAGCCGTCAGCGGCGGGACTCAGTGGAAGTCGTCGCCGTCGCCCTCGGCCGGCGTCTTGTGTCCGCCGAGCATGTCGTTGTCGTCCTGGTCACTCGACGAGGCGAGCTGCAGCATCGCGAGCACGACGACCACCACGATGAACGCGACGCCGAGGAAGATCACGGCCAGCTGCAGTTCCCGCGTCGAGAACAGCACGACGAGCCCGGTGAACACCGCGATGATCGCGGAGATCCCGAGGAGCTCGACCGGGCGCAGACGGTCACGTCGGCTGGGGGTGGTCATGCGTGTGGTGCTCCGTCCGGGGCGACGGCCGGCGTGGCCGTGCCCCACTTGTGCGAGAGGCCGGCGATCACGTGGAAGACGGCCGTGATGGCAAGGTACGCGCCGAGCAGGCCGACGAGCACGATCGAGGCGTCGAGGGTGCCGGTGACCTTCTCCACGCCACCGAGCTGCTGGGAGTAGTCCGGCGGGGTGACGAGGAAGGCGACCGCGAGCAGCAGCGTGAGGCCGCCGATCGTGGTCCAGTCGCGGGCGAAGGGCGACCGCCGCCGGGCCCGGAGCCCCTGCGACAGCTCGAGGGCTCCGGTCAGCACCGCGAACGCGACGATGACCGTGATGAAGGCCGGCAGCCCGAAGCCGTTGCACGCGATCGCGGCGACGGCGGCGAGCAGGGTGATGACGGCCTGCAGCAGGGTCGTGCGACGCGAACGACCGTCGAGGGGCAGTCGGGAGATCCCGGCGAACAGGAGCACGAGGCCCTCGACCAGGGCGAAGCCGCAGAAGAGCAGCAGGCCGTAGCCCGCGGCGTGGTTGGTCGAGAAGGTGATCACCATCGCGACGATCGCAGCGGGGACCGCTCGGAGGATCGGGATCGGCCAGTACCGCGCGCGCTGGGTCGCTTCTTCCACGGTGGTGGCGTCGTCCACGGTGTCGGACACGAGACCTCTTTCGGGCATGCGGATCGTGGATCCGATCCTACCGCCGGTGTGGTGAGCGCCCGACCGGAGCGGACTCGACCCCCTGTGGACGTCCACACCCCCCTGCACGGGGACGACACCGTCCTGCGGTGCCGTCCCCGTGGTGTCAGGGCTGCTGCGGTTCGTCGTCCGGGGCGCCCAGCCGGACACGACGTCGGGCGAGCCACCAGCACACGGAGCCCACCGCGGCGGCCACTGTTGCGAGCGCCGCGGCGAGGCCGAGTCCTTCGGCGCCCGTGTAGGCGAGGGCTCCGACGGGGGCACCCGGACCACGGCCGGCCGCGGGGTCACCGGCGCCGCTGTCCCCGTCGTCGCGACCGTCCGGCGCGGGGCCGTCACCACCGGCGTCACCGTCCCCGTCGTCCGTGGCGGGGCTGGTCGTCGGCACCGGCCCGGTGGTGGGCGAAGGGCTTGGCTCCGGCGCCTCGTCGTCCGGGCCGACGACGATCGCGACGCCGGTGGACGGGTCACCGCCGTCCGGGTCGGTCGGCGACGTCGCGGTGGCCACGTTCACGACGTCGGAGCCGTCGCCCCGGTACGCGGGATCGAGCGCGGCACGGATCCGGAAGTCCAGGGTCTCGCCCACGTCCAGCGACACGTCGGAGCTGCAGGTCACCCGCTGGCCCTCGGCGGTGCACCCGTCGTCGGAGCCCACGAACCGCATCGCCTCGGGCAGGTCGTCGACCGCACCGACCTGCTGCGCCACCGACGGGCCCCGGTTCCGGGCGGTGACGAGGTACTCGACCTCGTCGCCGGGCTGGACGGTCGACGGCGACACCGACTTGTCGGTCTCGACGTGTGCCGCGACGACCGGTGCCGTCACCGTCGTGCTCGCTCGCGAGGTGTTGTCGGCCTCGTTCGTGTCGGACAACGAGGTCGGCGGGGCGATCGTCGCCACGCTCTCCAGTGTTCCGGACGTGCCCTCGGCCACCCGGCCCTCGACCGTGACGACGGCCGAACCCCCTCGGGGCAGGGACAGGTCGGTCGCGACGTCCCCGGTGCCCGACCCGGTTGCGCAGGCGGAACCCTCGGCGGCGGTGCAGGTCCAGGTGACGTTTTCGACGCCGTCGGGCACGTCGACCTGCAGTGGGCTCGGGTCGGCGGCGTTCGGGCCGGGGTTGCGCGCCGTCACGGTGTAGCGGAGCGACTCACCGGCCGTCACGGTCGTGGGCAGGTCGTGCTCGACGGACAGGTCGGCGGGCTTCCAGACCCGGAGCGCGTCGACCTCGTGCTTGTCGACGTGGCTGCCCGTGGCCCCCGCGAACCCCAGGCGCAGCGTGCTGGGCAACGGAGCCTGGCCGTCGCCGTGCAGCGGGACCGAGTCGAGGACGGTGCGCATGGTCGAGCCTGCCTGCAGCCGCACCGTGACGGAGAGCCCGCCGTCGTCGTCGGGCAGCAGGGTGATGCGGACCGTGCGGGGCGTCGAGCCGGAGGTCACCGTGCCACCGGGAGCGGTCGCACCGGCGACGTACCGGTACCCCTCTGTCCCGTTGCCCGAGCCGCGGACCACCACGTGGTCGGGCTGCGCTCCCGGACCGGAGCCGTTGATGCGCGACGAGAAGTTGCCGTAGTGGTCGATCGCGACGGCTGCGAAGCCCCCGGGCACGCCGGGCAGGTCACACTGCCGCCCGCCGCCCTCGGTCGCTTCCTTGCGGCAGGCGTACCCGAGGCCGGCACCGAAGGACCCGACGCCCTGTGCTGCGGCACCGTCGGCCAGGTACAGCAGCAGGCCGTCGGCCCCGGGGTCGTCCTTCGCGGTGTACATCGCGTAGGTGAACTCGATCTCGAGTCCGGTGTCGGACGGGAACGTGTCGTTGGTCGACCACGCTCCCGCCTGGTTCAGGACGTCGTCGGTGAGCCGCAGCCGCCCGCCGGACACCGCGGCGTCACCGTGCAGGGCGCCGCCGGACGCGCTGGAGAACTGGTTGACGTACGGGAAGTCGAGAGCCGCGGCGCTCGACCCGGACGGCAGGACGGCGGGCGCCGCGAGCACGCCGAGCGCGGTCACCGTGGCGCAGGCCGCGGCGACACGGCGGACGACCCGCGAGCGGAGCGACCGGAACGACCGGCGCGACCGCCGATCAGGGGCAGGAGCTGGAGCAGGAGCACTGGGATCTGTCATGCCCCGATGCTCGCGACCGGGACGTCACCCCCGGGCGGCGGCGGGATGATCTGTGGAACGCCCCCACGGGCCTCCGGGCTGTGGAGGAAGAACGGCGCAACCGGACCGCTCAGGCCAGCCACACCGTCGTCTCACCCGGCAGCAGTCCCGGCGCGACCCCGTCGAGCGGCCCGGACGCGGCGACGACCGTGCCGTCGGGCAGGGGCACCGGGGCCGTGCCGAAGTTCGTCACCGACCGCCACCCGTCGTGCCGTGCGAACGCGACGACCTCGGAGCCGGACTCCAGCCACGTCAGGGCCTCCCCCTGCTGCAGGCGACGGCGGGCGGCGAGCGCCTCGCGGTAGAGCGACAGGGTGGACTCGGGGTCGCCGTCCTCGGCCTCGACCGAGGACTCCCCGAAGTCCTGCGGCTGCGGCAGGTGCGGCGCGGCGTCCCCGAAGCCGAACGACGGCCCGGAACGCGTCCACGGGATCGGCACCCGGCAGCCGTCGCGGCCCTTCACGGTGTGCCCGGTGCGGAGCCACTTCGGGTCCTGCAGCAGGTCGCGCGGGATCGCCGCGGCCTCGTGCAACCCGAGCTCCTCGCCCTGGTAGACGTACGACGACCCGGGCAGCGCGAGCATCAGCATGGTGGCCGCTCGTGCCCGGCGGAGCCCCCGTGCGCGGTCGAGCTCCGGCGTCGTGCCGTCGGTCATGAGCCAGGCATCGGTGTCCGTGCCGTCCGGCAGGCCGTAGCGGGTGGGGTGCCGCACGACGTCGTGGTTCGAGAGCACCCAGGTGCTCGAGGCGCCGGACTGCTCCGAGGCGGCCAGGTTCCGCTCGATGATCCGACGGAACGCATCGGGCTCGAACGGGGCCTCGAGCAGGTCGAAGTTGAAGGCCTGCCCGAGCTCGGTCGGCCGGGCGTACAGGACGCGGCGCGGTGCCGGGGCCCAGGCCTCGGCGACGGCCGCGCGGGGCGGGTCGTACTCGTCGAGCACCCGACGCCAGGTGGCGAAGATCTCGTGCACCTCGTCACGGTCGTACAGCGGGTCGGAGCCGTCGAGCGGCAGGTCCTGCTCGTCCGACGGCCGGTACGGGGTCGACAGGTCCTTCGCCAGCCCGTGCGCGACGTCCACGCGGAACCCGTCGACACCGCGGTCCGACCAGAAGCGCAGGGTGTCCTCGAAGTCGGCACGGACCTCGGGGTTCGACCAGTCCAGGTCCGGCTGCTCGGGGGCGAACAGGTGCAGGTACCACTGCCCGTCGGGCACCCGGGTCCAGGCGCTGCCGCCGAAGTTCGACACCCAGTCGCTCGGCGGCAGTTCGCCGGAGGTACCGGACCCATCGCGGAACACGTACCGCGCCCGCTCGGGCGAACCCGGCGCGGACGCCAACGCGGCCCGGAACCACTCGTGCTGGTCCGAGGTGTGGTTCGGGACGATGTCGACGATGACCTTCAGGTCGTGCTCGTGGGCGGCCCGGAGCAGCGCGTCGAGGTCCTCGAGGGACCCGAGCTTCGGGTCGACGGCCCGGTAGTCGGCGACGTCGTAGCCCCCGTCGGCCAGGGGCGACGGGAAGAACGGGGAGAGCCACAGCGCGTCGACGCCGAGCGATGCCAGGTACGGCACCCGGCTCGTGATGCCCGCGACGTCACCGAGTCCGTCGCCGTCCGTGTCGGCGAAGCTGCGTGGGTAGACCTGGTACACGACGGCGTCGCGCCACCAGGTCGGGTCGGTGGTTCGTGGCGTGCTGGCCGGGGTCCGAAGCGTGGTCACGACGCCACCGTACTCAGCGGACCGGGAATAGCGCCCCCTACGATCGCATTGGTTGTTGCTGACACCTTTCCGTCCCGCAACAGCATCCCGCAACAGAAGGAGCTCCATGACGAACGTCCTCGTCCTCGTCGGCAGCCTGCGCGCCGACTCCATCAACCGCAAGCTCGCCGAGGCCGCCGCGCACCACGCGCCGGAGGGCATCGAGCTGCACACCTTCGACGGCATCGTCGACCTGCCGTTCTACAACGAGGACATCGACGGTGACACCCCGCCCGCCCCGGCAGTCGCCTTCCGCGACGCGATCGCCGCCTCGGACGCCGTCCTGCTCGTCACCCCCGAGTACAACGGCACCATCCCCGCCGTGCTGAAGAACGCCCTCGACTGGGCATCGCGTCCGTTCGGCGCCTCGCCGCTGTCCGGCAAGCCGCTCGCCGCCATCGGTTCGGCGTTCGGCCAGTACGGCGGCGTCTGGGCCCACGACGACGCCCGCAAGGTCGCCGGCATCGCCGGCGCGAAGGTCCTGGAGGACGTCAAGGTCGCCATCCCGCAGTCGGTCGTCCGTTTCGCCGAGACCCACCCGCGCGAGGACGCCGAGGTCACGACGCTCGTGCAGGGCGCGCTCACCGCGCTCGCCGAGGCCGCGGCCGGCACGGACGAGTCCGCAGCCGCGTAACGCGACGAACCACCGGACAGGAGGCCCGTGGCGACCCCGCCACGGGCCTCCTGTCCGTCCGGTGCGGACGCAACGGTCGTTGCGAACGCATCGGACGGTGCGGACGCATCGGTCGTGGCGGAACCCGGGAGTCCGCTAGACGACCGAGATACGAGACGGGTTACCCTGAACGCCATGTCGACGCAGGAGATCACCGAGGCGTCCGGGTACTGGTTCCCGGACGACGACGCGACCCAGCGCGGGGTCGCCGTGCTGAACGCCCTGCGCCGGTACCGGTCCGCCGAGACCGCCATGCGCCGCCGGACCCGTGACTCGATGGGCATGGGTGAGACCGACCTGCTCGCCGTACGGTTCCTGCTGCAGGCGCAGCGCTCCGGCACGTCCGTGAGCCCCAAGGACCTCGCGGCGTACCTCAAGATCTCGTCGGCGTCGACGACCATCCTCATCGACCGCCTGGTGAAGTCGAACCACGTCCGCCGCGATCCGCACCCCACCGACCGCCGGGCCCTCGTCATCACGCCGACGACCGAGACCGACGACGAGGTCCGCGCCACGCTCGGCGTGATGCACCGCCGGATGATGTCGATCGCCGAGGGACTCCCCGCGTCCGAGGCCCGGGTCGTCGCCGGTTTCCTGGAGCAGATGCGCCAGGCGGTCGACCAGGTCGACCCCGCGCCGTCGCACTGAGCACCGTCGCGCCGAGGCCTCCGACTGTCGTCGGGGGACGCTGCCTCCGAGCGCACTGAGAACGTGCACTGCGGCACCGCGTAGACCGGAACGGTCACACCGACGCGAAAGGAGCCACAACCATGCACGCTTCGGACAAGATGGCCAAGAACCTCCAGGCGGTCCTCGTGGACCTCATCGACCTGCACCTGCAGGGCAAGCAGGCCCACTGGAACATCCTGGGCACCAACTTCCGCGACCTCCACCTGCAGCTCGACGAGATCGTCGACGCCGCTCGCGAGTTCGCCGACGACACCGCCGAGCGCATGCGCGCGCTGTACCTCGTGCCGGACGGCCGCTCGGCGACCGTCTCCGCGGGCAGCCACCTCGACGCGTTCCCCTCGGGCGAGATCACCACGCACGACGCCATCGACCAGATCACGCTCCGGCTGTACCAGGCGACCGGCACCATGCGCGACGTCCACGACGAGGTCGACGAGGAAGACCCGACGACCGCGGACCTGCTCCACGGCTTCATCGAGCGCCTCGAGCAGCTCGCCTGGATGGTCTCCGCCGAGAACCGCGCGCCCAGCACCCCGCTGGCGTCCGCCACCACGCCCGCCGTCGCCGACGCGTCGGCGCACGCGTAGGGGCCCGGGTGGACCTCGGTATCCAGGGCAAGACCGCACTCGTCTTCGGCGGCGACTCCGGCATCGGCTGGAACACGGCGCGCATCCTGCTGGCAGAGGGTGCGACCGTGGTCGTCACCGACATCGACCAGAGCCGTCTCGACACCAGTGCGGACCAGCTCGAGGCTCCCCTCGGCAAGCTGCACGCGTTCGCGGCCGACGTCCGGAGCGCCGAGAGCCTCGCCGCCCTGCACGACAAGGTGCGTGACGCCGTCGGCGAGATCGACATCCTGGTGCAGTCCTCGGGCGTCACCGGCGCCCAGGGCATGTTCCACGAGATCGACGAGGCCGGCTGGGCGGAGACGATCGACATCGACCTGATGGGGCCGGTGCGGATCACCCGCGAGTTCATCGGCGACCTGCGACAGGGCGGCTGGGGACGCATCGTCTACCTGGTGTCCGAGGACGCCTCGCAACCGTACGACGACGAACTGCCCTACTGCGCCGCCAAGGCCGGGGTGCTCTCGTTCGCCAAGGGGCTCTCGCGCTCCTACGCCTCCGAGGGCCTGCTGGTGAACACGGTCTCGCCCGCGTTCATCCACACGCCGATGACCGACGCGATGATGGACAAGCGGGCCAAGCAGCGCGGCACCTCGTTCGACGAGGCCATCGACAGCTTCCTCGACGAGGAGCGGCCGTACATGGAGCTCAAGCGGCGCGGTGAGCCGGAAGAGGTCGCCAACGTCGTGGCCTTCCTGTGCTCCGACCGGGCCAGCTTCGTGAACGGCGCCAACTACCGGGTCGACTCCGGCTCGGTCGCGACGATCTGATCGTGGCACCACAGCACAACCAGGAGGCGTCATGACCGACTTCCGCTACCTCATCGTCGGCGGCGGGATGGTCGCCGACGCGGCCGCCCGCGGCATCCGCGAGCTCGACACCGACGGGTCGATCGGGATCCTCAGCGAGGACGTCGACCGCCCCTACGCCCGGCCCGCGCTCTCGAAGAAGCTCTGGACCGACCCGGACTTCAGCTGGGACGACAAGGTCGACCTGCACACCGAGGAGACCGGGGCGCAGTTCGTCCTGGGCACCGCGGTGACGGCGATCGACCGTGCCGCGAAGACCGTCACGACGGCCGACGGTGCGACCCACGGCTACGAGCGGCTCCTGCTCGCGACCGGTGGGAAGCCCCGCGGGCTGCCGGGGCTGTCCCCGTCGGCACGCGTGCTCGACTACCGCAGCGCGTCGGACTACCGCCGCCTGCGCGAGCTCGCCGACGCCGGAGCGCACGTCGCCGTCGTCGGTGGCGGCTACATCGGCCAGGAGATCACCGCGGGCATCGTGCAGAACGGCGCACGCGTCACGCTGGTCGACCCGGACGAGATCGTCGGCGGACGGATGTTCCCCGACGACCTGGCACGGGCGTTCCAGCAGCGCTTCGTCGACCACGGCGTCGAGCTCCGCACCGGTCGTCGGGTGTCCGAGGGCACCGAGACGGCCGACGGTGTGCGACTGACGCTCGACGACGGTTCCGTGGTCGAAGCCGCCGCGGTCGTCGCCGGGCTCGGCATCGAACCCGCGACGCAGCTCGCCGCCGACGCCGGACTCACCGTCCGCGACGGCATCGTGGTGTCCTCGACGCTGCTCACCGACGACGACTCCGTGTTCGCCGCCGGGGACGTCGCCGAGTACCCGGACCGGATCCTCGGCACACGCCGGGTGGAACACGTCGACAACGCCCAGCAGCAGGGTCGACAGGCCGGCCGCAACCTGGCCGACGCCGACGAGACCTACGACCACACGCCGATGTTCTACTCCGACGTCTTCGACATGGGGTACGAGGCCGTGGGGCAGGTCAGCGCGAAGCTCCGCACGGTCGAGGACTGGCAGGACCCCACCGTGACCGGCGTCGTCTACTACCTGGACGACGACGACACGGTCCGGGGTGTGCTGCTCTGGAACGTGTGGGACAAGACCGACGAGGCCCGCAAGGTGCTCGCCGAGGCGAACTCGCTGACGCCCGACATGCTGCCGGGCCGCATCACGGCCTGATCGCTCGCCCGTCGCGGTGGTCGCGACGCCCTGGAGGCCCGGTGCCGGTCCGTCGGACCGGCACCGGGCCTCCAGGCGGTCGCCCGCACACCGCGGCGCCCGCCGCCTCGACAGGGCTCGCTGCTTCGACCGTGCTGGCTACTTCGACTCCGGCGCGACCTCGTCGACGACCGCCCGGCGGTCCGCCGGGTCGACCGGCAGGTCGTCGCCGTCCGCCATCGCGACGGCGTGCGCGGACTTGGCGGCTTCGAGCGTCTCGTCGTCGTTCCGGGCCATCCCGAACAGCTCGATGAACCGCGACTTGACCAGCAACCAGGCGTCCCCCGGGCTGAGCCGGGCCAGGTCGGACGCCGTCGAGTCGTCACGCACCCGCTGCAGCGAGGACACGCCGCGGTCGGGGATCCGGTGGTCGACGTGCGCCACCGCGAGCCGCGCGACCGCGTCGGCCTGCGCGTGCATCACCGAGTGCGCACCGTCGACGACCTCGCGCAGGACCGCGTACGGGAACACGCGCGCCAGCCGGCGGACCCAGTCGCGCGGCACCATCGCGTCGTGCTCGCCGCGGACGATCAGGGTGCGGGCCTGCACGTGCGCGGCACGCTCCTCGATCGGGAACGCGATCATGCGCGGCAGGACCTTGCGGAACCAGTGCCAGCCGCACAGCGCGTACGCCGTGATGCCGTGCCAGCGGACCGCGGCCGGCTCGTGCAGCGTCGACCGCAGGAACCGGAACGCCGACTGCCGCACCGTGCGCGCCGACGAGTCGACCACGGGGCTGATGAGCACGAGGTCGGAGAGCTCGGGACGGCGAGCGGCGACCTCGGTGACGACCTGGGTGCCCATCGAGTGCCCGATGAGCACCGGGTCCTCGAGCCCGAGGTCGTCGATGACCCGCTCGACCGCGTCGGCGTACCGCTCGATCGAGACCGTCCCACGGAACCGCGGGACGCCCGCGAAGCCCGGCAGGTCGAGCGCGTGCACCGGTCCGTTCTCGTTGAGGTGCGGCGCGAGCCGCTCGTAGTAGGTCGACGCGATTCCGAGACCCGCGACGAGCACGAACGCCCGCTCGCCCGGCTCACCGATCGAACTCACCCGGACGTAGGTGCCGTCGAGTGCGACCCGGTCGACCTGCACCGTGACGTCGGCGTCCTCGGCCTGGGCGAGCTCCCCGGCCGGGTCCGGACGGGGTGCCTGGCGTTCGTCGTCCACGTGGGTCTCCTCCGGTCGGGCGGTCGCCCAGGATACCCGGCCGCCGTCCGCTCGGGCGGCGACGACATGGTCAGCCGCTGAAGGTGTTCGCGGGGAAGCCGTGCACCGTGGTCGGCACCGCGAAGACGGCGCCGGAGGGCGGCGCCTGCTCCAGGTCCTGCTCGGTGAGGTTCTCGCGGGCCGTGCCGACGAACAGCGTCGACATGTCCGGGCCGCCGAACGCCACCGACGTCGGGTTGGCGACGGGGAGCTCCACCGTCTCCAGGTGCGAGCCGTCGGGACCGTAGCGCTCGACGCGGGAACCGCCGTAGATCGCGCTCCAGAAGCAGCCCTCGTCGTCGCGGACCAGGCCGTCGTGCGCGTGGCCGACGATGAACGGCTCGAGTTCGCCGAGCTCGCCGTCCGGGCCGTACGACCCCCGGAAGACCGTCGAGGCGCTGGTGTCGGTGACGTACATGGTGCTGCCGTCCTCCGACCACTCCATGCCGTTCGTCACGCCGAAGCCGCCGCGGAGCAGCCGGACGGTGCCGTCGGCCTCGACCGAGTAGAGCGCGGCGTCGGGTTCGCCGGTGGTCACGTTCATGCTGCCGACCAGGAACCGGCCGAACGGGTCGCACTTGCCCTCGTTGAACCGGTTGCCCGAGGTGCTGTGCGTGACGCGGGCGATCCCACGCTCCACGGCCCCCTGCTCGTCCGTCACGACGACGGCGTCGCCGAGGGCCGCGACGAACCCGCCGGAGGCGCGGGGCTGGAAGCTCGCCAGCGGGGGCGGCAGCGGCACGCTCGACCGGACGGTGCCGTCGGCCTCGGCGGCGTTGAGGGTGCCGAGGGTGATGTCGGTCCACCGGAGGAGCTGCGCGGACGGGTCCCAGACGATGCTCTCGGCGAGGACCGCTCGGGCGTCGACGAAGACGGTCGCGGGGCCGGTGGTGACGTTCGTGCTCATCGACCCCGTCTACCGCGGGGCGGGTCCGCGCCCGCTCAGGCGCGGAAGCGGGTCAGAGGCGGGCGAAGCGCGCGCGGAAGAAGCTGTAGACGCCGAACGCCAGGAACCCGATGCCGATCGCGACGAGGACGAACACCCCGCCGGGCATGCTCCGGACGGCGTCGAACGCGGCGTCGAGGCCGGTGGCCTGGTCGGGGTCGCTCTGCAGCCCCGCGACGGCGATGAGCACGCCCACGATCACCACGGCGATGCCCTTGCCGACGTACCCGACGACGCCGAGGACGGTGACCACGCGGTCGAGTTGGCCCGACGGTCGCGTGATCTGCTTCCGGAACGACCGACGGCAGCCGATCACCACGAGGCCGATGCCGACCGCGACCGCGATCGCCCCGGCCAGCACCAGCACGAACACCCCGCCCGGCGTCGCGAGGGTCTTCGCCGCGGCGCTCTGCGACGAGCTGCTCGAGCTCGACCCGGCGCCGAGCGCGTACGAGGCCGACGAGTACGCGATCACGCCGTAGACCACGGCCTTCGCGACGTCCTTCAGCCGGGCGAGCCAGCCGCGGGTCGTGTCGGACCGTCCGCCGACGATCGCCTCGACGACCAGACGCACGGTGAGTGCGGCGGTGCCGACGGCGATCAGCCAGAGCAGGAACACCCCACCGGGCACGGCGGCGATCTGCTGCAGCGCACCGGACTGGTCGGTCTCACCGCCCGAGGACGCGTTCCCGATGCCGAGCAGGATCGCCAGGTACCCGATCAGCAGGTGGACGATGCCACTGCCGACGAACCCGGCGCGTGCCGTGACCTCGAACCAACGGCTGTCGGCCGCTCGCCGGACCTGTCGTCCGGTCTCCTTCGCTGCGTGCTCCGCCGTGTCGCTCATCACGGCCAAGCGTGCCCGACCCGCGTCGTCCTGTCCGGGGCGCGCCGGGCCGTGCGGTCCGCCACGTGGCGGACGGGAGGCCCGTGGCGGGGCCGCCACGGGCCTCCCGTCCTTGGGTGGGCGCGTCTCAGTCGCCCTTCACGTTGACGACCTGGCGCAGGGTGTGCCGGATCGACACGAGGTCCTCGGCGTCCGTCATCACCTGGTCGATCGGCTTGTAGGCGGCCGGGATCTCGTCGAGGAACGCGTCGGCGTCGCGGTACTCGATGCCGACCATCGCCTCGCGCAGCTGCTCGTGGGTGAAGGTCCGCCGGGCAGCGCTCCGCGAGAACAGCCGCCCGGCGCCGTGCGGGGACGACTCGAGCGACGGCTTGTTGCCGAGCCCCTCGACCACGTACGACGCCGTGCCCATCGACCCGGGGATCAGACCCGGCTGACCGGCCTTCGCCTGGATCGCACCCTTGCGCGAGACCCACACGGACTTGCCCCAGTGCGTCTCACGCTGCGTGAAGTTGTGGTGGCAGTTGATCCGCTCGCGCTCGTCGACGGGCGTGCCGACGGCCTCGGACAGCTGCCGGACGACGCGATCCATCATCTCCTCGCGGTTGAGCAGGGCGAAGTGCTGGGCCCACCGCAGCTCGGCGATGTACCGGTCGAACTCCGGCGTGCCCTCGACCAGGTAGGCCAGGTCGGGGTCCGCCAGCTGGATCCACCAGCGCTCCATGGCCTTCTTGGCGACCCTGATGTGGCGCTGCGCGATCTTGTTGCCGACACCCCGCGACCCGGAGTGCAGGAAGAGCCAGACCCGGTCCTGCTCGTCGAGGGAGACCTCGATGAAGTGGTTGCCGGAGCCGAGCGTGCCGAGCTGGTTGCGCCAGCCGCCGTGCACGCCGTCGGGGTCGAACCCGGCGGTCTCGGCCATCGCCTCGAGCTCCGCGATCCGGGGTGCGGCGGTCGCCACGATCTTCCGGTTCGACGCACCGGCCGACAGCGGGATCGCGCGCTCGATCTGCTCGCGCAGACCCTGCAGGTCGGCCGGCAGGTCGCTCGCGGTGAACTGCGTGCGGACCGCGATCATGCCGCAGCCGATGTCCACGCCGACGGCCGCCGGCATGATCGCGCCGAGGGTCGGGATGACGGACCCGACGGTGGCCCCGAGGCCCAGGTGTGCGTCGGGCATGAGGGCCAGGTGCGGGAACACGAACGGCATGCGCGCGGTCGTGCGGGCCTGCTGCTCGGTGTTGTCCTCGAGCATCGAGGCCCAGCTGAGCAATCGGTCGTTGATCTTCTTCATGGTGTCGTCTCGCTTTCGTGACGGTCGAGGTGACGGTCCGAGACGGTCGCACGCCGGGCCTCCTGGTCGTCGCCGGACGTGGCGGACGGAAGGAAGCGGTGCTGACGAACGCCCCGGGCCGGGTGGGCACGAGGCGTCGTGGGACGTCGCGTGCCTACGCGGGATAGCGGAGGGACCGCTGCTGCTCGGGCAGCACGGCGGCCGCGGCGAGCTGGAGCTCGACGCGTTCCTCGTTGTGCTGCACGGCGCGCATGCGCGGTCCTTCCGGTGTGCCCGGGGCGGGCGGTCTGCCTGATCGGCAGGAGGACGACGGTAGTGCGACACGCCCGGAGTGCGCAAGTCATCTGGGCGTGTCGGCTGCGCGCCGGCGGTGCTCCGGCGGTTCTCCACAGGCGGGAGGCGCGTCGCGCGTTCTCCACGAGGGGTACGTCCGCCTGATGGTCGCCGCCGGGGCCGGGGCAGGCTGGACGCATGACCGAGCGCACGCGAGACACCCCCGACGCGACCGAGAACGAGGAACGGACGAACGGGTACGTGCCGCTCCGCTCCTACGGCGCGATCGGTGACGGGCGGACCGTCGCCCTCATCGCGCTCGACGGCCGGATCGACTGGCTGCCGATCCCGTCGATGGACTCGCCGCCGGTGTTCGCGAGCATCGTCGACGCCGAGCACGGCGGACACGTCGCCCTGCGGCCCGTCGACGACCAGGCGGAGGTGTCCCGGGCCTACCTGCCGGGGACGAACGTGCTCGTGACGACGTGGACCACCCCGTCCGGCACCGCCACCGTGACCGACGCCATGGTCACCGGTGTCGCCGGACGTCTGCCGTGGGCCGAGATCGGCCGCTGCGTCCAGGGGGTCCAGGGCTCCGTCGAGATGGAGTGGGCCGTCGTGCCCGGCACGATCCTGAACACCGCGGAACCCCGACGCCTCGACACCGCGAACGGCACCGTCATCGGGATCGACGGCGTCACCATCGCGATCGTCGAGCAGGGCTTCGAACCCGTCCACGACGACGGACCCCGGTTCTCCGGCCGGTTCTCGACGGCCGAGGGCTCGAAGTCGATCCTGACGATCGTCGGCACGTACGACGAACCGATCTTCCTGCCCGAGCCGGAGCGCACGCTCGAGGGGGTCGACCGCACGATCGAGAACTGGGCGACCTGGTCGAAGGAGTTCAGCTACGACGGGCCGTGGTCGGATGCCGTCCAGCGCAGCGCCCTCGCCCTGAAGCTCCTGATCTTCTCCCCCACCGGTGCGATCGCCGCGGCACCGACGACGAGCCTGCCCGAGGACCGCACCGGCGGGAAGAACTGGGACTACCGGTTCGCCTGGGTGCGCGACCTGGCGTACACGGTGCACGCACTCACCCGCTTCGGGCTGCGCGAGGAGACCCACGCGGCCGTCTCGTGGGTGATGCGCACGATCGCCGAGCACGACGAGACGATGCCGATCTTCTACGCACTCGACGGGTCCAAGAGCGACTCGGTCGAGGAACGCGACGTCCCCGGCTGGAACGGCATCGGGCCGGTCACGATCGGCAACCGGGCGGGCGATCAGCTGCAGCTCGGCGTCTGGGGCGACGTGTTCGAGATCATGCGCCAGTACGTCCGCGCCGGCAACGTGCTCGACCGCAAGACCGCGTCGGTGCTGCAGGGGCTGGCCGACGACGCCTGCCACCGGTGGCCGGAAGCAGACTCGGGCATGTGGGAGCTGCAGGAGACGCAGCACTACACGACGAGCAAGATCGGCTGCTGGCAGGCGCTCGACGCCGCGGTCGAGCTGCACGACGCGGGGATGATCGACGGCCCCCGTGACAAGTGGATCGAGAACCGCGAGCTCATCGAGGACTGGGTCGCCGAGAACGGGTGGAACGAGGAGCTCGGCCACTACGTCATGTACCCGGGTACCGACGCACTCGACTGCTCGATCCTGCTGCACGCGATGTCGGCGTTCGACCGCGGGCCCCGCATGGAGTCCACGATCCGGGCCATCGAGGAACAGCTGCAGCACGGCCCGCTCGTGTACCGGTACTCCGGCATCCAGGACGAGGAATCGCCCTTCGTGGCGTGCTCGTTCTGGCTCGCTGCGGCGATGGCCTGCGTCGGACGCGTCGACGACGCGAAGCACCTGATGGACGACATGGTGGCGCAGGCGAACGACGTCGGTCTGTTCAGCGAGATGCTCAGTGCCGTCGACGGGGACTTCATGGGGAACATCCCGCAGGGCCTGTCGCACCTGGCGCTCATCCAGGCGGCGCTGACCATCGAAGAAGTCTCAGAGAAGTCCTGACGGGGCTGGACGAACCGTCGGGGGCGCGGGGCATCATGGTCTGACGATGAACGACGTCGATGCACGCATGGACCGCCTCCGCCGGGCCGCGCGCTACCGGTACCAGCAGCTCGTCGACCAGGAGATCGAGCGGGGGTCACTCGACCCCGACGAGGTGCGGTCGGAGCGCGAGGAACGCCGGCTGCTCAAGGCCGCCGACGTCGCGGCCCACGCGCGGGCGCAGATCGCCGAAGCCGAACGCCGAGGAGTCTTCGAGGGCAACCCCTACCACGGCAAACCGCTGCCCGGGATCGTCGGCCAACACGATCCCGACTGGTGGATCAAGTCGAAGATCGAGCGCGAGGACATCCGGGGCATCGCGCCACCGGCCCTGGCGCTCCGGACGGAGGACGCCGAACTCGACGACGCCCTCGACGCCCTGTCGCTCGAGACCGATGTGCGCGACGTCCTGGTGGACTTCAACGCACGGGTGAAGGAGGCCCGGCGACAGCTGCTCGGCGGGCCGCCGGTGGTCACGCCGATGCGCGACGTCGAAGCCGAGGTGCTCGCCTGGCGGGAGCGCCGCGAGCTGCGCATGGCGGCGGCCGCTCGGGCTGCGGAGCAGGCGCTGGCCGACGCGAAGCCGCGGCGGTGGTGGCGCCGCCGCTGAGCGGTGCCGTGGCGCGGCGGCGCGGGCCGTCGCCGGGCTTTCGCGCTGAGCGACAGTTCTCGCGAGCGTGAGCGCGTGAGGTGTCGCCCAGCCCGTGGCGAGGGCGACGACGGCCGCCGGGTACGACTGGTTCTGCCAGGCGCGGGCCCGCGGCGCGGTGCGGTTCGCGCAACGCGAATCGGCCCGGACCGCGCTGCTGCGTGGTCCGGGCCGATCGTGGTGCGGGGGTGTTACTTGATCTGTGCGGTGATGGTGGCSGTGCCGACGAGGAGGCCGCGCTTGACGGCGTCGGTGCCGAAGGTCTTGTTCAGCAGGCCGGCGGCGTCTTCGCTGATGTGGACGGTGGTGCCGGTCAGGNGTGCCGACGAGGAGGCCGCGCTTGACGGCGTCGGTGCCGAAGGTCTTGTTCAGCAGGCCGGCGGCGTCTTCGCTGATGTGGACGGTGGTGCCGGTCAGGATGGCGTTGTCGCCCTCGAGCTGGAGGGGCTTGAGGGAGCCGCCGTGCAGCTCGAACAGGAACGCGTTGTTGACRGCGACCTTGCCGTTGACCAGGACGTCGCCGTAGAGCTTGGACGAGCCGGGGTTSACGACGAAGTTCTCGAGGGTGACGGTGGTGTCGCCGCCCTTGAGGGTCAGGCCGGAGTCGTCGTGGTTGAGCAGGCCCTGGACGTAGGGGCGGTAGTTGCCGTCGGGGGACCAGTAGGTGACCGAYCCGGCGGTGATCGGGAACGACACGGACCCGTCGGCGAGCTTGGCGGTGCCGGAGACGCCGGGGGTGAGCTTGAGGGAGGTGAGGGCGTCGGTGAAGCCGGAGTCGAGCTTCACGGCGGTGGAGCCACCGAGGACCTCGGGCACCGAAGCGACCGGTGCGGGGATCTTCGACGACGACGAGGACACCGTGTGGATSGCGGGGGTCGCGGCCTGGGCGGAGGAGATGCCGAACGCGGCACCGCCCAGCACGAGGGCGCCGGTGGTGGCGAGGGTGATGGAGGTCTTGAGGCTCTTACGCATCGTGATCAGTCCTTTGCT